>NZ_JADNBB010000010.1 GCF_015550595.1 Parabacteroides goldsteinii
ACGTAGGATGCGGAGTAGCGAACCAGGTGCAGCCTTGATCTTTTGGCTACTTTTGGATCAAGCCAAAAGTAGGTTCATATTTTTCTACGATTGAACCAAACAACAAAGTCAAAACCGCCTCTTAATTAATGGTCTTATTTCACAAAAAAATATATTTGCGAAATAATATTGAGGAACTATAGTTCATTATCCAAATAGTTTCCGTTCCTTTGCAACGCGAACAACAAGAAGTTTGAAAGCATATTGAACATCTGTTGCCGCTATTATTAATTTTTTTATTTTTATATTTATGAACATGTATGTTGGAAACCTTAGCTATAACGTTAGGGAATCAGATTTGAAAGAAGTTATGGAAGAGTACGGAACTGTTGATTCTGTAAAATTAATTATCGACCGTGACACAAGAAGATCTAAAGGTTTTGCTTTTGTTGAAATGCCGGATAACGCAGAAGCGCAGAAAGCAATCAACGAATTGAACGGTGCAGAATATGCGGGCCGTGCAATGGTAGTAAAAGAAGCACTTCCCAGAAATTAATCGACTGACATTATTTTAATATATATCAGTATAAAGGATACTCAGAAATGGGTATCCTTTTTTGTTTTATATACAATCTCTCTCCTTCAGGACAATAATACAATTTATGGCCTTATTTCATAATAATAATGTATTATCGGATAATAATCAGAAAGTATAGTGTTTTATCCAATTTGTTTCCGTTCCTTTGCATCACGAACAATAAGAGATTTATTTCGATCTGATTTTCATATGTATCTCCTCAGTTATAAACATTGAGCATTTCCATCTCTAATTAAGACCCTCCTAAAGTTTTATTGTCGAATTATTAATTTTTTATATTTATATTTATGAACATGTACATTGGAAACCTCAGTTATAATGTTGGGGAATCAGATTTGAGAGAAGTTATGGAAGAGTATGGAACTGTTGATTCTGTGAAACTTATTGTTGACCGTGACACAAGAAGATCTAAAGGTTTTGCCTTTATTGAAATGCCCGAAAATGCAGAAGCACAGAAAGCGATCAACGAATTGAACGGTGCAGAATATGCAGGCCGTGCAATGGTAGTGAAAGAAGCACTTCCTAAAAATTAATTGACTGACATTATTTAATTATATCAGTATGAAGGATACTCCACAAGAGTATCCTTTTTTTGTTTTATACCTTCACCAATCGTTAGCCATCACACATGAAAATGGAATGGTATAGACTATATTTCATACCCAATAGTGTCCCATTTCAAGAAATCCCAACAAAATGGGACACTATTAGACCGTCCCAAATTTCCTTTTTTTATTGGAACAACTATCTTTGTGAGCCGAAATAAAATAGAGATAATGGTTAATATTCATGTACTATGTACCGAAATACTGCTTGATGCAATAGGATTGGTTATGGGGTCGATAGTCCTGAGACACGCATCTGATAACAAAATGCAAAGAGCATGGGGTATACTCTCAATTACTTTATCTATATTATTGTTACTTGACAATATCGAATGGATTTATCTGTATGGAAAAGGGGTTGACGGACTACCTGGCCAGGCTGTATTATTACTAGATCATCTGTCGATATGGCACATGGTACGCACCGTCATATTTTTCCAGTTTTTTTCATTGTTCCCTCTTGCTTCCCTGAAACCGGGGTGGCTGACATTGTCGCGAATCACGAACTTTTGTATACCGATTATACTTATTACGTGTATTGCCTGCTGTTATCAATTATTTAACGGCCAGTATACGAAACTGGATTCTTTCCCCGATATTCTGAAATACTCTGACAAGCCGGATGTAAAATTAAGGATAATACTTTTTATTATCAGCGTCATCACTCCGTCCGTAAACTTTTTGTTTCTGTTCCTGAAACGCTGGATACCTATCCGTCGTAAACAGAACCGTTCCACTATTATTTATATGAGTTGTTTCGGAATTATCATGTCCGGATATATATGGTTGATGCTGGGTACAACGGGACTGAGCTTTAATTTATTCGGATATCTGGTCATTGTACCTTTACTCTGCCTGAATATTCTTTATTTACGAAATGAAAACCCGCTGTCGCTTCCTCCTGATCCGGTTGAACAACTGAAATCAGAAGAGGTCGAAGCTGTACGGGATATAGAAATATCTATCACGACACTTGAACTGAGCAAGCAATTGCAAACACTGATGAAAGGCCGGAAACCGTTCATCGATCCGGAATATTCCTTGTTGAACTTGCTGAACGATCTGGAGACTAACGAACATAGGCTCACTAATGTTCTGCGTTACAATGGCTTTTCAGGTTTCAGGGAGTATGTTAATTTCATACGACTCCAATATTTCAAGGAGCAGGCAGCATTAGACAAAACCTGCACGGTAAAAGAACTTATGTTCAAATGTGGATTCACTTCGCGTTCCAGTTTTTACCGGTATTTCTCGAGTATCGAAAAAATGTCTCCTACAGAATATCTGGAGAAGCTGAAAGGATAAGTCTTATCACTGTAAAATCTGATAAACAGTATACGTATATGCTACATAACTATATTCTGTTATTACCATTTTTTGTCTGCCTTTTCTGGGCATTGACCTTACTTGGTAATGGGAAAAGAAACGTTTGTCCACAAAATAGATGGATTGTATGTACTTTGTTGATTGCTGCCAACGCCTTAATATGGGGCCTTCGCTTTGGAAATGAAGAAAATTCCGGTTACACGCATACAACCGAAATTCCTGAAGTATTCTTTACTGGTATACAAGTTACCGGTTTAGCGGCTTATATTTTCATTTATCTGATCTACCGTAAATGTCGTCATTATAAATTAAACACAGATACAAAACACAAATATATTAATACGAGGTATCTTATTCTGTCCGGTATATTCCTTTCTGCCCTCATTTCCTTTATAGCAGAAGTGGGAGATCACCTGTCTTTTGTTCATAATCCGGTTATAATATCCTTATTACTAATTATGTGGACAGGTATTTTTTATTATCTGGGATATGATATATACCACATAGAATATAAGGTTGAACTGTCGGATCATAAATCAGATATTACTCCAATAAATAAGAATGATGACGAGACGGATATTTCTCAAAAATCTCATTACAAACTTCTCCCCAGATTCAATCAAATCATCGATGAAGAAAAAATATTCCTGCAAAATAACCTCCATATAGAAAATGTCGCCTGGATGCTCAAAACAAACCGGACGTATATTTCACGACTTATCAACCAGGAATATCAATGTAGCTTTTCTGATTTTATCAACCAGAAACGCATCGAGTTTGCGCAGGAACTGATCCACACCCATCCGGAATTGACCCAGGAGCAGATTGCAGAAAAGGTCGGTTTTACGCATGCATCCAGCTTCAGCCGTGCTTTCAAACAACAGGTCGGACAAACTTTCAGAGAATGGTACAAGAATAATCAGAAACCGATCCCCCCATTCGAAGAGAAATAGGGGGATCAATTTCTTATTCGGACTTTAAACTGTTTACCGGGTTTGCATTGGCAGCCCGCCAGCTCTGGAATGTAACTGTACCAATAGTTATAACCAATACAATGGCCAGTGCAAGTAAATAAACCCACCAATATATCGGTGTTTTATAGGCAAAGCTTTCCAACCACTTTTTAATGCCATAGTAGCCTACCGGAACAGCCAGCACGAAACAGATCATGACAATATAAATATACGAGCGGTTTAACATCTCCAATATCTCCCTATTCGTCGCACCATGTACTTTACGAATCCCGATCTCTTTCCGGCGGTATTGGGTTTCGAATACAACCAATCCAAAGACACCTACAAGCGATATAATAATAGCCAATATACTGAACACCGTGATCAGGCTGCGTAAATTCTCTTCCTTATGATATAACTCGTTAAATATCTCATCATAAAATTCGATATCATACGGATAAGACGGGTCTATATCAGCCATCGTATTACGGATATGGGAGACGGCACCGCGTATATCCGTTCCGGCTTTCAGGCGGATATAAGAAACAGTCAAAGGATAAGGTATATTTCCTGTCACAAAAGCGATATTATTTTCTCCGTTACGGAGCGAAGTAAACTTCACATCGCCGGTCAAACCTACAATACGGCCGGTTACCCACGATGTGATCTGATCACCGGCTTCCATGTTCATTTCTATTTTAGCCGCATGGTTAAAGATATACACAAAATCTTCCGACAGTTTGTCTGCAGACGAGAAATCACGTCCTTCCTCGACCGGAATCCCCATGACACGCAGGAAATTATGTGATACAGGAATCATGAAGAAGTGGAACTCTTTTTCCTTTACATAACCGCCATTGGTACTATAACCATCCTTCGAACCTACTTTTTCCATGGCAAAAGCCACATCTTCGATTCCCGAATATTCTTTCAGACGATTCACATACGTTTCATGCGACTTATTATAGATCTCTCCGCTCAAACGGACAATAGCGATCTGATCCTTATCGAATCCCAAAGAATATCCACGCATATAATTGTTTTGAAGGCGGACAAAGCTGGCACCGATGATCAACAGAATAGAAACGATAAACTGAATACCTATCAGGACCGTACGCAATTTGCGCCCGGAAGGTGAAAGTCCGAAACTACCTTTCAATACCAATGCCGGTGGGAAAGAGGTCACATACCATGACGGATACAACCCGGCAATGATCCCGGTAAACAAAGCGACAACGCCGGTCAGTAATATAACGGGCAGGTTGTTTACTATTGCCAGGTTTGCTTCCACGAAAGGCAAGGCTTCCGTACGTCCCAATATCCACACAACGAACAAGCTCAACAGCCAGGAGACTATACTGATGATAGCTGCTTCCGCCAGCAGGGCACGACGCAATACGGCATCCGGGCTACCCAATACTTTCTGGGTATTGATAGTCTTGATACGCATCGGCGTCAGTGATGTACTGAAGTTCGTAAAGTTGATAGCAGCCACAATGATAATCAATAAAGCGATGAAGAACAGTAACATGGTCACTTCTTTATTACCACTCCGGAAGATCGTTCCGTCCTGGCTCTCGTTCATATAATAGATACTTGTCAACGGAGTCAGTTTGATACGTACATCCTCCCCCTTATCTACTTTGGAGAAATCAAAGTTGGTATTGAAATTATCCACTACGGTCTGTGCCGATTCAGGACTATCTAATAACAGATAACAAACATAATTACTTGCTCCGAAATTATCCCGTTGATAGGTTTCACCGATAGCTGTATAGATCAGGTTACGCATCTGAGTATTACCAGGGAAATCCTTATAGACCGCTCCTATCGTAAATTCACGATTATCTTTCGTCTGTACACTTTCTTCCGCATGAAGTGCTTTTCCCACAGCCGGCTGGTTACCGAACATCTTACGGGCTATACTCTCAGGCAAAATCACTTTTTCCGGATCATTCAGGCAATCGCGATCCCCTTCGATGATCGGGAAATCGAAAACTCTGGCTATATCCGGATGACAAGTTTGTACCAGCTCCCGGTAACCGATCTTCTGCCCGTTCTCCACAACAGAAAAATAGACAGCAGGGTTGTAGGGATAGATCAAACTACCTGCTTCGATATGGGGCGACGACTGGATGACCGACTCTACAAAAGCACGCGGTAAGATCAATCCAAAAGTACCAGTCTGGGTCAATTCAAGACGGTATACCCGATCGGCAGTCGGATGGCAACGATCAAAACTACGTTCATAGTTCACCTGTATCAAAATAACGATGAAAGCAGCAAAGGCTACAGCCAGTCCGGCTACATTCAAAAAGGTTGCCATCCTGAACCGACGTAATACACTCAGAAAGTTTCTTAATATCGTTTTCATATTATTTGTATTTACATTCAATCATTCAAATCGCATGCCAAAAACATATTAAATTGTATATCAACATATTACACAAAACCATCTAAACAACAGTGTCTAATAATTTTACACAAGTGTAAAATTATTAGACACTGAAAAGAAATGCGGATAAAGACTTCGTTATTCAGACTTTATGCTTTCTACCGGATTGGAGTTCGCTACATGCCAGTTTTGGAAAGTGACCGTAATGAAAGTAATGACGGATATGATCATAAAAGCCAGCAAGAATACCCACCAATACATCGGTGTACGATAAGCGAAGTTTTCCAGCCAACGATACATACCATAGAAAGCAACCGGAGCAGCCAGCACAAAACAAGCAGCAAGAATGATCAGGTAGCTTCTGTTAAACATGACCAGTATCTGAGAAGTAGACGATCCCAATACTTTACGGACAGCCACCTCTTTCCGACGGTACTCACTCTCGAATACAACCAAACCGAATACACCAACAATGGAGATAAAGATGGCAATAACACTGAACAAGGTGATCAAGTTACTGATCTTCAATTCCCTTTCATAGGTCTGCTGCAGGATCTCGTCATAAAAGGTTATTTTGAAAGGATAAATCGGATCTATCTTGGTTAAACAGACTTGCACATGTTTCATGGCAGCCCGCAAGTCGCTGCCCGCCTTCACTTTTACGTAGGCGGCTGCATAATATTTACTGTCGACTTCCTGTCCCCATCTGTATTTACCCCATACGTAAAAAGTCATCGGGGATACTTCATTACGGAAAGATGCGAATTTGACGTTCGAAATGAAACCGACAATCTCATCGCCATCGATCTTCTCTCCCAATTCCAAATTATACATCTCCCGGGCTTTCTCATTAAAAATATAGCAGCCGTTCTCTTTCAAATCATCTTCGGGACGGAAATCACGGCCATCCGTCACCTCGATTCCCATCACACGCAGGAAAGAAGGAGAAACAGGGATGCACTGGAAATTGATATCCTGGTCTTTATACATACGTCCCCATCCCATATAAAAGTCACGGCTGGACAGAACCTGCTCCGCATAAGTGATGTCTTCTATTCCGGAAAACGACTTCACCTCGCTGGTCAGGACGCTCTGGTTTTTATTGACTTTGCTGTTCAATTCGATCACGATCAGTTCGTCCTTATCGTATCCCAAAGGAGTATTTTGCATATACCGGTTCTGCAAATACATGAACAGGGAACTGATAATCAGGATAAATGAAGCGACAAATTGGATACTTACCAGCGCGCTTCGAAGCACGCGCCCCTTCGGGGACAAACCAAAACTGCCTTTCAATACCAACGCCGGCGGGAAAGAAGTGATGTAACAGGCGGGATAGATACCAGCCAATACACCTACTGCCACCGCAATAACAGCCGTTGTCATAATGAGAACCGACTGCACCGAAAAGGACATGTCGGCATCTACCAGAGATGCTACAAAAGTATGTCCGGCAACAAACAACAAGCCCAACGAAATAAGATAAGCCATGATACTTACAATGACGGCTTCCGCCAACAAGCTCGTCCGGAGCACACTATCAGGACTGCCCAATACTTTCTGCGTATTGATACTCTTGATACGCATCGGAGTCAGGGCTGTACTGAAATTGGTAAAGTTGATACCGGCAATCAATAGGATGACAAAAGCGATCGCAAATAGTACATGCATCGTCTGCCGGCTGGCTTTCGGCATGGAGTCGAAAGAAACATTCGTCAGAAAATGTAACTTAGGTAACGGTGTCAAACGGAGCTCGATGCCATCTTTCTCCCACTTGAAATCTTTCCCGAATTGCAGGGAGGCATCAAAGTTCTTTTTGAAGTTATCTTTGACAACTTCTATGTTGGAAGGATCGTCCAGACGGAAGAAAAAGAAATAATTCTGGTTGCCATACTCATTATAATTTTCTTTATCAGACATTTGCCGGTAAATAATATTCCGGACAGAGGAGTTACGAGGGAAGTCTTTAAAGACACCGCTGATCGTTGCCAGCGTATTTTCGGATTCCGCGCTCATCAGCCGCTTACCTATGGCCGATTCATTTCCGAACAAGCGGCGTGCCATACTTTCAGGGATTATAGCTGTTTCCGGTTGATCGAGCGCCGTCTCATTCCCTTCCACCATATCAAAATGAAAGACACGGGTAATTCCGGATGTCGTATTTACAACGGGATCCTTGAAGTTCTTCCTTTCTCCTCCCTGTTCCACGCTATAAAACAACTCGGAGTTCCAAGACGACATGATCATTCCGGCTTTCACATGCGGAGATGATTCCGTAAATCCCCTTGCAAACGGGCGACTGATAACCGCACTCATACTCCCCTGGAAATCCATATCCATCCGATAGATCGAATTGGCCTCCGGCTGGCAGGAGTCGAATGTGTAGTCATAATTCACCTGCATCATTATCACCATAAAGGCAGTAAAAGCGATGCTTAATCCTAATACGTTTAGAAGTGTCGCCATCTTGAAACGGCGAAGTACGCTGATGAAGTTCCTTAAAATAGTTTTCATATACACCCCAATTATTATTCCGATTTAAGGTTGTCAGTCAAAACAACTCTATCTGTAATATAGAAACGTAATAAATTCTGGAACGTTGCATATTCATCAATATATTATTCACTTTTGATACTGAACACCGGATTCTCACTGGCCGCCCGCCAGTTCTGGAAAGTCACCGTAATGATCGTAATCAGAGAAACCAAAAGGAAAGCAAGAATAAACACCCACCAATAAACAGGAGTCTTGTACATAAAATTCTCCAACCATTTATTAATTGCATAAAAAGCAACCGGAGCAGCCAAAACAAAACAGATACATAATATATATATGTATGTTTTATTAAACATCACAAGGATCTCGGAGGTAGTCGAGCCCATTACTTTCCGTATGCCGATCTCCTTCTTCCTGTACTGACTGTCGAATACCACCAGGCCAAACACCCCGACCATTGAAATAAACACCGCGATCAGACTAAACAGCGTAATCAATGAACTCAGACTTTCCTCTTTTTCATACAAAGTATTTAAGACCTGGTCGAAGAACTTCACATCAAATGGATAATCCGGATGAATCTCATTCAATACATTCTTTACATGACTCATTGCTGCCGGCAGGTCAGAACCGGCCTTTACCTTAATATAAGCATACGCAGCACCGCCGCTATATCCTTTACCACGTACATAAAAAGCCATAGGAGTCACTTCCGTACGGAACGAAGCGAACTTTATATCCGGAATAAAACCTGCTATCTCAGCTCCATATATCTTATCCCCCAGAGTCATATCATATAGTTTTTTTGCCCTCTCGTTAAAGATATAAACCCCGTCAGTCGTTAAAGCATCCTCCTCACGGAAACCTCTCCCCTCAATCACAAATATATTCATAACCTTAAGAAACGATGGATCTACCGGCATGCACTGAAACTGTATAATCTCGCCATTCAATTCGCGTCCCCACTCCATATACTGATCCTGGCTAGACAGCATAAACTCGCCATAAGTGACATCCTCTATACCCGAAAAAGACTTTAACCGGCTGCTGAAAGCATCCGAACTCTTCAAAACTGGTGCCGTCAGGTTCGTCACGATCACTTCATCCTTATCATAGCCTAGCGGACTACTTTGCATAAAATGGTTCTGCAGATACATAAACATCGAACCGATGATCAATGCAAAAGAGGCAATAAACTGTACGCTAATAAGTACATTACGTAACCTTCGACCTTTCGGTGACAAACCGAAACTTCCTTTCAGAACCAACGCTGGAGAAAAAGAAGTCATATAATAAGAAGGATACAAGCCTGCCAACAGTCCGGTCAGCAATGCGATCAAAGCCGTTACGGAAAGTAACAACGGATGAGCGGCCAAAGACATATCTGCATCCACCAACTTCGCTATCGGGCCACTGCCTGCTATATAGACCATCCACAAGGCCAGTAAATAAGCCACCACACTGACACAAATAGCCTCCATTAATAGTGAAAAGCGCAGTACACCGTCCGAACTACCCAATACCTTCTGCGTATTAATACTTTTCACCCGCATAGGTGTCAGCGCCGTACTGAAATTGGTGAAATTTATACCTGCAATGATCAGAATAACCAATGCAATGGCAAAAAGCACCAGTACCGTTTGCCGGCTCGATTTGGGAGCCATATCGAAAGTTACATCCGTAGCATAATGTATATCCGGCAAACGGGTCAGACGGAAATTAGGCTCACCGGAATACCACGACATATTTTTCCCCAGATCATTCTCTTTATAATAGGCCAGAAAATCGCTCACCAGATCCTTTGCCGACTCAGGATTATCGAGCCGGATATAAAAATTATAACTCGAATTACCCCAATCATGTAAATCCTGTTTATCATCCATTTTTATAAAAACAGCATTCTGGATAATACTATTAAGAGGAAGATCGCGGTAAATGCCGCCTATCGTGTAATTGCCTTCCGGTGTAGTGAAAAGGCCGGCTAACCTCCCTTTACTCTCTTTTGCCGTGATCTGCTTACCGACCGCCGGCTCGTTTCCAAATAATTTCTGTGCCATACTTTCAGGGATCAGCATCTTTCCCGGTTCATTCAGGACCTCTACCGAACCTTCCAGTATTTCAAAATCAAAGACATCCGTAAAGGAAGGATAAACAGTCATGGTTGGTTCCAGATAGGAACTTTTCTCCCCTCCCTTATCAACCGAATAAAATGTTTCATTATAAAATGGATAAGTAAGCGCCCCTGCAACGATATGCGGGGAGAAATTGATAAAAGCATCAGCTATCGGACGCGACACGACAGCTTGTGTCGATGTCTTATCCCATTGTAGTTCGACCCGGTAGATATTATCCGCTTTCTTATGGAACGTGTCGAAGTTCTTATCATAGTCCACTTGCATCATTATCACCATAAAAGCGGCAAAAGCCACAGATAATCCCAAGATATTAAGTATGGTTGCCATCTTGAAACGACGTAATACACTAATAAAATTCCGAATAATAGTTTTCATATCTAATAGTTTATTTATGACTGATTTGATCCAAACACTGTGTCAAAAAACAGACAAACACATGTTACAAATATAGTACCTTGCCGGATGTGTCTAAAATTTGGACACTGATGTACAATAATTAGACCAAACAAACCATGAATCCGTCTAATTATCTTTTATGTTTTCTACCGGATTGGATATAGCAGCCTGATAACTCTGTATAAAAACTGTGACAAAAGAAATGATCAGGCAAAACAGTCCGGCAACGATATATATCCAAGGGGAAAGTTCGATGCGATACGAATAATCGGTCAACCATCCATTCATGAAATGCCAGATCAATGGTATAGCGATAATAAAAGCAACCGCCACATAGGTAAGAAAAGCTTTTACCAACCGGATCAGTACTTGTGCATTGGTCGAACCGAATACCTTTCGCACTGCTATTTCGGATGAACGTTGCTGAATAAAGTAAGTAGACATTGCCAACAACCCCAACAACGAGATTAGGATCGCGATACCGGCAAAGATCATTACGATCGTCAGTGTTTTTTCCTGAATGGCAAACGATTCTTCTACCTGCTCATCCATAAACTTACCAGTAAAGTCCATCCCAGTCACCTGTTTGAAAATGTCTGCTACTTCCCGACGGGCAATGTAAGGGTCACCATTTACTTCTACGAGGATATTCCAAGGCTTATCGCCGAGGTTTTTCGGGTTATCTTTCAGGATGATGATCATCGGGCTGTTCTTTTGCAGGATATTACGCAACTGGAAGTCACGTACGATACCAGCTAGCGGATGGGTTCCCCAGTTGGTAAGATCGATGGTGGTGGCATTGTCAGGCAATTCCAAAGCACGCATGGAGCTTTCGGTGAGGAAATATCGTTCGGAATTAGCCACATGATTGTCACGCAGAAATTCGAAGCCAAGGATGTCGGCAAACGTTTTCTCGCAACGGATCATCTGGAAACTGATCGTCTTACCGTTCGGGTAACGGGAGGTGTAATTCATCCCCATATTGAAAGGCGTACCTAATCCGGCACCGACCCGGTTGACGCTGGCTAGTTGTTCCAGCTCGTTCATAAGCGTGAAACAGGTCTGTTCGTCAGGCAGCTCCATACCGTTTATGTCGATAATATTAGTCGTATTGTAACCCAGAGGTGCCTTAATCATATATTTCACCTGCAAAAACATAGTAAGAGAAGCGGCAATCAGGCAGATGGTAATAGTGTTCTGGAAAACAATAAAGAACTTACTGAATACCATCTTCGTCTGCTTACGGAACGTGCCGCGTACTACCTCGATAGGCTTTGCATTGGAGATCACAATAGCCGGCAGCAACCCGGAGATAAAGCCGGTGAAGGCGATCAAAAGTATCATAATTATACTGTTCAATGAAGTGAACATGCCCGGTAGATCGATCTTCCTTTCCAACAGATTACCTGCATAGGGGGAAAATACGAAGGCTAGCAGCAGGCCGAACAAGAAAGAAACAGCTGTCATCAACGTCGATTCCATGATCAGACGCGAGAAAAGTTCCTTACGCGACGAGCCCAGCAGGCGACGGGTAGCCATCTCCTTGGCACGGAAGCCGGTTTGTGCCACTGTAAGATTCACATAGTTGATGATGGCGAAGATCAGTATGAGCAGGCCTACGGACATCAGGATCATAACGAACTGCCAGTTACCGCGTTCGATGGTGTAAATACCCCAGGGGCTGTTTTGTTCCCAGAAATAAAGTTTCTTCAGAGGTACAAAGTAGACACCTTGCGATTTATCCTGTTCAAATGACCGAAGGAAAGTTGCAAAATATTCACGGATATCGGCCGAGCGGGCAGTAAGGTCGGCTCCTTCACGTTGCATCACGAAAACGTTGGTAGCCCCGTAACTGTTATAGTTACCGAACATGCCTTCCTCTCCTGTCAGAAGATGGATATTTTCGACCCGGAAGAGGATATCCTCGTATGGGATAACGGAATTGCTGATATCCTTCATAATACCGTCGACCGTCAGCGATAGCTTATCGTTGATGCGAATCATTTTACCCATCGGATCTTCATCCGCAAAATAACGATTAGCAAAAGACTGGGAGATCACGGCAGAGTTTCTGGCTGCCAACACGGTATTCTTATCTCCTCTTACCAGTGGAAAACTGAAAAAGTCGAAAAAGGTAGAATCGGCAAGCATCAAGTTGGCAGTCAGGTTCATATCACCTTTCTGAAGCGGTGTCTTGTCAAAGATGCGTGTCATAACATGACATACTTTTTCAATCTCCGGATAACGTTCTTCCAGGCGGTAACCTATCTGATAAGCAGAACCCATATAATCACCATCAGTCAGCACATAGGTACGATCAACGTTTTCATGATAGCGGTCGGTCGATAACTCGCCGATCACATAAGTAGCAATCAGGATAACGAACATTAATGATACTGACAGACCGAACAAGTCAATCATGGTGTATCCTTTATTCCGCCCCAGAAACTTAAAGAAGGATTTCAAATTTAACAGATTATTCATAATATATTATTGTTTAATTATTCACTCTTTACACTGTTCACCGGATTCTCATTCGCCGCTTTCCAGTTCTGGAATGTAACCGTCAGCATGGTGATCGCCGCCACAAGGACAAAGGCCAGGGCAAAAACCCACCAGTAGATCGGTGTCTTGTCGGAGAAGTTCTCCAACCATTTGTGTACACCGTAATAGGCGAAAGGAACGGCGATAGCGAAACAGATACCGACAATCTTCATATAAGCTTTGTTGAACATATTCAATATCTCGCCCACTGTCGCACCAAATACTTTACGTACTCCGATCTCCTTCCGGCGATATTGTGTTTCAAAGACAACCAGGCCAAAGACACCTACAATGGAAAGGATGATGGCCAACAGGCTGAACAAAGTTATCATCTTTTTCAGATACTGTTCTTTATGATAGAGGTTATTGAATACAGTATCGTAAAACTCTATCGTGAACGGATACGCCGGGTCGATGTCGGCAATAACCCGTCGGATATGAGCTACGGCGTCTTCCACATTACTTCCAGCCGCCAGACGAATGTAGCAGACCGGGGTTACCTGTCGCTTGGTGACAATGAAAACCAGCGGCCGGGTGAATGTACGCAACGAAGATATCTTTACGTCATTGATAAAGCCGGCCACATGCCCGGTACCCATCCAGCTTTTCTTCAGTAAATGATTGGGTTCCATATCGGGAACAAGTTCTTGTACGTTGCGGGTGAAGACACAGGTATATGTGGAGTCGCTCTGTGCATCCGAACGGTTAAAATCGCGGCCCTCGATAACAGGTATTCCCAAGACGTCGAGTAAGTTCCAGGAAGAATAGATTATTTCCGAGTTAAACTCTTTTTCATTACAGGTGAAGTTGTTTGCCGAATAATTGTTTGAGGCACCAACCTTGTCGCTGGCAAAACCTACGTTTTCGATGGTGACATGTTCTTTAAGACGGTTCATCAGCAGATCGCCAGACTGTTCGACCATATCGGTACTCAGAAAAACCATAGCTATCTGATCTTTATCAAATCCGAGCCTAAAAGAACGCATATAGTTATTCTGAAGCTGTATGAATATGGAGCCGATAATCAAACCGATAGAGACGACGTACTGGAAACCGATCAGAATCATGCGCAACTTCCGTCCCGAAGTGGATAGCCCGAAACTACCTTTCAAGACCAATGCCGGTTGGAAAGAGGTCATGTACCATGCCGGATATAAACCGGCTACTGTACCTAACAAGACAGCTATTCCTGCCATCATAAATATCAGGGAGGTGTAGTTAAACAGGTTCGTGTCCGCTTCAACGAATGAAAGAACACCTGCCCTGTGCAGCATCCAAGTGAGCAGGAAAGAAAGCAGGCAGGAAAACAGACAGATAGCGATCGCCTCGACTACTAAGCTGGTCCGCAGACTGACGGTTGAACTTCCCAAAACCTTCTGTGTATTGATACTCTTGATCCGCATCGGTGCCAGTGAGGTACTGAAGTTCGTAAAATTGATCCCGGCAATAATAATGATTAGTATAGCGATCAATACCAGTAACCGCATGGTACTGAGATTACCGGTTTTGGTTAAATCTTCGTATTGGCCGGGCATATAATAAATATCGGTCATAGGGATCAAGTGCATTTTAGTCTGGTCGCCGTCACTATATTTAGAAAAGTCGAAGGTCTTATTGAATTGATCTTCCACCTCTTGTCTCGATGCGGGTGAATCGAGCAAAAGGTAGCCCATGAAGTTTTGGGAATACCAATCGTTTTTTCCCCAATCGTCCTTCATCCGGGTATAAATCGCATTTGTCATCTGTGAGTTTTCAGGAAAATCTTTATAAACACCACCGACAGTGAAGTTTTTCTGATCCATGTACCATATATAGTCCTGACAATAAATGACTTTTCCCAGGGCCGATTCTTTACCAAACATTCGTTTAGCCATACTTTCGGGGATAAGTACCTTCTCTGGATCTTCCAGGCAGGTGGCAATACCTTCCTCCATAGAAGGTTGGAATACATCGACAAAACCCGGATAACAAGCAATTATCGATTCTTTAAAACCTTTCCGGTTACTCTCCTCTCCTACAGTCACATACGCATCCCCACCAGAAGGGCTTAGCAATACAGAGCCTTCGATATGGGGAGATGAGGTAAATACAGCATCAGCCAATGCACGGGGTAATATGGATGCGTAAACATCTTTTTCTCCATGATTCACATCCACCCGGCAGATACGTGAAGCCGTCGGATAGCACCGGTCGAAAGTCTGCTCGTATTTAACTTGCATCATAATCACCAGGAAAGCCGTAAAAGCAACAGTCAACCCTACTATATTCAGAAAGGACGCCATCTTGAAACGGCGCAGTACATTAATAAAGTTTCGCAATATCGTTCTCATCAGTACAATGTTTTTTGTTATTTCATCTTCTATACTTTCTAATAACCAAATTGCGTGCCAAAACAACAAACAATTAATTATCAACCATATACAATCAGGCTTAATTCAACATCTGTCAAAATATTGGACAGTCCTGTCTAGTTTTTTTACATGTGCCGGTGCCTCTGGAGTAACAAAGCTCGATAATTCAACATGCTTGTATTACCTATACTGATACTATAGTGCTAGCAGGTGCAGGACTATAATGCTAACAGGTATAGTCCTATAGTGTCGGCTTACATAGAACTATAGAAAAACACTTACGCTTTTTACCTGAAAATTGCGGGTTCATCGTGATAAAGGCAAAAAAGAAAGTGCCTTCATACTTACACCTATTGCATATCATGGATAAACAGATAGAATGAAGGCATGAAGCCACTTTCTCGATAAACAGTTATCTTAAGTTACTTACTTGCTATACTATCCACCGGATTGGTATTGGCAGCTTTGTAACTTTGGAAAAATACAGTTACAAACGAAATCAACAGACAGAAAATACCGGAAGCGATAAAGATTAGCGGGTTCAGGGAGATACGGTATGAATAGCCGGATAACCACTGATTCATAAAGTACCAGATAACCGGTGTTGCAATTATGAATGCAACACCGACATAAATCAGGAACGAACTGATCAGGCGATATAAAATGCCTTGATTATCCGAACCGAACACCTTACGAATAGCAACCTCTTGTGAACGTTGCTGGATAAAATAAGTCGACATAGCCAGCAAGCCCAACATAGATATCAAGATAGCTATCCCGGCAAAAATAGATACGATCTTGCTGGTACGTACCTCGGCTTCAAACGATTTCTGCACCTGTTCATCCAGAAATGTAGCATCGAAATCCAATCCTCCGGACACTTCGTTATAGATCTCACGTATTTTTTTATAAGCCGTATACGGATTCCCTTCCACTTCGATAAGGATACTCCAAGGATACAGTTCACTCCGTTTATCGATGCGAAGCATGGCCGGACGAGTATCATCCGTAATGTTACCTTGTTGAAAATCGCGGACAATACCGGCAATTGGAGTCGCATTCTTATTCCAGCTAAAATTAGGAGCATCCTGCGGCAGTTCCATATCTCTCATGCCTTTTTCGGTAATATACCAACTCTTTTCGGCTAAATGGTTCTCTCGGATAATTTCATATCCCAACATATTAAATGCGGTACTATCCATGATAAATTGCTGGAAACCCAGGAACTTACCTTCATAATCACTGGATGAATTATTACTTCCGCTCAGAGGCATTCCGGCAACCAGGCCGACACGCTTCACGAACGGCTGACGCCCGAACTCGTCGATGGCGGTATTACGATCGGATGCATTTGCAAAGTTATTACCTATTTCCAAGATATTCTTCGTTTTATATCCAAGCGGTGCATTAATCAGATGGAACGATTGCAGGATCATTACGATAGAAGCAGCAATCATCGCAATTGTTATCGTATTCTGGAAAGTGATGAACACTTTACTGAAAACCATCTTTGTCTGCCGGCGGAACGTACCACGTACTATATCGATAGGCTTCACAGACGAGATCAATATGGCCGGCAACAAACCGGAAAGCAAACTGATCAGCAAGATCAGTGCGATCGCCCCTACTACCCAGACAAATGTAAAAGTAGATCCTAATTCAATCCGTGTCTGCAACAGGTTGTTCACAAAAGGCACTGCTGCATGTGCCAGCAACCAGCCTACTCCGAAAGAGATAACCGTCAGCAAAGTCGATTCCACCATCAGACGCGCAAACAATTCTCCGCGCGATGATCCCAACAGACGTCTCGTTGCCATCTCCTTAGCTCGCTGACCAGCCTGGGCAACCGTCAGATTAATGTAGTTGAAAATAGCAAAGATCAAAATCAGGATACCGACAGATAACAAAACGATTACAAAACGTTTGTTACCGGTATTAATGGCTCCGAATTCATTCGAATCATTAAAGTATAACTCATCCAACGGTACCAGATCTACCGTTTTTGACATTCCCTGTTTGTAAATCCAAAACATTTCCTGAAAATAACTGAGGATATCGGGTATCTTAGGCCGCAGATCGGCTCCCGGCTTCATTTTCAGGAAAGCAACTGTCGATCCGGCATTTCCCGGATTATCCATACTGATCGACCAATTATATTCATTAGCCCGTTCAACACGGAACACGATATCGGCATAAGGCAAGGTCGAATTTTTAATATCTTCCATAATACCGCTTACCATATAAGAGGTCGAATCGCCGATAATAATGCTTTGCCCCACCGGATCATCCGTTCCGAATAGTTTATTGGCAAAGGTTTGCGAAAGGACAATATTACCCTTGTCTTCCAACACACGGTCTTTATCTCCTTCCAACAAATTGAAAGAAAAGAAATTAAAGAAGCAGGAATCGACAAGAATAGGTTTTGCACTCAGTTTTTTATCGTTTCTTGTTACGATCTGGTTTCCCACGTTATTGGTAATGACCGGGCAGACTTGTTCTATCTCCGGATACCGTTCCTGCAGGCGATAAGCTATCGGCAAAGCAGTAGTCGGCCCCCTATCATTAAACAGGACATAAATACGATCCTTATCCTTATGAATATTATCGACCGACAATTCCTGCACGGTATAAACGGCGATCAGGATAACGAACATCAACGATACGGACAATCCGAATACATCGATGGCTGTATAAGCTTTATTCCTGCTGAGAAATTTCAGGAACGATTTTATATTTAATAAATTATTCATATTCTTAGTTGGATTATTATTCTTAAATCAGGGCGAGAGTAAAAATCATATCCCGCCTTCACAGGTAGGATATGTCCATGTCTATTCTATTTAAATTTAACTATATGTGTGTGTCTGGAAAATCACAATTAAATAAATTCACTTACTGAAGATACGATGCTACCGTCGAACAGGTTAACAATGCGATGGGCAAAGCTGGCATCGTGTTTGGAGTGGGTCACCATAATGATGGTAGTACCTTCTTTGTTCAGTTCCGTCAACAACTGCATTACTTCAGCGCCGTTCTTTGAGTCCAGGTTACCTGTCGGCTCATCGGCAAGGATGATCTTCGGATTGGAAACCACGGCACGGGCAATGGCAACACGTTGTTGCTGACCTCCGGAGAGCTGCTGGGGGAAGTGGGCAGCACGATGGCTGATGTTCATACGTTTCAGAATATCGTTCACCATCTGTTTACGTTCAGATGCTTTCACTTTCAGATACGTCAAAGGCAGCTCTACATTTTCATATACATTTAGTTCATCGATCAGGTTAAAACTCTGGAATACGAAACCGATATTACCTTTGCGCACCTGTGTACGTTCTTTTTCCTTCAGGTGGCCGACTTCCTTATCGACCAGATAATAATCTCCTGAAGTCGGATTATCCAATAAACCCAGAATATTCAACAAAGTAGATTTACCGCAACCGGAAGGTCCCATGATAGCGACGAATTCGCCGTCCTTCACTTCCATCGATATATTGTTCAATGCAATTGTTTCTACCTCTTCTGTACGGAAATGCTTACTTAATCCTTCAATTTTAATCATGGCTATTTTATTATTAAATTATACAATTCTATTTGAGTTGATTCTTATGCCTATATAAGATCAAATAGTGTGCCAAAAGTGGTAATTAATTAATAAACAAACAACTAGAACAAATGCTATTTTATCGATGTGTCAAAATATTAGACAGTGGTGTAAATTTATTAGACAGTAGCATTCTTATTTTTATTTGCTTTTGCGAAGCCTATATGCTGATTATAGCGTGTTTTCGTTTCTTCGATCAATGAGTTAAGGGAGACTACGAAAGCAGTCGTTTTGTCAGTATAGCCGAGGGGGCAGGACCGGTCAGGTCTGCACTTTCTATTACGGGGCGGTCATCCTCATCCTTTTGAGGGATAGGAATACGGAAACGGGTTAAATAATTCGTAAATTCCGAATTATTTAATCAATCGATGGCAAACGGAATGGTTGTTTATAATGTTCCCATGTTTAAATTCAGTTTAATAATATCAGTTTTTTAAGACGTTACAATATAAGTATTATATTTTTAAACAGAATTATATGTTTGCAATAAATTACAGGTTTAATTGATAAACTGTCGAAGCGCCAGTGCAAAATGCGCAGGGGGTGTGACGGCGATACACCTCCCCTGCGCATTTTACAACAGCATTCCGCGGTTTTTCCCTCTAATCCGCCTTCAAGCTATCCACCGGATTTTCATTGGCTACATTCCAGGCTCGCACCAATACGCAAGTGATGATAATTACATACACCAGCAGGGCTGCACCGATAAACATAAAGAAACTCAGGTGAATGCGTTCGGCAAATTTCTCCAGCCAGCCGGAGGCGTTGATATAGGCTATTGCCACACCGACAGTAAGGGCGGGAAAGGCGATATAGGAGATATCTTTCGACAGCATGCGGAGGATACTTGCAGCCGTCGCCCCGTTCACCTTGCGGATGGCTATTTCGCGGCCGCGGCGGTTCGTCTCGTCGGCCGTGTAGCCCAATAGTCCGATCAGGGCGATGATCAGGGTGACGATGCCGCTGATCATGATCGCATCGCGGAAGTCGCGGTCGTCCTGATACTGGCGGACAACATCCATTTTATATACAGAGGCTTCGACCACCTTACCGGGGATCGCTTCGGAAAGTATACGGTTGACTTCCGCCAGGTTGTCCGACGACATCGTATTCATCTTTATCAGGATATTTGAAGGGGGATTATAACAATCCGGGGTGGCATAGAAGAAGACGGAAGCACGCGTATCGGGGCCTTTCAGGGAGCCGATACGGAAATCGTCGAATACGCCGCAGATGGTGAACACCTGCGTTCCCTTACTATGCTCGGATATCATGACGCCTTTGCCGATGGCACTTCCCGTCCAGCCGGCCGTCTTTTCCATCAGTTCGGTAAACTTGCGGCTCACCATTATCTTGTCGGCGTTCGCCTCATCCGGACGGAAGGCCTGGCCTTCGACAACAGGTATTTCCATCAGGTCGAAATAATTGTCGCCCACGAAATACATGTCGGCTATGTTGAACAGGTCGCGGTCGTCGTTCGGAAGATTTACGTTATTGCCGGACGGGTAACTAAAGGGAAGTTCGGTGCTGCACGATACTATATCCACCTGCGGCAGGCGACGCAGTTCGGCCATCGCACGGTCACGGACCTGCCGGTCTACACCGCGGGTATTGCAATAAACCAGGTTCTCGTAAGCGTAGCCGGGATGACTCGAAATCATCGTATCGTACTGACGGCTGATGGTGACCAGCAAGGCCACCAGATAGGCGGTGGCGACAAACTGCACGAACAGCAGGCAGAGCTTCCAGTAGCGTTTCGACTCTTTCACGCTACGGAAGGCCGAGGCCACCGGAATGCGCATGAAAAGCCAGGTCGGCACAAAGCCTGTCACCGCAAATACCACCACGCAGATGCCCAACAGGATCGACAGGGTAGGCAACGTGAAGAGCGCCGACAGCGAGGCCGACAACAGATCTTCTATCTTTCCCTTAAAAATAACGATCAGCAGAGCTGCCAGCAACAGCGACAACAACAGGTGCAGAAGCGACTCGGAGAGTATCATTCCGAAGATATTCTTCCCCGACGCTCCGTAGCATTTATGCACGGCCACTTCCTTGGCACGCCCGATCAGGGTGGAGATCACGACCAGTATATAATTGAGCACGGCGATGGAGATGAGTATGATTGCCATGAAAAGGAGCATATAGTTCATATCCTTCACATCCTTGTTATTATTGTGGATGTCCTGCAACGGGAAGATGGAGTACGACAGGTCGACCCCGGCTTTCTTCAATCCTTCCATATCCTGGTTGCGCTCCTGCATGCGTTGGATGGCAGGGGTCAGTCCATCGGGATCGGTACCGGGCACGAGCTTCACGTAAGCGATATAACGGTCGTTTCCCAACCAGTTGGTCGTGCTCCATTCGGGCATAGCAGCCAGTGAGGCTACCGCATCGTAGCGCAGGTGACTGTTTTCGGGGATATCTTCAAACACGCCGCCGATGGTGAAAGGGGAGCCGTGGTTGGTGTCGCGGACGAAGGTTTTACCTACCGCTTCACCCACGCCGCCCATCTTCTCGGCCAGCGAACGGCTTATCATCACATAGCCGGGACGGGCCAGGGCGTCTTTCGGGTTTCCCACCAATACGGGACGGGGGAAGATGTCGAAAAAGCTGGTGTCGGCAAGCAGTATCGTGGCGGTGTAGTATTGCTCGTCGGGGGTCATTATCAACTCGTTGTTTTCACCGATCCGGGTGTAGCGGGTGGCAAACTCCACTTCCGGGATCTCGGCTTTCATTCCCGGAGCGATGGCTCCGCTCACTTGTCCCCAGGAGTCTTTCTTCCCATCCCTGTTGATGTCGGATCTGACCAGGTAAATCCGGTCATTGTCGGGATAAAAATTATCATACGAACGTTCGAAGCATACCTTCGCTACCAATACCAGTCCCATCGCCAGACCGACTGCCAACGCAAGGATCTTGATCCCGTTGCTCCTCCCTTTCTTGAATAGGGAGCGGAGTGCCATGTTGAAATTCTTCATATCTATCTTTATTTATAGTTCAGTTATTGACAGTTTTGAATGTAGTGTCGTTGGTAGGGGCGGTTCGCGAACCGCCCTTACAGGCGCCGTCACAATGGAACAGGCAGGTTCGGCCGTAGGGGCGGGGTCTGCCCGCCCTTCTTCACCGGTTGTTATATTATTGTCGCAAAGGGTGGGCAAACCCCACCCCTACAAAACCTGTCATTTGGCTTCACCTTTTTCTAGCATTTCTATTCCGATTTCAGGCTCAGCACCGGATTGGCATTCGCCACCAGCCAGGTACGGTAGACCACTGTGACAAGGATTACCAACAATACAGCCACGGAGCCAGCGACAAACAGACCCGCATTCATCGGGATCTTCTCCGAAAATTGCTGCAACCATTTTTCACCGGCAAACCACGAAGCGCCCGCACCGATCAGAATAGCCGGCAATGCCATCCATACAACGTCCGACGATATCAAACGGAGGATATCACGCTCGGTAGCCCCGTTGATTTTGCGTACGGCGATTTCTTTCCCGCGACGGTTCGTCTCGTCGTTGATGTAACCGATCAGTCCGATCAAGGCGATGACCAGGGTGATGATTCCACCGGCCATCACCGAGTCGCGGAAAATGCGCGAAGTATCGTAGAGCTTCGTGAAGCAGAAACGGTAATCGACAAGGTTAATGTCACGGTCGGGCAGAAATTCTTTTATTACATTACTTATATGGGCCAGATTCTGCGCATCCCTTTGATGGAATTTGACAACAAGGGTCTGCTCGGCTCTCTTACTGAAAAAGATGGCGGAGTTGAGCATGCCTTCGTGATCGATCCGGCCGATGCGTACGTCATCGTAAACGCCGACTACGGTGAAAGGATCGTTCGTACCGTGACCGCCGATATCCAGCTTCTTGCCCACCACGCCGTCTTTCCATTCGAAGACGTTGGCCAGTTCGGTGGCCATCTGGCGGCTCAGCATGACGAGTTGCATGGAGTCGGAGAAGGATTCGTCGAAGGCCTTTCCCTCTATCACTTTCATCTCCAGCAGCGAGACGAAGTTGGCATTGGTTCCGTAAAGATCCTGGAAATGTGCCACGGCATCGTCCGTGCCGGGACGGTAGACGATATCACCCGAACCGGCAAAGGCCGGCAATTCATAGCAGGTCGTAACATCTTCCACTTCGGGCTGCTTACGGATCTCATCCAACAGTGCCTTGCGGGAGGATTGGGAGACACCTTCCAGGTTGCAGAAAGCTAACCTCTCGTATGAGTATCCGGGATTCTCATTCACCATGAAACTATACTGCCAGCCAATAACGATCAACAGGCATACAAGGAAACCTACCGCAACGAACTGGATGAACAGCAAGGCTTTCTTCCACGTCCGCCGGGAGTTGGTGTACGAACGGAATACCAACGCCACAGGAATCCTGGCGAACAACTGCGAAGGCAATAGGCCGGCAACCAGAAACACCAATACGCAGACGCCGAGCAGGATCACCAGCGTGTCGGGCGTGAAAAGCGACGCCAGCGAGGTGCCCAGCAGCTCTTCCACGATCCGGCGGAAACCGAATACGAGGAGCGTAGAGAGGGTTACGGATATCAACAGATTGAGAAATGTCTCAGAGAAGATCATGTCGGTGATGTTCCAGCCTGTCGCACCGTAACATTTATGGATTGCCACATCCTTCGAGCGGGTCACCATCGAAGAGATAACCAGCAGCACATAGTTCATCAGGGCGGCAAAAAGGGTGGCGAAAGCGATGGCGGTCAGCATCACGGCCATACGCTTGGTGGCCGGTGAGTTTGCGTAGAGCTCGCCAAGGGGACGCAGGAAGATACTGTAGGTGATACCTTGCTCCTTCAGTTTCTCCGAATCGACATGACGGTCGAGCATTTCGGCCATAGGTTGTAGCATATCGCTTGCCTGCAGGCCGGGTTGCAGAAGGACGTAGGCGTTGAAGCTGTCTCCGCCCAGCCATTCATCTTCCTTCGTCCATCCGGCGATGGCTTTGAAGGAGGAAAGGGAAACAAGTACATCGTAATAAAGATGCGTATTCTTCGGAATATCCTTAAACACACCGCCGACGGTGATCTGAACGCCAGGGAATGTCTCCACTTCGAAAGTTTTACCGATCACGTCTGCTCCGTCGGGGGCGATCTTGTCGGCCAGTTCTTTCGAAACAAGGGCATAAAGGGGACGCGAAAGTGTCTCCCTGGCATCACCGCCCAGCATTTCGCGGGGTAGTACGTCGTAGAAGCAGGAGTCGGCCATCAGGAAGGTAGCCGTATACTTCTTCTTATCGGGTGTTTTCATGACCAGTTCACCCATTTTATCACAACGGGTAGCCGCTTCCACACCGGGGATCTCGGCTTTCATACCGGGGGCTATACCACCGCTGACGTGGGGGTAGCCGTCATGGCTCTTCCCCCCGATGCCAAAGTTCTCCTGGATAGCAAAAATCCGGTCGGACTGGGGGTAAAAGTTATCGTACGACAACTCGAAGCAAACCTTTGCTATCAAGACCAATCCCATGGCGAGTCCGATACCCAGCGACAGGATCTTAATATCATTATGTCTGCCCTTCTTAAAGAGGCCTCGAATTGCTATGCGGATGTTCTTCATTATAATGGGTATATTTAATTCGGTTATTGTCAGAATTGCATGTTTCACATTTTGCTATATCATTCCAATATCAGGACTTCATTATCCTTATAGCTTTCATAACTCGACACGATTACCTTTTCGCCTGCTTCCAGACCTTCTGTTACTTCGTAGAACTGGGGGTTCTGACGGCCGATCTTGATCTTGCGGCGATAAGCTTTCTTTCCATCTTTGTCGAGTACGAAGATCCAGCTACCACCGGTGCTCTGGAAGAACGTTCCGCGCGGAATGATGATACTTTCGGTCGGTTGCCCCAGATACAGGCTGATATAATAAGTCTGTCCGCTACGGATATTGTCAGGACGTTCGCCGGTAAACACAAAGTCAGTACGGAATTTACCGTCGCGTACCTCCGGATAAACCTTACGTACGGCCAGGTCGAAACTCGTACCCTGACGATCGAATGCTGCATTCAATCCCGGTTTAACACGGTCGATATAATGTTCGTCGATCATTGCTTCGATCTTATAATCAGAAAGGTCGTTGATCTGGCCGATCTTCAAACCAGCAGATACATTCTGTCCTAATACGACATCCAGCAAACCGAGTTCACCGTCGATCTGTGAACGTACATTCAAGTGCTCCTTACGTTCGTGTACCAATTGGATATTACGGCGCATATTAGCCAAACTGGTCTCCATCTCTTCCATCTGGATCGTACGGGAAATCGAATCCTGGTTCAAACGCTGCACGACCAAGTCGTATTTCTTTGTTGCCAGTTCGTAATCTTCCTTGGCCTTCAGATAGTCTTCTTTGGCAATCAGGCTTTCTTCATACAGTTTTTGTTGCTGATGATAAGCACGGCGGGCACGGCTCATGTCTACATCCAACTGGGCTTTTTCCAGTTGGTTGCTCAACTTGTCCTGCTCCATGGCCACCTGGGTATTACGAAGAAAGTTCTGTTTCTCTGCCAATTGTGCTTCTGCGTCCAGGATCTGAAGATCGAGGCCTGAATTGGAAAGACGGACAATCACATCCCCTTTCTTTACCTGGGCTCCCTCTTCCACTACTTTCTCCTGCACGATTCCCCCTTCTTCAGGGCTCAGCTGCACGACAGTGATCGGCTGTACCTGTCCGTCTACGCGGACGAAATCATTGAACTGTTCGCGGGTTACATTACCGATACTGATACCGCGGGCATCTACTTTCAGTGTCGATGCATGATCGCCGAAAATGATCCAGCCGACCAATACAAGGAATAAAACGCCACCTGCCACATAAGGTAAATGTTTCTTCTGAATGCCTCTTTTCTTTTCTAATTGAATATCCATGGTTGTATGTTTTTTATTTCTTATTATCTGTTCTATCTTTTCTGTCTGATTCTTAATTTATGCCTTCAATCAAAGGTTTACCTTTATAATAGTCAACCAGTTTACATTTCATCAGATACATCAGTTTCCGTTGCAACAGGTCTGCTTTCGACAAGAGTAGTGTATTAGCGCTGGTTTGCAAATCGATCGGACTCATCAGACCTTCTTCGAACTTGCGAAGTGTAACCTGATAAGCAATTTCATCAGCCTTGGCCTTCTTTTCCATCTGTATCGTTTCCTTGGCATACCCTTCACGGTCGAGGATGGCCTGTTCGATAGCGGTCTGTAACTGGCGAAGCACTTCGGTTTGCTGTTCTTGGGCGATACGTACACTATTACGTGCTTTACGTACATTGGTTAGACGGCTCAAACCGTCAAAAAGCGGAAAACTCAGGTTAAAAGAGATATATTCACCTCGGTTGTTCTTGAACTGACTACCAAATGAAGGAGACGGTTCGTAGCCCTCAACCGTTTTGTCTACTTTTAAATCTTCAAAGTAATTCGTAGAAATACCTGCACTAAAAGAGATACTTGGCAACAAGCGTCCTTTAGCCATCAGATATTGCATCTTATACGATTTCAATAGCAGTTTGGCCTGTAAGGCAACCGGATTATTGTCGGATGCATAACCGTAAATTTCGTCTACAGACTCCATCATGGTTGCATAGGATTTATCAAGCAACAGGGTATCGACATCCAGCTCCATATCCGAAGGGAAATTCATATTTTGTTTTAAAGTCAATAAAGCTGTATTAAACAAGTTCTGCTGGTGAGTCAGGTTATAATCGTTTGCTGCTACCTGGGCTTCGATCTGCGCCACATCCGCTTTTCCTTTCAGTCCCAACTCTTCCTGGCGACGGGTTCTATACAGGATCCGGCTGTTCTCTTCCAATTGCTGGGCAGCCAGTTTGACTGTTCCCTGATAATATACCACATCCATAAAAGCAGTCATAGTATTAATGGCCAAATCATCCTTCTCTTTTTGGATATCGTTCATACCCAACTGACGATTTGCTTTTGCCATCCGCCACTGGTTCACCAACTGTCCACCATTAAAGATAGGAATGGAAACATCTACCCCATATCCATTATTAAAGGTAGAAGTATTATTATAGGCATTTGTCTTGGGGTCAATAGAACGTCCAAAACCATACTTTGCTCCTACACTTGCACTCATAGACGGGAAAAATGAAGCAACTGCCGAATTTAACTCAGCCTTATAAGAGTCGCTCGTATAAGCTTGTTTTTTTACCTTAGGACTGTTTTCTACGGCGTAATGCATACATTCATCCATTGTCCAGAGTTTTTCCTGGGCCACGGCAACTGTTGCCAGGCTAAACGAAAGAACCGATGTCAATATTATCTGTTTCATTTTTGTGTTATTTTCTGCCTATAGAAGGGCAAAGAGCGTGCCAAACTATATAATACTTTATTTATCAACAGATTGACAATTTATCTAATTCTCTGAAGTGTAAAAAAATTAGACAGTGGTGTATAAATATTAGACAAACGATAATTATCCGTTTGCCCCTCCTACTTTATCTGTCTAAATATTAGACACAGGTTAGGAAGTATAAAACCGAACCTGTATCTTTGCATTACTAAATACATTATTACGATGGCTAAACAAGGCACCATACTGGTTGTAGACGACAACAAAGGGATTCTGACCGCAGTACAGATGCTGTTAGGTACCTGTTTTGAAAAAGTGATAACGATTTCTACCCCCAACAAAATAAAGACTACATTACATAATGAAGATGTAGATGTGGTGTTGTTGGATATGAACTTCAGTGCGGGGATCAATACCGGAAACGAAGGGTTATTCTGGCTTTCCGAAATAAAAAAAGAAGAACCGTCGGTTCAGGTCGTCTTATTCACGGCCTACGCCGATATCGACCTGGCAGTAAGAGGAATAAAGGAAGGAGCAACCGATTTCGTTGTAAAACCCTGGAACAATGCCAAGTTACTGGAAACGTTGAAAACAGCTTACGACATACGGATGGCAAACCGCAAAGGCATCCCTCATGAAAATAATAAACAAGTCATTTCCAAAGAAAGCGGTATGTTCTGGGGAGAAAGTAACGCTATGCAACAACTCCGTAACCTGATAGAGAAGGTTGCCAAAACAGATGCCAATATTCTGATCACCGGTGAGAACGGTACGGGTAAAGAAATGCTGGCCAGGGAAATCCATATCCTCTCGAACCGTAAAAAAGAAGCAATGGTTCCGGTAGATATGGGAGCTATTACCGAAACACTGTTTGAAAGTGAGTTGTTCGGTCATATGAAAGGAGCTTTCACCGATGCACGTGCCGATCGTCCGGGTAAATTTGAAGCTGCTAACAACGGCACATTGTTCCTGGATGAGATAGGAAACCTTTCTTATCATTTACAAGCTAAACTATTGACTGCCCTTCAACGCAGAAGTATCGTCCGCGTAGGAAGCAACACCCCTATTCCTATCAATATCCGCCTGATCTGCGCCACGAACCGTGATCTGCAGGAGATGGTACAGAAAGAACTGTTCCGCGAAGACCTTTTGTATCGTATCAATACAATCCATGTGGAAATACCATCCCTCCGTGAACGACCGGAAGACATTGTTCCTCTTACCGAAATATTCCTGGCTAAATACACGAATATATATGGTAAACCATCTATGCGTCTCAGCTCCGAGGCCAAAGAGAAGCTGAAACAACAGCCCTGGTTCGGTAATATCCGTGAACTGGAGCATACCATCGAAAAAGCGGTCATAATCAGTGAAGGCGACACACTTGAAAGTAGCGACTTCGATTTCCCCCGTAAGAAGGATTCACCGATGAAAGAAGTTACTACCCTCGAGGAAATGGAATACAACATGATTAAAAATGCCATGGATAAGTACAATGGTAACCTGTCACTTGTTGCAAGCCAGTTGGGAATTTCCCGTCAGACATTATACAACAAAATAAAACGCTACGAATTATAATGTCTAACAGGCAATCATTCTTATGTTAAAAGGCATCTACCACAGTCTCACTTTCCGTCTGGGCTTGTTTGGAATACTAACCGCAGCCGGGACCTATGCGGCAATCACCCATAAATGGGAATGGTTCATCCTTGTCTTTATCGGCTGGTTGTATTCCATGCAGATGATGCGTAGCCTGTTCAAACGAAATGCCCAGAAGGTTGCTTTTATGTTCGATGCAATCGACAATAGTGATTATGCTTTCCAGTATGCCACCCGAGGACGTTCATCGAACGACAAACTGGTAAGCGAATCGCTAAACCGTATCACTCAAATACTTTTCCAGGCAAAAGCAGATGCCGTGCAAAAAGAAAAGTACTACGAGTTGATCATGAACTCTGTAAATACCGGTATTATAGTGCTGGATGATATAGGGAATATCTATCAAACCAACAACGAGGCCTTGCGTTTACTCGGTCTCTCCGTATTCACCCATGTTAAACAACTGACACGTATAGATGAAAAACTGCAACAAACGATCACCGATATACGTCCGGGAGACAAGCACCAGATTTCATTTATCAATGAACGCGGAACCGTCAACCTGTCGATTCGCGTCTCCGAAATGACATTACAGGATAAACATGTGCGCATCCTGGCAATCAACGACATCAACAGCGAACTGGACGACAAGGAAATCGACTCATGGATACGCCTGACTCGTGTATTGACCCATGAGATCATGAACTCCGTCACCCCTATCACCTCCCTGAGCGACACGCTACTCTCTCTGCATGAAGATGCCGACAGCGAAATACGTAACGGGTTGGAAGTGATCAGTACGACCGGTAAGACGCTGATATCATTCGTAGAGTCTTATCGCAAATTCACCCACATACCAACCCCGGAACCTTCGTTGTTCTATGTGCAGAAATTCGCAGAAAGAATGATAAATCTGGCACGCCATCACAACAATTATCCTAATATAACGATTAATATAAGTATAGAACCGGCCGACCTGATTGTTTATGCCGACGAGAACCTGATCACTCAGGTGGTTTTAAATCTGCTGAAAAACGGAATGCAGGCTATAGGCAGAGAACAGTCGGACGGACATATCGAACTGAAAGCTTATTGCAATCCGGATGAATCCGTGGTCATCGAAGTCAGCAATAACGGTCCGGTTATCCCACCGGAAGAAGCAGAACATATCTTTGTTCCGTTCTTTACCACTAAGGAAGGTGGAAGCGGCATCGGACTTTCTATCTCGCGGCAGATCATGCGGCTTTCAGGAGGTAGCATTGCTTTAAAGAGCAATCCGGCTATAAACCGAACGTCGTTCGTTCTGACATTCCCCTAAAGGGATTCGAGGCAAAATGATAACAAAAAGATAAGACTAAAAATGAAACTTCTAGACAAACTCAAAATCAATCACAAACCGCGTTCCGGCGGATTAGACTTACTGAAATACATTGGCCCCGGCCTATTGGTCACCGTTGGCTTCATCGATCCCGGAAACTGGGCGACCAACCTGGCTGCCGGATCTGAATTCGGATATGCCCTGTTATGGGTAGTTACCTTTTCTTCCATTATGCTGATCATCATCCAGCACAACGTGGCCCACCTCGGAATCGTAACCGGGCTGTGCCTGTCGGAAGCAACCAACAAATACCTGCCCCGTACACTCAGCCGCCCTATCCTCGGCTCTGCTATGTTGGCCAGTATATCCACTTCGCTGGCGGAAATACTGGGTGGCGCTATCGCCCTGCGTATGCTGTTCGGCATGCCGATCAAGATCGGAGCAGTCATTATTACCCTGGCCTGCCTGATTATGTTGCTCAGCAACACATACAGCAAAATAGAACGCTGGATCATCATGTTCGTCTCCATCATCGGACTGTCGTTTCTTTATGAACTGGCATTGGTAGACGTTCATTGGGGAGAAGCCATACAAGGGTGGGTAAAGCCATCGTTTCCACCGAATTCTATGTTGATCATCATGAGTGTACTCGGCGCCGTGGTCATGCCGCATAACCTCTTCCTACACTCGGAAGTGATCCAGAGTCGCGAATGGAACCTCGAAGACGAGTCTGTGATCAAGAAACAATTGAAATACGAGTTTTACGATACACTTCTTTCGATGGTGATCGGTTGGGCTATCAACTCAGCTATGATCATCCTGGCCGCCGCCACTTTCTTCAAAGAAAAAGTAACGGTCGATGAACTCGACCAGGCACAACAGCTATTGGTTCCTCTCGTTGGAAGCAATGCCGGTGTTATCTTCGCAGCTGCCCTGTTACTGGCAGGTATCTCATCCACCATCACATCCGGTATTGCAGGAGCTTCCATCTTTGCCGGCTTTTACGGGGAAGCATATAATCATAAAGACTTACACTCCAAGTTAGGAGTTATCCTGTCGTTCGTCCCGGCACTATTTATTATTTTTGTGATCGGTGACCCGTTCAAAGGACTGATCCTTTCACAGATGCTATTGAGCGTACAGTTACCGATCACAGTCTTTACACAGGTGTATCTTACCTCGAGCAAGAAAGTAATGGGTGTATACGTCAATTCACGTTCGACCACCATCCTTCTCCTATTATTGGGAACGTTGGTTACGGTATTGAATATTGCCTTATTGATCAGTTTGTTTTAACGAAATATTTATTTCTGACAACTTCAAAAACTCCCGGCAGAATGGAGATAAAGATGATAAGGACAATCAAAAGTTCCAGATTCTTCTGAACGATCTCCATTCCGCCGAAAAAATAACCGGCATACGAAAAAAGAACCACCCAGATCACCCCTCCTATCACATTGTATGAAGCAAAATGCCGGTAACTCATATGTCCCATACCGGCTACAAACGGGGCAAAAGTCCTTACAATAGGGACAAAACGTGCCAGAATAATTGTCTTACCCCCGTGCTTTTCATAAAATTTATGTGTCTTCTCCAGATAACTTTGTTTAAAGATCTTTGAGTTAGGATTACTAAACATCCTTTCCCCGAACAGTCTGCCTATTATATAGTTAGAAGCATCCCCCAGCACTGCCGCAACGATCAAAACCCCTACAATAAGATGCACATTCATCGGGTTACCCGGCAAAGCAGCTAAAGCTCCAGCCACAAATAACAATGAATCGCCAGGAAGAAAAGGAGTTACTACCAGTCCTGTTTCACAAAAAATGATCAGGAATAAAATGGCATATATCCAAATGCCATAAGTCGATACAAGTGCTGCCAAGTGAGCATCGATGTGCAGTACAAAATCAACCAGAAGATTGAAGTATTCCATACGGATGTATTATAATCTGTTCGATAAAATTAAGCCACAAATATAGGAAAAAACTTGTATCGCTATGTAGCAAGTAAAGAAATCGCTACCTTTGCTCCGTTAAAAAGAAATAACATATTTATAACAGATATGAGCGATATCAGAACGAACGAAGAAGAAGGCAAAAAGAGCCTGAATTTTATTGAAGCAAATGTTGAGAAGGATTTAGCAGAAGGTAAAAACGGCGGACGCGTACAAACTCGTTTCCCACCCGAACCCAACGGTTACCTGCATATCGGACACGCCAAAGCAATTTGCCTGGACTTCGGCATGGCAGAACGTTACAACGGGGTTTGTAACCTTCGTTTCGACGACACTAATCCGGTAAAGGAAGATGTAGAGTATGTCGATGCAATAAAAGAAGATATAGAATGGCTCGGATTTCATTGGAATAACATCTACTACGCATCCGACTATTTCCAACAGTTATGGGATTTTGCCGTCCGTCTGATCAAGGAAGGAAAAGCCTATATCGACGAACAAAGTTCGGAAGTTATCGCCCAGCAAAAAGGAACCCCTACCCAACCGGGTATCAACAGTCCGTACCGCGACCGTCCCATCGAAGAAAACCTGGCTTTGTTCCAGAAGATGAGTGACGGAGAAGTGGAAGAAGGTGCTATGGTATTGCGTGCCAAGATCGACATGGCTAATTCAAATATGCATTTCCGCGACCCGATCATCTATCGTGTGGTAACATCCGCACATCACCACCGTACAGGTGATAAGTGGAAAGTGTATCCGATGTATGACTTTGCACATGGACAGAGCGACTTCTTCGAAGGCGTTACGCATTCACTTTGTACCCTGGAATTCGTGGTACACCGCCCATTGTACGACCTGTTCATCGATTGGCTGAAAGAAGGTAAAGACCTCGACGACAACCGTCCCCGTCAGACCGAGTTCAATAAACTGAACCTGAGTTATACGCTGATGAGTAAGCGTAACTTGCTTACACTGGTAAAAGAAAAGTTGGTCGACGGCTGGGACGATCCCCGCATGCCGACTATCTGTGCATTCCGTCGCCGTGGTTATTCTCCCGAATCTATCCGTAAGTTTGTCGATAAGATCGGCTACACCACTTACGATGCCCTGAACGAGTTTGCCTTGTTGGAAAGCGCCGTTCGTGAAGACCTGAATGCCCGTGCCACACGTGTATCGGCCGTTCTTGACCCGGTCAAACTGATCATCACCAACTATCCGGAAGGAAAAGTGGAAGAAATGGAAGCCATCAATAACCCGGAAGATGAAACGGCAGGAACCCACCAGATCGAATTCAGCCGCGAACTGTGGATGGAAAGAGACGATTTCATGGAAGATGCACCGAAGAAGTTTTTCCGCATGACTCCGGGACAGGAAGTACGTCTGAAGAATGCCTATATCGTGAAATGTACCGGTTGCAAAAAGAATGATGCCGGCGAAGTAGTAGAAGTATATTGCGAATATGACCCGAATACCAAAAGCGGTATGCCCGATAGCAACCGTAAGGTAAAAGGTACCCTGCACTGGCTGAGTTGTGCCCACAGCCTGCCTGCCGAAGTCCGCTTATACGACCGTCTCTGGAAAGTAGAAAATCCACGTGACGAACTGGCTGCTATCCGCGAAGCAAAGGACTGTTCTGTTCTGGATGCGATGAAAGAGATCATCAATCCGGACTCATTAAACATACTTACTAATTGTTACGTAGAAAAATACCTGGCAAATGCCAAACCGTATGATTACCTGCAATTCCAGCGTATCGGTTATTTCAACGTAGACAAAGATTCAACGCCGGAAAAGCTGATCTTCAACCGCACCGTATCCCTGAAAGATACCTGGAGCAAAGTGAAGGATAAAGCATAATAAACAAGATAAAAGAGAATTTACCTGATATATGAAAAAAGATGATATTTCACGCCTGTTACAACGTTACCTGGACGCCCGCGAAAAAGGGAAAGAACCCTACTTCGATGCAGACGAACTAAGTGACCTGTTGGACAGTTTTGAAGAATCGGACGATTATAAATACTTTGATGAAGTTTTAGCCTTAGGGCTAAAACTTCATCCGGGTAATATTGACTTGCAGATCAGACAATGCCGTTTTTATGTTTATAATGAAGATTATGACAGTGCACTTGCCTTGATCGACACCATTGCCGAAACCGACAGCCAGGACCTCGACTTATTACGACTTGAATGCTTTTGTATGCTCGACCAATACGATAAAATAGTCGAATACACGGAAGACATCGTGGCGAGAGACTGTGATTATCTCGAGTTGGCTTTCGAATACATCGCTCCTCTTTTAAGTGACATGGAAATGAATAAGGAAGCCCGTGATTATATCAAACGTGGCATTGCTTTGTTCCCGGACAACCTTAACCTGAAAGACGAGTTATGTTATAGCCTGGAAATGGAAGGCGATATCGACGGTGCGATTACTATATGTAACGAACTGATCGATAAAGATCCTTATTCGCACGACTATTGGTTCTCACTGGGGCGTCTCTATTCCATCAAGGCTGAATTCGACAAGGCAATCGAAGCATTCGACTTTGCCCTTACCTGCGACGATTCGGACCCCGAACTGAAAATACTGAAAGCTTATTGCCTTTATATGAATGAAAATTATGAAAAGGCATTGGAAGTATATAAAGAGATCGAAACTGATTCGGATATGACGGAGCGCATCAAACCGCTCATGGCAGAATGTTATATTAAGCTGGAGGATTATGAAGGAGCATACAGTATGCTAAGAGATATTATCGGAAAAAAGATCGTAACCAACGAACCGGCGGCCTATATCAACTTTATCCGGTGCTGTACGGAAACAAACCGTGACCGAGAAGCATCCAATACGCTGATAAAAGCTGTTGAGTTATTCCCGAATAATGTCCGGATACTATCTTTACTGGCACTAACCTATGTCGAGAACGGAGAAGACAAGCTTGCTATCGACACTACCGAACGCCTGTTTGATGTACTGGATCAGGGAAGTGATTATCTACCGGAAGATTACGAAAGCCTGTTCCATGCAGGACAGTTTTTGTATATGAAAGGAGAGATAGAGAAAGCACTCAAATATTATCAAAAGGTAATGGAGGTGAACCCCGACATGCCTTATATGCATCTTCATCTGGCGATGGCCTATCTGGCCAAGGGTGATATGAAACATTTCGGTGAGCATTTTTCACAGACCTCCCCCCAGGAGTTGATAGAGTATCTCGAAAACTCCGGGATTGACTTTAGCGATGTGGAGCAACAGCTGATGGGCAAACACATCCCTCCGGAAGATCTGACAAAGGAATTCCTCAATAATAAAGACAATAACAATTAAATGAACAGAAATCTAAAAGACTACGGTCTCTTACTTTTGAAAGGCATGGGGATGGGGGCGGCAGATGTTGTCCCCGGAGTATCAGGTGGTACGATTGCCTTTATTGTAGGTATTTATGAAGAACTGATTGATTCGATCAAAAGTATAAACGGAGCCAGCCTGAAATTACTGTTTACAGGAAAGATTGCAGCATTCTGGAAAGTGATCAATGCAAACTTCCTGTTGGCACTTGTTTCCGGTATCGGTATCAGTATTTTTTCCTTAGCTAAGATTATTACCTGGTTGTTGGTCACACATCCGATCCTGGTATGGGCTTTTTTCTTTGGTTTGGTACTGGCATCTACCTGGTTCGTATCGAAAGACATTAAGCAATGGAACTGGAAGTCGGTCCTATGTTTTATCATCGGGGCTGTTATCGCCTATTATATTACGGTTGCTACGCCAGCCGAAACTCCGACCAACCTGTTCTTTATCTTCCTCTGTGGAGCGATCGCCATCTGTGCGATGATCCTGCCTGGTATTTCAGGTAGTTTTATCCTGGTATTACTGGGTAAATACTTTTATATTATGGAGGCGGTAAAAACATTTAATATACCGGTCATGCTTGTCTTTATTTGTGGAGCAGCTTTAGGTATTACTTCTTTTTCACGTGTACTGTCTTTTGCTCTACGCAGATTCCACGACACTACAATTGCCGTACTTGCCGGGTTCATGCTGGGTTCGCTGAATAAAGTATGGCCATGGAAGGAGACGATCGAAACGTATACAGATAGTCACGGTGTCGTCAAGCCACTGGTAGAAACAAACATCCTGCCGGATCAATTGTTATGGGAAGCCATCGGACTAATGATCTTCGGCTTTGCTATCGTATATTTCCTTGAAAAGTTATCCATGAAAGGAGCTAAAGCCTAAAAAAATAATCTCTTCCCTATGCTCACGCACGAGGAAGAGTTCGGTCTCTCGCCAAAGAGAACCTCATCAATTATGTTAACCTTATTATGGGTTAAAGAGGGAGCTATTCGCCAAGAGTCGCTCCCTTTATTGTTGAAAACACACATTGTTCTATTATTGTTCATCTTTCAACATGTTTCCGGCACATCACCCATACTATTGCAAACAGCGTGCCAAAAACACATCTTATTAATTATCAACAATATACTAATTCAACAGTTATTCAGACATGTCAAATAATTAGACACTAACGTCTAATTATTTGACAATTCAAGTCATCTCACATCATATCTTGTAAAGAAATAGAAACAAGCCATAAACAGTACGGCAATGGTGATTATCATAGCGATCAGATAACCTCCGATAAATTCGAAACGCTGTCCGAAAGAAGCGATCTGCTCCTGATACTGCGGGATCTGGTCGACTGCTACCGGTTTCTTACTGGTAGAATAATCTTCGTACGGATTATACCAGTGCGGACTGTCGGAATCCTTTGCATCGATATCCTTAAACCATTGCAGGAACCGTTCCTGGAAAATATGTAAATCATTCCAGTTCTTCTGGAAACGGAGATAACCACCTCCCAGGAAAGCTTCATTCATATAATCAAACTGTGCAATCGGTGAAAGCAAAGTGAAATTACGGGTTTGCTCAAACTGCCGGAATTGTTGCAGGTAATAAGCGTCATTGAACTTTTTTGCGTTATTCATCAGGTTAGTCTGATTTTTTGCACGTAACTCATGACGGGGATAGAATGGATTATTACCACTGGATGACCAACTTCCCTCTGGAGCATTACGATTAATATCATCACTAGCTTCCCGGAGCTTTTGGTTTACATCTTCCGATGAAGGTATGCTGAATAGTTTTTTCGCCCAAAACACAGATGTATTAGGAATAATAACTGCAGCAAACAACCAAAAACAGAGAGATATTAATAGACTGATATTTGAATAACGCGTTACGACCGATGAAAATAGACCGAATACCGCGAAAGTAGTAATAAACAACAGGCTGATCAGTATAAACCCAGCAGTTTCCATCAAAAAGCTACCATTCAACTGTACTTGCCCGGAAACTGCCAGAATAAGCAGACTTATTATAATGCCAACCAGTTCCATCATCCCCACAACCGTAACAATACTCACCAGTTTACTACACAGAAAAGTACGGCGGGGTACAGCATTTGAAAAGACCAACGCCAATGTCTTCTCCTCTTTCTCCCCTGAGATTGCATCAAAAGCAAAAAGCAAAGTAATAAAACTCAGAAACATCGAAACAATGAATGACCAACTCAGACTGTCTCCACGACTTAACAAAGGATTGTTGCTATCGTGACGCACCGAATAATCGAACACATTGTAAGCGCTGTAACGGATTCGGTTAGGTAAATAACTTTCTTTACAATCAGCAATTACACTGTTTTCACGTGGAGAAGTGACAAAGTTATTCCTCGCCGTTGCTACTTTTGAAACATTTTCGGCTTGTTTAGCCACAGCCTCTTGTTGTGCCTTGCTATACTTGGCGTAATTATTATGCATATCTTTAAAAGAAGAAGTAAAAGAAATACTCCCCAAGGTAAAGACCAACACAACAATTACAAAAGAAACCTGAAAACGCAGACTATACAAGTAGTTCTGCAATTCCCGTATATATAAAGTTGTAAACATAACTGTAATTATTTATTATCTGACATCATATTTCATAAACGATACGATCGTACCGACCAACAAGACGATCGCCAACCCCAACAAAGCGCATAAACGCCCCAAAGCATCACCCAAAGCAACTGAAATTGTTGCTGATTGAGGTATATAACGGGGAACTCCACTGATATCCAGATACGGAAATTCACTGTAACCTCTATCATATCTCTTATTTACAGTTCCATCATTCGAATCCACCTCTGCCTGCGTAGGAAACTCGTCCAAAGGCTGAGGGGTAAAATAAGCAGTAGATTCGAATAACTTATTGTCTTTAAAATAAGTTATTACACTCTCACGATAATTACGAAGGCCATCCATGTATTTCAGAAAACTATTCGCATTAGTATGGCACAAAGCTTCAGTGGCTTGACCAAACAGTTCGGAAGGCGACAACCAAGCGATGGTCTGTTGCAAGTGTTGTTGCCGCATCAATCCATCCAGATAATCGCGTTGCAAAGCCCATTTCTTATCCGCATTATTCAACATGACAGGGGTTGCCCAAATTTGCATCTGCTGATGGAATAAAGGTGTTTCCTTCGGCCCTCCGGCTAATTCCAGATACTCCACATTATCCCCATTACAATTGTTATAACTCAAGAACTTCATATTAACCCTTTGGGCTGCACGCGGCCATTCTTCCATATATTCTTTATAATAAGTATCATCATAATCTTCCATCGCAGCCTGCACATTGTCATATAACGGCGCCTTTGAAATACTCTGTGCCAGGTAAGTTGCAATATTAGGCATCAGGAAAAGGAACCAGATCCAACATAACAAGCTGATAATAATAGATGATGACGAATGCGTTACCCTGCTGGAAATAAACATTCCTAACAAAAGAAATACCAACATATAAATAACAGAGGTCAGGAAAAGCAATAACAGGCCACCCCAGTCGGATGCAGAAAAGGATATTCCCGGATTAACCACGATAATCAGGCAAGCCAACAGATAACAAAATAACAGAATCGGCAGCAACGTAAGCAACAACCCCAACAACTTCCCCATCAGGAAAGAGATACGGCTCACTTGTCCGGTAAATGTCAATTTCATCGTTCCATCCTCCCGTTCCCGTGTGATAGCATCATACGAGAAGACAAGCGCCAACAACGAGATCAGAATAGCGATTACTTTCGAGAAGTCGATCGAGAAAAAAGCATTCAGCAACGGATTATCACGGGTGATCGTATGTCCTTCCGGAAACAACGGATACTCCCAGAAAGCAATCTTTACCTTATTCCCTATATTGCTGATAATACCCGTACTAAAGATACTCAGGGGCTCAGGTTCCTGTATAACGGCAGGGCGTACCGCCGACCACACCCGGCATTCCTTCAACTCCTTATCCGCTTGTGCCTGTTCGATCTTATAGACACGTACCTGGTTCTCGTAATTATCCACACTGACGATAATCGTGAACGGTATCACCAGCAGACACAATACAAACCCTATAATAAACCTGACTGACAACAAGTTCAGCAGGAAATCTTTTTTTGCTATTAACCAAATCATAGTATTCAATATATTATATCGTTTGTATTCTTATTCCAGGACTGCTTCCTGCATATAATCCAGATAGATACGTTCCAGGTCGTCCTGAAGAAACTCTTCACGGCTACGAAGCATGACCAGGCGGCCTTCTTTCATAATGCCGACCCGGTCGGCAACCGCTTTAGCACGGAAGAGGTCGTGGGTACACATCAGGATACTTTTACCGGCATTGCGCAGGTTGATCAGTATCTGCATCAGTTCGGCTGCACTCTTAGGATCGAGGCCGGTAGTAGGTTCGTCCATAACGATGTTGTCGGCATCCTTAATAATGGCGATGGCCAGCCCCACTTTCTGACGCATACCTTTGGAGAAGGTCTTCAGCTTACGTTCGAAAGCTTCTTCCTGGAGGCCGACACGGCGCATAACGTTATAATACTCCGTCTTCGTCAGTGTTGTCTTTCCTCCCAGGCGGGCAAAGAAGTCGAGGTTCTGGCGGGCGGTGAAGTTTCCGTACAACATGACATTTTCAGAAACGAAAGCGACATGGTTCTTTGTCTCCAACGGATTTTCCATTACATCGATACCATCGATCAGGGCATGGCCCGAAGTCGGTTCGATGAAGTTAAGGAAGATATTGATGGAGGTTGTTTTACCTGCACCGTTAGCTCCCAGAAGAAAGAATATCTCACCCGGTTTGATTTCCAGGTTCAGTGAATCGAGGGCCAGGTTGCCGTCTTCATATCTCTTTGTTAAATCAATCGCTTGTAACATAGTGTTTATTTTTAGTTGTTTTTATTTATTTCAATTATTATCAGATTTGAATGTAGTGCGTTGGTAGGGGCGGTTCGCGAACCGCCCTTACAGGCGCCGTCACAATGGAACAGGCAGGTTCGGCCGTAGGGGCGGGGTCTGCCCGCCCTTCTTCACCGGTTGTTATATTATTGTCGCAAAGGGTGGGCAAACCCCACCCCTACAAAACCTGTCATTTGGGTTCACATTTTTCTAAATTACCGCTTACTCAATCTCATCCCGAACCAAACAATTCCGCCTATAAAACCAACTAGCAGCAGGATCAGGAAGAGGGTTCCGAAGATGGAAGTGGCAGCATTCACCTGGATACGTACCGTTTTATCTTCCGTATCTACCTTGCGGTTATCTGCCATCGCTTCTGTCTTGATCTTGACTTCCTGGGCACCTACTCCACCATCCGACGGAGGGATGATAGTAACCTTTACTGTTACTTCTTTTTCCGGATCGAGGCTACTGATCACGTCCGGGTCGATATTCGTATTCCATCCCAGGGGCTTCTCGGTTGTCAATTTGATGTTATCCAGACGACGGGTTCCTCCGTTGCGGACAGTGACATCCATCGTAATTTCCTTGCCGACCGTTGTCTCATGATAGAGGTTGTTGGCACGTACTTCGATCTTTCCTTTTCCGCGGGGAATGATTTCCAGGTTTTCGCTTCCGGCCTTTTCGCCGTTAGCTGTACCTACTGTCTGCACCTGGAATTTAATAGGTTTGTCGATGACTACCTGCTGATCGTCGCGATCCGGTAAATAGACTTGCAAAGATAACTTCTTTATGTTTACCCCCTGTGCAAATTTAATCTGGGTAACCTTACTTTCACCATCCGTAAAGTCGTAACTGATCTGGCGCGGCAGATCTAAAACCTCCAGGCGGTAGACATCGTCGGATGTGGAGAAACGTTCGAGTGTCAGATCATAGGTCGCTTTACTGCTCAGGTCGGCTTCCTGGCTGAACTGCATGGAGGAGATATCGATCACATTCACGCTTGCGTCTTTCTTCAGATAGATATTTTTCTCGTCCTTACGATTGTTGTAGTTCAGCGATACGGTCAGATTCTCGGCATCCTTCAACAGTTCGAAATCGGCTGTTGCCACCTTTCCCAACTCAATAAAAGGAACACGGAACTCATACGGCGAACCGATTATCGTCTTCGATTCATTATCTACTAACGATACATATATATTATATATTTTACCGGAACGCATTTCTGGAGTGAATACGTCGAAATGTTCCTGGAACTGACTCAGATATTCTTCGTTCCCTTCGAGCGCACTTTTGAGGGTGATCTTTACCTTTCGTTCGCCCCGCTGATCCTGATATTTCACGGCACGTTCGACGGTGATGTAACTCTGCTGCGAGATCAGTTTAAGGATCAGTTTCTGATAATCGACCTCCTTACTCAACAACTCGTTCTTCGAACGGTTGAAGTCGTTGGCCGATATGGCTTTTTCGTTGAAGAGCTTCGTGTCGTTCTCATACTTCTGCTTGGCTACTTCATAGTCGGCACGTGTCTTTTTCAAATCGAGCAGCAAAGCAGCCTCACTGTTTTCCTGCGACCGGACGGCAAAGGGCATCAGTAAGAGAACCAGCAATACCGTGATAATACTTTTCATGTGTTCGTTCATTTGTCTTTTTCTTATTATGTTATTTTTATTTGCTCCTTGATCTGCTTCAGTTTCCTCAGTAGGAAACCGGAGTTCCCCAGGCAGGAAACTGTAATTTCCTGGGCAGGAAACTGGAGTTCCCTGCGCGGGGAACTGGAGTTTCCAAAGCACGAAACTACGAGGAAACTGTAATAGATTATAAATCACACTACTAACCATTTTTGATAACATTACGATTCCGGAAGGAAACTGCGGTTATGTTCGAAGTCGTACATCGTCTTCCGGTTCAGGTCGGCTACCGACAGACGATAAGTAATATAACTGTCGATATATGCCAGCTGCACCTGCGAAAGACGCTCCTGTTCGATAGAAAGCTCCTGGCTCGTCATATCCCCGTTCTCGAAACGCATCTGGCTGATCCGGTAGCTCTGTATGGCAACTTCCTGGTTACGGCGGTTGATGCGGTAACGCTTCTCGGCTTCATACACACTGCGTACGATCTCACGGATTTCCTGTTCGATGGTTCTTTTGGTGTTATCGAGGTTCAGTTCACGTTGTTTAAGACGAACCTGCTCGCGGCGTACCTGGTTCTTGGCACGTCCCCAGTCCAACAGCGGGTAAGAGACGGTCAAGGCAATACCGCGGTTCGAAGGGCGGTCGCGCATATTATCGAAGGATGAACCGACCAGCTGGCCTACCGTCCCCTCTCCTCTCGTACTCAGTCCCGTGAAATCATAATAGGCGGAGATATTTCCTTTGAACTCCCGTTCACGCTTGGCGCGTTTCACTTCGATGGCCTGCAACTCGATATCCAGATTATCTTCCTGTATCTCCATGCGGTTCCTCAGGGCCTCGTCGATGGCTTGCTGCATATCAACGATAAAAGCTTCGAACTCCATATCCGCTTTCAGGTCGATCTCTTCTTTCAGGTCAAGGCCGATCAATAATTTGAACTGGTCTTTGGCGGCGGAAAGCTTACCTTCGCTTTCCATCACGCGAGCCTCATCCTGTGCAACGGTGATTTCGGCAATCAGTATTTCTCCTTCGGGAAGGTTGCCTGTTTCCTGTTTCAGTTTGGTGATACGGTAGGCTTCACGGGAGTTGGTCAGGCGGTCCTGGTTGATCTTATGTTCGTAAGCCAGTTTGTATACCGTATAAAATGCTTCGGTTACATTATATACAATATTCATCTGGACACGGGTAAAATAACAGGTGCTCTTCCGAAAGTCCAGTTCGGCCACCTTCATGTTCTCCTTCAACTTATTGGCCGTAAAGATAGGTTGATTGAATGATAAGGCGAAACGGCTATACACCTGGTCGCGTTCCAGTTCTTCATAATCCTGTTGCGAAAGCGTGGTACGGTAGTTTTCCCAGTACATTTTGGAGGAAAGGGCAAAGTTACCTCCGGTAGGCAGCACGTACGTGAAATTTAGGTTTCCACCTACTTGTAGCGAACCGATAGAGTTATAAACCGGCAAACCGTCGGCCTGCGAGATCTCCGTCATCCCTTCCGCCCACGAAGGGGTAAAAAGATCGAAATTAAGTAACGGTTTGAATTGTGCCTTTGTGTACAAGTAAGAATAGCGGGTAGCATCCATGTCTTCCTTATAATACTTCACTGTATAGCTTTCACCCAGGGCGATATGAATAGCCTCGTCGTAGGTGATGGTCCGGAGGTTCTCCGTCTCCGCATGCCCTGCCAAAGCGAATCCAATCAATAGAGATACTAACAAATTTCTTTTCATATTATATTGAATTAAGTCTTTCCGGGTAATACATTACCCAATTAGCGTTGTTTGTTCTTTTATCCATCCCTAATAAGGCAAATGACGTGCCAAAATTGCAATCGGTTGATTATATGCTCCTTGCAGAAATGGGTAACTTTTTACTCATGGGTAACTACCCGTAGCTTTACCCAATTTGGGTAATTCTTTACCCATCCGGGTATCTATCGGAAAATAATACAATCGATTCGGCAGAAAGTGATAAACCAGACAAGAGAAAACCTATATCTTTGCCTGTCGTAAGTAAATAAGCAATACCATGAATATAAGACAAGTAGCGCATTATGCGTTTTTATCTTTCTCACTTCTGACCACTGTGGTTTCCGCAAAGACAAAAGAACCTGTGGATTATGTAGATATGTTTATCGGCACTTCCAATTCCCGTTGGATGCTCGGGCCGTATGCCCAGGAACCGTTCGGCATGGTGCAACTCGGCCCCGATAATCAGGGAAATGTCTGGATGGGCGGATACGAATACGCCATCAACAGCGTTTCCGGTTTCAGCCATCTGCATGCCTGGACGATGGGCGGACTGATGATTATGCCTACAACAGCCGACCTGGCCCTGTCGAACCCGTCGGTCGACTCCCCTTACAAGGGTGCGAACGCCGGATATCACTCCCGCATACTGAAAGAGACGGAGAAAGCCTCCCCGGGATATTATTCCGTCTATCTATACGATCACGAAGTGAAGGCCGAACTGTCGGCTACTACCCGCTGCGGTATTCACCGGTATACTTTCCCCGAAAGAAAGGAGTCGAGAATACTGATAGACCTGTTGTTCCCTACCGAATGGGATTACGGATTCAGCGTGAAGGATGCCTGCATCACCAAAGTAAGTTCTACAGAGCTGGAAGGATATGCCGATTGCCAGTCGGGCTCGTGGAGTAGCTGGAATAATTACAAACTGCATTTCATCATCCGTTTCAGCAAACCGTTTTCCCGCTTGAACGGATGGAATGAAGGGAAAGAGGTAGAAGATATACAATCCATCGTTGGTAAAAACGATATAGGAGTTTATGCCCTCTACACCACCGGTGAAGGGGAAAGTATCACGGTCTCCACCGGCTTATCGCTGGTCAGTATCGACCAGGCCCGGTTAAACATGGAGACGGAGCTGGCTCCTTTGCAATACGATTTCGACCGTGTCGTAGCCCAGACCCGCAACAAATGGAACGAACTGCTCGGCAAAATAGAGATCGAAGGACAGGACGAAGTGGATAAAACCAAATTCTATACCAACCTCTATCGGGCTTATGCCGGGAAACAGACCTGGAACGATGTGAACGGTCAGTACCGGGATGCCTGCGAAAACGTGCAGCAGCTGGAGCATGGTAATATGTACGGCGGCGATGCCTTCTGGAACAGTTTCTGGAATCTGAACGGTCTCTGGTCGATCATCTCCCCCCGCATCGTAGACGATTGGGTGACCACACAACTGGAAATGTTCAAACATACAGGATGGACGAATAAAGGACCGGCCGGACTCGAATATTCGGGCATCATGGAAGGATCGCACGAAACCGCCTTGATGGTGGCCGCCTACCAGAAAGGGATACGCAAAGACGGGGAAGCTATTTACAAAGCCGTATCAAAGAATGTGACGGAACCCGGGATCAATCATCCTTGCGGCGGTAACTGCGGAAATCCTTTACTGGACGTTTATATTAAGTATGGTTATATGCCGATGGAAATGAGCGTCGTATCCAAAACACTCGATTATGCTTACGACGATTGGTGTGTCTCCCAGTTGGCCCTGGCTCTCGGAAAGAAAAAAGAAGGAAAGGCATTACTGGCACGTTCCATGAATTATAAGAATGTATTTCATCCGGAAAAGAAATTTGTCATGCGCAGGGATAGTCTCGGTAACTGGGATAAGGAGTTTGATGTCTTTTCCAACAAAGGGTTTATCGAAGGAAACAGTTGGCAATATTCCTGGTATGTACCGCACGATATTCCGGGATTGGTCGACTTTCTGGGTAAAGAGCTCTTCAACAGCCGCCTGGAAGATGGTTTTATCAAGTCGGAAAAGCATAAGTTCGCAGCCCATGTCTTCGACCGTACATCGGGACAGTCTGCCGAATTCTATATCAACCAGGGAAATGAGGTAAACATGTGTACTCCGTTCCTATTCAACTACTCGGGTAAACCGTGGCTGGCACAGAAATGGTCGCGTGCGATCCTGGATAGTTTCTACGGCTCGACTCCCTATCATGGTTGGGAAGGCGACGAAGACGAAGGACAGATGGGAGGCTGGTATGTGATGAGTGCGTTGGGTCTGTTCGAAATGAACGGAGGTGCTTCCACCCGCCCGGAACTGGAACTGACCAGCCCGCTATTCAATAAAATAACCATTCATCTGGATCCGGATTACTACAAAGGTAAAACCTTCACGATCGAAGCACGTAACAATTCGAAAGAAAACATCTATATACAGAAGGCTTACCTCAACGGTAAAGAATTAAAACAACCCCGGATACCCTTTGCTGCAATTGCCGCCGGTGGAAAACTAATTCTCGAGATGGGTGATAAACCAGACTATCAGTGCTTCTAAAGCACCTCCTCTTTGCCGGACGTAAATCATTATTATAGGTAACCGTCCGGCAAATTCATCTGTTTTTTATACTTTTGTGCAAAGATAAGAAACAACATGCCACTATTTAAGAAGAAGGAACAATCCGCGCAACCCAACCTGGAGCAATTGCTCTCGGAGTTTAACCGGTCGCTGGCATTGATCGTCGACAAACAATTACTTATCGGCAACATCGTTGCCAAGGTAAAGCAGATATGCCCCGTAGAAAGCATTTATATCTTTCTATTGGACGAAAATACCGGGAAATACAAACAACAGAATGAAGCAAAAAACAAACCGGTTGTCCTTACCAGCCGGAGCCGCCTGGTAAGCTGGCTGTCGGTCAACGAAAAGCATTTGATCGTATCCGATTACCCGGACATCATAAACTATTTCCCAAAAGAAGAGCAGGAAGCATTACGGCAACTGGGAGCCGAACTGGTCTTTCCCCTTAAGGTAATGAATCAAACGAACGGAACCATTTTCATAGGAAAGAAAAATGACGGTACACGTTTTACCGAACAGGAACTGAACCTTCTCTCTATCCTGATCAACCAGGCTAACTTTGCTATCGAGCATGCTTCGTTGTATGAGGTACAAACAGAACGCCTGAAAAAGATGTATCGTACCGACCGCCTGGCAACCCTCGGCGAACTGGCTGCCGGTGCAGCGCATGAAATACGAAACCCGTTGACAGCTATCCGCAGTACGATCCAGTACCTCAGCAAAGACTTCAGCTCCGATCCCGTAAAAAACGAAATGATGACGGAACTGATATCTGAAGTGGAGCGCATCAACAAGATCGTACAGGGATTGCTCTCGTTCGCCCGTCCGTCTGCCCTCGACACTTCGGAGGTAAACATCGAACAACTGATCAACCAGACGCTTCTGCTGGTGACAAACACTTTACGTAAACAAAATGTCGAGGTCGAATTCGAATACTTCACCGACAATACGACGATACAGGCCGATGCGGAACAGCTTAAACAAGTCTTTCTGAACATCATTCTGAACGCAGTAGAAGCGATGAGTAAGAATCCGCCTGACCGTTCGCGTACATTAATAATAAGTATAGAAAAAGGAGCTCCTATCAACTCTCATTCCCGTTACCTCATTCTCTCGTTCGAAGATACCGGCAAAGGGATCGAACAAAAAGATATAGAGAATGTGTTCAACCCGTTCTTTACGACAAAAGAAGAAGGGACAGGGCTCGGCCTTGCCATCTGCTACGGGATCATCAACCGTCACGAAGGCGAGATAGAAATAAAAAGCACGCCAGGTAAAGGCACTTGTATGAATGTAAAATTACCGCAACGCATATGAAAGCAAAAATAGTTGTAGCCGACGACGAACCGCATATCCGTAAGATGATCTGCCGTCTGCTCACCGACGAGGGATACGAAGTAAAACCTGCCGAAAACGGTCGGGAAGCGGTGGAGGTTTTCCTCTCCTTCCAACCTGACGTCGTTTTGCTGGATCAGCAGATGCCTGTTATGACCGGAGTGGAAGCCCTGGAAGAGATCAAACGTATCTCTCCCAACCAGACTGTTCTTTTTGTAACAGCTTTCGGTTCTATCTCCCTCGCAGTCGACGCCGTAAAGAAAGGTGCTTACGATTTCATAGAGAAACCTTTCGACAACGATAAACTGTTGCTCACCGTTAGCCGTGCTGTCGAGCACAGCCGGATGAAAGGAGAAATATCAAACCTGAAGAAAAGCCTGGGTGAAAAGCAAAGTCCCGTCATCGGAGAAAACACCGGCTTGAAGCAGGTTATGGCACAAGTCCGCCGGGTAGCGGAAACAAATGCAACCGTATTGATACATGGCGAAAGCGGGACGGGAAAGGAACTGATAGCCCGCGCCGTACATAATAACAGTCTGCGTAACAATGGCCCCTTTGTTGCCATCAACTGTGGAGCGATCCCGCTAACATTAATGGAAAGCGAACTGTTCGGACACGAACGCGGCGCCTTTACGGATGCCAAGGAGGCAAAAGCAGGAACCTTCGAACGGGCCGATGGCGGTACACTTTTCCTCGATGAAGTAGGAGAACTGCCCCTGGATGCACAGGTCAAACTGCTCCGCGTACTGGAAGAAAGGAAAATCACCCGTATCGGTGGTAAAAAAGCGATTCCGGTAGATGTCCGTATCGTGGCAGCTACCAACCGTAACCTGGATGATGAAGTAAAGAACGGGCATTTCCGCCTCGACCTGCTCTATCGCCTGAATGTGTTTACACTGATCCTTCCGCCTCTCCGCGAAAGGAAAGAAGACATACCCTTGCTGACCAATTTCTTCATCCGTAAATACAACCGGACGTTGAGCCTGGATGTACAATCCGTCAGTCCTGAAGCGATAGCGCTTCTCTCTTCTTACGACTGGCCCGGAAATGTACGTGACCTTGAAAATGCCATACAGAGTTCCATGATACTTTGTACCGGGGGCATGATCCGTCCCGAACATTTACCCGACCGTATAAAAGGTTACGAACTGGCCGAGGCACAAACCGTTACCGGTTCCGGCGGGAACAGTATCCGGGAGGTCAATGCCCAGATGGAGAAAGAGCTCATTACTGAAGCGCTGAAAAAGCATAACTTCAACCGTACGTTAACGGCCGAAGCTCTTAATATCAGCCGGAAAACATTGTTTAACAAAATGAAGCGGTATGGGCTATCATCCGATGAAAACTGACACTGTGCCTTTGCTATTCATTGGCTATCTGTCACCATTACAAGGGATGATCTATTAAAAAACAAAACATCCCCTTGTTTATATAACATTAGTTCTTAACTTTGCCGTTCTACACGACATAAAACATAATTAGTTATACTATGGCAAAAATAAAAGGAGCGGTAGTTGTCAACCAGGAACGCTGCAAAGGATGCAACCTATGTGTTGTTTCCTGTCCGAGCGATGTACTGGAATTACACCCGCGTGAAGTGAATAACAAAGGGTACCATTATGTGTACATGAAAAACCCTGATGCTTGCATCGGTTGCGCCAGTTGCGGATTAGTTTGTCCGGACGGTTGTTTAACCATCTACAAAGTAAAAATATAAAACAGATATGGCAGAAGAGATTAAATTAATGAAGGGGAATGAAGCCATCGCACATGCGGCTATCCGTTACGGTGCCGATGGATACTTCGGTTACCCCATCACTCCGCAGTCGGAGATCTTGGAAACCCTTATGGCTGAAATGCCCTGGGAAACAACCGGAATGGTAGTACTGCAAGCCGAAAGTGAAGTTGCAGCAATCAATATGGTATATGGTGGTGCCGGTACAGGCAAACGTGTAATGACATCATCTTCCAGCCCCGGTATCAGCTTAAAGCAGGAAGGTATTTCTTATATCGCAGGTGCTGAATTGCCTTGTCTGATCGTGAATGTAATGCGTGGAGGTCCCGGCCTGGGAACTATCCAGCCAAGCCAGGCAGACTACTTCCAGACTGTAAAAGGTGGCGGACATGGTGACTATCGTCTGATTACCCTTGCTCCTTCCTCTGTACAGGAAATGGCTGATTTCGTAGGGTTGGGCTTCGACCTTGCTTTCAAATATAACAACCCGGCTATCATCCTGGCAGACGGTATCATCGGCCAGATGATGGAGAAAGTGGTTATGCCTCCTTTCCGTCCCCGTAAGACGGAAGCCGAAATTATCGCTGAATGTCCGTGGGCGGCACAAGGCAAACTGAAAAACCGTAAGCCGAACGTGATCACTTCCCTGGAACTCGATCCGGCAAAGATGGAAGAAAACAATATCCGCTTCCAGGCTAAATATCGTAAAATCGAAGAGAATGAAGTGCGTTACGAAGAGTTCCATTGCGAAGATGCAGAATACCTGCTTGTCGCTTTCGGTTCTTCCGCACGTATCTGCCAGAAAGTAGTGGAAATTGCACGCGAAGAGGGTATCAAACTCGGCTTACTGCGCCCGATCACTTTGTGGCCGTTCCCGACAAAAGCAATTGCTGCTTATGCCGAGAAGGTAAAGGGGATGCTTTCTGTCGAACTGAATGCAGGCCAGATGGTGGAAGATATCCGCCTGGCTGTTAACGGGAAAATAAAGGTTGAACACTTCGGCCGCCTGGGTGGTATCGTGTTTACTCCGGATGAAGTATTGAACGCGCTGAAAGAAAAATTATTTTAATTCGTATGACACGCGGAAGTAAAACTGATAGTATATTGACAATCCTGTTCATGGTGCTAGCGGCAGCAGCTATTATCTGCTATTTTGCCGTTCCCGACCGTCACGTATTCTTATATTGTGGCGGTGCTGCCATCTGCTTCAGACTTGTTCAATATCTACTGAGATTTATTAGTTAATTAAGCTACAATTATGGAACTCAACGAAATAATTAAACCGGAGAATCTGGTCTATACAAAGCCGGAATTGATGAATGACAATCCCATGCACTACTGCCCCGGTTGCAGCCACGGTGTCATACACAAGCTGATCGCTGAAGTGATCGCCGATATGGGAATGGAAGAAAAAACGATCGGTATCTCCCCGGTGGGATGTGCCGTATTCGCATACAACTATCTGGATATCGACTGGATAGAAGCAGCCCACGGACGTGCTCCTGCCATCGCCTCTGCTATCAAACGTCTGAACCCGGAAAAGATGATCTTTACCTATCAAGGTGATGGTGACTTAGCCGCTATCGGCACAGCTGAAACGATCCATGCCGCCAACCGTGGTGAAAACATCGTGATCGTATTCGTGAACAATGCTATCTACGGTATGACCGGTGGTCAGATGGCTCCTACCACACTGGAAGGTATGCCTACTGCAACTTGTCCGTATGGCCGTAATATCGCTCTCAACGGTTATCCGTTGAAGATCGGTGATCTGTTGGCTCAACTGGAAGGAACTTGCCTGGTTACCCGCCAGAGCGTACAGACGGCTGCTGCCGTTCGCAAAGCAAAAAAGATGCTGCGTAAAGCTTTCGAAAACTCGATGGCCGGTAAAGGGACTTCAGTGGTCGAATTCGTCTCTACCTGTTCATCCGGTTGGAAGATGACACCCGAGAAATCAAACAAATGGATGGAAGAGAATATGTTCCCGTTCTATCCGTTGGGAGATCTTAAAAACAAAGAATAAGTAAATACAGAAACGACATGAAACAAGAAATTATTATAGCAGGCTTTGGAGGACAAGGTGTTCTGTCGATGGGTAAGATACTTGCTTATTCAGGCTTGATGGAAGGCAAAGAAGTTACCTGGATGCCTTCATACGGACCGGAACAACGTGGTGGTACAGCCAACGTAACAGTAATCATGAGCGATGATCCCATCAGTTCACCGATCCTGAATGAATATGATATCGCAATCGTACTGAATCAGCCTTCGATGGACAAATTCGAAAGCAAGGTGAAGCCGGGCGGTATCCTTATCTATGACGGATATGGCATACATACCCCTGTTAAACGTACCGATATCAGCGTTTACCGTGTGGATGCTATGGATGCAGCAACCGAAATGAAAAACGAAAAAGCATTCAACATGCTTATCCTGGGCGGTTTATTAAAAATTGTTCCGATGGTAAAACTTGAGAATGTACTGTTGGGTCTGAAGAAGTCCTTGCCCGAACGTCATCACAAGCTGATCCCGATGAACGAGGCTGCCATAAAGAAAGGTATGGAGATCATACAGAAAATGTAATCTTGCAAAAAGAATATAAAGAGGGGCGTTTCTTTCGTAGGAACGCCCTTTTGTTTTATCTTTGCAACCCATGAAGCATTGCTTATACATATTATTATTGCTGATAGTATCTGCCGCAACTGTTCAGGCTCAAAGAGAAGCACGTGGCAGATCAGAAAGTGGAGGAAAACAACGCGGTGGATTCTCTCTGTCAAATCTTTCTTCATCACAGAAAGAGATACCTGACAGTTTATTAGTAGTAGACAGTGCCGCTCTGAAATCCAAACGTCTTATAGCTTATCACCTCACCCCTCTTTTAGGGGAGGCTTATGTAGCTCCGCTGGATACCAACAGGCTGAACTTCGGAAATACGACATTGGTCGAAAGCAAGTCGCTGGCTATCGGATACCTGGCAAATCTAGGTGCCCCGGCACAGACAAAGATATTTTCCGAACGGAAAGAACCTCGCGACTTTATTTTCGCCGATGCCTACGACTACTACATCACGACACCGGAGAATGCTTATTTCTACAACACTAAAATTCCTTATACCAACATCATGTACACCTCCGCCGGCGGTAGTACCAATAAGGAAGAGCAGTTGAAAGGAACTATGACCATGAACTTCGGCAAGAAGATCAACGTGGGTGGAGATATTGACTATATCTATGGACGAGGACACTATAAAGACAATGGAGACAAATTGTTAAGTTACCGCTTCTTCGGTAGTTATCAGACCGACCGCTATGAAATGCATGCTTACCTGAGCAACTTTAACTTTGTAAACTACGAAAACGGTGGCCTCGCCAATGACTCGACAATCAATCATCCGGACGAATATTTCCCCGAAGGACGTCCTTCCGATACCAAATCGTACGATGTGCGTTATCTGGCAAGTGCCTGGAACCGTGTACGCGGTAAACGGTATTTCCTTACTCAACGGTATAACCTCGGATTTACCCGCGAACTGGAAGAAACCGATGAAGAAGGTAACCCGAAAGAAGTATTTGTGCCTGTATCCAGCATTATCCATACAATCGATTATGAAGATAACCGTCGCCGGTTTATCTCTCATAGCAACCTGCTCGACTCGGCCTATATAGTTAAAGACGGAAATCAAAGCTTCCCCCGCATCTATGGGCTGGGAGCTACACTGAACGATCAGACTTCTTCATGGAATTTAAAAAACACGATCGGTCTTTCTCTTCGGGAAGGATTTCAGGACTGGGCCAAATTCGGACTGACAGCATTCGTTAGTTTAGAGAAACGCCGATTCAAGCTGGATCCCAGGATAGAAGGGCTTGATTACGGAGAATATGGTAGAGGCCCTAATTTCTCCGTCGACAATGTCGATCTTAATAATCTTCCCAAAGAAAAGATATACGATGAGTTTTCAACCTATATCGGAGCTGAATTATCTAAACGCATGGGAAGTATCCTGACCTATAATGCCCGGGGTGAACTTTGTCTCATTGGTAGCGATGTCGGCGAATTCCGCGCCACAGGAGATTTACAAACCCGTTTCAAACTATTCAGAAAAGATGCCACGATTAAAGCGAACGCTTACATTAAAAATGTAACACCCGCTTTTTACATGCGCCATAATCATTCGCGTTATTTCTGGTGGGACAATGATCAATTTAAGAAGATACAGCAGATATATGTCGGTGGAGAAGTCAATCTCGAATCGACCGGAACTACATTATCAGCTGGAGTGGAAAGTATTCAGAATTATATTTTCTTCAACAAAATGGGTATGCCCGAACAACACGGAAGCAATCTGCAGGTGGTAAGTGCCCGCCTAAAACAGGACTTCCGTTACCGTGCTTTCGGTTGGGAAAATGAAATTTGCTGGCAGATGAGCGGTGACAATGATGTATTGCCCCTTCCGAAGTTCAGTGCTTACTCTAATATGTATCTGGCCGCAAAAGTGGCAAAAGTATTGACTGTTCAGATAGGTGCGAACGTGTATTACAATACAGCGTATTATGCACCCTATTATGAACCGGCAACCCAGCAATTCCAGGTTCAGGATGAAGTTAAAGTAGGCAATTATCCTCTTATAAATGCCTATGTAAATTTCCATCTGAAACAGGCTCGCTTCTTCATTATGGCTTACAACCTGAGTAGTAAATTTGTCGAGCCCAATTATTTCTCCTTGTCACATTACCCTTTGAATCCGATGGTTCTAAAAATGGGTATTGCCGTTACATTCAATAATTAAAGAGTATGAAATCGCGGAAGTTACTGGTGGTCTATATGATTCTGCTGGCTATTGTTCTGATTGCCATGTTCCAGTTGTTTCAATTCAAAAAGGCGTCGCTCCTCCCCAGAGATTATCCTGAAATAAAAGAGGAAGGTATCCTGAGAATCGTAACGGAATATAATCAGTCCGGTTATTATGTAGCCGGCGATACGATCGAAGGTTTCCAGTATGAACTCAGCCAGGCTATAGCCAAACTATCCGGATTGGAAGTTCAGACCCATCTGGAAATGAGCCTAGCCGAAAGTTTCCAGGAATTATCAGAAAATAAGTGTGACGTAATTGCCCGCAATATCCCTATTACGAGTGATAATAAAGAGGAATATCTATTCACCGAACCGATCGTATTGAATAAGCAAGTTCTGGTACAACGTACGAAAGAAGCAAACAATGGATTTAAACCGATCCGCAACCAGTTGGATCTGGCTCAAAAGACTTTATATATCCCTAAGGACTCTCCTGCCAGATTGCGCCTGCAAAATCTGGCACATGAGATCGGAGATACGATATATGTCAAAGAAGATGAACTTTATTCCAGCGAACAACTGGCTATTATGGTTGCGAAAGGAGATATTGATTATGCGGTTTGCGATCAGCAGATAGCAAAAATATCCAAAGAGAATCTACCCGAAATAGATATTGATACAGATATCAGTTTCACACAACTGCAATCATGGGCAGTACGCAAAGACTCCCCTATCTTGCTCGACAGCCTGAACAGCTGGCTTTCACAAATTAAAGAAAGCGGCTTGTATAAGGAAATATACAAGCGCTATTATGGAAATAAATAATTACTAATCGTGGGTAGGTAGAATGAACGAGAAAGTCGAACCTTCACCCAATTTCGACTCAACTTGAATTGAACCACCCATTTTGGTTACTAAACTTCTGCAAATCGCCAGGCCAAGACCAATACCTTCCATATAGTCATTGATCTTCACAAAACGCTTAAACAGACTTTGTAGCTTGTCTTCAGCAATACCCATGCCGGTATCCTTTACATAAAAATTCAAGCAGCCGTCTCCCAGGTCTTTATATCCCATAGTGATACTCCCCTGCTTCGTATTCTTGATCGCATTATTTGCCAGATTATTTATAAGCTGCAACAAACGGATCTGGTCTGTCCCAAACGTACATTGTTCCAATCCCTTTTCCAATATTAAATCCACACCTTTCGGCATACGAAGTTTAATAGAAGCATACGTGTTGTCCATCATCTCATTCAGATCAATGGGAGCATAACTAATTTTTATTGCATCCGCTTCAATCTTTGACAGATCGAGTATATCGTTGATCAACTGCATAAGCAACTGGTTATTTGACTTGATGATCTCATAATATGACATACGCTCCTCGTCTGTATCCGCAAACGCCATCAGTTCGGAAAAGCCGGTTATGGCATTCAATGGCGTACGGATCTCATGACTCATATCCGCCAAATACTTCGATTTCATTTTATCGGCAACTTCTGCCTTCTCACGAGCTTCTTCCAGAGATAACTCCTGATCCTTCCGATCTTGTATATTGGTCGAGCAACCGAGAATGACCAAAGGACGCCCTTTGACATCTCGCTCATAAATATAAGCCGACGATTCACGCCAATGATAATCTTCCTGTTCCGAGTACTTCACGCGTACCTCCATTTTCACTTCGGTCAACTTGCCGGTACACATCTTTTCAATAAGATCCCAGTAAACTTCCCGATCGTCAGGATGAATATAAGTCATAAATGTTGTTCCCGACATAGCTGTCTGACCATTCGGATGATCATCCCAACTATTCAGTTGAACCAAAGCATCTTTATAACCGTTTTTGCTGTCGGGATTAATAAAAATAGAACAAGTCCGGATATCGCTCGACTGCAAAGCCATCTTAGTGAGCGTCTGCGTTCTTTTAAGCGCATCTTCTACAGCTTTTTTAGCTGTTATATCCCGCCATAAGGCAAGTAGAAGCGTTTTTCCACAACTCAGCGAAATTGGAAATTTTGTGACTTCAATATCTTTAAATTCACCGGTTGCAGTTTTTACCTTCCCTTGAAATTCTATAGTCTTTCCGGTATTGATCACTTCCCGGTCAATCTCACAACGCTTTTCAATCGACAACAAAGCATCATAATTTACTTCAAAATCGTCATGGCCCTCTATCTGGGAAGTATTAATTCCCGTAATATCTTCCATGAACTTATTCCAGTAAAGATAATTAAAATGATCGCCTGCATCTTTTACAAATACGCCTAATGGCAGATGATCCAGGATCGTATTCAGTAATTCGCGAATACTATCTTGTTCCTCCTTTAATGTTAACTTTGACTGAAGGTTGTCAAGGCCGTCATTTATCCCCATATCACTTACAATTTTTATCAAAATCGGGTATAAAGATATTTATTTTTATTATACTTCACCAGAAAACACTAATAAATTCAACGCCTGTAACAAAAAAAAGAGTATTTATAACAAGAACACTTACTTCTATATAGAATTTGGTAAATATTATTTACCTTTACGGTGAATTTAATGATAGAAGATGAGATTTGACGAATTGGATTTAGAAGAGGCCGTACTGGACGGACTCGATGCTATGAATTTTCAGGAAACTACTCCTGTACAGGAATTAACAATTCCGGTTATTTTAGAAGGGAAAGACATCATAGCCTGCGCGCAGACGGGAACAGGGAAAACCGCTGCTTACGTATTACCTTTGATTAACGAACTAAGTAAAGGTAACCATCCGGATAATGCCATTAATGCGATCATTATGGCTCCAACCCGTGAGTTGGCTCAACAGATTGACCAACAGATTGAAGGTTTTACATACTTCGTTCCGGTATCGGCCGTTGCCGTATATGGCGGAACCGACGGAATTGCCTGGGAACAACAAAAACGGGGTCTGGAAATGGGAGCCGACATCGTGATCGCTACCCCGGGACGTTTATTATCACATATCAAACTAGGTTCGGTAGACCTATCGAAAGTATCTTTCTTTGTCCTTGACGAAGCCGACCGTATGCTGGATATGGGATTCTATGATGACATCATGCAGGTACATAAGCAACTGCCGCAAACCTGCCAGACCATTATGTTTTCAGCAACGATGCCCCCCAAAATCCGGACATTGGCAAAAACGATCCTGAAAGATCCGGAAGAAGTTAAAATAGCAATCTCCCGCCCTCCCGAATCCATCATGCAAACAGCCTATATCTGTTACGATCCACAAAAGATCAAGATATTGGAAGACCTGTTCCTACAAAGTCGTCCGCAACGTGTCATTATATTCTCATCTTCTAAAATGAAGGTAAAGGAACTTGCCTCTACCCTGAAGCGGATGAAGTTCAACGTAGCGGCTATGCATTCCGACCTGGAACAGTCGCAGCGTGAGGAAGTAATGAAAGAATTCAAGAACGGACGCATCGATATACTGGTAGCAACGGATGTCGTATCGCGCGGTATCGATATCAACGATATCAAATTGGTTGTCAACTTCGACATACCTCACGACCCGGAAGATTATGTACACCGCATCGGCCGTACCGCCCGCGGAACCGGTGGTGAAGGATTGGCTATCACCTTTATCAGTTTAGAAGAACAAGCCCAGTTCAAACGCATCGAAGAGTTCCTGGAAAAAGAAGTATATAAGATACCAATCGATCCGAAATTCGGAGAAGCCCCTTTATACGAACCTGAAAAGTATGGAAATATGCGTCGTGGCCGCGGTCGTCCATCCAAATCCGGCAACGGAGGAGGGAGAAAGCCCAGTAATCGCCAAGGTAGTAACTCCGGAAAAGGACAGCAACACCGCGGTAGACCTAGAAAAGAAGCTTAACATACGAAAATTCATTATATGCAAACAAAAAGGAGATATGCCATCGTGGTATATCTCCTTCTTTTATATAATAGTTTATTATCTATTTATCCATTCATCGAAGCCAGAAACTCCATATTGTCATAAGTCTGTTCCATACGTTTCTTTACAAACTCCATTGCTTCGAGTGAGTTCATATCCGACAGATATTTACGAAGAATCCACATACGGTTCAACGTACTTTCATCCTGTAACAGATCGTCACGACGGGTACTTGAAGCTGTAATATCAACAGCCGGATAAACACGTTTGTTTGATAACTTACGGTCTAACTGTAATTCCATGTTACCTGTCCCCTTGAATTCTTCGAAGATCACATCATCCATCTTTGAACCAGTTTCAGTCAATGCTGTTGCCAGAATTGTCAAGCTACCGCCATTTTCAATATTACGGGCAGCACCGAAAAAGCGTTTAGGCTTCTGCAATGCATTAGCATCCACACCACCGGAAAGAACCTTACCGGATGCAGGCTGAACAGTATTATAGGCACGTGCAAGACGTGTTATAGAATCTAACAGGATGACTACATCGTGACCACATTCCACCATACGTTTAGCCTTGTTCAATACAATCTCTGCGATCTTTACATGGCGTTCTGCCGGTTCGTCGAAAGTAGAAGCGATAACTTCGGCATCAACACTACGGGCCATATCCGTTACTTCTTCCGGACGTTCATCGATCAACAGGACGATCATATATACTTCCGGATGGTTGGCTGCAATTGCATTAGCAATATCTTTCAGCAACATTGTCTTACCAGTTTTAGGCTGTGCCACGATCAGACCACGCTGCCCTTTACCGATCGGAGAGAACAAATCGACTACACGAACGGAAATATTATCATTCACCTTCGGAGCCTTACGTGCCGTAAGCATGAACTTTTCATCCGGGAAAAGTGGAGTCAGGTGATCAAAAGGAACACGGTCGCGTACTTCTTCTGGCGAACGTCCATTGATCTTGTCTACTTTTACCAGCGGAAAATATTTTTCACCTTCCTTCGGAGGACGGATAGCACCTTCCACCACATCGCCGGTCTTTAAACCAAACAACTTGATCTGCGACTGCGATACATAGATATCATCCGGAGAAGTCAGGTAGTTATAATCAGAAGAACGCAGGAAACCATAACCATCCTGCATCATTTCCAATACGCCGGTTCCTATCAGGATACCGTCAAACTCGTATTGCTTTTCCTGCTGAGCATTGTTGTTACGCTGGTTGTTATGATTATTTTGATTATTCTGGTTGTTCTGTCTGTTATTAGGACGAGATGTATTTTGTTGCTGTGGTTGCGGAGCTACTTCCTTTTCAGGTTGAACCGCTTTTTCCTGTGGTTGCGACTTAGCCGGTGAAGGAGAGAACGGGAAGAGCTGATCAAGAACCGACTTTGTATCAGGATGTCTGAATACAACTCTTTTAGGTTCATTTTCCGATACCGGGACATCGTTAGCCGGAGTTTCAGAAACCGGAACTGTGGGCACCTCAGGAACCGCTTCTACAACAGGTAATTCTTCAGGAGCACCTTCAACCACAACAGGTGGTAATAGAGGTTTCTCTACTACGGGAACTTCTGCAACAACAGACTGAGGTGTTTTTGATACTTTTACTTCGTCCGCATCATTAGCTGGAGCAACTGCACCGGCTACCTTTTCTTTTTTCTCTATACGAACTCTTTTTTTACGCTCAGGTTGTTCCTTCTTTTCTGCAGCAACAGCTACTTTCTTTTCTTCTACAGGTTTTGCTGCTTCGGGAGCCGGAGTCGTTGCTACTTCCGGTTTTGCCGCTTTCACTTTACTTTCGGCCTTAGGAGCTTTAGCAGCTACCGTTTTAGAAGGTTTCTTCGCTTTCGTCTGCTTTTCAGCTTTCTTAGCTTCTTTTTCTTTCTCCTTTTCAGCCTGTAGACCTGCATAAGAGATAGCCTGTTCATCAAGAATACGATAAACAAGTTCTTCTTTTTTCAAAGAACTTATTTTCTTAATTCCTAACTCTTCCGCTATACTTTGCAATTCAGGAAGGAGTTTTTCATTTAGTTCTAGAATATTATATTTCTGCATATTGAGAAGTGAGTAATAAAAACGGATACACGATCAAAGATGTACAATACGTGCTTACCGCTATCATTGTATCTTAATAGTTTTTGATAATAAATAAATCTTTCTTGTAAAAAACCGGATTGTTTAGCTAATTTGAATCATTAGTAACACATCTGCGGAGTAAATCTTTGCAAATGTAAGAACATTTTTAGTTATTCTATTATTTTTGTCGAAAAAAAATTCACAACCAGCACACTCTTAGTCGTTTTGTCGATACAAAATCGATTATCGGAGCGCTCTCCCACAATCCAAAGGATGGTTTCACCGCTACAAAGAAGCCATGTCTGCTCCTTATCTATACGGCTGAATTTATGATCCGAAAAATAGTCGCTCAACTTCTTACGCCCTTTCATTCCAAAAGGGATGAACCAATCTCCTTCTTTCCATCGACGAAGTGTTAGAGGGAAAGAGAGTTTGTCGTAATCAAAATAGGCGATATGTTTATCCTTCCGGATATTGAAGTCATTATTAATAACAATCTTCTGGAAAGAAAGTTCAACCGGACCTGACCAGATATCTTCCAGAACATCATCAGCGGTAAAAGTATATTCTGGTATTTCTTCCGTACAGATGGGTGAAAGCAACAGGTATTCGCGATCTTTCAACAAGCGATATTCAGGCGAGTAAAAGATCCTTCCCGACTCTTTAGCCAGCGAGCGAAAAATGTCATCTGCCACTTGCCGGGTAAAACCATACGGTTTCAACAATTCATACAGAATAGTTGCAGGTGAAGGATAGTTCATCAGCCGGTCTATCGGAATACGATCCCCCTCTTCTATTAACTGCTTACGGGCTTCTTCCAGAACATGAAGATAAATAGTTTCGGTGTCAGCCAGATGATCAGCAGTACGGGCAATAGCTGTCCTGACAGAAGGATTCAACTCTTCCAGCAGGGGAAGCACACGAAGACGAATAAAATTACGCGTATAAGCGTCCGACAAGTTCGTACTATCCGTTACATAGGTCAAATGCAGCTCTCCCAACCAAGCTAATATCTCGCTACGACTAACAGTCAACAAAGGACGTATCACATAGCCATTCTTCGGACGAATCCCTCCCATTCCCCGAATTCCTGTTCCGCGAATGAGGTTTAATAAGACGGTCTCTACACTATCATCACGATGATGAGCTACTGCAATAGCCTGAGCATTAAAACGCTGCCGCATTTCCTCAAACCAGTTATAACGTAGTTCCCGGGCTGCCATTTCAATAGAGAGACGATGTTCAGTTGCATAAGCCGTTGTATCAAAATCTATTTTATGAAAAGGAACACCCAGTGCGAAAGCTGTCTCTGCAGCAAATTGTTCATCCCGGACAGATTCTTCACCACGTAAATGGAAATTACAATGTAGTGCTATACAAGAATAATCCAGCTGCACAAGTAAACCCAGCAAGGCAACCGAATCGGCTCCCCCGCTAAATCCAACCAAAACAGGCCTGTTATCGACCAGCAACTGCTGTTTTTCTATGTACGCACGAACAATATTCCTCATTTGATTACGCAATTATGGCTTTAGCCAAACAATTTATATTTCAGCTAAAGCCATAAACTATTATTTACTTATGTAAATTATTCTTCTACACCAGCCAGTTCCGGGTCGATCATAATACGTCCGCAATATTCGCAAACGATTACTTTCTTACGCAACTTGATATCCATTTGTTTCTGGGGCGGGATCTTGTTGAAGCAACCACCACAGGCATCACGTTGGATATAAACAACAGCCAAACCGTTACGAGCCCCCTTACGGATACGCTTGAATGCAGTAAGCAAACGTGGTTCAATTGTAGTTTCCAGCTTTTTAGCCTTTTCGCGCAGTCTTTCTTCTTCCTGCTTTGTTTCAGAAATAATTTCATCCAGTTCGCTCTTCTTCTGAACCAGATCAGCCTTACGACCATCCAATCTTTCAGTCAGCTGGGCAATTTCTTCTTTCTTATGACTAATCGACTCACCGAATTCGCGGATCTTCTTTTCAGAAAATTCTATCTCAAGTCCCTGGAATTCGATTTCTTTTGACAAGTTATCAAATTCACGGTTATTACGTACGTTATCCAGTTGCGATTTATATCTCTCAATCAGACCGGTAGACTCAGTGATTCTGTGTTTCTGTTCAACAACAGCATTCTCATAATCCTGGATCTCCGTCTGATAGTTCTGAAGACGGGTTTCCAATCCTACAATCTCATCTTCCAGGTCCTGAACTTCCAGGGGAAGCTCTCCACGAAGCGTTTTGATCTTATCAATTTCAGTCATCATCGTCTGAAGTTGATACAGCGTAGAAAGCTTTTCTTCAACTGTATACTCTTTTTCAGCTGATTGTTTATCTGTAGCCATTCTATAAATATTTTACCGGGTTTGAATTAACATTTGAAAAATGTACGGCAAAGGTAGGGAATTTTTTCGATATTATGTTATAAAAGATGTCTTTTGTACATACTTCTGACTCATAATGGCCTATTACAGCCAACAGAATACTGTCTTCAACATCGTAAAAGTCATTGTATTTAGCTTCTCCGGTGATGAAGATATCCGCACCATATGCAATCGCATCCTTAATCAGAAATGCACCGGCTCCACCACACAAAGCTACTTCACGTATCGGTTTACCGGTAAAAGCAGAATGCTTCACGCACCCCACCTGAAACAGTCCTTTGATTCGTTCGAGAAAACTCAGTTCGTCTTCTTCCACAGGCAACTCTCCCACTACCCCAGAGCCGACCTGATCCCAGGTATTACTCAACGGATAGAAGTCGAATACCGGCTCTTCATACGGATGCACTGAAAGTAGAGCGCGTGTAATGGTTGCCTTGCGGAAAGCAGGAAGTATCGTTTCGATACGTATCTCCTTTTCCACATGCAGTTCACCTTGTTCACCACAGAAAGGATTGGTACCTTCACCTGCACGAAAAGTGCCACTACCTTGCAGATTAAAACTACAGGAGTCATAAGCTCCAACATTTCCGGCCCCGGCATTAAACAGGGTGGTTCGCACCAATTCGGCATATGCCTCGGGAACAAATGTAACCAGTTTCAACAATACACCTTTCTGCGGACTAAGGACACGTACATTTTCCAATCCGATCAGTTCAGCCAAGCGAAAGTTAACACCACCGGCTGCATTATCGAGATTAGTATGCGCAGAATAGACCACCAGATCGTACTTACACGCTCGCATCATGCAACGCTCGATATAGGTGGAACCAGTCAGCGACTTAAAAGCTTTAAAGGCTAAAGGATGGTGAGAAATAATCAGATTACACCCCAGTTCTACAGCCTCGTCAATCACTTCTTCCGTGACATCCAGGCAAAGTAGAGCCCCGGTAGCAGATTGATTTACATCACCTACCTGTACGCCGGCATTGTCAAAGCTTTCCTGCAATGGCAGCGGAGCGTATTGCTCTATTTCTTTCAAAACATCCTTTATCCGTAACATTATGATATATTTTATTCTTTCACGTCAACCTTCAAACATAACTCATCCAGCTGTACATCGTCGATCACAGAGGGAGCATCAAGCATTACATCGCGGCCTGAGTTATTTTTGGGGAAAGCAATACAGTCGCGAATAGAATCGAGGCCGGCAAACAGAGACACCCAACGATCCAAACCATAAGCCAGACCACCGTGAGGAGGAGCACCATATTTGAAGGCATTCATCAAGAAACCAAACTGAGACTGTGCTCTTTCTTCCGTGAAGCCCAGCAACTGGAACATCTTATCCTGCAATTTGCTGTCGTGGATACGGATAGAACCTCCCCCCACTTCAACACCATTGATAACCATATCGTAGGCATTGGCACGAACAGCCCCCGTATCGGTATCCAGCAACGGAATATCTTCCGGTTTCGGAGAAGTAAACGGATGGTGCATTGCATAGAAACGCTGATCTTCTTCACTCCATTCAAACAGAGGAAAATCAATCACCCACAAGCATACGAATTTATTCTTGTCGCGCAATCCCAACTGACCAGCCACTTCCAGGCGCAGTTCGCAAAGTTGTTTACGGGTCTTCATCGCATTGTCACCGGAAAGAATCAGGATCAAGTCACCCGGTTTAGCGCCGAAAGCCTCCTTCATCTGTTGCAATGTTTCCTGTGTATAGAATTTATCCACACTCGATTTCACACTGCCGTCGGCTTCCACGCGGGCATATACCATACCTTTTGCACCTACCTGCGGACGTTTTACAAAGTCTGTTAAGGCATCCAGTTGTTTACGGGTGTAGTTTGCCGCCCCTTCCACACAGATACCACCTACATAAGCAGCATCATCAAATACAGAGAAACCATGACCTTTCATGATATCCATCAACTCAACAAACTTCATTCCGAAACGCAAATCAGGTTTGTCGCTTCCATAATATTTCATTGCATCGTGCCAGGTCATACGTTGGAACGGCTCTTTAATCTCGATACCACGAATTACCTTGAAAAGGTGTTTCGCCATTCCTTCGAAGATATTAAGCACATCTTCCTGCTCGACGAAACTCATTTCACAGTCGATCTGTGTAAATTCCGGCTGACGGTCGGCACGCAGGTCTTCATCACGGAAACACTTTACGATCTGGAAATAACGGTCAAAACCGGAAACCATCAACAACTGTTTCAATGTTTGTGGAGATTGAGGCAGTGCATAGAACTGTCCCGGATTCATACGTGAAGGAACAACGAAGTCGCGTGCACCTTCCGGCGTAGAGTTTACAAGAACCGGTGTTTCTACTTCCAGGAAACCTTGTTTATCCAGATAGTTACGAACTTCAAACGCCATGCGGTGACGTAGTTCCAAATTTGCACGAACAGCATTACGACGCAAATCCAGATAACGATATTTCATACGCAGGTCATCGCCTCCGTCAGTATCATCTTCAATAGTAAAAGGAGGCGTTACGGCAGCATTCAGGATATTCAGTTCTGAAACAATCAGTTCAATTTCGCCTGTCGGGATATTGTTGTTCTTACTTGAACGTTCTCTTACTGTTCCTGTAACCTGAATCACATACTCACGCCCCAGCTTGTTTGCCTTTTCACAAAGTGCGGCATCTACTTCCTGGTTAAACACCAACTGGGTTATACCATAACGATCACGGAGGTCGACAAATGTCATACCGCCCATCTTACGAGTCTTCTGCACCCATCCGGCCAAAGTAACCACCAGACCTTCGTCTGCCAGGCGCAAATTTCCACAAGTTCTTGTTCTATACATTTTAAATAAGATTTATCTGTTTTAATTTCATAATTCAAAAGTATAAACAAAGTGTATCTGTAAAATACAATGATGTACTTTACGCGCAGTCGGTCTGCAAAGATAATACTATATTCATTAACTGTAATAATTTCATTGAAATTAAAAGGGAAGTGCAATAAAATATAAAAGAGAAGAGGAAGCACTAATTAAAACAAAACAAAAAGAGAACCAACAAACTCGTTGATTCTCTTCTTTTGTCGGGGTACCAGGATTCGAACCTGGGACCCCCTGCTCCCAAAGCAGGTGCGCTAACCGGACTGCGCTACACCCCGTTTTACAACCGCTTTATTGTCGATTGCGGTGCAAAGGTAAGCATTTATTTTTAACCACCAAATATTTCGTGTTTTTTTTTAATTGATTACTTTCGCATCTGTTTTATTATCTCAACTAAAGGGAAAGGAGGAAAAGCAAAGGAAAGAAGAGATCATCAAACATGAACATATTGCAAGACAATATGTTATAATATAAACATATCAATATTGAAAATAGTATGATAATTGCCTATACACGAACATATTCAAACAAGCAACAAAGTGACAATCAAAAAAATGCGATTGAACAATTTGCAATGAACAACAATATAACTATAGACAAATGGCATAAAGATTCCCGTAGTACTTCTTCTCGTCATAAAAACAGGCTGGAAGAAATAATCAAAAGTATGGACGCCGGCGATACGCTGATTGTAGCAGATGTTACCCGTTTAAGCCGAAAATTGATGGAAATTATGCATTTGATTTTGTTACGTATCGAAAAGAAAGTGACTCTTTACTGCCTTAAAGAAGGATACACTTTCGAAGATAATGTTGACAGCAAAACATTGGCATTTACTTTTGGGCTCGTTTCTGAAATTGAAAGTAAATTGATCTCAACCCGGACAAGAGAATCTCTGGAGATCAGTAGAAACAAAGGAACAGCCCTCGGACGACCGAAAGGAACTCCTAAAATGGATCATCTACTTGCACAGAAAGAACAGATTGAAAAGGAACTCAATGAAGAGAAAGCGACTTATGCCGAACTGGCAGAATATTACCAGGTTTCATTAAGCAGTTTCAAAAATTTTGTAAGAAACAATATTAGTCCTACGCTTCCCGGAAGAAACAGAACCGGAAAGAAAAAGAAAAAAACTGACTAATTAATTGATAAATAAAAAGGGGAATTGAAAATAATCGACAGGCTTATACATTTTCAATTCCCCTTTTATTTATCTTACTTTTCTATCCTGATCCGCGCGTCAACAGCAAATAAACCTCTATCTGTTGCCAATAACGGGTTTATATCCATCTCCTTTATTTCAGATGCAAAACGAAGAACAGTAGAAAGACGGACAATGATATCTGCATACTGTTGCTCATCGATACCTTTTTGTCCACGGGTTCCCTTTATTATCGGGTAACCCCGCAAAGAATGGATCATTGAATAAGTTTCATCATACGATAACGGAGCTAAACCGTATGATACATCTTTCAGTACTTCCACGAAGATACCTCCCAATCCGCAAAGTATAACATGACCGAAACCTTCCTCGTACTTCGCTCCCAAAAATAATTCCTGCCCCTTTAACATAGGTTGAACCATTATTGCCGTTACATCCGGCAAACGCATCATGCGCTCGAATTCAAACAATAAATGTTCTTCACTACGGATATTTAAAGCAACTCCGCCAATATCACTTTTATGTACAGGACCGACAACTTTAGCTACAACCGGGAATTTTACCCGTTTAGCAAAAGCAATCAATTCATCCTTATCGGTCGAAGTGAATTCTTCCACCAAAGGAATATTAGCCGCCCCTAACAAAGTACGAACCTGTTCAGGTGTAAGATAACCATTAGAAGGTAACTGATCGATAATACGACGCACTTCAGGTACATTCACCCCATATAATTGAATATCGGTACTCATTGGCTTAGGTGTATTGATCACCCGTGAAAGGGCTGTTCCCAATGTCACCTCATCAGAAAAGTTTACATGTCCCTTCTTTACAAAACTACGAACCTCCGGCCCTGCTGTCACTATGGAAGGTAATACAGGAAAGATCGGTTTCTTGCATTCTTCCATCTTCTTATGAAGCACTTCGTATGTTTCATACAGCTTTACCAGACCGGGACTACCGAAAATAACCATCATCAGATCAATCTCATCGAAATGATTCTCGCAATAATCGATTGCAGTAGCCAGATGTTCAGGCGTACCTGTTCCGATTATATCAATCGGATTACCGACTGCGGCACCCGGATATAATTTCGATTTCAATTCGGCTGCAACCGGACCTTCCAGATTAGGAACATTTAAACGCCCTTTAGAAAGAGCATCGGCCAACATAACCGCAGGACCTCCGGCATGAGTAATGATAGCACAATTTTTTCCTTTCACTTCTTTTAGCGTAAAGATACTAGCTACCGTAGTCAGTTCCTCACGACTAAAGCAGCGTACAATACCGGCTTTACGGAACAAAGCCTCAACGGCTGAATCCGAACTGGCTATCGCACCGGTATGTGATGAAGCGGCACGTTTTCCCGATTCCGTACTTCCTGCTTTGATCGCAGCGATATGACAACCTTTACGAATCAGAGACGATGCATGATAAAGCAGTTTATCCGGATTCTTGATCTGTTCGATATAAAGCATCTTAATCTTCGAGTCGAGTACAGGATCAAAATTCCGATCCATATATTCAAGGACTTCTTCCACCCCGATCTGTTTGGAATTGCCAACAGACCATACAGATGAGAAACGTAATCCTTTCGTTAATGCAGACTCGATAATAAAGAGCGCCGTACCTCCCGAACTGGAAATAAAGTCTACCCCGTCCGGATGAAACTCAGGTATAGGTTGTGTGAAGACACCATGAAACTTCGTATTCATCAGTCCGATGCAATTAGGACCGATCATGGAAGCACCGGCTTCATTTACAGTCGCCAGCATCTGATCTTCCAAAAGGGCTCCCTCGTGAGTCTCTTCGCCAAAACCGGCTGAAACAACGATAAAAGCTTTTACATTCTTCTGATTGGCCAGTATATCTATAGCCTCAGGACAAGAAGGACCGGGAATTGAAATAATAGCCATTTCCGTATCTGGTATATCATGTACGGAGTGATATGATTTCAGACCTTGCACATCGTCCTCTCTGGCATTGACAACATACAGTTCTCCTTTATACTTACCATCCAGAAGATTTCGCACCAAGCGTCCACCGGGCTTGTGCACATTATTTGAGCCACCTACTACAACGATGCTCTTAGGGTCGATTAATTCTCGGTTAATCATAACATTTTGATTAATTAAGTTCAATGAATTGGAACAAATATAGTTTTTTTATCTATTCATTCATCGAATCTACGGTAATTTATTTACATTTTGTACACTCTGAGACCAGCCAATCACACCAGGCATCCATTCCGGTACCTTTTGTGGCCGACACTTCAAACACCTGCAAATGATGATTCACCTTCAGGGCATTACTTTTCAATGTTTCCACATTTGTATCTAAATAAGGAACAAGATCTATCTTATTTATCACACAAACATCGGCTTCGGCAAAAATATGCGGATACTTCAAAGGCTTATCATCACCCTCTGTGGTACTCACGATCACAACCTTCTTTGCTTCTCCAAGATCAAACATAGCAGGACAAACCAGATTGCCGACATTCTCCACAAAAAGTATCGATCCGTTTACCGGCGCTAAGTGCTTGACGGCATGATTTACCATATCAGCTTCCAAATGACACCCCGTACCGGTATTCACCTGGAAAACAGGGATATTTAGAGCAGCGATACGGTCAGCGTCATTGGAGGTTTGTTGATCTCCTTCAATTACATATATATGTATTGGGGATAAAGGTGCTTCAGGAACAGTCCCAACAAGACGACGGACAGTTTCTTCAAGTAAGGTTGTTTTTCCGGAGCCCGGCGAACTCATCAGGTTCAGGCAAAATATTTCTTTTGCTTCAAAATAACCGCGATTGCGTTCAGCCAGTAGATTATTGCGCTGAAGAATATCTTGTTCAAGTGTTATAACCTTACCTTCATCGTGATGATGATGGTGGTGTTCATGGCCATGACCATGGTCGTGTTCGTGATGATGATGCTCTCCGCATCCGCAAGTTCCACACATAAGCGTTTTGTATTTATTATTTAATAACAATCGATTTCACACGAAGTTCTTTTCCTTTAATGATTTTAACACAGAAAGAGCCACATTCCGGACAAGAGGCAAATAAAGCGTCCATAGGAAATACACATCCACAGTCGGCACATTGCCCTTCACCATCGATAATATGCCGTACAATCGTCGCATGTTCAAGCATAGACCCTTTCACAGCACTCTCCAAAGCGAAATCGAGTGTTTGCAGTTCTACACCGGCAAGACGACCGATCTCCAATTCCAATTCTTCAACTGCTAACGCCCCACGATCGCGCGCCTGCTCTTCGGCAAGTTCGACGATACTTTGAGCAATAGACATTTCGTGCATATCATTCTTTTTTATTCCGGGAGGCGGCAATTGTCAATTGACCCAATGCTACTCCCCCATCGTTACAAAGTATACGGCCAGGAACATACAACGGTATACCGGCTTCGGCAAAAAGACGTTGTAGTTGTTCCGTCAACCTTTTATTTTGAAAACAGCCACCGGAAATAACTACACGGCTGGCTTCATTTTGCTTTAGAAGAAATTTGACTTCCTCCAGCAAGACTTTAGCGATTGTATTATGAAAGCGAGCAGAAATATCACAAACAGATATTCCCGAGGCCAGATCATTCAATACTCCCTCAAACAACGGGAGGAAAGATATAATACCTTCTTTTATTATAACCGGATAACGGTCGTCGGGTTCAATCGATGCTATTTGTTCAAGCCGCACCGGAGCTTCAGCCTGATGAGACGATACATCACAAAGACCAAGTAAAGAAGCAACAGCATCAAAAAGTCGACCGGCACTAGAAGTATATGGAGTATTTATTCCTTTCTCCATCATAACCATCAATATCCGAATCTTCTGCTCTCCTATCCGTTCAACAAACCCATCCGGAAAACGAACGGCATCCCTGAAATAATGCCATAAGAAAGCTACCGCCATTCTCCAGGGTTCGACAGAAGCTTTATCACCACCAGGCAACGGAATATATTCGAAATGTGACAAACGATGATACGACTTACGGTCACAAAGAAAGAACTCGCCTCCCCATATTTTTCCATCATCACCCAATCCGGTTCCATCGAGTACTATGGCTATTACCGGTTCATGCAATCCGTACTCCAACATGCAGGCAACAGCATGGGCATGATGATGCTGCACTCTTATCAAAGGTAATCCAGTCCGCAATGCTAAACGTTCTGCTTCCTGTGATGATAAATAATCAGGGTGCAAATCACACACTAAAGAGGTGGGCATAAAACGGAAAAGATGTTGCAACCGTTCTAACGATTCCTTATAAAAACTAAATGTTTCCCAGTTCTTCAAATCACCGATATACTGGCTTTGCAAGATCGTATCACCTTTCCCTAATGCGAATGTATTCACTTTCTCCGCACCGAAAGCCAGGATTCCTTCCACCTCCATGTCTGCAAAGAATGGCTCCGGGACATAACCGCGCGAACGGCGGATCAGGCAAGGTTGTCCACCGCAAACTTGCAGGACCGAGTCGTCGACCCGATTATGGATATCGCGATTGTGATGAAGTAACAACGATACTTTTCCTGATAACTGTTCGTCAGCCTCTTCAGGAGTAATGGCAATCGGGTAATCGCTCAGATTGCCACTGGTAATAACCAATGCAGATATGCCAAGTGTCGCAAACCAGTCATAATGCAAAGGCATATACGGCAACATACAACCCAAGGTTTTCATATCCCTATTGATCTCCGTAGCAAGGGCTTTCTTCTGTTTTAATAAAACGATAGGACGCCGCCAGGACATCAAACAGGCCTCTTCCACCGGATCGGCCTCGACATACTCTTTCAGTTGCTCGACAGTACGAAACATCACGGCAAAAGGCTTACCATCACGCTGTTTTATTTCACGCAGGCGAGTTACCGCATATTTATTTGCAGCATCACATATCAGATGATAACCTCCGATACCTTTCGCCGCAATTACTTTCCCTTCACGAAGCAGTCGACAAGAAAGATGAAGAAGTTCCCGATAATCGGTTATCCTTACATTATTATATATAGCATAATAGAATGGTCCGCAATGATTGCAAGCAACGGGTTGCGCATGAAAACGCCTGTCGTCGACAGTTGTGTATTCTCCCCTGCAATCAGGACACATGGTAAAAGCAGACATCGTAGTCTGCTTCCGGTCGTACGGAAGATCGCGGATAATAGAGAAACGCGGTCCGCAATGCGTACAATTTATAAAAGGATATTGCAAACGATGGGGTTGTTCCTCCCTGTCAAACAGGCATTCCCGACAAACGGCAATATCCGGAGCCACCTGCGTAACCTCATCCGATTCCGAATGACTGGGGGTAATGGAAAAACCGGCATAGTCGGCAACCGCAACCTCTGTTTCTGTCACCTCGATAGAATGGATCACTGCAACAACAGGATGTTCCTTTTTTATACGGGAAATAAACCGATCACATTGCTCCGAAGTCAGGACAGCACGTATACAAACACCGTTATTCCGGTTATCGACCTCCCCTTTTATCCCCATCTCGTTTGCGATACGATAGATAAAAGGACGAAAGCCAACGCCTTGCACTAATCCACGGATTGTCAATATCGAAATCTTCACCCTTTATGATTTTAACTGTCCGAACAAATATAGAAGGTTTACCCATAATATGTATCATTTCACACACCTTTTCTAAAACATATTACCTACTTTTGAAGTTGTTAATAAAAAACAAATAAGTTTATGTGTCTGGCAATACCTGGCAAAATAGTAAATATAGACCGCTCCGAACCTGAGCTGACAATGGCTAAGGTCGATTTCAGCGGTATCATGAAGGATATATGTATCCAATGGGTGGATGTATCGGAAGGTGACTATATCCTGGCTCATGCCGGTATGGCGATCTCCGTAGTGGACGCCCGGGAAGCAGAAGAAACACTGGAAGACCTCAAGAAGCTGGAACGCTTATGAAATACGTTGACGAATACAGAGACAACGAACAAGTACAATCGCTACTCCGGGCTATCCGGAAAGTGACTACCCGATCATGGCATATTATGGAGATATGCGGTGGACAGACACATGCCATTGCCCGTCACCGACTGGAGGAATTATTACCGGAAGAGATCCGACTGCTTCATGGCCCCGGATGTCCGGTTTGCGTAACCCCGATTTCCCTGATCGACCAGGCATTGAACCTAGCCAAACAAACCTCTGTCATACTGGCTTCATTCGGAGATATGATGCGTGTACCGGGAACAAAAGAAGACCTGCTGCAAGCCAAAGCACATGGAGCCGATGTCCGTATGCTTTATTCCCCGCTCGATGCCGTCGGACTGGCAGATGCAAATCCGGATAAGGAAATTATCTTCTTTGCCATCGGTTTCGAGACAACAGCTCCTGTCCACATGATGGCCCTGAAAGAAGCACAGCGTAGAAAACTATCGAACTTTTCGCTCCTCACCTCTCTGTTTACAGTTCCTCCGGCTATGGAAGCGATTCTTTCCGATCCGGAATGTAAAGTAGACGGATTCCTGACAGCCGGCCATGTTTGTGCCATTACCGGGAATACAGCCTATCATCGATTAGCAGAAAAATATAAGACACCGATGGTCGTTACCGGCTTCGAACCGGTCGATTTATTATACGGAATCTACCGTTGCCTCCTACAACTGGAAAACGGAAGCTTTTTTGTAGAGAATGCCTACAAGCGTGTCGTCCCAGAAGAAGGGAATCCGGTTGCCCGCGCCTTAATGGATGAAACACTCGAACCATGTGACCAGGAATGGCGTGGTATCGGTATTATTCCCAACAGCGGTTTACAGTTAAAGAAAAAGTACGCCAGATATTCCTCCCGGGAGAAATTTCCATTCCATTCGAAAGAAAATGAAATTACACCCGGATGTATAGCCGGAGACATCATGCGCGGCATAAAGCAATCGTCCGATTGTCCTTTCTTCGGAAAAGCCTGTTCGCCGGAACATCCGATAGGGGCCCCGATGGTTTCGTCCGAAGGAGTTTGTGCGGCATACTATAAATATATGTAAGATGAAGAATGAAGGTTTTAGTTGTCCGATTCCATTTAACGACTCCGATTGTGTACTGATGGCACACGGTGGCGGAGGACGGATGACGCATCAGTTGATCAGCAACATATTCTATCCTGCTTTCCGCAACCCGTTGTTGGAGCAGGATCATGACGGTTGTGTCTTTCCTGTCCGGGAAGGGCGGATGGCCTGTTCGACCGATTCGTTCGTTGTCGATCCGATCTTCTTTCCCGGTGGCGACATCGGCGACCTGGCGGTGAACGGGACGGTGAACGATCTGGCCTGTTGCGGTGCCCGTCCACTCTATCTGACTGCCGGATTTATACTGGAAGAAGGATTACCGCTGGCCGACCTGCAACGCATCGTACAATCCATGCGTCGTGCTGCCGATAAAGCCGGTATACAAATCGTTGCAGGCGATACCAAAGTAGTCGAACGAGGTAAATGCGATAAACTCTTTATCAATACCAGTGGCATCGGAGTCGTGCCCGAGGGGATCCGTATCGCTTCCGATCGTGTTCAACCGGGTGATGTAGTCATTTGTAGCGGAGCAATCGGAGCACATGGCATCACCATTCTTTCCGCTCGCGAAAGCCTCGGATTCGAAACAAACCTGAAAAGTGATACAGTTTCGTTAAACAATATGCTTTCTCAGTTGTTAAAAATTATAGAGGAAGTCCATGTCCTGCGTGATCCGACACGAGGAGGAGTAAGCGGAACTTTGAACGAGATAGCAAAAACAGCCAACGTGGAAATCATACTGGATGAAGCTGCCCTTCCAATTCCCGATGCCGTGAAAGGAGCTTCGGAGATGCTGGGACTCGATCCGCTTTACGTAGCCAACGAAGGACTGGTATTAGTTATCCTGCCGGAAGCCCGGGCACAGGAAGCACTTGCGATCATGAACAGCTTCCCGGAAGGAAAGGATGCAACGATTATCGGTCGTGTAACCGTAAAAGGAAACGCGATCGTAAAGATGCAAACACTATACGGTAATTATCGCATTGTCGATATGCTGAGTGGCGAACAATTACCACGTATTTGCTAAAGCAAACCAATAAATGACTAAGATATGGAAGAAAAAAGACCGACCGTCTACGAGGAGTGCCGACAGAAAGGTATCTCCCGAAGGGATTTCCTGAAATTCTGCACTACCATGGCCGCCCTTATGGGATTGGAAGCATCCGGCGTTGCACAGGTTGTTAACGCACTGGAGACAAAGCCACGTCTGCCGGTTATCTGGCTCCACCTGCAGGAATGTACCTGCTGTACAGAATCATTCATCCGCGCCGCTCATCCGATCGTGGCAACTCTCCTACTCGATAAGATCTCACTCGATTATACAGAAACACTGATGGCTGCCGCCGGCGAACAAGCCGAAGCGGCCAAGGAGGAAACCATGAAGAAATATCATGGCGAATACCTGCTTATGATTGAAGGATCGATCCCGACAAAAGACGAAGGTTATTGTTGTGTAGGCGGTAAAAGTGCCTTGCAGATCACGCAGGAGGCAGCAGAAGGTGCCAAGGCGATTATTGCCTGGGGAAACTGTGCCTGTGCCGGCTGCGTACAGGCTGCCAACCCGAATCCGACAGGAGCCAAAGCGATCCATAAAGTAATAAAAGGGAAACCTATTATTAATGTACAAGGCTGTCCTCCTATCGCCGATGTGATGGCCGGCGTCATTATCTATATGCTTACATTCGAACGCATGCCGCAACTCGACGGTCTGGGACGTCCGAAGATGTTCTATTCACGCCGCGTTCACGACACCTGTTATCGCCGTGCCAACTTCGATGCCGGTCTGTTCGTTGAAAGTTTCGACGATGAGAATGCCAAGAAAGGTTATTGTCTCTACAAAGTGGGGTGTAAAGGGCCGAGTACCTACAACTCGTGCGGTATCATCAAATGGAACGAAGGGACAAGTTACCCGATCCAAAGCGGTCACCCCTGCCTGGGATGCAGCGAAGAGAATTTCTGGGATAACAGCCCGTTCTATAAACGGATGCCCGACGTTCACGGCTTCGGCATCGAAGCGACGGCCGACCAGATCGGCCTTGCCTTAGGGACTGCAACAGCTGCCGGTATCGCCGTCCATGCCGTTGCCACCAATATCCGGAAGAAGGAATTGATCGATAATGAAGAACCGGAAAGTAAATCTAACATCTAAATTCGTATTACCATGTCTGAAAGAATCGTTATAGACCCTATCACCCGTATCGAAGGCCATCTGCGGGTAGAAGCAGCCATCGAAGGCGGCAAGATTAAAGATGCTTACAGTTCCGGTACGATGGTACGCGGAATAGAAAATATAGTACGCGACCGTGACCCGCGTGATGCTTGGGTATTCGTGGGACGTGTCTGTGGTGTATGTACCTCTATCCATTCTCTCTGCTCCGTCCGTGCAGTAGAAAATGCACTGGATATCACCATTCCCCCCAATGCCGAAATGGTACGCAATATAATGGAAGCGGTACTTTACATGCACGACCATACAGTACACTTCTACCAATTGCATGCGCTGGACTGGGTGGATATCGTGTCCGGCCTGAAAGCCGACCCGAAGAAAGCCGCCCTCCTTGCCCAGCAACTCTCGCCGTGGGCCAAGAATACGGAAGGCTATTTCAAAGCGACACAAGACCGCCTGAAAAAGTTCGTTGCCAGCGGACAACTGGGTATCTTCGCCAACGGTTACTGGGGACATCCTGCCTACAAACTGACACCTGAGCAGAATCTGATAGCCACGGTTCATTATCTCGAAGCCCTGGAATGGCAGAAGGAGATCGTCAAGGTACATGCAGTCTTTGGCGGAAAGAACCCGCATCCGAACTTCCTTGTCGGCGGTATGCCATGCAGCATCGACCTGAATGAGGCCAACTCGATCAATGCGGAACGCCTGGCACTGGTAAAACAGAAATTACAGGAAGGAAAAGACTTTATCGACCAGGTGTATATTCCTGACCTGCTGATGATCGCTGAAGTCTACAAAGACGAATGGAGCAAGATAGGCGGCGGCGTTAGCAACTACCTGTCGTACGGAGACTTTCCCCTCCATGGATATGCCGGCATCGAAGACTTCATGAGTCCTCGCGGTATCGTTCTGGATCGCGACCTCAGCAAAGTACATCCGGTAGATGCCAATTCATCCGAAGAAATAAAAGAATACATCTATCATTCCTGGTATAAATACACGGAAGGTGATAAAGCCGGCCTGCACCCTTACGATGGAGAAACCAATCTGGACTATACCGGCCCGAAACCTCCCTACAAACACCTGGATGTAGAAGATAAATACAGCTGGATCAAAACCCCGCGCTGGAAAGGACATGCTATGGAAGTAGGTCCGTTAGCCCGTCTGATCGTATCCTATGCCGCAGGCAAAGAACCTCAGAAATCGGCTGTCGACAATGTGCTGAAAGCACTCAACCTACCGCCCGAAGCCCTCTTCTCCACCCTAGGACGCACGGCTGCCCGTGGTATCGAAACGCAACTGGTAGCCGGATGGGCACTCGAATTTTTCGACCAACTGATGAGGAATCTGGAAAACGGGGACTCACGCATGGCAAACCCTGTGATGTGGGAAAACGAGAACTGGCCGAAGAAAGCACAAGGCGTCGGACTGACCGAAGCCCCTCGCGGAGCCCTCGCCCACTTCATCGTGATCGAAAACAACCGGGTGAAAAACTACCAGATGGTAGTTCCTACCACCTGGAACGCCTCGCCAAGGGATGAAAACGGTAACCTCTCCCCCTACGAATCGGCCTTGATCGGCACACCGATACACGATGCCAATCAGCCGCTCGAAATTCTACGGACGATCCATTCTTTCGACCCCTGCCTGGCTTGTGCCGTGCACCTGTATGACGAAGAAGGGAAGTATGTACATCAAATGGATACGTTTTAAATGGTATTGCTATGAAAAGTCGCAAGAAACGTCTTACTGAAGTATATGTATGGGAACTTCCTGTACGTATCTACCATTGGGTGAATGCCTTGTGTATCGTCATACTGTGCATCACCGGATTTATTATTGCTGATCCGCCAGCCATACTGAATGCATCGGAAGCCTATTTCAGCTATTGGTTTGGCATAGTCCGTTTCATCCATTTTATAGCGGCATTCGTATTTTTCTTCAACTTTGTATTCCGCCTCTACTGGGGATTTGTAGGAAACCGCTTTGCCCGGTGGACAAACTTCATTCCACTAAAGAAGTCACAGTGGCAGGAAGTGCTGGAAGTAATAAAGGTGGACATTCTGATGATAAAGAACAAACCGGTCGAAAGTATCGGACATAATGCATTGGCCAGCCTGATCTATTTCGGTACGTTCTGGGCTTTCCTGTTGCAAAGTATTACAGGTTTCGGACTATATGCCAAAATGAGCCAGTCCTTCTTCCCGCAATTGTTCGCCTGGACAATTCCGTTGATGGGTGGCGACCTGATGGCCCGGCAGATCCATCACTTCCTGATGTGGTTCTTTATCCTCTTCGCTATCGTGCATATCTATCTGGTATTCTACCACGATTATATCGAACAGCGCGGTGAAACCTCCTCCATCATTGGAGGTTGGAAGTTTATCGAAGAAGATATCGCCGACAAGGAAGAGATTACGGAGACAGCCGAAACCATTACAAAGATTGCGAAGAAACATGAATAGCTCAGCACTATAAAGTAACTCCAATAACACTACTGTGTTGCCAATAGTAGTACAGTAGTGTTACTTATATCAGCACAATAGTGCTACTTACAATGACATAGTAGTGCTATTAACAACGACAGAATGGAAAAGAAAACTCTTATATTAGGTGTCGGCAACTTGTTGCTGAAAGACGAAGGAGTCGGTATCCACGTGATACAGGCCCTGGAAAAAGAAACGCTTCCCGCCCACGTCACCCTAATGGATGGCGGAACGGGAGGCCTTCATCTGATCAGTTGGTTGACGGGCTACGATCATATCATCATGGTAGATGCCACCCTCGACAGTAACCCGCCGGGAACCGTCCGCCTGATCCGTCCCCAATACGCCAGTGACTACCCTCCCTTGATGAGTGCTCACGAAATCGGCCTGCGTGACATGATCGAAACCATGATCCTGACCGATGACCTTCCCGAAGTACACTTGATCGTGGTCTCCGCAGCCAACCTGAATGAGGTAAATATGGAACTGACTCCGAAAGTAGAGGCTTCCATTCCGGAGGTGATAAGAGTTATACGGGAGTTGATTTAATTTATTGATGTCAGGGATCAAAGATATTCATTAATTCATTCTTTAAATTGATAATGAGCAAATATAAGGATTTATACAGAAACTATATTATTCAAGCGCAAAATTAACGCAAGAACCAATTAAATATAATATCAGATTTCACTATCCATAGCCCAATTCATTGTACGGCCCACTGCCTTATGCCAGTCAGTAAGCAATGCCAGCGCTGTCTCCGGTTTCATCTTAGCCGTGAATATGGTATCCAGCGACCATTGTTCTTTCAGCTCATCCATATCTTTCCAGTAATTCACAGCCAGACCGGCCAGATAAGCAGCTCCCAGTGCCGTCGTCTCGAGTATTCTGGGACGAACCACCGGACACCGGCAGATATCGGACTGGAACTGCATCAGGAAATTATTGGCAATAGCCCCACCGTCCACACGAATTTCCTTCGGTTTGGCGTGGATATCATTCTCCATAGCCATCAGGACATCGTACACCTGATAGCAGATCCCTTCCAGAGCAGCACGCGTCAGATGGGCAGCCGTCGTACCACGGGTAATACCGATAATGGCTCCGCGGGCATACTGATCCCAGTAAGGAGCCCCCAGTCCTGTCAGGGCCGGCACAAAATAAACTCCGCCGTTATCCGGCACCGATTTCGCCATCTGTTCCGTCACCGGAGCATTCGGGATCAACCCGATACCGTCACGCAACCATTGGATAACAGCACCCCCCACAAAGACACTGCCTTCAAGCGCATAAGTAACCCGGTCACCCAGCTTCCAGGCAATTGTTGTCAACAGGTTATTTTGTGAGAATACCGGTTTATCTCCGGTATTCACGATCATAAAGCAACCTGTTCCGTAGGTTGTCTTCATCATGCCCTCTTCCAGGCAGAGCTGTCCGAATAAGGCTGCCTGCTGATCTCCCGCCATCCCGGAAACAGGAATACCCGCCTTAAATATGGGAGTAGATGTTTCACAATAAACTTCACTGCTACTCTTCACCTCCGGCATCATGGAAGCCGGAATAGTAAAAAGATCCAGTAACTCCTGATCCCACTGCAATGTATTTATATTAAAAAGCATCGTACGGGAAGCATTAGTAATATCGGTAATAAACTGACTACCGCGTGTCAGCTTCCAGATCAACCAGGAGTCGACGGTACCAAAACAAAGTTCCCCTCGTTCAGCGCGTTCACGGACACCTTTGACATGATCCAGTATCCATTTTACTTTGGTAGCGGAGAAATAAGCATCGATCACCAGTCCGGTCTTTTGCTGTATGTAATCGGCATACCCTTCAGCCTTCAGTTCCTCGCAGTAATCGGCCGTACGTCGATCCTGCCATACGATAGCATTGTAAACGGGGAAACCTGTTTCGCGGTCCCATACGATCGTTGTCTCCCGCTGGTTGGCAATGCCGATACAAGCAATATGCGTATCCGTCACATCAGCCTTCGCCATCGCTTCCTTGATAGCGGTAGATTGCGTATACCATATCTCATTCGGATCGTGCTCTACCCAACCCGGTTTAGGAAAATACTGTTGGAACGGTTTTTGGGAGAAGGTAATAATCTCTCCCTGGCGATTAAACAGAACGGCCCGGGAAGTTGTTGTACCCTGGTCTATAGCCAGCACATATTTATGTCTGAAATTCATATCATATCACTTTATTACTAATTAAACCACACAATCTGGAATAAGTTCAGTATTTTATAAAATAACAACTCCCGCAAATCTAGTTATTTTCTTAGATTTGCGGGAGTCGCGGGTATGTTAATTTAGTCTGTTATTCGAACATCTTGTCGATACCTCCGACATCGGTCGGTATATGCCTCCGCTCTTCCTCCGTCGTTGTCTTGCAAGGATTTGCATATTGTTCCGGAACATCGAAATCGTCATCCTCCGAATAGCCGAGGGTCTTGTCGGCATACACCTTCTGCATAAATAAGCCGTAGATAGGCAAAGCCATACTGGCTCCCTGCCCTTCCTGCAGACGGTCGAAGTGGATCGAACGATCCTCGCCTCCTACCCAACAACCTGACACCAGGCTCGGCGTGAATCCCATAAACCATCCGTCGGAGTTATTCTGGGTCGTACCTGTCTTACCTCCCATAGGCGCCTTTATACCATACCGGAAACGGACACGTCCACCAGTTCCACCGTCGATCACACTCCGCAGCATATACAGCATCTTATAGGAAGCATCTTCCGGCAAAACTTCGTTCATTTGCGAATTAAAGCTGGCTATCGTATTCCCATACGAGTCTTCGATACGGGTTACATAAAGCGGCTCCACACGAATACCTTTATTAGCAAACACCGTATAAGCAGCCACCATTTCGCCCACCGACACATCCGGTGTACCGAGCGATACGGAAATAACAGGATCGATATTCCCTTTCAGCCCGAACGAATGTAACAGGCGGACAAAGGTATAAGGAGAAAGTTGCTTCATCAGATAAGCAGTCACCCAGTTGGACGAATTCTGCAATCCCCACTGGATAGTCACCATTTCACCCACCCGCTTGGCTCCGGCATTACGCGGCGACCAAAGGATGCCGTTCTCGTCGGTCAGTTGTTGCTGCACGTGAAGCATTTCCTCACAAGGACTGATACCTTCGATCATCGCCAATGAATAAAGGAAAGGCTTGATGGTAGACCCCACCTGGCGACGTCCGCCATTGATCATATCATACTGGAAATCATTATAATCGATACCTCCTACATAAGCCTTCACATGTCCCGTACGCGGGTCCATCGACATGAAGGCCGTACGCAGGAAACTCTTATGATAACGAATAGAATCCCACGGCGACATAATAGTGTCGATCGGCCCATTCCAACTGAATACACGCATTTCCACCGGTTTCTGGAACTCTTTACGCATATCGGCTTCGTTCATTCCACTACTCTTCATGCTACGGTAACGGTCAGTCTGGTGCATCGCACGCATGATCATCGTATCTACCTGTCCGACCGACACATCACGGGAAAACGGAGCGTAACTGCGTCCTTTCTTCTCACGGAAAAAAGCAGGTTGTAATTCCTTTCCGATATGTTCGCGAACCGCATCTTCTGCATACTTCTGCATACGCGAGTCGATAGTCGTATATATTTTCAGACCGTCGGTATAAAGGTTGTAGAACTCACCATCGGCTTTCTTATTCTTATTACACCAACCGTACAGAGGATTGGTTTCCCAGGCCAGCGAATCTTCAGAGAACTTCTGACCTTGCCAGGAGGCATAACGTTTACGGTCCGGTTTCTTAGCCGTCAGCGTCAGGCGAAGATATTCACGGAAATAGGGAGCCAAGCCTTCCTTATGGTCCATACGGCTGAAACGGACAGTCAGCGGCAACGCTTTCAGCGAGTCGCAATCGGCACGGGAGATGTAACCGGCCTTCTGCATCTGTTCGAGCACCGTATTACGACGGCCACGGGTACGTTCATTCTGGCGTACCGGATTAAAGTAAGAAGGGTTCTTACACATTCCCACCAGCGTGGCAGCTTCTTCTATCTTCAGATTCTTGGGAGTCGTACCGAAATAAACACGGGCAGCCGACTGAATACCTACGGCATTATACAGGAAGTCGAACTTATTCAGATACATGTTGATGATCTCTTCCTTCGTATAATAACGTTCCAACTGGGCGGCAATCACCCACTCGATCGGCTTCTGGAAAAGACGTTCCATAAAGTTATCGGCACTTGGCGAAAACAACTGTTTAGCCAACTGCTGGGTAATGGTACTACCACCACCTCCGCTCTTCTGCATCAGGATACCACGCTTAACGACGGCACGGAACAATCCCTGCGCATCGATACCGCTATGCTCGGCGAAACGGATATCTTCGGTTGCGATCAGTGCCTTCACCAAATCAGGTGAAAGGTCTTCGTAGTTCACAAATATACGGTTGTCCTTACTATGTGCATAACTCCCCAATGTCTTTCCATCAGCAGAAATGATTTGGGATGCATATTTGTCAATAGGATTTTCGAGCTGTTCCACCGGCGGCATATATCCGATAGAGCCATTCGCTATTGCGGTAAATATCAGGAATACAGTCCCTACTGCTGCCGCAAACAGTACCCAGAATGTAATTATAATGCCTTTTGTTACTTTTGAAGCCATCTTCTTATTCGCTTAGAAACCGCAAAGATAAGAAATTAAACTAATAATATAACTCCTAAGCTAATTAAACCAATGAAAACCCAGAGCACCACCCCTTGTACCATCGGACGGACACCCACCTGTTTGATTACTTTTCTTGATAATCCGGCTCCGATCAGGAAGAGAGTGACGGTCAATCCCTTCTTTGCCAACCAAACCAACGAACCTGTCACAGTTTCGGGAATCGTTAAAAAGGTGTTGGCAACCATTGCCAGAATGAAAAAGAAGATGAACCAGGGGATAGCGATCTTACCACCTTTTTGCTTGAAAAGGAACATGGTGACGATCGTAATCGGAATAATCCACAAAGCACGTGTCAACTTAACCATCGTAGCGATTTCAAGCGCTTTCTCGCCATAAGCTGCACCGGCACCGACCACCGAACTTGTGTCGTGGATAGCAATAGCCGCCCACATGCCGAATTGCTCCTGCGTCATATTGAGTAAATGACCGATAGGGGGAAAAATAAACAGCGCAATTGCATTCAGGATAAAGATCGTACCCAGTGCCATCGACATTTCATTATCGTTAGCTTTCACTACCGGCCCCACGGCTGCAATGGCGCTACCGCCACAAATAGCTGTTCCGGCAGAGATCAGATAAGCGGTTTTCCTATCCATCATCAGGCGTTTGCCCAGATATATACCCAACACCAGTACAGCTGCCACCGATACAATGGTGAAAAGCATTCCTTCCTTCCCTGTCTTCAACGACTCATGCAGATTCATACCGAACCCGAGCCCAACGACCGAAAACTGTAACAGATATTTGGATGTCTTCTTACTAAACTTAGGAAAAGGCTGCCCGGCTGTCATCCCGAGTGCAAGCCCCAGAAACAGGGCTATTGCGGGCGAAATAAAAGGGAATAGACAAATAGCGAAAAGGAGAATAAAAAGGGGTTTGTTGTACTTCGTTAAAACTTGCTCGATTGTATTCATTACTATAATTTCATTTAGTTATCTTCTCTTTTGACGGCGCAAAGGTAAAATTAAAAAGCAAGCGCTCCCAATTACTATAAGGAATAGCAGATAACCTGAGGTTATGGGTTATTTATAAGCTTGCATATATCGTATAAAACTCTCTTCCAATCCCCCACTCTGCCCTTGCAGTTGCACAAAAGAAAACATTCGTTCAGCCGTAAAGTCGGATATATCGATCACCTTCAATATCCCCGATGTCAACTCGCGGGTAACGGCACGCACCGAAACGATAGCCAAAGCATCCGAATTTTCCAGAAATAATTTGATACTCTCCGTACTTCCCAACTGCATCAACACTTTCAGTTGCGACAGTTTGATCTGATGTTCGGCCAATGCCGACTCGAGCACCTCCAATGTCCCCGAACCGTTTTCGCGCAGTATCAACGGAAGGGTACATAATTGTTCGAGCGTCAGTTCATCGTAATGGGCCAGCTTGCTACCGGTATGGGTCAACAATACCAGTTCATCCTTCATAAAAGGGGTGTAATGTAAGGAGCTCTAGCGGGCATTACCCTCTACTAGTCCGAGCGTGATCTTTCCTTCGCGCAGGGCTTTCTCGATATCGTGGCTGTTGCCGTTGAGCAGGGAGACGCGGATATCTGGAAACTTGGTAACAAAAGAAGAAAGGATAGGCGGCAGGACATACTGCGCAATCGTCGTACTGGCACCGAGACGCAGTTCGCCACAGACGTTATCGGTCAGCAGGTTCATTTCGAAATCCAGTTGCCGGTAAGCCGTCAGCAGGTTATTGGTATGCGACAGGAGCAACTCTCCCGCAGTTGTCAGCACGATACGGCCGCCGGTACGGTCGAAAAGCGGTGTCTTATACTGCACCTCCAGCTCATGAATATGCTTGCTGATAGCAGGCTGGCTGATAAACAACTCCTTTGAAGCCTTCGTAAAGCTTAGGTTCGTCGCTACACTGTAAAATACCTTCAGACGAAAATCCATATTCCTTATTATTTAGAAATAAACTTATCGGGAACAAAGATATGAGTTTATTTACATACTTTTGTATGACCGTAACATGAAGACATTATGAGGATCAATAAAAAAGTTATTACAATCATCGTATCCATTGCCGTAACCCTGTTCTTTATCCTACCGGGCATCGGTTTCAGTATTCTTAACTGGGGAGTACTACCTCCCGAAAAACTGACTCCACTCGTTATCGAGCAAACTAATAAATTCCTTGATGCGCACCTCGATTGCGAACGGATCGAATTGACCTACTTCGAGACCTATCCGCATCTGGGGATCAAACTGGTCAACGGGCGCCTGATATCACACGCCGCCGAAGACTCGACGGTACATGCCGAAGAACTGGCTATCCCGTCCGACTCGCTACTGGCATTCAAACAGGCAGTGATCTCGTTCCGTCCAACCGACTACCTGTTCGGTGGTAAGATTACGATCGGTGAAGTAAATATAGAAGAACCCCGTTTTTACGGCTACGTCAACAAGAAAGGTTCCGCCAACTGGGATATCTATTCAAGCGAACCCGACTCTGCCGCAACCGACAAGAAACCCTTGCCTCCCATCGACTTGCAGAAAGTACGCATTACCAACGGCCGCTTCACTTACGACGACCGCCAGGGCGACCTGTTTGCCGAGATAAACGGTTTCTTCCTCAGTCTCGATGGCTCACTGACTACCGGAGGTAATAAGCTGGATGTCGAAACAGGCTGTACCTCCATTCTCTTCAGCAGCCCGACTTATACACTCGCAAACAAGCTGGCCCTGAAACTGAAAAGCCAACTCCTGCTCTCGGATAACTACAACACCGTGACACTGAACAATGCTGAATTACTGGTAAACAACCTTCCTTTCACCGCCGACGGTTCCGTCAGCAGCCTGCCTTTCCTGAAACAGACACGTATCGATATGGAAGTCGGGCTTAAGATATCCGACATGAATGACCTGCTTCATTTCATACCGGACGCTTATTTCCAGAACCGGGATAAGACTGTTGCGAAAGGTTCTATTATCATGGAAGGGAATATACATGGTTTCCTGGGCGACAGTATCGTGCCGTCCGTCAACCTGTGTTGCAAGATAGAGAACGGTTCTTATCATATGAAGGGGGTCAAACAAGGAATCGATACCCTGCAAATGGATATGGACCTGCATCTGAACGGCATGTATCCCGACTCCTCATTCCTATCCCTCGAACAACTGACCCTGAAAGGAATGACCACCTCCCTCGATATGCAGGGCAAAGTCACCAATCTGCTAACCTCACCGAATGTGGATACAAACATAAAAGGGAAAATAGACTTTACCCGTCTGGCAAAAGAGTTCATTAATCCGGATACCTTGTTCCTGCAGGGGGTGATGGACGCTGATCTCTCCGCCTCTTTTAATATAGACGACCTGCTAAATAGCCAGTACGGAAAGGTTCATGCCTCCGGCCTCTTGAATATCGACACGCTGAAAGCTTACAGCTTGCCGCTTGGGATGGATGTATTTATTACCAAAGCACATTTCTCTGTGGACTCGACAGGATTGAGCAGTTCGTATCTGGACAACAAAGATTTATTGAGTATGTCGATGTCAGTAGATAGTCTGAACATGAAATATCAAGACGCCATAAACACCAACATAAGTAAGCTGGCTATACAGGCAAAAACGTCTCCTGTAATAGATACAACAGCCGTTATCCCGATGACAGGCCAAATCAGATTCGACTACCTGCGTACCCGCCTGCCGGACTCCGTATTACTGGTAGCCGGAAAAACTGTACTGAAAGGGGGGATCAAATCGTCGGTTTCCGACAAACGGATACCGACGCTCGGGGCTACGATCTCCGTCGACACGCTACGTTATTTTATTATCCCCATGCGTACCGGGATGATACTCTCGGAAAATACATTTAATCTGGAAGCCCTGCCTTACCGTGATGCGATGCGTCAGCGATGGCTTGCCCGGACAGACACAGTCCGTACCAACTCAGCAAAACGGCCACGTCGCACAAGGACAACAGGCAATCAGGTTCAAATAGACTCCACCGACGTCACCTCCCAACTATTACGACAGTGGGAAGTGCGGGGCAGCCTCTCGTTCAAACAGATGCGTGGGTTCAGCCGGATAATGCCTATCCCGATGAAAATCGATCAGACAACATTGAAATTTAACACAAACGATATCACCCTCACCGATGCTCGCCTGCATCTGGGTAAAAGCGACTTCATGCTGAACGGAGAAATCAAAAGCATCCGTCAGGCTATGTTGCGGGGAGGCAAGTTGAGAGGAAACTTCTCCCTTACCTCCGATTATATCGATTGCAACCAATTGATAAAAGCAATAAACTCAGGCATGCAATATGCCGAATTACAAGAGTCCGCAGGCCATACCGGTATAGATACGGAAAGCCTGGCAACCCTGGATACCCATACCTTACAGGACGCTATTTCCGTCGCCTCACTCGACACGACCGATCAGGTATTCGTTATCCCGGCCAATCTGGATATGACACTTCATACCAATGCGAAAAAGATAGACTTCAAAGATGCCGAACTGAGTAATGTAGAAGGTGAAATTATTATCCGCAACCAAAGCGTCAACCTGAGCAACCTCGCGATGAACTCAAACATCGGCCGTGGAAATATGACGATGTTCTATACGGCAAAAGATAGCCGAGGGGCATCTGCCGGCTTCGATCTCGATATGGAAGATGTAATGGTAGAGAAACTAATCAGCCTGTATCCTGCGATCGACACTCTGGTACCTATGTTACGTTCATTTGAAGGAGTAGTGGATTGCCAGATCACGGCAACTTGTAAGATGGACTCCACGATGTCGCTCGAACTCCCGTCTCTGCATTCGGCCTGTTACCTGCATGGTGAAAACATGGTATTGCTGGATGGCGAGACTTTTACCGAAATATCGAAAACGCTTATGTTCAAGAATAAAAAACGGAATGTGATAGATAGCATTTCGGTCGACCTGGCCATCAAGGACAATAAAATAGAGGTATTCCCCTTCCTTGTCGAAATGGACCGTTATAAAGTGGCTGTCGGAGGTACGCACAATCTCGATATGACATTCAACTATCACCTCTCGGTATTGAAATCACCCGTTCCATTCAAGTTGGGGATAGATATTACCGGCAATCTGGATAATTTCAAATACAAGATCGTGAAATGCCGCTATAAAGATATCTTCAAGCCGGCCAAAGAAGCCGAACTGGATAGCACGCGCACAAATATCCGGAAAGAGATACGGGAATCAATACGTAAGCAAATAAAAGAGACTGCCCCCGAATTGGTGGGCAGTCTCTCTTCAAATCATATACCGACACCGGCTACGGAAGATACCGGTGTCTTATAATCAACGGCCGGAATACATCCGGTCGTAATATTTCATATAGTCGCCACCTGTGATATCTTCCACCCACTGTTGATTTTCCAAATACCAGCGGATCGTTTTTACGATACCTACCTCAAAGCTGGTTTCAGGTGTCCATCCCAGTTCCTCGGATATTTTTGTCGGGTCGATGGCATAGCGCTGGTCGTGTCCGAGACGGTCTTTCACGAAAGTGATCAGGCTGTCGTTAATCCAGTCGATCGAAATCTGTCCATCCGGACCAATCTCCTTCTTCTTGAGCATCTGGCGGTACTCGGGTTGCTCGGTCATTAACCGGTGGATTGTATTGATGGTCAGTTTAACGATTTCAATATTCTGTTTTTCGTTATGACCGCCTACATTATATACCTCGCCTACCCGTCCACGATGAATAACGGCATCGATAGCCTTGCAATGGTCTTCTACATACAGCCAATCTCTAACATTCGTTCCGTCACCATACACCGGCAGGGATTTACCCTCCAGGATATTCTTGATGATCAGTGGGATCAGCTTCTCCGGAAAATGATAAGGGCCATAATTATTTGAACAACGGGTGATACTTACGGGCATTTTATAGGTATCGGAATAGGCTTTCACAAACAAGTCGGCACTGGTCTTGGAAGCACTATACGGACTTCTCGGGTCCAACGGGGTTGTTTCGTGGAAATACCCCTCTGCTCCCAGACTGCCGTACACCTCATCGGTCGATACCTGATGGAAACGGACACCTTCCCGCCATTGAGGATAGCCGGTTTCGTCTTTTCCTGTCACCCAGGCTCTGCGGGCAGCATCGAGCAAATTCTGTGTACCCAATATGTTTGTTACGAGGAACAACTGCGGATTTTCAATACTACGGTCCACATGGCTCTCTGCGGCAAAGTTAACCACATAATCGAAGTTATACTTTGCAAAAAGTTCATCAGCCAGTACACGGTCACAGATATCTCCTTTTACAAATTCGCAACGTTTGCCATCGATATCTTCCGCAATCGTACCCAGATTACCTGCATAAGTCAACAGGTCGAGAACCACGATTTTTATATCCTGATGTTCCGCTAGCATATATTTGATAAAGTTAGCGCCAATAAAACCGGCTGCACCGGTAACCAGATAAGTCTTCATCGTCCGTATTATTTAAATGTAAAATTATATTCCGCCTCACTCAATAGTGGGGCTTTTGTATCTTTCTCTGATAAATTCACAGCATCTATATTTGTGATCCCCCAGTCTACACCAATCCCAGGATCGTTAAATCGCAGGCCTCTTTCATGGGTAGGCATATAAGGATTATCGACCTTATAGGTAAAGATTGCTTCTTCGCTCAACACATGAAATCCATGTGCAAATCCTTGTGGAATAAAAAACTGGCGTTTGTTCTCTGCTGAAAGTTCCACAGCTACATACTTACCGAATGTCGGAGAACCGGCACGAAGATCGACAGCCACATCCAGTACTCGTCCTGTTATCACCCTTACCAGTTTCGATTGCGAATAAGGGGCCAGTTGGTAGTGTAAACCTCTAAGTACTCCCTTGGAAGAACAGGATTCATTGTCCTGTATAAAATTTATCTTACCAATGTGTTGTTCAAACTCAGCCTGCTTATAAGCTTCCATAAAATATCCCCTCGCATCATTAAACACTTTTGGTTCAATGATCCAGACACCGGGTATTTCCGTTTCTATATAATTCATTCCTTTATATTTATACTAACAGGAGACAAAGTAACTTCTTTTTCCTTAGTTCTGCAACTATCAACGCCTGCAAAAAGAATGAAAAAGATTTGCATATTCCAAACATAATGCCTTTCTTTGCACTCGCAAAAACGATAATACGTCATTTGAGACAAACGGTTCCTTGGATGAGTGGCTTAGTCAGCGGTCTGCAAAACCGTGTACGGCGGTTCGAATCCGCCAGGAACCTCCAAAGAGATACTTATCAATATTTGCAAAACAAAGTCCGGTTCCTTGGATGAGTGGCTTAGTCAGTGGTCTGCAAAACCATGTACGGCGGTTCGAATCCGCCAGGAACCTCCAATAGCAAGAAAGGATTAGAAAGAAAATTTCTAATCCTTCTGTTTTTTTTAAGTACTTACATCCTCTGTGATGGAAGGATTGGAAGAAGAAATTTCATAGTTTTCAGCTTTTGTTTTACAATTGTTTTACAGTAAAACAGCCCAGAATTGTAATGAAAGCTACGATTTAGATTGAGTTGCGCAAGGATTATGCAACCAAAGAAGGCAAACAAATGGTTTGTCTGCGTTACACTGCTTATCGTCGTTCTACTCTAATCAGTATGAACATAGCAGTTTACCCCAAACATTGGAACAAGGTATCGAATACGGTACGTGGTTCTGAACCTCGTTGTTATTACTACAACAAAGCCATCAGTGAAGTTTATCAGAAGGCAGACACGATAGATAGTTAGAACTAAATTTTATTTCTTATCTTCGTGGTTGCAAATATAGAAAGAATACAGTTGAAGCTAAACTATTTATTTAGCATTTAACTTTTAAATACAATCTTATGGTTCATCTTGAAAGAATAAAAGAGTTGTGCGAAAAGAAAAACGTAACAATGAAACAGGCAGCCGTTGAACTGGGTATGACAGAGCAGAGTTTGCACAAAATCATCAAAGCGAACTCTACCAAGACAGACACGCTGCTAACTATGGCTCAATACTTTAATATAGAACCTGCCTATTTCTTCGATAACTACTCTGCCGATACCTCTAATTGTATTTCTATCAACAAGGAAGAGTTAGAAGGACTCATTAAAAAGGTAATTGCCTATTCAATTCATGGCTTTGCGATGGTAAAGCTCGAATGGGATGCTGAAGAACAAATGTTTAATTCATACTTTGATGTACTAAAGAAACAGTATAGTCCTGATGCGTCAGATTTAAAATACATTTCTTCTCTATTGGAATCAGAGATTGAAGTTACTGATAAAACTACCTCTAAAGATGTCGCAAGATTATTAATGACAAAAGACGAGTTCGACTTTACATCTACCTACTACTATGGCATCCGAAAGATGGAAGTACAGGAAGAATTACAGAAACTTATGTCTTTTTTGGATAAGCACAATATTCCTGTTACTGATTCTATTAAGAAGGATATTGATGAACTGAAAGGCAGGGTTAAGCATTATGAGGCTAAGAGCATTATAGGGAACAATAAAATCTAACCATTATGACAATATATCACGGAGGATACCAATCTGTAGAAACTCCTCGAATAATAGAAGGAGAATTTGCCAAAGACTTCGGCAATGGTTTTTATTGTACAGAAATCAAGGAACAAGCTGCCCGATGGTCAAAACGCTATCCTACTCCTATAATCAGTACTTATGACTATAAAGAAAATCCAGCCTTAAAGGTTCTTTATTTTAAGGAAATGACAGAGGAATGGTTGGATTTTATCGTGAATTGTCGGAATGGCATAAAGCATGACTATGATATAGTTATTGGCGCAATGGCAGACGACCAAATCTACAACTACATTTCCGACTATATAAATGGAGTATTGACAAAAGAACAATTTTGGGTACTGGCAAAATTCAAATATCCTACTCATCAGATTAACTTTTGTACTCAGCAAGCGTTAGAGTGTTTAACTTTTAAAAGAAGCGAGGAGGTAAAGAATGAACGGACGGGAAGATAAAAAGCAAAACGACCTTTTCTTTGTTTGCAGCCTGATTGATTATATTGCCCGCCAAACAAAGAATGAACGCAAGGTTGTAGTCAATACTCTTGGTAAAGACGAACTGGAACATCTTTATGACTTGGCAGATGTTTATCATAGTGAGAATATAGATAAGATAACACATGAGTTAATCAATAAACACTCTATTGAAACAGGATGTTTTGATAACGTAGCAGCTTGCCAATATCGGATTCCTACTCATTGGGATATGGGAAAAGTTTATCATAGATTGATTGCAGATATTTGTAATACCGATAACAAACCTGCAATTGATGTACTGATTGAGGTGTACAATTCTTGGATTTCTGATAGCATAGATAACTATAACAGCAGTATGTATTATGAAAATCCGAGCTATTTGTTGGCATCTTATAAAGCTGGGCGACCGTTATGATACAGATATTCAATGAAGTACAACAAAAGAAAGTGGATTTCATATTGAATCATCCTTTGGCAAAGTTGTCAGATTTACGTTCACATGAAATCCAAAAATTGGCTGTAGTGTGGAGTTATTATTCTGCTAAAATAGCAAGTAATGCCTATACTTATGTAGAGGTTGAAGCACTGCTTAAAGATGGTATTACTTCCGAAAAAAGATATGAGGATGCCAGTATATTAAAGTGCCTCTATAATATGTTTATCTCGAAAGTGGAATGTGTTTGTAAAAAGAAAAGGCAAGTGATAATTGACGGATGTATTTTATTAGGAGTGCATAAGGCTCTACAAGAAGCGGCTATATTAAATGATGCTAAAGTCTGCTACTACAAAGCATTGGAAAAGTCGCACACAGAGCATTTGACAGAAGACTTTCAGAAGCTGGTTGTTGAAGCGGAGATAACTGCCTTGCAGAAGTACTTGTCTATCATGGCTTAGGCTAGAATGAAATCTTAAAACATATGCAGTTGATGAACAAAGTATGCTAAGATAAAAGTTTGATGTTTTTTATAATATACTAATTCACATAATATAAGCAAAATGAAAATATCTGTTATATTAGGTCATCCCTATGAGAATAGTTTTAATGCAGCTATTGCCCAAACTGCAATAGATACCCTTAAAAAAAGTGGTCATACAGTAATGTTCCATGACTTGTGTAGTGAGAACTTTAACCCTGTAATAACTAGCAAGGAGTTGGTTAGTGACAAAGCCGATGATATTTTATTGGAATTGCACCAACGAGAAATAAGAGAAGCGGATGGGATAATAATAGTGCACCCAAATTGGTGGGGACAACCACCTGCTATTTTGAAAGGTTGGGTTGATAGAGTTTTACGTGAAAATGTGGCATATACATTTCCAGTTGGAGATAATGGTGGAGGATTGCCAATTGGCTTATTGAAAGCAAAGACAGGTATTGTTTTTAACACATCTAATACTCCTGAAAAAAGAGAGAATGAAGTGTTTAGTGACCCTTTGCAGCGTATTTGGAAAGACTGTATTTTTGATTTTTGCGGGGTTACCACATTTGACCGTATTATGTTCCGTATCATAGCAGACAGTTCGCTTGAACAGCGTAAAATATGGCTCAAGGAAGTTGGGCAGATGGTAAATAAGTATTTTCCAAGCACAAACTTGTAAGATTTTGAAGGGATTTTCTAATGCAGATTGTTGAAGCGAAGTTAGCTGTTTAACAGAAACATTTGTTTATCATGGTTTAGAGGCACTCTTAAAGAAGAAATAGAATAAATCTTTCCATTTTTTTTCTTTGCAAATTAAAATTATCAGTTTATCTTTGTGACTATTAATAAACGATTTAAACAGAATATTTGTTTTACAATTGTTTTACAGTAGTGAAGCCAAGAGAGCTCTAATCAATTGGAAATAAAGAGATTATATTGGTGGTTTAAAATCCGCCAGGAACCTCCAATAAAAAAGGATTAGAAACTGTTTTCTAATCCTTTTGTTTTTATAAACACTTACAACTTATATCACTTATTTCAGTCTATTCCAACCTACTTTAAAGATATTTACATATCTGCTTAAACTTAATATTTAAGGCACATCCCCTGTCACTGTATATTGCAAATAGATATTTCCGCATCCTACAAACTGTTTATTAATGACCGAACCGGCTCCAATTTGTATGGGATGATTTAGACAAAGTTGATTTATATTGTATGCGTTCTATACTAATTATTATTTATTAAAATTATAGGAAGAAGCAATATTCCACCAAACATAACCTCCGGCAAATAGGACACCGAAAATTATCCAGATTCTTATAGATGAAGACTTATTATATTCCTTATTTTCAGAGAAAGCGGACTGGTTTGTTTGTTGATGGGTTATTTCCAATAATGAATTATTCGTATAACTGACCGTGTCAATCATGTTACGATGTTTGTTGCCTTGTAGTAAAGTCATTTCTGTAGGATATTGATGGCCGATGCTGTCGGGTGGCGAAAAGAGCATTCGGGTTATATTCCAGTTTATGGAATCTACGGTAAATATTTTATGGTTCAAGAGGGACGAGCCTTTACCGGAGACAATCAAAGAGTCAGCGCGGAAAGTATATTCTTCCCTTGCACTATTCCGCCGTATCCGGCAAGAGGGTAATAGAAATATCAGACACATTATATATAATAACACCTGCATCCTGTTGCATCCCTTCTTTTTTAAAGAAAGATGAAGGAACCGGCGTTTTTTGTATAAGATAGCCTGATCGAAAACTAATCCTGATTTTATCAGCAAATTGAGTAAATAACCCGGCCCTTTTGGGATATAACAATCGGCAGCCTCCCCTTTCCGGTGCTGACTGGCAGCGATGCCACCGGCCAAACGGTTTACGGTTTCGTTGCGGTAACCGCTCAGGATAGCGATCGGGGCATTGTATACTTGCCTCAACGGTTCCAGCAGATGGAGAGCCAGGTAACCGAGAGCATGAAGCGCCGCAGGCGGAGGCTCATTATCTAGTCCGTTCTCTACAGCGATACGGCTGTAACTCATTTCTTCTTTGCTGAAATGTTCGCTCAACATGGCTTTGTGTGTTGTAATCGTCTTGTGTGTCGTGTCAGTCATGATTGTTCATTTTAAATTTATATGTATAATCCACTCCGAAAAGTGCTCCGGCAAACGTGCTGATCTCCCCGAAAGCCACCAGCACACTACTGTCTATCAATCCGTCAGGGTCTACCCAGAAACCGCTGAAGAGAAGAACAATCCCGCTCAATGTGAGCAGGACTGCAATAATCAACTGAACCGTTACCCGTTTCATCATTCCCTGTCTATTTCACCTGTCAACTTACTCGATTACCGGTCTGTCGTCCTCATTCTCCTTATTTTCTTCCTCCTTCTTCTCCGTCAGGCGTTCAAAACTAGTCTGGCTCTTGATCGTCCGGAGCGCCTTCCCCGGATAGAACCTCACACGGGGTTCCTTTATCAGATTCGTATCGAATTTAGTGGCTTCGGCCACCCCCACCGAGCCTAGCGTAAAACGGAAAGTACCCAACTCCCCTACCGCTACACGGCGGCCATGCTGTAGATGGCGCACCAGTACTACATTCACACGATCCAGTACCGCCTTTACTCCGGCGCTTCCCACACCGCTGCTGTCTGCCACTTCCTCTACAAATTCTTCAAACGGGACATAATCGCCCGACACAATCTGTGCATAAATCTTTTCCGGAGTTTCTTCCTTGTCATTCCCCAAATTTCTTTTTGATACCAATTTAAACTTTACACCCATAATAATTAATGTTTAGTAGTTAATAATCAAACTGCCGTTAGTCAGGCACAAAACAAAGATAATAGGATAGAAAAATGGAATGTTCCGAAATATGCAACCCGGAAAGGTCAGTAAGACAGGTAGCCTGTATACGGGCAGGTAGTAACGAAATACCCACAGCATATTTCGGAAGGTTAGAAAGTTGTTCTTTTATGTTTTGTTAATCATCACAAGGTTGTTCTGGCTCATTTCCATGCCTGATACGTTCGAGTAAATGCCAGAAGTCTTCTTCCAGCAACTTATTCTCACGGAGCTGTTTACTGAAATACTTCACACTGTAATCCTCTTTGAAAGCCAGCATAAAAACAAAAGCCAGATGCGGAAACGAAGGCGTATACCCATCCTCCTGCTTCCCTTCAAGCAAGGTGATCACCTGTTGAAGCAATTTCGGATCCAGCAACTCGAAACGAAGAGAGCCCATCACAGTAGAATGCAACAGGTAATCCAATGTCATTTGCCAGTTATGAGTAAACAAATGAGTAACAAAGAGACGGTAACGATCGGACATGATCCTCCAATCAAAAAAGGCAGCATGTAAGGCTGCCTGATAGTAGAAGGTTTGTTCTTCTTCGGAGAGTTCCTTCAATTTAATTTTAAACAATCTGACAGATGGCGTGTCTGTCCCGAACAATTTTTTCAGTTCTTCATACATACTGCATTCCGGAAGGGGGAATAGTTTGTCCCTCCCGGAGCGCAGTATTTACCCTTTCGGGATTAACTGTCTTTTTCATTTAATGCGCTCAGCAAAAACTTTCCGGGTTTGAACTTCACGCTTTTGCGTGCATGGATCAGACATTCGTTGCCGGTTCGCGGATTACGGCCCGGACGAGCAGATTGTTTCCACAAGGTAAAAGTACCGAACCCCTGCAGCATAATCCCGCTATCATCCTTTAACAACGTTTCTCCCACTACTTCCTGAAGGCTGTTGACAAATTCCCTTACTTTATACTGCGGAGTATTCATCCGTTTTGCCAGTATTTCCACTAATTCCGGATAACGTAGCAAGGCTCTGGAAATATCCTGTCCGGCATTACTCAATGAGAAGAAGATATCTTTATTCATCGAAGAAGGCATCGACTGCCGGATCAGGGTTACATGTACCTGGTCCGGCGCTTTCTTGTCGCGGTTGAAACAAGATGCTTGAAAGAAGAATTAGAGAAAAGCAAGGTAATTGATTGGTTAATAGAAATGTATGTCTTTTAGTGTCTTTGGATACCGAGTAGCGAAATAGCAGGAAAAAGCGGATTAGAGCAGGCTTTCCGTTTCTAAACCGTTACCCGTTCCAATAGACGAAAAGCAGAGCAAAACAATGACGTTAAACGTCTGGTTATAACGTTGTCTGTCTGTGGTTTGCATTGTTCAGATAACTCATATTGAAAGTAATTTTACGAACTTAAAATGTGAGCGTTATGAACAACGAACTAAAGGTGTACTTTTACCTTAAACGAGAGGGGAACACAGAAAGAACAGAAACAAATCCCGATGCCCTTTACCCGATTGTAGGTAAAATCATCATCGGTAACTCTATCGCACAATTTGGCTCAAAACTGAAAATAGAAGAACGGCTTTGGAATGTAAAATCAGGTCGGGCAATTGGAAAAAGTCGTGTTGCCGTTGAACTCAACAGAGAGATTAATAAAATTAATCTCTCCATACACACGCACTACAGGGACATTTTAAAGCGGATAGGAAAAGTAACCGCTATTGAAGTGAAGAATGCTTTTCAAGGAATTGCCACCGCACAGAAAACGCTACTTATCCTGTTCGGTGAAATGATGGAAGACTTCAAAGGAAGAATAGGTATTGACCGGGCACAATCCACCTACAAGCAATACGAAGTCCTTTATAAACAGCTTAAACAATTTCTTCGGGAAGAATACCATGTAGAGGATATTCCACTGACCGAGCTGGATTTACCTTTCATCGAAGCATTGAATTTCTTTTTCCGTATAAAACGTAAGATGAAGCCGAGAACCGTTAAGGCTCGGATTGTCTTGTTAAACAAGGTCATACGTTTGGCGTTGCATCGAAGAATTATCACCCGTCCGCCTTTTGACGGTTTTGAATTGGAAAAGACCGAGCTTAAAAACAAATCACTCACCAATGATGAATTGGATTTGTTAATGAAAACTCCCCTTAAATCAGGTACACAACGTTTTATCCGTGATATGTTTCTGTTCTCGGTGTTTACTGGCTTAGCTTATGCAGACCTGCATAAACTCTCTTGGAAAGATATTATTACCGAAGACGATGGTAGCCTATGGATTTCTGCAAATAGGCAAAAATCACATACGGAGTTTAATGTAAAACTATTGAATATCCCTATTCAAATCATGGAGTGCTACAAGGGGCTTGCTCCCGATGGAAAAGTATTTCCGCACATGAGTTTAGGACAGGTGAATGTCGGTTTAAAACGAATTGCGAGAAACTGTGGTATTAATCGGTGCTTATCCTACCATATGGCAAGATACACTTTTGCTTCTCAAATTTGCCTTTCACAAGGCGTTCCGATTGAGAGTGTCAGCCGAATGTTAGGACATAAGCATATTCAGACAACCCAACGCTATGCATGTCTTAACAATGAAAAGATAGGCAACGATATGCAGCAGCTATCTGCACGTCTTGCCACTAAATTCAACTTTTAATAATCCAAAATACAGGTATTATGCAAAGCAATAGAAGCACTTTCGCTATACTCTTTTACTTAAATACCAGCAAAAAGAAAAAATCTGGCAACTGCCCCATCATGGGGCGTATCAGTGTGGATGGTAAAAGCTCAGCTTTCAGTACGGGTTTAGAGTTATCTCCCGAAAAATGGGATGCCAAACAGGGAGTAGCCACAGGCAAATCAAAGGAAGAAACAAACATTAACAAACAGATAGAAAACTATCGGGCTGAACTTATCCGCTACTATAAAACCTTACTGGAAAACAAAAGCTACATTACGGCTGAAATCCTGAAAAACGCTATCAAGGGAATAGGTATAAAGCAGAACAGTTTGATACAAGAGTTTGCAGCCTTAATTGAGGAAAAACGGCAGTCTGTCGGTATTTTGATAGTGAGAACCACCTATGTACATCTTTGTCGTAGCTATTATCATTTGAAAGAGTTTTTACAATATAAATATGGGGTAACCGATATTCCGTTTACCCAAGTTGATTTCGATTTTATAGAATCGTATGTTTACTATCTAAAAGTCAATTTGCAATTAAGCGCAAGCACAACCAACAATACAATAAAACCATTACGTCGGGTTGTAATGCGAGCCTTAAACAGAGGTTGGATGTATCAAGACCCGTTCTTTGGTTATCGTCCGCAGCGGATAACAATTACACGGAAATGGTTATCTATGGATGAAATAGAACGATTGATGCAAGTAGACATGAAGCATGAGAGTGCCAATTTTATTCGTGATATGTTTATATTTTCGACATTTACGGGGCTTGCCTATGTGGATTTAAAGAACTTACGACATGATAATATTGTACGGAAAGAAGATGGTAAACAATGGATTGTCCTGAACCGTCAAAAGACTGGAAGTACATCTTATATTCCACTACTTGATATTCCGTTACGGCTTATCGAAAAATACTGGGACACTGCTTTTGCTGGTTTTGGTGGAAGGGTGTTCAGGTTATGCACAATAGAAAATGCTGATATTCAGTTGAAAAAGATAGCAAAAGCAGCCAAGATTGATAAACGACTGACCTACCACATGGCAAGACATAGCTATGCAACCCTTTGTCTTTCAATGGGTGTTCCGATAGAAACGATTAGCCAGACATTAGGACATCGAAGCATTTCCACTACTCAAATATATGCGGAGATAACCCGTACCAAAATCAATGAGGATATGACGAGTCTTGCAGAACGGATTGAAGGAAAATATGAATTGGTAAAGTAAGCACATCACAACCAACATGTTTTTTTCCTTTTTTTCTCTGATAAACATCTCCTATATGGAAAGAATAAATAAGGCAACACTTTTTGGAAATTTACTCTTTTGAGGAACGAAAAAGGAAGAAATTTTCAAAAACCGCTTGCGGCTCGGTGTTGCCGTTTTATTCTTGGAATATACTTTTGTGTTCAGAGAAAGAAAGGATTTATTAAATTATTCCATTAAAAAATAAGATATTAGATTGGTTACTGTTATTGCGTAATTCTCACCATCTATGGAATAAAAGCTTAACTTTTTGAGGAAGAACATAAGTACTTAATACCCCAATGATAAAGCCACTCTTTAGGGGATGAACTTGTTGTTAATTTGTTAATTATTACTTACTAAACCCAATTATATGTTGCTATCAGGAGGTTATATTTCATCTAATTCTTTTCTCATTAGTTCAATAATTTCATCTTTAATTTCTTTTATTACTAAGGCTGAGATTTCAATTTCATTTTGATTCTTTTTCATCCCATATTGGTCATTAGACATTATTTGTTTTGGCAAATCATTCATCATTTTGGTTGCTTGCTCCATACTTTTGTCATATGCAAGCTCTAATAAATTCAACTTTTGTATAATTCTATCACTTGCTATTAAGCGGATTGTATTCGTCTCTTGCTTAATTCTTATTAGACTTTCATTTGCTTCAAATGTCAATTTTTGTATTCTCTTTGACATTACAGATGCCGCATTATTTTCACCTTTTTTATCATTTTTGCTAGAAGCATTTAGGAAATTTCTATTAAATTCATCTAAAATAGGCAATAGTTTTGCTTGAGTACTTTTGTTTGCTTCATTGCTAAATTGGTCTAAGAGTTTAAAAAATAATATATACTGTTCTTTTTTACTCTCATATTGATATTTCCGTTTAGATATTTCTAATTGAAAATCTTTTTTAATTCTTTCTGTTTCTTCTATTAATTTCTTATTCTCGCTTTTTAGGACTTTTATTTTAGCTTTTTCAGTTATATATGTTTTAATATACAGAATAAGCAATCCTAGAAATGCAAAAATAATATAAATTAAATATGGCTCTAAAAAACTCAAGTCAATATTCATTTTATTACTTTTTATATACTACTATTATATTTCCTCACTGTTAATGTCTAAACCGTACTTGATATTAAGATATTTATTAATAGGTGCTTTAGTTTATTTTTGTCCTTTTTCAAACTCTTCAAATGTTGAGTAATTTTTATGTTCTTTCCCTTTGATTTTTGCAAGTTTTGTTCCATCTATTCTCATTTGAATATAACTTACCAATTCATCAAATTTATTAATATGTAGATTATACAAGGTTCTTGTAGATGCAATTTTGTAACGTTTCTTTAATTGACTTGCAAATACAGCATATTTTACTTGACCTTTTCCGACTTCATACTCTTTATACTCATTATAACGGCTAATTAGGTGTCCAATATAATTTGCTTTGACTGTATCTGCACCAATGCACCCTTCAGGATATTTCTGAATTACTTTTTTCTTCGTTTGGTTAATAATAATTTTATTATTATCTCCAATAACTGCATTATCAATAGTATTATTGAAGTTAACTTTTATTTCTTTGGATTGACTATCAATCCCAGTACCTTTTAATAGTGCTAATTTGATTGAAGTAATATTTTTACACCAGTTCTTTTTATCTGAAAAATCTAAATAATTCAATCGCCTGATTAAATTATCTATAGGTTCTGAGAATTTCTGTCCCTTTGATAAAATAATTGGAATTATTCTATTGTTTTCAGCAAAACCCATAAACTGTGAGACTTCAAAATTGACCCAAGGTGATTTTGTGGAATGTTCAGAAATAACAAGCAATAAATAATCCATTTCTTTTAATGACTCAGAAATTGTTTTTTGAATATCATCTCCTGCTAGTATTTCATTTTCATCAATCCAAAACTTTAATGAATTATCTTTGGAAAGCTCTTCTTTCAATTCATGAACAAATGGCTTGTCTATACTGGAGTGGCTTATGAATACTTTTGCTTGAGGTAATTGTCGACTTATGGTTTCTTTCAATATATTATTTACCTTATCAATTGGGATAATGTTTTTGCTAAGAAAAACGTCAGAAAGTTTGTTTACCAATCGTTTTGTATCCTTAGTTTCAATACTTTTATCTATGGCATTTTTGAGCTTTCTCGGAAATTCATTAAATGTCTTGCACTCAAAACCTGCAAAAAATGTTGGTTCATATTTATCTTGTTTTGATTTTAAGAGATTAAAGAAAATGAATGTAGGTTCTGTACCAATAGGAATTCCAAAAGATTTAAATTCATTTCTCATCTTTCGCCATTCTTCATCTGGAATAACTTTATCTTCATATATAAGAGGGGTGAATATATGAAAATTACGTCCGCTAAAAGATGAAATTTGCGTTTTATTCTTCTGAAAATATTCTACGAATTCAGAATCCATAGAGGAAAAGAACGCCATCATGAATTTTGAGTTTTCAGGATTTAATTGATTTTCGTTAATAACATTCACAACTTCGTCAATCCATTGCTCTGTTGGTTGCTGTATCTGAAACATCTTTATTTATTTTTTATATCAAACTTTATTTTTCATATGTGTGTTACTGATAACTCTTAAATTGTACATTTTATTAAAAGTGTACAATGAACAAAAGTAACAATCAAAAATTTGATGAGCACTTTATTGGTGACAAATTTAGCAAATATTTGTGATACAGCTAGATTTACAGCCGAAAAACAGTTCTTCATATCCAATTTAAAATACAAAATTTCAATCTATAGCAGGTTTTTCTTTTTTTCCTCTGTTAAACATTTCACATTTGAAAACAATAAATAAGGCAATACTTTTTGGAATTTATTTTTTTAGGACTGAAAGAGAAAGAAATTTATTAAAACCCGTAGGGCTTGATGTTGCCGTTTTATTCTTGGAATATACCTTTGTGTTCAGAGAAAGAAAGGATTAATTAAGATTGTTCCATTGAAAAATAAGATATTAGATTGGTTACTGAATTCTCGCCATCTATGGAATAAAAGCCTAATTTCTTGGCAAATACTCCGCTTTTGTCGTTGGCACACTCAATGCCGATATAATTGAAACCATATTTCTGGGCTACTGCGGTCAAAAAACTAAGAAAGTGCGTTCCGTGCCCTATCCGTTCTTTGCTAAAACTCAATCGGGCTATAATCAAACAATCAGGTGGAAAACAGCTTTCAACCTTTCTAATACGCAAATATAAATCTACCCGGCTATTTCTTCGGGTGGCTATTATATTATCCACTGTCAGCCATACAAGCGATTTACGATACTTGAAACGTTCCATCAGATAGCGGTCTATATCGGCTATTAGTTCTTCATATTCAGTCATCGTCTAATCTCTTTCTTCTTTTTCTTTTTACGTTTCTGTACTTGTAATTCTTCTGTCGGTGTAGCATTGTTATTGTTGCCATTTCCCAATGAGAAAATAGACAAAAGAGAATCATCACTACTATTGTGCTGCTGATTGTTCGAGTGTCTATTTTCTTCCTTGTTGTCAAAATTGTAAGAAATATTGTTTTCTTTTTCATTGGATTGGAATACATCTTTTTTCTTTTCGTCAGTAAAATATTGTTTTGGCTCTTTCAACTCCTGCTCCTGCATTCTCAGTTTATCGTCCATGCTTCCGTTCTTCATCGTGTTGGAATACTCAAAGGATTCGGATAATTGGCGGTTGTAACTGAATAGTTTATCAAAGCCTTGTTCCGCTTGTCGAAAGAGATTCACACGGTCAAACCCACCTTTTATTACTCCGTTTTTGGTATTTTTGTGCTTGGTAAGCGGTGATAGCTTCTTTTCGTTGGTTTGGTCTTTACGGCTGACAATCAAATGGCAGTGCATATTCAGTTCGTTATTGGAACGGCTACGGTCAAAATGTATCTTTCCGTAAAACTTTATATCCGTTTCGGATAGTCCTTTGTTGAAGTTCTTGGCATATTCAGGAATAAACACTTCCCGAACATACCGTTTCATGGCTTCGGCTTTCTCCTGTTCGGTGTTCCCCATTGCCCGAAGCTCGCTTTCCGACGGGCTGACGTGGATAGCGAAAAACTTAGCATCTGTTTTCAACAATTGTCCGATATTGGTGTCTATATCTTTAACAACCTTTGATTTGTAGATATTATCCTCCGTCAAATTGAAAAAGCCATCGGTATAGATTCCTTTCTCTATACGTTCTAAATCCTCGTGCTCCATGTATGAGGTTAGTTGTCGGCTACTTCCTGCATTGTTATATGTTCCGCCCGATGGTGGGGCAAAATCTATGTGCATGGCTCTATGTGTTTATTAGGTTGGTAATTTCAGCCTTTAGGCTCTCTTTTCGTTTACTATCCATCACACCGCAAGCGGAAAGTTCAGAATAGAGCTGTATCAGTTGAAGCAGCTTCTTATAGTCCCGTTGATGTATTTGATAGAGTGCCGAGAGTTGTTTTCCCTGCTGATTTATTACATCGGCGTGCTTGCCGAATTGTTCACTTACTTTTTGCAGTACGGCTGTTTGTTTCCCCTGACTGGATTCCAATTGAGAAAGAATAAGTGTTTCCAATGTCTTGCCAATACCCTCAAACCGAACTGCAATAGAATTGGCGGTTCGTATCATGGGATTTAGTTGTTCTTCCTCGTAGTGGCGGATGAAGCGGATAATATTATCCTGCCGTTTGTTTATCTTCGCCAACTCCGATTTTACGGATTCCGGTGCTTCCGATGGGTTGATACACGCTTTATCAATATAGACAAATGCCAACCGGACTATTTCACCCTTTTTCAGCGAATAGCGTTTGCAGAGTTTATCTATCAACTTTCCCGTCTGTCGGTCTATCCCAATGGTGGTAAGCGTGGATATATTACTGGTCTTATCCATGATTATAAGTTTTTTATAAGGGAAATGAGATTTATTCAATTGATTATAAGTAAAATACATTTCTGACTTATAATCACTGTTATAAACGGTTACGAATGTAACCTGTTAAAGCCGAAGGCTTTGCCCCGCAGGGCAAGAGGGAAGAACAGGACTTGTCCAGTTCCCTCTTGCTTCATTTAGCGAAACGAGCCGAGCCACAGGGCGAGGCGGTTTCTGCTAAATGGGGAGTGGTGGCACTTCATCAGGCGGTAACATTACCCACCCTGTTTTGCTTCGGCTTGCGTATCAAGCTGATTTTCCTTTTTGAACCGTTCATAGGTCTTACTATCGGCATTTTCTTGAATAAATGCCCGGATGTCGGCTGCCCGATAATAGGTCTTATGGCTAATCATAAAGTAAGGAAGTTTGCCACTTGCCCGATACCGTTGCAGGGTTCGGAAAGAAACTTTCAGCAGAAACGCTAAATCCTGATTGTCTAACAACTTGTCGGTAGGGTCTAATACGTTGTCGGTATTGATTAGCGATTTCAGGTCTTGCCCGATTTCAGAGAGTTTTTTCGACAGTCGTTCCATCCACTTATCGAAGTTTTCGTTATCTATATACATTTTGCTTCACTTTTTTAGTTCAACATTATTATTTTCAATCGATTGATGAAGCAAAATTCGGCAGAATAGAGAAATAAAAATAGAGGAGTCCGGTGTTGACCCCTCTATATCATAAATGCAAACAGTTATTTATCAAGCCATTACAAAATTATCTTTTTTCATCTTTGTTTTTCAGTGCTTCTGCTTGTCGTTTCTTATGTTCTTTAATAAGAACTGCTTTTAAAGCATCCAGTGTCTTGGTGAGATTGTATGGCTTGCGTTTGAAAAGTTCGCTCTGACGGTCATAGATACCGTTAAAACTAAATCCAAAAGCCCGTTCAAAGACTTCTGAAATTGCAATGATAGATGGTTTCTTTCCTGCATTATCAACAATACCACCTAATAACATTAGGGCTGAAAGAATTTCGGTCATACCCATAATTCCAAGATATTGGAACTTAGGTATGACCGATAAAGACGATTCAAATGTGGGTAAGGTTTCCAAATGAAACAGTTCAGAATGTTGAATTTTAAGTTTCAATAGTTCCAGTTCTGCATTGATAATTGCCAATGCCTTTTGTGAAAACAGTTTTTTAAGCGCATTTTTCCCCCTGCCCGTAAAGAGGTATTGTTCTAAGTGAAGCTATCTCGATACGGGTAGCTGTCAACGTGCGGTAGATAACAGAATAGTCTGTACCATTGCTCACATTTTCGATATATTCAAGAAATTCCTCATAAGCATTTTGCATTTCTTCATTAGTTACTTCTTGCGATGTTTCAGACAATAGTCTTAAAAACCTCATACCTAATAATTCATTCATACACATAAAATTTTAATGTTGATATTAATTATCTGATTAAATAATTTGTTTTATGCAGAATGATTTTGCTATATTGAGCTTATTTTAGAACTCTATTTTTCTAACCATACTGTTGGATAGTTTAAAGCTACTTTGATAGCTTCCATCTCAGCGCTATGCCACATTTCATGCTTAAAACACCATGATAAAGCTTCATACTTATTATTAGCTACTGGATGTTTAAATGGGATAGGCTCTAATTGCTCGAATAATATATCATCATTTAATTGTGTTAAATTATGTATACATATTTCATTAATAGCATCGAACTGTTCTTTTAACTTATATGCTGGAATCAAGTCCTTTTCTACTGACCTATGCAAAGTTCCCATACCGTTGAATATCTTTACATAATCAACAATAGGTATTAATTCAGTGATTTTAGTATTTCTTCCAGTGATACATGTAATAGCATGGAAGTTTTGACTAATCATCAAGTGCCCAATTTGCCAAGCAAAGTTAGAATCTGTACTTTGAGGAATTGTGTACCATAAATCTTGCGGAATTTCTGAAATCAAGCGATTTACAAAATTCCGCGATTCAATAATCTGCTCTTTTAAAAAATCAATCTTTCTCATCTTTATAAATTTATATACTTATTAGTAAGTAAGTTTTTTAGCTAAAAAAATATTAGATATTCAATAGTCCTTCTTGTATGGACTTATATACGTCATTTTTTAATACTTTATTCATTTGCAAGGAAGATAATAATGCAGAATGAACCATGTATGCCTTTGTTCTTGGTGTTTCTGTAAATGAAAAAACATTAGTTTTTAGTCCATTGTCTAATAATGTTGTAAGCCATTTTAGAATTGTAGTTACCAATCCCTTCAACTCTTTCTGCATGTTTTCAGGTAAAGTGTCATAAGATGGAGAAAGTGAACCGACTATGCAAACCCAATGATTATCAATAAAACTATCGTGCATATGGATGTAATTAGAAAACTGCAATTTGTAATCTAAGCTTTCCCAAGTTTTAGTTAACTCGTTGAAAGCATTAAGATTCCTCCTTATTATCTCCACTCCCAAATCCGACTTTGAAGGGAAATAATAATGGATAGCTGCATTCTTTATATTCAATGCTTTAGATATGTCAGCGTAGCTAAAAGAATTGTAGCCTATAGAGCGAATTAATTCACTTCCTAACCGTATTATTTCACTTCTTGTATCATTCATGATGCAAATATAATCAAATTTACTTAGTAGTAAGTATATTCTATAAAAAAGATGCATTATCTTTGTGCGAAAGTTATTTGAAGCAATGGCAAAGTACAGCAGACTAATGAAGTTCGCTCGTTTCTATATCGTTACCCATTGTTTTACTATTCTTCTTCAAAAATCTATTATTCAATAGATTACAATCACATTTCTTGTTACGCAGAATACAAAAGGCTATCTGTTCCGAGGAAACTCCCAAACGCATTTTCAGTTGCGAACGGATGATACTGCCACGAAAAGTGGCCCTGTTCAGATCGGTAAGATCCGGCTCTTTTACATTTGTATATATAAAAGATTCTATCAGAAAATAATAATCGCCCTTATCGTCCCCCTTCATCAAATGCAAAACGAAAAACGTTTTTCACCGCATTTCCAGTGTCGGAACCAATGGCATACAAATATGACATTCCGGTCCACAGCAGAGCCAATATTAATACTAGTTTCCTCATTTTCAAACAAATAATCGCTTCCGCTTTAGTTTACTTCATGGCTCTTTTATAGGATAAAAGAGCCATGAAGTAAATCACAGAATGCAACTACTTGATAATATTAGATATAAGTATCATTTTATCAACTGATTATGTTTCTGCAATATGAATTTATTATGTAATAATATTTTACATAGTATATACAAAATGATTTACAATGCTTCATTAATATTATTTGCCGAAACTTGTGTAGAAACAATGGCAGTTTGAATGAGATTCATTGTTTTTATATCATAAGTTATCTGTTGATTATTAGAATAATACAGTTTTAGGATATTGTTAGAGCCGTTATACTACCTGCTGAAACATCAAATTATGCAGAAACATTTCCTGAAAAGCTTGAATATTATATTTAGCGAAAATATTTGAGTATATGAAAATAATAACTTATATTTGCCATTGATTTCGAGAACAAAAAACAATATTTTATATTTTGAAATCAGAATTAAAAATTGAAAGGTATTTACTTCCGGCTCTTTTATCCTATAAAAGCCCCTTTTTAAACATCTCATTTTCCTGTTATTTGTATTATTAAATTTCTGCACTTACAAGCGTCGCCCGTTGATTCTCTTTTTGTAGCTTTTTATTACACGGCTGTTGGCTTCGTCCAGTACATCGTGATTTATCTGGCGCAAATAAACGCGTGTCGTACTTTCCGAACCATGCCCCATGCAGGTGCTGATTACAGATATCGGTATTCCTTCTTCCTGTGCCAGGCTGGCCCACGTATGCCTGGCGGCATAAAAGGTCAATGGAAAAGGGAATTGCAGGATCTCACCGACCTGCAGGATCCGTTTATTCAATTTTCGCTGGATAAGACGATAGGCCTGATAGCTGTCGCCCTCACGCAACATAGGAAGCAGATAAGGCGAAGCTGGGTCGGCATATTTATCTATCAACAGACTAAGGGGTTGCTCCACTTTCATTTCCAATAATTGCCCGGTCTTTTTACGCCGATAGGAAAGAATGTTGATCCGCAAATTCTCCTTTTTCAGATAACACATGTCCACAAAAGCCATCCCACGCGCATAGAAACTGAACATAAAAACATCACGGGCCAGTTGTATCAGTTCACTCTCTCCGGACAGATCCACCTGCTCGATCATCAATATCCGTTTGGCAGAAACAGCGCGCTTGGCTGTTTTCTCCTTTTTAAAAGTCACCTCGCTAAAGGGTTCGAGCTCCGAAAGAACCACACCCATCATTTTTGCCTTATTATAAATTGCACGTAACTGATACAGATACGCCCATATCGTATTGGGTTTACACCCCTTTTGCCTGAGATAATTACGGTACAGCGCAACCAGACGGGGAGTTAAATTACCAAAAGTAAATAAAGGATCGTTCAGAAACTCATCGAAAGCACGGATCGCGTTCTTATAATTAGACGAAGTCCCGTCCTTACCCTCTTCTTTAAGTTCGGTAGTCAGATAGTCGGTAAAAACAAAGATATTGCTCAGGTCGTTGTAGCGCGTATACATCAATATGATATCATCGACGGAATAGTCTTTTTTACCGGCATTCAATGTATTGCATATATTAGTTACAATTTCTCTCAGCTTTGCTACATACTCCGTGGCTTCGCGGATATATGCTACCCGCTCCTTTTTGCGGCTTCCGGCACGCAAAGTTTCTTTTTCCGGATTAAATTCTCCTTTATGCAGACGGTACGGCGTATAAATATCCCGCTTCCGCCGGTAACGGATCACCTGAATAATTAACGGATATCTGCCGTCTTTATATTCTCTCGATGTATTCATCCTGATTTTGATAGATGTCATTTTCCCTCCATTTATTTATAAACTCAAAATAATAGATGAAGATACAACGGGAAAAAGAGGAGAATTGTTGACTGTCCGATCCAGACATAGGGTAATTTAACCGGGAGAACAAAAAGGGGATCTAATAAATTGAATAAAGATAACTCTTTGCAACTAAAAACCACAAACAGTTGGCAAAATATTCAATATTATTCATTTTTTATAACAACCCATTCTATCCGAATCGCTCGGATAAAAGACTTTTTCGGCATTATCTGCCGGGTAATGGGAATTAAGTCCTAGATAATGGCCATCAGGTCGGGGATAATCGGCAGTGAAGTCCGGGATAATTGAAACTAAGTCCGCGACAGCCGGCATTAGGTCCGAGGTAATGGAAGCCGGCCGCCGAAAAAAGACGATCGGGCACCGGAAAAGCACTTTTCATAGTCGTTATTTAAGGTAAAACAGACTTTTCTGCCACTAACCTCTTCCTGCATCCATCTCTTTTTCAACTAACATTCTGCCACATAAAAATCACCGGCACTATCTCCCTGTCCCATTAACTCAGGGAACTTGCTGCCCCGCATATCAAAACAAACACATTCCCCCCTCTCACCCCACCAAAATGACAACCCCCAACTCCCGCACAGCCGCATATTTCAGAAGCCATCCGGATATAGGCACATACAGAGCAAGGAAATGAAGGGTGAAATGACAATTTGATAAAAGATTTACTCCAGCAAATTGAGATTAAAACTCATCGCTTAGAAAAAGGTGAGCTATTCACAAATGATACACAATGGCACATCGGCATATTCTTAAAAATAAAAGCCCCGGGATTCGTTCTGTTATTTAATAATTCATATCTTTGCCCCTAACATGTAAAAGAATTAACTATGAAGTATTTAAATCCTAAAGCAGACCTTACGTTTAAACGTATTTTCGGCGAACATCCCGACCTGGTGATTAGTTTGCTGAATGCCTTGTTGCCCTTGAAGAGTAGCGAAGAAATCACAGAGATCGAATATCTCCCTGCCGAGATCGTGCCCGACAATCCTTTGCGCAAATACAGTATAGTCGATGTGCGTTGCTGTGACAAAAAAGGGCGTCAGTTCCTGGTTGAGATGCAGATGCTGTGGTCGCCTGAGTTTCGCGAACGCGTCCTGTTCAATGCCTCCAAAGCGTATGTGCGTCAGTTGAATGCCGGGGATGGCTATGAGTTATTGCAGCCGGTTTATTCACTCAACCTGGTCAATGAAGTGTTCGAGCCGGCCTTGGAGGGCTATTACCATCATTATGCAATGGTGCACCTGGAGCACACCGAACGTCTCATCGACGGCCTGCAGCTGATCTTTGTGGAGCTGCCCAAATTCATTCCGCATACCTATAATGAGAAACGTATGCATATTCTTTGGCTGCGTTTCCTGACGGAAATAGATGAATCCACCCGTGTAGTCCCCAGCGAACTGCTCGAAAACCCTGAAATCTCCAAAGCACTGACCGTACTTGAAGAGTCTGCCTTCAGCGATGAAGAGCTTGCGGGCTACGAACATTTCTGGGATGGCATCAGCGTAGAAAAGACACTCTACAACAGCGGAAAACGGGAAGGGAAAGCAGAAGGACTTGCCGAAGGAGAAGCCAAAGGGAAAGCAGAAGGACTTGCCGAAGGACAACGTACGATAGCCAAAAATTTAAAGCAACAAGGGATTGCCCCTCTTATTATTGCCCAATGTACCGGTTTATCGGTAGAAGAGATAAATGCGCTATAAAGAAAGAATATGAACTATTAATAAATGGAACACGGACAACACGGAACACGCGGATGATCGCGGATAAGGATTAATTCTCAATGTTTGTTCCGTGAAATTCCGTGTGTTCCGCGTCATCCGTGTTCCATTCTTTTGACTCACATCTGCCAATAATTGAAACAACTTATTTTAATAGGTTTACCCTATAATATCTATTTGATTTATTCTATAAAATTGATATCTTTACAACTGTCTCCTCTTTCTTTACTACAGTAAAATTTACCAACATAATAAAACGGCTAATCTCAACAAATGTATTCTATTATTGACAGTTTGTATAACAGCCCTCACAAATAGTCTGCCTACTTTTATCCCGGTCTATTGCGGTAGCTATTTGCGGAGTCGGTCTGATTTCTAACAGAATTCTAATCACCGGTGGCATGCGTTGTTTATTAAGAAGTGCCATATCGCAAATTTTACGTACCCCATCAAAAACAGGCTTCAGCCGTTTCCGGGCTACAACTATTCAGATCAGCCGTATGTTTTACTTATGATTATATAATGCATAAACAGTATGAATATGAAAAACTCTGTAATTCTCTTAACTGTAATTCTTGCATTATACTCCTGCACAGATGAAGGTATAGTACAAGAATTATCTCCCCCCGGACGACCCGACGAGGGAGTTGTAGTCCCCCGCAAAAGCAGCCTTGTCTGGCTCAATGGCACCGGTAGTGAAGCCAAAGAGCTGGCAGACGAGATGCAACGCGTAAACAATTACGACCAGGTTCTTTCATTCAACGACTTGCCGGGAACGGACAAAAGTGCCACGCTGACCACCTGGGCGGCAGACAGCCTGAAAGATATCACCGTTATTGCTAATGTAGCCGATTTCATGAAAGGAACATACACCAATGAAATGCTACAGGATATCCGCCACGATAATCAGGGAGTGATACTGATTGCCAAAGACGGTAACAGCAATGATGTGAAAAGTGAAATGCTGACCCTTTTCGGTATCTACGTAGACAAAGGGTATTACCGCGTCAGTTTCCCCAAAGAACAATACTTCGACTTCTACTGGAAGGACGATCCCGACGCAAAGAAAAAGCTATGCGGCATCAAAACCGTGAACAGTTCTTTCACCCGCGGCGGTACAAGCGATCCTTCCGATCCGGAAGTAACCAACCGGGCGTATCACACACTGAAAAGACTCCGGATCAACAACCACATGCACATCTACACGAATCATTACGATTACCGGATGACCGGTTACGAATCGTTGGACCCCTATGAGGCACAAACAGAATACTTTAAACCCAGAAGCGATAAATCCTATGATGCCGTAGTAGACAGGGAATGGATTGTGGATGCCTACAACCTCCGCGTCTATTCCCCGACAAGCGGCGACAACCTTCTGGCTGTATACAACGGCGGAGGAGCAGGCTTCCTAAACCGGATGGACAGCCGCTACTTCATGATTGAAAACCCACCTAAGAACGATGTAATCGGTCTTATATGGGGATTACGCAACAATGCTTACAGCAAAGTAAGCATACGGGAAGAATCAACATCGGCCCTAAACCTGAACCTCGTGCATTTTGCACCGGGACTCCCGCAATCGGAGACAGGTATCACACATGGCTTCACCCGCAGCATCGGCTTCGAGTTGGGCTTTAAGCCTGAACTAAAAGGCGATTTCCGCTGGACGAAATCCATCACCTACCAGTTAATGGAAATGACCCGGGAAGTATCCCGGAATATCGGAGATACGCAAATGGATTATAAATGGGTATGGTATCCCGAAACCCTTTTCCAGGGGAGCAAAGCGATGAAAGACGATGGCATGATCAACGGCGAGGCGATGGTTTCTCCCATGTGGAGCGAAATACTCTGGGACCAGGTAGGGAAACCTCCGGTAAAGAACGTTTTCTGTGATTTCAACAATGATCCCGGTTTCAACCAGAACCTGCTGAACTACCAGCAGGAATGTGCTGTCATCACAAAAACGGAAGGAGCATCGGCCGGACTCGTTGCAATAGATATCACCGACGGCGTAGTACTGCAATTAGGGGGAGCTTCGTTTTGCGGCTGGGGTTCCGAACAGAAATATCCATTCCCCTACAGCTCGACAATGCATGACCTGACAGTAGATGTAAACAGAAAAACAACTGTCTGGATAGATTATAATAACTGGTAATAAGTACGATCACCCTAAAAAAAAATAATATGAAAACGAACATATATATATTATTTCTGCTCTTGTGGGCTATGTTGGCCGCATGTTCGCAGGATACCGGCGATGATGCAGGCGGCAGCCCGGAAGACGGACCTCCCCCCAAAGACGTAATACTCGTCAGAATGGGCGACGGCAGCGAAGCTACGGACGTGGCAAACCGTTTGTATAAAAATATACCCAGTACCTGGCATATAGGTAAAAAAAGCATTTTGCCTTACGATCAGATACAGGGCGACAAAGAAGCCAGACTGAACGAACTGGTAAAGGACAACAGCATCTATCTGACGGTCATAGTAGATATTGACGACATTCAGTCGGGCAAATACCAGATATCCCTGTTTGAAAATCTGAAATATTACAAACGCGATTTCTACGTTATTGCCACTAACGAGAATCCCGGTCTTCAAAAGGCAATGCTGGGTCTGATAGGCGTTTATCAGGCTCCCGGATATTATGGGATCAATTACGACAACCTGCAACGTTACCGTATTTTCCCGGCTGCCGATCCGGCAGCCAAAGATCATATGATAGGTGCGGGAATGATCTCTTTTGCCCATAACATGCTGGCATCGTCTACCGGCAAAGACAACGGAACCGACCCCGACGATCCCGACGAGATGTACAACGCCCAGATGGCCGATAAGGAAGCACTGAAACATATCGAGATATACGATCGCATGTATGGTTATGCCAAAGGCGATGGCATGGATTATTCCGTCGAAACGGCCGAATACATGATGAAGGAAGGAAAGTCTCCGGATATAACCATCGACAACCACTGGACGATAGATGCTTATAATTTCCAGATATACAGTAAAAACAACAACTGTATAGTCAGTGTCTACAACTCGGCCGGCAGCGGATTTTCGTGTAACGTAAAAGACTATACAACCCCTAAATCCGCAAACGTATATGCCTATATATGGAACCTGATGACAGAAGCATCCAGTGAAGTGACGGTACATGCGGACGGGAATGTATTCCGTGAGATCTCATACCAGCCGCAAACGGTAAATCACGGAACGACCTATTCGGAATCGTCCTCATGGCAGGTATCCGTAGGTGTTTCCCCCTTCAAGATGGATAAACCCTGGGAAGCCTTCAAGGCCAGCTTTGCCAAAGAGTCGAGTACTTCGATTTCGTATAAGACGGCAACAATGGATCTGGCCAGCAAAGGGCAGATGGGCGACGGACTCTACAGTAAACAATGGCAGTTCGTTCCGGGCCAGTTCTACGACAAACAGCCGGCCTTCGTTTACGAAACTTCCGACAACCTGCGGGTGATCGATGCCGTACAGGCCATGACCCCCAACTATGTAACATGGGGCGGATGGACACTCAGGCAGGACTATCAAAAGCATATAAATAACAGCATGTCATTATTTCAACAGCAATGTATCTATACGCTCAGTTCCGACAGCAATCCGGGAGTTATCAGCGTAGCCATCAAAGACGGGGTCAAACTACAAAAGACGGAAGTTCACTATAATTGCGGAATACGATACGGACACCAGTCCTCAAATGCCGGAATGAATGTAACCAAAATGGTCCTGATAGATTTCGGCCAGTGGGACCGCTGACCGAAATTTATCATCGCTTATTCGCGAATGCAACGGATACTGAAGCCGTTTACACGGGAAAATAAAGCGTTGTTGAGAGACCCGGAGTCTGGAGTATCATCGGGATAATCTACCTGCTCCGGGTCTATATAAAGAGCCCAGCAATTTGAGCCGTCGATACTGTTGAACCACCAGTATGCCAACTTGTCTTTTTCTTTAAAAACAGCCTGGTCATCCCTTCTGCCTCCGGGACTTCCGATAAAGCCGGCTATTTTCAGTGCCCTGGCTACTTTGGTATTTCCCAGATAGTTTCTTAATTTATCCCAGTCGGCCAGATGATCAGGTACTTTCCAGCCGGAGACGGGAGATTCTGATGATGCTAAAAAATGACGGCCATTATATAATACGCCATACTGTTCGCGCACATATTTGTTTGCAGCATCGGCACCATCCGGGAAGCCATAGATTGCACAACCGGCTCTTCCGTTTTTCCATTGGTCTTCTGTCAGATCAGAGGCTATTGCCTGCCCCTGTCCATCCGTCAGCGTTCGCAGATTTTCGGCCATCCAGTACTGGGAGCCTATTTTCATTATCTTGTAGGCATTCCCTTCGTAGTCGGTAATACGGCAAGGAACACACCCCAGGCTGTTGTCTCCGGTATAACCTAAATAATTGCCGGTGAAGAAGTCTGTGCCGTTTTCCGTGAACAGGCTGGTAGCGGCAGGATCGCTGCCGGCGGTATATTGCAGGGTTTCATAGTCTATCGAGCCGCCGTTATCCAACACCAGGCCTTTCCCGGTACTTTGGTTGTAGATGTTATGCGGGTAGAAAACAATAGCCGGTTTTCCGGCATCGAAAGAGTATCCGGGGATAAATTCGTGGCAGAGTTCACCTACTTTCACACCTTCAAACAAAACCTCGAAAACAAAGGAGGCAGTGGTTGAGGGAGCCTTCAGTTCGTATAGCATAGTCACTTCCAGGGGTAGGGTTATGGGTTGGTTACCCGCTGTAGGCAAACTTAGCGTGGATGTTCCGGACAATACAGGATCGGAAGCTCCGGCAAGAGGGGCAGTAATAGTAATTGTTCCTCCTGTTTTCGATTGATTATACAATGCGGATATAGCCCAGCCATTCAGGGGAGTACAAACCGGAGACTGGTTATTGTCTGTTCCGTCGCATGTAAAGGCGATTTCCTTTGTTTCGCCACGGCGGAAAAAAAATACTCCTTCGACTTCCAGTTTTGCCCCTGCAGCTCCGGTCCACTCCGGAACTTCGAATGTAGTCCCGTCAGCCAGATTGAATAAAATGTATCCATTACTTTTTTTTACGCTCTCAAATAACGGGTCTCCATCCTCTCCTTTTGCCTGGAAAGAATTACCAGAATCGTCCGTTATTTCGACAGGGCCGGTTCCCGTATCTATTGTCCAGTTGCCGGCGGCATTGACTCCAACTACCGGTGTTATGCCGTCTTTACCCTTTGCCGTCACCTTTTGTCCGTTATCATCGAGGATAAAGTTTTTCTCCTGTGACCCGACGGATACTGCCCAGTACCATTCACCGTCTGTATCCTGCTTCACGGAAACCAATGGAACAACGCCATTCTCACCTTTATCGCCCGGCTGACCGGGTTGTCCCGGATTACCCGGCTCTCCCGGAGCACCATCGTTTCCGGGAGTACCATCGCTTCCATTTTCACCGTCATTTCCGGGAGTACCGTCGGCACCGTCTTCCCCTTTTACGCCATCGTCCCCTTTGGCACCGTGGCGGATCGTAATGGTTCCCGCTTTAGCGAAAGTAATCGTGTAGCCGCTACCGTCGGTAAGCTCTTTGAAGCCGGTTACATAGTCGCCGCTCTCCCCGACGTCTATCAGTATTTTTAATGCGGTGATACTTTCGTTCATCTCCCCGCACATTTTTTCGAGACCGGCTGCCTGTTCTTCCATCTCAGCCTGATATTTGTACACCTCGTTCATCTCCTTCTGAACGCAGGAGGAAACGAACAGGCAAAGCAGTAATACTTTTATGATCTTGTTCATGTCTTTGCTTTTCATATTCTTAATTATCATTTCTTATGCAACGGATGCTACAGGCTTCGCCCAAAATCTGGTTTATGATCGCATTATAAGCTACAGAACCGGATTTATAGGTTATCAGCATGCGATATTTCACATCGGTAGTCCACCACTCTCCGTTTGTCTCCGATGCCCCTGAGCTACCATTACCGCCATCCACATAATTACCCGGCAAAGCGGTAAAGCCGGTGATGTTATTGCCTGCAACACCGGGAGCATCGGGTAACCAACTACCCGGCTCATTGCCCGTCGCCACCGACTTTAATTTGCCGGCATCATTATTCACGAAACTAATCAGAACATCCATTTCATCTTTGGAGGGTATATGCCAGCCTTTGGGCGTCACATCGGCAGACAGTACGAACTGATTATAGAGAACTCCATATAAATTACGGTATTTCAATGCTCCGGGTGCGTTTGCATCTGTTGCACGATCGACCTGGCAAGCCATGAGTGAATTTCCGCATTGAACCATCCAGTCCAGGGAGGTCGTAAATCCGGTAGGTATCGGAGTGCCGTCGTTGAGCGCCGTCGACTTCAGGTTTTCGCCCATCCAATATTGAGAGCCTATCTTAACAGTGCGATAACTGTAGCCCTGTACATCGGTTACCAGCGAGGCGCGTATACCGCTTGTTCCTCCGGCTGGTTCTCCGTCTTTTCCCGGTTGCCGGAATGTAAAGTTGCTACCGTCTTCCGTCAGTATGGAGTTTGAAACAACAACAGGAGTCACAGGAGCCATATATCCCGTCCCGTCATGCCGGATTGTGGCACCGTTCTCTATTACTAATCCGGGGCCGTAACTGTTTGTACGGGTATCGTAAGGATAGACTACCGTTGCAGGATTCCGGTCCGAATAGTCCGGCAGATACTCCCGGCATACTTCTCCCACTTTCAGGCCATGCAACAGCAGGTCGTAGACATAGGAAACAGAAAAAACCGGTATTTCAAACTTATAATATAAGGTTACAATGATCTCTGCACGTATCTCCTCACCTGCCGGGCTTTCTCCCTTTATTACAATAGTTTCCGAAGCGGGAAGAAATCTGTCTCCGGCTGCCGGAGCTTCTACAGTTAAAATACCCCGGCTAGTATTTTCGGTATAATGAACCGTTGACTGCCATTGCCCCGAAACATGTGAAACTGTCCGTATATTCTGACAACTGAACGATAGATCAAGTATCTTGCCTCGTTGAAAAAAGACCGGGCCAGATTCCAGAAATGCAAGGCTCATCTGTACCTTTTTAGCCACTTTGTAGGTTGTGAAGTCTGTCATCGTGAATACTACATAGTCCGGATTGCTGTTGTCAATGGACAAGAAGATGGAGTCCTTGCCATCCACGGCTTTTGCCGGAAGTTTATTTCCGTCATGATCGTAGACCCAGTCTGTCTTATCATTCATGGTTTGTTGCCAGTAGTACTCTCCGTCCGTATCTTTGGCAATACTCATTTTAGGAGTGATGCCGGGGGTTGGTGAAACCGGCAGGCGATTTCCTTCCGGATCGAGCAGCCAGTCAGCGGGAGTATTTCCAATACTGACAGTCCAGTAATAAACACCATCCGCAGGATCTTTGGCAGCGCCCATTAACGGAGTATCGCCCGGAGGTCCTTTCTCGCCATCGGGACCGTCAGGACCTCCGGGACCATCCGGCCCCTGGGAACCGCCGGATCCGTTTTGCCCGTTATTTCCATTCTGACCGTTCTGTCCGTCTTGCCCGTCATCGCCATCGGCTCCGTTGTCTCCTTTCTCTCCGTGTTTAATAGTGATAGTTCCGCCTTTATGGAAAGAGATGGTATAGCCGCTGCCATCCGCCAAGTCGGAAATACTTTCTATGTAATCGGAAGTACTTTCGGCATTGACGATAGAGTGTAGTAAAATCAGCTCATTGTTTGCATTCGTACACCATTTGCGGATATTTCCGATCCGCACATTCAGCTCCGCTTCACGGCGCAATGCTTCATTCATGTCTTCTTTCATACAGCCGCTAACGAGGGTAGTCAACAATGTACACAGTATAATATAGATTCGGTATCTTTTCATGTTGTTGTCATTTTATTTTTTCAGAAGGCGGATATGGTATCCGCGAGCGTTATTCTCACCGCTGACTAACTTCAGCTCAATATTTGTCGCACTCAGCATCATTACAGAGTAGACATCTTCCTGCGATGAGCCCGTCCACCAGTAACCCTGGTTGAGCAAAGCAGCAAAAGTTCCGTTTGCATCGCGATAACCGCCCCCCCGTGCAGTAAAACCGGTGAGGTTGGAAACATCCGGGGTAGTGCTTGTCCAATGTTGGGTGCCGGATTCTTTCAACACGAAAGCTTCCCGGCTTGAGAGAAAGTTCTTCAAAACGGAGACATCTTCGCTCCTGGGAAGTTTCCACCCCGGTAGAATTACTTTTTGTACGGCATTATAATTATAAAGCACCCCATAAGTCATTTTATCATTCCGGGCAGCCGGGTCTTTCGCATTCGGATAACCGTAAACAGCACAGGCTCCGTCTCCATCTATACCTCCGCCGCCAGCACCGCTACTTGTCCAGTTGCTACCCGACAAATTTGTGTCGATAGGCTTACCATCGGCATAAGTTAAGGTCCTAATATTTTCCGATGTCCAGTATTGGGTGCCGATCTTTACAACCGAATAGGTATTCTTGTCCGTATCAGTAAGAAATTCAGGTTTGAAGCCGTCTCCCAGATCCGGTTTGGTTCCGGTGCGGGTTTGTTCCGTGTAATAGCCCGTACCGTCTTCCGTATAAATACTGACGGAGGCCGGAGACTTATTACCCGAAGTATAAGTTACGCCATCATGACTAATCCGGCCACTATTCTCCAGAATCAATCCTGTTGCGTATTGTCCACCGGAATACGGATAAATAACAGTTGCCTGGCTATTAGTCGAATAGGCGGGGATATATTCGCGGCATATCTCTCCAACCTTAACGCCTGCCAGAAGAAGATTATAGACAAAAGAACCTTTAAAGTCGGGTATCTGCAACTTATACAGCATGGTAACAGGAAGAAAAGCCTCAATAGTTTCGCCGGTACGACTGACTCCGCTAAGCTGTACGACCCCGTCGGGATCGGCAAGCCTGTCGGTTATGGGAGGGGCGGTCAGGCTGAGCGAACCGGTTGCCGGATCGCCTGTTGCATTCCATCCCCCGGGTGTGCTGATATTCAGTTTACTTTCATCTATCCCCGTACAGGTGAAGTCTACAGTCTGTCTTTCATTCCTTCTGAAGAAAAGAAAATCGGAAGTCAGGGTAAAAACGATACTCCCTCCTCCTCTGGGTACTTTGATTTTTGTAATACCGTCTATCAGGGTGAATTCAACGAAATCCGGATTACTATAATCTACAGATTCGAATTTTGAAGGGATTACAGCATTTTCCGCATGTGCTTTCACCTTTTCTCCATCCACCAGCAACCATTCCTTCGGTCCAGAACCTATTTGTTGCATCCAATAGAAACCGCCTCCATCACCTCTTAGCTCTTCAATGCTAAGCCGGGGAGTCGAGCCATCGGCAACTGTTGATTTTGCTTTTACTCTGTTTCCATCGCTGTCTTTCAAATATTCTACCGGAGCGGAACCTATCTGTATAGTCCAGTAAAGTTCATTATCGTCGGGGTCTTGTATGATCCCGACGACGGGACTTTGCCCCGGATCGCCCTGTTCGCCTTTATTACCACTGCTCCCATCCGGCCCCTGGTTTCCAGATTCACCGTCTTTTCCGGGTTCACCGTCAGAACCGTTCGTACCGTCCGATCCATTCTGACCATCGTTACCCGGCTTACCCGGATCACCGGCAGGTCCTTTATTTCCGTGTCGGATCGTAATCGGATCGCTTTTTGAGAATGACACAACATATCCGCTGTTATCCGGTAGCTCTTTTACTGAGGTTATGTAGTTTTTATCTTTACCAGCGTTTACGAGAACTTCCAGATCACGTATGTCTTTGTTTATTTTATTACACAATTCAGTCAATGCCTGCAACTGTTCTCCCTGTTCCTGTTGTCGGTTCAGCAGATCGTTCAGATCGACTTCTTTGCAACAGAAGAAAAGAGGCAACATCAACAGAAAGAGATATAATCTATTTAGAGTCATAACCGTAACGTTTATTTATGAGTGAAAGAGGTTCTTCCTGTTTTCCAGATCAATGCTATGCCTGTACTTATCATGAAATGGTCTTTCGATTTAATGAGAGTATATATACCATCCATCTTGTTGTTGTTTACCCAGATTATCCCCGTACGCAGTTGCAGGTCGAAAAGACGGGATGCACTATAGCGAAGGGCCAGATTACCTCCCAAACCGATATTCAATTTATCTGTAGATACACCTTTCAAGCGGCTTTTATCCGCTTTTACATACAGATCCGGCGAGAAGTGCTGCATATAAATTGCCGGACTTAGCAGAACCGTCCAACGGCGTTCCCTGGGAACGGTCGAAAAGAGGTTGCTGAGATTAATATTTGCCTGCAAACCTATATTTATATACTGCACCTTAGAATAAATATCTTTGTATGCCCAGGTTGGAAAAGCCTGCCCTACATAATAAGTCATCCCTCCCTCATCCACCAGGTAATCTGTGGCATACGACTTTGAGCCGAGTTTCGTACCTCCTGTCCCAACAGCGAATTCCAAACCTATTTTGTGATTGAAGCGATAGCCAGCAAAACCTCCGACCTGATAACCCAAGTAGGTTTTGTCGACTGAAAAGGTAGTCAGGTCACCGAAGAGAAACGGTATCCCGTATTCTACCCCGAAATACCAACGAGCCGGTTTGTTATCTATACTATTAGTCTCTTGCCAACCTGCACTTTGAGCATATCCGGTTGCAGACAAACAACAAATTAAAAGCGATAGTATTTTTTTATACCAGGCTTTCATAACATAATTCACTTTCATCATATTATTTGATTTAAGTATTAATAATTGAGATATCTGTGTTTAATCCATTATATTTAGCCTCTTACGCAATTCACCCGGGGTATATCCATATTGGCTTTTACAGAATTTATTGAAATGCGAGTAAGAAGAAAAGTCAAAATCATCGATGATTTTTGCAAACCCGTCACCTTCAACTGTCATATTATAGATAATCTGCTTTGATTTCTGATTAAGTATCCAGCGATAAGCCGAGACTCCGAACTGCTCTTTAAATTTTACCCGGAACGTGGTTACCCCATAACCCAGAAGCGAGGCCAGTTCATTTATGGTTTTCACCTTCATATAGTTATTAAAAATCTGTGCTTTGAAAACGGAAGTAGCATCGGTAAGCATACCGAAAAAACCGGCCATTTCATCCTTTCTATAAAATGTTTTCAGAATATGAAATAATTCTTTCTGCTTTGTTTCGAAAAGGATATAATCGTATATCTCTTTCTTTAAATACTGGGAGATCAATTGTAAAAAAGAGTATAGAGGTTCAACAATACTCAATACCTGTATATTAGAGTTCTGTTCTATTCCAAAACGACAAATGGTTTGGAACATGGCAAGCTCCTGAACCAATACGCTTTCAAATGAAAATACGAGAATATTCGCATCTGTCTCTATTTCGAAGATATAGTCCTCTTGCTTCTTCAGATAAAACATGTGTAATTCGTTTATCGTTTTCAGTTCTTTCTTCCTGAAATAGATTTTTACAGATCCGCTCATAATAAAAAAAATAAGGTTATTGTACAATGCAGATTGGGTTATAGTCTCTCCTTTAGGTATTTCGAAAATACTAAACCCTGTTTTCAAACCTTGATGCCTTAATTTATCGTCCTCTTTTTTTGCCGTATAACTTCTCATTTTGTCGTTATCCTGTTTTGTTGTTTAATAAAATTCAATGGGTGTATCCTTTTATATATACAAAAAAAGAGCTTTGAAGGCAATTCGTTTGTACACTTTTCATCTTTTTATTTATACAAAATATCAAAAATGATATTGATGGAAGATCTTGTATAAAAAAAGCTACAAGTAATACTACCTGTAGTTTTCATTTACGCAAACTGTTATCTTATTACGACCTTCTTTTATTCCCTAAATGAGGGTAGAGGGTATTTACAAACAATTTTATATTCCCCAGATTATAAAAGGATTTATTAGTATTACAGATTGATTTATTTAGCTATTTTTGCGCACTTATTTATATTCATCATGAATAATGTACTAATTCTGTTAGACAGCCTGAATGATTGGAAACCTTATTATAAAACCAGTAGCATACTGGCTGTTTCCGATTATTTGAAGAACAAATCTCTCCAGAAAGAAAAGGGGAGTAAGTTTGTAATTAACCTTAGCAATGACTACAGTTATAACTCGGAAGGGTATTACTGCTCATTACTAGCTCAAACCAGGGGACACAAAGTGATCCCCGGAGTAGATATCATCAACAAACTGGAAGCCGGAGCAGGTGTCCGGATGGATCGGAATTTACAGAAACTCTGTTATCAATGGATACAGAAGAACAACATTACCGACGAGATCTGGAACCTGAACATCTATTTCGGCACTTGTAAGGAAAAAGGACTGGAAAAAATAGCCCGGTTCATTTTCGAGAACTATCCGGCTCCCCTGTTAAAAATCAGTCTGAATACCCGTCCGAAGAACCAGATCGAGAGCATTCAGTTCCTATCACTGGAACAATTGGATGATGAAGAGCAGAACTTCTTTGCTGAAGCGCTCGACCGTTTTAATAAGAAAGTATGGCGTGCCCCGCAAACCGTGAAATCAGCCCGCTACAGCCTGGCCGTATTATACGACCCGGAAGAGAAATTCCCTCCCAGCAACAAGCAGGCGTTGAATAAGCTGCTGGAAGTGGCAAAAAAAATGGATATACATGCCGAACTAATCACCGAAGAAGATGCTACCCGCCTGATGGAATTCGATGCATTGTTTATCCGTACAACGACTTCGTTGAACCACTACACTTTCCGTCTGTCGCAACTGGCGAAGCAAAACGGGATGGTAGTGATCGACGATCCATTATCTATCATCCGGTGTACCAACAAGGTCTACCTGAACGAATTATTTGAGAAAGAAAAGATACCGGCTCCGCTGTCTATGTTGATCTTTAAATCGAATGAAAATACATTCGAACAGATCAGCGAACAACTAGGTTCGCCTTTCATCCTGAAAATCCCGGACGGCTCGTTCTCTTTCGGGATGAAGAAAGTAACCAATGAGATAGAGCTGAAAGCGGCACTCGATCTGCTTTTCGATAAATCGTCGATCCTTCTGGCACAGGAATTTACGCCGACCGAATTCGACTGGCGAATCGGTATCCTGAACGGAGAACCGTTGTTTGCCTGTAAATATTATATGGCAAAAGGGCATTGGCAGATCTATTGCCATTATGATTCGGGAAGAAGTCGGTGCGGACTGGTCGATACGCTTCCGATTTATCAAGTTCCACGTAAAGTACTTGACACAGCAGTCAAGGCAGCTTCGCTGATAGGCAAAGGATTATATGGAGTCGATATGAAGATGGTCAACGACCGGGCTATGGTTATCGAGATCAACGATAATCCGAGTATCGACCACGGGATTGAAGATGCTGTACTGGGAGATGATTTATATTATCGTATACTGAATCATTTCGGTCGTACACTGGATATGAAACACTTCTAAGGAGATGGAGAAAGAGTTGGAAATCAGGCAGGCAGTCCGTTCGGATCTCGATTCTATACTGGAAATAGAAACAATTTGTTTCGGTGCGGACAGTTTTTCAAGGAGACAGTTCTTATACCTTATTACCCAGGCAAAAGGGATCTTTTATGTTGTTACGGATAAGGGGAAAGTGATTGCATACAGTTCGTTGATATCGAATGCCCGTACTCATAACCTACGTATTTATTCCATAGCCGTTCATCCGGATGCCAGAGGCAGGAAGTTAGGACAATTACTGATGGAAAAGGCGATCGGGTTTGCCCGGTCGCATCAACTCAAAAAGATCACACTGGAGGTTAATGTGACCAACGAAGCCGCTATCAGTCTTTATCTAACAAACGGATTCGAGCCCGTCCACATAATTTATAACTATTATGCGGACGGTTCGAATGCTTATTATATGCAGAAGATGGTTCAGACCTGACCTTTCTTCCAATCTATAATTGATTATTTACAGATTTTGGCAGCATACCCTCCGCCCGGAGCCATCTTGATTTTCAGCTTACGATCAGCCGGGACGGGGATGATCTCTTTTTTGTAATCGCTGGCAGCACGGTCGGCATTGATGCCATCTTTAAACAGTTCCAGCTTGTAATCGCCGTCACCCAGGAAAGAAAGATCCAGCTCCAGTTCACGTGGTTCCCAGTTGGTGAGGACACCCACATACCAGTTGTCGCCATGTTTGCGAGCCATTGCTATATATTCGGACACTTTTGCATCGAGCACCTGGGTTTCTTCCCATACGGTGGGGATAGCTGCTATAAATTCCGTACATTCCTTTTCACGCATATAATTCGTCGGATTGTCGCACAGCATATTCAAAGGCGATTCGAAGATCACATAAGTAGCCAACTGGCGGCAACGTGTCCCCTGACTCATCGGTTCGGAATAAACCGGACGGTAGTTCTGACGGATCGCATTACGCATAGCCCCTTGTGTATAATCTACCGGACCGGCCACCATACGGATGAACGGGAAAGTCACATCGTAAGTAACCATATCATACGATTCGGGCGACCACTTCATTTGCTCCAGTCCGTTCACACCTTCATAATTGATCACGTTCGGATAGGTGCGCTGCAACCCGGTCGGTTTACAGATCCCGTGGAAGTCGACCAACATATTATAGCGGGCACAAGTCTCCGCCGAACGATACAGGAAGTCAATTATTTCCTGATCATCACGATCCATAAAGTCTACCTTGAAACCTTTTACCCCCATATCGGCATAATGTTTCACCACATTTTCCATATCCCGGTCGAAGGCATAGTAACCGGCCCACAGGATAATATCCACATTCTTCGATTTAGCATACGATACAATCTCCTTCAAGTCGATTTCCGGGATCACCTGCAATAAATCAGCTTTCAGGTTTACAGCCCATCCTTCATCGAGGATCACATATTCGATGTCATGGTCGGCAGCGAAGTCGATATAATATTTATACGTTTCGTTATTGATACCGGCACGGAAATCGACTCCGGAAATATTCCAGTCGTTCCACCAATCCCAGGCAACCTTACCCGGTTTGATCCAGGAGATATCCTTTATACGGGAGGGAGCTGCCAGGCGATATACCATATCGCAATCCGCCAACTGCTTGTCGTTTTCCGAAACAACGAACACACGCCAGGGGAAAGAACGGTTTCCTTTCGTCTTGGCTATATAATTTTCGCGTTCCTTAACCAGCATCTGCAACTGGTTATGTCCGCCTTGCTGTTTTACCTTCGGATACGGGGCATGGACTGATTTCAAAGAAGGCTTATCTGTCGTGTTATTCAGGAACATACCCGGATAACTTTCGAGGTCGGCCTCTGTGATACAAACTTTCTTTCCATTTCCGAGATCGACCAGGAACGGCAGGATCAGCAGGCGTTTGTCGTTCAGCTTGGTGATCGGTTCGTTATGATAAGGTTGCTCGAACGAATTGGAGAACTGTTCTTCGAAAGTCGGCTTGGTGCTGTTCACATAAGCGGCGAAGGTCTTATGGTCGGTAGAGAAGTTATAAGATGCTTCTTCATCTTTCACAATCATATCTCCTTTTTTCTTCGTCACGAAACGATAGGCCATACCGTCGTTATACAGACGGAACACGATACTGTAATCGCCACGGAAAGCGATCGTCATCTCATTATATATATCGCTTACTTCCGATTTCTTATAAAACGGCGACGGGATCGACTTATCGACGGAGCCTTTCGTCACTTTCGAAACCTTAGGGTTGTCACCTCCCAACACTTCGCCGGTCTGTAAGGTCATGGATATGGCAGAAGGAGCCAGCACCTCCGTCCCGTCATGGTTCAATGAGAACTCTACATTATCTCCAACTGTCACTACAGTGTGCAGTTTCCTGTCGGGCGACTGCAACTGATAACTTTTCTGCGCCAATAAAGGCATGCTTCCCAACAACAGGAAAGTAAGCAATACTTGTACTTTCATGGTATCTAATTTTTTGTTTTTAACTGAGGCAAATATACACGAATAAACGAAAATAAAAATTCCAATTTTGTATTATCTTTGTCAATATCGTATCAAAAGCATCATAAACAAATAGATCGACGTATGAAAAGACTGTTGAGTATCTTTATTCTATGTATGGTATGCCTCTCTGCCGGGGCAGAATGGAAATGGCAAAATCCGATGGACGCAGGTTTCCCTGTGATCCAGAACCAGGGCTGGCCCGATGAGATCGGACAGACCTATGTACGCCTGCCCGACCGGGCAAAGGCCGAAGTCAGGGAACCGCTTTGGAACCTTTCCCGCAACTCTGCCGGACTGGCTATTCATTTTTACTGCAACTCTCCCCAGATAACCGTACGTTACCAGGTAAGCGGCGGGTATGCTATGCCACACATGCAATCGACCGGTGTATCGGGGCTCGACCTGTACAGCATCGACAGCGAGGGCAAGTGGAGTTTCTGTTTCGGTAACTACTCATTCGGGGATACGATCCGATACAGCTATACGAACCTGGGACAAGACAAGTTCCATAACCGTGGGTTTGAATACAGGCTCTACTTACCTTTATATAATAGTATCAAGTGGATGGAGATCGGCACACCGGAAGGGACCGAACTGACTTTCATTCCTCAATCGCCGGAGAAGCCGGTCGTCCTTTACGGTACTTCCATCGCACAGGGCGCTTGCTCCTCACGTCCGGCTATGGCGTGGGCGAACATCCTGCAACGTGCCCTGGGCTATCCGCTGATCAACCTGGGATTTTCCGGAAACGGGCAGTTGGAAAAAAACGTATTGAATTACGTCATCGAACAGGATGCCCGCATCTATATCCTCGACTGCCTGCCTAACCTCACCCAAAAGACCGATCAGGAAGTAACAGACCTGGTGATCGCCGCCGTAAAACAGATCCGGGAAAAACGGAACGCCCCGATTCTCCTGGTAGAACATGCCGGTTACAGCAACGCACCCAGCGACCAGCGACAATACGAATCGTACACCCGCCTGAACGCCGCTTCACGCAAAGGATACGAAACCTTGTTGCAGGCCGGTGTCAAAGACCTGTATTACCTGACACACGAAGAACTGAACTATCCGCCCGATGCCTGGGTTGACTACGTACACCCTTCCGACCTCGGAGCCACCTACCAGGCGACAGCCGTTGAAAAGAAAGTACGCGACATCCTCCGGCTGCCGGTAGGAGACCGCCCGACGACCCAACCTGTTACCCAACGTCGCGAACCGAACAATTACGAATGGCAGACCCGCCATCGCGACATATTGAAGCATATCGAGCAAAACCCGCCCAAAGCCGTCATCCTCGGCAACTCGATCACTCATTTCTGGGGAGGAGAACCGGCAGGACCGAGAAGCAGCGGCGCAAAAAGCTGGAAGAAGATCATGGAACCGGCCGGATTCCAAAATCTGGGATACGGTTACGACCGTATAGAGAACGTACTTTGGCGCATCTACCACGGTGAGCTGGATGGATATGAAGCGGATAAAGTTGTCCTGATGATCGGAACGAACAATATGGGAATAAGCCCGGACAAAGATATTGTAGAAGGTCTGCGTTTCCTCATCAGGGCTATCCGTAACCGCCAACCGAAAGCGACGGTCAAAATGATCGGTATCCTTCCCCGCCGGGAACACGAGGATTGGGTGAAAAACATCAACCGGCAAATCCGCACAATGGCAAACGAGGAAAACTGCCTGTTCAGCGATGCCGGAACCACCTTGCTCCTGCCCACCGGCAAGATCGACGAATCGCTTTTCAACGACGGCCTGCATCCGAACGAGAAAGGATATCAGTTAATAGCAAAAACAATAGCCGAGGATTAAAGCTACAGATATAAAGACAGTAAGTTATGACACAACAGAATGCAATCAAAATCTTTGAAGAAAAAAAAGTACGCACCGTATGGGATAGCGAAACGGAAGAATGGTATTTTTCCATAGTGGACGTAATTGCCGTATTGACGGATAGTAAAAATCCATCAACATACTGGCGAGTGTTGAAAAAAAGGCTATTAGACGAGGGAAATGAAACCGTTACAAATTGTAACGCTTTGAAGTTGCCCGCCACAGATGGCAAAATGCGTCTAACCGACGTAGCCACCACCGAGCAACTTTTCCGCCTGATCCAGTCTGTCCCTTCGCCTAAGGCAGAGCCTTTTAAACTCTGGATGGCTCAAGTAGCAAAAGAGCGCCTTGAACAGATGCAAGACCCGGAATTATCCATCGAACAGGCTATGACCGATTACAAACGTTTGGGCTATTCCGACAATTGGATCAACCAACGTCTTAAAAGTATCGAGATACGTAAAGACCTGACTGATGAATGGAAACGTCACGGCCTGGAAGAAGGCGTACAATTCGCAACTCTTACAGATATTATTTATAAGACATGGGCGGGAAAAACAGCAAAAGAATACAAACAATTCAAGAACCTGAAGAAAGAGAACCTGCGTGATAACATGACTAACAAAAAATTAGTTCTAAACATGCTTGCAGAGCTTTCAACGAAAGAGATCTCGGAAGCCATAGGTCCGGACTCTTTCGATGAGCACTCTGAAGTAGCCCGACAAGGAGCTACAGTAGCACGCAACGCCAGGTTGGAGCTGGAGGAAAAGACAGGACAGCCAGTTGTCACCCCTCTTAATGCTAAAAATATTCAGTCTTTGCAACAAGACAAAAAAGAGAATGAAAAGACCGGAGAAGAGTAGGCTGCCAGTATGTCGACCTTATCTCTTTAACGACTTGCGCACCAGCCAGTAAGAGACTGACAACGTGCAAATCTCAGCGATCGGTATATCATACCAGATGGCGTCGATACCGAATACAGCGGGGAGGACAAGTATACCGATTCCTACGAATATGAGTCCTCTCAAAGCTGATATAATGATTGATATCTTCGCATTCCCGATAGCCGTAAAATAGCTGGATGCCAGGATATTCAGACCACACAACAAAAAGGCAAAACAATAGATCGAGACACCTCGCGACGCAATGGCAAATGCCTCGCTGCTGTGATCGTTGAAAAACAATCCGATAATCTGTTCGCCGAACAATAACAATACCAGGAACAGACCGATCCCGATCGCAGAATTAACCCGCACGGCAAGCCCCAGGATCGACTTGATACGTTCCTGCTTCTTCGCCCCGTGGTTATATCCTATAATAGGTATGATACCATCCGATATCCCCAGGAATATGGTGGTTCCGATAAACAGGATATAATTGATTACCGTAAATGCCGCCACCCCACTTTCACCCAGATACTTCATCATCGTGATATTGAAGAGAAAAACGGTAATTGCCACCGACAGTTCAGACATACCTTCCGACGACCCGTTATAGAAAGCATTCCATACCAGCCGCCAATTGTAGCGTCCACGTTGGACGGCGACGACTTCGTGACGCGAAAACAACCGGGGCACATTCAGGCAAGCACCGATCGTAAAGGCAATACCGGTCGCCAGTCCGGCTCCCATCACGCCCCAACCCAATACGGCAACGAACACGAGGTCGAGAATAATATTCAGGATCACGGTCGTCCCCATGACCGAAGTCGCATACAAGGGATGCCCCATCGCCTTAATGATATAGTCGCCGAAGAACATCGCACACAAAAACGGGAAGAAAGGGACCAATGCCCGGATATATCCTACGGCATCCCCCTGCAACACAGCATTCGCCCCCAGGAAAGAAGCGATCTCCCCCGCAAATAAATAGATCAACAGACTCACCACCAAAGACATGGCAATCAGGAACAGGAATACCGAACGCAACGCGTTGTTCGCTTCCTGCTTGTCACCTTTTCCCAGACTGATACTGACAATCGTCTGCCCCCCGATGCCCATCACAATGGCAAACGCCGAGATCAAACTATAACACGGTAAGATCAGATTCACACTAGCCAACGCATTAGCGCCCACAAACCGTCCGAGCACAATCCCGTCGATCACGGACTGGATACCCAGAAATAATAGTCCCGCCACGCCGGGAAGTGCATACTTTGTAAATAACCGGGGAATCTCACCTGTCAACAATAATCTCTCTCTTTCCTGGCGGAAGAGAGCTTTTTCCTTACTCATAAAACAACTTGCTTTTAGTTCCGGCTGCAAAGGTAAGGAGGTCTTTTCAGAGAAAAATTACCATAAGATAATTTCGGTTTGCCCTTTTTATTTAGAAGAGGAACGGATACGGCTCAACGATTGCGGCGTGATCTGCAGGTAGGAAGCGATATGTTTCAACGGCACTCTCTGAAACAAGTCCGGGCGGGAGTTCATCAGACTTTCATATTGCTCGCGGGCATCACTCCAACTGTCATTAATAAAATAGTTCTCATATTCCCGCAGGTAATAGTCGAGCAGCTTCAATCCCCAGATAGCGATATCGTGCGACTGTTCGAAAAGTTTTTCCAGTTTCGTGGCAGGGATGCGGAACAGGACAGTATCCTCCACCATCTCCACATTATAGACCGAGATGTCGCGATAAACGAAATTGATCATTTCGCCGTCGCTAGCAAACCATAAGGTGATATCTTTCGTATCCAGTTCGACATACGCCCGGACCAATCCCTCTTTGACGAACCAGACAAACGGGTCGCGGTCGCCTTCCCTCGTCGAAAGTTCTCCTTTCGAGAAAGCCACTTCCTCCATCTCGTCGACCAGCAACCGGATCGCCTCGTCGGACATCGGATAAACCGCCCGCTGTTGTTCTATGAATTTATCCATGCTATTTTTGTAACAAATCCAATAACAGGGTCAACGCTGCATCCGCCGCCGCCTGTATATTTTCCGCCCTGACCGTTCCGAAATGAAAACAATGTGAGACGACTTCGCCTTTCAAAGCTGCGGCGATCCAAACCGTGCCGACCGGTTTTTCCGGGGTTCCTCCGCCGGGTCCTGCAATACCGGAAGTCGCTACTGTACAGTCGCATCCAAGGGTACGGACCGCTCCCTGCGCCATCTGTTCCACCACTTCACGGCTGACGGCTCCATATTGGCGAAGACTTTCTTCCGAAACACCCAATACATGCTGTTTCACTTCGTTGCTGTAAGAGACAACTCCCCCGACAAAATAATCGGAACTACCTGCCACTAGTGTAATCATATTGGCTATACGACCACCCGTGCAGCTTTCCGCTGTTCCCATCGACAACTTCTTTGAACGAAGAAGTTCTCCTAGTTGTTCACTGATTGATTGATTACTCATGATCATTTATCACTACGCTGAAGACATACCCTTATAACTCGAAAAGTGTTTCAACCTAATGAAACAGTTGTTTCACTGTAATGGAACAGTTGTTTCACTGTAATGGAACAGTTGTTTCACTGTAATGAAACTCTTTTTTCTAAAGGATGTATGTAAACAGCAATTACCTACATTTTTAGATAACCACCCGTGAGAACGGAACAGCGTCCATCGGACAAAAATCCTTATCGAGGAATTTATAATAACCAGTGATGGCAACCATCGCCGCGTTGTCTGTTGTAAACGCGAACTTCGGGATATGCACTTTCCAGCCATACCGCTTTGCATGGTCGAGGAAGGCATCGCGCAAACCGGAGTTTGCCGAAACACCGCCGGCCACCGCCACCTCTTTTATATTCAGGTCTTTCGCTGCCTTGCGCAACTTATCCATCAGGATATCGATCACTGTCGACTGAAGGGAGGCACAAAGGTCACGTTTATTCTTTTCGATGAAGTCCGGATCTTCCTGTAGTTTATCCCTCAAGGTATAGAGGAAAGAAGTTTTCAGCCCGCTGAAGCTATAATCGTACCCCGGAATATGCGGTTTGCTGAAAGTAAAGGCTTTCGGATTTCCTTCGTTGGCCAACCGGTTCACCACCGGACCACCCGGATAACCCAGCCCCATTACCTTCGCACATTTATCGAAGGCTTCGCCCGCCGCGTCATCTATCGTCTGCCCTATCACCTCCATGTCGTTATAAGCATTCACTTTGATGATCTGCGAGTTACCGCCCGACACCAGTAAACACAGGAACGGGAACGAGGGAGCATGATCGTCTTCCGGCGTTTCCTTGATAAAGTGAGCCAGTACATGCGCCTGCAAATGGTTGATCTCGATCATCGGGATGTCCAAAGAAGCCGCAAATCCTTTGGCAAAGGAGGTACCGACCAGCAGAGATCCCATCAACCCCGGCCCGCGTGTGAACGCAACAGCGCTCAGTTCCGACTTATCGATACCTGCACGCTTGATAGCCTCTGCGACCACCGGGATGATATTCTGCTGGTGAGCGCGTGAAGCCAGCTCGGGAACCACGCCACCATATGCTTCGTGAACCGCCTGACTGGCTATCACATTCGACAGCATCACGCCATCGCGTATTACGGAAGAGGAAGTATCATCACAGGATGATTCTATCCCCAATATTGTTACACTCATACTCTTCTCTCGTTTTTTTGTGCAAATTTAATGAATTCTATCGCGATATTGTTGTAGATTTGTGCTTAAAATATAGTAAAGATATCAGAGGACTCAAATACATAATCATTACCCTACTTACTCTGTTCTGGATATTCTATGCAATGCCCTTCATATTGTTGAAGATACCGTACGTTCAACACCGGGTTTCCGACATTGCATCGACCGAATTATCCAGCCACCTCGGTGTGCCTGTTAAGATAGGAAATGTCAGTATCGAGTGGTTCAACCGTGTGGTTCTCGACAACTTATACCTCGAAGACCAGGATGGAAAAACATTATTCGAAGCGAACCATGTGGCGGCAGGCTTCGAAGCCCTTCCCCTGCTGAAAGGCAAATTCGTATTCTCGACCGTGCGTCTGTTCGGTTTCTCGGTCAATCTGAAAAAGAAGACACCTGAAAGTCCGCTGAACCTCCAATTCGTCCTGGATGCTTTCGCCAGCAGAGACACCTTGAAGAAGAGTCCGAATATCGACTTGCGTTTCAACTCGATCCTGATCCGGCGCGGAAACTTCCGTTTTGACGTGGAAAGTGCCGACTCTACTCCCGGCAAGTTTAATGCCAAGCATGTGGACATCAAGAACCTGAGCGCGAAAATATCCCTGAAAGCCTTCAACAAGGACAGCCTGAACGCCAACATCAAAAAGATGAGTTTCAACGAGGCTTCCGGTTTTGAACTGGATAAACTTTCGATGAATATCATCAGCAACCGCGACAGTGCTTTCATCAACAACTTCGAAATAAAATTACCGCAAACGGATTTGAAAATCAGCCGTGCACAAATCGGTATGCACGAAATCGAGAATGTCACCCAGTTGTTGAACCAGGCTCCGCTGGAACTAAACATTTCTCCTTCACAGATATGCCTGAAAGACTTGTCGCCTTTCGTCCCTGCCTTCCGGAATTTTACGGAAACGATCGAACTTTCGGCCGAAGCATCCGGATACATCAATAATATCGACCTGAAACGGTTGACTTTACGGTACAGCGACAAAATGCTTTTCGTCGGAAAAATGGAACTGAAAGGTATCTCCCACCCCGAAGAGGCTTACATCTTCGGACAGGTTAACAAGATGTATATCACGACCGACGGTATAGCCGGACTGGTGAATAACTTCAATAAGAAACCCGTCATACTTCCCGATCCGATCGTCAAACTCGGAACGGTAAACTTTACCGGTGAGATCTCCGGCTTCTTCGATAACCTGGTTGCTTTCGGAAAGTTCTCGTCGGCCATCGGTTCCGTGCAAACGGATATGATATTCGGTAGCGACAAGGAAAACGGCATCACGGCCTACCTGAAAGGACATGTTTCGACCCCCGGACTGCAACTGGATGAATTATTCGGCGAAGGCAACCCGTACGGAAAAACAAAGCTCAGTATCTCGCTCGATGCCAAACGGCATGAACACACCGGTTTCTTCGGGAACATAAAGGCAAATATCGACGAAGTTGAATATAGGAAGTATACTTATACGGACATCCAGCTTTCCGGTAACTTCAAAAAGAACAGCTTCGACGGAATGGTTCAGGTGAACGACCCGAACGGCAAACTCTATGCCGAAGGAATGTTCAGGCACGAAGGACAAAACTCGATGTTCAATTTTACGGCCAACCTCCAGCATTTCCGCCCGGACAGCCTGAACCTGATCGACAAATACGAATCGCCTGACATCTCTTTATCGCTGAACGCCGACTTTACCGGTAACAACATCGACAACCTGGAAGGTAACATTTCAATAGACAGCCTCTCGTTTAAAACCGCTCCGAGCAGCTTCTTCCTGAAAAAGCTGCTGGTGACTGCCTCCGGACATTCGCTGGACCGCCACCTGACCATCTCTTCGGATATCCTGAACGGGGAGATAACCGGAGCCTATTCGTTCAAAACAATCGTGCCGAGCTTTATGAATACTTTCAAAGGGTATATACCGGCACTGATCAACGTTACCCAGAAAAAGCAGAAAGTGGAAGAAAACAATTTCTCCCTGTTGCTTACTGTCGAAAACACCGACAGTATCTCGCAGACGCTTAAGTTGCCTTTCACGATGGTCAGCCAGGGACGTATCACCGGACACTATAACAACTTGTACAACAAATTCCGTTTCGAAGCTTTCCTGCCCAAGTTCAAACTGGGCAATTCGATGTTCGAATCCGGCTACCTGACCTGCGACAATCCCACAGAAGATATAAGCCTGCAACTCAAAGCGATCAATTATAACCAGAAAGGAACCCGCAACTATCTCGACCTGAAAGCCGACGCAAAAGATAACCGGATCAATACCCTGATCGGCTGGGCCAACAACAAAGAAAAAGAATTCAGGGCCGAACTATCCGCTTCCGCCCTCTTCACGGAAGAAGAGCATGAAAAGGGACCTGCCACCTTAAGGACGAATATATCCCTGAACGAAAGCCCGTTGGTCCTCAACGATTCGATCTGGAAGATCAATCCTTCGGAAATAACCATCGCCGATGGCAGGATAGATATCGACAACTTCAAGGTATCCAACGAGCAGCAGTACCTGCGGCTGGACGGAAGCATTTCCAAAAACCCGACAGACACTTTGCTGATGGACTTGAAAGAGGTTGAACTCAGCTATATTTTCGACATACTGAATATCCCTGTCCTGCAATTCGCCGGAAAAGCCACAGGTACGTTTAATATATGCGACCTGTACGGTAGCCGTATGTTGAACACCGACTTGGAAATAAAAGACTTCTCCTTCAACCAGGTAGGACTCGGCCGCCTGAACCTGTTCAGCGAATGGGATGACGAACAACAGGGAATCCTGATGCTCGGCAGCATCTATAAGAACGATACGACGTGGACCGACGTGAGCGGGTATATATTCCCGGTCGGAAAAAATGCCGGCCTATCCTTGTTCTTCGACGCGAACGACCTCAACATCGCTTTCCTCCATCCTTTTGTCGACAAGGTAGCCAAGAACATTCAGGGACGCGGGTTCGGAAGTGTCCACCTGCATGGCCCCTTCAAGGCGCTTACAGTCGAGGGAGACGCTTATGTGGAAGACGGTGGCCTGGGAATAGAATACACCAATACGTACTATACATTCTCCGACTCTATCCATATGGATGCAGGCTCCATCAATATGCGGGATCTGAAAGTGAACGATAAGTTCGGTAATCCGGGTATCGTCAATATGCATGTCTACCATAACCATTTCAAGGATGTCAGCTTCGATGTAAATGTCAAGACAAACAACATGCTGGTGTTCAACGCTACCCGCAAACTCAATCCGCTGATCTATGGAACAGTATTCGGTAGCGGAACCGCTTCTATCAAAGGGAATGACAAATTGATCAACTTCGATATCAATATGCGTAACGATCCTAAAACGGCTGTTACGCTCGACTTCATGAACAATACATCGGCAGCCGATTACGACTTCATCACTTTTGTCGACAAAAAGAAATTACAGGAGTCGGTAACAAACAGCACACTCCCGCACGACTCGCTGAAGATCGCCTCAAACATCGAAGATGAAGGTGCCGAACTACGTATGAACTTCCTGCTCGACATAACTCCCGAGGCTGATATCGAACTGATCATGGATCCGATAGCCGGCGATAAGATCACAGGTAATTGCAGCGGAAGTATGCAGATAGAATACGGAACAAAGACCGACCTGCGTATGTATGGCAATATGGGTATCGTCAGCGGTAACTATAACTTTAGCCTGCAACAGATCATACACAAAGACTTTAAGATACGCGAAGGCAGTTCGATCGACTTCCGCGGCGATCCTTTCGATGCCACGATGCACGTTAATGCCATCTATAACCTGACTGCCAACCTGCGTGACCTGGATGAAGGTCTTGCGCAGCAGAGTGCACGAACCAATGTCCCGGTAAACTGCGTGCTTAACCTCGATGGCATGTTACGTAACCCGAGTATCTCGTTTGACCTGGAACTGCCCGGCTCCAACGAAGAGATAGAACGGCAAATGAAATCGCTGATCGACACCGAAGATATGATGACACGCCAGATCATCTACTTACTTGTTCTGAATAAGTTTAATACTCCCGAATATAGCCAGAACGCCTATTGTTCAAATGATTTCAGTGCCGTGGCTTCTTCTGCTATATCTTCCCAGATATCCAGTATACTGAATAGCCTGACCGACAAAGTACAAATCGGCACTAATATCCGTACGAGTGAAGATGGCATACAAGATACTGAAGTTGAAATGTTGCTGTCCAGCCAACTACTGGATAATCGTCTACTGCTTAACGGTAGCTTCGGCTATAAAAACAGAACTACCGAAAGCACGCAAAAGAACGACTTCATCGGAGAATTCGACCTGGAATATAAACTGACTAAGAATGGGGAAATCCGCTTGAAGGCTTATAATCATTCGAATGATATGTACCGGTATCTAAAACAGTCGCTGACTACTCAGGGCGTAGGTATCATGTTCAAAAAAGACTTCACACACCTGTCCGAATTCTTCCGTAGAAGGAAAATACTTCCACTAACCCCGCTCGCTCCCGCCAATACGGATACGATCCCTCCGATGCGGATGGATACTACTACGACAGCAACTCCTTAACGGCTGAATAATAAACAGTAAGGTTGTTGCTTTTGATCACCTTTTTCCGCAAACGCTTTTCGGCATCCGGCAATAGGTAATCCCAAAGTGTCTTTAGTTTTGCCAGTATCTGATGATCTCCCCCTTCCAGGCATAAGCTATATTGCTCAGCCAACAGGCGGTGGAAGTCGGCCAACCGAGTCTGTTTCTCCGTGGCCGATAAAGTTTTGCCGTTTGCATATTCCGCGGCCAGCCAGGGGTGAGATAACAATCCCCGTCCCAGCATGACTCCTTTCAGCGCTGGGAAACGATCGGTTATCGAGTGAATATCTTCCAGACTACCCAGGTCGCCGTTATAAAAGAGTGGCAATGTACATGCTTCATAGAAACGGGAGAACCCTTCGATATCCACCACTCCTTTATACTGTTGCAATCCGATTCGGGGATGCAAAGTAACATGTGCCAGGGGAAGAGAGTTGATAAAAGGCAAGAGTGCCAGAGACTCATCCGGTTGCTCCCATCCCAAACGAAGTTTCAGGGAAAAGCTCATCTCGGGAAATTCGCGGATCGTACCCAGCAAAGCAACAGCCTCTTCCTTGTATGGTAATATCCCGGCTCCACGATGCAACCGGGCTTGCATGGGAAACGGACAACCCATATTTATATCCGCCTGCCTGTAACCCCTCTCCCGGAAAAATGCAGCAATGCGACGGAATTCATCAGGTGTAGCAGCTATCAGTTGGGGAATGACCGGGACATCCTGATTATGCTCAGGGGCTATGTCACGCAAATCTTTGTTACGGAACCCCTCTTTCTCCAGACGGACAAAAGGGGTATAGTAGTTCTCCACACCGCCGAAGATACGGCTATGGGCTTCCCGGTACACGTCATCGGTATAGCCTTGTAGCGGGGCAAAATGAACTTTATAATCCATCAGGGAAACAGTTCTGAAAATAATGTATGCAGTTGTACTTTCGCCTTCCCAAAGTCTTGCTTGCCCCCCAGTTCCTTTTCCAGCGAGGTAACACCCTTATCCGTAAAACCGCAGGGGTTAATCAGGGAAAAATAGCTCAGGTCCGTATTTATATTCAGCGCAAAACCGTGCATCGTGACATACCGGCTACTTTTTACTCCGATAGCACATATCTTTCGGGCGCGGCCTTTCACCTCCGGATCTATCCAGACTCCGGTCGCACCTTCCAACCGCTCCCCTTTGATCCCGTAAAGGGCCAGAAAGCGGATTATAACTTCTTCCAAGGTATGGATATACTGTTTCAGCCCCAACTGCCAGTGTTCCAGGTCAAAGACCGGATATCCTGTGATTTGTCCGGGTCCGTGATACGTTATATCGCCACCCCGGTTCGTATGAAAGAAGGATATTCCCTGGCGCTGCAACAGCTCCACAGGGATCAATAGGTTCGAGTCTTTCCCGCTTTTCCCGATGGTCAGCACCGGCTGATGTTCACAGAAAAAGAGTTTATTCTCTCCCTGTCCGCCCCATATCTTGGCCTGAATCAACGTCTCAAACGCTTCCGTCTGAACGGCTAAAGCTTCGGTGTAATCGATATGTCCGAGGTCGTGAAAAGTGAAGCTCTCCATTTTTTTCTCTTTTTAATTTTACCGTTTTTGTTTTCGATCTCTCCCGCTCCATAACCCATCTGGATCTTTATCAGTTTTCCCATCAGGGAAAGGATCTGCCCCTGCCGCTTCAACATGTAGGGAGAAGGCTTTCCTGAATTAAACTTCCGCGGATTGGGTAGTGAAGCGGCGATCAGCGCTGCTTCACCGGCACTCAACTTCGAAGCCGATTTCTTGAAATGAGCCTTTGCCACCGCCTCGGCCCCATAGATACCATCCCCCATCTCTATGGAATTCAGATAGACTTCCATGATACGTTCTTTCCCCCATATCCACTCGATCAATAATGTGAAATAGACCTCGATCCCCTTACGGATATAGCTTTTAGTAGGAAGAAGGAATACATTCTTGGCTGTCTGCTGGGAGATAGTGCTGGCGCCACGTACGCGCTTTCCCTTTTCCGCCTCATCGCGGGCTTTCTGGATCTGTTCGATATCAAAACCGTTATGATCCAGAAAAAGGTTATCTTCCGAGGCAACTACTGCCTGAACCAATGGCTGGGCAATCTGTGATAACGGGACCCAGGTATGATCCAGTTTCCAGGGTTTGCCTTCCTTATACTGATCATACAAACGTGTCAGCATCAAAGGGGTATAGTAGACGGGAATGAATTTATAAGCCACCACCGCCAATATGCTTGATATAAACAGGAATATGAGAATGTTCCTGCACCAAATTAAAATCCGCTTTATAAAAGGCATATTATATTGTCTCCATTAAACGGTGGCAAACTTACAAAAAAAGCACTAGAATAGCATTATCTTTTCCAGTATTGCTCCATTTGTTCCAACGTCTTCCCCTTTGTTTCGGGCACGAACTTCCAGATGAAAGCGGCAGCAAGGATACCCATCAGACCGTATATCCAGTAGGCCACACCATGATTGAAAGTTTCTGTCAGGTACTGGTTCTTGTCGAGCATCGGGAAAGTCCACGATACGAGGAAGTTGGCTATCCACTGTCCGGCTACGGCAATACTCATTACGGTAGAACGGATAGAGTTCGGGAAGATCTCCGCCAGCAATACCCAGCAAACCGGTCCCCACGACATGGCAAACCCTGCTGTATAAACCAGCATGCAGACCAGCGAACCGACACCCACCGAGTGCGTATAGAAGGTAGTCCCCAGTATTATCATGGAAACAGCCATAATCAAAGCACCGATAATCATCAACGGACGGCGGCCGAACTTATCGACGGTAAAGATTGCCAATACGGTAAACGACAGATTTACTGCGCCCACAACGATCTGTTGCAGCAATGCGGCATCAGTAGCAGCCCCCATTGTCTTAAATATCTCCGGAGCGTAATAGAGTACCACGTTGATACCAACAAACTGCTGGAAGCCGGACAAGAGAATACCTACCATAATGATAAGTACGCCATACGAACGGATCGGGAACACCAACGATACAAAGAAGCTGCCGATCAAAGCAATCTCCAACGCACTTGTATTACCAGCCAGTTCCAATGCCCCGTAAGCCAACAGGAACAAAACCAGCCACGCTCCCATAAAACGGAAGTACGGACGCATGGAAGGCGCCTTTTCTTTAAAACTTTCCTTTATATCGACCAACTCTTTCGCCGCCTCGTCTTTCTCCATCAGACGGTCGAGAATTGTCAATGCTTTCTCCGTCTTTCCACGCATCACCAGGTAACGGGGCGTTTCGGGCACAAACATCAACAAGGTGAAAAAGAACACAGCCGGAATGATTTCGGAAGCAAACATCCATCTCCAACCCACCGTATTCAACCACGTAGCATCTCCCTGCAGAGCGATCGTGTAATTCACAAAATAAACGACCAGCATACCGAAGATTATAGCAAACTGGTTCCACGAAACCAGGTTACCACGACGGTCAGCCGGGGCAACCTCAGCGATATACATAGGTGATACCATCGAAGCCAGACCGACCCCTATTCCACCCAGGATACGGTAAGCTACAAACAAATACATATAAGTATGATCCCCGCTTCCGGGCAATCCCAATCCGAATTCGGGCCATGCCGAACCGATCGCCGAGAGCAGGAAAAGAATAGACGCCACGATCAATGTCGGCTTACGACCGTACCGCTGGCTGACCCAGCCGGCAAAAGAGGCTCCCAAAATACAACCGATCAGCGCACTGCTGACCACAAATCCTTCCAGCGAATTCGCCTGGTCGAGCGGGAGCCCGTAAGGTTCGATAAAGAATTTTCTTAGTGATTCTACAGTCCCGGAAATGACAGCTGTATCATATCCGAATAATAACCCTCCAAGGGTTGCAACGAGGGTAAGGCCAAAAATGTAACTATTGTTGTTTTTCATATCTACTAGATTAAGAGTAACTTTTTCCCTCTCGAGAGGAGGCAGGGGGTGTGTTATAGTCCCGCCTTATAACGAGCTTTAACACACCCCTTAATCCCCTCTCGAGAGGGGAAAGAGTTACTCCTTGTAACTATTTTTATATATACAAATTGAGAATCATTTCATACAGTTCCTGCTTGCCGCTGATTTGTTTCGGCTCACCGTCACGGAATGCGATCGTACGCAAGTCTTCCAGGGTTAGTTTTCCATCTTCAAACGCTTTCCCTTCACCACTATCGAAGCTGGCGTAACGTTCGGCACGCATCTTCTTATAATCAGACTGTTCAAGGATAGCAGCAGCCGTTATCAGGGCACGTGCAAAAGCATCCATACCACCAATATGAGCCAGGAAGATATCATCCAGGTCGGTCGAGTTACGACGTGTCTTAGCATCGAAGTTTGTCCCCCCGGTAGTCAGTCCGCCACCTTGCAGGATAACCAACCATGCCTGGGTTAGTTCATAGATATCCATCGGGAACTGGTCGGTATCCCAACCATTCTGGTAATCGCCGCGGTTAGCATCGATGCTGCACAACATACCGGCATCTACAGCAGCCTGCAATTCATGTTCGAACGTATGTCCGGCCAACGTTGCATGGTTTACTTCGATGTTCAGGGCGAAGTCTTTATCCAGCCCATAGTGACGCAGGAAGCCGATCACCGTTTCAGAATCTACATCATACTGATGCTTGGTCGGTTCCATCGGTTTCGGTTCGATCAGGAAAGTTCCTTTGAAACCATTCTTACGACCATAGTCACGTGCCATGGTAAGCATCATGGCCAGGTGATCTTTTTCACGTTTCATATCGGTGTTCAGCAGGCTCATATATCCTTCGCGTCCTCCCCAGAATACATAGTTTTCACCACCCAGGGCGATACAAGCGTCGATCGCATTTTTGATCTGGGTACCGGCATAAGCTACGGCAGGGAAATAAGGATTGGTAGCAGCCCCATTCATATAGCGTTTGTTACCGAATACGTTAGCAGTAGACCATAACAGTTTTTTTCCGGTTGCCTGCTGAAGTCCCTTGGCATGACCGACCATCGTTTGGAGATCTTTTTCAAACTGAGCCAGCGTAGGAGCTTCGTCAACCACGTCGACATCATGGAAACAATAATAAGGAATACTACACTTTGTCATAAATTCAAACGCAGCATCCATCTTATATTTGGCACGGCTGATCGGGTCGGAAGCTACATTCCAGGGGAATGTTTTCGTACCGCCGCCAAACTGGTCGCCCCCTTCAGCACAAAGGGTATGCCAATAAGCCATCGCAAAACGAAGATGGTCTTTCAGTGTTTTACCCATCACCACCTTGTTTTCGTCATAATAATGAAATGCCATCGGGTTCTTTGACTCGCGTCCTTCAAACTGAATCTTTCCTATTCCGGGGAAGAATTCTTTTTCGCCTTTATAAAAGTTCATGAAATTAATAGTTTAAATGATTTATATTACATTGGTATATTATTATCTGCCATCAGCTTGTCCAGCCGTTCTTTCCAGGTGCTGTATGCAGCACAATATTTATCAGCTTTCAGTCCGTCCGGTTCGATCACATCGATCTTTTTCAGAGAGGCAAACGCTTCTTCCGCCGACTGATAAATACCAGCTCCGATACCGGCGCCTTTAGCAGCACCCACTGCCCCGTTGGTATCAAACAGTTCGATCACGGTACCGGTAACACCCGACAAGGTATCACGGAAAACCGGACTCAGGAACATATTGGCATTCCCGGCACGGATCACATCTATATCGATCCCCATCCCGTTCATTATATCCATACCGTATTTGAAAGAGAATACGATTCCCTCCTGTGCGGCACGAGCTAAATGAGCCTTACTATGCGTATTGAAATTCAAACCATGAATAGAACAATCCATTTGCCGGTTTTGCAACATACGTTCCACCCCGTTACCAAACGGCAGGATAGACAAGCCATCCGATCCGATAGGCACACCGGCTGCAACATCGTTCAACTCCGGATAGGTGATCCCTTCCGGGGCTACGTTCTTCTTGACCCACGAGTTCAGGATTCCGACCCCGTTAATGCAAAGCAGGACACCGAGCCTGGTCTGTTCAGGAGAGTGATTTACATGAGCAAAAGTATTTACCCGTGAAAGCGTATCGTAATTGACTTTACCGTTTACACCGTACACAACTCCTGACGTACCACCGGTAGCAGCTATCTCACCAGGGTTGAGAACGTTCAGTGACAAGGCATTATTCGGCTGATCGCCGGCACGGTAGGTCACCGGTGTTCCTTTTTTCAGTCCTAACTCGGAGGCTACAGAGCCTAGCAATTCGCCCTGCAAACCGAATGTCGGGCGAATCTCCGGAACCAGTTCATCGCTGAAACCGAAATAATTCATCAGATCCGTCGACACCTTTTCATTTCTGAAATCCCAGAAGATGCCTTCCGACAATCCGGATATGGTAGTAACGATATCACCGGTCATCCGCATAGCGATAAAATCTCCCGGCAACATAAACTTATGTACCGAACGGAACAACTCCGGTTCGTATTCTTTCACCCAGGCCAGCTTGGCTGCCGTAAAGTTACCAGGCGAGTTCAGCAGATGCGACAGGCATTGCTTCTCCCCTATATTTTTAAAAGCACGTTCGCCATAAGGCACGGCACGACTGTCGCACCAGATAATAGACGGACGCAATATATCCATCTTCTTATCCACCAGAACCAATCCATGCATCTGGTAAGAGATACCGATCGCTTTTATATCACTCCCATCGATTCCGGCTTGAGCAATCGCACCTTTGATCGCTTCCTTCAGGTATTTCCACCAGTCGTCAGGATTCTGTTCCGCCCAACCGGGCTTCACAGCCTTGATCGGGGCTTCTTCTTTCGGATAAAAATCGGCACCCACCGTCAGTCCCGAATTAGCATCCACAATAGATGCCTTGACGGATGAACTTCCTATATCACAACCTAATAAATACATATCCAGAACGATTAGTTTTTATTAAACTTAGAATGTAATTTGTTGTATTTCACCTTATCGAAACGATAATAGCGGGCAGCACGATGAGCCACTCCTTCTTCCACCTCATCCGTAGGCACGACATATTCAAGCGAACTCATCTTCTTATGAAAATTACGGACATCCATTTCCTTATTGTAGATGATCTCATACGTTCGTCTTAACTGATAAGCTGTGAATTTCATAGGAAGATAGTCGAAAACGATAGACGGTTCTTTTTCAATCCAGTCACGGATTTCCTCCACAGCAGCTCCAATGATTTCTTTATGGTCGAACGGCAAAGCGGGCAGTGCGTCGACGGGGAACCAGGCCAGTGAATTATATTTATTAGTAGGGTTAGATTTTCTTCCGATCTTGCTTAATGCCAGATATGCCACCGTAACGATCCTTTCGATCTTCAATTTCATGGCATTTTCCAGCCACTGCATATCATCCTTATTTTTTGTTCGAGAAGGTGATCCGAAGCTACGGAACTGCTTCAGGGGGACCCGTTTCAAACCGGTCGCTTCGTTGAATACCCGGTAAGCAGCAGTGTCGAGGTCTTCGTTTTCGAAAATCAGGCTTCCCGGTAACTTATAGTGTTTTTCATCACTTTTGTCTATTTTCCTCTCAACCAATAATACACAAAGCGTATCTTCTTTAACCCCCAACAGGACGCAATCGACAGACACATGCGAAAAAAGCATCTTTTTATTTTCCATACGTGTTTCCATAATATTACATTAAACCGCCACAAATATAAGCATTTTCTCAAATAACAAATATACAAAACTATTTTTTTACTAATTATAATACTCTATTTATCTGAGAATTTACTATCTTACCTAATACAATAACAAACATACGCCATAATGTAGACCAAACAATATTATGAAATTCAGGCCGATACACTTCCGTTAACATGCTTTATCAAAACTTTCCGAACTATTCGAGCGCTAAAATACTTTTATTAATACTTTTGTTACAGATTAAGATTCATCATGGATATAAAACACATACAGTTCTCATGCCGGATGTACTGGGCCAATATGAAAGGTCTCCTGAATATCGTGGCTGAAGGTATCATCCTCCTGGCATCTATTGCCTCCCTATTTGTTCTTATCTATCAGTTCGGGTTCCAGCAGACGGGCGAAACGATTCATAGTTTATACCTGAGCCGTATTTATATCCTGCTTGCATTCTTTATCGGGATTACGTTACGGTACATCGTCCGCTTCAATGAAATCATACAGGAGAAATTACTGTACCTGGACATCGGGATCTATTTCCTTCTTTTCGCAGTCCTGTCGGCCAAGGTCTTCTTTAAAGAAGCGATTGCGCAATCGCTTCCCTACCTCGAATTCCTGTCGAATCCCCTGTTCGTTTACACGATGATCCTGCTGTTAAGCGTCATTCATCTTTCGAGGCAGACGTTCACGTTGATGCAGACACACATAAAACCGTCCCTACTCTTCCTGCTCAGTTTCATCTTCGTGATCCTGATCGGGGCCGGACTGCTGATGTTACCCAACGCTACCACGCGGCCGATCCATTTCGTCGACGCTTTGTTCACTGCAACAACATCTGTCTGCGTAACAGGGCTGACAACAGTCGATGTGGCAACCACCTTCACGCACATAGGGCATATCATCATTATGATCCTGATACAAATAGGCGGGATCGGAGTAATGACCTTCACCAGCTTCTTCGCACTCTCCTTCATGGGACATTCCTCGTTCACCAGCAAACTGGTCCTGAAAGATATGTTGAACGAAGACCGTATCGGTGGCCTGTTCAAAGTGATCCTGAACATTCTGTTCGTTACCTTCTTCATCGAAGGCGTAGGGGCTTACTTTATTTATATGGACATCCGGGGGACACTTCCGGGAGGCAATACCCAGGACGACCTGTTCTTTGCCGCTTTCCATGCTGTGTCCGCCTTCTGTAACGCCGGTATTTCCACCCTTAGCGGGAATATGTGCGACCCGGTAGTCGAACATAACTACAACTTACACGTATGGATCTCACTATTGATCATCTTCGGCGGATTGGGTTTCCCGATTGTATTCAACTACCTGAAACTATTAAGACATTTCATCGTCAATACTTTCAAGATCGTAATCGGGCAACAGAAACATTATATCCATACACCACGTATTATCAACATACACACTTATATAGTAGTAGTCTGCACCCTGACATTGATCATCGGAGGCACAGTTCTATATTATCTGTTTGAGGTAGACAACACCCTGGCCGGACTCCCGCTGAAAGGAAAACTGGCCGATTCGTTGCTTGGTGCCGTTACTCCGAGGACTGCCGGATTCACCATCGCCAATATGGATGCACTCCGGCCCGTCACCCTGATGATGACACTCATCCTGATGGTGATCGGCGCCGCCCCGATGTCGACCGGTGGCGGATTGAAAGTGACCACCGTACTGGTAGCTATCCTTACGGCCCTGAATGTGGCACGGGAAAAGGAAAAAGTAGAAATCCGCAAACGTGAAATATCCCCTTCCACCATCCGCCGTGCTTTTGCAACGATCGTACTCTATTTCCTCTTCGCATCGACGGCTGTATGGATATTATCCTATACAGAAGAGGGGACTCCGGTCTTTACACTTACCTTCGAAGTCGTTTCGGCTTTGAGTACAGTAGGGTCGAGCCTGAACTTCAGCCCGTTACTATCTGTTCAGGGTAAACTGATCATCATCAGCGCCATGCTGATCGGGCGTATCGGAGTACTTACCTTCGTGGTATGCTTCATCCGGGAATACAAAAAGAGGGATTACACATATCCCCAGGAAAATATATTAATGTAATAAAATTACGCCTTATGAAATTTCTTGTAATAGGATTAGGAAATCTGGGACGCGCCATAGCGGAGAACCTTACCCGTATCGGCGATGAAGTAATAGGAGTCGATCTGAACCTGCATAAAGTGGAAGCCGTGAAGCAAACGATCTCGGGCTCCGTCAGCCTCGATACGACCGACCGGGATGCACTCAACACACTTCCGTTAAGCGAAATGGATGCTATTTTCGTTACGTACGGCAAGAACTTCGGAACATCGGTACAAACCGTCGCTTTATTGAAGAGCCTGGATGCCGGCAAGCTGATCGTCCGTTCGATCTCCCCGATCCATGAAACGGTGATCCGCTCTATCGGAGTAGCTGAAATCATCCGTCCCGAACAGGATTATGCAGCCACCTATGCCTCCCAGAGCTTGCTCGGCGACCTGTTCCAGCGCTGGTACCAGGTAACGGAGACCCATCACCTGTACACTATAAAGACACCCGGAGCCTTGGTGGGGCAGAGCTTAAAGACAATCGACTTCCAGACGAATTTCGGTATCCGCCTGGTCGGAGTAGAACGGGCCAAAGAAGTACGAAACCTGATCGGATTGAAACAAACAGAATATTATGTGGTCGACCCTCTAACCGATGATCTGGTGCTGGAATCCAACGACAAGTTGATCCTCTTCGGAAAAATGGAGGTGCTTCATAAAATCAAAGAACTGTAAGAAGAGAGAAACTATACAAAAGGCTTTTCAAAGCATATATGTTTCGTCATTAAAACATATATGCTTTGAAAACAAAAGTTCCTTATTTTGAATACAAAAGAAGGGACTTTTTCAAATCTACTCAACATAAGAGTTCCGCCGTCCGACTGAACCCCTAACGGGAGAGCTCATTTTTGTTCTTGTTCCTCTCAATATTCATTAATTTTCGGATTGTTTTTTGATAATCTTCTAAGGTCGGTACATCAACCCCTTCTCTATAATTTCCTCTAACACTTGGAGCACCGGGATATTTGTCTTTTATTATATCGTCTATCAAATAACCATACAGTCCCTGAGGATTACTTTTGAACAGAAAACCACGAAACAGCATCTCAATATAATCCGGATTTTTACAAATAAAAGTCTTATAATTCAGATATGCTTCAGATTTCATATAATCTTCGGCACGACTACTAAAATTTGGCTTATGCAACTCCTCAAATAAAGCTATTTCCAGTTTCTTATATTCCTGTTCTACATCCATTTCCTCTCTGATTTGCCGAAACATAGTTTTCAGATCATACCCTTTATAAGTAGAGATGGAGAAAGCACCACTTTCTATCCGTGCATTTACCTGCGGGTCTGTGATAACATTATTGTCATAAACAAAACAAATCCGTTTACCGATGGATCTTTCCGTAGCATCCGCCCATCGACTCACTTGAGATTGATTTATAGTGCCAACAATCATATACATCATTCTATTATCCGAGTATGAGAAGGAATCCAATCTTAGAAAGAAAAAATCTTTGACTGTTATAATCGATTCTTTTGAGATACTGTCTTTCCTCCCTTCCATTATATAATACCAACCATTCTCTCTTTCCGCCGTCTGTGCATTACAATATGATATACAAAGCAATCCCAGGAGCGACATTATAAGTTCCAAATACCTCATATTAATACTACTTTTTAATTAAATAATAAATTGTAACTCCCAGTATAGGAATAAGAAGGATGATCAAGATATACAACAATTTATACTTCTGCTGCCGGGCAGAATGAACTACACTCCAGATCACTGCCATATCCAAAAACAGCACTAAGAACATTATAATCAACCTATTAACCATATCCGTCGAATTGCATAACCTGCATACATATAACTTGCAGCTAATAACATTAATGCCACTATCAAAAAGGGAATACGATATATTCCTCTATCGAATGAAGCAGCTATACAAACGAATGCTGTCGATAGAGCTACCAGTTTGTTATTAGCTTCAATAACGATAAAACTAACAGTAATAGCTGCTATCGCTATAAGTATCAACAGGTAATTTAAATTCTTCATCTCCACAGATCATTTGATTTCTTTATCTTTGAAGATGCAATATTAGGTATTATAAACAAGAAAAGCCTTGAATTGCTTCAAGACCTTTCCGGGTATGACAGTTTTTTTCGTATATGGCTTACAGTTTCAGGGGTTACACCCAGAAAATAAGCAATTTCTTTTAGCGGTACCTTCTCTTTCAGGTTGGGGCAACGCTGCATTAACTTGATATAACGTTGTTCGGGAGTATCGCAATAAGTCTCTAACAACCTCGTATATACCATTTCAAACAATGCTTCTGCTGCTTTATATCTAAAACGTTGTTCCTCAGACCCTGTATTTAAATATTCCGAATAATCAGATAACGAAACGACATATACAACACTCTCCGTTGCAGCCTGAATATTAACGATAGAGTTTGTCCTTTTAAGAAAAGATGAATAGTCGCAAATAAATTCTTTTTCAAACGAATATCCAACCACCGCCTCTTTACCATTGTCGCCAATACGAGTGAAGCGGAAGGCCCCTTTTTCAACATAGCCTGCATAAAGTGAACTATCATTCTGACGAAGAAAAAACTCTTTTCTTTTGAGAATACGTTTTTCTCCCTTCTTATAGAATAAGTCTGTTAGCTCAGAACAATCCAGCAAATCTATATAGGTATTGAATCCTTCCACTATTTAATCTTCGTATAAAGAATATCAATCTATCTTCTTCACCAGCACCTTGTCGATACGTGCTCCGTCCATATCCACGATTTCAAATTCAAAAGTTAACCAATTCAGTGTCTCACCGGTCTTCGGGACACGTTCCAATATTTCCAGGATCAAGCCGCTCAACGTATTATAATCATGTTCGGCGTAAAGGTCTTCCATATCGAAATATTCGAGGAAGTCGTAGAAGTTATACTGGCCGTCCACCAGCCACGTACCATCGGCCCGCTGTGTAATCTCGGCCTCCTCGCCCATTTCGGGCACCTGGCCGATCAATCCTTCCATAATATCCTTGAGGGTTACAATACCTTGTATACCACCGAACTCGTCCGTTACGATACCATATTTCACACGTGCCTGCTTAAACTGCTCGAGTGCATTATATACACTCTGGTTCTCAGGCAGGTACTGTGCCGGGCGTATCACTTCTTCGAGCGAGAAATCCGGCTCGTCTATCCGGCCGAACAAGTCTTTGAGGTAAACGACTCCTTTGATATTATCGAACTTCTCCGAAGCAACCGGATAAATATTATACAAATTCTCCTGCACCTTTTCGCGTATCTTCTCGATACTGTCGGTAACATCCAGCCACACCAGGTCACTACGATGCGTCATGATCGAGCCGACATTGCGGTCGCCCAGGTTAAAGACACGTTCCACGATATCCTGCTCCACCTCCTGTACCTCGCCACCATCGAAACCTTCTTTCACGATTGCCTTGATTTCTTCTTCCGTCACCTTATTATCTTCGTTCGCCTTGATACCGGTTACTTTGATCGTAAGGGCGGTACTTTTCGACAACAGCCATACAAAAGGGGAAGCCAGCTTCGAGAGCAGGTACATCGGCTTGGCCACAAGCATGGATACACGTTCCGCGTATCCCATACCGATACGCTTCGGCACAAGCTCACCCATAATCAGAGTCAGGTAAGTAACTATGATAACGATTACAGTTTTTGATAATCCGAGTGCATAAGGTTCAAGAACAGGCACATGACGTACCACTTCTGCCAGGTTATAAGCGAACGCCTCTCCTGAATACAAACCGGTCAGGATTCCGATTAGCGTAATACCTATCTGGATAGTCGATAGGAACCGGTCTGGTTCTCCGGACAGCTTCAAAGCTGTTTGTGCTGATTTATTACCTCTTTTTGCCTCCAGTTCCAACCGGGCCTTACGGGCAGATACGAGAGCGATTTCAGACATAGACAAAATACCATTCAACAAGATAAGGCCAATAATAATAAATATTTCCATTTGCTATATAAACAGCGATTGATTAGGGAGCGAAGATATGAATTATATCGAAAATAATACTACATTTAGCACTTTAATTCATATATGATATATAACATGAAACATCAGATCATATTACTCGGAAAAGACATCACTTCCGTATATCACGGGATAAAAGAATTTGCGCCCGACCATGTCCACCTGCTTTGTACCAACGAAACGAAGGACGTAGCCGGCCCCTTATTCCCGCTCCTCCCCACTTCCGTGCACCGCACGCTTTACCGCACCGAACCCTATGACGGGGAAGACGTGCGCAACGTCTGCCGGAAGATACATGCGACTTATCCTTCGGACGATTTCGCCTACAACCTGTCGGAAGGTACGAAACTGATGGCTTTTGCCGCCTTTACCATCGCGAAGGAGCACAACGTACCGGCTTTCTACCTCACCCAACTAGGAGACTTGGTGTGGCTTGACAACTTCGAGAAGCGGCCGATGAAGAGTCAACTGGACAACAAAGAGATACTGGGCCTCAGCGGAAACGTTCTTTCCGACTACCGCGATGCAAAACAACTGAGCGACACCGACATGCAAGCTGCCTCGCTGATCAAGCAGTTCATCGAACAATATCCGAAAGAACACACCATGATCCAGAAGTTTTTCAACCTGTTCTGTAACCGGGAAGTTTCGCGTCTGCCTGCTTCACGGGTCTTCAAAAACGGGCTTCGCTTCAAGCTCCGTCAGGATACGTTCCTGATCGCGCAACAAAATCATGTACTGCTAAAGCTGGTTACCTCCAACGCCAGCATGCTGTTCTTCAAGGGCCGTTGGTGGGAAACACTGGTTGCCCATAAGGTCAGGGTGTGGAGCCAGCACCACCCGTCGCATCCCGAAGTATGGCAAAGCGTCATCTTCCGTACAGAGGCCGACAATTCAAGGACCAAGAACGAGGTAGACGTCCTGCTCAACAACCAGCAGCAGTTGATCTTTATCGAGTGTAAATCCGGCCAAGTCACCCAGAACGATATTTATAAGGTAGACGCCGTTCGCGAAACCTATGGCGGTGATATTTCCCTGGCGGTACTGGCCAGTTACTATCCGGTGGATGAGCATTTGCAGGAGAAATGCAAGGACTTGCAGATAAATCTCTTCGCCCCTACCTACATCGACGACCGCATCAACCACCTCAACACTTTACCGATGTGGCTGGAGAAGTTGTCGAATTCGTTGCAACTATAAAAATGAAGCCGCTCTACCTTCGCAGGCGGAGCGGCCTTTATCAATCGATAAGTTTTTGCTAATCTAATACATATTAGAAAACAATATCGGGAGATAGATACTTACACTTATTCTAAATTCTAAACTTCATCATCATTTTTAGGGTAGGAGGAACAATTGTTTCCCCTACGCTTACGAATAATGCAAACGATATGCCAAAATGGTCAGAAGTCGTCAAAAGCCCCACACACCACTAATTATAAGACAGTTACATATTTTACCAGGACACAGTATTAAAAGTGGCCGGTGTGGACAAAGTGTGGAAGTGTGGAATTTTTCCCCACCCCAATGTGGGGAATTACAAAAAAAGCCGGTACAGTTTCCCGTACCGGCCCATAAGTTGTGCGATTAGGTTATCACTTCACAAACGGTGCCTTCAATAAATAAGCGGCACAATCCTTTACCCCTTCAAATTGGGTACGGTTGTCTGGCATACCTTCCAGCTCTACATAATATTCTTTAATCTTATTCTTATAAGCTTGTTCAAATATCTTTTCGAAGTTCATGAACCCGGATTGTCCGAGAATAGCGCGATCCTTGATATGCAATAACTGAATGCGATCGGGATATTTCTTCATATATTCCACCGGGTCGTTCTGGCCGATCACGGTCCAGTAAACATCCATTTCAAAAAAGACCAGCGACGGGTCCGTACCTTTCAGGAACAGATCGTAAATTATTTCACCTTTGTTATGGCGGTTGAAGACAGCTTCCTTGCCACCGGGCACTACCCGTGCAAATTCGAAGTCATGGTTATGATATCCGAAAGGAATGCCTGCGGCCTTCATTATCTTTCCCGCTTCGTTGAAAGTGTCGCACACATAGGCTACCTCTTCCACGCTACGGGTACTGGGCTGTCCGGGTTGCACGAGATACTTCACACCCAATTTGGCATGATCGTCGGCCGTTTTCTTCCAGAATTCCATGATCGACTGCCGGTTTTCCGGAGTATATGTCCCTGTGGGGGGATTAACATGCGAACTGGTGATCTTCAACCCGTTATCTTCCGCTATCTTTTTAAACTCCATCATATCCATACCGTTGATCTTCCCGTCTTTGTATCCGGCAAGTTCAAGCGTTGAATAGCCAATTTTTTTGATTTTTTTCATTCCGGCAGGCACGTCCTTGGTGAGTTCACCTCCCAAGGAATAAATCTGCAAACCGATACTTTTCTTTGCAGCCGTTTCCATATTAACAGGGCTGGCTGCGTGTGATACTCCCGTCTTTCCGGCCACCAGGCTGCCAAGGGTTAACAGGGAAGCATTTCTCAGGAAATTTCTTCTATTTATCATGGTCTAATTATTTAAAGTCTCCAAAGGTATAATTAAATTTTGAAAAATATTTTATATTTGTAGGAAAGTAAAAACCTCATAAATTAATTTTAAGAAACCGTATAGCCCGTTATATGTATCAGGAATATTCCCCATGCCCGTTGCTGTCTCCCTATATCGACAAATATTGGGAGATTAAAGGTGAAACCGAGTACGACATACATTATAAGATAATAGTTTTATGGAAAAGATTAAACAAGAAGCAATCGAATTGCTGAATAACTGCGAGGTTGTATCATTAGCCTCCATCGACGAACATGGTTATCCACGTCCCGTAGTCGTTTCGAAGATCAAGACAGACGGGATCGATACAATCTGGTTTTCAACGGGAACAAGTTCTGAAAAGACAAAGAATTTCATCGATAACCCGAAAGCCGGCATTTCTTTCTTCAAGGAAGGCGACAGTGTAACACTGACCGGCACAGTAACGATCGTGAACGATGCAACAGAAAAGAAAGCCCTATGGGTGGACTGGTTCTATGAGCACTTCCCCAAAGGAGTAGACGACTCGGAATATTGCATTCTGAAGTTCACCGCCGAGCAGGCAACCTACTGGATCGGGCATAAGTTCGTAAAGGGTAAAGTGTAACCCCTGTCTATCTGTCCTAAAATAACTGCCGCCCTTTTTTCTGAAAGGATACATGCTCTTTTGCAAGAGGGTACATCCTTTCCGAAAAAAGAGCGGCAGCTATTTGTTCAATCGTCCAACTCTCCCTGGTTACGCATGTGTTTGCCGTCGCAGAAAGGTTTGTTCTGCGAAAGGCCGCAACGGCATAACGTGACACGATTGCGCACAGGATAGGCACGTCCGTTTTCATCTTCTATAAGAATACCACCTTTCACCCAGATCGGTCCGTGCACACTGGCAGGGACATCTTCGAGGATACTGATGCCTTCGGGCAATACAGGTTCGATCCATTTGCCGTCCTTCGTAACGGCAGTCAGGCGACCGCTGGGACAATTGGCGCATTGTTCCTTCACGATTTCAATGGTTTCTTTCGAGTTGCCCTCCTCCACCTGTTTCCAGGCGGTGCCGTGTGTATCGCAGCAACGGGCTACCGCACAGAGGCTTTCGGCATCCAACATGTCGACCACCTTGCCTTCATACAATACTGCCATTTCGTCGTAACTGTCGTGACTTGCCGTAGTATCACCCTTAAAACCGTTCTTCTTATGCGTTCCGTCGCAAAAAGGTTTATTCTTCGAACCGCCGCAGCGGCAGAGATGGCAGACGCCTTCGACCGCATAAGTTTGTATTTCTTTATATCCGGTCGTCGCTCCTTTGTGATTACCTACATAACGTAACTGGTTGAGGGGGACATTCCCGATCACTTCATAAGGTCCGTTAGGAAGAACCTTGATCTTTTTTTCGCCATTTGACTCCATACTATTGGTTGTTTTAATTCATTGTGTACTACATAATAAACAAACCCGTATACGGTTTGTTCCGGTAGATTGCCCGAAAATCAGATCATCAGCTAAAAACCCAGTCCCAACTCAAACATAAAACGGAAACTGTCGGTCGAACCGAACCATGAATACTTCGTTGTAATCTTGTTGATCAATGTCAGCCACACTCCTCCTCCGTACGAGGTATGCCATCTTTTCGATTCTTCACCCGGGAACCACACACGCCCGTAATCGAACCCGGCAAACACACCATACTTCAAGGGGGTAAACGGATTTTTCAACTTCCCCATATCCAGGCGGATATCCGAGTACTGGTAGAAAGACTGCTTACCGATGAAACGGTTGTCTCTGTACCCGCGGAGTTCGGTGGTGGCAGCCTGGTAAAACTCGTACTTGTTGTTGAAAAGCAGTTGCGTCTTCGCCATCGTAGCCCAGGTAAGACGGTCGGTGATCCGGACATCCATCGCCACCGAAGCCTTCGCATAAGGGAAGTTGCGCCCTGCATCTTTCAGGTTCATCTTCCAACCCGCCGTGAGCGCCCCAGCCACCCGGGAAATAAACGAAGCTAGTTCTTTCTCCGTTTGGATGGTTGCTCCGAGGTCGAAGAAAAGGCTTGTTTCGAAAATACGGTGATTCTCCGGATAATACTGGTTGATGAAACGGTCGGAGGTTTTCCGGGCCTTGAACATTTCGACCGAAGCTTGCACGGTCAAACTTTCCTTTTCGTTGAAATTGAGGTTGAAGGAAGGTGAAAGACGGAACTGCCGGATATGAACACGGTTGTAATTCTTCTTCGCATCCTTATAGCCGTCTGTATTGTTTCCGAAACCGAAGAAGTTGTAAAAGTCACGGCGCGAACTGATCGTAGCATCGATGGTAAATATCTTTCGCCCGTCATAAGATGGAAAAATCCCCTGATACATAAACCCTTGCAGATAATTATACCCTATGCGGTGCTGGTAGGTAAAGGGCGAACGCTTGAAACCGTACATCGTATAGGTGAAATAGGTTCCAAGACTAAATCCCTTGTCCGAGTCGTAAATTCCCCAAGGAGTGAAAGCGATCTTGTGATGCTTGATCTTAGTATAATCGTACCGGTGGATCTCGGGGAGGTCCGAAAATATCTTTTTGGCATAAGGCACCGTGTCGAGCGCCTCCTTCTTCGATTTATATTCGTATATACGGATATGATGACCTGATGCAAGCTGATAGCTGTTCTCCCCTTTCCCAGCAATAAAAAAAATCGGTATTTCCTTCCGGGCCTCTCCGGAAACTTCAAAACGGTCGTCACCCTCCAAGCCGTAGAGCCAGACCTCCTTGGTCTTTTTCCGGCTGAACTTCCGGTCGAACACACATCGCCCGGTTTCCTTGTCGTAGATCTGTACGAAGAGGCTGTCCGGGTTGTGACGGTCTATCACGAAACGTTCCGAACGGTCGCTCCCCGTGATAACCGGCGTCCGTTGCAGTTGGACGAAATAGGCCGTTGCTATCTCTTCCAGTTTGTCGCGCCGGTCTTTTACAATGCGGCTAATGCGTTCAATTTCGTGGCCTTCCACCCCTTTAGGGAGTAGGGAAAAGGCTTCACCGATCACCGAGTCGGTCAACGTGCGTTGAATAAACCGTGCCTGGTCGATCCAGACGGAGACATCGCTTTGGGAGGCCAGCGCCATATCCAGAGAGAAGCCCAAAGTATTCTCTTTCCGCACGCTTTTCAGCGAAGCATCGTAGTTGACGATGAAACCCAGCCCCAAAACATGGAGCATCTGTTTGAACAAAATGCCGTCTACCTTTGTAAAAGCATGGTTACGGTCGATAACGATCGGATCGAAAACGAGGCTGTCACCGCCGGAGTGAGCCATCCAGTTCCAGTTTTCGGGTATCTTGTTCCAGTCTCCGATCAGCATGTCGAATAGGCGTTCACGGATATAAAACTCCTGGTTCACCCGATAACTATTGTTTACCTGCAAGGTGTCCAAAAGGTCTTCCGTCAGGAGAATATTCGGACGGGTATTGAAATCGGGGACATCGATCACGCTCACCAGTTTGTTTTCGATAGGTGTTCCGTCGGCAACGGTATCGCGTGTGGAATGCGTCGGCAGGTAAAAGATCCTCGAGTTGTTCGAACTCAGCCAGGTCGAGCGTGCCAGGTAATCGGAAGAAATAAAGGTATAAGGGTTGATAATGGTGTAGGCATCTCCAATAAACTGGTCCAGATAGGTATTCTTAAATACTTTCTTGTTGTAGACTTCCTGGAAGAATTCCGACTCGATAAAGGTGGTGTATCCTCCCAGAGGCTTCAACAGACAAAGTTGTTGCCGGTTGTTTTCCAAGAGCAAGCCCTGGAAGTCGGCGACCTGCTCCACCACCTTCAGTCCTCCCCACAATGTCTGTAAAGTGACAGAAGGCACGGTGATCGGGACTGAATAAAGCGAACGGTAGTGTTCGCCCCACAAGCGATTATATAGATTGCTCTTCCGGGTAGCAGAAGGGGGATAGATGGATTTACGCACCAGCGAGTCGCCCACGTTCGTTCGCAACGAGTCCGGCTGCCCAACAGAGGCCGTCATATCTGCCGAAAAGAGAAACAGCAGGGAGAAAAAGAGAATATAATAAACCGGATAATGCCGTAATTTTAGTATCATCAGCTAATAAAACAGTAAGAACATTCAACAATCAAACTCCTGTATATATAAATAACACATCTGGCGTTTAACTTGTTTCATTCATACTGCCCGGCAGCCTGTTTCAGTTTCTTTACCACATATTCTAACTGAGAGGCATAACTTGACCCCGCTCTCTGAAATATTCTGCAACATAAATAAAGGGAGTTAATTGTCTGATATCATTTTATTTTATATATTTGCACCTAATAAATAAAATATCACCCTTTTATGTGTCGTGCTTCCGTGTAAATACCATATTACGAGTTCACATCTCTAACTTTGGAGATGTCAATGGTACTGAACAGACAATGTAGATATACTATATAAATATCTATGTCTGAAAGAATATTAGTGCTCTGTCGGAATATGGAAAATCTCACATTTTAATCAATTATTTTTATACATTATATATTAGCAGCTTATCTGCTTACAGAGGGCTGGTAGCAAATATCATATAGAATTATGATTTACCCGGATAATTTTGAGCAAAAAATAGGTATCGACACGATCCGTCAACTCATTACTGAGAAATGTCTATCTTCACTTGGTGAAGAACTGGTTACGAACATGAAGTTTTCTACTGATTATGAAACTATAAAAAAATGGTTGGAACAAACAAGCGAGCTTGCACAAATTGTACGTAACAAGGAAAATTTCCCTGTGGAATTCTTTTTAGATATCCGTAATTCCCTGCAACGAATAGAGGAGGATGTTACAGCTTGGTTTGTCGAAGAAGAAATTTCAAACTTAATGAACTCGCTTCAAACGATCGATAACATTGTTACTTTCTTGCATAACGCAAAAACAGAAAACGGAAAAGTGAAGTATCCGGCACTCACTTCAATAGCTGATAAAATAAGGGTATTCCCTTCGTTATCCGAAAAAGCGAACTCCATATTAGATAAATCCTGCCAGGTAAAAGACAATGCTTCGCGCCGACTTGCAGATATACGAAGAGAGAAAGTAGAAGCAACGAAAGCGGTCACGCGCAACATGCAAACCGCTATGCGCGACGCACAAGCAGCAGGGTTAATCGGAAGAGATACACAACCCAGTTTACGTGAAGGACATATGCTCATACCTGTCGGGGCTGCCAACAAACGGAAAATAAAAGGTATTTTACATGATGACTCCGGCAGTGGCAAAACCGTATATATCGAACCGGAAGCAGTAGCAAAAGCCACTAACCGCCTGCGGGAGTTAGAAAATGACGAACGTCGGGAAGTGATAAAGATACTCATCGGCTTTACGGATATTGTCCGTCCACACATGGCAGACATAAAACGCTCCTATCGGTTTATGGGAGAAATAGATTTTATTCGTGCTAAAGCTTCTTTCGCCGTACGGATCAATGGCATCAAGCCGGTGTTGGAAGATAAACAACAAATCGAATGGATACAAGCCATACATCCTTTATTGAATATACAATTGCTCCAACAAAATAAGCAAGCATTTCCGCTGGATATCAGACTTACGGAAAAAGACCGTTTACTTATCGTCTCCGGAGCAAATGCAGGAGGTAAATCCCTTTGCCTGAAAACAGTTGCATTACTTCAATATATGTTACAATGCGGACTTCTCATCCCTGTACATGAAAATTCACGGACAGGAATATTCGAAGATATACTAGTAGATATAGGTGACGGACAAAGTATAGAAAACAACCTTAGTACCTATACTTCACATCTGACCAATATGAAGTTTTTTGTAGAGAACTGTAATAACAAAACACTCATTCTGATAGATGAGTTTGGTAGCGGGACAGAGCCTCAGATCGGAGGTGCCATAGCCGAAACATTGCTCGACAGATTTAACGGCAAACGGAGTTTTGGCATAATAACCACTCATTTTCAAAACTTAAAGCATTTTGCCTATAAGACAGATGGAGTTATAAACGGGGCCATGCTTTACGACACTGATCGTATGCAACCATTATACAAATTGTCTATCGGTAACCCTGGAAGTTCATTTGGCATTGAAGTAGCCAGAAAAATCGGACTTTCGGAAGATATCATTATCGACTCATCCGCCAAAATGGGTACCGATTTTATCAATATGGATAACCTTCTTCAGTCTATTGTCCGCGATCAGCTATATTGGGAAGAGAAACGAAAGGAATTAGATAAACAAATTGAAATTCCGGAACCAGTCAAAGAAAAGAAAGACAAATCAGTTAATAAACAACCTACAGAAAATGATGTCATCGAAAAAGGGGATAGTGTCAGGATGAATGGTCAGACTACTGTTGGTACTGTTTTAGATATACAAGGCAAACGGGTCACTGTCGCTTTTGGCCTGATAAAAAGCACTATGGTGATGGAACGTTTGGAGTTGGTAAGTAAAAAAAGAATTTAAAATCAATAAGCTTATGAGTTTTGCAGGTCATGTATTCGATATGATACGAAGAAACAAGGAGGATCGGGAAAAACTCGACCGTCTCCGCGGTCGGGACAAAGATGCCCGTAAAGCATATACCTCCCATATTCCCGACATCAGTGCCGAAGAGTTCGACAGAATAAACCATCAGATCAAGGAAAGGGAACGAACCGAACAGCGTTACATGTTCCGGACAAAACTCATTTTCCTGGTAGTTACTATGATCGTGATCATAGTACTTGCCTGCTTACTATCTATCTAGTATCATTCACCCGACACCACCTTCAAGGCGGTTGTATGCTTGATCTCATTCAACACGAAGGAGCTTTGCATCTTGACGATACCATTCACTTTGGTGAGCTTGTTAAAGACAAACTGGTCGTATGCGGCCAGGTCTTTAACAACCACTTTAAGGAAGAAGTCGTAGATGCCGCCGATCGAATAACATTCCATCACCTCGTCGATTTCTTGTATCTCCGCTTTGAACCGCTGGATATGCTCGTCGTTGTGCACCGCCAGCGAGACGTTGCAGAATACCACGAGCGGAAGTCCCACCTTCTTATTATCCACCAGGGCGACATAATTCCTGATATAACCCTCCTCCTCCAACCTTTTCACCCGTTCGTAAACAGGCGTTTTCGAGATATTCAGTTCCGCCGAAAGCTCTTTCATGTTCACTTTCGCATTATTCTGCAAAGCCTGTAAAATTTTAATATCGATCTGATCCAGTGTTGCCATAGTACTTTTTCCTATTTTCGTTGTAAAAAATATTCCCAAAACACACATTATCCTGTATAGAACCCAAATATAGAAATAATTCCTTATTTTCAACAAATACACAGAACCTATTTACTTAATACATATATTTGCGGTACCATTTTCCTCCATTGTTAATAGTAACTTATAAAAATATGGCAAAGAATAATCTGACTTACTGGTATCATCTGATCGCAATCATCACGGTTATTATCTGGGGTACGACTTTCGTTTCGACAAAAATCCTGATACAGCACGGGCTGTCTCCCGTCGACATTCTTTTTTACCGTTTCGCGCTGGCTTATATCTGCATCTGGTTTATTTCGCCGAAGGTATTGTTTGCCCGGAGTAAACGGGACGAATTTATGTTCGTTGCCGCCGGGCTTTGCGGGGGATCGATCTATTTTATTACCGAAAATACGGCGCTGGGGATCACGCTGGCTTCAAACGTGTCGCTCATCATCTGCACCGCTCCTATCCTGACGGCGTTTCTTTCGCTCTTGTTTTACCGTGGGGAGAAGATCAAACCGAATCTGATCTACGGCTCGATCATAGCGCTGATCGGGGTGGCGTTTGTCGTGTTCAACGGTAGTTTTCTGCTGAAAATCAATCCACTGGGAGATATATTGACGCTGATCGCAGCGTTGATGTGGGCGTTTTACTGCCTGATACTGAAACAGATGGGGAACCGGTATCCGACATTGCTGATTACCCGGAAGGTGTTTTTCTACGGGCTTGTCACATTAACCCCGATGTTCCTACTCCATCCGCTGAATACGGATACGGCGATACTCTTCCGTCCGGTCGTTGCAACTAACCTGCTGTTTCTTGGCGTGGTAGCATCGATGCTTTGTTACATCATGTGGAACACGGCAGTCAAAGAGCTGGGTCCGTTCCGCACGGCCAATTATATCTATATTGTCCCGCTGGTGACACTAATCACTTCCGCCATCGTGATCGACGAAATCATCACAGTGATCGCCCTGATCGGATCGGTCTTTATCCTGAGCGGGGTTTATATTGCGGAGAGGGGGTTTCATTTTAAAAAGCCAACCATTAATGCATGACAGCAATGGTTTATTTGCATTTATAGACACATCCATCAATAGTTTATAGTGTATGATATAACAAAAGCATACATCAAAGCTGAGATATGACGTAATAAGAGAATTTGCAACCCAGATAAAAGATAGCCATTTATGGTAACCTTTTCCATAATCTATTGAGTAATTTTGCACTTAAACAACAGGAATTTTATGAGAATCAATTCTGAAACAAAATATTGCCAAACTTGCGGAATACCCTTAGATATAGATTATGCCAGTCTTAAGGAAGGTCAGAATGAGGAATATTGCGACTACTGCCTGAAAAATGGAGTTAAGCTATATGACTTTTCGATGGATTATCTCATCTATCTTTGGGGACTTTTCCCCGAAGAATATTATAGAGAGGTCGGGATAAGCCATACTTCATCGGAATTGAGGGAAATTATGTCCAAACGATTACCGGAAATCAAAAGATGGAAGCAAAAAATCAACACCGTTCATGTACAGTATGAATTAATTATAAAAGTTCAGGAATACATTAACTGCCACTTGTTTGACGACCTTGATTCAGAGAGGCTATCCCAAGTTGCAGGCATTTCTAAATTTCATTTTCGTAGACTTTTTAAAGCAGTCTGTGGCGATAGTCCTGGGAATTACATCTTCCGACTAAGACTGGAGTACATTGCATTCAAGTTAATATCGACAGATATAAGTGTACCAGAACTTCTTGGTCAAATCAATTATCAGAATAAACATACGCTTTCAAGAGCATTCAAAAGTTATTTTAATTGTTCTATACCTGAATTTCGCAAGAAACATTCCAATGGTTGCCCTGAAGGAAAGAATCCTATACGGGTTGAATTGAGTCTTGAAAAAGTGCCTAACATGCGCATTGCATATTTGAAGTTAGAAAGGACAAATAATATCGGTCATAGTTTTTCTGTCTTATGGAAACAGTTATTACAATTCTATGAGAACTATGAATTGTCATCAAAAGGATGCAAATATGTAAGCTTGACTCTTGATTATCCTTTGATTACGCCTGAAGAGCACAATCGTTTTATGATTGGAGTAACATTGTCGCAATCATTTAAGCCTCCTAAAGGCTTTGGCATTTATGAAATTCCTTCAGGAGAATATGCTATTTTTCGTTTCAAAGGTTTATACCATGAACTAAATAGGGTGTATCGCCATATCTACCTTGACTGGTTGCCTACAAGTGATTATACTTTGCGGGAGCCTTTCACTTTTGAAACTTATATCAATACCCCTGAGAAAACTCCGGCTTCGGAGTTAATAACAGATATTTATATCCCTGTAGCAAAGAAAGAAATATGAAATACTTGAATCAGGAAATAGAAAACGAATTAATTAATCAAGGAGCGAAGCTGATACGCTTTGTCGATATATCACATTTGAGGGAGACACAAAACAGAGAATTCCCCAATGCTGTTGTTTTCACACTTCCGTTAACGCCCAGATATATAAAAGAAGTATGTGATACCCCCAATTACGTACAGGTCCGGATAGATGACAATTATAATTTCGATGACGACGAATACCTCCTTACTGAAAATAGGACCCATGAATTGGCTGATAATATGGCAACGTATATTACAGAAAAAGGATACAAAGCTTTTTCGCAATCAGATGAGAGCCTTATTGCCGAGGGAAAATTTGATGAATCACATAAACAATCTCTGTTGCCGAATAAAACCGTAGCCTTACTAGGCGGATTAGGGTGGATTGGAAAAAACAACCTGTTAATCACTCCTGAATATGGTGCGGCACAATGCCTTGGTACGGTTTTAACCGATGCACCATTGGAAACGATTTTGTGTAAGCCTCTATATCCAAAGTGCGGAAACTGCATTACTTGTGTCAATATCTGCGAGAGGAGAGTACTTAAAGGTAAAACTTGGAGCCGCTATACTTCAAGAGACGAAATAATCGATGTATATGGATGTAGCACCTGTTTAAAGTGTTTGGTGCACTGTCCGTTTACTCATCGGTATTCAGGAGGTAGTGTTGATTGACGGAACGAGCCGGTTCACACCCAAAACTTCGCTTTTTGTACCTCTGGTAAAGACGGCCATGGAGAATGAAAAGTTGGTTGCAGGCATCTGTAACACCTCCGTCTTTCCGGGAAACCTATTCAATGTATAAATCAGAACTATGACAATACTAAAATTGTTATTAATCTGGCTGTTATTCATCCCTTGCGCCATTCTGAATGGTGGACTGCGGGAGTATGTATTAATACCATCAATCGGTAAACAGAAGAACGCTACATTTATTAGGATCGGGATTGTTTGGTGTATACTAACTATCCTGTTCGAAACCCTCATGGGCTTATCTGGTGGCAAATCCCTCAAAGAACTGCTAAACGCATACAATATTGCCAGAGAAAACTCTTTAATTGATAGAACTCGTTTTGAGTTGTAGGCTCTGTAAAGCCAAAGTAAATTACTCATAGAAACGTACGGGGATAGTGTATCTTATCTGAATAACCTTTCCCCGACGTTTACCTGATTTCCATTTAGATACCTTATTCATTCAAGCGTTCGGACGAAGAAGAACAGATTACTTCAGTGCCTCAACCACCTGGGGCAGCATCGTCCAGATAGCGTTTTCGCACTGTGCTGTGTAGAAATTGCCATCGATCTCGGATTTTTCGTCGGTAGCCTGGGCAGACTGGATAGCAGGCTTTGCCAACGGGTGAACGGCCACTTTCTTTCCTTTCGTAACGCCTGCGATCTCAAACATCATCGCAGCGGCACAATGTCCGATCATGATCTTGCCTTTATCACCAAAGGCTTTGATAACGGCCAGCATATCCTGATTGTACTGCTTGCCGGCATTTTCGCTGAACACCGGAACGGCATCGCCGCAACCGAACACCAGCGCATCGAACTCGTCTTCATGCCCTTTCAGGTTGGCAACCACATCATCCACGATCAGCTTGATACCTGAATTTGTCTTGATCTCTGTCGTCTCGGCAACAGCAAATACCTTATAAGAAATTCCATTTTCAAAAAATGCTTCCAGATACTGGAACAACCCTGATCCGTTCACCGGATTTACTGCTAAAACTGCTACTTTCTTTGACATAATTGTAATTATTAAGTGAAACAATAGTTACCTTTCGTAAGTTTATTACCTTTGTGCAGCAAATATAGATGATCCGAGCGAAAGAAACAAGAACGCACCTCGGAATAAGCTACTTACACGCAGGTAACCATTATTGAGTTTCAACTTCATACGAAAAGAAATAAAATGAAAAATTTTCATCCTACAGGAAATTGCCCGGTCCGGGACGTCCTCAGTCGGCTTGGCGACAAATGGTCGATGCTGGTCCTAACTACACTGAGCGCGAACGGCACGATGCGTTTCAGCGATATCCACAAGACCATCGACGATATCTCGCAACGGATGCTGACCGTCACGCTCCGTACCCTCGAATCCGACGGCCTCGTGCACCGCAAAGTCTATCCCGAAGTGCCGCCCCGCGTGGAATATTGCCTCACGGAAATGGGCACGACGCTCATGCCTCATATCCAGAGCCTGGTAGATTGGGCACTCGGACATATGGACGAGATTCTGACTAGCCGGGAGACGGCCAAAGGATAGAGGCAGTTGCTTTCAAATGCAGATCTTGCCGATCAACTCCCGGACGACCGTTTTCAAAGCTTCCGGCGCGATGATCTCCGCCCGGTCGGCAAACGACAGGTACCAGTGGCCGAACTTGTCGAGCGAATAGGTCCGGTATTTCTGGACGAAGTACTCCCCATCCGCCACCTCCTCATAAAGTCCGTAAGTGTATTTGGAAACTTCCGTATCGCGTGCCACGTCGCGGTGGACGCGGAGCGTCACTTCGATCTCGTCCTCTACATCATAGATCCGGGGGATCAGCTCGTCGAGCGGAAGATGCTCCTCCTCGAAACCGTTTTCGCCCAGACAAAGGTGGACGATTCTGCCGAGATGGAAGGTGCGGTAATCCCTCCTTAACTTGCACCAGGCGAGGACATACCAGATACCGCCCATGAAGAACATACCCTGGGGTTCGATCGTACGGTGGGTGACCTGGTAGTTGTAGCCCGCCTTGTAGGTCATGACGAGCTGTTTCTTGTTCAGCAACGCCTTCATAAGGGTTTGCAGGACGTTGGCAGAGGCGGTGCGCGTATTCTGGTGGATACCCGAGATACGGATATAGGGGTCGAAATGATGGAGGATATCCTTGTCGGCCGTCCGCAGCACGGCACGTATCTTGTCCATCCCGCTGCGGAATACATCGTAGGTATCGCCATCGGTCTGATGGCAGACCAGTTTCTCCGCCACGAGGAAAGAGAGGGCCTCGTCAATCGTGAACATCAGGGGCGGCAGCTTGAAACCGTCCACCAGCGAGTAACCCAGCCCTGCCTCACCACCGACAGGGATACCCGACTCTTCCAGCGAACGGATATCGCGATAAACCGTCCGGAGACTTACACCGAACTGATCCGCTATCTCACGTGCGGTGACGACCGGGCGGGATTGCAGCTTGACCAGTATAGCGGATATTCGTTCCAGGCGGTTCATTGTGTGCGTTTGTCGGATTGATTGGTGACAAAGATACAACTTTTACGTTACCGGCAGCGGGATCAGCAGATCATCGCCCGGATAGAAGCCGGGATAAGGCGGATGATGCAGATGCCCTCTCCCGTCGGTCCTTCGGGTGAGTATTCGTTCATCCAGTCTTGCCAGAGTTCGCGTTTCAATGCTTCGTCGGTGATGATCTCGGCTTTGCCTGCGATCTGGACCTGTCCGCTCTCCATCGTGGCGTACATCACTTCACAGCGTGGGTCCAGGCGGAGGTTCGCCAATTTCTGACAGCTGGCTTCTGTCGCAAAATGGAGTTGCTGCAAGGTCTGGCCTGCCAGGTTGTTAAGTCCCGATAGGCGTGGCCCAGTCTCCGGGTTGTTGGTGGCAACAATACCATATTCAAATCCCCGAATGAACTTTTCCGCTTCTTCCACCTGCTCTTTCGTCATCCCCGCAACTTCCCCTAAATAAAACAATTTCATTTCCATCTTCGTAGTTTTTAATGTTAATATTCGAACTGTGAAGCAAAGGTATGGGGAGGGGGTGACAACAGTATGTCAGCAGGGAAGAGATTATTTCGTACTAATTACGAAAATATATTCTCGAACGCACCGCCTGTCTTCATAGAATTTTTTCTTTACTTTTGCCCATGAATATTTTCGGACAATCTCTATTTCTTTTTCATACATTTGCGAATCGACATAACCATATACATAAATCATCTTATTATGAACGACAAATTAAACATTCTCTGGACAACCGACAATAAAGACACCATATTCAATATGTTATCGATGTACACCCTCAACTCCAAAAAGAGAGACTGGTGGAAAGAAGTGAACGTGATCCTTTGGGGAGCCTCCGTTAAACTCGCCGCCCGGGACACGCAGGTGCAGACGGAAATCCTGGAAATGCTTCAAGCAGGCGTCACCGTCGAAGCCTGCCAGGACTGCTGCGAAAGGTTCGAAGTGAAGCCAATCATCGAGAAACTGGGTGTTACCGTCAGATACATGGGGGCCCCGCTAACCGAATATCTCAAGAACGGAGAAAAAATATTGCCCCTTTAACGGGCGACATATCCTTATACAATTCTCTTTATTTTATACACCGAAATACACAACATTATGGAACCTCTGATTTTAAAAGACAAAAACGTTTTCCCCACTAATGAAGTCATCGCCGACGTTCTCGATGCAAGTTTTCCCGCATTCGAAGAATTCAGCGCATCGGCCGCAGCCGCCGACCTGACACTCGAGTGGAACTATTACAACGACGGGAAGGCCTGGTTATGCAAAGTCCTGTCAAAGAAGAAAAACCTTGCCTGGCTGGTCATCTACCAGAGCTTTTTCAAAGTCACTTCCTACTTCACGGAAAAACACCTGGACCGTATCGCCGGGATGGAAATTACGGAAAGCATCAAAGAAGAATTCTACCGGGCCAAACCCAGCGGAAAACTCATCCCTATGACCGTTGCCATCACCGAAAAAGAGCAGGTGGAGGATGCCTTATCGATGATACTTTTCAAAAAAGGATTAAAATAGAAGCATATGCAACCCAACGAAATCATAAAGAAACATATCGCCCCCTGCGGACTTCACTGCGGGGGCTGCTTTGCCTTCAACGGAGGCAAGATACAGAAACACAGCGGTGAACTCGCTAAAAGCCTGGGTAACTTCGATGTCTACGCCCAACGTTTCGTCACCATGCTCGACGAACCTGTCTTCGAAAACTACCAGGCGTTCAAAAGTATGCTGCATTACTTCTCGGAAACCAAATGCAACGGCTGCCGCGAGCAACAATGTGCCTTGTTCAAAAGCTGTAATGTCAGGGATTGTTTCCGCCAGAAGGGAGTCGACTTCTGCTATCAATGTGACTCGTTCCCCTGTTCACAGACCGGATTCGACGAGCATCTGTACAAGCGTTTCATCTCGATCAACGAAAAGATACGCGAAATCGGCATCGAAAACTATTACGACGGGATCAAGGATCTTCCCAGATATTAACAACACGCCGCATATTCGCCAGTCCCGTTTGGGAAATCAGATTAAAATCGAGTACCTTTGCCTGCATGGAAAAGTTAGTAATTGTCGGATGCGGACGGCTCGGAGGTATCGTAGCCGACGCTGTGATCAAAGGCATTTTGCCCGAATATGAGTTAGTGGGGGTCTACTCCCGTACAATCTCCAAAGCAGAAAACCTGGCTGCCCGGATGCAACAACACGGGAAACCTTGCCGGGTATGTGCGACCATCGAAGAATTGCTTGCCCTGAAACCGGACTATCTGGTGGAAGCCGCCTCGCCTGCCGCCATGAAAGAACTGGCGTTGCCTGCACTGAAAAACGGCACTTCCATTGTCACCCTTTCGATCGGGGCGCTGGCCGACGACCTCTTTTATCGCGAGGTAGCGGAGACAGCCAAGGCAAACGGTACCCGTGTCTACCTAGCCTCCGGGGCTACCGGCGGCTTCGATGTGTTGCGGACTGCCGCCCTGATGGGAAACGCCACCGCCCGTTTTTTCAACGAGAAAGGCCCTAACGCCCTGAAAGGAACCGCCGTCTACGATGAATCGCTGCAAACGGAACAGCGCGTCGTCTTCTCCGGAAATGCGGTGGAAGCCATCCAACTCTTCCCGACGAAAGTCAATGTTACGGTAGCGGCCTCGCGGGCTTCGGTAGGACCAGCGAACATGGAGGTGACAATGCAGTCCACCCCCGGATTTACGGGCGATACCCAGCGGGTAGAGATCAGGAACGATCAGGTGCATGCCGTCATCGACGTCTACAGCGCAACGGCAGAGATAGCAGGATGGTCGGTAGTGAACACCCTGCTCAATATCACCTCACCCATCGTATTCTGAGAGGTTAGCCAGTACTTTTTCGCTCAGGCGGTCGAACGCCTGGCGTGTACGGCCGGTCGACACCTGCATGCAACGTACGTGCGGATGGCTCAACAACTGGGCGTTGCCCAAAGCACCTGCGGTATCGCAGAAACAAAGGTTGTCGCCTTCCAGCCACTTCACAAACGGAGTCTCGTCCCAGGCGGGAGACAACCCCGTATTGAACAATATCTTTTTATTTCCGAGCTGCTCAAATTCCGCTTCATGCAGCAAGACCGTGTTCTTATTCAGGCAGCAGCAAACCACTTCGCTTTGTGCCAGCAACTCACCCAGTGGCTGGAAACGGTAGCCCTTCCTGCGCGCCTCTTCCTTCTCGCTCCGGGCGAAATAGGCGACATCGGCACCAAAGAACTTCAGGGCATCGGCTATCATCCCACCGGACTTACCCAGCCCGACGATCCCCACTTTCAACCCGGTGATCTCACGAGGCATCTCATCCCATACCTCCTGTCCGAAGCCGTGCAAGCAACGAACCAGCTCACTGATAACATACTCCACCACCCCTTCGTCGCCATAATCGCGGATACCAGTCACAACAATCCCCCGCTCATTGGCATAGCGGATATCGACATTGGCACTCTCCGGCGAGTAAAGGGAACAGCACATCCCGATATAGCGGACATTCGGGCATTTCTCCAGTGCCGCCCGTTCGATTCGGGAGGTGTAACTCAAAAGGACAGCGTCCGCATCCCCGATACGGGCAGCCACCTCTTCATCCCCCGAGGGTATGTCATCGTACATAACTACTTCTTTCGCAAAATCTTGCAATTTCTTTTCTGCTGACGGAATCAGGTTTACAGGCTCTATCGCCACAAGTTTATTGAACATGAATATTTCTGCTTATTTGTTTCCTCACAAAATTAATCCTTTTCGGTAAGAAACAAAAGACTATTTCCATCCATTCTTCCCTTCTCTCCCCTATTTGCGCATCTGTTATGCTGCCGGAAAGCATCTGTTATGCCATCGAATAGCATCTCTTTCCCGGAAATTCCCTATCTCGAAAACTTATCTTATCTTTGGAAACATGGATACAAAGCAAACAACAATCAACCGGATCAACATCGTGATCGAATGTAAAGCAGCATGAAAAATAAGAATTTGAACGAAATGAGTAACGAAGAACTCTGGCAACTGTTCCCGATCATCCTCTCGGCACACGACCGGGACTGGCCCAAGCGTTACGAAACAGAAAAAGACCGCCTCGTAAAAGCCATAGGAGCGGAAAACATCGTCCGTATCAGCCATATCGGAAGCACATCCGTACCGGGACTGACAGCCAAACCGACGATCGACATATTGCTGGAAATACAACAGGAAACCGACCTCGCCCGCCTCATCCCGACCATCGAAGCGGAGGGCTACATCTATTCCCTCCAACCCGGAAATCCGCCTCCCCATATGATGTTTATGAAAGGCTATACCCCCGAAGGCTTTAAAGGTCAGGCCTTCCACCTCCACGTAAGATACTCCGGCGACTGGGACGAACTCTATTTCCGCGACTACCTTCTCTCCCATCCCGACACGGCGCAAGCCTACGGAGAATTGAAAGTCAAACTACAAAAAGAGCACGAACATGACCGCGACGGCTACACCGATGCGAAAACCGGTTTCATCCGCGAAATAACAAACCGGGCAAAAGAACAGATTTGAATTTGGCCGGATTGGACAACTTCCGGTCAATATAGATTGCCTACTTTTGTCCCTAAAGAATCAGAAGCATGCGAAGCAGTACCGAAAATATCTATCAGAAAAAGGTGAACCAGGTAATCGATTACATCAGCGCTAACCTGCACCAGCCGTTACAACTGGACGTTATAGCCGGAAGGATCTGTGTATCCCGGCGGCAGTTGTTCCGCATCATGCGCTCCGCCCTCAACGAATCCCTCTATGCCTACATGGCCAGGCAGCGGATGGAACGGGCCATCATGTATATGCAGACGGAGGAGATGACGCTGGCCGAGCTGGCCGCGCGGGTAGGCTACGACAATCCGCAATCGTTCTCGAAAGCCTTCAGGAAGCTGTTCAGAATCTCGCCGAAAGCCTATATCAACGGGTTGAACGCCCGCTTGCAGGAATATGTGAAAAACAGCAGCGGCAAATACGAAACCGTCCCTTCGGAAATCTGCGAGGAGGAAGACCTGAATCTGATTTATATCCGCATCGTGGGACAGTACGGGGAGGAAAAGCCTTACGAAACGGCCTGGAACAAGCTGATAAAGTTCCTGGAAGAAAAGCAGGTACTATCCGCCGCCACCCGCTTCATCGGCCTGAGCTTCGACGATCCGAACGTCACCACAGCCGGACAATGCCGCTTCTACGCCTGTGCAACGGTGGATAAGCCAGTCGAAGCGGCAGGCGTCTTCGGCACACTCCGGCTGCGGAAAGGGAAATATGCCGTTTATACGTTGAAAGGCAGTTATTCCAGCCTGCAGGAGTTTTACAACAACATCAGCATCAACTTCAACCACACCATCCGCCACGGGATGCCTTTCGAGGAATACATCCATTACACCGGGACGGACAGCGAAGCGGCTCTAACCAAGATTTACATACCCATAAAATAAAATCATCATGGAAACGAAATACATCACCCTGACGAAGGAAAACATCGCAACCGAACATATCTGCTGCGCCTTCTCCGACAAGAAATGCAAGGAAAGTTACGAGCTGAAAAAGGAATGGCTCAGGAAAGAGTTCGATAACGGATACGTATTCCGCCGTCTCGACGAACGCGCCAAGGTATTTATCGAATATGTTCCCGCCGAAAAGGCATGGGTTCCCGTCGATGCCCCCGGTTATCTGATGATAAACTGCATCTGGGTTTCAGGGCAGTACAAAGGATGCGGGCACGGAAAGGCCCTGTTGCAATCCGCTATCGACGATGCCAGGGCACAGGGAAAGGCGGGGCTGGTCACCGTAGCGGGTACCTCCAAGTTCCATTTTATGAGCGACACCAAATGGCTTTTGCGCCAGGGTTTCCAAACGGTGGAGAAGCTGCCTGACGGTTTCAGCCTGCTGGCTTTGAAAATCGACACCGAAGCCCCCGACCCGTCGTTCAGGGCAAGCGTGCGAAGCGGGGAATGCGAGGAGAAGAACGGCGCGGTCGTCTATTACACCAACCGTTGCCCGTTCACAGAATTTCATGTACGCGGTACGCTGGCAAAGATGGCCGAAAGGAAAAGCATTCCGCTGAAAATCATCAAACTGGAGACAGTGAAACAGGCACAGGACGCACCTACCCCAGCTACCATATTCACCCTTTTCTACAACGGAAAGTTCGTTACGACCGACGTCAGCGTATGTATGGAGAAGCGGTTCGAGAAGATTGTCGGGATTTAATCGCCCGTCTGCCAGCGAACGGTTACCCGAACAGGCCGGCAGGCGACTCCAGTTCGAGCAGCAGCTTCTTCGCCGGAAGACCTCCGGCATAACCTGTCAGCTGGCGGTTGCTGCCGATAATACGATGACAGGGCACAAAAATCGAAATGGCATTCGCACCGTTAGCCGCCGCCACCGCACGCACTGCCTTGGTATTGCCTAGGCGTTGGGAAAGTCCGGCGTACGACTCGGTCGCTCCATAAGGGATCTCCAATAGTTCATTCCATACCTTCTTCTGAAAATCGGTTCCGGCAAAAAGCAGGGGGATATCGAAAAAGGTACGTTTATGGTCGAAATATTCGTCGAGCTGGGTGATCGCTTCTTCAATCGTCGCGGATCCGCCTTCCTCATATCCGGCATGCAAATCTTTCTGAAGCCGGGCGTCGATCAGCTTTCTACGCTCCTCATCCTGCCAGTCGCACAGGCATAGTTTATCACCGTATGAACCGATAATCAATTTTCCGCAAGGGGACTGATAGTATTGTATCCGGATAGTTTCTTCCATTTGGGTATCGTATTTGTTTGTATGACAGCAAATCTACGAACTTTACAGGGAGGAAACAACAGGATAACAGGTGTTTTCATACATTTTAAGTTATAGGGAAACTGTCCGTTGTTTCAACAAAAGAGATACATTGCCCGGATAGAAACATGAATTTTCCAGATAAAAGACATTTGTAATCTGCATCAAAAGAAAAATCCTCATAAACCTAAGTTTACAAGGACTTCTTATACTCTGCGGAGAGATAGGGATTCGAACCCCAGGAACCTCTCAGTTCAACGGTTTTCAAGACCGCCGCAATCGACCACTCTGCCATCTCTCCAGTACGTTTTGCTATCGTTTTCTCTCGATTGCGGTGCAAAGGTAGTGATTATTTTTATATCTCCTAATCTTTGGAGATATTTTTTTCTTTTTACGCTAATATTTTTCTTTTAACCGCAAGGGATGGGAATTGTATCCGTTTTATTGCTATTTTTGTATTTAATAATTATCAATGTAGTAATAAGGTTTATATGAGAAAATTAAAGGATTTATTCTTGATTTCGGTGGTACTGCTGCTCGTCAGTTGTTCCATGTCGGCCAAGTCGGATAAAAGTGAAACAGGAAACGTGGCGGCACAAGGCGAAGTAGTCGTATTGAACAAAGCTGACTTCCTGACCAAGGTATATAATTACGAGAAAAACCAATCGGAATGGGTATACGAAGGCACGAAGCCTTGTATCGTGGACTTCTACGCCGACTGGTGCGGACCTTGCAAGAAAGTTTCTCCTATCCTGAAAGAACTGGCCGGAGAGTATAAGAACGACATCGTCATCTATAAGATCAATGTCGACAACGAAAAGGAACTGGCCGCCGCTTTCGGCATACAGAGCATCCCTACCCTGCTGTTCATCCCGGCAAAGGGAAAACCGCAGATCGCACAGGGCGCACTTTCAAAGGAACAGTTCGTTGAACAGATCAACGGATTCCTGCTGGGCAAAAAGTAATTTTCAGCCGCGTGGGTAGGAGATACACCACGTGGCTTCAACCATACCCACATGGTTTCGGGCATAAAAAAGAGGACATCCTTATGATAAGGATGTCCTCTTTTTTATTTGGCAGGCAGGAATTATTCTGCGCTTTCTGCTGCGGGAGCTTCTTCTGCAGGAGCATTTGCTGCTGCTTCTTCAGCTGCTTTTGCGGCAGCGGCGGCTGCTAATTCTGCTTTCTTTTTAGCTACTTCTTCAGCTTTTGCCTTGTTTGCTTCTTTTTCTGCTTCAAGACGAGCTTTTTCTGCTGCCTTAGCTGCTTCGCTGTCTTTTGTCTTTACTGCTTCAACAGAAGCCTGTTTGTTTTTCAACCAAGCCTGGAATTTTACTTCAGCTGCCGCTTCGTCGAATGCACCCTTCTTTACACCTTCCAATAAGTGTTTCTTCATGCAAACACCTTCACGTGAAAGAATGTTACGAGTTGTGTCTGTAGGCTGTGCACCTACCTGTAACCAATACAAAGCTCTCTCGAAGTTCAAATCTACTGTAGCAGGATTAGTGTTCGGATTATAAGAACCTATCCTTTCAATAAACTTTCCATCACGTGGAGCCCTGCTGTCTGCAACTACGATCTGATAAAAAGCGTAGCTTTTGCGACCGTGTCTCTGCAATCTAATTTTTGTTGCCATGTTTGAATTATTATTTTACGCTGTTTGTATTAGCGGGTGCAAAGATAGTGCTTTATGGACATAAAACAAATATTAATCAGGGAAATTTCGTCGTAAAACCTACATTTCCATCGGCATAGAGGGGGTGCGATTGCTTATATGAACATTTTTCCTACCTTTGCGCCTGCTTTTTACAATATATATAATGTACGTATGATTTCAATCGATGGACTTACAGTAGAGTTTGGCGGCAGTGCCCTCTTTTCAGATATATCTTTCGTGATTAACGAGAAAGACCGGATCGCCCTGATGGGGAAGAACGGGGCGGGTAAATCGACCCTGCTCAAGATCCTGGCCGGGGTACGCGAACCGAGCCGGGGAAAGGTTTCTGCTCCCAAGGATACGGTAATCGCCTATCTTCCACAACATTTGATGACCGAGGACGGTCGCACGGTATTTGAGGAGACGGCGCAGGCATTCGCCCACCTGCATGAGATGGAGGCCGAGATAGAAGCGATCAACAAGGAGTTGGAGACGCGTACGGACTACGAGTCGGACGGCTACATGGAGCTGATCGAACGGGTGTCGACCTTGAGCGAGAAGTTCTACTCGATCGAGGAGATCAACTACGACGCCGATATCGAAAAGACGCTGCTGGGGCTGGGTTTCAAGCGGGAGGATTTCACACGGCAGACCAGCGAGTTCAGCGGTGGCTGGCGGATGCGTATCGAACTGGCCAAATTGTTGCTGAAGAAGCCCGACGTGTTGTTGCTCGACGAGCCGACCAACCACCTGGACATCGAGTCGATACAGTGGCTGGAGGATTTCCTGATCGAGAACGGACAGGCGGTGGTCGTTATCAGCCACGACCGTGCGTTTGTCGACCACATCACCACCCGCACGATCGAGGTGACGATGGGTCGCATCTACGACTACAAGGTGAATTACAGCAGTTACCTGCAACTCCGCCTCGAACGCCGCGTACAGCAGCAGAAAGCTTTCGACGAGCAGCAGAAGATGATTGCCGAGACGAGGGAGTTTATCGAACGTTTCAAGGGGACTTATTCGAAGACTTTGCAGGTGCAGAGCCGCGTCAAGATGCTTGAGAAGCTGGAGATACTGGAGGTCGACGAGGAGGACACCTCGGCTTTGCGGTTGAAATTCCCGCCTTCGCCCCGTTCCGGTTCGTATCCCGTGACGATCGAAAACGTGACGAAGTCGTACGGTGACCACACGGTGTTCCGCAACGCCAACCTGACAATTGAGCGGGGCGACAAGATTGCCTTTGTCGGTAAGAATGGCGAGGGTAAATCGACCCTGGTAAAATGTATCATGAAGGAGATCGAACACGACGGCACGCTGACGATCGGGCATAACGTGATGATCGGCTATTTCGCCCAGAACCAGGCTTCGTTGCTGGACGAGAACCTGACGGTGTTCCAGACGATCGACGACGTGGCGGTGGGCGACGTGCGCAACAAGATAAAGGATTTGCTGGGCGCATTCATGTTCGGCGGCGAAAATTCGGCCAAGAAGGTGAAGGTTCTGTCGGGAGGCGAGCGCACACGTCTGGCAATGATCAAGCTATTGCTCGAACCGGTCAACCTGTTGATCCTCGACGAGCCGACGAATCACCTGGACATGAAAACGAAAGACATCCTGAAGCAGGCGTTGCTCGACTTCGACGGTACGCTGATCGTGGTGTCGCACGACCGTGACTTCCTCGACGGCTTGGTGACCAAAGTCTACGAGTTCGGCAACCAACGGGTGACGGAACATCTGGAAGGTATCTACGAATTCCTGCAACGGAAGAAGATGGAAAACCTCAACGAGTTGGAACGTTCGAAAAAGAACTAGATCTTCACCCCGATGCTGAGACGCAGGTCGTAAGTGGAACGGTTCACGTCCTCGTGATAGCTGTAATGGGTGCGGCGGGAGAAATAACGGTTGGACAGGCTGATGTTCCACTTCTTGTCGGAAAGGTAGACGAGCCGCACCTCCATGACCGTCAGGCGCGAATGTCCCTTGTCGCCCTGCACGTTGAACGTATGCGGGTCGACGGTCGAAAGATCCACGTCCGGGTCATATCCCTTCCAGGTGAAGATATGGTAGTTCTCGAGGTTCAGGAGGAAACCCCAGCGACCGTTGTAAGTCAAGCCCGAAAAGGCCTTTGCACTGTAACCGCTTCCCATGTTGTAATCGCGGTTGTCGAGGCGGAAATAGTCGGACGAGCCGCCCCCGAGCGCGACGCCGTTGAGGTAGAACGCGCCGAAGGCATCCACCTTGTCGGCCGGTTCGGCACGTTTATAATAGATGATCCCCCCTCCCACGGCAGCGGCTTCGGAGATGCGGTAAGGCGCGACCTTGCCACCTTCGCTCGAACGCAGTTGCGAATCGTAATAATCAAAGTGCTGGAAGATACCGGCGGTGAGCGTACGAGGGCCTTTCTCCCAGACGCGCTTTCCCCAGAGGGCACCGATGGCGTTCACCTGGGTGATGACGGGCTGGCTCGAAAAGAAGTCGAAACCGGCACGCAACTGGAACCACTCGTAGGGCGAATAGAACTTGTCTTCGAACGGGTCGCCGTAATCCAGACGGAGGCCGACATGCATGCTCGTCGTTCCGTGACGGGAATGTTCCTGCTCGGCGAGGAAACGCGGTCCGGCGGTTACTATGAAGTTCACCGGGACATAGGCGTAGGTTCTCCCCTTGTGCGGCCTGTGCTTCCACGCCTCCCCTGTTATCACGCGGTTGATTCCCCTGATCGGTGAGATCAGGCCGGAGAGGATCTCGCGCCCCACACGTTCCGCGCCGCTCGAACGGTCGTCGATGAAAAGGTCGGACAAGCGGTAGGTGATCTCGCCCAGTTCCACGCCGCCAAAGGTGGTGGCCAGCAGGTCGTTGATCGAAGGGGGTTCGTTCTCCATGAAGAATTCCCACATCAGGCTTCCGCCGGCCGCATAGGGGATCGACTGCCAGAAGTTGAGCCCGTTGCTACGGGCAGCATTGAAATACAACGATCCATGATAGGGATGCGCCACAAGGTTGGTCGAAAACATATCGGTGTCCCAGACCGGCCCGGTCTTGAAATTGCTCTTTATCGTATGTCCGTTGATACGTGCAAAGTCGGCGTTCAGCGCGAAACGGTCGAACGCCCAGATCCCCATGTTCAGGCCGAAGACTTCCGCGGCTGCCAGCCAGGGCTTCTTCGGCATAAAATACGTTGAGTCACTCACGTAATTTCTTGTATCCATTTTAGGGAAATGCTGGCCCCACATCCACTGGAGCGGAAGCAGGAGAAACAATCCCATCCATATAATCTTCTTCATTATCCTACAATCTTTTAGCCTGAGCCTGCATCATCCGTGCGATGCAAACTTATACATAATTAACAGTACAGCATTCGTTTGGTTTAAATTATTCTTTGGTTGTGTCACTAGAAAACACCCACAATCCAAAGGAAATACTTATTTTTGCAGAAAAAACAAAATGATAGATTTTATCACCTTTTGCGACTATACCGGAACTTTTGCGTTTGCAATTAGCGGTATCCGCCTCGCCTCCGCCAAACAATTTGATTGGTTCGGGGCCTACGTGGTCGGGTTGGTCACGGCCGTTGGCGGGGGTACGGTGCGCGATATACTACTCAACGCGACACCGTTCTGGATGGAACAGACTTCTTATTTAACAGTATCGGCGCTGGCTTTATTATTTGTTATCATTTTCCGGAAATACGTTATCCGGCTCAATAATACCTTCTTTATCTTCGACGCGATCGGTCTGGGGCTGTTCGTGGTGGTGGGTATCGCCAAAACACTCGAGTTCGGCTTCCCTATGTGGGTGGCTATCGTGATGGGGACTATCACCGGGTCGTTCGGAGGGATGATACGAGACATATTAATCAACGAGGAACCGTTGATTTTCCGGAAAGACATCTATGCGCTGGCCTGCGTGTTCGGGGGGCTTGTCTACTACCTCTGCATGCTGGCCGGACTCAGTCCTGCCGTCACGCAGTTCTCGTCGGCTCTCGGAGTATTCCTGATGCGCATAATAGCGGTTAAATATCACATAAGCGTCCCAGTATTGAAGGGAGAAGAATAATTTATTACCTTTGCAGTATGACAGTAAACATGAACGATCAACGTGACAAGGCATCGATCCTGCTAATCTATACAGGCGGCACAATCGGAATGATTGAAAACCCTGAAACCGGAGTACTTGAATCTTTTAATTTCCAGCACCTCAGAGACAATATGCCGGAACTGAAGAAACTGGGCTACTCGGTGTCGACCATCCAGTTCGACCCGGTGATGGACTCGTCGGAAATGGGCCCGGAATCGTGGATGAAGATTGTACGGATTATCGCCGACAACTATACTCAGTACGACGGCTTTGTCATCCTGCACGGTACCGACACCATGTCGTTCACCGCCTCCGCCCTGAGCTTTATGTTGGAGAACCTGAGCAAACCGGTCATCTTTACCGGCTCACAGCTGCCCATCGGGATGCTGCGGACCGACGGAAAGGAAAACCTCATCACCGCCATCGAAATAGCCGCAGCCAAGGAGAACGGTGTGCCCATCGTGCCCGAAGTATGCATCTTCTTCGAAAACGACCTGTTGAGAGGCAACCGGACAAGCAAAATCAATGCCGACAATTTCAACGCGTTTCGTTCGTACAATTACCCGGCTCTCGCGCACGCGGGGATCTATATAAAGTATGATACCGGACAGATTTATCACTCGGTATCACGCAAACCGCTGAAACCTCATTACCTCTTGGACAGAAACATTGCGATACTTAAACTCTTCCCCGGGATCTCTCCCCAGGTAGTGGAAAGCATACTCAATATACCCGATCTGAAAGGGGTCGTGATGGAAACCTTCGGGAGCGGCAACGCACCGAGCTACGAGTGGTTCCTGACCATGCTCAAAGAGGCCGTCGACCGCGGAATTGTGATTGTCAATGTCACCCAGTGCTGCGCCGGCAGCGTCGAGATGCACCGTTACGAGACTGGGCATAAACTGCTGGAGGCCGGCGTGATAAGCGGGTTCGACAGCACGACGGAGAGTGCCGTCACCAAGTTAATGTTCCTTTTCGGCCACGGACTGACTCCGGAGGAAGTGAAGGATCACATGAACTGTTCGCTGATCGGGGAAGTGACGATCCCGGATGCGTTCCGTTCGTGATAATACTATGTAAAACAGAATGTGCCGCGAGGCGGAATAGAAAAACATGAAACTATCATTTCTTAGCTTAGCAAGTGGAAGCAGTGGCAACTGCTATTATCTGGGTACTCCCGAATTCGGGATACTGATTGATGCAGGTATCGGGATCCGAACCATAAAGAAGGTGTTGAAAGATAAAGCGATCGACTTTTCCAAAATCGTGGCCGTCCTTATCACTCACGACCATGCAGACCATATCAAGACGGTAGGCTGCCTGGGAGAAAAAATGAACCTGCCGGTCTACACCACCGCCGCTGTTCACCGTGGGATCGAAAAGAGCCGTTATGTGGAGGAGACGCTGTCTACCTCCCGCCGGGTCATCGAGAAGGAAGTGCCTTTCAGCATCCGCGATTTCAATATCATCGCCTTTGAAGTTCCCCACGACAGTACCGACAACGTGGGCTATTATATAGAATACGGTGAGCATAAGTTCACCTTCGCCACCGACGTAGGCCATATCACCGACACGGTGACCCGCTACATGCGCATGGCCAACCACCTGATTATCGAAGCGAACTACGATGAGGAGATGCTCCGTTTCGGAACCTATCCCGCCTTCCTGAAGGAACGTGTCGCCAGCCCGACCGGCCACCTCAGCAACCGCGAAGCCGCCGAGTTCCTGGCCGCCAACTACGATCCGAAACTGAAGGATATCTGGTTGTGTCACCTCAGTCGCGACAACAACCACCCGGAGCTAGCCTTCAAAACGATCGATATACGTCTTTTTCAGGAGGGAGTGCGCGTAGGCAAAGACGTCTCTCTCATAGCGCTTAAGCGCACTACTCCGTCCGATGTTTTTGAATTCGAGTAAATTTCCTTCGAAAAAACCGGACGAAAATTTTGCAAAGAAAAATTAAACCTCTATCTTTGCACCCGCAATCAGGAAACAACCTGACGCATGAATGACTTGGTAGCTCAGCTGGTAGAGCAAATGACTCTTAATCATTGGGTCGAGGGTTCGAGCCCCTCCCAGGTCACTCTATAAAGAAACCAACACATGTTGACTCGGTAGCTCAGTTGGTAGAGCAAATGACTCTTAATCATTGGGTCGAGGGTTCGAGCCCCTCCCGGGTCACAAAAGAGAAAAGGATAACAGCATTTATCGGTAAAACGGTAAATGCTGTTTTTGTTTGCTACCCAGCGTTACCTTCTCTTCCGCTTAATTCAAGTTGTACCCATGTAATCCAACTTTTAGATTGATTTGTTGTTATATTAATATAACTAAAGGACATTTTTATGAAAACATTCATTATAACTCTAATTGCAATAATAATGACAACAACAATCAACGCACAGCAAAAAAGTTTTTATGACTTCACTGTGAAAACAATCGACGGAAAGGATTTCCCACTTTCCTCTTTAAAAGGGAAGAAAGTATTAGTTGTCAATGTGGCTTCCAAATGTGGCTTCACCCCACAATATGCCAAACTTGAAGAATTATACACCAAATATGAGAAAGATAACTTCGTAATAATTGGCTTTCCCGCCAACAACTTCCTCGGACAGGAACCCGGCAGCAACGAAGAAATCAAAAAGTTTTGCACATTGAATTACGGGGTCACATTCCCCATGATGGCGAAAATATCCGTTAAAGGAAAGGACATCGCCCCCCTTTACCAATGGCTCACGCAGAAAAGCGAAAATGGTGTCGCCAACGCCAAAGTAGGCTGGAATTTCCACAAATTCCTGATCGATGAAAACGGTAACTGGGTCGCCTCCTACGGCTCGACAACAGATCCGCTATCCGAAAAGATTGTCAACTGGATTGTAGAGTAAATCATAGAAGCTTATTTGCGTTTTAAACGCAATGTTTTGCCACGCTCTGTGCAATGTTTTGCCATGCAAGTGGCAGAGCCCTGCCATCAGCATGGCAGAGGTCTGCCAATAGGGTGGCACAGTTCTGCCAATACGATGGCAAAACTTTTTGCTTATGGTGCACGCAAACAAAAGCCGCCCTATTCTCACGAACAGAGCGGTTGTTTGCCCTCTAAAGGGCTTGGGATACAACGTTATTAGATATGAGGATTAACGTTATAGAGTAAAAAGTATGATTTCACCAATTACATTCAAAAAAAACGATTCTCACTTTTAATTTTTCCAATCTACAATAAAATCTGTTCCCGGTTTGTTACCCTTTTTCGGGGTATACATTTCAACGGGAACTTCCCAGTCCGTTATAAAACCACCCGTATAATCCGGCTTGTAACTCGCCTCCTGGTCCTCTTTTTTACCTTTGGCAGAGTCTTCACAAGTCCACTCTGGTGAACCACCACGTTTCCGTTTACCGGAAACCAACACTGATCTTTGTATTCTTTCGCCCCAGCCCGATAGCGGTGGAAAGAATTCGATTTTAGTAAAAATCATTTCAACTATAATCTTTTTTTAAACATTACTCAGCATGGCTGATAACAATCTCAAAAACTTTGATGTAAAGATATCTCCCTGAAACCACTATTTTACTACCATCTTCAACTATTTCAGTTACGATATTTATAAAAGAAGGCCTACCCCGCTGCAAAATCCTCCCAAAAAGACAAAAAGACTCCCCGAGCCTAAAATTTACTCATTTCATAACAATCTCGTTTCTATATTGCTGAAAACTGCCTATTTTTGGTTGCCGGGAAAAACAACCCCAAGCGGCTTCCAACATTTCCCGCATACCCGTTGTTCTATTGATATAAAAATAAATAGTATGAAGAATAAGACACACCAGAAAAGAGTTGCAGCTATACACGATATTTCCGGTTTCGGAAAATGCTCACTGACAGTAGCCTTACCTATTTTATCGGCCGCCGGCATCGAAACATCGGCACTCCCCACCGCCGTCCTCTCCACCCATACCGGAGGGATCAGCGGATACACCTACCGGGATCTTACCGACGACATGCGGCCGATCATGCAACACTGGAAATCACTCGACATCAAGTTCGACGCCATCTATACCGGCTTCCTCGGATCGTTCGAGCAACAAGATATCGTAAAGGAGTTCTTCGATATGTTCAGGACAGACGACAACCTCATCCTGGTCGACCCCGTGATGGGCGACAACGGTGAGCTGTACACCATCTTCACCCGCGAGTTCGCCGCCGGAATGAGATCGGTTTGCGAGAAAGCCGATATCATCGTACCCAACCTGACGGAGGCGGCCTTGCTGCTCGACGAGCCGTTCTACGGCGGCCCTTATACCCGCGCCTACATCGAGAGCACGCTGCGTAAGCTGGCCGACCTCGGGCCCAAACGGGTGGTACTGACCGGCGTCTTCTTCAAGGAGGATGAACTCGGCGCCGCCACCTACGACCGCGAAACGGACACGATCGAGTACGTTTTCACCCGTAAGATACCCGGCTATTACCACGGTACGGGCGACGTCTTCGCCAGTGCCTTACTTTCGGGTCTGGAAAACGGTTTCAGCCTCACCGAATCGGCTGCCATCGCCGTGAATTTCACGGCGGAAAGTATCCGGCGGACCTATGAAGCCAAGACGGACTACCGCTTCGGTGTTAATTTTGAACAAAGTTTCCCCGACTTTCTAAAAGAACTCAAACTCGTATAAAAGGTTTCGAATTTATTTTTCATCTTTGTGCTCCCATATAATGATTATAAACGTGAAAACCCCTGGATAACGATATGAGTAAAACTAAAATAGCTATCTCCGGTATAGGAGCTGTCGGCGGATATTACGGAGGTTCGCTGGCTGCTTATTATGAAAACTCCGATGAGGTGGACGTTTTCTTTATTGCCCGTGGCGAAAACCTGAAGGCCATCCGCGAAAACGGGTTACAGATCAAGAAGTCGTACCGCCGGATAACCGCCCGTCCGACACTGGCAACCGACAATCCGGCCGAGATCGGTCCGGTAGATTACCTGCTGTGCTGCACCAAAAGCTACGACCTGGAGGACAACATCCGCCACCTGAGTCCCGTGATCGGGCCCGATACCGTGGTAGTGCCCCTGCTCAACGGAGCCGACATCACGGAACGGATACAACAATTACTGCCCGACAACCGCGTCTGGAAAGGCTGCGTTTATATCGGCGCCCGGCTGGTTGAACCCGGACGGGTGGAGAAATTCACGTTAAAGGACCGGCTTTTCTTCGGCGATAACGGGGGCGACCGCGACAAACAGGAGGAGTTTCGCTCCTTACTGCACAACGCCCGTATCCTGGTGACCAACCCGGCCGACATAGACGCCGAGATCTGGAAGAAATTCTTTATGATCTCCACCGCCGCCACCATCACCTCTTATTTCAACGAGCCGATAAACGACGTGATCGAGAAGCACAACGATTTCTTTATCACGCTGGGATATGAATTGAAAAGCGTAGCCGAGGCCAAAGGGATAGAGTTACCGGACGACATCGTATTCACGTCGATCCAGTCGCAGAAGATGATGCCGAACGGTTCGACCACCTCCATGCACAGCGACTTCCGCCGCGGAGGGCCTACGGAGATCGAGACACTGACGGGCTACGTCGTACGCGAAGCCGAGAAGGCAGGCCTGCGGGTTCCTACCTACCAGTTCATGTACAAAGGGCTGACGCGGTTCCCTTATCCGGGCAGAAACAGTTGACGTATCTGCAAAACAGGCCTCCGGCATATATAATAAAGAAAAGGGGTTGAAGCTATCCGATCCGGTTGTTCCGGACGATAAGCTTCAGCCCCTTTTCTATCCCCTCCGGTCGGTCCGGAAGATCGGTATGCCGCCTTTTCGTAGATTAGGCGGCAACCGGTAAGGAGACAGGATCAGTCCCCGATATAAGTTTCCATGAACTTCGCGCCTGGTGCCGGGGAGATCGTAACGACCTGGGTATCGGCGGGCATGAGCACGGTCTGTCCCTGATGGACAAATATTTCGTTGCCTTTGTTGTCACGGATGGAAGCCTTGCCACTCATGCAGATGTAGACAACAAAGGAGTCGAGCTCGGAGAAGTCGCGCACCATCATCGTGTCGAGATCCAGCAGGTTGGTCGTGAAGTACTTGCAGTCGGCCAGTTCGACCGTCGCGTTGGTATGGCCCTTGTAGTGCGTACGGTAGTCGGGCAGCAAGGTATAGTCTATCGCATCCTTAGCAAGTTCGGTGTGCAATTCGCGTCCGTTGCCGTTGGCGTCCTTGCGGTCGTAGTCGTAGATACGGTAAGTGATGTTGCTGGTCTGCTGTATCTCGGCGATGAAGCAGCCGGCACCGATTGCATGAACGCGTCCGGCAGGCAGGAAGAAAACGTCACCCGGCGTCACTTCATAACGCTGCAAAACGTCCATGATGGTGTTGTTTTCCACCCGTTTCACATACTCGTCGGCATCGATCTGCTGCGAGAAACCGGAATAGAGGGCGGCACCCTTGGCTGCATTTATCACATACCACATTTCGGTCTTGCCGAAGGAGTTGTGACGTTTGCGGGCCAGTTCGTCATCGGGGTGTACCTGGATAGACAGGTCATCACGGGCGTCGATGAACTTGATCAACAGAGGAAATGTCTCACCGAACTGCTCGATCACCTTCTCTCCGACCAACTCTTTTCCATAGGTACGGATCAGTTCGTCAAGGTTTTTGCCGGCCAGCTCACCGTTTTCCACCACGGAAAAATTGCCGTCCACGTGCGAAAGTTCCCAACTCTCACCAATTCCTTCTTCAACCGGTGTGATGCCCTTGAACGGGCAGATGTCTGAGCCTCCCCAAAGGATCTTCTTGAGGATAGGCTTGAATGTCATCGGATATAACATAATGTGTTTTTGTTTAATAAATTACTTCTTTACTTTTACTTTTCTCAATACAACAGCACTGCGTGCGGGAATGTAAAGTTTAAGCCATTCTTTTTTCTCTTTTTTATACAATGGGTCAAATTGTGTAAAATGATGTATGGAGTCGTCGGACAAACCGAAGCCACCGAAGCGGGTAGCATCCGTATTGAGTACCACTTCGTACTCGCCTACGGGTACGAGGAAGCCATAGTCGGTATACGACTTCGACGGGCTGAAGTTGAACACGAACACGAGGTCTTTGCGCATATAAGCCAGAATCTGGTCACCGTCGCTGTCCCACACCTTCTGTATCGGGGTGGACTGGAAGTTCTTCACGCTACGGATCAACTCGATCATTTCGCGGTCGAAGTCACCCAGGTAGTGGTACTTCAAATCCATGTTGTCTACCAACTCCCACTGGCGGCGGGCGTATTTATGCGACCATCCATTGCCTTCGCGCGGGAAATCGATCCACTCGGGATGCCCGAACTCGTTGCCCATAAAGTTGAGATAGCCGCCGTTGATGGTAGAAGCCGTCACGAGGCGTATCATCTTATGAAGCGCGACACCGCGTTCGACCACGAAGTTATGGTCGTCCTTCTGCATATGCCAATACATTTCCGCATCTATCAGACGGAAGATGATGGTTTTATCTCCTACCAAAGCCTGGTCGTGGCTTTCGGCGTAACTGATTGTCTTTTCGTCGGCGCGGCGGTTGGTCGTCTCCCACCAGATGGAAGAAGGATGCCAATCCTCGTCTTTCTTTTCCTTGATGGTCTTGATCCAGTAGTCGGGGATGTTCATGGCCATACGGTAGTCGAAGCCATAGCCCCCGTCTTCATATTTGGCCGCCAGACCGGGCATGCCGCTTACCTCCTCGGCGATGGTGATGGCGTTTTTGTTGACCTCGTGGATCAGTTTGTTGGCCAGTGTCAGGTAAGCGATGGCGTCGCCGTCCTGATGCCCGTTGAAATAGTCGCCGTAGTTGCAGAACGCTTCACCGAGACCGTGGCTATAATAGAGCATCGAGGTGACACCGTCGAAACGGAAACCATCGAACTTGTACTCTTCAAGCCAAAACTTACAGTTGGAAAGGAGGAAGTGCAATACTTCGTTCTTGCCATAGTCGAAGCAAAGCGAGTCCCAGGCCGGATGCTCACGGCGCGAACCGCTGAGGAAATACTGGTTGTAGGAACCGTCGAAACGGCCGAGACCTTCTACTTCGTTCTTCACTGCGTGGCTGTGAACGATATCCATGATGACGGCAATTCCCATGCCGTGTGCGTCGTCTATCAACTGTTTCAGCTCTTCGGGCGTGCCAAAACGCGACGAGGCGGCGAAGAAGCTGCTCACATGGTAGCCGAAAGAGCCATAATAAGGATGTTCCTGTATGGCCATGATCTGGATGGCGTTGTAGCCTTCGCGGGCGATACGGGGCAGAATGTTGCGGCGGAACTCATCGTACGAGCCGACTTTCTCCTCGTTGGTGGACATACCTATATGGCATTCGTAAATCAACAGCGGGGCGGTATTGGGTTTGAACCGTTTGTTTTTGAACGTATACGGCGTGGCCGGATTCCATACCTGCGCACTGAATATCTTGGTGTTGTCATCCTGTACGACACGGCGTATCCATGCCGGGATGCGTTCGCCGCTTCCTCCGTCCCACTCTACGAGCAGTTTGAAGAGGTCTTCGTGGTGCAACATTTCTTCGGGAAGGGCTATTTCCCAGACACCGTATCCCTGGCGTTTCATGCTATACCGTTCTTCTTTTTTCCAATCGTTGAACGTACCGATCAGATATATAGCGGTGGCATTCGGGGCCCATTCGCGGAACACCCAGCCATTGTTGGTCTTGTGCAGGCCGAAGTACAGATAGCCGGAAGCCATTTCAGACAAGGTTTGTTTCCCTTTGTTAGTCAGGATGTTTTCCTTTTCTATCACGTATTGATACCTTCCTTCTATCGCCTCCTTATAAGGGGCAAGCCAAGGGTCATTCTTTATTAGATTCAGCGACTCCATGATTATTTGAGATTGGTTTAGCGCAAAGATAAAAGAAAAAAACATACCGTATTGATATTACGGGGATATTTCTTAATTTTGCATCAAACCCATGCAATATATGAGTAGAGGAACAAAGAGTATCGCTTTTTATCTGGTGATGATCGTTGTATTCGGTTCGCTGATGTACTTCATCGCCAAGGAAGGAGAAAGCCAGCAGCTTGAAAGCGCCATCACATCGGCCTACGACGCCCCGAAAGATCTGGGGGAAGGTTTCACCGTTTTCTGGGAACTGATGACCCATCATATACAGTCGCCCATCGGCATCCTGCTGTTGCAAATCATCACGATCCTGTTGACGTGCCGCCTGTTCGGGTGGTTGTTCCAGAAGATAGGGCAACCTACGGTGATCGGCGAGATCGTGGCCGGTATCGTGCTCGGACCTTCGATATTGGGGCATCTGTCGCCCGAAGTTTCGGGGTTCCTCTTCCCTATCGAGTCGCTGGCCAACATTACGATACTGAGCCAGTTCGGACTGATCCTCTTTATGTTTGCCATCGGGATGGAACTGGATATCACCGAGGTACGGAAAAAGCTGAAGGAGACGATCCTTATCAGCCATACGAGTACCATTGTTCCTTTCTTCTGCGGGATGCTTACTGCCTACTACGTCTACGACACCTACGCTGATAAAAGCACGCCTTTCCTATCCTTCGCCCTGTTTGTGGGCATCGCCATGAGTATCACGGCCTTCCCTGTGTTGGCACGTATCATACAGGAGAAGGGGTTGACGCGTACGCATCTGGGGACGATCTCACTCGCCAGCGCGGCCAACGGCGACATAACGGCCTGGTGCCTGCTGGCGGTCGTGATAGCCATCGCACAGGCGGGGTCGATGCTGAGTGCGATCTACAACATACTCTTCTCGGTGATTTACATCGCTTTCATGTTCTTTGCCGTCCGGCCGTTCCTGAAAATGGTGGGACATATCTATCATAATAAAGAAGTGATCGACAAAGGTCTGGTTGCTTTTATGTTCCTCCTGTTGATTATCTCGGCTTACCTGACGGAGATGCTGGGGCTGCATGCGCTGTTCGGCGCGTTCATCGCAGGGGTGGTGATGCCTAGTAACGTTAAGTTCCGCAAGATCATGACCGAGAAGGTGGAAGACGTCTCGCTGGCGTTGTTCCTGCCCTTGTTCTTCGTCTCGACGGGGTTGCGCACGGAAATCGGGCTGTTGAACAGTCCGGAGTTGTGGTGGATGTGCGGGGTATTCATACTCGTTGCCATCATCGGTAAGTTCGGCGGGGCGATGTTTTCCGCCCGTTTCGTGGGGGAGAGTTGGAAAGACAGCCTCTACATCGGGGCGTTAATGAATACGCGCGGGTTAATGGAGCTGGTGGTGCTCACCATCGGCTACGAAATGAAGATACTTCCGCCCTCGATCTTCGTGATGTTGGTGTTGATGACGCTCGTCACAACCTTCATGACCATCCCGCTGGTGTCGTTCATCAAGTTCTGCTTCCAGACGCGGGAGAAGATCAAAGAATACAAGGCGGTGGACGTAGCGGACGGGACTTTCAAGGTCTTGCTCTCATTCGGACGTGCCGCCAACGGACAGATCATGCTGGACGTGGCCTACCAGATGTTTGCGCACCGCCGTCACCAGGTAGACCTTACGGCGCTTCACCTCACCGTCGGCTCGGATGTGAACCCGCTTCACACCGACAACTTCGAGGAAGTGAGCTTCGGCCCGATCCTTTACGGGGCAAAGAAGCTGGGGGTGAACATCGAAACGCGCTACGAGGTGTCGAACAACGCGGGGCAGGACATCACCGACATCGTCAACACCGAGGGTTTCGACTTCCTGCTCGTCGGCTCGGGCATATCCATGAGCAACCAGCCGGACGACATCGAGGCGAACCGTTACCGCACCTCTTTCTACAACAAGTACTTCAAACGTTTCAAAGCGCCCGAATCCTGGTTTTACCCCGGTGCGCTGCTTAAGGATAAGACGAAGATGTTCATCGGCAAGAGTAATTGCGACGTAGGCGTGTTTGTGAACCGTGGTTTCGTAAAAGCGAGCAACGTGATCGTGGTGATCGACTCCGAGCGTGACCTCTTCCTCCTCGATTATACTTCGACCTTGCTTAAGACGACGCACGGCTCGGTAGGCATCCTCGACCGCAGCAGCTCGACCACGCCGGGCAGCGAGAAGATACAACATGCCATCCACCAATTCACGGAATCGGTCAAGCAAGCTTCCCTCATCGCCGACAAGGACATGAGCGCGGCTACTTTCAACGGCTACAACTTCATGCTTATCAGCTACGACAGCTGGAACGACGTCTCCGAACATCGCCGCGAAGCTTTACAGAAAATGCCGTCCACCCTGATACTTAACCATAAGGAACGAGTGGAAGAATAACGATAAGGGCGCATGTTTTGTAACAAGAACATGCACCCTCTTTTTGAAAAGAATGTAAGTTCCCAGCCCCCTTCTACATCCCCTCAAACAGAATCCCGAAAACCAGCCACCCGAAGCACACAAAATCACTTGATTATCATAGCAATTGAAAATTATGACGCAATACTTGCAAATATTGTAATTTACAAGTACAAAACTTGTATATTCCGTTCAATTTCAAGCGGTTTTAGCATACAAATATTAATAGTAGGCTTATATCGTTAATATTAGCAAAAGAATTAGTTTTTTATAAAGTATAAGTTTATTTTTGTATTGTATTAGTTGTTGAATTACAACTATTAACCGACTTATAAACATTCAAAAAATTAAAATTATGAATGGAATACAATTTCAACAAAAATTATTGGGCTTACAAGAGAATATGATGAATTTCGCTCTTATGCTCACTGCTAACAGGGACGATGCCCAGGATTTACTGCAAGATACAGCACTTAAAGTTTTAGATAATCAGGATAAATTCGTTGACAACGTTAATTTCAAAGGTTGGGTTCTGACCGTTATGCGTAATATTTTCATCAATAACTACCATAAGGTAGTACGCGTACAAACGGTAGTAGACTCCAGCGTAGACCTCTACAACCTGGACGTGGTTAACGACTCCGGTTTCGACTCGCCCGACAAGGCGTACAACACCCAGGAGATCACCAAGGTAATCAACGCCCTGAACGACGACCTGAAGATGCCGTTCTCCATGTTCGTCAGCGGTTACAAGTACAACGAGATAGCCGACAAGCTCAATCTCCCGCTCGGAACAGTCAAAAGCCGTATCTTCTTCGCCCGCCAGGAGCTCCAGAAGAAGTTGCAGGATTTCAGATGATCTGAATAACAAATAAAAAAAGGACTGTAGAGGTTTTCTCTACGGTCCTTTTTTTATGGGAATTGTCTAGTCCTAAAATATCGTTACACCTAACAAAGTAACGAAATGGAAAAGTCAGAAAGCAAGTACGTTAAACGTACACAAAAGGATTACAGCATGTCCTTTAAATTATCAGTAGTTCACGAATATGAAACAAATCGGTTAAGTTTGG
>NZ_JADNBB010000011.1:0-118578 GCF_015550595.1 Parabacteroides goldsteinii
TGGATACCTCACGCCAAACGAAAAATTTAAACAAATTATTAATCAGAATTCTGTTGCATTTGCAAGTTGAATTCAGCTCTCAAAAGGGCACCGTTTGTACAGAAAACCCAATCCTTTGATTATAAGAGAGAATTAGATATTTATTAATCCATTACTTTTCCTACTTTTGTTTCCAGAAAGATTATTTAATATCAAACCAGTATGCAAGAGGAGGAATACACATTCGTTACACTCGACGGTGACGACTCCGTATTTAGTGATGCGGTAGTTGTAGATGTGGATGGGGAAAATGATTTATCTGATGTCGTGGTTATCGACAATGATAGTATGGATGTTTCAGATTTTATTACATTATCTGATGATACTATAATGTTGTCTGATGCTGATATGCATGATACTTTCTCTACTGATATCGATGAAGCTGATTTATCATTTATGCTATGATTTCAGTTAGATGTCCACATTGTCACGTAGGATTAAAGGTAGACGAGGGGAAATTACCCCTCGATCTTACCTCCTTTAAATGTCCGAAGTGCAAACAGCCGATTCCTGTCTCTTTGCTTCAACTGGGAAAGAATGATATTGATGCTGATCAGGATACAATTCTTGTTAATCCTGTATCGAACAGTACGGGACAACTAACAGTTGTGAGTGATCCGGTAACTCCCGAGCAAATTTTTCCTCTCTACGAAGGTATTGCAATCGTTGGTCGTAAGTCTAATGCATCCAGTGCAACAATAGGAATCGTGACCGCTGACAAATCAATGAGCCGGGAGCATATACGAATAGAAGTTAAAAAAGACCCTAAAGGGGGGTATAAACATTATCTTTCTGACAATAATAGTAAGAACCATACGTTATATAATAGCAATTACCTGGAGAATGGAGAAGTAGTAGTGCTAAAAAATAATGACGAGATCATTATCGGCCATACTGTTCTTCGATTTAATGAATAAAATTTGTTCGTGCTATGATTATAACGATTGGTAAACCTTGGGCCGTTTGTGAAAAAGGCGGCAGACAAAACAACGAGGATTCTATCTATCCGTTACCAGAAATGGTAAATTCCAATCAAAAGTTATTTCTGGTCTGCGATGGAGTAGGCGGATCGGAAAAAGGAGAGATTGCCAGCTCATTAGCTTGCGAATCTTTTCAAAGTTTTTTCTCTACTTTTCTGGAAGAAGAACCGTCGGAAGAATTTATCAATAAAGCGATCAGGTATACAGAAGCACGTTTTGACGATTATGTAAATTCACATCCGGAGGCTAAAGGAATGGCCACAACATTAACTATGGTGTCTGTTGGAATTTCAGGTATAACGCTTGCTCATATCGGAGACAGCCGGATTTATCAGTTTCGCCGTGGGGAGATTATCTACCAGACAGAAGATCATTCATTAGTAAATTCCCTCGTCAAGTTAGGAAAAATTAGTAAAGAAGAAGCAGTCACCCATCCTCAGAAAAATGTAATTATTCGTGCTATACAGGGAACAGAACATCCAACAGAAGCTGATGTAGCCTTATTAAACGATATACAAGCTGGCGATTTCTTTTTTATGTGTACCGATGGTGTGTTGGAACGCCTTAAGAATGAGGATTTATCATATATCTTTTCCACTCACAGTAATCCGGAAGACATAAAAGATGCTATCATGGCCTCTTGTTGCGGAAAAACCAGGGATAACTTTTCCTTTTATATTTTACCAGTTCAAAATGTTGGTGAATCTATCGGAATAAAACAAAATATTCTCTCTTTCCTTTATTCTTTTATATAAATAACGTAATTTTGGCAGATTAAAAAGAGAATTGCACGAGAAGTTATGAATTTGCCAAACGGACATCTTCTTCAAAATGGAAAATATAGGCTTACCCATATAGTTGGTCAGGGCGGCTTTGGTATAACTTACAAAGGCGTTTGGTTTACAGAGGTTAAAGGACCGCTGGGAACTATCAAGACCGAGGTTCCTATATGCGTAAAAGAATATTTTTTCAAAGATTACTGTTACAGAGATCCTGAGTCTTATGCTGTCAGGGTGCATTCTGAAACGGGAAGGGCTCTTTTTGATAAGTTCAAAGAAAAGCTGATCAAAGAAGCGAAGATATTATCTGAAGTTCATCATCCCCATATTGTTAATGTATTGGAAGTATTTGAAGAAAATGATACTGCCTATATTGCTATGGAGTATATTTCGGGTAATAGCCTTAAATATATGATGGATAAGGAAGGAGTTTTGCCTGAAGCTAAAGTGTTGAGATATGTTCATCAGATCGGGGAGGCTCTACAGTTTGTTCATGAGAAAAATATTCTTCACCTGGATATCAAGCCCAGTAATATATTGATTGATCAGAATGGGAAAGCCCGACTGATTGATTTCGGTGTAAGTAAACGATATGATATTGAACAGCAGGAAACAAGTACCACTATGTTAACCTTATCGAAAGGTTTTGCATCTATAGAGCAATACGACAATGAAGGTACCCAAAATTTTTCTCCATGTCCGGATATTTATTCGTTAGGGGCAACGATGTATAATCTCTTGACCGGAAAGATACCAACAGAATCTATTCTGCGGGCAACACGTCCCTTACCGGCTCCCAGTGAACTGAATCCGACCATTTCTGCTAAGACAGAGGCCGCCATTATCAAAGCGATGCAAATTATTCCGGCAGACCGTTTCCAGTCTGTATCGGAAATGCTTGCGGAACTAGACTTTCCCCAGATTGAAGACGAGACAGTAAAGAAAAATATATCGTCACCCGAGTATTTTGAGGAAGACGAGACAACAATCTTATTTACAACTCGTCTGCCTCAATCAAAAGGAGTGGAAGACGATGAAACGGTATTGAATAACGTTGATATACCCGTTGTGCCTAAAAAGAAAAAAAGAAAAGTTACGTTAATATCTTTACTTATTATTATATTTGCAAGTATAGGTTCGGCGGTAGCTCTCTTTGTACAACGGCATAAACCGACACTTCCGGTAGCAGAGATGGTAAATGCGACCCCGGAAGGGAAGACAGATCCTGTAGAGGATCCGGTTATATCGAATATGATGGAAGAAAGTAATGCACCCGAAGTTATTGAAGAAAAAACAAAAACTGAAAGTGTAAACGATGGTAAAACAAATAAAGATCAACAGGAAGTCCAAACCAAACCGGAAATTAAGCCTGAGGTTGTTGCACAACAGCCGGCTTCTGTAAAACCGGAGGTTAAGCCCGAAGTGAGAAATGTTGAACAACCGGTAACCAGGTTACCGGAACGCTCAAAGGAAGAAATTAATGCTGAATATCTATCTTTGATCAATTCAGGAAAAGAGAAGATGACAACTGCTGATTTCTCTGGTGCAAAAGCTGATTTTACCAAGGCTTCAGAGATCAAAATGACGCAGGAGTTATTCGATCTTATTGGAGATTGTAAACTCAAAGAAAACGAAAGTAATCTGGCAAAGCGAAAAGCCCAATATGAAGAAAAGATGTCTTTTGGAAAATATACAATTGTACGAAAGAAATCAACGGGGAATTATGGTGCTATTGATGCTGAAGCGATGGAGCACATTCCTTGTAATTACAAGAATGTAGGAAAAGCAGATAATGGACGGGCATTTGAGCGTGCCGACGGTTTGTTTGACATATATAATACAGAAGGAGTGTTGATTAATCAAGGTGTACCGTATTATTAAATGTGTTTATGAAAAGACTTTGGATACTTATCTTACTAGTTATTGTGCTTCCGGAATGTTTACTGGCACAACAACGGACAGAATACAATAGAAAAGGCGACGAAGCAATGAAGCGCCAGGATTATAGTGATGCAAGGATGTGGTACGAAGAAGGGATCAGCAATTGCGATTCATACAGTATCGATCAGTTGACTGCTATATGGAAGACAAATAAAAAAATGCGTGCCTCTATGCGCAGTTTAATGACCAAATGCTTGAATTGTCTGACTGTAAAAGCAACAGACAATGACTCGACAGCTGTTGCTCAACTAATAGTATACTATAACGAAGGTATAGGAACTCCTATCAGTGACGAGTTGGCTTCCTATTGGAGTGACCGGTTGGAAGAACTTCGTAAACCGGTAGAACCGATAACCTATGTTCCCATACAAGAGAGAAAGCCGAGAGAACCAATGAAATTCTTCGCCGGATATGCTTTTTCTATTGAAGCACCTTATGGTCTGACAGTAGGAGGGGTAGGTGAAAGATTTGGATGGTATGCCAGGTTCAGGACGAATATGTCGTTTGATGATTATACGGGTGAGTGTCGGGGAGATCGTGAATTGCTTCCTCCGCCGGATGATTTTTCCGTAAATTTCACCAATAAGAAGAAATCCAACAATATAGCAGCTTCGGCCGGGTTAGTTATTAAATGTGCTCCCTGGTTATACTCTTCTATCGGATTAGGATATGGAAAGAGAGAACTTCTATATGAATATATAACTACTGATCATTTTGATTCCAATAATAAAAATATATTCTGGGCTAAGAACACAGACTATTCCTATGAAGGAGTCGTTGTTGATTTGGATTTTATGGTAAAGTTCGGGCCTGTGTTTGTTAGTGCAGGTTGTAATACTCTGAATTTTAAATATATTGATCTTAATGCCGGTATTGGTGTATTCTTTTAACTGATAATAACATGAAACAATTATACTTACTATTATTCACATTGTTTGCTATAAGTTTATCCGGATGTCTGGAAGAACCGGATATGGATCCGAGTCTCCAAAATGCTTTTGCTCCGGAGTTAGAGAAATTTACACCAGCTAACGTTGATATCACAGCTACAACGATTGTTGCAAGAGCTACAGTGAAAAAAGAAAATGGTGATCCGGTCACAGAGCGTGGTTTTATCTATTGGTTGAAAAATACTGACAAAGTTGAGACTAAAAAAGAGACTAATGTAGAAAATGGGAAAGGAGAATTCAAACAGGAAATAGAGGGATTAAAGAATGATACTGTTTATTACATTAGTCCATTTGCAAGGAATAAGAAAGGTATAACCTATGGAGATACATTAGGTATTAATACCAAGGCTGGTATTGGTAGTGTCATTACCTCTGAAGTTACAGATGTTACAGCTACTTCTGCCGTAGTGGGAGGTTTAATTAAAGATAAAGGTGAAGGCGAAATCAAAATGATCGGTTTCAATTTATATAAGAACTCTGAATTAGATTCAATTATCAAGATTGATATGGATGAAATGCCGACAGATTCTACATTTATCCATATGTTAACAGAGCTGGATCCTGAAACAGAGTATGTTATTGAAGCGATTGTGGAAAATAGTTTTGGACAATTCAATACCGACAGACAAAGTTTTAAAACTCTGGACGGACATCCTGAACTTGGTTTCCTGTCAGTAATTGAAACTGATTATACGCAGGTAACGGTTAGAGCTAAATTAGTGAAAAAAGGGGATGGAGAGTTAGACTCTATAGGCTTTTGTTGGAGTGATGTTAAAGCAGTTGGCAGACCTAATATTAAAGAGGATTCAACCATAAAATGTACTGTAGACAAAGACGGATTCTTTGTAGGTGTAATACCTAACCTGAAAGCACAGACGCAATATTTTGTACATAGTTATGCAGTAAATGCTTTTGGTACTGTTTATACTCCGGATAGCATTGAATTTTCTGCGAAAAGTGATGCTCCTACTATTTTTATGGATGAAGCATCAAACTATGTAATGAAAGATGGAAATGTTACAGTGAGTGGTGTTTTAAAGGATGATGGTAGGGGTAGTGTTTCAGAAATAGTTATCTGCTATTCATTATCAGCTACTCCAAATCCGGAAAAATGTGATGGAAAAATAACCTTAAACAGAGATGAACTAGATGCAGATAATAAATTTGAAGTATCATTTCCTAAACTAAAAGGAAATCAAAAGTATTATGTAATAGCTTATGCTAAAAATAAATTTGGTACGGGATCAAGTAGTGCGGTTTCGTTTATCACGCCACCTATTTTCACTACAGATAATCTGGAGAAGTTTATAAAAAAGGATGATAATCGAACTGGCCGTACGAATTATTCTCTTTTCACATTAGATGATCAGGTCTTTATTCTTGGAGGAGATTTAGGGAGCAGTAGAACAAATGAATTATACGGCTATAGAGCTAGCAGTAATATATGGAAACCTCTTGAGCCTTATGAAGTTGAAGTGATGAATATGGCTGTTTGTACAAATGGTAATACAGCTTATGTATTTGGTGGAAATACACTTACTCAAAATATAACTAAGTGTAATTCATATAAGGATAATATTTGGACTCCTTTGGCTCCATTGGAAAATGGGAATGTACGTAATAAGGCGGTTGCTTTTTATTATAATGATTATATTTATTTAGTTGGCGGAAAAATAAATTCTATAGCTACTGATACCATTTGCGCTTATGATATTAACAAAAACGAATGGCATGATTTCGGTAATTTCAAAACACCACTAAGTGATGGCATTGCCTTAATTTTTGAGGATGATGTATATATCGGTTTAGGCGAAAAGACGGCGAATCGCGGATTCTGGAAGTCTAATGGAGGTGATTTTACTACTTGGGAACCATTAGTAGAAGAACTTCCCGGAAAAATGGGTAATATCTCTACTGGAGTAATCTATAACAGAAGCATATATGTTGTAGACGAATTTGGTGTAATCTGGCAATATAGTATAGATGACAAAGTTTGGTTTCAACGTTCTACTTGTTCAGGAAATAGTAGAAACTTTGATATATTCGTTCTGAATGATACCATCTATATCTTAGGATTAGACATTTATGCAAATGAATTTATGACCTACGACCCATCATGGGACAACTAATATGACTAGAGCCGATATATTAAACCAGATACAAAAAAACGTAGAACGTTTGTCGGCTTCCGATTTGCCGGAATATAAATACATTCCATTGCATCAGAAGCCGTCACCTTCTGTTCATTCGCTTCAGGAGATCATGCGGTTACTGCGGAAAGTGATCTTCCCGGGGTTCTTTGGTTCTGAGCAGGAGGCACAGTTCGATTCTATACAATATTATACAGGGGTATATCTGGAGCAGATATATGATTTGTTGCAGGAACAGATATACAATGGATTATGTTTTGAAGTAGATCGTTGCTGCGACTCCAAAGACCGTTCTTCGGAGATCGCGATCAGCTTTATCAATCAGATACCGCACATCAAATATTTGCTTTCGACAGATATTAAAGCAATCCTGGATGGCGATCCTGCAGCGAAAAGTATTAGCGAAATCATCTTTTGCTATCCGGCAGTACGTGCCATCCTGCATCAACGTGTAGCCCACGAATTATTGAAACTCGGAGTGCCTGTTCTGCCACGTATCATTACAGAAATGGCACATTCGGATACCGGGATCGATATTCATCCGGGAGCACAGATCGGTGAGTATTTCAGTATAGACCACGGAACCGGTATCGTTGTCGGCCAGACTGCCATTATTGGAAATCATGTGCGCTTATATCAGGGAGTCACTTTGGGGGCGAAAAACTTTACATTGGACGATGAAGGATTACCTCTCGATATCCCCCGGCATCCTATTCTTGAAGATTATGTAACTGTTTACTCCAATGCTTCGATACTTGGACGCATCACGATTGGAGAAGGATCAGTGATAGGAGGTAACATTTGGCTGACCCATAGTGTACCTCCGAACTCAAAAGTTCTTCAGTCACGAGCCGTTGAAGATAAATAAACTTTTTCTTTTTTTAGGTCAAAACACTACCGTAAATTAAAGAGAAATACGTATGTTTGCGTTATACCCTGACAGGGTCTTATACCTTAAATGCATACGTGATGAGCAAAGTAAAAACGTTAGATGACCTTCGGAAGATGCGCGAGTCCTTACGCGTCTCCCTCGATTTACGCGAGAAAAGTAATAATCCCGAACAAATGGTTCAGATCAAGGTCGCGATGGCCACCTGCGGAATAGCGGCGGGTGCCAAAGAAGTGATGAGTTACTTTATTGAAGTACTCGATCGTGAACGTGTGGATGCACTGGTTACCCAAACCGGATGTATGGGATATTGCTATGCAGAACCCACAGTCGAAATTACTGTTCCCGGTAAAGAACCGATCGTCTTCGGGCGTGTCAACAGGACAAGAGTTGACGAGATCGTTACTAATTATATCAAACAAGGTATTTTAGTAGATGACATCATACCTGTCAATTATAACTCGGTCGGTCCCGAATAACAAACCTATCCAAATACTTACATAATGGCACAATTTAGCAACTATATTCTGGTGTGCGGAGGAACAGGCTGCCGTGCATCGCAAAGCGAACTTATACTGGAAAACTTAAAGGAAGCAGTCAGGCAAAACGGTTTACAGGAGAGCGTACAGGTGATCCGGACCGGTTGTTTCGGTTTTTGTGAGAAAGGTCCTGTCGTAAAACTGATACCGGATAACACTTTCTATGTAGAAGTCAAACCGGAAGATGCGGAAGATATCGTGAACGAACATCTGGTAAAAGGGCGAAAAGTAGAACGTCTGCTCTACGTAAATCCGGAAACAAAAGAACTGATACTCGATTCCAAACATATCAACTTCTATAAAAAACAATTACGTATTGCCTTGCGTAACTGTGGCTTTATCAATCCTGAGAACATCGACGAATACATTGCCCGCGACGGTTATATCGCCCTGGGTAAAGCCCTGACGGAAATGACACCCGATGAAGTGATCAAAGAGATCATCGACAGCGGACTGCGTGGCAGGGGCGGCGGTGGTTTCCCGACCGGACTTAAATGGCAGATCACCCGCAAGGTACAAGCTCCTCAGAAATATGTAGTCTGTAATGCCGACGAAGGAGACCCCGGTGCATTCATGGATCGTTCCATCCTGGAAGGTGATCCGCACTCCATTGTTGAAGCAATGGCTATCAACGGATACTGTACCGGAGCCAGCAAAGGGCTGGTTTATATCCGTGCCGAGTACCCGCTGGCCGTCGAACGGCTGAGAATAGCGATCCGGCAAGCCAAAGAATACGGCCTCCTGGGAGAAAACATCTTCGGAACGGATTTCTCTTTCGATATCCAGATACGTTACGGAGCCGGAGCATTTGTATGTGGGGAAGAGACTGCCTTGATCCACAGTATGGAAGGCCTTCGTGGTGAAGCAACCGTGAAGCCGCCGTTCCCCAGTGAATGCGGGTATAAAGGCTGTCCGACCAATGTTAATAATGTAGAGACCTATGCCAATATCCCGGTTATCCTTCTGAAAGGAGCCAAATGGTTCAGCAGTATCGGAACGGAGAAAAGCAAAGGAACCAAAGTGTTTGCCCTGGCCGGTAAAGTCAACAATGTCGGCCTGATAGAGGTACCGATGGGTACAACCCTTCGCGAAGTCATATTCGGCATCGGCGGAGGTATTAAAGACGGAAAGAAATTCAAAGCCGTACAAACCGGCGGACCGTCGGGCGGCTGTCTGACCGAGAAGCATCTCGACCTGCCTATCGACTACGACAACCTGATAGCTGCAGGTTCAATGATGGGATCGGGTGGTATGATCGTTATGGACGAAGACGATTGCATGGTCGCTATGGCCAAGTTTTATCTCGACTTCACCGTAGAAGAGTCGTGCGGTAAATGCGCTCCCTGTCGTATAGGAAATAAACGTCTGCATGAAATGCTGCAAAAGATCACGACGGGAAGAGCTACTGTTGAAGACCTCGACAAACTGCGTAACCTCGCGATGGTAATCAAGGATACTGCTCTTTGCGGACTGGGACAAACTTCGCCCAACCCGGTTCTTTCCACTATGGATAATTTCTATGAGGAATATCTGGCGCATGTCGACGAACAACGTTGTCCGTCTCACCAGTGCCGCGAACTTACTCAATACTTCATCAATCCGGAGAAATGTAAGGGATGTACCATGTGTGCCCGTATCTGCCCGGTACATGCTATTACCGGCAGCCGAAAAGTTCCTCATACGATCGACTCGGAAGTATGTATCCGTTGCGGATCATGTATAGAGAAATGTAAGTTCGATGCTATTTACGTACACTAAATAAGTTGACAGTGGATAATTGACAGTTGACAGAGAAGAATATGGAAAATGTAAAACTAACGATAGATAACAGAGAAGTGGAAGTCTCCAAAGGAACCACCGTTCTCGACGCTGCAAGGAGTATGGGTATCCGTATCCCGACACTTTGCCACATGAAACTCGAAGATTTGAATTATGAGAATAATCCCGGAGCCTGCCGTATCTGTGTAGTGGAGATAGAAGGCCGCCGTAACCTGGCACCGTCCTGTAAAACAGAATGTACGGAAGGAATGGTTGTCAGAACCCATACGCCGCGAGTAATGAATGCCCGTAAGACCGTGATGGAACTGATCCTGTCGAATCATCCGGCCGGATGTCTTACCTGTAGCAGTAACGGTTACTGCGAACTTCAGACGATAGCTCACGACCTGGGTATTCGCGAGATAAGATACCAAGGCGAACAATCCACCTTCGAGATCGACCGTTCGCCGTCAATCGTACGCAACATGAATAAATGCATCATGTGCCGCCGGTGCGAGACAATGTGCAACAGTATACAGACCGTCGGTGCACTGACAGCCGTCAACCGTGGTTTCAATGCCGCCGTGTCGACTGCATTTGAACGCGATATAGCCGGAAGTACCTGTTCTTATTGCGGACAATGTGTATCCGTCTGTCCGGTAAATGCCTTGAGCGGACGTAATACGCAGCAACCCGTACTCGATGCCTTGGCCGATCCGACCAAGATTGTGATTGCACAAACCGCCCCTGCTGTCCGCACCGCCTTGGGACGTGACTTCGGTTGCGAACCGGGAACACTGGTCACTGGAAAGATGGTGTCCGCTCTCCGTCAGTTAGGTTTCGATTATGTGTTCGATACGGACTTCGCTGCCGACCTGACCATTATGGAAGAAGGTACGGAGCTACTGCAACGACTTGGCAAATACCTGTCGGGCGACGAGGAGGTAAAGATACCGATGATGACAAGTTGCTGTCCAGGCTGGGTAAGTTTCGTAGAGCAACATTTCCCTGAGTTGCTGGGTAACCTTTCAACGGCAAAGAGTCCGCAACAGATGTTCGGAGCCATAGCCAAAACCTATTTCGCCGAAAAGCTGGGCGTAGACCGTAAAAGTATCGTGGTGGTATCCATTATGCCTTGCTTAGCTAAAAAATACGAAGCCAGCCGTCCCGAGTTTGCCAGTGAAGGAAATCCGGATGTAGATATCTCCATCTATACCCGCGAACTGGCCCGTCTGATCCGTTATGCGAATATCAACTTCAACGAACTTCCCGACAGCGATTTTGACCATCCTCTCGGCGAGTCGACCGGTGCGGGAGTTATCTTCGGAACAACTGGAGGCGTAATAGAAGCAGCCTGCCGTACGGCTTACGAACTATATACAAAGAAGCCTCTGGAGAAAATCGAATTTAAGGAATTACGCGGTTTGGAGGGTATCCGCAGTGGAACGATCAACTTCGACGGTACACCTGTGAAGATCGGTATCGCTCATGGCTTGGGCAATGCCCGCAAACTGGTAGAAGAGGTGAAGAGTGGCAAATCCCCTTACCACGTCATCGAAGTAATGGCCTGTCCCGGCGGTTGTATCGGAGGTGGCGGGCAACCGTTCCATCAGGGACGCATAGAAGTTCTCCGCAAACGGGCTGCTGCCCTTTATAGCGAAGACGAAAGCAAGCCGCTTCGTAAGAGCCATGAAAACCCCTACATTCAGCAGTTGTATAAAGAATACCTGGGTGAACCTTGCGGACCAAGGGCTCATAAGTTATTGCATACTCACTACTTCGACCGTAAAGAAGTAGTCAATATGTTTTTGGAAACCGATAAAGATGAATAAGCCATGGAAAAGATACATTTGCCCCAGTCAAAAGTAAAAGAACTGCATGCCGTATGTAAAGATCACGACAACGATCCCGGTGAACTGATCAATATACTGCATGCTGCACAGGAATTATTCGGTTACCTTCCCCGTGAAGTTCAGGAGATGGTTGCCGCCGAGCTGCATATCCCAGTGTCACGTGTGTATGGTGTAGTTACTTTCTATTCATTCTTTACCATGACTCCGAAAGGGAAATACCCGATCTCTGTCTGCCTGGGCACAGCCTGTTATGTGCGTGGAGCAGAGAAAGTACTGGATGAATTCCAACGTCAGCTGGAGATAAAAATAGGGGAAACTACCCCCGATGGACTGTTCTCCTTAGATTGTCTCCGTTGTGTGGGTGCCTGTGGACTGGCCCCTGTCGTAACGATAGGAGGTAAGGTATACGGAAGAATTACCCCTGAAAAAGTAAGGGATATTTTGTCGGAGTATTACATTCGCGAAGAATAAGAGTTTTTCCCAAAAATGCATTCATGCCTTCATTTTGATTGTAATAACTTAGTTATCAACAAATAGCGATATGAAGGCAAATTGGGAATTGGGTTCATATCTGCCTTCATTGATGACGGTTAATCCGTAGCATACGACTAACAAAGATCAAAGACGGCAACAATTAGTACAAAGGTCGTAACAAACTAAAATTACCCTGTACACCTTGGTTTCCTGGAGTGTACAGGGTAATTTATTATAATGTACAGGATGATCGGGTAGGGTGTACACCCTGGTAATAAAAGGTAATAACCTTTATCTTAATACCTACCGACTTTTATTTTAGTTAGTGCCGACCTTCCGGTTAGAAACGGCTAATGGAACCACCACCTCCCGAGCGTCCTCCGCCCCAGGAACCTCCACCACCGCCAAAGCCTCCACCGAAACCGCCGCCTCGTCCGCCACCACCAATGATGATAGGGCCTGTACTGCGTCTCAGCCGGCTGATATTACGATTTTTCTTTTCAGTATAACCGCAATTTTTACATCGGTAAGTCTCTTCTGCCAATCCTTCGGAACTGTAAGTCGCTCTCTGTATAACCTGCTGGCCTACATATACCAATGTTTTTTGTCCGCAACGGGGACAGATACGCGGACGGTATTTCAGATAAGAGACAAGGATAAAGATTCCGGCGGGGAATACAACAATCATAATGATGAACAGCCACATAAAAAGGCCGTCATCCTCTGCCTGCCGGTTACGACCGCCACCTGTCATGGCAGCACGCTCATAGTCGCTCGCCATCAGATATTCCTTTACGGCGGCAACGCCTTTCAGCATGCCTGTACTATAATCTCCGGCTTTCAAGTCGGGGATCATGTATTTTTGTTGCAGGCGGTAGGTAATAGCGTCGGGAAGTACCCCTTCCAGACCGTAGCCTGTCTCGAAGACAACAGAGCGTTGGGTAGGCTCGGTGACAAGCTGGATCAATAAACCGTTATCTTTTCCCTTCTTTCCCAGTCCCCAATGTTGGAACAGGTCGGTTGCGAACATGCGGGCATCGTTATCGCCAATGCTTTCAACGGCAACGACGGCGACTTCTATTCCCAGGCTGTCTTCGACAATCTGCAGAAGGCGGTTGATACGGTCCACGTCCTGTGGCTGGATAATTCCGTCCGGGTTACTCACATGGTTATACCGGTCGGAGAGGCGTACATTGGGTATCGTCTCGACAGTATAATCCTTGGCAGCCGAAAGATGCAAGGGGAAAAGGGAAATCAGCAATATGCCGGTAAGCAGGACAGCCAGCAGGTGTCGGCTCACCGGTATTCTATTCAGATTATTCATTCTTTATCCGGACTTATTGGATTAGAATTCAACCTTCGGAGCTTTCTCCGCACCACTTTCCGCGCTGAAATAGGCTTTAGGCTGGAAACCGAACATGCCGGCCAGGATATTGGTAGGGAAAGTACGGATGTAGGTATTATAAGACTGTGCCGTTTCGTTGAAACGTTTACGTTCCACAGAGATACGGTTTTCCGTTCCTTCCAACTGTGCCTGCAACTCAGAGAAGTTCTGATTGGCTTTCAGGTCGGGGTAACGTTCCAGTACGACCATCAGGCGGGAGAGGGCACTACTCAATTCACCCTGTGCAGCCTGAAATTTCTTCATCGACTCTTCATTCAGGTTAGAAGGATCGATTGTCGTCTTGGTTGCTTCGGCACGGGCGCTTACTACACCTTCCAACGTTTCCTTTTCATGTGTTGCGTATCCTTTTACGGTATTTACCAGGTTAGGGATCAAATCCATACGGCGTTGATACTGGTTCTCGACCTGGCTCCAAGCTGTTTTTACTCCTTCATCTTGCGTTACCATTGTGTTGTATGTGCCTTTCACCCAGGAGTAACCGGCAAATAAAAGTACCACGATAATGGCGAGCGTAATCCACAGAGCTTTGTTCTTAAACATTTTCTTTTTGCTTTAATTGTTATACATAGTTGTGCAAAGCTATATAAAAAACAGGATAGTATAAAGTTTGGTTCGAATATTGTCAGTTTTGAATGTAGTGTCGTTGGTAGGGGCGGTTCGCGAACCGCCCTTACAGGCGCCGTCACAATGGAACAGGCAGGTTCGGCCGTAGGGGCGGGGTCTGCCCGCCCTTCTTCACCGGTTGTTATATTATTGTCGCAAAGGGTGGGCAAACCCCACCCCTACAAAACCTGTCATTTGGCTTCACATTTTTCTAAATTGGCACATTAGTCCCTTATTACTCATTTCCTCATAGACTATGCTTATCACCCGATAAATAAAACCTATCGGCTTACTGAACATATATTAATAAATATATCTACATTTGCATTAAACAAATCTTAAACAACCAATAATTATGCGCAACACTAGTCTTAGTAAAATGGCAGTACTTCCTGTCGGACTACTTACATTAGCTTTAACGATGCCTTCATGCTCATCCAATGAGTATAAGAAACTTGAAGGCGACAAGGCAAAGCAGGTAGCCTCTATTATTCGTAACAACGGATGTCTGGAATGTCACTCTGCCACAGCAAACATTCCATTCTACGGTAAACTTCCGATTATCGGTCCGGTCGTACAGGCTGATATGAAAGAAGGGACACACTATCTGGACCTGACCGCCATGATTACGGCCCTTGACAACGGACAAGCCGTGTCCGAAGTGGATTTGGCAAAAGTAGAGAACACTGCACTCAGTGGTTCAATGCCTCCTGCTAAATACTACACCATGCACTGGGGTACTAATCTGAACGATGACGAAAAGGCGGTTATTATCGCTTGGGCGAAAGAAGCTCGTAAAAACAACTATGTATCGCCTACTGTTGCCGAAGAGTTTGCAAACGAACCGGTTCAACCGTTGATGGCTTCCATCGCAACCGACCCGGCAAAAGTTGCTTTAGGATTTGATTTATATCACGATACTCGCTTGTCGGGTGATAACACGATCTCTTGTGCTACCTGCCACGGACTGAATACAGGAGGTGTCGATCGCAAACAATATTCAGAAGGTATCCACGGGCAATTCGGTGGAGTGAATGCCCCGACGGTGTACAATGCTGCGCTTAATTTCGTTCAGTTCTGGGACGGACGTGCTGCCGACCTGAAGGAACAGGCTGCGGGACCTCCATTGAATCCGGTAGAGATGGGCAGCGTTTCATTTGATGAAATCTGTACTAAACTGGCAGACGATAAGGAACTCAGTAAACGTTTTCTGGAAGTATTCCCGGAAGGTTTTACCGAATCGACCGTAACGGAGGCTATTGCTGAATTTGAAAAGACATTGCTTACCCCGAGCCGTTTCGACAATTACCTGAGAGGTGATAAGAATGCACTTACCGCTGAAGAACTGGAAGGTTACCAGTTATTTAAAGATAACAAATGTGCAACCTGCCATGTAGGTATGAACCTCGGCGGACAGTCGTACGAATATATGGGTATCAAAGATAACTATTTCGATTACCGTGGTACCGGTTTGACAGATGGTGACAACGGACGCTGGTCTGTAACAAAGAATGAGGCCGATCGCCATAAGTTCAAAACACCGACGCTACGTAATGTAATGATCACTCCGCCGTATATGCATGACGGAACAATCACTACCATCGAGGATGCTATTCAGGTAATGCATGAATTCCAGATCGGACGCCATATTTCAGATACGGAAACTGCAAAGATCGTAGCCTTCCTGAATACGCTGACCGGTGAATATGACGGAAAACTTCTCCAATAAATACAAATTAGTTATTATATTTGCACATGCCCTTCCGCCTGTCCCATATAATACTCCTTTTCATCGCTTTACAAAGCGTAGGGGTTGCGTGGGGGCAAGAGGAAGGGTTTGCTTCTTATTATCACGAACGTTTCCACGGCCGGAAATCGTCCAGTGGCCGTGTTCATGACAAAGACGAACTGGTAGCTGCCCACCGCACATATCCTTTCGGTACTTTCCTTCGTATCACCAACCTCGATAATATGAAAAGCGTTATCGTATGTGTCACCGATCGTGGTCCGCATCGTAAAGGAAGAATTATCGATGTGTCTGCCAGTGCTGCCCAATTGCTGGGATTTAAGAAAAAAGGAATTGCCCGTGTCCGTCTGGAAGAGGTTCCTTGTGCGATCGATCTGCGTTTTTTAGATCTTATCTATCCCAAATGCCCTCCTTATCTCGATATCGACCATTTACAACCAATTCCTCCTTACCGTATGAAAATAAGTCGCTGACAATCTTCTAATCAAAATCTAATTTCACTTAAGAATATTCTAATCGGATACACAAGGCTAAAACACCCCCCTCCTTATACCTTTGCTTCCAAAAAACAGAAGCAAATGAACAAACGAGTCATTCTCCTATCATTTATTTTACAGGTATTTACCTTTAATATGCGAGCTGACGACCAGACGACAAAACTTAATTTGCAGGAAGCCGGACAACGTTTCACCACCTGCAACCTGGAACTGATTGCCGAACGTTACAATATCGACAGGGCCGAAGCCGAAGTTATCCAGGCACGTCTCTTTGAAAACCCTGTCATCTCACTCGAGCAGAATGTTTACAATCGTCTGAACGGCAAATATTTCGATATGGGACGGGAAGGAGAGGCTGTTGTCGAAGTTGAACAACTTATCTATATTGCCGGGCAACGCAACAAACGTGTCCGTGTGGAAAAGCTGAACAAGGAAATGGCTGTCTATCAGTTTGAAGAAGTTCTACGGACGCTACGTAGCGAGCTTAACAGCAAATTTATCGAACTATACTACACCGGGAAGTCACTCTCCGTCTACGATAAAGAGATCGTTTACCTGCAACAATTATTGGAAGTAATGAAAGAACAGAATGCGAAAGGGAATATCTCGTTACTGGAAAAGTCGAGGATACAGGCTCTTCTGTTATCCCTGCAGCAGGAGAGGAACGAAGCATCCAATCAATTGATCTCCCTGCAAGGCGATATGAAACTACTGTTGGGACTGAATGCCTCCGAGTCTTTCGAACCTGTTTTCGATGAATCGGTATTGAACCAGGTCGATATAGCCTCCATCCCTTTTATCGAACTGAACAATCGTCTGGCTGAACGTCCTGACATAAAAATGGCACATACTAATATACAAGTGTCGCGTGCCAATGTTAGTCTCCAAAAATCGCTCGCTTTTCCCGAAGTCAGCTTGAAAGGTTCTTACGACCGGGCAGGTAACTTCTGCGATAATTACTTTGCGATCGGCCTGAGCGTATCGGTTCCGATATTCAACCGTAACCAGGGAAATATCAAATCGGCCCGTCTTTCCGTCCTGCAAAATACCAATAGGGAGGAACTTGCACGGAAGCAGGCAGAGAAGGAACTCTTCACCAGCTATGCCCGTCTGGAAAAGGCTGTGAAGCTGTATAATACATCGAATTACGAACTGGAACGCGATTTCGAAACGATCATCGACGGAGTAAACAGTAATTATCGTAAACGTAATATCAGCCTGCTTGAATTTATCGATTACTATCAGGCATATAAAGAAACTTGCCTGCAATTATACCAGACACAGAAAGACGTATTCCTCGCCATGGAAGAGATCAACACCGTGACAGGCAGCGATGTCTTCAATTATTAATGAATAATAAGAAGTAAATATATGAAAAATAAGAATTGTATAGTATTGGCACTCTTACTTCCACTGCTCGTAGCATGCGGTAGTAAAACCACCGGACAAGAAGATGGAACGGCCCCTCTCATATTGACTGACAGCCTGCTGAAAGTCGTATCGGTAGAAACGGTACACGAAATCCCTCTCAACAACGAACTGATCTTGAATGGCCGTGTCAGCTTCAACCCTGAACAGGTGGCGAATGTGTATCCTATTTTCGGAGGTAATGTGTCGGATGTAAACGTAGAAGTGGGCGATTATGTAAAGAAAGGCGATATACTTGCTGTGATCCGCAGTTCCGAGGTGGCCGATTATGAAAAGCAACGGAAGGAGGCGGAGCAGCAACTAATCCTGGCAAACCGTAACCTCGATGCTACACGGGATATGTTGAAAAGCGGAATGGCTTCCGAGCGCGATATGCTTCAGGCAGAGCAGGAGGTGAGTAATGCACTGGCCGAACAGAAACGGATCGGGGAGGTGTATTCCATCTATCATATTACAGGTAATTCCGTTTATGAGATAAAAGCCCCTGTTTCGGGCTTTGTCATCGACAAGAATGTGAGCCGTAACATGCAGATACGTTCCGACCAAACCGAAGAACTCTTCACGATCTCCGGCCTCGACAATGTATGGGTGATGGCCGATGTGTACGAGAGTGATATCAGCAAAGTTCGTGAAGGTGCTCCGGTACGTATCACTACACTGGCATACAGGAATAAAGAGTTCACAGGAACGATAGATAAGGTATATAATATCCTGAACGATGAAAGTAAGACCATGAATATACGCGTAAAGCTGAAAAACGATGATTATATGCTTAAGCCGGCTATGTTTACCAACGTTTATGTGCAAAGTAACCAGGAAGGCGAAATAATGCCTTGCGTAAATGCCCGAGCCGTTATTTTTGAGAACGGGCGGCATTATGTGGTGTGCGTCGACGAAAATAACGAACTGCATGCCTGTGAAGTAACCGTATTCAAGCAAACAGAGAAAAACTGCTACCTGCAGTCTGGCCTGAAGGAAGGCGATCGTATTATCGACAAGAATGTTCTTTTGGTTTATAACGCTTTAAAGTAACGGAACGATGCATAAATTCATAGACAATATAATAGCCTTCTCATTAAAGAATAAATTCTTTATCTTCTTCTGCACTGTTATTGCCATTATCGCCGGCGTTGTCAGTTTCGTTCATACTCCCGTTGACGCCTTCCCCGATGTTACCAACACGAAGGTAACGATCATAACCCAATGGCCGGGACGTAGTGCGGAAGAGATAGAGAAGTTTATCACGATCCCTATCGAAATAGCCATGAACCCGGTACAGAAAAAGACGGACATCCGTAGTACCACTCTGTTCGGGCTTTCGGTAATCAACGTGATGTTTGATGATGATGCCGACGACTTTTATGCCCGCCAGCAAGTGTATAACCTGCTGAATGACGCCGACTTACCTGAAGGTGTTACGCCGGAAGTTCAACCTCAGTACGGGCCTACGGGCGAGATATTCCGTTATACCCTGCGAAGCGATAAGCGTTCTGTACGCGAATTGAAAACCTTTCAGGACTGGGTGATCGAACGTAAATTGCGTGCTGTTCCGGGAGTAGCCGATATTGTGAGCTTCGGGGGTGAAGTGAAGACATTCGAAGTGAGTGTCAATCCGAACCAGCTTATCAATTATGATGTAACCACCCTCGAACTCTATGATGCCATAGCCAAGAGTAATATTAATGTAGGGGGCGACGTGATTACCAAAAGTTCGCAGGCCTATGTGGTACGAGGCATCGGCCTGATCAATGATACGAAAGAAATAGAGAATATCGTTGTCAAGAATATCAACGGTACGCCTATCCTGGTAAAACATCTGGCTACCGTAAGCGAATCGAGCCTGCCGCGTCTGGGACAGGTGGGGCGCATGGATGAAGACGACGTTGTTCAGGGAATTGTTGTTATGCGGAAGGGAGAAAATCCCGGAGAGGTTATTGCCGCCCTGAAAGAAAAGATTACAGATATCCAGGAGAATGCTCTTCCCGAAGATGTAAAGATCGTTGCTTTTTATGATCGTGAAGACCTGGTGGATCTGGCGGTACGCACAGTAACACACAACCTTATCGAAGGTATTTTGCTTGTCACTTTCATTGTGTTGATTTTTATGGCAGACTGGCGTACAACGGTGATCGTATCCATTATTATCCCGTTGGCGCTACTCTTTGCCTTTATCTGTCTTCGGGCGATGGGAATGAGTGCAAACCTGCTCTCGATGGGAGCCATCGACTTCGGCATCATTATCGATGGGGCAGTCGTCATGGTGGAAGGGCTTTTTGTCGCACTCGACAAGAAAGCACGCGAAGTAGGTATGCCGGCTTTCAATGTGATGAGTAAGATGGGACTGATCCGTCATACGGCAAAAGACCGTGCTAAGGCGGTGTTCTTTTCTAAATTGATCATTATTACGGCGCTGGTTCCTATTTTCGCTTTTCAGAAGGTGGAAGGAAAGATGTTCAGCCCGTTAGCTTATACGTTAGGGTTTGCTTTGTTAGGAGCGTTGATCTTTACCCTGACACTGGTTCCGGTACTTTCGTCGATGTTATTGAAGAAGAATGTACGCGAAAAACATAACCCGTTCCTGTCGTGGGTAAACCGGGTATCCGTTTCTATATTTGACCGTTGCCATGCCCATAAGAAAACGACGATCGGTATTGCCTCCCTGGTAGCCGCTGTCGGCTTATGGAGCTTTACGTTGCTGGGTACAGAGTTTCTTCCCCAATTAAATGAGGGTTCTATCTATATCCGTGCTACCTTACCACAAAGTATCTCGCTCGACGAATCCGTTAAACTGGCCAACCAGATGCGCCGTGGCCTGGCTTCCTATCCGGAAGTACGTCAGGTTCTTTCGCAGACCGGACGGCCCAACGACGGTACGGATGCCACCGGTTTCTACAACATAGAATTTCATGTGGATATCTATCCTGAAAAAGAATGGAAAAGTAAGCTGACCAAAGCCCGGTTGATTGAAAAGATGGAAGGAAATCTGGCTATCTATCCGGGTGTCGACTTTAACTTCTCCCAGCCGATTACCGATAATGTGGAAGAAGCGGCAAGTGGCGTAAAGGGTTCTATTGCCGTAAAGGTGTTCGGTAAAGACCTTTACGAATCGGAAAAGAAAGCTGTCGAAGTCTACAAAGTACTGCAAACTGTCGAGGGTATAGAAGACCTCGGTGTGATCCGTAATATCGGACAACCGGAACTGCGTATCGAGCTCGATGAATCGCGCCTGGCACGTTATGGGGTTGCCAAGGAAGATGTACAGTCTATCATCGAGATGGCGATAGGTGGTAAAAGTGCCTCTTTACTTTATGAAGATGAACGGAAGTTCAATATCATGGTTCGTTATGAATCTTCCTTCCGCCGGAGTGAAGACGAGATCGGAAAGATTCTCGTCCCTGCCCGCGACGGAACGATGGTTCCTATCAAAGAACTTGCCGATATCCACACGATAACCGGTCCTTTGATCATTTACCGGGATAACCATGCTCGTTTCTGTGCTGTGAAATTCTCCGTTCGTGGACGTGATATGGGGACAGCCGTAGCCGAAGCCCGGCAGAAGGTGAACAAACAAGTGAAACTGTCCGACGGCTACACATTAAAGTGGACGGGCGACTTTGAAAACCAGCAACGTGCTACCAAACGACTGGCACAGGTGGTTCCTGTCAGTATTGCTATTATTTTCGTTATCCTGTTCGTCTTGTTCGGTAATGCCCGTGATGCCGGATTGGTATTATTGAATGTGCCTTATGCAGCGGTAGGAGGGATCATTGCCCTGTTGATTACCCGTTTTAATTTCTCTATCTCGGCAGGGATCGGTTTCATCGCCTTATTCGGTATCTGTATCCAGAACGGGGTTATCATGATTTCTGATATCAAAGGGAACCTGAAAGCACGAACCCCCTTGCCGGATGCTGTCAAATTGAGTGTGAAAGACCGTGTCCGTTCTGTACTGATGACGGCTTCTATGGCGGCAATCGGTTTGATGCCGGCTGCACTTAGTCATGGGATAGGCTCCGAAAGTCAACGCCCGTTAGCTATTGTTATCATTGGTGGGTTAATAGGGGCAACCTTCTTCACTCTCTTCGTCTTTCCGCTTATGGTCGAAGCCTTTTATAGCCGGATGTTATATGATAAAGAGGGAAAGTTAATACAACGGAGGTTGTAAATTTGATTATATTTGTGCTCCTAAGTAAACAAGATATCAGATGGCAAAAATATTATTAGTAGAAGATGAAGTGAATATCGCCTCTTTCATTGAAAGAGGACTACAGGAATTCGGTCACGAAGTAAGTGTTGCTTACGACGGTGTAGCCGGCTGGGAGTTATTGCAGAAGGAAAATTTCCAGCTTCTGATCCTGGATATCATCATGCCTAAAATGAACGGCTTACAGCTATGCCGCCAATACCGGCAACTATATGGCTATCAATCGCCAGTCGTTATGCTGACAGCTTTAGGAACTACCGACGATATTGTCAGCGGCCTCGATGCAGGGGCCGACGACTATCTTGTCAAGCCTTTCAGCTTTCAGGAACTGGAGGCGCGCATAAAGGCCCTTTTACGTCGATCGGGAGTTGAAACAGCCACCGCCTCTTTGCAATGTGGCGACTTGAGTCTTGATCCGACCGGCCATCGTGCGATACGGGGAGAGAAGGTTATCGACCTGACCGTAAAGGAATACCGTCTATTGGAATATTTTATCCTGAACCAGGGAACGGCCCTCAATCGTCTGACTCTGCTGAAACATGTATGGGATAAAGATTTCGATACCAATACGAATGTAGTGGATGTCTATGTTAATTATCTCAGGACTAAGATAGATAAGGATTTCGACCATAAACTGATCCGTACCGTTGTGGGTGTCGGTTATATGATGGAAGCATGAAAACGGGAAACAAGATCGCATTCTTTTATACGGCAATAACCGTCGGCGTCATTGCCTTTGTTACTATTGTTTTCTATTTTATTGCTACAAACTATATTAGCCGCCTGTATTATTCCTACCTGACAGAAAAGGCCTATGCCACTGCCGAGAAGCATTGGGAGAAGGATGAAGTGGATGAAGAAAGTTATGCCCGCATACAAAAACGGTATGAAGAAACCTTGCCGGTAGCGACTGAAATATTATTGAATGCCGATAGCATAGCCGAGTCGCATACGGCATTATCGCGGTATATGACCGAGAAGGAGATTGCCCGGCTCTATTCCGGCGAAGTGATTACCTTTCATGAAAAAGAGAAAATGGGTGCCGCTCTTTATTATCCGGATAACGAAGGGAACTTTATTGTTCTGGTGATATCCAACAATCAATATGGGGGCGATATCCAACAGCGTATCGGTTGGCTATTGCTTGCCCTGATCGTTATCAGTGCCATACTTATTTACTTTGTCGGAAAATTGTATGCAACCCGTATGGTCGACCGTATCGATGCTGCTTACCAAAGTGAGAAAGCTTTTATAAGCAATGCGTCGCATGAGTTGAATAATCCGCTTACTGCTATACAGGGAGAGTGTGAAATCAGCTTATTAAAAGAACGAACTCCGGCAGAATACCAGGCTGCTTTACAGCGTATCGCTTCGGAAACTAAACGTATCATCCAGTTGATGAAACATCTTCTTTTCCTTTCTCACGGTGATAAAGAGATATTAAAGAATGCCACTGAAAATATTATGCTGGCTGATTTCCTGATGCAGTTTGTCGGTAACCGGGTCCGTTTTACAACCGATACCTTTGCCTATTGCCTGGAAGCGAATCCCCACCTATTAAAGATCGCTATCGGCAATATCTTGAACAATGCCTGTAAATACTCAGGTGAGAAACCCGTCGAAATGCGTCTGAAAGGTTCTGTCCTGACCATCGAAGATTCAGGTATCGGTATTCCTTCGGAAGAGATGAAACGTATTTATCAGCCATTTTATCGTGCGAGTAATACCCGTGAGTTTGCCGGACATGGTATCGGTCTTAGTTTATCACTACGCATTTTGAATTCCTATGGGGCTCAGGTGGACATACATTCCGAAGTGAACAAGGGTACGAATGTTGTTATAGACTTTGGATAATAAATGTTCGTTCTCATTTGTTTATTGATAAACAATCTTTATCTTTGATGCCATGTTTAACTTATTAAAACCATGTAACTATGAAATTAAAAGAAAGAGTAGGAGAATTCTTCCTCGACATCTCCAAACTGGTAATAGGAGGAATTATCTTGAGTAGTATTGTAAAGGAACCTATTAATAGATGGGTAATATATAGTTTAGGAGCATTTTTCTCATTTTTCTTAATACTTGTAGGATTTGCTTTAATTAGTAATTCAGAAAATAAAAAGAAGGAGGTATAATTATGAATATATATGTATATATGATTATCACAGGGGTAATTATTATCGGTTTATCTTTTGTCTGGTGGGAAGATCGAAAAGAACGTAAACTGCAAGAAGGAAAGCCTGAGAATGATAAACAACAAACCGAATAAAAGATAAATGCTTTCAGTCATTAATTTGTCTGATCATTATCGGGTCCTGCTAAGTAATATTTAGCAGGACCTGTTATTTTCAAATCTTCCGGCCGTACCCCTTCAGCCTCTTCGGGTGTTATTAATCCACGATCAACCAGACGGCTAAGTATCACCTGATAAAACTCCGTATAATAAGGTTTCAGTTGTAAGCCGTCAAAGCAGTAACGGACATGTTTCGGTTTGGGTATGATACTGGCAAGGAAGATACATTCTCCTAAAGACAGAGCCGATGGCTCTTTGGCAAAGTAAAAATGCGAAGCCTCGGCCGCACCATAGACAAACGGTCCCCATTCGACAATATTCAGGTAAACCTCAAACATTCGTTCCTTAGAAGTAAGATGGTTACTCTCTATGAGCCAGACAATCAATATCTCTTCCAGTTTACGGGCAATTGTCTTGTTACGGCTCAAAAAGACATTCTTTACCAACTGCATACTTAATGTACTTCCGCCCCGGGCAAAACGCCGTTCTTTCAGGTCCAGTATCAGGGACTCGCGAATCGCACTCGGGATAAAACCATTATGGTAAAAGAAACCAGCATCCTCACTCTGCATAATCGCCAGCGGCAAATAACGTGATACCATAAGGAAAGGGCGGAAAGAAGGATTGCCTTCACCTACCTCGAATGTGCGTACCGGTTCATCATTCTCGTAAACTGTATATTCGAAGGGTTCGTTCATCTTGCGTAGATCGGTATTCCCATATTGAGTGATCTGGAAATTACGGGCAGTAAGCGATGACTCCAGTTGCAAGCTATCCAATGAGGAAAAGTCGACATCCAATAGAAAATGATAAGATAATGTTCCATTGGCCTTCAATCCTTCCAGATTATTGAACAACCCTTTAGGTAAAGAGACAAATAAATCATTCGCGGGAAAATCTTGTTTATTTACTGAGGCGGTTATATGCCAATCGGAATCTTTCTCTGCTTTTAGATAAGGGTGGAAATCCAATTGGTTAAAGTTTATCCGGGAGACACTATCCAGCTCCAGATAGTTCTTGCCGATATTCACCTGGCAATCGATAGTTCCCCGATCCAGTAAAACCGTGTCGGGAGAAATACGTCGTTGATGAAGTGTCAGCCCACTGATATTCGCCTGTCCCCGGACAGCATGTAAATCGTTCTTTTGTAATAGTTCCTCCAGTTTGAACGCCAATGTATCGAACTGTATCTGTGTTCCCCAGCGGTAGTTCAAAAAGGGGAGGGTAATCTTCGTATTCTCTTTGGCATGTAACCTGGCTTCAATCTTTTTTTCTCTCTCCTGTAACACCCCCTCGCAAACCCATTCGCTTTGTACTCCATTTTCCGTACTTCGTATTCCGGTAGTGAAACGACTATCTTTAATGACCAGCGAAGGTATTTCTATCACGAGTTCATCCCCTTTATTCAGATAAGAAACACTTAGATTACGTAAAGTCGCATTGTCAGGCAGTAATTTGAAGAGCAGACTAAACAGCCGGCTTGTCTTTCGCGCAAAATTCTGTTCTGTTTCAGTACGGACTGTAACATTCCGGGAAGTGGCAGTATGATACAGGAAATCAAAATTAGAAGTTGTATCCTTTTTAATAAAGGAAATGTTCACTCCATCGGCTTCAATACTCTTTACAGAAATTTTTAAAAGAAGAAGAGAAGAACGGTCCAGCTTCATCCGGAAAGAATGGCTTTGTAAAAAAGTATCTGCATCCTGCGGGATCACAGACACCCCTTCGATCTGTATACCGCTCAGACCAATCATCTTAATATCGTCATAATGAATAGATATCCGGCGTGTCTTTTCTAACTTTTCCAGTTTATGACCAATGTATTGCCGTATGAATATATTCCGTACGGAAAACAAAAGTAAAACCAAAACCGCTAAAAGAATGACACCTGTTACTATTACTTTCCTAACAGGTTGATGCATATATTCTTCTTGTTTAAAACGGAAGTAAAAGTAGATGTATTTATTAAATATACCAACGCTTTTCTTCAACATTCTACCTCTTTATTCTGTTTTAATTAAAACAAATAAAACAAGTATGTCATACAAGATTGCATTTTTTGGAGCTAAACCTTACGATATAGCTTCTTTCGATAAAGTAAATGAGCATTTTAATTACGATATCAAATATTTTAAAGGACATCTTAACCCTAACAATGTTGTCCTGACGAAAGAGGCTGATGTGGTCTGTATCTTTGTAAACGATACAGCTGATGCAGCCGTTATCGATGCAATGGCAGATAATGGTGTTAAACTGTTGGCGCTACGTTGTGCCGGTTTCAATAATGTAGACCTGACAGCGGCCAAAGGAAAACTTCCGGTAGTACGTGTCCCGGCTTATTCACCGTATGCAGTCGCCGAATATTCGTTGGCATTAATGCTTTCGTTAAATCGTAAAATACACCGTGCTTATTGGCGTACCCGTGATGGTAATTTTTCGCTGAACGGGATGATGGGATTCGATATGCATGGAAAAACGATCGGTATTATCGGAACAGGAAAGATCGCCAAGATACTGATCAAGATATTGAAAGGATTCGGTATGCATATTCTTGCTTATGACCTATATCCTGACTATAAATTCGCAGAAGAAGAAGGGATCACGTATACAACATTGGATGAATTATATCATAGATCGGATATAATTTCATTGCATTGTCCGCTGACGGAAGAAACCCGTTATCTGATCAACGACCAATCGATCGATAAAATGAAAGACGGCGTAATGATCATTAATACCGGTCGTGGTCAGCTGATCCATACCAATGCACTGATAGAAGGGTTAAAAGAAAAGAAGATTTCGGCAGCCGGACTGGATGTGTACGAAGAAGAAGGTGACTACTTCTACGAAGATAAATCCGACAAAATTATTGATGACGATGTACTGGCACGTTTGCTCTCTTTCAATAACGTGATCGTGACTTCTCATCAGGCCTTCTTTACCAAAGAGGCAATGCATAATATTGCGGAAACAACCTTACAGAATATCGAAGACTTCCGTCTTAATCGTCCATTAGTGAACGAAGTTATTCTATAAAGAGACTATTTTTTATCGCTGATTTATTATATTTTTGTGGCCATTGTCCGGTGTGAACCAGGCAATGGCTTATTAATTTTAGAGTTATGGTAATAGATAATCAAACAGGACTTGTATTGGAAGGCGGGGGGATGCGTGCCATCTTCACGGTCGGTGTATTAGACTATTTTATGGATCACGATATCTGGTTTCCCTATACGATTGGCGTATCGGCAGGAGCCAGCAACGGTATTTCGTATGCTTCCCGCCAGCGGGGACGTTCAAAATACAGTAATATCGATCTGTTGAAAAAATATAATTATATAGGCCTTCGACACTTTTTGAGTGGTCGGGGCTATATCGATATGAAATATTTGTTCTATACATATCCGGAACAGGATTATCCGCTCGACTTCGATACTTACTTCAAGTCGAAAGATCGTTTTGTCATGGTTACCAGCAACTGTTTAACGGGTAAAGCGGAGTATTTTGAAGAGAAACAGGATAAAGACCGTCTGGTAGATATCTGTTGTGCTTCCTGCTCGTTGCCGGTATTGTGTCCGGTAGCGTATGTGGATGGTATTCCGATGGTAGATGGTGGTGTTTGCGATGTTATACCTATCCAACATGCTATTGATGAAGGTTTTCATAAGAATGTCGTTATTCTGACCCGCAATAAAGGATACCGCAAAAAAGACAAAGACTTTTATCTTCCCGGTTTTATTTATAAACAGTATCCTGCTATACGCGAACAACTAAAACTAAGATATAAACGATACAATGAGGTACTCGATTATATCGATCAACTGGAAGCGGAAGGAAAGGTTTTTGTGATCCGTCCGGAAAAGAAGATAGAAGTAGGACGGACAGACAGTAATCCGGATCGGTTGGAAGCTTTATATAATGAAGGGTATGCGCTTGCAGAGCGTTTAGTAGGGGCGGCCCTTACGACCGCCCGCTAAGTATTAATCTTTACATTCTTTGTGTAAGTCTTTGCTCAAGCGCATGGCACAGAAGTTCGGACCGCACATCGTACAGTATTCACCATCGGTAACTGCACTTTCTTTATAATATTGCAAGGCACGTTCCGGATCGAGCGACAAGTTGAACTGGTCTTTCCAGCGAAAATCGAAACGGGCTTTGCTTAATGCGTTATCGCGAACCTGGGCACCGGGATGTCCTTTTGCCAAGTCAGCAGCGTGAGCGGCAATCTTATATGCGACAACTCCGTTACGTACATCTTCTTTATTTGGTAATCCCAGATGCTCTTTCGGTGTAACATAACAGATCATAGCTGTGCCATGCCAGGCTATCTGCGCTGCACCTATGGCAGAAGTAATATGGTCGTAACCGGGAGCAATATCTGTTGTAAGCGGGCCTAACGTGTAGAAAGGTGCTCCGTGACAGGCATATTGCTGTTCTTTCATATTCTCGTGGATCTTATTCATTGGAACGTGTCCCGGACCTTCAATGATAACCTGCACGAATTTCTCCCAGGCAATTTTTGTCAGATCTCCCATGGCATGTAATTCGGCAAATTGCGCTGCATCGTTTGCATCATAGATAGAGCCCGGACGAAGTCCGTCGCCAATGGATACTGCGACATCGTAACGGCTCAGGATATCACATATTTCAGCAAAATGGGTATACAGGAAGTTTTCCTGATTGTGTAGCTGCATCCATTTGGCCATAATGGAACCTCCGCGCGAAACAATACCTGACAAGCGGGTAGCAGTCAGGTCCACATGCTTCTTCAACAGGCCGGCATGAATAGTAAAGTAGTCGACACCTTGTTCGGCCTGTTCAATCAGAGTGTCACGATAGATTTCCCAGTTTAAAGCTTCCACATCACCGTTCACTTTTTCCAAAGCTTGGTAGATAGGTACGGTACCCATCGGAACCGGACAGTTACGGATAATCCACTCGCGGGTTTCATGGATATTATCACCGGTAGAAAGGTCCATCAATGTATCGCCTCCCCATTTGCAGCTCCATACAGCTTTCTCTATCTCTTCACTGATACCCGATGACAAAGCCGAGTTGCCGATATTGGTATTGATCTTTACCAGGAACTTCTTTCCGATAATCATCGGTTCGGCTTCCGGGTGGTTGACATTGGCCGGGATGATAGCACGTCCGGCTGCAATTTCCTTGCGGACAAAGTCGGGCGTTATATATGATTTTAAACCCAGTGCTTCGATCTGCTGGTTCTCGCGGATAGCCACATATTCCATTTCGGGAGTTATGATGCGGCGTTTAGCGTAGTACATCTGAGTAATGTTCTTCCCTTCTTTAGCACGATAGGGCAGATGATGTTTGGGGAAACGGATCTCATCCAGGCTCTTGTCTTCCAGACGACTACGACCGTACTCGGATGTAAGTTCGCTTAATTGTTCGATATCTTTACGTTTACTGCACCATTCTTCACGGATACGGGGAATACCGGCTGTTATGTCAATATTTATCTTCGGGTCGGAAAAAGGACCGCTGGTATCGTATACGATTACCGGATTATTCTTTTTGAAAGTCTTTTCCCCGTTTTCTTCAACGGTTACAGTATCCAGCAATTTGATTTTACGCATTCCCACCTTGATCTTATTGATCTCACCCGGTACATATATTTTCTCCGATGACGGATAGGTTATACGCATCGTATTCTTCTTGTTTGCCATTGATGTATATTTTAGTATTTATTTATTTCATTAATAAAGCGGCGTGTTTCTTCTACAGGATCATCCGCATTGATAATTGCCCCGGAGACAGCTATACCTGTTATGCCGGTTTGCATTAATGCCCCGACATCTTCCAGGCAAATACCTCCGATTGCAAATATCGGTATATTATAACCGGCATCCTTGCATTGTTGTATTATTTTTTGATATCCTTCCAATCCCAGGACCGGACTTAATTTCTTTTTTGTCTCCGTATGACGAAACGGGCCTAATCCGATGTAAGAAGCTCCTTGTTCAACGGCACGTTTTATATCCTCAAAAGTATTAGCCGTGGCACCGATGTAAAAGGTTTCATCCGGAGTAAGGAACTCGTCGGTTTTCTTCCAGGCCTCAGACACCGGAATATCTTCTTTTCCCAGGTGGACAGCTGTTGCACCACACCGTAAAGCTATTTTTATGTTATCATTGATACAATATACACATGGGGTAGTATGCATATTGATTAACTGACCGATCTCCCTGGCTGTGAAAATATTCATATTCTCTTTCATCCGGAGTTGAACCCATGAACAACCTCCGTCCAGAACCATTTTAACTTCCTCGGCTTCTGTATACTTGGATGTCCGGTGAGTGATAAACATCAGACGTTCCCCATTGGTATGAGGAATGAAACGGCCTCTGTTTGCAGGTCCGTTTATTTTATATTCTATTGCCATAAAGCTAATTGTTTATATCGTTCTATAATTGGTTCAATTTGGTTTCCGGAAGGTTCATTTCCCCATAAGGCCCCCAAAACAGCTACTCCGCCAAAGTTAAGTGGCTTTATCAAAGGGATAGTCGTTTGGTCCATCCCTCCGAGGGCTATCACTTTTTCATTGATAATACCATCAGAGGCCGCTTTTTGTAGTACTTCCATTGGGAACCCACTACCATAACCCTCCTTGGATATGCTTTGAAAAATAGGACTGAGAAATACATAAGCCAGTTTCTGGTTCTCATGGATTTCTTCCAGCGAGTGACAAGAGCGACTGATGTTTCCTTTAAATCCTTCCGGAACCGAATAATTCCGGCTGTTCAAATGGATACCAACCGGTTTATATTCCAGAACCAGTTCGAAATGATCGTGTAATACAATACGTGGATAGTATTCCGGTGGTATAGTCTCCAGCAGCCGTCGTAATTCATCTATATTACTTTGGGGTTTACGTAGATGTAATCTTTCCATACCTTCCTGAAACAGAAGGGATAATATCCGGCTTTCACCTTCAAAGAAATGAGGTGTTGTAATAACGATCAGTTTCATAACCCATTCGTTTTTATTTTTGCCAAAGGTATCGGAGCAAAGAAATGATTCAAAGGCCCGTGTCCATGACCGGTTGTTACATCTTTTCCGGCAAAAATGGCTTTTGTTATATACTCTTTGGCTAATTTCACTGCTTCCTGTAGATTCTTACCTAATGCTAAATAAGCCGCAATGGCGGAAGACAATGTACAACCGGTTCCGTGCCCATTTGTTGTTGCTATTGTTTCTGCCGAAAGTCGGAGAGGAGTTGAATTGGTAACATACAATATATCAGTCATGTTATCTCCTTTTAAATGACCGCCTTTCATCAGGACGGCACGACATCCCAGCGCAAGTAGTTTATTGGCAGCCTGCTCCATTTCTTTCTCAGAGGAGATTTTTATACCCGAAAGAAATTCAGCTTCATCGATATTGGGTGTCACCAGTGTCGTTCGTTTGAATAGTTCGCGTACAATAATATGAATAGCATCATCGTGCAATAACTTATTACCGCTGGTGGAGATCATCACCGGATCTAAAATTATATAGGAAGGAGAAAATTTATCTATCGTATCTACAACAATCTCTGCAGCGGCTTTATTATGCAACATGCCAATCTTGACTGCGTCAATTGTAATATCTTCAAAGACTGCATCCAACTGTCCTTTCAATATCTCGGGAGAAATAGCCTGAATACCTCTGACTCCCTGTGTATTCTGGGCAGTAACGGATGTTATCACAGAAGCGCCATAGACTCCTAATGCAGAAAATGTTTTAATATCTGCTTGTATACCGGCTCCGCCGCCGCTGTCTGAACCGGCGATTGTAAGTGCTGTCGGATAGCGATACGTTGTATCTGTTTTCATTTTTACACGCAAAAGGAGGGAAAAGCCTTTATCTGTCTTTCCTACGGCGGCATTACCCGCATCAGGTTCACAGGGTATAATCTCAGCCCGTTTACAGTATGGCACCCCCTTTTCGTGGACAAAGGTAACAAGATTGACAGGAGAAAACAAAAGTGAATTGTTAAATTTAAGAGAGATTTTATAGCAGTAACGAAATAATCTCTTATATTTGCCACTGCAATTCGGGTTTAATATTGCTTTTCTTCCGGATTGTAGTTTCCTTTTGCCATAATAATTAAATAAACAAATCATGCAGAAGCAAACAGGTTTATATGTTATTACTGGTGGGCCAGGCACAGGTAAAACATCACTAATAGAGGAACTTAAAAGATCGGGATTTAAAGCTGTGATACATTGGCTTATGCCCGGCTGATCGGGTTGGCGGATACTGAGAAAATAGAACAAGCAGTAGATCAGTACAGATATAACAATCTGGTGTTTATACTGCCTCCCTGGGAAGAAATATACTGTACGGATAAAGAACGAAAACAATTGTTTAATGAGGCAATAGATACTTACTACGTAATGAAAGAGGTTTACAAAAAAGCAGGCTATACATTAATAGAAATACCTAAACTATCGGTAATGGAGAGGAGGAATTTTGTTATTAATTGTATAAGAGAATCCTAATTATTCTATAAGGTAGAGTCTTTTTAATGAGATTTGTTGTCAATTGGAATATATTCGGTTCAATTTGGAACATTAAGAAAGAAGAATCTGTTATAATTTTGCGGAGTCTTAACGAGAGAGTTAATTAAAAGGTGATGGGGAAGAAGATTGTTTTTATTCTGACATTTGTAATGATAGCATTAGCTTCAAAGGGTCAGAACACTATAATAAATGGCGTTGTAACGGACTCAATAACTGGAGAATCGTTACCGTATGTTTCAGTTATACTTAAAGGTACGACGATAGGGGCAACTACTGATGATGATGGTAAGTTTACATTAACGACATCGTCTAATGCCCGAACATTATCGATATCCTATCTGGGATACGAAGAAAAAGAGTATAAAGTAGCTGTCGGGAAGAAGAATTACTTCAAGGTGGCTCTGGCTCCTTCCAGTATCGCTCTTAACGAAGTTATCGTTAAACCGAAAAAGGAGAAATACAGCAAGAAAGAAAATCCTGCCGTTACTTTCGTGAAAAATGTTATCAATTCACGGGAAAGTAATAATCCGCGTAATCATGATTACTTCAGCTACAGCCAGTATGAAAAGATGGTGTTTGCCATGAACGATTACCACCCGAAGCCTAAAAAGGAAAACGGGAAAGGTGGTAAGTTCGACTTTTTGGTAGATTACATCGACACATTGGATGTCGGCAGAACAATCCTTCCTGTATCGGAAAAGGAGAAAGTAGAAGGTGTCTTTTATCGTAAAGATCCTAAATCAGAAAAGCGGGTTGTACTGGGAGCAAAGGCTGCAGGGGTGGACGAGATCTTCTCCCGTGATGGTATGCAACAATTCCTCGGCGAAGTATTTCGTGAAGTGGATATCTTCAAAAACGATATACCTCTTTTCCTTCAACGTTTCGTGAGTCCGCTTTCTACGATGGGGCCGAACTTCTACAAATATTATTTGCTGGATACTGTTCAGGTAAACGGAAAGCAGTGTGTCGACCTCGGTTTTGTACCGTTTGTTTCGGAAGGATTCGGTTTTACCGGCCACCTCTTCGTTACACTCGACTCCACCTTCTTCGTTCAGAAGGCAATTCTGAATGTTCCAAAGAATATCAACCTGAACTTTGTCAGTGGAATGACCATCGAACAGACATTCCAACGGACAGAAGACGGCACACGCATTATTACCAAAGACGACATAAATGTAGACTTCAAACTGACGGAGAAATCAAAAGGTATGTATGCCCGCAGATTGAACATATATAGCGATCATTCATTCCTGCCTCCTGAAAATCAGGATATTTTCAAAGAAAGTGCACCGATAATCACTTTGCAGGATGCTTACAAGCAACCGGATGATTTCTGGGATCTGAATCGCCCGGAAGAAGCAGGAGCACGTAAACAAAATACTGTTGAAAAGTTGATGGCGAAGTTACGTTCGGTTCCTATCTTCTATGTAACTGAAAAGATCATAACCATCCTGACATCAGGATACATTGGAACCAGCACTGATCCTGTAAAGAATAAGTTTGAATTCGGCCCTGCCAATACTTTCATCAGTGGTAACGCCATTGAAGGAGCTCGTTTCCGTGTAGGAGGAACTACCACTACCGCATTCAGCAAACGTCTTTTCCTTGAAGGATATGCTGCATACGGAACTACGGATAGAAAACTGAAATATGACGGATTAATCGAATATTCCTTTAATGATAAAAAGGAATACCGTAAGGAGTTCCCGGTTAACTCGATCCGGTTACAGTATACTTATGATATCAATCAGTTGGGACAACAATATATGTATACTAACAAGGATAATATTTTCCTTGCCTGGAAACGACAGAGAGATACCCGTGCTACTTATCTGAGAAATGCCGAACTTGCTTATTACCGGGAACATTATAATGGTATCGCTTACGGTGTGACCCTTCGTAATAAAAAAGAGATCGCAACAGATTATGCTGTTTTTGACAGAATCGAGGCCGATGGTCATATCTCTCCAATCAAGTCCTATTCGATGACAGAGATGGAGTTTAAATTCCGCTTTGCCCCGAACGAGAAGTTCTATCAGACACGTAACTATCGATATCCGATCACTTTCGATGCCCCGATACTTACATTGAATCATATCACTGCCAGAAAAGGTGTGTTGGGAGCTGATTATACATACAATCGTACAGACATAGGCATTCAGAAACGTTTTTGGTTTTCCGCTTTCGGATATGTAGACATTATCGGTAAAGCAGGTAAGGTATGGGACAAAGTTCCTTATCCATTGCTGATTTTGCCGAATGCCAACTTGTCTTATACCATTCAGCCGGAATCATATACCAATATGAATGCAATGGAGTTTATCAGTGATGAATACGCTTCATGGGATGTAACCTATTTCATGAACGGGCTTATCTTAAACCGCCTCCCTTTAATCAAAAAGTTGAAATGGAGAGAAGTGCTGTCATTCCGTGGAATGTGGGGTAACCTGACAGATAAAAACAACCCTTATTACGGTGGCAAAGATCTGTATCTGTTCCCGGAAGGTTCGTATACTCTAGGTAATACACCATATATGGAAGCCGGAGTTGGTATTGAAAATATCTTTAAGTTCCTTCGTCTTGATTATGTATGGCGTTTGACTTATCGTGATAATCCGGGTATACAGACGAAAGGTGTTCGCTTCTCGATGAAATTATCATTTTAATATAAAGGTTTTGCCATGCTTGTGGCAGAGTTTTGCCATGCTTGTGGCAGAGTTTTGCCATGCTTGTGGCAAAGACTCTTTCTCTTATCAAAATGCTTCCGTCATATTCATATAAACCTGAACTCCATCCAGGCCGGGTTCTTTTCCGATATCCAGTCTGAAGTTTTTACCCGGCTGCATCTGAACACGTAATCCGGCACCGAAATTCAGTTTCCATTTATTCCAGTCAAAAGGGGTATTACCGATTGTTCCAGTCCCCATCCAGGCTACAAAACCACATTTTGCCCAAAAGTTACCACTACTGTATTTTGCCGGAGAACCGAACATATGCCGATATTCGAGGATACCATAGGCCATCGATTTATCTCTGTATTTACCCCAGTAGTATCCACGCAGGTCGAAAGGCGAACCGAATGAAGGTAATTCGGAGTAAGGGACATCTCCCATACCAATCTGGCTTTTAGCAATCCACCCCAAGGTACTTCGGGGACGGAATACATTCACAAAGTGACGGTATTCGAGTTCCAGTATCTCGTAATTATATGCTCCTCCAAGATACTTCCCGAAAGCTTTGATATTCGCACTGAGCAATACACCCTTCGTCGGGGTTGCCACATCGTTTCTCGTATCGTACTGGATCAAACCTCCGATACCCACATTCAGATATTTCAATTTAAACTCATTGAAATAAGGATCTTTTTCCATTACCGGATTTATATCGGAAGCTTTCGTATAGTTGATATCAAACAAACCTCCCAGGTAAAAATGCGGTCGTACTTCCCAGACAAAACGGGGATAGAGTTGGAAATAACTTCTGTGATAACGGGTAGTCGAGTCACTTCTATCCACATGTTCGATCGTTTCGTATCCTTTCCCATAATAATGGGCAGGCTCATTCCTGTATCCATAGCTGGCATAAATACGGAATTTATTCTGATTGAAAAAGAAAGTACCGGCACCGGCAACCACGATTGTTCCATTTAAAGAAAGGTTTATACCGGCAGGCAAGAAAGATCGTTGGGAAATCGTATCGTTCTTATTGAGCCTGAAGCTGGCTAATACAGCACCGCCAACGCCTAAAGAAGCTTCAGGGGTATAAGAAGGACCGCCCAGGACGGACCACCATATTTTTTTCTGTGCACGAATGGAATCTTTGCGCAACTGTTTATAATAGCGCTTCAACTGTTTATCGTTTAGTTGCTCTCCATCAATAATAACAACCTCTTTAGGGACAGTATCGGATGGCGTTATATTCTGTGCCTTTCCGGGCAAAGCAGAAACAGACAGGATCACTCCTGCGAAAACTATTACATGTTTAAACATCGACTGTTTTGTGTTTTAGGTTACAAAAGTATGAAAAAGAAAACACATAAACAGCTTTTTTTGTTTACAGCCTTTGGAATACTTAAGGTTTCTGCACAGGAATTTTCAACCAGAACAAGGAACCTTCTCCTACACAGGATTCTACGCCTATACTTCCTCCGAATTTTTCTGCAATCATTGCACAAATAGGAAGTCCGAGGCCTGTACCTTGTGCGAAGGTATTCAATTTTACGAAACGATCGAAGATCTGGTCTTTCTTATCTTCCGGTATGCCCATTCCGGTATCTTTTACATAAAAGCGGATCTCGGCGGCGGATTCATCCATCGTATATCCGAATAGAATAGAACCTTTCTCTGTGAATTTTAAAGCATTGGTAAGGAAATTGATTATTACCTGCGTCAGACGGCTCCGGTCTGTATTGATCACACATTGGGGTAACTTTTGGTCGAAAGATATAAGGATGGCATCCGATGTGTTTTTCAGCTTTATCTGATGACAGATATCTTCCATCAATTCATTTATATCCACTTGATCGTATGTGAAGTCCAGTGAGCCTGATTCTATCTTTGCCATATCGATAATATCATTAATCAGTTGAAGCAAAAGATCATTGTTCATCGATATGATATGGATGAATTCTTCTTTTTCCGAAGGATCGTCTGTTTCTGTCAATAAGCTAGAAAAACCGACTATTGCATTTAACGGAGTACGGATCTCATGGCTCATATTGGCCAGAAAAGCGGATTTCAGGCGATTGGCTTCGTCTGCTTTTTTTACCTCATACATCAAGTGTTCAATTCTCTTTTTATCAGAAATATCTTCGATTTTCATCAATCCTCCCAGAACATTGGTTTCTGTATCGTCAAATATCGGAATAGCGCTGATTTCAATCGTCGTATCTCCTTCTGAAAATTCATGGCGTACCGGTTCTTTCTTAGTCATGGCCTCACTCAAGGCGCAACGGGGGCATGGCTCTTTTCTCCCCATAACAGTTTCATAACATACTTTTCCTGGGGTGTATCTGCGACCTTTGGCCAGTTCTTTCAGATTAGCAGTAGACTCCCACTGTACTTTATATTCTTTATCTGTATAGATCAGGCCGAAGTTGATACTGTTAAGTACCATATTCTGGGTTTTAGCCGCATTTTCCAGTTCTTCTTTTGCCTGAAGGAGTTTTTTCTCATATTCCTTCATTTGTGTAATCTCCCAGCGAACAATCAAAAGCCAGCGGTTCCCTTCGTGAGAGATGATCGATTTATTAACTATCGTATTATGTAATACGCCATCAGTAGTTACATAGTCCTCTTCTGCCCGGTAATTCTGTCCTTTACTTACCAATTCTTCATCTATCCGGTGATATTTCATACCTCGCTCGGGACCATAGAGCTCCATATCCGATTGTCCCAACACCTCTTCCCGTCTGATACCCGATTGTACTTCAGCCTCTTTATTCCAGTAGGCATATTTATAATTGTCGTCTATATTCTTTACAAAAACAGGGAAAGGAAGATTATCTAAAATATCCAGACTGAAAGAATGCGTTTCGGCTTTATAGGTCTTATTTTCATGAATGAGTTTTTGATTTTTATATATCAGTAAAATAATTATAATGGATAAAACCAGAAACACCGGGATACATATGGCCATATCCGAGGTTAGCATCAAGATTATAAAGTTTATCGCGATGAGTATTCCCATATCTGTATTATTACTTTACCCTTTACAAATCTTCGCAAATGTATCATTTATATTTCAATTAATTTCCGAATACTGTTGAATTTCATAATAATTTTCTATTCCACCTCTATTTCTTAACAGAATAAGCGGCTGAGTCTCCTTGTTATCTGAGAAAATAACTTTACTTTTGAAGATGTAAACAGAGAAGAAGTAAGTATGAAGAAAGTAGCTGTTCTGATAACCATTTTGTTGATATTCTTACAACCGGTTAATGCACAGAAAGTTGGATTGGTTTTAAGTGGAGGAGGAGCAAAAGGTGCTGCACATATAGGAGTCATCAAAGCACTTGAAGAGAATGGTATACCTATCGATTATATAGCCGGTACATCCATTGGTTCCATTATTGGCAGTTTGTATGCTATGGGGTATTCTCCCGAAGAGATGCTGGAACTGATGTTATCGGAAGAATTCGGTTATTGGCAAACCGGAACAGTCGAGAATGAATATAAATATTATTTTAAAAGACCGGATCCAACGCCTGAGTTCGGCCATTTCTCTATTGATATGACAGATTCGTTACAGATAAAAGCAAATTTTCTGCCACAAAGCCTTATCAACCCGATTCAGATGAACCAGGCATTTATGGCACTCTTCTCGCAGGCAACAGCTAAAGCCGGATGGAATTTTGACAACCTGTTTGTGCCATTTCGTTGTGTAGCCTCCGATATTTACAGTAAGAAAGCAATCATATTCAAGAATGGAGACTTGGGAGATGCAGTGCGTGCCTCTATGACTTTCCCCTTCTTTTTTCAACCAATCTGGAAAGATAGCATTCCCCTTTTTGATGGCGGTATTTACGATAATTTTCCGGTAGGCCCAATGAAAGAGGCTTTTCATCCGGATTTTATTTTCGGATCGACGGTAGCCGGAGGTAATAATAAGCCTTCCAGCAACGCATATAGTCAAATAGAAACGATGATCATGCAAAAAACGGAGTATGATGTTCCGGAAGAAGATGGTATGATGGTAAAGTTCAGTTTCCCGACTGTTTCATTACTAGACTTTCAGAAAGCAAAAGAGTTGATGGATATAGGCTATAAACGGACAATGAGTATGATGGATTCTATTAAACAAAGGGTTCCCCGCAGGGTTCCACTCACGGAAGTTAATATGCGAAGAGTTGCCTATAAAGAAAGTTTGCCTCCACTGATTTTTCAGAATATATATGTGACAGGCGTTTCGGAATCGCAACGTAAATATATCGAAGCACAGTTACACCGTGATATGAACCATGAGTTCTCGATGGAGGAGTTCAAACGGGCTTACTTCAAAATGCTAACCTCTTCAAAGATCAAAGAGATCATGCCTCATGCCGTTTACAACCGAAGAGAAAAGAAGTTTGATCTTTATCTGGATGTTAAAATGAAAGAAGAAATCACCGTTGGTTTCGGAGGAAATGTCTCGTCGCATCAGGCAAACCAGTTATTTTTGGGTTTAGGTTACCAATATTTAGGTCGTTATGCAGCCGATGTGAATGCGAACTTTCAGGTCGGTAATTCTTTTAGCGGTATCATGCTCAGCGGACGCATTTATTTACAAACCAAGATACCTACTTATCTGAACTGGCAGGGAGTGTACTCCGACAAAAGATACTCGGAAAGCCAATCGCTGTTTTATGAAGATGTGTTGCCGGCTTTCATCAAACAGAAAGAACTATATATGAAGCTTAAGCTCGGATTCCCGTTCCTTAACAGGGCTAAATCAGAAATAGGCTTTGCTTATGGACGCCTGAATGATTATTATTTTCAGAGTACGAGTATGATGTTTCCAAACTCGACATTCGATCATAGCCGGTATGACCTTTTCAGCGGTTCACTCAGTATTGAAAGAAATTCGTTGGATGCCAAGCAATATCCGATAGCAGGACGAAAGCAGTTTCTGATTGCCCAGTACGTTACGGGTACAGAAAATTATACACCTTCTACGTTGACCCCGGAGAACCAACCTGTCAATAGAAAAGTACACAGTTGGTTACAGCTGAAAGGGGAGTGGCAGCATTATGAAACATTGAGTAACCGTTTTAACCTGGGATTCCGGGGAGAATTGGTTATATCCAGCAAGAACTTGATGAATAACTATACGGCATCTGTTCTTCAAGCTCCTGCTTTTACTCCCACGCCGCATAGCCAGATTGTCTTTAATGAAGCTTTTCGGGCGAATCAATATTTTGCAGCAGGGATTTCACCGATTTATAAATTCAGTAAATTGCTTCATTTCCGTCTCGACCTGTATGGTTTTGCTCCATTATATGAGATAAAGAAGGAAGAAATTCGTACTACGAACAACTCTTATATGGCAGTTCCTTATTATGGGAAATTTCTTCATTCATTTAAGTATATGGGAGAGGCTGCTCTGGTTCTGCAATTACCTTTTGCCTCTATTAGTCTGTATGCCAATGGATATAGCTATCCGGCGAAGAATTTCAACTTCGGACTGAATATCGGTTACTTGATCTTCAATCCAAAAATGTTAGATTAATTTGAAAAAAAGATGTAGCAAAGTCTTGCAGGTTTAAAAGAAAACACTACCTTTGCACTCGCAATCACGAAACAATGGCCGCGTAGCTCAACTGAATAGAGTAGCTGACTACGGATCAGCCGGTTACAGGTTTGAATCCTGTCGCGGTCACCATTCGAGATTACAGTTTAAACAGAAACAAAGATTGGCCGCGTAGCTCAACTGAATAGAGTAGCTGACTACGGATCAGCCGGTTACAGGTTTGAATCCTGTCGCGGTCACAGAATAAGAACAAAGCGTTGAAGTAGTAATATTTCAACGCTTTTTCTTTTTCCAAATCAGCAAGGAAGGCATAACGTCACTTCTGGGTTACGTCTTACTTAGAAGGTGGGGGATTCTGTTTCAGATATTCACTTGGAGTAAGATTGGTTTTCCGTTTAAAGTTACGATAAAAAGAGTCGGTAGAAACAAATCCTGCTTTCTCTGCCAGTGTAGATAATTTTTGTCCTGAGTGAATTCGTTCCAGTAAATAGTCGATACGAAAATCATTGATCCATTGATTGAAATTCTTACCGGAACAGGTATTGATAGATGATGACAGATACGAGCGATTGGTTTCCAATATCTTTGCTAAAGAATCAAGCGAAATTTCTTTATCAAGATATAGTTTCCCTGATTTCACTTTCTTCTGGGCTGCTTGAAAGAGTTTCTCCTGGGGACTGAGCGCTTTTAATTCTGGTATTGCTGATACCTGTCGTCGTTCTGCTTCTTTTTTCTGTTCCATAATAGCTGCCTGTTGCTTTTTTCTCTGGCGGTAAATATAGAAAACGGCTCCTATAAGAGATATAAAAAGGATTAAACAAGTTCCAAAAGCCACCAACAAACGATGGGAGTCCATCAACTCAACTTCCTGCATCTTGATCCTATGCATCAAATCATTAATTTGCAGGCGATCCATAATATTTTTATCGTTACGCTCTTTATTGATGTTATTGGTAATCTGTTGGATCGAATCCCGTAATACAAGTAAGTTCACAGCCTTTTCGTATTGTTTTGTTTCCCGGCAGAATGAACTATAACGGGTGAGAGCGTCTATTTGTTTTTCTAATTGAGGGGGATTTTGTACAACGCTTTTCATCAGAGGTTCAACTAGTGTGAATGATTCGCCAGCCTGTTGAAATTTACCATTTCGCAGATATAAAGATCCTAATGATGAATAAGTAGATAAAAAATAAGGAGGAAGAAATACCTCAATATTCTTTTCTTGGAGGCGCCTGGCTTGTTTATGAAATTCCTCCATCACTTTATTCAAAAAAATAATGGCTGAATCCTCTTTGTTTTCGGCAATATATGTATCTGCAATACGACAATTGATAAACATTCCATTTCCTGTTTTTAATGTCTGTCCCATTTTTGTTAAAAGAAGACGAGCACTATCGGGCTTTTGAAGTTCCGTGTAAGATAATGCTAATATAGAATAAACAGAAGGCATGAATAAAGCAACTGAATCTATTCCCATTCTATTGGAATAGTTCACAACTTCTGTATACTGTTTCGATTCATAGAAAAGATAAATTAACTTAGCCAAACATTGGCTGGCTAAATCAGAAAAATGGTTCTTTATAGCTAATTGATAAGCATCCTTATACCAAGAGATGCCTCTTTCTTTGTCTCCTAATATAGAGAATTGATTAGCTATTGTAAAAAGATCTCTTATTACAAGTTCTGTTTTGTTAGCCGCGCGATGTTCTGCTAATAGTTCAAACCAAATCGGTAAATATTGTTCATGTAATCCACTTCTGCTTAATAATATTGCTTTTATTTTTTTTACTTCCCATTCATCTTCTCGTGAAAGTGAAAAATTAGTCTTCAATTCTTCACTTACCTGGATTCCTTTTACATCAGTATTCAGAACCCTTTGCTCATTCAGTTTTTCATAAAGTTGAAGTAAACGTAGTAATATATTCTTTTTTTCTTTCTTTGAAGAGAAAGGTATGATCTCTAATAACAGTTTTTCTTGTTTTTGCATTCCACCTATATCTTTTTCATCTCGGCCTGATATTTGAAGTACAATTTCAACTTGACACTGTGGTGGAAAATTCTGTATATTATTCCATAAAGAATCAAATGATAAAGATAAAATAGGTGTAACCATTAATTCTTTACTTAACAGATCAACTCTTTCTTGATTTCGACTTGTACAGCCAATATAGATAAAAACAAAAAGAAACAGATAGAATGCTTTCATGTCTCAAATTAAGTCAATACAATAGCACGGGATGCACATATATCTGCACAATCACCACACCAACTACATTCGGTTTGGCTAGTTATCACAATTCTCTTATCTTTAACTTTAAGTATTCCAAGCAAACAAGCGTCCACACACTCACCACAAACCGTACACTTTTTGTAATCAATTGTCCATAAAGTTTTAGGCATTTTACCATCAGTTTGTACAATTGTTTTCCTTTCTTTGTTTTCCATATTATATTGTTGTTTAAAAAATTGTTCACCAAAACTACGTATTCTATGTTAAAACTGCAAACCAATATGGGCCTCTATTTTTCTTGAATGCGTATTAATTGTCCTATCCGGTGCCTTTTCAAAGTCAAAGGCTATCTTAATAAACCATTCAAAAGGAGCAGACCGGGTATAAATAACCGAAGTTTGCAATCCCCAGCGTGACATCGTTTCGTAATCGAATACTTGCTGTAACCGACTGTTACTTTGCCATAACGGAATCTCTGGGGCACTTTCTCCCGGTTGCAGTTGCTTTTCATTCATAATCGATCCTCCACCTTTACCATAACGTCCTCCTAGCGATAAGTCAAGCAATGCGTTTGGTAATAAAAAATTCTTTACAAATGTGGTATGTATCGTAAATCTATGAGTCGGTTGTGTATATTCAACCGGATAAAATTGCAGAGAACTTTCTGCCTGCCGATAGGAGACACCAGAAAGAATAGAAAAACGAGGATGCCAAGCATCACGCAACTGGTAATATCCATAAGTTAATGCATATCGGCTTGAACGATAAGTTGACCGAAGTAATTTTCCATCCGACTGCCAAGTATTGGATTCGGTCTGATGTTGTAACGGATCATAATTGCTAGCATGGCTAAAGGTGGCCAGCCATTCCCATTCATGCCGGAAAGTAGGGGAGACCTTTTGCAGTTTGCCTTTATAGGTAACCTGCCAGTTATCCGTTTCACCTTCTTTCCGGTTTTGTATGCGATTACTCTCTACTGTTTGTCCAATCACACTCCCACTAATTTCCTGGAAGAGTTGAAATAGGCCACGATTAAAGTCTAACTGTAAAGCCCCACCAACCTCTTGTCCGGTATAATACCAGTTTATATTTTCATCCCATGATAAAGTTTTAAAGAATCCCAGTGGATAAGCAACAAAGACCGGATTTGTGGTATGGCTACTCATATTCCGGTAATCCACCGTCTCTTTTCGGCGGATATAAAGTAAAGAGGCTCCTAGTCGTAAATTCCCGAACAGATAACCTACCCCCGGAGTGATCTGCCATTCCATCCATTGATTCTTATTACGAGGGTCAATATCTTTTGCGGTTAATTGAACCTGATAACCGGTTTGTACTCCCAATAACCAACGAGAATTCACCGGAAGTGAGAAGCCCGCAGCCAATTGGTATTGTTCCGAGTGTTGCTTTCCACTGATGGAGTCACACAAGTTTACAGCTTGCCAATAATCGCCGGTCATTCCATGCCAGTTCTGTTGCCGATTCTGAGATTGTGTATAGCTTATCTTACCATAAAGTGATACCTTATTCACTGTCTGAAACGATTCACTATATAGAGAATAGACATCCGAAGATGCCGGGATGCTGGTATTTCCAAAATTACCGTGGCGATGACTATAACCTGCCTCCGCGACAGAAAAAGAGCGGAAACGATTAAATGACAATCCCACCGGATTAGTTCCTACCGACCAACAGTTTTGCCTGTATACTTCTTTGACAGAAGGTATATGAAACGTATCGATTTGAGCAGAAGCGGCTATAGGTAATCCTAATAATAGTCCGAACAGTACTTCCCGGCTTCTCATGTTATTATTTTGTTTTCTGTGTAGCTGAAGTCACTTCCATATCTTCAGTCGAATTATTCGTATCCTGATAAATAGAACGTCCGTCTATCATACCTGTTTTCTTTCGGATAACCGATTGCCCTGAATATAATTCCCCGGAAATATAACATTTTCCATTATCTAGTTCATTAGGTACTCGTTTCGGAGAATTTCCTTCCTTCACACATTCTACACAATCTATAACCCATTCCTTTGGAACCATCAGATAACGTTTGTTCTGATTGGCTGCTGCCGGGCGTGGTTCGCGATTATCCGGATTCTCTACATATTCTTCCGGGGAATTTTGCAAATTGAATACCATAAATGTCGGGCCTAAGACCGGAAAAGCATACATCTCCAACAACGGATTGAGATTTGCAAGTAACGTCATCGGTTTAACACCGGCTGTAATATTTTGTCGTTCAAGACTTACATCCCAGAATCCCCAATCGACACCGGATAGATCCACTGAGTTAGCTTGCTGAAACTCCGTACCTGTATGATCTACTGCATTCGTCGCAATAATCGTTTCTTCTCCCGGTGCTAAAGGATATTCTTTTCCACTACCCGGGAACTGCCAGGTCAGGTCATTTACCGGAATTCGTTTCATATCCGTATATTTCATCCAGGGAGATTCCAAATTATACCCCGGATCAACAACACCGACACACAGGCCGTCCAGATAGATTGTTTGGTTTGAATTGTTGTATAAACTGACATACTGGTCTGCCTGGTAACCTTCATTATTTAATTCTTTACAACCTCCAAAATAAATTTCCTTAATAACAAGGGCACTTGTCTTTACCTGTGACAAAGGTAATTCTATTATACCCGATTCTTCTAGGTCGGAAAGTAAAGACAAAGATTCTATTCTCCCGCTGAAAATCAGTCCGGAAGTGGCCTGATAGTGTACAGAAACTGTATAATAACCTGGTTCCACGTTAAATGCGACCTGCCCAGTCGATGAAGAAGGCAAAGAATATACTGTTCCCTGATCTTTATTAGTCAATGTTACTTCCATTTCTTCATAAGGTAATGTTGAAAAGCCTTCGGGAGGTAGTAACTGAATATGAGCCGTATAAAAGCGTTCTCCATCTTCCGAACAGGAAGCCAGAAATAAAATTAAGATAAAGAATAAATAAGAATTTTTTTTCATTCGATGTCTGTTTTTAGATATTAATCTTTTATTAAAACTGGATTGTCATTTCAGCCCCGTAGTATAAACCGGGATTTTTAATCGTATATTGTTGCGTGCTATTGGTATATTTTTTAGGATTCGATTGTGTAAAATTGTTGGCACAAAAAGCGACAGATATATAACGACCTATCTTTTTCGTGACCCGAAGGTTCAACAGAAAATAGGGACCGAATGAATCTGCCAGAAATACAGTCGGTGTACCAGCTTCCAGTACCAGGTCTGCAAAACGTTTGTCATTTGCCATTTCAGGTGTGAAGGGATGACGTACACCTTCACTATCCATATAATATACAGGATTAAGACGTTTCCGGTGTTTCGTATCTGTCATTGGATCTCCATCCACACGGTTTCCGTTATCGTCGATCAAATAGACGGAATTATTATAATTACTTTCCATACCCCGACGTTGTTTATCCATCCATACGGCCTGTAACGTCAAGGTAGTAACCAACCCTATACGGGGTAACTGTGTGATAAATTGAAAACGGGTACTGAACTGCTGCCATATCCGAAGGTTAGTGGCAAAATGGTCTGCTTCATAAATACCGACATACGGATATGGTTTACCGTTTAACTCAACCTGTGGATGAACAGCAGATAGTGCTGTATTCTTTTCGTGTAGATTCAGATAACTTCCACTGATAAAAAACGACGTGTGCAAAAGATTCCAACGTCCCATATCGAGTGTATATTCGATACCTTGTTTCAATTGATCAATACCATTTTCCGGTGATGTATAAGTAGCAAATGTAGTATGGGTAGTATAGGGGAGAAGTTGACCATTGTTTATCACTCCATTGGAAGTCAGTTCAGGGTGCTCTCCTTTGCCAGTTAACGGGTCATAACGACGATATGAAAAAGGTTCGGCCTGCTCTGTTGTGCAAAATCCATTTCGAAGATGTTCTCTAAACCATACAACATCGGCTGTCATCTGACCAATCCGCAGGTTAAGCCCCAATTCAAACTTTCGATTCACAGGTAAGTGTAGTTCAGGGTTAAACGTACGGTCAGTCACGAAAGTATGTACTACTGCCAACCGCTCGTTATTCTCCATATCGTTATAGGTAAAGCTATTTTGGTCGATATAAGATTTGTCCGGATACAGATAAGCCAGTACGGGCATCTTATGCATCAATCCCCATCCAGCACGTATACTTAAATGTTTTAGTTTAGTATCTTCTTTACTTTCTACCAGAATCTGCCTCAGGTTAATACGTGGATCGACTGTCGGCGCGTAGTGTAAGGCTTCCGTTTGTAATTGAGTAATACGTACACCGGCCTGTAATTCGGTTCTCATTCTTCCTGTACGAAAAGTTATTTTATCTTCCGCAAAGGCGGTATAGTTATACACGAAAGGAATGCTGCGAAAAGAACGGGTACGTATCTGGTTCATTTCCAACGGGGGACGAAGGGGAGCAAACTGAATACCTTTTCCACGGTTACCTTCTGTATTCACTTCCACACCTAACATAAAATGATTATATACGTTATTATATAGTTTATTTCGAAGATTAGCGGTAAGTGATGCATTGGCATATATCGGTTTTCCTTCTACCAAAAGATCGCTAAAATAGCTCGGGGCCAAAAAGAAGGCGCCCTGTTCACCGGGCAAACGAGTATAAGTCGTGATCTGCTGAGTACCTGAATAATAAGTACTCGATTCATTTTTCTGATAATCAAAGGTTAATCCGGCATGATACTCCAAATTGGTTATCCATGAACTGTTCAAATTCCACTGTCCGTTTGCTGAAAATGATAATCCTCGACTGAATGCTTTCTGATATTCGCCATCAATCGTATTCCGCCCTTTGCCACCTTTGTCTTGCATCCAGTATCCCCGTAAATTAATACGCAATGAGGCAGATGCAAAATCTTTTGTATGAGCAATTTGAACACCTACCCGCTGAAAAGCTTGTTCCGGTAGGCGGGGGTCTTGTGACGAATAGGCATAATCTGCCCCTAGATGAAGAATATTACCGTGGGTTCCCACCGCAATCCCTTTACTTATGGATGCCAGTTTCTCAGTAGCTGTAAAACGTAGTCCTACGGTATAAGGTTGCAACCCTACTTTTGAGTTTACTAGTACGACACCACTGGTTGCATCACCATAACGGGCAGAAGGCACACCACGTATCACTTCTATCGACTCGATAGAGGCAGGAGAAATCGAACGAACATCGAATCCTGAAAGAACAGAACTATTGAAAAGACTACCTTGGCCTTCAAGTCCCATCTGCTGCATATTCATGTTATTGCTCATTTGCATTCCATCTACTAATATGGCCGTGCCCAAGGCATTTGTTGTATTTTCATATGTAGCACTACGGATAGTAAAGACGGCAGGAGTGTTCAAATCCGGGTTACGGGTAAGTACACCGGGGAGTAATTGGGACAGGTCTGATAAATCCGTAGCCTGTATATGCCGGATGGCATCCTGGCCAATCATCGAACAGGTACCCGGGGCATCAGATTGAGTAGCAGTAACTACCACTTCCCGAAGCCGGATATTATGCAAAGTGTCAATAGACAATATATTCTTCTGTCCATTAGCCGCTAATGAACAGAAAACAAAGAATATCAACACCCATGTTTTCGTCTGATTGTATTTTTTCATTTCTTTTGTAAAGCTGATACCTTATTAGTAAAAACTTTAGCGGCACAAAATAAGTTATTTTATTCCGTACATTCACTGTCCGATGATAAAAAAGCTCAAGAAACCCTCTATTTATCGGCTTTTGTAAGTACTTTTGCAATCAACAAATTGATTATGCCGTTACTTATATTTAGGATATTAGTCATTTCTACTTCATTACTAGCCTGGAGTGTTTTAACCATCACCGGGATTTGTATGCTCCGGAACAATAGGCATAACAGAAAAAAAATATTTCCAATAGCCATTCTACTAGTTCTATGGGGAATATTCTCTTATAACAGCTGGTATGAAGGACTTTTTCTCTTTAAGAAAATCGCCCTTTTTCCAAGTCTGAATAGTTGGTCATTCACTTTACTTACCCCTTTGTTTTATCTGTATTTTCGTTCCCGGATGACCAATCAACTGCAGGATATAAAACATTTGATATTACATTTGATCCTTCCAGGGATATTAGCTGGTATTTATACAGGATTAATACTTTTCAATCCTATATCCGATAAATTGATTTACAGTTGGTCGGAAGTAGAACTTAACAATCCTGAATGGTGGATTTATTTTCGTATCGGTTGTTATTTGTTTCTGGCCGTACAATTATCTATCTATTTACCACATCTTTTCAATATATATAAAAAGAATGATAGGAGTATGCCACAAACTCGACTTATCCAAAAGGAGTTATTGTATATTTTATATTTCTATCTTGTTTCTATAGTGAGTATGTTTACTCCCTCTTATTTTTGTAATATCCTATATAATCTATCAGTTACTCTGGCAGGAGTATATTTATTGAAACAGTCATTCTTTTACTTGATCATAAAACGTAAAATAGGCTTCTACCTGCAACCTCATTCTTTTATCGTGACTGATACCGAACAAACAAGAAAAGGAAAAGTTCCGATCCTACTTACTCCGGAAGAAGAGGAACAATTGGACAAACTACTAAAATCACCAAGAATTTTACACGATCCTAGCCTGACACTTAAAATACTTGCTTCCGAACTTGGTAAAAATGTAACCTTATTAAGCCGTTACTTTAACCTGCAATTAGGAGTTAGTTTTCCAGAATATGTGACTGGCCGCCGTTTGGATGAAGCAGAGGTATTATTAAAGAACTCAGATATAAACGTGATCGAGATTTCTGAGTTGGTCGGATTTCAAACTTCTTCAACATTCTACCAGGCATTCAATATACGACACAATCTTCCCCCTTCTCAATGGAGAAAGAAAATAAGAGACAATTCCCTCTAAAGATATTCTGAAATTGTCAGTGTTACTTCTGAAATCATAAAAAACGATTGTCATATTCATTCGATAACACACTATTAATTAGCGAGATAAAATTATTTATACATAAAAGAAATTTCCCGGAATAGCGTAATCATACCTCCGGCTTATATTTGCAGATATGTTAGTTACAAACGTTTATTGTCACAATTAATAATATTACAGATGAAGCCTTTCGTGTTGATTTTATTTATTCTTTTGTTATTCTTTCCTAATTGGATAAAAACGGAACATCTATCAAACAATGTTTATTCGATAGATGAAATAGACCAGATATATTCTATAAATCCGGATTTGGCATTAGAGTATCTGGACAGTTTACGCCATCAATGCGAAATAAATGGTTATGTAGATATCACACGGCAACGACTCGATATAACACAAAGCTGTACCCATTTCAGCAGAAACGAGATACGTCCTGGTATTTATTATGCAACAGAGGCACTCAAATATGCTCGTAAAGCCGGAGATACCAGTATCGAATTACTTTCCCTGCAGATGCTTTGTAATGGATATAATATGCAAAAAAGCGATGAAGAGAGATATTCGGAACAGGCAATTACAAAACTACGGAAAACGATCAGATACTATCAGGTTTATTGTATTATTTCATTGATATTTTTCTTCCTTTTATTCGGCTTTTTAGCTTATCATCTTCGTTGCCAAAAGAAAAATCCACAGATAATGATCCCTGAACATATGCCTTCTCAGGTTACAGAAGAAAACAAGGAAGAATTTGAGTCTATTTATACATCCATCATTCAGTTTGTCGTTACAGAAAAGCATTATCTGGATAAAGGCATAGATATATCCGAGGTAGGAAAACAGTGTCATATCAATAAAGAACTCGTAAATAAAGTGTTGAATGCAAAAACAAACATGACACTTTTGGATCTGGTAAATAACTGTCGCTTGAAGTATGCCTGTACGTTATTATTAGATAATAGTAACAGAACAGTAGATGTAGTAGCTGATGAATCGGGATTTAAAACGACCCGAACATTCCTGCGCCAGTTTAAATCGCGTTACAACATGCTACCGAGTGAGTATCGTCGTAAAATGTAATGACAAAAAAGGAAAAGAGGCTACATCTCTATGAAGCCTCTTTGGTTTGGATGTCTGGCAGTTTATTCCCTTACGATCTGATGAATCAGAACAGGAGTTTTACCTGCCGGAGTAATAGTCAATGTGTGTATATCGTCAAACGAGATTTTGTTTAGTTTCACATAACCGACATATCCGCAGTACAACATATTGGTTTCACCATCATTGTTGACTCCTGTGATAGATACCATACTTTCGTTATCGCCTGACAGGAAGAATTCTATATATTTATCCACGCCATCGCATTTTACATCTACCTTTTCACCCGGATTCAGGGTTTTATATGTACTTAGGTTCAGGTCGTACATCATCAGGGCTTCATTTATTTCAGGTGCATCTTTCGTTTTAACGGAGAAAGAAGCGACTTTCAGTTCCATTTGTTTGCCGGAGTTATTACGCATCCGGATAAAACGGGCTTTCGGGTCGATCGTTTTAACAACGGCTTTTGTCTGGTCGGCAGGAATATCGGAAAGGGGTGTCCATGTTTTACCGTCAGCCGACCATTCGAAAATACGTCCATCCACGTTACTTTGCGGCATGTTGAACGTAAAAGAATCACCTTCCCGTTGGATTTCCCATCCCAAACCGATGTATTCGTCCGGTTCCACCTTTACCACTTCCAGCATTGGTACATAAGCGATCAGGTTTTCATCTTCTGACCAGGGTTGGTTCTTAAGTTGCCCGACATTGGTAATCGTAGAAGCAGTGCTTACCCTGATCTCGTTGGATGGAGTATCGGCCGTAGAAAGCAGGTTACGACTTGTCTGCCTGTATAATCCTTCGATGAGCGGCATAAGAACTCTTGTTCCGACTTTGATACCCTTCTGATATGGATTCTGATTGAAAGAGCGGTTGATCAGTTTCATACTGTCCATTACGGCAGAAACTTCCAGGAATCGTTGCCAAGTATTCTGACGATCTTTTTCGTACCAGGAATGAGCCATCTGCAAGGCATTCGTGCCGCATCTACCGAGTAATTCGAATTGCATGAGCCAGGGATTGATCTCTTCGATCATAGGCTTGTTATCTCCTTGGTTATAGATAAGTTCCGGAGCTGCCTGTATCTGTGCAAACAGGGCACCCAACTGGTTGGCGTCTCTTTCTCCAAAAGAACCTTTGCGGTAACCGGAAAGAAAACGGTCGGCCTGTTTTTCATAACGCTCCGATTCTTTCCGGCGATAAAGATGGCCGTTAGGTCCCGGATCGCTATTGTTTTCACAGAATGTTTTAAAGGCGATAGCAGCTTTGGGCATCAGATACTCGCATGCTTTCTCCCAGGCAAACTGCGGATCGTAGCTATGGATGTTCCAGCTATACATAGCCACTCCAAACAGGGCTACTTTGGATGCCTCGGCATGTTCCATCGGATTAGAAACAAAACCTGACATAGCATTAGAGGCTTGCGTGTCGAGGCCATAAGACGGGCCCATCAACAGATGATCGCGGCAATAGTCGTTTACCGGAAAGTTCCACCATACGTAGGCCGGGCGTTGGATACGTTTGTTTACCCATTCAAGGCCTTCAAGCGTGATGTCGTCTACAACACGGTTTCCTGTCCACATAACTTGTACCGCCCGGTCCAGTTGTTGGCCCAGAACATCCAGGTAGTCTGTTCTTGCCCATGAGCGGTTGTATTCTGTCGGACACATGATCAGGGGACGGATATCGCTTTTCTTTTCAATGAATTCCTTTTGAATAAAATTCATCAGGCCGGCTTGCTTGGCGGCATTGGTTCCTTCACCGGAGATATCATCGAAGAATACGGCGAATGCACGTACTCCCAAATCGTACATTTGTTCGAATTTGGTAATGACATTGTTGCTGTCGGTTGCATTCCATTGGATATCCTGTCCCGGATGGATAGCCCAAACGAAGTCTACTTTGTTACGGGCAGCCTCGGCTGTCAGTTCTTTGATTTGGTTGGCCTCCTTAGCAGGATAAGGCTCACGCCAGTTCGCACTGTGGAATGGATCGTCTTTAGGACCATAGATATATGTATTCATCTTGAACTGTCCATAAAAACGCAACTGGCTGATACGGTCTGCATGACTCCAGGGAGTACCATAGAATCCTTCTACGGTTCCACGATGAAGAACATCGGGATAATCGGTAATGGTACAAAGGGGAAGCATCCGTTTGCCTTCGTCATTATAGCTGATCAATTGTTTCAGTGTCTGAGCTGCATAAAACAATGAACGGTCGTCTACGATCTCGATAACGATCTTCTTTTTGGAGATGTCCAGAATGTAAGCACCTGAACGTTCCATTTCTGGTGTTTTTGCTTTTAGTTTCTTTATTTCCAACGGTGATGATTTGCCGGTGCCGGCAAAAGGAAGTGTTTCTTTCAGTAACTTGATGGCATCTGCATCCGGATTGCTGATCCCCTGTAATGTATATCCTTCTATGAGCTTGTATTGCTGGTTGGATATTACAATATGCTGCGGCTGCGGATACAAGTCCGGATATGGGCTCTGGGCGTAAGTAATCCCCGGCAAACAACATAGTAACAGGGTAATGAGTAGATTAGATAGTTTTTGCATAAATCAAAGGTTTTATGAATTAATTATGAGGGTAAAGTTATTAACATTCAGTCAAAAAACAAGGATGAAACGACATATTTATGTCATCCCACCCTTGTTTAATTTATCAGATTGTCTTTATTAGTTAATAGACAATAACAAAGTCCGGCTGGATGGGTTACCCCATTCAGTAAGTAAATTACGCAGGTTGTTGAATTCAGCAGGTGTATATAACTGCTTATTCAGTTGCAGACTGCGTTCAACTTCGGCTGTATTACCCTTTTGTTTAACGGAAATAACGACTTTACCGGCTGCATTCTCGATAGTCTTAACTGTTTCAGGAGTAGATAGCTTCATCCCTGCCGGCAGTTGGATTGTATAGGTATACTGTTCGTTCACTTTACAAGGCATCATCAGGTTTTCCTTACGGGTACTGTTCATACTGCAATAGTAGCTATGAGCCATCCCGACAGGTGCATCGGGTAACGAAACCATCACATAACCATTGTTCGCTTTCAGGCTCTGAGATGTCTTATAAGATATTGTCGTATTGTTCTGGGCTTTCGACTCGGTGGCCTCTTTGTCTCCTCCGGCAAAAATAGAGAGATAAGAACCGTAATAAGGCAAATAAGCATTACCGATTGTAGCATTGACTTGTGCATCTGCTTTTTCCGGAGAGACGGCAAGGCTAACCTTATAATTGATATGTGTTGATGGGCTGTTGACTGCTACAGGTGTTCCTGCGTTTGTCATGCTTATAACCGGAGTTGCATCGTTCCAACCTGTTGCCGCCATTTTATTGGATATAGGCGACATGATATATTGTTTACCGTCTACATTGGCTAAAACCAACAATCCGCTTATTGCGCTCAATCCACAACTGGCCGGATCGGCTTTTACGCGATAAGCAGCAGCAGCTTCGGCTTTGATGCCGGCAGCATTCAACAGACCATTCAGTAAATTTGCCTTTTCAGCTTCCGTTCCATAAGCGGAATAGATTATATCGTTGGATGAACGGATTTTGTATCCGGCATCCTGCAATGAAAGTTTGCTATAACCCAGGTTCTCGTTTACATGTTTCAGTATCGCTTGCAACTTTTCCGTATCATTTTTCTTTCCTTCTGTAATATTTTCGGCGATGGCTGTTAGTTGAACATCGTTTGCCGGAGTAAATTGTGTATACAGGGCTTTCAAAGCATCCCCGTTGGATGCATAAGTAGAAGCTGTGAGGAAAGGAACATCACCATTTGCTGTTGATACGAACGGATCACGGGAAGATGCCGGAAGATTATTAAGTCTCCAGGTAATAGTTTTCATGCCGTTAACAGTAGAAACAGCAGGCTTTGTATTGTAATTCTGCAAAGTGTAGAATAACGGCTTGCTTTCGGGAATCGACAGGCTGACCGTATATTCTTTTACGGGAGAAGTCTGCAACAACTCGTCATAGATATCCAATTCCGGCAGATAACCCGGTTTAGAAGTTAATGTATAATCCAGATAAATGGTGGCACCCAGTTCCAGACCGGTATGGACAACGACCATTTCTTTCAGATTATTGTAGGCTGGTGCGTCCGCAGCAGTACGAGGAAGAACCTCTACAAATGCATTATCGGGAGTTTTTACGATATTCCCGTCTTTCTGTTTTGTATAAGAAGAATTGATCTTCAATACCTGATAGTCTGGGTTATAGACGATAAAACTTTCCCCGTAAGTACCATTCATGGCAGTATGGGTGAAGAGTGTGAGCTCCATATTGTAACGGAACTCCTGGCTTCCGTCTGCATTCAGTGTATATGTTTTCGACAGCTTCTTGTATTCGGCTTCCGATGCGGCGAATACAGATGCCGTAAGAGCCAATAGACAAAGAAGCAGCGTAAATTTATTTATTATATTAGTCATTGTCTTTTACTTTTTAATAATTAGATAATCACCGAAACCTTTATGTGCATTGACTGCTGAACGGAAACCATCCCAGTCGGCAGCTTCATATACACGTTTTTTCAGAGCCAGTTTCTGGCTGATTGTTATCTTATCACCATCCTGACGCAGTGAACCTTCAAAATCGGCTGCATCACTTTGTTTACTGTCTTGTTTAGCTTCATTCAGCAGGGTATAACCTTTCGGGAGCTGAATGGTTTCGTCCAGTTCTACCAGGCGTGAGCAGGCATCTTTGAAACCATACTGGCGCTCTGCCAGATCGGTATTGATACGGAGGTAGCTCTTTACCTGGTTGTAGAGATTGTTCATAACCATCGGCTTGAATACCAACTCTTCTTTTCCTGGTATAGCATATTCCGGTATTTCATAACGAAATGTGATCTTGATAGGAGCAGCTTGATAATCTTTCGGGTCTTTACCATAATCGACACTGATCAGGCGTGCTTTGGGAGATACATTCAATAACTGGCTTTCGAGCATGTTTTTCCATTGTGACTGCCAGCCACGGGTGAACATTCCACGAATATTGCTGTCTGATTGTCCTTCAGCCGTGATCGTGAATTGTCCGGTCAGTGTTCCTTTAGCATCCAATTTATTATTTGCTTTGATGCGTAAGTAATGGTTTTCGGGAGCGGAAACCGGAGTCAGGCAAAGGTCTGATCCTTCGGGAACTCCCGGTAGATAGTTTTGTTGTTGCTCGGCACTGCTCCATAATTCTCGGCAGAAAGGGACCCAGGTCGGGTCGAGCGGCATATAAGTTCCGCTGGAAAGTTTAACGACAGCTACACAATGGTTGAAATGGTCGGCGGGGATACTTTCTACCCGGCTTCCTGCCATTGTCATAGCCGGATAGGCTTCGAAGCCTGCCATACGGAGGAAGGAGATCAGTGTACCGGCTATATCTTTACATACGCCGCAACGATCGGTATAGTTCATTTTTGTATTATGAAGGGTATAGCCTTCACCTTTCCCCATAGAGATACCGGAATACCGGATATTGTCGGCTACCCAGTGGGTGAGAACAGCAATCTTTTCCATTTCTGTTTTCTTTCCTTTGATCAGTTCGTCCACTTTCTTCTGGGCTTCCGGCAGTGGAGCAAAGCTTCCGTAGTCTTCGTTAACTTTATTGAACCATAAGGATTTATCCTGCCATTTCGGTGTGGACGACATCATTAGTTTAGGGGCAGCATCGAACAGGTCGACCATATTCGGTTCACGTTTGGCCGGCATTACGTCGTTTGTTGAGAAGGTGTAGGCTTTCCGGCCGTCTTCGTAGCGCATGGAGGAAGCACAGTCGCCCTGATAGAACTGGAACTGCATTTCTTTTTCCATCGGGATAGATACTTTGTATACTTTACGAACAGTCGGTTCTGTTACCCAGAAAGGTACGATGTCGTAGAACTGTCCGCGCATAGGAGGGATGAAGCGTGATTCGTCGTCGCCACCATCTGCCAGCAATGCATAAGTAAAACCTTTCTTATCGATTTCGTATTCAATAATATCACCGGGGTTTAGTTGGCCTACTTCCAGCATGATCTGGCGGGCTCCCCAATAGATGGCACGGGCAGGAGCTGCATAGTCACAGGCCTGGGTAACATCCAGATTGACCACATCACCATTGGCACGATACACCGTGGCCCTTTTGAACCGGGCAAAAGCAGTCAACGGATCGTAATCGTATTTGATGATGCGGTTACTGACAGCTCCCCGGGGTGTTTGAATCTTGATTGTTTTGCAGACCGAAAATGAACCGGAACCGGTTGGTTGCACGGTTACAGAAGTACTGTCCAGCAGGTTTACGCAATCGTATCCGGCGTAAACCTCCGGCTTTTGAAGCGTCGGGTCCGGTGCGAACCGACAACTTTCTCCACTCTGTCCGTAGGCAGACGAGAGGGCTAGAAATGATAATACGGTAAGTGTAAAATACCTCATAAGTATAATGTTTTAAATGATAATCAGATCAGCTTTGCCGCCAACTGGCGACAGGCTTTCCGGTCTGTTTTACCACTTCCGGTAAGTGGGATGGCATCTACCTGCCTGATATATTTAGGCTGTTGGTATTTGGGCAGAAGGGAGGCAATCCTGTCTGGAAGGCTGTCCGTGTCTGTTGTTTTCTCCACCAATAGCACAATTGCTTCTCCTAATCCCGGATGTGGAATAGCCGTTATCGCAAAGGTAACGGAAATTATTAAACGAAGAGTTTCTTCTATCGATTCTATTTGTACTTTTATTCCTCCGGTGTTGATGGTGTTGTCTTTTCTTCCCAGGATGGTAAAAGTTCCGTCTGGATGTATCTCTGCCAGGTCGTTTGTTACCAAGGTGTCATCACAAACCTGTGGCGCTTGGATAACCAGTGTTTTTTCGGGCGATAAACATAGTTTTACAGATGAAAAAGGTGTATATGCTGATGAAGCATCCGGACCGTTTAGTTTGCGGAGGGCGATATGCGACAAGGTTTCTGTCATTCCATAGGTAGAATAGATCTCATTCGGTAGTTGGCGTATTTCGTCTTCCAGCTCTTTGTTGATAGCTCCGCCACCGACGATTACTATTTCTGTCTGGCAAAGGCGTTCTCTTTCTTCCGGAACCTGGAGCGTGTTGAATACCTGCAACGGGATCATTGCAGCGAAACGAAGCGATACCTCTACATCTGCCAACGGATGTCCGGATGGTGTACGTAAAATAAGAGTTAATCCGGCAACCAGTGCCCGTACAACTACCATCTTTCCGGCAATATATTGCAAAGGCATACAAAGCAGAGCATTATCTCCCTTGCGTAGATTGAGGAAAGAGCAGGTCAGTATGGCACTTTGTATCATTTGTTCTTTACGGACAGTGAACTCTTTCGGTGTTCCGGTCGAACCGGATGTGTGTACTGTTATGTAAGGGGATTCGTTAAACCAATCGGCCAGGAAGTTATAAAGATCCCGTTGTATTTGGGGCGTGTTGTCCGGAAGGTTAGAAAGTAATTGCTGTACATTATCTGCATCGCAAATAATTCCGTTTTCTAGATGTAGCTCCTGTTTATTACGGTCTGTAAGAGAGGTGCTGTAATTTCGCTCCAGAACTTGCTTTAACACATCCTCCTTCCCCTCTGGAGAGGGGAAGGGGTTACTCCATAAACAATCTTTATGAATGGACAAAGGCATCTCTACGTTATCTGTAAACAAGGCTCCTGTACCGAGTCCTTGTGGTAGCGGATTATTGAATGTTGCACACCATTGAGCAATAGCATTCAATCCTATATTGGACTCTAAAGCTGAAGTGATCCACCAACCGATCTTTTGTCTTTCAGCCTCATCTATCCATTCTTGCCCACCACTGATTCCCCCATGTAGAGAGGGCTTCAGGATAATATATTGCGGTTTGATTACAGATAAAAGTTCTTTCTTTCCTTGTAGGGTATTGCAGCCTATCAATTCTTCGTCCAATGCAATGGGTAATGGTGTTTCGGCCGTAAGTTTAGCCATTTCTTCCCATTGTCCCGCACGTATAGGTTGCTCGATAGAATGTAAATTCAGTTCAGCAAGCTTATGTAGTTTGTTTAATGCATCTGTAGGAGAGAAAGCTCCGTTAGCATCCACACGCAGTTCGATTTCTTCAGCAGAGAAGTGTGCACGGATATGCTTTAATAAAGCCAATTCTTCCTCAAAGTTGATAGCTCCGATCTTCAGCTTGATACAACGAAAACCGGATTGCATTTTCGTTTCGATCTGTTCCAGCATCTTTTTATAATCACCCATCCAGATCAGGCCGTTAATGGGAATACCAGCTTCACCTCGTGAAAAGGGTGTATTCCATAAAGCGAAGCTTCCGGTATGAAAATGCCGGAAGGCTGTTTCCAGTCCGAACAATATAGAAGGATATGGACGGAGAATTTCGGTGTCCGGACCATTGTTTATCTCCGTCTGCCGACAAATCTCCGTAAGTAAATGTTCATAATCCGGTAGATCGTCGCAACTTAATTTAGGTAATGGGGCACATTCCCCAATACCATATCGTCCGGGAACTTCATCTGATGTTAGAAGAAGATACCAGCTTTTGCGCGTGATGTAAGTTCCCCGGGAAGTTCCTGCCGGTTGTTTGAAGTGTAAAACTTTCGGTATAATTTGTATGTGATAGGACATCGTTGATTACGGAAATTTAGGATAATCTTCAAACCGTGGGCGGCGCTTTTCAAGGAATGCTTTGCCACCTTCCTGAGCTTCGTCTGTCATGTAATAAAGCATGGTTGCATCACCGGCCAATTCCTGTATACCGGCTTGTCCGTCCAGTTCTGCATTCAGACCGGCTTTGATCATACGGAGGGCGAGCGGGCTATGCATCATCATGGTTTCAGACCATTCTACGTATTCGTCTTCTAGTTTGTCCAAGGGGACAACTTTGTTCACCAATCCCATTTCAAGCGCTTCTTGTGCATTGTATTTCCTGCAAAGGAACCAGATTTCGCGTGCTTTCTTCTGTCCCACGATACGGGCCAGGTAAGAGGAACCGAAACCGGCATCAAAACTACCTACGCGAGGACCTGTCTGTCCGAAGATCGCATTCTCGGAAGCAATCGTCAAGTCGCAAACGACATGCAACACATGGCCACCACCGATGGCAAAACCATTGACTGCCGCGATAACCGGTTTTGGCATCGAACGAATCTGTTTTTGTACATCGAGTACATTCAGCCGGGCAACCCCGTCTTTACCGATATAACCGCCATGACCTTTTACATTCATATCGCCTCCGGCACAGAAAGCTGTGTCGCCTGCACCAGTCAGTACGATTACACAAATATCCGGACGTTCACGACAAATATAGAGAGCATCGCTCATTTCGGTTGTCGTAGTAGGAGTGAAGGCGTTGCGATAACGTTCGCGGTTAATCGTGATGCGGGCAATCCCTTTATAGAAATCAAACAGAATATCTTCATATTCCTTTATTGTAGTCCATTCTCTTGTAGTTGACATATTATTTTTGCTTTAATTGATGATAATATTCTTTCAATAGACGAACGTCTTCATCTTTGTCGGTGAAAACCTCCATCAATATCGGTTGATTGACAGGATTGGGATCTGTGAAAATTTTCATAGCCTCTTCCAGTTCTTCCGTATTATGTACGCTCTGATAAAGGAAGCCACGTTCAGTTGACCAGCCTTGTGCAGATGTTTTATGTGTAGCAGTCACATAGCGGTGCGCCTTTTCCGACATAGATAAACCGGGTAAGGCTTGGAAAATCTCGCCTCCACCATTGTTCAGTAACAGGATACGCAGGTTGCAGCCGAAGTTACTGTTCCAAAGTGCATTCATATCATAGAAAAAACTAAGATCGCCTATCACGACAAAGTTCAGTTTATCCGATGCTACGGCATAGCCGATTGCAGTAGATAGAGAGCCTTCGATACCACTGGTTCCCCGGTTACAACAAACTTCGACCTCTTCCGGTAAAGTAAACAATTGTGCATAACGAACTGTCGAACTGTTTGCCAGATGTAAGGCTGACGGAGTGGGTAAGGATTTGATCAGTGTACCGATAGCTCCCATTTCGGAATAAGCAAACTCCGGTTCCGGAAGCCCTTTGGTATTGTTTTCCCATACTCGCGGAAACTCGGTTGTTTTATTTTCTAACAGATAAGCGATCTTCTCGAGAAACTCGAACGGGTCCATCTCGATTACAGTAGTCATTGAGCCATACAGGTCGGCTATCTCGCCATCGGCCGAAACATGCCAATGCTCTTTAGGCGGATTTTCCCGGAGGAATTTCTTCAGACGTTTGGAGACGATGTGTCCTCCATAGGTAATTACCAGCTCGGGTACCATCTTATCTAGTGTATCTTTTGGTAGCGCATAGATTGCAGCATCGAAATTTTTGACAGGAATACCGGGTATTGTCTTATTGCTTGTATGTTCGGTCAGCCAGGTGAAATGCTTATAGAGCAATTTCGAGATCTTCTTCTCAAACAGATAGATCAGACTCATCTGACCGACAACAATCATGCGTTTATTGTATTTGTTCAACCGTTCGATCAACGTATTATATTCTCTATCGTACACATTTAATCCCTGATAGCGAGTGATAACGCGCACTTCCGGCAACTCTGTCGTTGTGAAGCGGAACAGAGGTTCGGAAATCGGAATATTGATATGTACCGGTCCTTTCCCGTGATGATTTAGTTCCAGTAATGCTTCATTTACTAAACGATTACAATACCATTCGTCTTCATCTGTATGTATCTCCGGTAGGTTAACCGATTTCTTTACCAGTGAACCGAAGACACCTGGCTGCGGTAATGTCTGCCCATCCATTTGTCCGATCCAGGCAGCAGGTCTGTCTGCAGAAATGACCACCAGAGGAACTTGCTGGTAAAAAGCTTCCGCCACGGCTGGGTGTATATTCAACAGGGCCGTACCTGAAGTACAGCAGACTGCTGCCGGCTTTCCTCCATGCAAGGCCAGTCCGAGTGCAAAGAATCCGGCACTCCGTTCGTCGGTAACGGAATAACAGGAAAAAGACGGATGGTTTGCCAATGTATGAACAATTGGAGAATTACGGCTTCCCGGACACAATACGACTTTATTTATATTATGCTCCTTAAGCAAAGCCACTAATTGTTGAATGTTTTTCTTATCGGTGTACATATTCTGTTCTTCCTTAGGTTGAAATGCAAAAGTAGATATAATTTTTCAATTGATGGTTGAGTATTTATATAGAGGAAAGATTAGCCCTGCAAAATAAATTCCCGAAGAGTCCCTACCTGACTGCCACATCATGTAGAATAGTTCCACATATCTGTGTGGAAATTCTACATACCGCTTTATTTTTCCTGATTTTCCTTGAATGATTAATACATTTATTCATTGCTATTTAGATTTGATTTATTTCTACAATGTTTTTAAGGTACAATTATTGGCATGTATAGAGCAAATAGGTATTTAGTATTTAATAATAATTGATGAATGAAAAAATTTAGATTAGTATTGTTTGTATTGGGGTGTCTGTGTTGTATTCATATACAGGCACAGCAATTGGAAATAAAAGGTATAGTAACATCTTCGGATGACCAACTACCACTTATTGGAGCTACCGTTTCTGTAAAAGGTGCAACGGAACGGGGAGTTGTGACGGATGTAGACGGTAGTTACATTCTGAATGTAGAACCAACCGACAAGATTCTGGTTATATCCTATGTAGGAATGAAAACGACCGAAGTGAGAGTTCCTAAAAATGGAATTTTAAATGTGGCGCTAAGTTCCGAGTCACTAAACCTTGATGAAGTAGTGGTGACAGGATATGGGAATTTTTCAAAATCATCCTTTACCGGATCGGCCAATACCTTGCGGGCTGATATGTTAAAAAACGTACCTGTACTTTCCGTAGAACAAAAGTTGCAGGGAATGACTACGGGAGTGAATATTACTTCTGGCTCCGGTCAGCCGGGCGCCAATCAGAGCATTCGTATCCGTGGTATGGGGTCATTCAATGCATCCAATGAACCACTTTTTGTCATCGATGGTGTGCCGGTCACTTCCGGTAATATGGGAGCCGGCACGGGTGCGGATGCCGCCTATATGAATAATGCCAAAACGAATATAATGAGCACGCTTAATCCGGCCGATATTGAAAATATTACGGTGATAAAGGATGCTGCCGCTGCATCTCTTTATGGTTCGCGTGCAGCTAACGGTGTGATATTGATCACAACAAAGAAAGGGGGGGTAGGACGTACAAAAGTTGCATTGAGGGTCAGTGGAGGCTTTTCTGGTGCAGCCGTAGACTTTCGGCCTACCTTGAATGGAGATCAGCGTCGTGAAATGATTTATGAAGGTCTATATAACTCTGCCATAGACAAGGGACTGGAGTCTCCCAGTGCGTATGCCGAAGCTAATATCGACATGTATGCAGGAATACCCGAACAGGGATACACCGATTGGCGGAATGAACTGCTCCGTACCGCTCATAATCAAAACTACGAGGTATCTGCCTCCGGAGGCAACGAACGTACTACTTTCTATTCCTCCCTGGGTTTCAACCGTCAGGAAGGGTTGGTGGAAAACTCTAGTCTAGACCGATATTCTGCCCGTCTGAATGTGACACAGAAAGTAGGTAGCCGAGGCGAAATAGGAGGTAACATGATGTTTACCCAGATGAATCAGGAAATGAACGAAGAGCGTGGTTCCAATATAAATCCCTTCCTTTGTGTAGCCGTTTCCGCCACGCCTTCTATGCCGGTGCGTGATGCTTCGGGTAACTATGTAGGTTCTTATGCCGGTACCAATGTGAATCCACTCCGTGATATCCGTACTGACTACAACCGTAGTCGCATGACACGTATGTTCTCTACCGGATATGCGTCTGTCGATATTGTCAAAGGATTAAAATTGAAAGAGACATTGAGCTATGATTATACTGTGCAAAAAGACTCCCGTTATCTGAACCCTCTAAGTGGTGCAGGACCGAAGAGCGGAAGTGATGCCCAGACTTCCAAAGGATTTACTGAATATGGTAAGTTATTGTCATCTACTTCGATCAATTTTACCCGAACCTTTGCAGCCAGGCACCACTTGGATGTGTTGGCCGCTTATGAACTGGAAAGCTATCAGAGTGATAAGGCAATGGGAGAAAAAGCCAAACTACCTTCGGATGTATTGCTCGAACCGGATAATGCAGCTTTGCTGAAAAGTTTCGCATCCTCTACTCAGGCATACAGAATGATCTCCTACCTCTCACGTTTAAATTATGATTATGACGATCGTTATTACATTGCAGGTAGTTATCGCCGCGACGGTAGTTCCCGTCTTGCCCCGGAAAGCCGGTGGGGCGACTTTTGGTCTGTCTCCGGTATGTGGCACCTGAGCAATGAGTCTTTTATGAAAGCCGTAAAACCGGTATTGAACGATGTGAAAATTCGTGCTTCCTATGGCGTAAATGGTAACCAGCCTGGCGCATTTTATGGATATATGGGACTATACAGTTACGGGCAGAACTATATGGGTGCTGCCGGTTCATACGAGTCTGCACAAGCCAATCCCGGGTTGAAATGGGAAAAGAACTACAATCTGAATCTCGGTCTTGACCTGTCTTTCATCAACCGTATTTTTGTAACGCTCGAATACTATAACCGTGATACGAAAGACCTGCTTTACAACCGTCCGATCAGTGCCACTACCGGCTTTTTGAACTATCTGGCCAATATCGGCCAGCTCAACAACAAAGGTGTGGAGTTCGAACTACGCACTATCAACTTCGCCACGCCGGACTTTAACTGGACATCCGTGTTGAACTTGACCCACAATCGTAATAAGATCGTAACACTGGACGGGGACATGAAGCAATCAATCGAAGGCTCCTGGTTTATCCATAAGGTAGGACTTCCTTACAATAGTTTCTACGTGAAAGAGTTTGCCGGAGTAGATTCGCAGACCGGTAAAGCTCTCTATTATCTCAATACACAAGACGAACAGGGCAATTATAATAGAGAAAAGACCGACGATGCATCCAAAGCAGAAGCCATTCCGTATAAGTCTGCCGATCCAAAGATAGCAGGAGGTTTTACCAATATACTCTCTTATAAGTGGTTCGACCTGGGACTGACGTTTACCTACTCACTGGGTGGTTATTCTTTCGATAAGACAGGTACCCTGATAGAAACTGACGGCAGCAAGGAAAAATCATACAATCTGCCTGCATATGCCCTTGACCGTTGGCAAAGCCCCGGAGATATAACCGACGTACCCCGTTTTGTACTGGAGCAGGGAGCCGGCCCTCAAAACTCATCCCGTTATATCCACAGTACCGACCATATCCGTCTTAAGAATCTGACATTGGGTTTTACACTGCCGGGACAGTGGACGCAAAAGGCATTGATAGAGAATGCACGCATATACTTTTCCGGGACCAACTTGCTCACATGGGCCAAATGGAAACAATATGACCCGGAAGTCCCGGTCAACGGTGAAGTGTTCTGTGAAGCGCCCGCCATGCGTACCTTCAACTTCGGTGTAGAGATAACTTTTTGATTTACTTATTATAAATTATTCAAATATGAAACATACATTTATATATTTATTCACCGCCACATCGCTTTTTTTCTCTTCCTGCTCAGGTGACTGGCTGAACCTGGATCCGTCTACCGCCGTGACTACTCCGCAGGCTATCCGCACACTTGAAGAGGCTCAGATCGCTTTGAACGGCATCTATCGTATTGCCGCTTCACATAGCTACTATGGTGATAATTATCTCTATTATGCCGATTGCCGTGGTGAAGATGTACAGGCACGTATCAGCAAAGGACCCGGCAAACGTGTGTCTCCTTATTATGAGTTTAATGTTACGGCAGACGATGCCCTGAACATTACCCGCGTGTGGAACCAGCCTTATAATGTGATCCACCAAGCAAACAGTCTGCTGGAAAGAATCGAGTCGGGTACGATAGCAACGGATAACACCGCGGCTCTCAACTGCATCAAAGCTGAAGCGCTTGCTTTGCGCGGACTTGCCCTCTTCGACCTCACTCGCCTGTTCGGTATGCCTTATACCCTGGATAACGGTGCCTCTTTGGGGGTGTCTATCGAGATTGAAACAACATTACCCACTCATCAGCCAGCCCGCAACACGGTGGCTGAATGCTATGGGCAGGCGATAGATGATATGACGGAAGCGCTGAACCTCTCCGTCCTCTCTACCGACAAGAAAGACGGCTTTCTCAATGTATGGAGTGTGAAGGCATTGCTGTCACGTATTTATCTCTATATGAATAATAATGAAAAGGCACTTACACTGGCTAAAGAAGTAATAAATAACGGAGGACTATATAAACTGTTCACACACGAGGAATATCCAACTGTATGGGGAAAGGATTTTAATTCGGAGTCACTTTTTGAGTTTTATTACACCCTTTCCGAGCCGGATGGCGGAACAGGGGGCGAGGGGGCTCCGATGGTGTATGCCGATAATGTGAAAGACTGGAACAATCTTGTACTTACCAAGGCTTTCCTCGATTTGTTGGGAGAAGATCCGGACGATGTGCGTCATGTGTTGAACCGTTTGCCGCAGAAACCGGATGAGGACATATTACCCGAAGGTTCTACCAGTCATCCTAAATATCTGAACAAGTATCCGGGGAAAACAGGTGAAAATCCCCAGGATAATGACATCTGTGTGGTTCGTCTCTCCGAAGTTTATCTGAATGCTGCTGAAGCGGCCTTTAAGTTGGGCGGGGCAGAGAACCTGTCATTTTCCCTGGATTGTCTTAACGCCATCGTGAGCCGTGCCAACCCGGCGAAGTCGGTGCAGGCATCGGAACTGAACTTGGAGCGTATTCTGAAAGAACGCCGTAAGGAATTAGTTGGAGAGGGACATGCTTTCTTTGATGCTATGAGGAATGGTTTGACAATAACTCGTACTGGTGGGTGGCACTTACCTTCCGTTGCCGGAGCGGCAGTCATTACTCCGTCTGACCTGAGGGTAGCATTACCCATTCCCCAAACAGAGATTGATGCTAATCCGAATATGGTACAGAATCCGCGTTGAGTTGAATATAAATATAAGATCTAAAAAGTGTGATCCTGGCTTACTTCCCAACAATGTGTGAAACATTGTTGGGAACGCCTGGTGAGCGAAAGAGTTCTACTCGAACTCAGGCAAAATTTTCGAAGTTGCCTGCACTTATTTTTTCTGCGAGTTACCAGCTATATCTGTAATTCCAATGTGTCAAAGTTGGGAGTTATTGCCTAAAGCAGTGCTCGCATTGTCTGCAACTTATCTTCCGTTTCCTGCCATTCGTCGGCAGGTTCAGAAGAGGATAGTAAACCTCCTCCGGCATACAGTGTCAGTAGCTGCTCACTGATATTCATACAACGCAAATTGACATATAGGTCGGTTCTGCCCTTGGGGTTCAGCCGGCCGATAAAGCCCGAATAGTAACGGCGATCGTATCCTTCGTTCTCGAGGATAAACCGATAGGCTTCCTCTTTCGGCAGCCCGCATACGGCTGGTGTGGGATGGAGTAGAGCAAGCAAGTCACCCAACTTGTCGTTGTGTTCCAGCCTGAACCTGAAATCGCTTTTCAGATGACACAGTGCGCCGGCACGTGCCGGATAGGGGCCTTCCATCGTCAAGTTGATGCCCTGTGAACTGAGCCGGTCGTGGATGTAAGTAGATACAAGTTGCTGTTCTTTTCTGTTCTTATCATCCCAGTGAGTTGGCAGTTTCCCATTTTGCAGCGGCTGTGTGCCGGCCAAGGCAACGGTATGCCATTCTCCTTTTTCTCCCGATAAGATGATTTCGGGAGTACTTCCCAGCCAGGTTCCCGTTTGCGGCGTATGGCAGAGATATACATAGGATCGGATGTACCGTCTGCAGGCTTTGTAAAAAGCCTTTGCAGGAGAAAAGCTGGCTTCCCGGTCAAGTGTCAGACTGCGCGAAAGGACTAGTTTATCCAGTGTATTCTCCTGCAAAGGTTTTATGAAAGCATCAAAGCAGTGAATATAATTGTCTTTTGTCTTTCGCTCGGATGCGTTTTCAGTTTCATTCGAATGAAATTCCGGATCCATCGGGAAGAATCCCTTTTTACTGTTCTCGGGCAATTCGGAATAATCAGGTCTGATCAGTACGATCGGACATTCACGGCCTGGCCTGAACGGAGCAATAACGAATCCCTGCTGTTCGTTCAGTTCTTCTATATTAGAAAACAGACGGGGCGAACCGGAGGCCTGCATCACAAACCGAGGAATTTCTTCCCCGGGTATGCGGTATATGGCAAAACTGCGGCCCTGCCTGATCAGTGAGTCAATCATTTCTTTTTTAATATACTATTTACTACACGAATGGAAGATACCAGTTTGTCGGTAGAGGTAAACACATCCACGTTCCATACATGTGAAGAACGGCCTTTGTGGATAATAGTTCCTACAGCGCGAACGGTATCTCCTTCATGGGCCGATGACATGTGGTTACCACTTACCTGCATGCCGACAACGATCTCGTCCGGTTTTGCCAGGATCATGGAACCCAGTCCGGCAACGGTTTCAGCCAGGGCCAGCGTGGCACCGCCATGCAAGATGCCGAAAGGCTGGCGTGTGCGTTCGTCGACCGGCATTGTCGCTTCCACACGATCTTCGGAGGCATAGGTATATTGAATACCCAAGTTACCCATCAATGCATGTTTGGCACGCATGTTCAGCTGGTCCAAAGGAACTTCTGTCGGTTTGATGGCTGCCAGGATCGCAGTTTCCACAGCTACAGCTACGCCATCCATGTCGTTAGGCAAGGTGGTAAAATCCGTACAACTCTTCACTGAATCGCGGGCGTTACCCATCGCAACACTGGTGCCTGCAAGCTGCAACATCGGAACGTCGGCAATACCGTCACCGATAGCAACAACCTGTTCGGTCGTTATTTTCAGCTTTTCCATCAATACGCCCAGGGTATTTCCTTTGTTGATGAACTGGGGAACCACTTCCAGGTAATAATCTTCCGACCGGAATACGTCCAGTACGCCATTCAGCCGTTTCTTCCAATGATTTTCCAGACCAACCAGTTCCTCTTCATCGTCACTGGCGAGGACACATTTGCAGGGGCTGAAGTCGACAGCCTCCGGGAAATTATCAACACCGATCACACGCATATTGTTCAGGGCTGCTTCTTCCTTCACATGCTTGTTGTCGGGTTTGTCGGTCAGGATATAATCTTTATGGTAAGTGAAAATGGCAAAGTCGTTTTTCTTTGCTTTCTTGTCCAGATAGGATAGCATTTCCGGATTGATACGTTTTTCAAAAAGCAATTCACCCGTTTGTACATTGATGATCTGTCCACCGTTATATGAGAGAATAAAACCACCGTAGTGATCCAGTTCCAGAGCCTTAGCCAGCGGCATGACCCCGTTGGTCGGTCTGCCGGATGCCAATACAATATGTATTCCCATCTGCTGTACTTTCAGTAAAGCTGCCTGGGTACGGGCAGTTATCTCTTTATTACTGTTGAGCAATGTCCCGTCTATGTCTAAAACTAATAATTTGTACTTCATGGCTTGCTGTTTTTTTGTTTAGATTACAAATATACGAAATTAACAATTACGCTTTCATTAAATCGTTCATGAAATGTGCAACTCCGTCTTCATCATTCGTATATTGAGTAACCTTGTCAGCGTTTGCTTTTACCGGCGGCTGGGCGTTTGCCATCGCGACTCCGAGACCAGCGAACTTGATCATTGTGAGGTCATTAAAGCCATCACCGATGGCAATAACTTCTTCTTGTTTTATATGAATACGCTCTAACAAACGCTCCAGTGACGCTGCTTTATCTATCCCTTTAGGTACGACTTCCAGATAAAAAGCCTCCGAGCGGTATACGTTGAGACGGGAACCTAATTCCTGGCGTAACTTTTCTTCCAAAGGAACCAGATCTTCCGGTTCACCTACGATCAGGCACTTATCGGCGGGAAGTTGCAGGTCCTGAAGAAAGTTATCCGTTTCTTTGATCTTCATTTTGGTAAGGAACGACTCGTATTTTACATACTTGTCGTCTGCATTCTCTGTCAGGATATATTTCCCGTTGTAAGAAAGGATGGTCAGGCCGGCTTCGTACGAACGTTGATACAATAACGGCATTACATCCGGTGGCAACGCCTGTTCGTAGAATACTTTGCCTGTTTTTACTTCGATCACTTTACCTCCGTTGAAAGAGAGGATAAAACCACCGAACTGTTCCATTTCCAATGTTTTTGTCAATGGAACAATACCATATGTGGGACGTCCGGATGCAAGAACAAGGTGAAGGCCTTGTTCCTGTGCTTTTATCAAGACCTCTTTGGTATAAGAAGTGATCTCTTTTTTACTGTTTGTCAGTGTTCCGTCCAGGTCGAGGACCAGTAGCTTATATTTCATATGTTGTTATTTATTGGGATCACATGGCCGCGGGCAGTGATATATTTGTATAATTCTCTGTAAAAAGTATGTTTTGTTAAAGTGGAAGCATCTCCCAGAATGATCAGTTTCATACGAGCACGGGTGATGGCAACGTTCATACGGCGTAAATCATTCAGAAATCCGATATTACCCTGATCATTGGCACGAACCAGGCTGATCATGATGACGTCGCGTTCCTGTCCCTGAAAACCGTCTACCGTATGTACGGTAATCAATTTGCGGAACGGTTTGAAAAAGGCGTTTCGTTTGATCAGTCCACGGATATATTGTACCTGCGATTTATAGGGTGAGATCAGTCCGAAGTCTATACGCTCATCCAGTACCCGCTCTTTAGTAATCTTTTCAATGTAGATTTGTAATTGTTCTACCAGAAGAGCAGCCTCCTGTTTGTTGATGCGGCTCAAACTTTCGGATAACTGGTCTTCTTCAAAATCACAATCAGCCGTGTCGAACCAGACGACGGGTGTATCATACGTCAGGATACCGCGATCACTTACTTCCGGAGCAGCTTTGAGCTCGTCCTGATAAAACCAGTGGGATGAAAAGCACATGATATCCTGATGCATCCGGTATTGTATTTTGAGTAATGAAACTGTTTCCGGTTTATTGGTCGCTACTTTCTGCATCAAAGTACGATCCAGTCCTCCACGTGCCGCCTCTATACATTTAATAGTAGGAGGAAGCTGATGATGATCGCCCGCCAGGATAACCCGGTCTGCTTTACTGATCGCAATCCAGCAGGCAGCTTCCAAAGCCTGTGCCGCCTCGTCGATAAAAAGAGTGGTGAAAGTATGATTTGTCAGAACCCTGTTGGCTGAACCGACCAATGTGCAGGCAATAACACGGGCTTCGCCGAACAGGTCGGCATCTATCTGCACTTCCAGTTCGGTGGCCCGGAAGCGCAACCGGGAAAGACGGTTACGTGCCGTTTCCTTTTCGCTGTGACTTTTCTTGCGGAAAGAGGATTGTATCTCGCGGATCGCTTTACGAATGCCCCATAGTTCGGAATAATCCGGATGCGACTCGAAACGCCGCTCGTAAGTAAAGGAAAGCATTTTATCGTTTACACGTGTCGGGTTACCGATACGGAGGACATTGATACCCCGGTCCACCAGTTTTTCAGAAATCCAATCTACTGCCGTATTACTTTGTGCACAGACCATCACCTGATTTTCCCTGTGCAATGTTTCGTAAATGGCTTCTACTAATGTTGTCGTTTTCCCTGTTCCGGGAGGACCGTGCACGATGGAGACCTCTTTTGCAGCCAATACATGATTGACGGCTTCTTCCTGGGTTGTATTCAGCCAGGGGAAGCGAACAGGGAACAAACTTCTTCGGCTAACGGGTGTCTTCCCAAGCAATACGTCCCTTAAATGGGCCAATTGATTATTCTTCGCTTTCATTACGCCGGATAACGCAGTGAACATAGTCTTGTAACTTGTTTCGTCAAAGTATAACTGGACACCCAGTTCACTGTTTACACCTTGCAGATCGAATAAGGCTGAAGGTGTCGGTAAAACGACAATCATCCGGTCTTCCTGTACATAGCTGATGATACCGGAGAAATTCAGGTAACGCGGACTACCGGTCCCGTTGGTCGTGAAGAAGCAGACTGGCCGGCCGTATTCAAAATTATGTTCTATCTCCTTGTCGTCCTTACGTTCGATTTCAATGACAAACTGGTTAAGTGAGTTGTAATAGCTTTTACCGGGAATAACAGGATACCAGCAAAGTCCCTGTTGTATTTTGCGATGAATGCCTATCCGTTCGGACTGTTGCCTATATGTTTCTTTCTCATATTCATACTCCATTTGAAGGAGATCATATTGGCGTTGCAGATCTGCAGATGGAGTCTGGATTTGATTTGTCATTAATTCTTTGTTTAACTGGGCGCAAACTTACACAAAAAAATGCAATCGGATAGGGGTTTTTCTCCTTTCCGTTGTCATAAAATCAAACAGAAGGATTTTCTTTGTAAACAATGTAGAGTAGACAGAAATAATTGAGATATGAAAAAGATAGTTCTATCCATAGTGATCTCTTTACTGATCCTGCCAGGATGCGGGTCGATGAAGAATATGAGTCGCGAAGATCGGGCAGGTTTGGGTGCTCAGGTCGGATCTTTTGTAGGATGGCTTTTCGGTGGATTGATCGGGGAAGCTATCGATGATGAGCGGGGGGGAGATATAGGCTCGTTTATCGGGACAGCTGTCGGAGGCATTGCCGGTGCTTCGATTGCCGCAAGTGTGGAGGACGATACATATATTGAAAGAAGGAGTCCGGGTAAATATACATCCTCTTCCCATACACTTCTTCCTGATTTGTATATTGAAGATATTCTTTTGGAAGAGGACAGTGTATCTTGTAATCAGAAGATTGATGCAGGAGAAACTTGTCGTATCACATTTACGATTATGAATAACAGTTTTCAGGATGCTTTGGATGTAACCCCCATAGTGAAAATAAAGGAAGGTGCACATTTGGATTTATCGGAACCGGTACGGATTCCACGTATCACACACGATGATCCTATCACTTATGAGGTCATGGTATATGCCTCACCTGAATTAGAAACCGGCAAAGCTGTTTTCAGTGTACGCTTGGAAGAAGGACGTGGCAATGGCACGGAAGAGGAAATATTTACCGCTGAGACTTTAGGACACTAGCTCTACTTCTAATAATAAAAATGATAAATACTGAAAGAAGAGGCAAATACCAATTTACCTCTTCTTTCTATAGAATGCTCACCCAGTAGATAACCTTATAAAAACTACTACCATCCAGGTAAGGAGGATATCTTCTTTCGTAATTTCGTATTCGAATTATAATGATAATATGTTGGTTTAGAAACCGGGAAATAGTAAAGATCTTGCGATTTATTGTCTATTTCTACTTTATATACAGGTAATGGCAAACTCTTGAGGTTGGAGCCTGGGTTATAATATTCATCATATTCCTTTAATAAGGACATTTTTTGCAAAGGAATAGGTGTACCGTAAAGCTTTTTTAGCGAATGGAGAATATCAGGACGGCTAACGATAAAGCGTTGTGGAATATTGTGTGCTGCATAGATGTACTCTGACTGTATTGTGCAGTCCTCTTTTTGCCGGATAATTTCCATTAGTGGTTTATCTAGATATGAACTTAGTTTCAGCATACAAACTTTTTCACTGCCTGTTGCCGATATGCCATAAGCATCCGGTTGGAGTAGTTTGCCGGGATCCATACTGAAATTTTCCAGACGGAGAGGTGGATGCAGTTTGTTCTTCTCTGTCTCCCAGCGACTGTCCCCCAACCATTTCGGGATCGGTGACATGGATAGTAATCCTGTCATGATGAATGTACCGATACAAATGTAGACCCCTGTTTCTGTTATTTGTATCCACTGGCCTTTCCCCCAACGACAGGGAAGGGGGTGGGGTTTATCTCTGTCTGTGCGTACCCATTTCCGACGAAGTTTTCCTGTAGTAAGACAAATTCCGCGTACTGATAGTAAAAAAAGAAAAAATGCAACATAGATGGTTGTCGGTATCCATAATTCCGGATATTCTATATAAAAAAAAACTTCTTCGCCTTCCGGTATGGTTGCAAGGAATGTCTGATAATGATGCCCCGAATGAAGAGTTTGGGTAGAGGGGGCAAAAGTCGGGGAGATTAATCTGGTGACAAGTGTATCGGGATAACAGTAATCTAGTTTCAGCGAATCGTTGTGAGAATAAATAGATACGGAATGTAAGGAAGGAATACCTTCCGGTTGGTGGGTCTGGATATATTCGAGTGAGGGAAGTGTACATCCCAGAAGATCGTCGTTTTCAAACAACAGGCTTTCCGGTGGTGAAGAGAGAGGTGGCGATGCCGATGCCGGTATTAATATTTTGGCCACTAATAATAATGCTACGAGTATCGCTGACCCGTAGAAAATAAACTTTTTCCTTTCCATAAACAATCTTTTATTTTTAATTCATTTAGTATCCCCCTATGACGTTGGGCGCTGCGAATTTATTATATTCATTCTGAATTTGGCGAAACGTATAACATTAATTACAAATCATTTTGTATCTGACGTTTCAATCGAAAACAAGTGATAATTTTAATTATAAAAAGTCTGGGAATTAATTAAATCATTACCTTTGCTCCATCTAACGCGTAAAACATAATTATCATGGATAATACGACAAAATCACAAATTATATCCCTTATACATCAGGAGGTAATTCCTGCTATCGGTTGTACGGAACCTGTAGCTGTAGCTTTGGCTGCCGCTAAAGCTGCCGAAGTTTTAGGACACCGTCCCGAAAAGATCGAAGTGTTACTCAGTGCCAACATTCTGAAAAATGCGATGGGAGTGGGAATTCCCGGAACAGGAATGGTAGGATTGCCTATTGCCGTCGCTTTGGGTACGCTGATCGGAAAGTCTGCTTATGAGTTGGAAGTCCTGCGGGATATAACTCCGGAAGCATTGGAAGCCGGAAAAGCTATGATTGATAATAAGATTATCCATATTACCTTAAAAGAAAATGTCGACAAATTATATATAGAAGTAATTTGTACTGCCGGGAAGGAAACATCCAAGGTCATCATTTGCCACGAGCATACACATATAATATATGTAGAGAAAAACGGAGTGGTACTGGCGGATCTGCGAAAAGAGATATCCGGTGATACTGTATGTCATGAAGAAGAATTAAAATTATCCTTCTCTACCGTTTACGAATTTGCGATGGAAATGCCGCTCGACGAAATTCGTTTTATCCTTGAAACAGCCGAACTGAATAAGAATGCCGCACAGGCCTCTATAAAAGGCCATTACGGGCATACCGTCAGTAAAACTATATCCGGAGAATACGGACGGAAATATATGGGTGATTCAGCCTATACACATATGTTGACAATGACGGCTGCAGCTTGCGATGCCCGTATGGACGGAGCGATGATCCCGGTTATGAGCAACTCCGGTAGCGGAAACCAGGGTATTGCGGCCACATTACCGGTTTTGTCTTTTGCTGAAGATATCAATTGTACGGAAGAACAGCTGATACGCGCCCTGACACTTAGCCATCTGATGGTCATTTATATTAAGCAAAGTCTCGGACGGTTGTCTGCCCTTTGCGGTTGTGTAGTTGCGGCTACCGGTTCCAGTTGTGGTATTACTTACCTGATGGGTGGTAGTAAGACACAGATTTCGTTCGCGATCAAGAATATGATCGGAAATATTACGGGGATGATTTGCGACGGGGCCAAACCCAGTTGTGCACTGAAGGTTTCGAGTGGTGTTTCTACGGCTATGATCTCTGCATTGATGGCAATGGAGAATAAGGTGGTAACCCCTGTTGAAGGTATTATCGACGAAGATGTGGATAAATGCATTTCGAACCTGACAGCGATAGGTTCCCGCGGAATGGAAGAAACAGATAAATTGGTATTAGATATTATGACAAGCAAGTCTTGCTAAAAGATTGTTTTTGTTCATTACTTTGACCTCTCAACTTCATTTTATTGGGGTTGAGAGGTTTTTTTGTACCCTATAAGTTCCACTATATAAATTCTGTCAATAAATACATTGATAAATTCGATCGATTTCTGTAACTCTTTCGTGCCTTCAAATGTTTATCTTGTAAAGGCGTTAAGATCATGGAATATATGCTGTGTAATATATGATACAGTTTAAGAGGAATGTTACTCTTACTTTTGTATATGTCACCATAGTTAAAATTAAAGTTCATCAAACAATAAACCGACAATCGCCATGAAAGAGAAAATTGAACAATTGTCAGCACTGAACCATCAGGCAGAGCTGGGAGGCGGCGAAGACCGTATCGCAAAACAACATGCAGCGGGTAAACTGACTGCCCGTGAAAGAATCGAATTACTTCTTGAAAAAGGAAGCTTTGTTGAAGTCGACAAATTTGTAACCCATCGTTGTACAGAGTTCGGACTGGAAAAACAGCGTCCGCTGGGCGATGGGGTAGTGACAGGTTACGGCTTGATAGGTAAACGTACGGTATTTGTCTTTGCCCAAGATTTTACAGTATTCGGCGGTGCTCTTTCCGAGACATACGCACGGAAGATCTGTAAGATCATGGATATGGCGATGCAATTGGGTGCACCGGTGATCGGTCTGAACGATTCGGGCGGAGCACGTATTCAGGAAGGCGTACGCTCGCTGGCCGGTTATGCAGAGATCTTTTTGCGCAACTCGATGGCATCGGGAGTTATTCCGCAGATCAGTGCGATCATGGGACCGTGTGCCGGAGGTGCAGTCTATTCACCGGCTCTGACCGATTTCATCTTTATGGTGAAAGATTCCAGCTATATGTTTATTACGGGACCGGAAGTGGTAAAGAGTGTGACACAGGAAGAAGTGACGATGCAGGAATTGGGAGGCTCGGAAGTACACAGCAGCCGTTCGGGTGTAGCACATTTTACGGGGGATAACGATATGGATTGTATCCTGAAGATACGCGAACTCATGTCATTCCTTCCAAGTAATAATATGGAAGAACCTCCGTTCATCCCGACAACCGATAGTGCGAACCGGATCGACGAACAGCTGAATAATCTGATCCCGACCAATCCGAATCAGCCTTACGATATGAAAGAACTGATCGAATCGGTAGCCGACGATCATAATTTTTTTGAAGTACAGGAAGAATACGCCAAGAACATCGTTGTCGGATATATCCGGTTGAATGGAAAAACAATTGGTGTTGTAGCCAATCAACCATCCGTCATGGCCGGAACGCTTGATATCAATTCATCGGTAAAGGCGGCCCGTTTCGTCCGTTTCTGCGATGCTTTCAATATACCGTTATTGACATTGGTGGATGTGCCGGGATTCCTTCCGGGTGTTAACCAGGAATATGAAGGAATTATCCGTCACGGAGCCAAGTTGTTGTATGCTTATTGCGAGGCAACTGTGCCAAAGGTAACGGTGATTACCCGCAAAGCATACGGTGGAGCCTATGATGTAATGAGCTCCAAACATATCCGCGGTGATATCAATTTCGCATATCCGACTGCCGAGATCGCTGTAATGGGACCGGACGGTGCCGTGAATATCCTTTTCCGCAAAGAACTGAAAAAGGCCGAGGATGTAGAGAAGAAACGCAAGGAATTGCAGGATGATTACCGTGAGAAATTCGCTAATCCCTACCGGGCAGCCGAACTGGGCTATGTAGACGAGATCATCGAACCGTCGGGAACACGTGCCCGCCTGATCCGCAGTTTCGAACTGCTGGCTAATAAACGGCAATCCAATCCGCCTAAGAAACATTCCAATTTACCACTTTAATACGCGAACGATTATGATTAAGAAAGTATTGGTAGCCAATCGCGGCGAAATTGCGATGCGAATCTTTCGTACCTGCCGCGTAATGAATATACCGACCGTTGCGATCTATACACATGTTGACCGGGGTGCCTTGCATGTACGGTATGCCGAAGAAGCCTACTGTATCTCGGAAGATGAAACAGACACTTCCTATCTGAAACCCGACCTGATCCTGGCAATCGCCAAGAAGACCGGTGCCGCTATCCATCCGGGATACGGTTTTCTGTCTGAAAATGCAGATTTTGCCCGCAGATGTGAAGAAGAAGGCGTCATATTTATTGGTCCGAGTGCCGATGTTATTGCCAAAATGGGAATCAAGACTGAGGCTCGCAAGATTATGAAAGCAGCCGGCGTGCCTGTCGTTCCCGGAACTGAAGAGCCGGTTAACAATATAGCCGAAGTGCGCAAGGTGGCTAAAGAGGTCGGTTATCCGATCATGCTGAAAGCATTGGCCGGCGGAGGCGGTAAAGGTATGCGTCTGGTCCGTGATGAAGAAGGACTGGAAGAAGCTTTCCGTCTGTCGCGTTCCGAAGCCGGGAATTCATTCGGGAATGATGCTATTTACATTGAAAAATATATTGAGAATCCGCATCATATCGAAGTGCAGGTTTTAGGTGATAAATATGGGAATGTGATCCATTTGTATGAACGTGAATGCTCTATCCAACGCCGTAACCAAAAAGTGATCGAGGAATCGCCGTCCCCTTTTGTAAAGGAAGAGACGCGCAAGAAGATGCTGGCCGTGGCGGTGGAAGCCTGTAAGAAGATCGGTTATTATAGTGCCGGGACGTTGGAATTTATGATGGATAAAGACCAGAACTTCTATTTCCTGGAGATGAATACCCGTCTGCAAGTGGAACATCCGGTGACGGAAGAGGTTACGGGGGTCGATCTGGTACGCGATATGATCCTGGTGGCTGCCGGTAATCCGTTACCATACAAACAGGAAGATGTAGAATTCAAGGGAGCCGCTATCGAATGCCGTATCTATGCGGAAGACCCGGAAAACAACTTTATGCCTTCGCCGGGTATCATTAAGGTTCGTGAAGCACCCGAAGGACGTAATGTGCGTCTGGATAGTGCCGCTTATGCCGGATTTGAAGTCTCTTTACATTACGACCCGATGATCGCCAAGTTGTGTACCTGGGGACGTAACCGTGAATCTGCTATCTCCAATATGGCACGTGCGTTGCGGGAATATAAGATTCTGGGGATTAAAACGACGATCCCGTTCCATCAGCGTGTCTTGCGTAACGAGACGTTCCTGAAAGGGAATTACGATACCACTTTTATCGACACCAAGTTCGATAAGGAAGATCTGAAACGTCGTCAGAACAACGACCCGCTGGTTGCCGTAATTGCTGCGGCCATCAAGCATTTCGAACAGGAGAAAGAGGCCTCTGCCCGTATGACGACAGTCCCGTTGGTAGGCGAATCCTTATGGAAATATTACGGTAAACTGCAGATGACTGCCAATAACTATTAAAAGGAGGATCTGATTATGTCAAAAGCATTAGCAACCTATTTCGCAACAGTAAATGATATGCCCGACACCGAATTCAAGGTGGAAATACTGGAAGACGGCCCGGTAAAGAAAGTCTCCGTAAACGGCAAAATATATAATGTAGATTACAATGTGGGAGGGGATAGCATCTATTCGATCATCCTCAATCATAAATCGCACGGCGTACAGATATCCAATATGTCTGACGACATGTACGAGGTAAAGAACAAAGGCGATTATTTCCAGGTACAGGTGATCGATGAACTGAAAAAGATGCGCCTGTCGCGTATCCAGTCGGTGGCTGTCGGCCGCCAGGTGATTACTGCACAGATGCCGGGCGTGATCCTGAAAGTGAATGTGAAGCCCGGCGATGAAGTGACGGCGGGAACTCCACTTTGCGTATTGGTCGCCATGAAGATGGAAAACGAGATACGCAGCCCGATAGACGGGGTAGTGAAGGAGGTCTATATTGTCGGTGGCGACAAAGTCGCTGTCAATGACAAGATGTTGGTGGTCGAGTAAAAGGGGAACCTTTTTCAATTAATAATGAATAATTAATAATGAATAATTGGGCTTCGCGCTCGGATGTAGGAAAAGGTGAACCAAAATGACAGGTTTTGTAGGGGTGGGGGTTGCCCACCCTTTACGACAATAATATAACAACCGGTGAAGAAGGGCGGGCAGACCCCGCCCCTACGGCCGAACCTGCCTGTTCCATTGTGACGGTGCGTTGGTAAGGGCGGTTCGCGAACCGCCCCTACCAACGCACTACATTCAAATCTGTCAAGAAGTGAACCAAACAATAAATTCAAAACAGTTTTTAAGTATAAACCAATAGAATTAGAGTTATGGAAAACAAAGAACAACCTTTAGTAGAACTGAAAGCAATGGATAAAGGTCCGTTGTTAGTGAAAGGCCCGGTAAAACTGATCACACCCGATGGAAAAGAAATGATCATGGAAAGAACGGCGATTTGCCGTTGCGGCCATTCAAAGAACCAACCGTTTTGTGACGGGTCGCATATGAAATTGTAACCTGGGTAATAGTAGATATACTCTTACATTCGGAAAATCCGTATCTCCTGAAGAGGCACGGATTTTCTTTGGTTATAAATGCTAAAGATTTGGGCGATGTAATGTTAAGCCTTTGATTTTTTGGTTGGCGTAATGAAATAATAAGTATATTCGCGACGTTAATTTGTAAGGTATTAATCTTAATTATTGAGATTTTGTTTATTAAAAAAGAGAGTTATGAAGAAAAATTTATTGTATTTGTTTACCGTGTTATGTACGTTAAGCTTTTTCACGGCTTGTAGCGATGACGACGATGAGAAAAATCCGAACGTTTTGGATGTGAATACTGCTTATAGCGGTGATAAGTTAGATTTAAAGTATAGCGACAGTCCGCTCTTAGGTAAAGAAATTACTTTCGATACAAAAGATGGTAAGACTGCTACTATTACGATGAAAGGTCTTTCCAGTTTAGGTGATCTTTTGGACCAATTAATGCCGAAGTCTACGGCAGCAGCACCGGCTATGGCTCCGGGCGTTATTCCGGGTGAAGTTACTACAACGATCTCTAATGTCCCTCTGATACTTTCCGGTGAAAAATATACTTTCGAAGGAGAATATACCGGTACGGCCGGCGTAAAAGCAACTTATTCAGGTGAAGTTCAGAAAGACAAACTGACAATGTCGGTAAAGGCAACTATGCCGGCTAATGATTTAGTTGGTACATGGACTTTGGCACCGATGAATCCGACAACTGGATCTTATCCGATGGCTATCGTCTGGAAAGCTGAAACGCCGTTGAAAATCGATGCTAATATGATGAATCCTAATATACCGGCCGGAACAATCATAGATGTTAAGGTGGAAGATCTTCTTGCAGAAATGGATGTAAACACAATGGTTTCCGGATTACTGGGAGGTGTTCTGCAAAGCATCACTTATAAGGAAGACGGCAATATCGTAGCCTCTTATAAAAAAGCAAGTGCTTCCGACTGGGCTACATCTCCGATCAACTTGGCACAGTATTATATAGCAAATGGTAAAATGTACGTCCAGTTGAATATTGCTCAGATCATGGATCTGGTTGCCAGCAGCAAATCCGACTACAATCCTCTGACAGGATTAATGACTTATCTGTCTGCCGGTGTTCCATTGAGTTATAGTATAGCTAATGGCACTGCACAAATCAAGGCTGAAAAAGAACTGTTATTGCCACTTATGGGTATGATGACTGCCGAGCCGTTCTCGCGTATCATTGCGGGGGTGATTCCTGAAGCTTATCAAGGCCTGATGGCACAACTCCCTGGAATATTGGCAACTACAACCGATGTAAATGCTACTTTATATTTGATAAAACAAAAATAATGGCTTGATCGGTCGATATAAAATTAAAAGAGAGAGTGAATCAACATGAAGTCTGGATTCACCCTCTCTTTTTTGTTATTCGATCACCGGACGATCATCCTCGCCGTCACCGCCCGGTTCGTCGGGAGGAATGACAGGCTTGTCATCATCGGGATCGACTTTTGCTTTCTTCCCTACGCCGCGGCGCGACAATGTTTCGGAGAACTGCACGATCTCCGCATTGACAGCATCGATCACAGTGCCAATCTCAGTCGCCTTTGTTTTATCTTTCTCCACCAATTCATTCACCAGATAAAGCGCATTAATGGCATCGAACACCTGGCGTGCCGCATCATCCACCTGCGGGCGAATCGTTTTTAGATTGTCGGAAATGGTACGTATCCGTTTCTCGTCGGCACGGCGTGAGTAGACGGCTATAAATTCTTCGTTAGTCGTTTTCAGGTTAGCTACAGCATCGGTCAGTCCCAGCGTTTCTACATAAGAGGAATACGTCGGAGATTGCAGTTTTTTCACCAGGTCGGTCACCATTGCCGAATTTTCGCTGAAAGGTTTACTGGCAGCACCTACATACGGTTTCATGGCGAAAGCTACTTTCGCGGCCGCTTCTACTTCGGCTGCTGTCAAACTCAATTCCTTAGACTGGACAGTGAGTTCAATATGACGCAGACGCTTATCGCGTATCGAATCGCTTTCCTCGATTTCTTTCGTCTCCGCAAAAGCCTGAGATTGAAGATATGCTTCGTCTTCCTTAACGAACAATGACATGTAGTTGTCACGTAACTGGGCCAGTCCGTATTTGGTTGCGAATTCGGAGGAAACGATTTGCAGGAGCATTTCCTGCAGGTTGTAATGCTCGCCGTTGCGGGCTTGAACCAGATAAGTAATCTTTGCAATTTTTTTCATGATCGGTTACAATTAAGATTATATTAATAGAAAAAGACGTTTCTCACTGTGAGAAAGTTCCAAATTTTCTTTGCGAAGCTCTCTCACTGTAAGAAAGTTTCAAATTCGGAAAAAAAAGAACTCTCACGTTGAAAAAGCTTCAAAATCAAAAAAACAATGTTTTTTCGCCATGAGAAAGTTTCAAAATATGTTTTTGGACGATTTTCACAGTGAGAAACCTCCAAAATGCGTTTTTCAATGTTTCTCACAATGAGACGACTTAAAAGTAAGCAATTAAAACCGGAAAATCATAAAAACCGGATAAAAATGCTTTCTCAAAAATAATCCGTATCTTCGCAAGTGTTTTTTGAGTAAAAATTTTTATTAATTAAATGGTATTAGTTTACTAACAAAAATTTATGAGAACAAAATTACTGTATGTATTCAGCATGCTTTGTATGCTGAATTTGTTCATCGGTTGTAGCGATGACGACAAGACGGAACCGATCGGAACAGGATTTGACGGAGTGTATAAAGGTGCTCTGGATGTCGATTTGGACGGAACAAATGTGGGCAAAGGCCTTCCCCAGAAAGTGTATGTAACCAAAGTCGGTGATAACCAGATCAAGATGGAACTGAAGAATTTTAGTTTCGGTCAGATGGCTCTCGGAAACATCTCTGTCGATAAATGTAATGCAGAAATGCAGGGTGAAAACGCTTGTAAGTTCGATGGCGAACAAACGTTGTCTTTACCTCTGATTGGCGATTGTGATGTTGTAATGAACGGAACGATCGTTGGCGAAAAGCTCGAAATGGTAATCGACGTAAAAGCAACCCAGGCAGGTGCAGCCATCACAGTCAAAGTAGACTTTAGCGGTACGAAGCTGGCGGCCGACCAGAGCTCGGAAGCGAAGATTACGGAGTTTACTTTCGCCCATGAAGCGGTAACAAAGCAGCCGATTATCGATGGCACTAACATTACTTTTATGGTTGCTGAAGATATTCAGCCGGAAGTATTAGCAGCATTAGTTCCTACAATCAAAGTTTCGGATAAAGCAACAGTTAGTCCCGCCAGTGGAGTAGCCCAGGATTTTTCATCACCTGTGACTTATACTGTGACATCTGAGGATGGAATTGTAACGGCAAAATATACTGTATCCGTTAGTGGTAAAGTTCTGAAATTTTCTTTTGACGAGTGGGTTGAAAAAGGTGATAATCCTAAAAAATACATGACCCCGACTCCTTTAGATAAATTAGACTCAAGTAATGGTGGAGCTGATTTTCTGGTAAACCTTCCTATGGCCGGCGGAGGCGCTTTTGAAGGAGGTTTCCCTGTTTTGCAAACAGATGATGCAAAAGAAGGTGCAGCTGCCGTGAAATTGGTAACTCTTTATACAAAGGGCGCAGGTTTGGGTATGGCTCCTGTAATTACGTCAGGTTCATTGTTTACCGGTAGCTTTGTTCTGAATATTATGGATCAGTTGAGCAGTACGAAGTTTGGTATTATGTGTGATAAAAAACCGTTGCTCTTTAATGGGTATTATAAGTACACTCCAGGTGAATTATATTTGGATGGTTCTGACAAAAATAACATTGTAGAACATCCCGAGTTGAAAGATGAATGTAGCATCAAAGGTGTATTATATGAAGTATCTAATGAAAGTGAATCCTTGACAGGTCATAACATCGGAGATTCTGACAAAATTGTTGCTGTAGCAGAATTGAAAGATGGTAGTGCTAAAGCTGAATACACACCATTTAGCCTTGAATTCAAATTCGAGGAAGGTAAAACTTATGATGCAACCAAATTGTATAAGTTAGCTCTGGTTTGTTCATCCAGTAAAGATGGCGACAAGTTTAAGGGTGCAGCCGGAAGTACTTTGATTGTGGATGAGTTCGAAGTTGTATTTTGAGTAATCTGAATATAATTTAATAAAATAAGAAAGGGTTTCGTATCTGATACGAAACCCTTTCATTTTTATAGTTCAGTTGTCCTTTACCTCGGTGCCTTCTGATACAAATAAATTGCAATAAACGTATAAAGAATATTAGGAATCCAGGCGGCTACCATCGGGCTTACATAGCCGTTAATGGCGAAGGTCGATGTGACGGTCGTAAACAGGATATATGAGAAGCTTAATGCCAGGCCGATACCGATGTTCAGTCCCATTCCTCCTTTGATCTTGCGCGATGAAAGGGAGGCTCCGATGGAGGTAAGGATAAACGCTGCCATGATAGAGGCAAAACGCTTGTGATATTCGATCTGGAAAGTTTGTATATTCCCGATACCGCGTGTTTTCTGACGATCGATATAGGTGGCCAGTTCCGGCGATGTCATCGTTTCACAGTCGGTTGCGGAGATCAGGAAGTCGGACGGGATGATCGTCAGTGTCGTATCCTTACGGGAGCCCTCGGAGATATGTTCGCGCATTCCTTCAAAGTCGCGGATCATATAATCGATGACAGTCCATTTATACAAAGAGTCGTATTTGATGGAGTTGGCCGTTAGTTTGGAGATCAGCTTCTTTCCTTCGAAATGTTCGAGCGAGAAGCGGTAACCCATATTCGGACGCGAGTCGTAACGGTCGAAATATGCGATCACACCCGGCTCCACTTCGATCTGGATATTGCGGGCAGACTCCACCTTTTTGTTTCGGATATATTTATTCTGAAAATCGATACGCGTAATATTGGCCGGAGGAATAATGAAGGCACTTAATATAAAACTTGCAGTCGCAATGATCCCGGCCGAAATGGCATACGGCAACATAAGCCTGCGGAAACTCATCCCGCTGGCAAGCATGGCTATGATCTCCGAGTTGTCTGCCAGCTTGGAGGTAAAAAAGATTACCGCAATAAACGTGAACAGCGAACTGAACAGGTTGGCAAAATACGGTATGAAGTTCATGTAATAATCCAGGATGATTGCCTGCAAAGGTACATCGGGCTTCAGGAACTTGTCGATCTTCTCGTTTATATCGAAAACTACCGAGATAGAGATAATCAGAATAAGCGCGAAAACATACGTTCCGAGAAATTGCTTGATGATATACCAGTCTATCCGTTTTAATTTAAAATTCATTTTCAATTTTATTTGGTAATTAGAGGCGTCCAACGTTTTCTGCGTTCCTTAATAGGATCATTGGATGTATAGTCATAACCGATTGTTTAGTTGCTGTACCATGCCGCTTTTCCATGTGACGAAGTCGCCGGCTATGATATGCTTGCGTGCCTCTTTTACCAGCCACAGGTAAAAAGCCAGGTTATGGATAGAAGCGATCTGCAGACCCAGCAGTTCGTTCACTTTGATCAGATGGTGCAGATATGCTTTGCTGTAAAGCGTATCCACGTACGAGTGTGCATCCGGATCGACAGGGGAGAAGTCGTCTTCCCATTTCTTGTTACGCAGGTTGATCGTGCCATATTGCGTGAAGATCTGCCCGTTGCGTCCGTTACGGGTCGGCATGATACAGTCGAACATATCCACACCGCGCTCGATCGCTTCCAGCAGGTTGATCGGCGTACCGACTCCCATCAGGTAACGGGGCTTGTCTTTGGGCAATATTTCATTGACAACCTCGATCATTTCGTACATCTTCTCCGTCGGTTCGCCGACAGCCAGACCACCGATGGCATTTCCGTCAGCGCCTTTCTTTGCTACATTTTCAGCAGCATGACGACGCAGGTCAGGATATACGCAACCTTGCACGATGGGGAAGAGGCATTGTCCGTAGCCATATTTCGGTTCGGTAGAGTTGAAGCGTTCGAAACAACGGTCCAGCCAACGTTCGGTCAGTCCCAATGATTTTTTGGCATAATCGTAATCGGCATCTCCCGGACAACATTCGTCGAAAGCCATAATGATATCGGCACCGATGATACGTTGGATATCCATTACTTTTTCCGGGGTGAAGAGGTGTTTCGAACCGTCGATATGCGAACGGAATTCGGCACCTTCCTCATGCAATTTACGATTGTCGGAAAGCGAGAACACCTGGAAACCTCCGCTATCGGTCAGGATAGGACGGTCCCATGTATTGAATTTGTGCAATCCGCCTGCTTTCTCCAGAATTTCAAGACCCGGACGCAGATAAAGATGATAGGTGTTACCGAGGATGATCTGGGCATTGATATCCTCTTTCAACTCGGTCATGTGGACGCCTTTTACTGTGCCTTGTGTTCCGACAGGCATAAAAATGGGCGTCTCGATTACCCCGTGATCGGTAGTAATCAAGCCCGCCCTTGCATTTGTTTTAGTATCGTTGTGTTGTAATTCGAATTTCATTCTGCAAAATTTGCAGCAAAGGTAGTATTTTTCTATCAGAATCCGAAGTCATCGACTTCTACGTTTTTGACTTCTTCCTCTTCCGGCAAAACAATGGTCTGATGCACTACATTCGACTTCACGATAATGGCCCGCATCGGACGTACCGGACAAATCGATTCGCATCCGCCACAACCTACACACAAGTCAGGGTTTACCTGCGGAATGGTCAGTGTCCCTTCATAAGGCACCATGTGTACGGCCTGTGTCGGACAGTGTTCGGAGCAAGCACCGCAGTCAGTCCCTTCTGTCTTCACAATACAACGGTTGATAAAGAAAGTGGCAATACCTACCTGCAACGATTTTTTTTCTTCCACCGCAATAGGCCGGATGGCTCCGGTGGGGCAAACTTCCGAACAAACTGTACACTCGTAGTTACAATAACTATTGATATAGGCCATACGAGGCTTCAACAGATAGTCGAAACCATATTCCAGTCCGGCAGGACGTAATACCTGGCTCGGACATTTCACGACGCAGATATGACATCCGGTACATTTGTCTTTGAAACGCTCCAGGCTCAATGATCCGGGAGGGGTGATGGGCGGCCATTTTTTGCGTCCTTTTCCTTTTCCATGCCCACTTCCCTGTCCGTGTCCTTCGCATTGTCCGACACCTTCCGCAATAGCCGATACAATCGGCAGGGTAGCCGCAACAGTTGCTCCGGTAGCCAGGAAAGTACGGCGGCTGTTTACTGCCGGTTGCTGTTCCGCTTCCATATTCATGGTAGCTTCGGCAATCCTCTTTTCACCTTTCCTGAAAGGAGGGTTGAAACGGTATTGTAATCCGCCTTTGGCACAAGAAGAAACGCAGTTGAAGCAATCCACGCAACGAGAAGTATCGACTGTCAGATTCTTGGTATCGATCGCTTCTGCTTTGCAGGTATGTTCACAGTTTCCGCAATGGGTACAAGCCTCTTTATCGAATGAAATACGGAAGAATGAATAACGTGACACCAGGCTAAGCAATGCACCTACCGGGCATAATGAGTTACAAAACAAACGTCCGCGGAAAATAACCAAAACGGCAAAAACAACCAGAGCCACAATACCGGACACCAGGCCGGCAATACTTACCGTACTGATCGTTACATGGAACAATGAATAGTTATCCATCTTCATCAGCCAGTCGGCCAATACATTATTCCCCCACATAACAGAAGGGCGGAACAGGTTTGCCGCAATGCGTCCGAAGTTACTATACGGATCGAGTAACAGGCATAAACCGGAGAATCCCAGCAAGGCTGTTATCGCAGTTGCCGCCAGCAGCACATATCGTACCCTGTTTAATGGCTTATGATATTTAAATCGCCGCACCCCTTTTTTCTTCTTTTTTCCTATGCAGAACAGGCGGTTGATGATATCCTGAAAAACTCCGGCAGGACATAATACCGAACAGTAGATACGTCCGAATAGCAATGTCAGGAGAAACAATACGGCAACAATCCCGAACATGCCCCCAAGAATAGCCGGTAATAACTGTACATGCAGTAACTTGTGTACGTCGACCGGCATCTTATTCGTGAAGTCCAGAAAGAAAAGAAGTATAGGTATAAAAAACAGGGCTGCGAGGAGTACCCGCAGTCCTTTTAAGTAATTAGGTCGCTTCATTTATATTTTAATACGTTTGATATTGATCTTCTTCAAATCCGTTGATCCCAGTTTAAGCTCTTCGCCTTTACCGATATGGCTTACAGCTTCCATGTCCAGTTTCTTTACCTGGTTGAATAAAGCGAGGGCTGCCGTGTCGATTGCAACGATGTTAGGAGATACGATCATTGATTTCAATGTCGCTACATCGGCTGCACTTTTGCCCTGCGGTCCGTTCTGATGCATCATACGGTAAGCATCCACGATATTCAGAACCGGTTTCTTTTGCCAGGTACAGATGTCGGCGATACATTGCTGCAAGTCGTTCTGATGGAAGAAACGACGGTCCCATACGATACCCATATAATTCTTCATGGCACAGGAAAGTTTTGCCCCGCCATGATTCTTCAGGATAGGCACATTGATCCAAGCGTCCGCTTCGATCAGTGCTTCGTGTATCTTGGCAGACTTTACTTTTACTCCGTTGGGGATGGATACTTCTTTGAAATACTTTTCGTCATTACCCGGCATGATAATACCTCCGGCTTCTTTCACGGCAGCAGCTATACCACTGCTTTCATAACATTTCTGCCAGTTATCGCAGGTATGGTCGAAAACAGTTACTTTCTCAGCCCCGGCAGCCAGGCATTTTTTTACCAATGCTTTGATAAGCTGCGGGTTGGTATTCCCTGCCAGTTCCGGTGTACGGTCCCATCCGATGTTCGGTTTGATAACCACTTTTTGCCCTTTCTTGATGTAATTACCGATTCCCCCCAGGGTCTCCAATGCTTTATCAAGCATAGCCTCAGGTTCGCCACCCATCACAGCAACCATTTCTGGAGCCTGCTCTACTGTCATGGTGTTGGTTGACAATGCGGCTTGCAGCCCTTTAAAGTCTATGGATAATGCGGCACCAGCTACTACACTGGTCTTTAAGAAATCACGACGTTTCATTTTGTTGTAATTGGTTATTAGAATTGTTTATAGATGTAACAAAGGTAGTAATTCTCTGAATTATAGTGTATCTTTGCCCGTAAAAAATATTAATTTAATGGAATTATATGCTTATATATCATTGCATTCCTTTGTCGAAGGATGCATGGGGGCAACCGGAGAACCGGCACTTATTTTACAGGCTGATAATTTATTGTATACCGTTCCTCTGGAAGAATATCAATATGGATTGTCGCTACTCCGGAAGGCGATAGAAGCGTATGAAATACAAAAAGGAATTCCGGCAGAAGAGAGTAAACAGGCTATTCCTTTTTTCCGTGAGAAGCGTCGTCTGCTGATCGGACCGGAAATGGATATTTATAAATTGTCTTTCTATGAAAATGAAACGGAGCTCCCGGAAAAGGTAAAGTCCGCTAAACAACCCTACCTGCGTTTGTCTTTCGATTATGAGCAACTGGCGGAATATTGCCTTTTCGAAAACATGTTCCTGGTTCGTTGTAAATACGATGAAAGACAGGTACTCGATAACTTTATTACGCAGATGGAACGTGAATACGATAAGTTCTTTTTCGATGATGAACACAGTGGTTTTACATCCGATTCCCATTTCTTCTCGCTTTTATGTAATGCTTGTCTGGAAGTAAAGGAACCGTCGTGTGCAGCGGAAAAAGAATGGCGTTTGGCGCTCCTTCGTAGTCCGGTCGATGCCGGTTACCGGTATGAGGACGGGCAACTGAGACCTTTCGTTCCCATTTCTTTGCCGCTGAATGTTATCTGTAAAGTAACTTTACTCAACAGTGAAAAAGAAGAATTGAACTTTAGTGCCCTTGCCGGTTTTATGCAACGTATCGGTTTGTCACCGGAACGTTATCTGGAAGGATTGCAGGAAGAATAAATAGATGATAGATTATGGCTACAACATTCGATATACAATTACCTCATTGTAACAGAGGCTTTCATTTAGTTACGCGGAATATTGTTTCCCACTTGCCCGAATTGCCGGAAAGCGGCCTGTTGTTTGTATTTATCAAACATACTTCTGCCGCACTTACCTTGAATGAGAATGCAGATCCGTCTGTCCGTCACGACTTCAATACTTTTTTCAATAAGTTGGTACCCGACGGAGCTTCTTACTTTACCCATACGTTGGAAGGGGATGACGATATGTCTGCCCACATCAAAGCCTCATTGTTGGGTTCGTCCGTAACTATTCCGATAAAAAATCATCGTCTGAACCTGGGAACTTGGCAGGGTATTTATCTTTGTGAGTTTCGTGACGGTGGGGATAGTCGCAGATTGAGTATTACAATTCTTTAATAACTTTACATGGGTTTCCTACTGCAATACTATTGGCCGGAATCGATTTGGTGACTACGCTTCCGGCTCCGATAACGCAATTGTCTCCAATCGTAACACCCGGCAGGACGATTGTGCCGCCACCGATCCAGGTATAATCGCCGATGGTGATCGGAAGGGCTTTGGTTCTGAAAAAGAGTTCTCCAGAACTTTCGTCCCAGTCTTCTACAAACCTTTCGTTGGCGGCTACCGGATGTGTTGCTGTATATAATTGTACGTTGGGAGCAATCAATACATTATTTCCGATCGTAATAATATTGTCGTCTAAAAAAGTACAGTTCATATTGATAACAACTTTATCGCCAATAAAGATATGCTTCCCGCATTCGCAATGGAAATTAATATCTACACTAACGTGCTTACCTACTTTTCCGAACATATTATGCAAGAGTTCCGTTCTAGTTGCTACATCGGAAATGTCTGTCGCATTAAATTTTGAAAGCAATCTTTTGTTTCGGATAATCATATCCAAAACTTCTTTATCAAGCCGGTTACAGTATTCACCCGATAAGAATCTTTGATAGTTGGTTTTCATATAATATGAGTTGTTTTTAGGTAAGATTTAGTCGAATTGTACCACCCAATCTTTATCATGATACGCTGCAAAACACATCTCTACCTGTTCTCTATTATTCTTTTCTTCTGCTAACGGAGGAATTTCATCGAGATTGAAATATCCGCTTTCTACTGTTTCTATGTTCGGCTGAAAAGCTCCGCCTTTTACTTCACAGAGGACAAAAACTTTACAGACATTATAGGCGTACGGAGGCAGGTTGTGGAGGTTTCGATCCTGTACAGCTATTATCCGGATGGTTTCGACATCCAATCCGGCCTCTTCTTTTACTTCCTTCACTGTATTTGTTTTTATGGTTTGGTTTACGTCGACCCAGCCACCGGGCAAAGACCAGGTGCCGTTCTTTTCTTTTACCAGCAATATTTTGTTGTCTTTAAAGATAGCCGCCCTGCTGTCGAGTTTGGGCGTTTGAAAACCTTCTTCATTGCAGAATAAGTTTTTTATTTTCTCTAAAGGCAAGCCACTTTGTAGACTCAGTATCTCGGCAGATATCTCCCTGATACGTTCAAAACGTTCAATATCAAAAGCATCTTTTGAATAAGTTAATCCTGCTTGCGCAATGAACTGCAATTCTTTCGCCCATTCGAGCCATTTCGGTTGTTGATTTTCATTCATACTGTTTTTGTTTTCCTGGTACGCTTGTAAAAATACGAATAAATCTATATGTATTGTTACCTTTTCCGGAGAACTTGAGAGAACATAATCTGTAATTTGGGTTATATTACCTGTAATTCGTCTACAAAGAATCTCTTTGTGACCAGTTACTTTTGTAGCATGAAAAATAATTAATTGAATAATAGTTTAATATCTTTGAAAAGATTTTTTATTTAGAGCGATTATGGAATACAGATCATTGGGAAATACAGGATTGTCCGTCAGTGCTATCTCGTTGGGATGCGAAGGTTTTATGGGGCAGACGGAAGAACAGGTTCGTGACGGAATAGATTTTGCCATCGATAAAGGCATTAATTTTATCGATATATATAGTTCTAATCCGGATCTGCGGAGCAATATCGGCAAGGCGCTGACTGGTCGTCGCGAACAGTTTATCATCCAGGGACATTTGTGTACGGCCTGGGAAGACGGACAATACCTTCGTACCCGTGATGTGGAAAAAGCGAAGACCTCTTTCAACGACCAGTTGATACAATTGAATACGGATTACCTGGATGTCGGAATGATCCATTATATAGATGCCGAGCAGGACTTCCTGGAAGTGTTCAACGGCCCTGTCATCCGACTGGCTTTACAATTGAAAAAAGAAGGTCGGATACGTCATCTCGGAGTGAGTAGCCATAATCCTGTGATAGCACGTAAAATCGTAGAAACCGGTCTGATCGATGTTCTGCTTTTTTCTATCAATCCTTGTTATGACATGCAACCGGCCAGTGAAGATATTGAGGATCTATGGGCTGACCAAAACTATGCCCATGCTTTGCATAATATAGATCCCGACCGGGAAAAACTCTATGAGTTATGCGAACAGAGAGGCGTAGGAATAGATGTTATGAAAGTGTATGGCGGGGGAGACTTATTAAGTGAAATAAATTCTCCGTTCGGAATAGCTATGACCCCTGCGCAATGTATTGAATATGCCCTGACGCGTCCCGGTGTCGCTGCGGTGATGATCGGATGTAAAAATAAGGAAGAGATACAGGCTGCAGTAAATTGGTGCAGTGCTACAAAAGTAGAGAAAGATTATGCGTCGGTTATGGCAGGAATGGAAAAATTCAGCTGGCAGGGGCATTGCATGTATTGTGGTCATTGTGCTCCGTGTTCTGTCGGGATAGACGTAGCCAGTGTCAATAAATATTACAATCTGACCATCGCACAAAATGATATACCGGAAACGGTACGGGAACATTATAAGGTTCTTACGCATCATGCCTCTGAGTGTATCGCTTGCGGACAATGTGAAACGAATTGTCCTTTCGGAGTTGCCATCATCGAACAGATGGAAAAGGCGGCTGAACGTTTCGGATATTAACCTCTCATTCGAATCTTTGATAAATACAGCAATTCCTGATATTCATCTTTGAATAACAGCCGGGTAAGCAGAATTTCTAATAAACGGGCAGCTTCCAACGGTGTTATGCAACAGAGGCTGCAAAGAGCGAAAAGAATAATATGTATGTGTTTCATAAATATAAAATGAATAACTTTTATACCGCAAGGCTTTCTTTTATTTCCAACTGATAAGCTCTTCCTCTGTCGGTCGTTATTTTTAGATTGCTGTTATCCTCCACCAACGGACGCAGGCGGCGGATCAAAGTGTTCAGCGTTTCGTCGGCATTGTTTTTACCCGGCCATAGCGTATCACAGATATCTGCTCTGGGCAGGATATGAGAGGAGGAAAGGAAAAACATTTCCATGATCTTATATTGTTGCGGAGTAAGTTTCAATTTCTCCCGGTCTTCTTTATAGAAGCAGGCATGGTGACAAGAAAATGTAAGATTACCGAAAACCAGAGTTTTCTCTTCTTGTGGCAGACTTGTGCTTCTGCGACGAAATAAAAAGATAGAAAGGGCTCCGGATAAGATAGCAGCTATCAGTAGTACTAAAGGAATCCGTTTGTCTGTAAGTGCCAGAATATCCTTAGTCGAATAATTTATATATCCTTGAAAAGAAATTCCTAATTCTTCCTGTGATGCTTCGGGGAGATTTAAATTAGCACTCAGCCAGATAACGGTATCGCTTTCCAGGTAATTCTGTGTCTGATCTTTTTCAAGAGTTACGTATGTGACAGATTTATCCGTCGCTTTCTTATTTTTTACGTGAACGATAATACCGCTTTTCTCTTTCAGTTGTTCAAACTTCAATGCTTCGGCAAAATCTTTATTATAACTCTCGATAGAAACCGGATTTCCGAAAAGGGCAGACAAGCGTGAATAAGTCTTGAGTGTATCCTGATTCATCCATTGTTCGGAATTTTGCATAATGGTCTGTTGCAATGCCTGGTTCAGATCCGAAACGATTGCTTTCTGTGTTTCCGAATAATTGTGAAAGCCGAAACTGAATGATAGTACAAGCAGGCAGGCTGTAAAAATAACCGATAGATTTGCTGCTAACCGTGTGTTCATCGTTTTTCTTTTATTAACGCCCGAAGATAAGAATTTATTGTAAGATTCGGATAAATAAAAATTAGTACCTTTGTATTCCTAAAAAGAGAAGGTACGTGGAAAAATATCTGGATCAACTGAATGATAGTCAGCGCGAAGCTGTTATATATAACGAGGGCTCGTCGCTGGTGATTGCCGGCGCCGGTTCCGGTAAGACAAGAGTACTTACTTATAAGATTGCTTATCTGGTACATTTGGGGTTGCCACCTCAAAGTATTCTGGCACTTACTTTTACCAATAAAGCGGCACGTGAAATGAAAGAACGTATTGCCAGGATAACCGGTGACCAGACGGCACGCCGGTTGTGGATGGGAACGTTCCACTCGATCTTTTCACGTATTCTTCGCTATGAAGCAGAACATATCGGTTATCCTTCCAATTTCACGATTTACGATGCTGCCGATTCGAAAAGTTTATTGAAGGCAATTATCAAAGAGATGCAGCTGGACGATAAAGTATATCGTATCGGAATGATACAAAGCCGTATTTCGAATGCTAAGAATGCGTTGGTTACCTGGAAGGCTTACGAACAGTCCAAGGAGTTGATGCAACATGATATAGATTCGAAAGTCCCTTTGTTGCGTGAAATATATAAACGTTATCAGAATCGTTGCCTGCAGGCAGGAGCGATGGATTTCGACGATTTGTTGCTTCAAACGAATATCCTGTTCCGCGATCATCCGCAGGTATTGGATAAATACCGTAGCTTTTTTCAGTTCGTATTGGTCGACGAGTATCAGGATACCAATTTTGCCCAACATTTGATCGTCCAGAAGCTTTGTGAGCAACACCGCCGTATTTGTGTGGTGGGAGATGATGCACAGAGTATCTACTCTTTCCGTGGAGCCAATATCGATAATATCCTGCAATTCAAAAATCAATATCCGGGTTGCCGTATCTTTAAACTGGAACGTAATTATCGTTCTACGCAGAATATTGTGAATGCGGCGAACAGCCTAATTCATAAAAATAAAGAACAGATATTCAAGAATGTGTATTCGGAGAAAGAACAGGGAAATAAAGTCCGTGTTTCTTCTTCCTATTCGGATTATGAAGAAGGATACGCTGTGGCTGCTATGATCAATGAAATGCGGATGCGCAAGGATTATGATTATTCTGAATTTGCCATCCTGTACCGGACAAATGCCCAATCACGTATTCTGGAAGAGGCGCTTCGCAAAAGAGGAATACCTTATAAAATATATGGCGGTCTGTCTTTCTATCAGCGTAAAGAGGTAAAAGATATTATCTCTTATCTGCGTCTGATCGTTAATCCGCATGATGAAGAAGCTTTTAAGCGGGTTATCAATTATCCTTCACGTGGTATCGGTGATACGACTGTCGGCAAATTGGTTAGTGCTGCTACAGAAAATAATGTCAGCCTCTGGACAGTATTGAATGCTCCCATCGATTACAGTTTGCAGATCAATAGCGGTACAGCCAAAAGATTAAGTGATTTCCGCGAAATGATCGAACGGTTCATTGAACAGAATACTCGTTTGTCTGCCGAAGAAATGGCTGCTATGGTAGTCAAGGAGAGCGGAATTGTCAGTACACTTTTTCAGGATCGTTCGGTGGAAGGGATCAGTAAACAGGAAAACTTACAAGAGTTACTGAAAGGTATTGCAGAGTTTTGTGAACTCCGTCGCGAAGAAGGAATAGAGCAAGTGTCCCTGGCAGATTTCCTTTCTGAAGTTTCCCTGTTGACGGATCAGGATAACGATAAAGATGAACAAGCTAATAAAGTCACTATGATGACTGTTCATGCAGCCAAAGGATTGGAGTTCAGAAATGTTTTTGTGGTAGGCCTGGAAGAAGATCTGTTCCCTTCGCAAATGGCGAAAGATAATCCTCGTGCAGTAGAGGAGGAGCGCCGGTTGTTTTATGTTGCAATTACCCGTGCCGAAGAGAATTGCGTCCTGACCTATGCCAAGAGCCGTTTTCGGAACGGACAGAGTGCCATGTGTTCCCCCAGCCGTTTCCTGAAAGATATCGATGTCCAATTCCTGGAACTTCCGACAGATACGTCGTCAGATACTTTTGCTGCGGCCCGCGAACGGTTTCAGCGTCCGGCATTTGCATCTCCTTTCCAGCAACCACGGGCAGTGGAAAAAGAGGAGCCCTCTTTTGTTTCTCCTGTTGCCCAGGCCGCGCAACGTCAACGTCTTACAAAGGTAGAAACAGCAACTTCGGCTCCTACCACGTCTGCAGCACCTTTATCCGACCTTTCCGGTTTATCTGTCGGGGCTAAGGTTCGGCACGATCGTTTCGGTGAAGGCGAGGTTATAGCTATCGAGGGAGATGGAGGCAATGCAAAGGCAACGGTGGCATTCACTCACTTTGGACAAAAACAATTATTATTGAAGTTTGCCCGCTTGACGATAGTAAAATAGGTTCACATTCTAGATACAAGGACGATACACAATCAGGAAGATGGAAGCAGTGAAGGGTGAAACGTAAGAATGTGAGTATCTTCTTCTGTTCAATATACTGGGATATTCTGAATATAACATTATCTTTGTAATTTATTTACGAATAAAGAAACTAAATGATTAATTTCAACGTAATACCATCTCCATGTTATGTGATGGAAGAGAAGCTGCTCCGTAACAACCTGGCTCTTATCAAGAGCGTAAAGGAACGGGCTGGAGTGAATATAATTCTAGCTTTTAAAGCTTTTGCCCTGTGGAAATCTTTTCCGATCGTCCGCGAATATATACCATATTCGACAGCCAGTTCGAAATTTGAAGCTCAGTTGGCTTTCGAGGAAATGGGAAGTCCGGCACATACTTATTCACCGGCTTATACGGAAGCAGATTTTCCTGCTATACTAAAGTACAGTAGTCATATCACATTTAATTCATTATCGCAGTTTGAGCGGTTTTATCCGATGGTGCAAGCAGACGGAAACCGTATCTCATGCGGCTTACGTATTAACCCGGAGTATTCGGATGTAGAAACCGATCTGTATAACCCCTGTGCACCCGGTTCGAGGATGGGAATTATTGCCGACCTGTTAGGCGACAAATTGCCGGGAGGGGTAGAAGGGTTACATTTTCATACGTTATGTGAGTCTACTTCATTTGATCTGGAGAAAACATTATCGGAAGTCGAGAAACGCTTCGGCCGTTTTTTACCGCATATCAAATGGTTGAATATGGGAGGCGGACATTTAATGACACGGAAAGGATATGATATCGAACATTTAATATCATTACTTCAATCATTCAAGGCTAAGTATCCTGATTTGGAATTGATTATGGAGCCGGGAAGCGCTTTCGCATGGCAGACCGGGTTCTTGTTGACCACCGTGGTGGACATCGTAGAAAATCATGGGATAAAAACAGCCATTATAGATGCTTCATTTACCTGCCATATGCCGGATTGCCTGGAAATGCCTTATAAGCCGGTTATTCGTAATGCAACCGATAAGATGGAAGGAAAGCCGACTTACCGTATTGGGGGAAATAGCTGCCTGAGTGGCGACTATATGGGGGATTGGTCGTTTGACGAACCTCTGAAAGTCGGAGATAAGATCATTTTTGAAGATATGATTCATTATACCATCGTGAAGACTTCGATGTTTAACGGAATACCGCATCCGTCACTGGCTCTTTGGAGTAAAGACGATGAATTGGTACTTTATCGGACGTTCGACTACGAAGACTATAAAGGAAGAAACGGCTGAGTTGACAGATGTTTTTAAATAACTTTCCACTGTCAACTGTCCACTGTCAACTAAAAAAGTTGTAACTTAGCAGCCTCATTCTAAGCAGAAATAAATTAAGCGGATTTAATATATGGGTATTTTTAGCTTTTTCAGTAAAGAAAAAAAAGAAACTTTAGACAAAGGGTTATCTAAGACAAAAGAAAATGTATTTTCTAAACTTACCAGGGCTATTGCCGGAAAGAGTAAGGTAGATGATGAAGTATTGGATAACCTGGAAGAGGTACTTATTACTTCCGATGTCGGTGTAGATACTACGTTGAAGATCATCGAACGTATCGAAAAGCGTGTAGCCCGGGATAAGTACGTCACTACTCAGGAACTCACCACCTTGCTGCGTGACGAGATTGCGACATTACTTACCGAAAACAACACGGAAGATGCTGAAAGCTTTATTGTCCCGGAAGATAAGAAGCCCTATGTTATCATGGTTGTCGGTGTGAACGGAGTAGGTAAAACAACTACAATCGGTAAACTGGCATATCAATTCAAGAAAGCCGGTAAAACTGTTTACCTGGGTGCTGCCGATACATTCCGTGCAGCCGCAGTTGAACAGTTGGTGATCTGGAGTGAACGTGTAGGTGTTCCTATTGTAAAGCAGAAAATGGGTTCCGATCCGGCTTCTGTGGCATTCGACACACTTAGTTCTGCCAAAGCAAATGATGCCGACGTTGTAATTATCGATACAGCCGGTCGTTTGCATAATAAAATAAACCTGATGAATGAACTTACCAAGATAAAGAACGTGATGAAAAAGGTTATTCCTGATGCTCCTCACGAAGTTTTGCTGGTATTGGACGGTTCAACAGGACAGAATGCCTTTGAACAAGCTAAACAATTTACTGCAGCTACCGAAGTGAATGCATTGGCTGTCACTAAATTGGATGGAACAGCTAAAGGTGGTGTCGTGATCGGTATTTCCGACCACTTCCGTATTCCGGTAAAATATATCGGTTTGGGTGAAGGCATTGAAGATTTGCAGGTTTTTAACAAGAAGGAATTTGTAAATTCATTATTTGGAGAATAATATTTAAGAGTAACTTTTCCCCTCTTGAGAGGGGGCAGGGTGTGTGTGATAATAGTTGTTTGATACTGATTTACACACCCCTTCCCCCTCTCAAGAGGGGAATTAGTTACTCTTTGTTCGTAATAGATAAGATGAGAAAAAATAAAGTAGATATTATCACGCTGGGCTGTTCGAAAAACCTGGTCGACTCGGAGCAGTTGATGCGTCAGTTTGTCGCAAACGGCTATACCGTTGAACATGACCCACATAAGATAAACGGAGAGATCGTTGTAGTGAATACCTGCGGTTTCATCGGTGATGCCCAGGAAGAATCGATCAATATGATCCTGGAATTGGGTGAAGCTAAGAAGAAAGGAAAGATAGGTCAATTATATGTGATGGGATGTCTTACCGAGCGTTTCCTGGAAGAAATGAAGCAGGAGTTACCCGAAGTAGACCATTTTTACGGAAAGTTCAACTGGAAGGAACTCATATCCGATATCGGCAAATCCTATCATCGTGAATTAGCTTCCGACCGTGTGTTGACCACCCCGAAACATTATGCTTTCCTGAAAATTGCAGAAGGATGTAATCGTACCTGTTCCTACTGTGCCATTCCTATTAGTACCGGACACTATCAATCCATCCCGATGGAACAGATAGAAGAGGAGGTGCGTCTGCTTGTTGCACAAGGAGTAAAGGAATTTCAGGTTATTGCCCAGGATCTGACTTATTACGGGTTGGATATATATAAAAGATATGCATTACCCGAACTGGTTGAACGTATTTCGGATATTCCCGGAGTAGAATGGATTCGTTTGCATTATGGTTATCCTTCCCATTTCCCTTATGATCTGTTGCGGGTAATGCGTGAGCGTGATAATGTTTGTAAATATCTGGATATCGCTTTGCAGCATATCAGCGACAATATGTTACAGAAGATGCGTCGTAATATCACGAAGGAAGAAACATACGCATTGATTGAACGTATCCGGAAAGAAGTTCCGGGCATCCATCTCCGAACGACATTAATGGTGGGACATCCGGGTGAAACGGAGCAGGACTTCGAGGAATTGGTCGAATTTGTAAAGAAAGTGCGTTTCGAACGTATGGGTGCTTTTGCTTACAGTCATGAAGAGGGTACTTATTCATTCAAGAATTATACGGATGATATTCCTGATGAAGTTAAACAGGAACGTTTAGACTACCTGATGCGGATACAGGAAAGGATCTCTAACGAGATAAATGAGGCCAAAGTAGGCCAAACCTTTAAAATTATAATCGACCGGGAGGAAGAAGATTGTTATATCGGACGTACCGAATTCGACTCTCCGGAGGTCGATCCGGAAGTTGTTGTTTTTAAACAACTATCGCTAAATCCAGGAGAGTTTTATAACGTAAATATCGAAGAATCACAGGCTTTTGACCTTTACGGAAAAGTGTTTCTTTGATATAAAAACCATTAATAAGTTTGTCTGTTTACAAAAAAATAACTAATATCGCTGCTGAATCTATTGATGAGGTAAGTATGAAAAACAAGGAGCTAATAACAGAGTTGTCCGCAAAACTGGGGTGGACTGCACAGGAAGTAACCGAAATGCTGTCTGCTTTTAGCTCTGTGGTTGGTTCGAAACTGGTAGATAATGATGCTATTTATTTGCAAGGATTAGGCTTGTTTGAAATAAAGAAGAAGGCTGAACGTATCTCTGTCAATCCGGCAAATGGAAAGCGTTATCTGGTACCACCCAAGCTCGTTCCGGTATTTAAACCGGGAGCTACTATCAAATCTAAACTAAAAGAATTAAGCGACAATGAATAGTCGGCTGACAATACAGGATCTGGCTGCTTTATTAGCGGAACGTACAGGGAAAGACAGAAACAGTGCAGAACAGTTTCTAAGAGAATTTATTGCAATCGTTTCAAAAGGAGTCTTTACCGATAAGATTGCTAAAGTGAAGGGACTTGGTTCCTTTAAAGTAGTTTTGGTAGAGAAGCGAGAAAGCATTCATGTGAATACAGGAGAACGCTTTTTGATTCCTGCACATTATAAGTTCTCTTTTCTTCCTGATAAGGAGTTGCGCGAATTAGTAAATAAGCCATTTTCATTCTTTGAGACGACCGAGTTGAATGAAAACATAGATTTTACAGATCTGGATGTGTCAGCGGAGATAGAAGAGAAAGAAGCCGAAGATGAATCGGTAGAGGATATTATCCCGGAAAACATCCTGTCTGTTGAAAAGCCGGAAATACAATCCATCCCGGAAAACACAGATGATAATAAGGAAGAAATAGCTGAATCACCGGAAGCTCCGGAGTCGCCAGAAGAAGAAATTCAGTCAGAAGACATTTCGGATACCGAATCGGAGCCACCATTCGAAAACGAATCTTCGCCATCTGAAGTAGTAGAGCCTACCGGAGAAGAATCGGTTGAGGAATCAATAGAAGAGTCAACAGAGGAAGTGAAAGAAGAAAGCAGGCCAATTCCTTTGGCAAAAGATTTTCCTGATACCGATTATCAGTTTGACGATGAAGAACCGTCTGCTTCACCTTGGATAAAAGGATTGGTGGCAGTTGGTATTATTGCCATTATTGTAGCCGGTAGTACACTGCTGTATCTTAACCGGAGTTTTTTCCTAGGGCCTGAAATACCGACGAAAGCGTTAACCGGTAGATCTTTACCTGACCAGGCAGTTGCTTCGGTCGATACGCTTCTGGAACCGGAACTTAATACAGGAATCGAGGAAGACAAAGATACTATCACAGCCGAATTACCAGCAATAGCTCCCGAAGTACCGGTAGAAACACCGGAAGTATTGGCGAAAGTAAAAATAGAAACAGGTAGCCGTTTAACCCTGATCTCCCTCGAATATTACGGTAGTAAAATATTCTGGGTCTATCTGTATGACTACAATAAAGCCGCCATAAAAGACCCTAATAACATACCGGTCGGTACTGAAATCCTGGTACCAGCTCCGAGACTGTATGGCATCGATAAACATAGTCGTGCTTCAATAGACAAAGCCGCAGCACGCCAGACGGAAATACTGGCTGGAAATTTGTAACAAAACTCCATTCTTTTAAGTAAAATAAAACAAAATAGTTGTTGTTGGGTTAGTATTATTTAACTGCAAAAGTGAAGAATACGAATTTAACATTTCTAATTTTGTGCAGCTATAAAAACAAGCAAGAAACAATAATAATATAAATAAGAAAATCTATGAGTCAGACAGTAGACATTCGTGAGTTGAACGAGCGAATTGAGAGTAAAAGTTCGTTTGTAAACATGATTACGATGGGCATGGACCAGGTAATTGTTGGACAAAAGCATTTGGTTGAATCATTAATGATTGGTCTGCTTTCCGACGGGCATATCCTGCTTGAAGGGGTTCCCGGGTTGGCAAAGACGCTTGCCATTAAAACATTGGCGTCGCTGATCGATGCCAAATACAGTCGTATACAGTTTACCCCGGACTTACTGCCGGCCGATGTGATCGGTACAATGATTTACAGTCAGAAAAGCGAAGAATTTCAGGTAAAACAAGGCCCGGTCTTCGCTAATTTTGTGTTGGCGGATGAAATAAACCGTGCTCCGGCTAAAGTTCAGAGTGCTCTTTTGGAAGCCATGCAGGAACGTCAGGTGACAATCAGTGAAAATACTTATAAATTGCCGGAACCTTTCCTGGTTATGGCCACCCAGAACCCGATCGAGCAGGAAGGTACTTATCCGCTGCCTGAAGCACAGGTCGACCGTTTCATGTTGAAGGTGATTATCAACTATCCGAAGAAAGAAGAAGAAAAGTTGATCATCCGTCAGAATATCTCAGGCGTCAAACCGGATATCAAACCGATCCTGACAAAGAATGAAATACTGGAAGCCCGTAAAGTGGTTCGTGAAGTCTATCTGGACGAAAAGATCGAACGTTATATCGTCGACATCGTGTTTGCAACCCGTTTCCCGCAGGAACATGGATTGGCTAACTTGTCGAACATGATCGCTTTCGGTGCATCTCCGCGTGCTTCTATCAACCTGGCACTGGCTGCTCGCGCTTATGCATTTATCAAACGCAGAGGCTATGTGATCCCGGAAGACATCCGTGCCGTATGCCACGACGTGATGCGTCACCGTATCGGTCTGAGCTATGAAGCGGAAGCAAACAACCTGACCTCCGAAGAGGTGATCAGTGAAATCCTTAATAAGGTAGAAGTACCTTAATGCAAAGGTGGAAAAATAATTGTCAGAGCTTTCTGAAAGCTCCATTTCATGAAAAAAATAATTTCAGCATTCTCTGAAATAGTTTTTTTGAAAGAAAAACCTTTTCAGAACTTTCTGACAGCTTGTTTTCGGGGAAAAAATCTTTTCAGAAGCTTCTGAAATCATATTTTCTTCAAAAAAAACATTTCAGAAGCTTCTGACGGCTTCAAAAGAACGGATTATCCGTTTCAGAAGTTTCTGACGATCCGCCAAATAAGGAATTAATAAAGAATTAAGAGAGCAATGGAAACAAGTGAACTATTAAAAAAAGTTCGTCGAATTGAGATAAAGACTCGTGGCTTGTCGCGCAATATTTTTGCGGGACAATACCATTCGGCTTTCAAAGGCCGTGGTATGGCGTTTAGCGAAGTGCGCGAGTATCAATACGGCGACGATATCCGCGATATCGACTGGAACGTGACCGCCCGCTACGTACGCCCTTATATAAAGGTGTTCGAAGAAGAGCGCGAACTGACCGTGATGTTGCTGATCGACGTGTCCGGCAGTAGAGACTTTGGTTCCGTGAACGTAATGAAGAAAGAGGTTATTACGGAGATTGCAGCTACGCTGGCGTTTTCTGCCATACAGAATAACGATAAGATCGGTGTGGTTTTCTTCTCTGATAAGATCGAGAAATTTATTCCGCCTCAGAAGGGGAAAAAACATATTCTTTATATCATTCGCGAACTGATCGACTTCCAGCCTCAGGATACGAAGACCGATGTCAGCCAGGTCTTGAAATTTCTGACTAACGCCATAAAGAAACGTTGTACGACCTTCCTGATATCCGACTTTATCGATAAAGGCGGTTTTAAAGATGCGCTGACAATAGCCAACCGTAAACACGATGTTGTGGCTATTCAGGTGTACGATCGTCGTGAGACAGAACTGCCGTCAGTCGGATTAATGAAAGTGAAGGATGCAGAAACAGGAACAGAACGCTGGATCGACAGTTCTTCGGCCCGTGTACGCGAGGCTTATAAAGAATGGTGGGATCGCCGCCAGGCTGCCATGAACGATTCGTTCAAGAAATGCCGGGTCGACTCCGTTTCTATTCGTACCGAAGATGATTATGTGAAAGCACTGATTGCTCTTTTTGATAAACGTAATTAAGCATGCAAAAGAAATTTATAAATAAAAGCTTTCTGTTCCTTCTCCTGTTTTTGCTGGCAGGAGGGAAGATGTTTGCGCAGCAGACCTTAATCGATGTAAAGGTCGATTCTGCTGCCATTCTGATCGGAGAACAGACTGTTTTACATTTGACGGTTACGACAGACAAGGATAAGCCGGTTCAGATCGTGATACCGGGCGACACACTGATGCGTGGGGTAGAGGTGCTCGATGTTTCGAAGGCCGATTCGTCAGTGATCGAGAACGACCGCCTGTTGATCAAGCAGGATATTCTGGTCACTTCTTTCGACTCTTCACTGTATCTGTTGCCCCCGTTCAAAGTGATAGACGGAGCAGATACTATTTATTCGAACCAAATTGCGTTGAAAGTGTCGACCATTCCTGTGAATGTAGACAAACCGGAAGAGTTCTATGATATAAAAGATATCTGGAAACCGCCTTTCGTGCTGGCAGATTATTATCCGATAATCTACGGCATTTTACTGGCTCTTTTCCTGATCTGTGTGATTGCATACATTATCAAGCGCTTGCGTAACAAACAATCCCTTATTCCGTTTAAGAAACCGGAGCCCAAGCTTCCGCCTCACGAACAGGCTATTAAGGAATTGGATGAGATCAAACAACAGAAGTTGTGGCAGCAAGGCCGTAATAAAGAGTATTACACATTGATCACGGAAACATTGCGTCGTTATATCGTAGAACGTTTCGATATCAACGCAATGGAAATGACTTCCGGTGAAATTCTCGATATTATCCGTAAGCAACATGACGCTGATTCCGTATTTGAAAATCTGAAACAAATATTGAATTTGTCCGATTATGTGAAGTTCGCGAAGATGAACCCGCTGCCGGATGAAAACGACCTGAGTTTGATGAATGCATATCTCTTCATCAACCAGACTAAGATTGAAGAAGTTGTAACTCCGGAAACAGAGGAGAAAGAGGCAACTGATACTAACGATTCAAATATAACAAAAGAATAAAATGGTATTTGCAAATCCTACATATCTGTATTTGTTATTGCTGCTTATCCCGATGATAGGATGGTATATCTGGAAGCTCTGTAAAAGTCAGGCAAGTTTGCAGGTATCATCTTCGGAAGCATTCGATGCACCGGGAACTACTTCCTGGAAGGTGTATCTGAGGCATGTCCCTTTTGTCTTGAGAATGGCGGCAGTTGCAGTACTTATTATCATATTGGCACGTCCGCAGTCTACAAATAGTTGGCAGAATACTTCTACGGAAGGTATCGATATTGTGATGGCGATGGATATCTCGAGCAGTATGCTGGCACAGGACCTGAAGCCGAACCGTCTGGAGGCATCGAAAGATGTGGCTGCTTCTTTCATCAATGGTCGTCCTAACGATAATATCGGATTGGTCGTATTTGCGGCTGAAAGTTTTACGCAATGTCCGCTTACTACCGACCATACCGTGTTGTTGAACCTCTTCAAGGATGTTCAGCCGGGTATTATCCAGGATGGAACAGCGATTGGTTTAGGACTGGCCAATGCGGTGAGCCGTATTAAAGACAGCCAGGCCAAATCGAAAGTGATCATCCTGCTTACCGACGGTGTGAACAATGCCGGTGAAATTGCCCCTGTTACGGCAGCCGAAATTGCCAAGACATTCGGTATCCGTGTGTATGCAATCGGTGTAGGGACAAAGGGCATGGCTCCTTATCCTTTCCAGACAGCATTCGGTATACAGTACCAGGATGTTCCTGTCGAGATCGACGAGCCGACATTAAAGCAGATCGCGGCAACAACCGGCGGACAGTATTTCCGTGCAACGGATAATACCAGCCTGAAGGAGATTTATTCAGAGATCGACAAAATGGAAAAGACCAAGATCAGCGTACAGCAATACAGCAAGAAACAGGAAGAATATAAGAACTGGGCTTTGTTGTTATTCGCGTTGCTTCTGGTTGAGATTTTATTGAGAAATACATTGTTAAGAAATATACCGTAAATATAAAGGCTTATGTTTCGTTTTGCACATCCGGACTTTTTGTACTTGCTTTTTATCCTTCCGGTACTCATTGCATTCTATGTGTATGCAATGATCCTGAAGAAAAAGGCAATAAAGAAATATGGTAATCCCGAATTGCTGGCAGAGTTGATGCCGGAGGTATCTCCGAAACGCCAGCATCTGAAGTTTTGGCTATTGTTCGGAGCCATTACAATGGTTATCTTTGTTATTGCGGGGCCGCAATTTGGTTCTAAACTGGAAACCGTAAAACGTCAGGGCGTGGAAATAATGGTTTGTCTGGACGTATCCAATTCGATGTTGGCCGAAGATGTTTCGCCCAACCGCTTGGAAAAGGCAAAACAGATGTTATCAAGACTGACGGATGGATTTAAAGATGACAAGATGGGGCTGATCGTTTTTGCAGGTGATGCATTTACCCAGTTACCGATCACTTCCGATTATATTTCGGCGAAGATGTTCCTGTCATCCATCAACCCGTCGATGGTTTCGACACAGGGCACGGCTATCGGTTCTGCCATTAATCTGGCTATGCGCTCGTTTACTCCGAGCGAAACATCGGATAAAGCAATTATCTTGATAACCGACGGTGAGAACCATGAGGGCGATGCCGTAAAAGCGGCTGCCGCTGCTGCGGAAAAAAATATTCATGTCAACATTGTCGGTATGGGCGACCCTAAAGGTTCGCCTATTCCGGTAGGAGCCAACAACTATATGAAAGATAAAGACGGCAATGTCGTTATCACTAAGTTGAGCGAAGAAATGTGTCAGGAGATTGCTGCGGCAGGACACGGTATGTATGTCCGTGCCGACAACACGAACTCTGCATTGAAAGCATTGCAGACGGAGATAGAGAAGATGAATAAGTCGGAATTAGACAGTAAAGTATATTCCGAATATAACGAACAATTTCAGACTTTGGCATGGATCGCACTGATCCTGCTGATTGCTGACTTCCTTACATTAGACAGGAAGAACCGTATTTTCAGAAAAGTAAAATTGTTCTCTTAATTCAATGGATAAGATGAGACGTATACGAAAATCAATGATATGGATGGGAGCGCTTCTGTTTTGCTCAGGAGCAGTGTTTGCCCAGAAGGCTGAACGTAAAAATGTACGTGCGGGTAATAAGTTGTACACCGAGGAAAAATTTACCGAATCGGAAATCGCTTACCGCAAAAGCCTGGAAGTAAATCCCCGTTCCGTTGAAGGTACTTACAATTTAGGAAACTCTTTATATAAGCAGAAGAAGTTTCCGGAAGCTGCTGAGCAATATCAATTGTTGACCGGTCAGGCAGAAAAGATGGTTGAAACCGAAGAGGGAAAAGCCCGTCTTGCCAGCGTGTTCCATAACCTGGGAGATATCAGTATGCAGAGCAAGGAATATCAGAAGAGTGTGGAAGCATTCAAACAATCCTTGCGTCTGAATCCGAAAGATGACGAGACGCGTTATAATCTGGCTTTGGCCCAGAAGTTGCTGGAAAATCAACAAAACGAAAACCAGGATCAAAATCAGGATCAGCAGAATCAGGATAAAAAAGAAGACCAGGAAAATAAAGACGATCAGCAGCAGCAACAACAACAGCAGCAGCAAGACGACAAGAAAGAAGATAAGACTCAGCAGGAACAACAACAGAACGAACAGATGAGTCAGGATAATGCGCAGCAAATGTTGGATGCCTTCCTACAAGATGAAAAGAATACACAGGAAAAGGTAAAGAAGGCTCAGGCTGAACAACAACAACGTCGTAAGACAGATAAAGAATGGTAATTTGGATACTGAAAACAGAAAAAACAACAATATAATGAGAAGATTAGCTTTCTTATTCGTTCTCTTTCTCACAGCAGGAGTGATGTCAAAGGCCGCCGGTAACGTGACCTTTAAGGCTGTTGCTCCGAATGCTGTCGTGATGGGGCAACAATTCAGATTAGCGTATACTGTAAACGCAGAGGCGAAAGCCAGTGACTTGCGTGTGCCGGAACTTCCGGATTTTGATGTACTGATGGGACCTTCTTTGGCTACAAGTTCAAGTACTCAGATTATTAATGGAAATGTATCATCAGAAGTCGCTTATACATTTACTTATATTCTGATGCCGAAGAAAGAGGGTACGTTTAATATCGAACCGGCTTCGATCAAGGTAAAAGGTGCTAATTATACATCCAATGCATTAGCAATTAAAGTACTTCCGCCGGATAAAGCAGCCGAAGCTGATGGAGGAAATGGCGGACAGGCTGCTTCTATCGGTAAGGATGATTATTTTGTAAGGATGGAAGTCTCCAACCGGAATGTATACGAACAGGAAGGTTTCCTGGTGACATTTAAATTATATGCTGCCCGGATGTGTAGTATGACGAGTGCCAAGTTCCCCGAATTTGAAGGTTTTCTTGCTCAGGAAATAGAACAGCCCGATCCACAATGGTCGCAGGATCATTACAATGGCCGCAATTATTTTACTGTTGTTCTGAAACAGACGGTTCTTTATCCGCAACGTGCAGGCAAAATTACCATAGAGAGCGGTAAATTCGATGCTGTAATCAGTGTCCCGACGCAACGGAAAGTACGTAGTATTTTTGATGAATTCAGGGATATGTATGATAATGTTCAGAAGACGCTGGTGTCGAATCCTGCAACGATCGATGTGAAACCGTTGCCATCCGGTAAACCGGCTTCATTCTCGGGTGCGGTTGGTAATTTCAACATGACATCCGATATCAATTCGACAAACGTAAAAACGAATGATGCTGTTACCATTAAGTTAAAGATCTCAGGTAATGGAAATATCAAACTGATCAAGAATCCGGAAGTTGTTTTCCCTAACGATTTTGATATTTTCGACCCGAAGGTAGAGACTGACACTAAGACTACGGAAGCTGGCGTGAGCGGAAGCAAAACGATCGAATACATGGCTATTCCCCGTTATGCAGGTGATTTCGAAATACCGGCTATTTCTTTCTCTTATTTCGATCCGAAGTCGGGAACTTATAAGACACTGAAATCCGAACCTTATAAACTGCATGTAGAGCAAGGTAAGGAGGGAAGCGGTTCTTCTCCGGCTGTATCTAATTTCAGTAATCGGGAAAGTGTGAAATATCTGGGTAAAGATATCCGCTACCTAAAGGTGAAGGACTTTAACTTCATTGCCAATAACGATATTTTCTTCGGTTCTTTCATGTATTACATGTGTTATATCGTACCGGGTATATTGTTTATCGTTTTCTTCTTTATCTATCGCAAGCAGGTAAAAGAAAACTCTAATATAGCGTTGGTTAGAACTAAGAAAGCGAACAAGATTGCCGTAAGGAGATTGAAAAATGCCGGTAAGCTGATGAAGGAAAACAAAAAGGAAGAATTCTACGATGAAGTTCTCCGCGCTTTGTGGGGTTATTTGAGTGATAAGCTGAATATCCCGCAGGCTAGTCTTACTAAAGACAATGTGGAAACCGAACTGTCGAAATATGGTGTAGACGATACGCTGACGAATGAGTTCATGGATATCCTGAATACTTGTGAGTTTGCCCGTTATGCTCCGGCACAGGCTTCTGATGCTATGGATAAATTATATGAATTAACCGTAGACGCCATTGGTAAGATGGAGAATACAATTAAAAAGCAATAAGATGAAGACGAATATAAATATGAAAAAGATATTGTTTTTCCTATTGATTCAGTGTCTGGCATGGACTGCTTACGCACAGGATGCGGTAATCAAAGAAGCTGAAACTGCATATACCAAGGAAGATTATGGGAAAGCGATTGAATTGTATGAGGGCCTATTGAAAAGTAACGGAGATTCTCCTGAAATATATTATAATCTGGGGAATGCCTATTATAAAGCCGGTAAGACTGCTTCTGCAATTCTGAATTACGAACGGGCATTGGTGCTTGATCCGGGTGACAGCGATGTCCGCTTCAACCTGCAAATGGCTCGTCAGAAGACTGTCGATAAGATCGAACCTGTCGATGGCTTTTTCCTGGCAAGATGGTTTGACTCGGTTCAGAATATGGGAGCAGCCGATTCATGGGCTAAAATGGGAATAGTCTGTTTTATTCTGTTCATTGGTTGTTTGATCCTATTCTTCTTTTCAAAACAGATCCATTTGAAGAAAGCTGGTTTTTATGTAGGATTACTTCTGCTGTTCTGCGTAATCATGACGAACATCTTTGCTGCCAATCAGAAAGCAGAATTAGTAAACCGTTCGTATGCGATCGTATTTGCTCCTACAGTAACTGTGAAAAGTTCTCCTGATGCCAGTGGAACAGATTTGTTCGTATTGCATGAAGGAACTAGAGTTTCGGTTAAAAGTAAGTTAGGTGATTGGAGTGAAATCGCGTTGGAAGACGGAAATGTTGGTTGGATGCCAACCAAAGACATTGAAATAATCTGATGGTAGAAAAAATATTAGTTTACGAACGAGATTTGTTCTTTATGCTTAACGGCAGCGATTCTCCTTTCCTTGACCGCTTCATGTGGTTGTATTCCGGAAAGGCAGTATGGCTGCCGTTAGCTGCTTTTATACTGATTGTATTACTGTATAAGAAGAAGTGGCGGGAATCTATTCTGATTTTGCTGGCGATCGTACTTGTTATAACCTTTTGTGATCAGTTCGCATCACATGTGTGTAAGCCTATTTTTACCCGTTTCCGTCCTACGCATCATCCGGACTTTATGGATCAGGTAAAAACTGTATTCGATTATCGTGGTGGAAAATATGGCTTTATATCCAGCCATGCAGCCAATGCTTTTGGTTTTGCCACTTTTATGTCATTGCTTTTCCGCTACCGCTTATTTACATGGACTATCTTCCTGTGGGCTGCATTGACTGCTTATACACGGGTTTATCTTGGAGTCCATTTTATTTCAGATATTGTACCGGGAGCCATTGCCGGTGTATTCTTCGGATGGCTGGTGTATTGGTTATATATAAAAGCTCGTGCATTTGTTCCCGGAACAAGCGGGGAGGCAAGTACTTTGTATTCGGATAAGCAGAAACGTATTATTGTTTATGCCATCTTTATTGCAGTTTTACTGATTGCGGTGTTTAATGTACCTTTAGTCGGTTGCCTAAGATAAGAAACAGTTTTCAAATAATAATGAAGCCGCGGATAAATCGTTTTTGATAATTTATCCGCGGCTTTTTATTCAGAATAGTTTAATTCTGTTTTCCTGTATTTTTATGAATGCATTACCAATAACGGAGTATCAGTATGGAACAACATTTTACGTGCGATAGACGGATTAAACATTCTGGCCAGGATATTCCGGCGATAGGTACTTAATGCAATGACATCGATCTGTTTGTCGCGTACAAATTTTTCGATAGCCAGCAACAAGTCACCATCTGCTAAAACGGTATGGCTGATATTCGCTTCGGGATATTGTTTTTTGAAATACTCGTTTACACCGGTCAGGCGAATTTCATTCCATTCGTCTTTGCTTGTCGAGATATTGAATAAATGGATATTAATGTCGTATCCTTTTATTATTTCCATGAACTCGTCGAATGCAACCAGGTCACGTTGGTTGAATGAGGTAGCGAAAGCAATGTTCTTTGCGTCACTTAGATCATTAAAACGTATATTTTCCGGAACAGCCAGTACCGGAACCTTGTTGACCTCGATCACCTCTCCAGTTACACTACCGATCAGATCCATATCTTTCTGACTCTTACCACGAGTACCCATAACGATCAAGGTCGGGTGATATTCTTTGCAGTAGGCAATGATCTCTTCTTCCGGCAATCCTTCACGAAGCACATAATTATACTTCACTTTGGGTAATTCTCCGGTCTGTATTTTGCGGTTGATCATTGTACAGATATTTTCCATATCGATCTGAACACGTTTCAATACGTTTTGTACGGATTCCTCTTCATTCACCTGATAAGCCAACGTATCACCCATAGGAATAGCCGATGGGAAATAAGGGCTAAAATAAGCGTGCATGATCATCACCTCGGCACCAGCCTGATGGGCATAATTAATACCCAGTTCACAAGCCTTGATCGAATAGTCGGAGAAGTCGACCGGAATCAGAATCTTTTTAGTCTGCGGGGTTGTAGATTCTTCTTCCGCGTCTTCGCTAAGCCATTTACTATCCTCAATAATACGCAAAGCATGAGGCAGGTCGCTTTCCTTAATTCTCACACGTACACCGGCCGATACGACGGGTTGGATCTGGTTTACATTATGTATATAGACTTCGATCCCTTCTGTTTCAAGTATCGTCTTAAGAATTTGTGCTTTCTCAAACGTGTGAATAGCTAATGTTACTAGTTTATCTTCCATAATTCGTGCGTTTTATAAATTAAACAATTGGAAAATACGAAATGTTGCTAAATAAAAAATCCCACAGCGTTTTTCTTTCGTTTGCTATGGGATTTTTTTTGCTTTGAATTTCTTTACGCTTCTTGTGCTTCAGATACGTCCTGTACTTCGGCGAGTATCTGTAAAGCACGTTCAAATATCGTCGTGTCATCTAATACGACAAGGCCACCATCTGGACCTGGTTCGATATGTATCCCACAGCTTTTACCGTCCTTATAATTATATCCACCAAAATAATTACGAACAGTTTCTACTGATATACCCAACTCATCTGCAATGCGATGAGTACTTCCGTCAGGCAGACGGTCTTTCAGTCTGCGCAATTCATTAAAAGTGATTGTCTTTGTCATGGTTCCCTTATTTTGAAGGTTAATACTTCGGTTAATTATTTATGCCACTAACTTAGGCAATATCTACCAAGAGGACAAATTATTTAGTTAAAATAAACCGAAAATGAATATGCTTTACGACATGTATCCGATTGCAGACAAAATAAAATATAACTTGGCAGATACATTTTTCTTGCATATAATATAATTATTTATACTTTTGTGGCTCAATATAACAATAAAAGCATAAAAGTAAAATGAAAGAATTAGTAGAAAAAATCAATGTGGCAATTGAAGAGTTCAGTACAAATGCTAAAGCTCAGGTAGAAAACGGTAACAAGGCTGCGGGTACTCGTGCTCGTAAAGCATCTCTGGAACTGGAAAAATTATTGAAAGAATTTAGAAAAGCATCTATCGAAGCTTCTAAGTAATAAAACTTATTAAGTAAAAGGAAAGGTGATTAGCCGGCATCGGCTAATCACCTTTTTATTTTGTGGAAATTGTGAGTCAATGTTTACTGGTAGCTTCTCCTATAATATTGACCAATAGATCTTGCATCTTCATTATGGTCGGATTATCATCCAACCCATATTGGCCGGCTATAGACTTCATGCTGATGAATGCAGCCCAGACGTCTCCATGAGCATCCTGCCATACAGATATTTTTAACGGGAGTTCAATAGATATCTCCGGATTTTCCTGCATCAACAGGGTTCCTGCCTTGGGTGAACCAAAAACAATTACTTTATTAGGCATTAATGCCAGGCCACTTTCCCTGGCATTTTGGCTATGATCGAATAAGGCAAAAACCTGTATATCTCTTTCCTTAAGATTAGTCTCTATTCTGCTGACTGTCTCGTCTACGCTAAACTGACTTTTACTTTTTACCAACATACTTATTTCTTTTTTTTGAGCGAATATCATAATCGACATCAGTAATCCTGATAGAATAAATATATAACGTTTCATAAGTCCGATTTGTTTGAGGTTTTAATACGTCGTAAAGTTCCGTATTTCATTTCATGTAAGAAATAGCAATATTACCGGAAATGATATCAATTTTCCTAAAATGTATATGAAATACCGGATTCTGATGAACAATGTTAAGCTTATATTGTTAAGTGATAAGATAATACAATAATTAATCAATCTAAAATAAGAAAGGCTTATGATACCTAACACTGAACTGGAAAATGGTAAAGTTGAATTAATCCGTGAAATACTTGATATCAAAGATATCCATGATATTGACTTGTTGAATGAGTTTAGTCAGGAGATCAATAATTCTCTTAATGCACAGAACGTAAATAGGGATATGGAAGACGAGAAGTAAAAGTAAAGCATAACGTTTTTATTGTTATAACAGAGCAGCGGAGTATACTTTCGATGAAGTATACTCCGCTGTTTTTGTTATCTCTTCCAATCTCTATACAACAACCACAAGGAAATCACCCTCTGTTAATGTGCGTAAAAAAGAAAGAGATAATGATATAAACAGACATAAAAACGAAAAAACAGAAAATGAAGCTAATAAATGAGAATCAACGACTGATAAAAAAAGAATCTGTCTCTTTATTCCCAAGAAAGAGACAGGCGGTCAGATTGCTTGATTTTTATTCGATTTCGAGGGCTAAAGTAGCAACTTTTAACGAGTAAGGCAAGTTTTTGGTGACATTTTGATTAGAATTCAAAAATATTAAAGTTACGCCATCCTCCGGAGCGTAAGCGATCATTGACAAACTACATTATTTAAATCACTGGTATACAGCGATTAATAAGAAGCCATCAGTCCCCTGTCTCTTTCTTGGGAATAAAGAGACAATCGAAACGGTCGGATTTAACATAAATGATGTAGTTAAAAAATGATATGAGGATGGCAAGTATAGAACGAAAATTAGAAACGAAAGGAGTCATTATGGTACTCTTAACACTAGGATTAATGAACATAGGTTGCGAGGATAAAATCGACAGTCCGGTGGTCAATCCCTCGGAGGGAAAGACTGTCGAGGTAGCGCTGAATATCGGCTTTGCTGATGAAACAGACGGCTATGAACTGTCCGCATCAACCAAAGCACTATCCAGAGAGGATGGAATTTTCAACGTGGAATTGACTCCGACGCTCACACCCCGTGCTACTACTACTTCAAAACCGGATGCTCTTTATAAACTGGAGATAAGGCAATACAATAAAGATGGTAACTATCTTAACGGAAATGATCCCATCGATCAAGCCATTGGTCAAAAGCTGACCGTCAGTTTATCGGAAGCAACCGATTGCCAACTCGTTTTTGTTGCCTGGGGACAGGGTAGTGGCAAATCCTTAGGTAGTACAACCCTTTCCAAAGCACAGGAAGTTTCGATCGATGCTTCCACAATCGAATCAATAAAAGATGACAACATGAATGTTATGCCTTATATACTCCATCTGAAACATATAAACGTAACAGGTAGTGGCGCAAGCGGTATTATAAGCAGTCCCAACGGTGAAGACGTACGCATCCTACTCAAACGTCTGGCCACTCGCCTGACATTTAATTGGGAGTATCCAACCAACACAGACTATAGCCTAAAGCAAATCCTGTTGGAAAGTATCCCCCTTAATTATAATGTAATACCTAAGCCCGACGAGAATGAAAACAATACCTATCCTTCTTTACTGGATCAGTACACTACGATACAGCTATCTAAGAAAGATATAGAGAAAGGTAGTTATACTTGTTGGGTTCCGGCTAACGTACGTGGTACGAGTAATGAATCCAACAGCGCCCTATACCGTATCAAAGCGAATGCCCCGACGGGAAGCAGCTACGCCAGTTTTATTGCAGGCCATAAAAGCGATACCAAAAAGAAGCTCAACTACCGCGTCTACCTCGGTGGTCCGGATTATACCGATTTTAACTTGTATGGCAATACTGACTATACATATACTGTTTCTTTTAAACATAAAGAACTTCCGGTCAACGACCGTCGTGTAACGATTATCGACCCGATACCCGCATCACAGAACAATGGCAACCTGGTACCTACCGCTAATTGTTTTATGGTAGTACCCGGTAGTGCTTTTTGCTTTGATCCGTTCAAATATCAGATAAAAGGAAATGACAATAATGTGAATACAACATTGAAAGGATGGGTTGACGGCGAAGGGGGGATAGCTTATGTCAGAGTGCTCTGGCAAACGAAAGAAAACGGTGATTTGGGTGACCCGGTGTTAGGTGTTGTAAACTCCGATGACGACCATACGAATGTTGTCGATATAAAAATGATCGGTGGGGGAGATGTGTCTGCCGAATCTTCGGTAAATAATATCGATCAGGCATATATCTACTGTCGTGTAGCCCCGAATACCGCAGGTGGTAGCGGAGCAATCGCCGCTTATAATAAAAGTAATCAAATTCTGTGGAGCTGGCACATCTGGGTAACCGATTATAGCCCCGATCCGAGAGGCGGTGAAGATGTACAGACTCCGGTGAATAAACGAAAACTGAAGTTTGAATATAAAAACTCCAGTTTCCTGCCCATGATGGATCGTAATCTGGGTGCAGCCGCTGGCTATATAGACTTTCCCCCCAATGAACTGGAAAAATCAAAGACGAACGGTTTTTACTATCAATGGGGGAGAAAAGATCCTTTCATAGGTAGCTATTCAAATACCAAGATCGAAAAGATTCCATACACAGAAATAAAGAAAGATGCTCCTACAAAGGGATTATTAAGCCTGTTTGAAGGGGATGGAATTACATTTCATCCAACCGGGCTTGTCCAAAGGCTTGCTTCTTATCGGGATGTTTATAAAGACCCGGGGAATATGTATAAAGGCAATAGCAGTACTTCCTGGATTAGCAGTCAAACAGATGAGTACAGGAATGCCTGGGGAGCCGGCATCACTAAAGGCCTTCATGACCCTTGTCCGGCAGGATGGCGTGTTGCAAACGGAAATAATTATACTCCATTACTTACAGGTCAAACCAGTGGCAATCTATATTATCCGAGACTAAAAACAGGAACCGGCGTAAAAGATGGTGGCTACGTCCTCTATTACGATAAAGCAGGAATAAACACTACATACTTTTATCTGGCAGGCTATTGGGAGTTAACTGGGATGATAGAGATCAATACAGGGATGCACTTTTGGGGTGGGGATGCATTAGTAGATGGTAGCAGCAGAGGAAAATATATCTATTCGTCGCAGTCAGCAATGTGGCGATTTACTGGTGGCAATACGCGCGAATCCCTGCTTCTTCGTTGCATCCAGGAACAGGAATAGTAAATAACACCCGATGTAAGCCGGACTTGTATAAGGTATAAGGTCTCCCCCGGACCTGCCGGGTGTTGCGCTGCTTTTTGTGTGTCTAAGAGTAACTTTTTCCCCTCTTGAGAGGGGGCAGGGGGTGTGTCATTGGAACATCTGTTAATGTGTATCAAAAAAGGAAAGAGACAAGTACAAAAAAAGTAGTAAAAATGGAAACAAAGGAAGTAAACATAAAGAATGACAATCAACGGATAGTAAAAAAAGAGCCTGTCTCTTTATTCCCAAGAAAGAGACAGGCGGTCAGATTGCTTGATTTTTATTCGATTTCGAGGGCTAAAGTAGCAACTTTTAACGAGTAGAGCAAGTATTTGGTGACATTTTGATTAGAATTCAAAAATATTAAAGTTACGCCATCCTTCGGAGCGTAAGCGATCATTGACAAACCGCATCGTTTAAATCACTAGGACACAGCGGTTAATAAGAAGCCGTCAGTCCCCTGTCTCTTTCTTGGGAATAAAGAGACAATCGAAACGGTCGGATTTAACATAAATGATGTAGTTAAAAAATGATATGAGGATGGCAAGTATAGAACGAAAATTAGAAACGAAAGGAGTT
>NZ_JADNBB010000011.1:118675-122768 GCF_015550595.1 Parabacteroides goldsteinii
CGGATTTAACATAAATGATGTAGTTAAAAAATGATATGAGGATGGCAAGTATAGAACGAAAATTAGAAACGAAAGGAGTTATTGCAATGACACTTTTAACACTGGTATTAATGAACACAGGTTGCGAGGACAAGATCGACAACCCGAAGGAAAATTCACCGGAGGGAAAAACGGTGGAGGTAACGTTCGATCTTGGTTTTGCTGACGAAGCAGACGGATATACGCTGTCTGCATCACCGACTACTAAATCGGATGTAGCCGGATTTAATTATGCACTTCAATTGTCAAAACTAACAAAAGGAGAAACAACTTCTATAAAACCGGACAAACTCTATAATCTGGAAATACAACAATATGACCGTTCCGGCGATCGGATCGGTGGTATGTCAACTGCAATTGCAGAGCAAGAAATCGGTTCCACCCTTAATCTGTCTCTGGCAGCTAACTCCGACTGCCAACTGGTAATCGTAGCCTGGGGAAATGGAAACACAACCAGATTGGGAACCGGTAACCTGCCTTCTGCCCAAACTAAAAGTGTCGCAGCCTCCACTATATCATCTCTTCAGCCCAATAGCCAAGCTGATATGAACAAGATGCCTTATGTCCTGCACCTTGAACATGTCTGTGTGGAAGGCAACACGATCAAAAGTATTGAAGGTAAAGACGTCCGTCTGCTGCTTCACCGTCTGGCTACCCGACTGACATTGAATTGGACTTATTCATATACCGGTTATGGGTTAAAACAAATCCTTTTGCAAAGTATCCCTACTGATTATAAAGTAGTGGCAGCACCCGATAAGACCGATAATACTTATCCCTCCCTGTTGGACCAGTTCACCACAATCCAATTGACAGCCGCCGAAATAACAGCCCAAACATATTCTTGTTGGATACCAGCCAATGTACGAGGCACAAACCCGGCCGCCACTTCGCAAACTTACCGTATCAAGTCGAATGCCCCTACAGGGAGTTCGTATGTCGATTTCATCGCATTTAACACGACTGAGTCAAAGAAAAAACTAAGTTACCGCGTTTATCTGGGTGGTTCCGAATCGTCAGACTTTAATATGTATGGTAATACAGATTATAACTATACAGTAAAGATAAATCATACCGGGCTACCCATCAACGATCGTCGCGTAACGATCATCGACCCGATACCAGCTTCACAGAATAATGACAATCTGGTACCGACCGCCAACTGTTTCATGGTGGTTCCCGGTGGTGCTTTCTGTTTCGACCCGCTTAAATATCAGCAAAATGGAACGACAATAGCCAACAGTACTCTGAAAGGTTGGTCGGATTCGGAAGGCGGCATAGCCTATGTCAAGTTACTTTGGCAGACCAAAGAGAACGGTGATGTAGGTGATCCTGTTATGGGTGTAGTCAATTCGGAAAGCGATCATACCAATATTGTGGATTTAAAAGATGGCCTGATCTATTGTCGTGTAGCTCCTAATACAACGGGAGGAAACGGTCTGATAGCCGCCTACAGCTCGAAAAATGAGATTCTTTGGAGTTGGCACATTTGGGTAACAGATTATGCCCCTACATCGACAGGTGATGAAACTGTATTGACTCCTGTCAATAAACGTAAACTTAAATTTACAAACAACGGTTCTAATCAACCTCCTATGATGGATCGTAATTTGGGTGCAATAAAAGGATATACACTTTCAGATCCTCCTCAAAATACACTCGATATGTCGAAGGCCAATGGTTTCCATTATCAATGGGGGCGTAAAGATCCTTTTACCGGTAGTTATTCGGCCATTTCCATAGATAAGATAACTGGGTTAACTTCGGTTACGATTGCTCCGAAAGGTATGCTTAACAGATATGGTCCTGATGGTATTAATTACCTGTCTCTGATTACTAAAACTTCGAGACAAACACTTCGGAATGCCTATAAAATACCAACTGATTATATTATGTTAGGTAACTCTGCTTTGGGATGGTGTGCCGAAGATGTATCTGTCATAAAGACTCTGTGGAATGATGAAAAAGGACTGAAAGGCTTAAATGATCCTTGTCCGGTTGGTTGGCGGGTCGTATCAGGGACAGAACTAAAAGCACTATCTAAAAGTACTTCAATTTCAGGAAATGTAACACCGAATGCATCAAATGTCAATAGGGCTGTTGCTGACGGTGGATTATATCTTTATTTCGAAAACGCAGGATCGGGAGAAGCCAGTTATTTTCGGTTTACGGGGTATAGGCGCTCTGCAGATACTTTTGAATTTATTGGTTTACGTTGTATTATTTGGTCACGAGAATATTCAGCAATGGGTGTTGATCAATATTATAGTAATGGTTTGGATATGTATTATAATAATGCAGGGACTCTACTATATTTTGGGATCTTCCAAAGTTACTCTATTCAGGATGGTCAAGTACTCCGTTGCATTCAGGAAAGTGAATAACAATATCCCTCCGGTGCAAGCCGGATTCAAATAAACAACATATCAGGTTCTTCCCCGAACCTGCCAGTAACCGGGGAAGACGAGTTCTTTGACATGATGAGATAGATAAGAGGAAAATCAACAGCCGATTTTTGTCAGTTCGTAATATATTTTGTTCCTTTACAACTGTTTAATACAAAATAGAACACTATGGCAAAAATTACGGTAAAAGACACGGAGGTAACAGTTATCAAAGTGAATGAAGAAGATTATATCTGTATTACGGATATAGCACGGTTTAAAACAACAGATACATTTATTGTTGTTTGTAATTGGTTAAGGAACCGAAATACAATTGAGTATTTAGGTGTATGGGAAACTTTGTACAATCCAAGTTTTAAACCTATCGAATTCGATAGGTTTAGAAAAGAAGCAGGACTGAATGCATTTACACTTTCTCCTAAAAAATGGGTTGAATCGACAAATGCTATCGGATTAATTACTAAATCTGGGCGTTATGGCGGAACTTATGCACATAAGGATATTGCTTTCAAATTTGCAAGTTGGATATCCATCGAATTTGAGCTGTACATAATCAAAGAATTCCAACGTCTCAAAGCCCAGGAGCAAGCTCAAATCGGTTGGAGTGCCAAGCGCGAACTCTCAAAGATCAATTACCATATACATACCGATGCTGTTAAGCAAAATCTGGTTCCGCCTGAATTAACGATAGCGCAAGCATCTGTTATATATGCCAGTGAAGCCGATGTGCTTAATGTCGCCATGTTTGGTCTGACAGCCAAAGAGTGGCGCGAACAACATCCCGAACTGAAAGGGAATATTCGTGACTATGCTTCCATCAACGAACTGATCTGCCTATCGAACATGGAGAACCTGAATGCCGTATTTATCGACGAAGGCCTGACTCAAAAAGAGCGTCTTTTGAAGTTGAATCAAATAGCCATTTCGCAAATGAGAATCTTGGAGGATACGGGTAACCGGAGATTCTTGAAATAAGCAACCTTTTCTCTTATCAATCGCATCTGTAAAAGATAACAGATGCACCAATAGTTACGCAGCATCTTGCCGGGTGTTGCGCCGCTTTTTGTGTGTCTAAGAGTAACATTTTCCCCTCTCGAGAGGGGGCAGGGGGTGTGTCATTGGAACATATGTTAATGTGTATCAAAAAAGGAAAGAGATAATGATTGAAAACAGTATAAAAATGGAAACAAAGGAAGTAAACATAAAGAATGACAATCAACGGATAGAAAAAAAAGAGCCTGTCTCTTTATTCCGTAGAAAGAGACAGGCGGTCAGATTGCTTGATTTTTATTCGATTTCGAGGGCTAAAGTAGCAACTTTTAACGAGTAGGGCAAGTATTTGGTGACATTTTGATTAGAATTCAGAAATATTAAAGTTACGCCATCCTTCGGAGTGTAAGCGATCATTGACAAACTGCATTATTTAAATCACTGGTATACAGTGGTTAATAAGAAACCGTCAGTCCCCTGTCTCTTTCTACGGAATAAAGAGACAATCGAAACGGTTGGATTTAACATAAATGATGTAGTTAAAAAATGATATGAGGATGGTAAGTATAGGACGAAAATTAGAAACGAAAGGAGTTATTGCAATGACACTTTTAACACTGGTATTAATGAACACAGGTTGCGAGGACAAGATCGACAGT
>NZ_JADNBB010000011.1:122861-173628 GCF_015550595.1 Parabacteroides goldsteinii
AAATTAGAAACGAAAGGAGTTATTGCAATGACACTTTTAACACTGGTATTAATGAACACAGGTTGCGAGGACAAGATCGACAGTCCGGCGGTGAATCCGTCGGAAGGAAAGACTGTTGAAGTTATGCTCGATCTGGGTATTACCGATGAAGAGGACGGGACAGGGGCAAGCACTTCTCCGGGTAGTAAGACGGGGTATGGAAGCAACAGTCGGTCTGCCTTCGAGGTAGTGCCCGTTTCCGGTGTGCAAACCAAAGCGGGTACAGACAAACCCGATCAACTGTACAATCTTGAAATATGGCAATATGATGCAAATGGGAATAAAATAAACAGCCAGAAATACGGTCAGGTATTGGGTAATAAAGCAATCGGTTCATCCTTCACCGCCACCCTGACGGAAGCAGACAACTGCCAACTTTTGCTCATTGCCAGGGGAGCAATTGCCGATTTCAGTTCACTATCCAATAAAAGCCTATCCGATGTACAAGCTATGGCCGTGAAAGTAGAAGGTAGCAAAATCAACGCCATCCCAACCGATGCTACTGGTAGTGGCCTAGCAAACATGCCATATTATCTCCTGCTGAAAGACGTCAATATCACCTCCGACGGCAAGATTCAGAGCCCAGCAGGCAAAGACGTCCGCCTGCTGCTCAAACGTCTGGCCGTAAAGGTTCAGTTAGACTGGACTATCAGTCCTGCTATGATAAATGCCGGATATGTCCTGAAAGAGGTCAAACTTTGCCAGGCTCCGGCCCATTACCGCCTGGTGCCACAAACAGAAACAACTGATAAATGGGGCGATGTATATCCGACCTCTGTAGCCGAGTTTGTCGATGTCTACCGCTTGACAGGAACGGATCTGGTTAACGCCGGTAATTCGAAATTTGTTTGGATCCCAGCTAATGCCCGTGGTATATCCTCTTATGCCACTTCACCGATCTACCGGAATAAAGAGAACGCCAATGCAGCTGCTACTTATGCCGAATTTGTGGTAGATAACAGTGTCAAGAAAGAACGTCTTTATTACCGCGCCTATCTGGGCGGCAACGAAACGAATGATTTCAACCTGCTGGAAAACAATAACTATCACTGGACAGTGAATATCAACAATGCCAACTATACCAACGATCCACGCATCCAGCTGCTCGACCAGACCCCGGTAATCAGCACCAACCTGCAACCGACTGCCAATTGCTTCATGATGCGTCCGGGTACAAACATCTGTTTTAACCCCTATAAGCATGAGGCCGGACCGGATGGTTGGAATACGGTACTGGCATCAAGCGGTTCGATACAGCCCGGAAAAGAAATAAAAAAGGTGAAAGTCCTTTGGCAGAATAAAGATACAGGAACATCGGGTGAGCTTGTGATGGGCTATGCTATCAGTGAAAGCAATCATCAGAATCTTGTAAATCTCACTGACGGAAACAGGGTAGATAACGCTCGTATACATCTGAAAGTACCCGTTACCAGTGGAGGAAACGCAGTAGTAGCCGCTTATGGTGACGATGAAGCAAAAGCTCTTTGGAGCTGGCATATCTGGGTTTCGGATTATGTACCCGCTCTGCTTGGCAACTTTACTGAAGGCGATGTAAACAGCCGTACCAATGCAATAGCCATTGCCCAAAATGCCACCCGCGGGGGGATGGTACATACGTATCAGGGGGCCAGTTGGACTAATTCATCCGGTACTTTCTACAAAAAGATCATCATGGATCGTAACTTGGGAGCTATCCGCGCTGTTCCGGCTCTGAATAGCAATATTGAATCGGCCCGTACCTACGGCGTACTTTACCAGTGGGGGCGTAAAGATCCGATGCCGGGTTCGGCCGATGGCTCATACGAAGAAATCAATACCATCTTTAATGCCGATGGAGTAACGATACCATTGAGCAAATCAGGTGGAGGAAACCAGGAAAACTCCATTGCTAATCCATCTACTTTTTATTATAATATGTATTTAGCTGATGATTCATGGGGGCCAATAACAAAAACAATCTATGATCCTTGTCCGAAAGGGTGGAAAGTCCCCGATTTTTATCCGGGCGAAACAACAGTGATGTTCGATGGCTTTGCTTTTGGTTCCAATCTGGCATTGCTCAATGACCAAAGGTGGTTTACTACGGCTATATCTCAATCTTCCGCAAAGATAAATGCAACCAACGGACTTTTGTATTTGTATCCGGGAGAAACGTATATGGATTATACCACGAAATCGGCCTGGTTCCCGATGTATTGGATGAGAGAACGCGATTCAGGAAACTTAAGACGAACCGATGCTTGCTTTGTCATGTATTCAGCGCGTGTATCAAACTCTGTTTTAGGTTTCCCGACTGCTTATTATACAGAGGTTAAAGCTCATGGAGTTTTGATGTTTACAACAGGTGCTACTGCAGTTAGATCCTACGGCATGTCCGTCCGCTGCATACAAGAAAAATAACGACCTCCGGCCCCCGTGCCGGACAAATAAACAACTAGTATTAACAATTAAACATGAAACATCATGGCTGATTACGAAAAAGACCATTACTGGGAATTCACCCTGCGTGATAACCCACTGACAAAAGACAATACGAAAGACTGTATTGCCGAAGTGAAAACCGGTCCGAAGACCCTGACCAAAGAAGATACGGCCAAGGAAATCAAACGTACCGGTTCCGAACTGAAATATCCGACTATCCTTTCGGTTACATCGCAGGACAGTGATATTATACTCGAGGCCTTGTTGAACGGCGATAGCGTGATAACCGACCTCTGCCAGTTTACACCGCGTATCCTGGGTGTTTTTGCAAATTCCGAAGCCCAATTCGACCCGGCAATCCATCGGCTGACATTCGACATTACTCCCACGAAGAGACTTCGCGACGCCTTGAAAAACGTCAAAGTCATCAACATGGGCGCAAAAGCTACTGTAGCCCGTATCGGCCTTGTCACCGATACCCTGACCGGTCTGTTCGATGGATCGATCACGGCAAACGATGACATTATGATCACAGGAAATAACATTAAAATAACTGGCGACGATGCAGTGGTAGGCGTTTTCTTCGTAGCCGCAGACGGTACGGCAACCAAGGTTACCCGCCGTCTCACCCAGAACGACCCCAGCAAATTGATCGCCCGTGTTCCGGCATTGGCCGACGGTAACTATACGTTGCGTATCGTTACACAGTTCAGTCAAAGCAGCACCACCCTGAAAGAACCTCGTACCCTCGAATATTCAACGAAGTTGGTTGTAGGCAAGGGTGGCGGTGGCGGAGAAGACGACCGTCCTGTAATTGAATAATTTACATTGATAATCGATGTAACGTTGCACTGACATCTAGTGTAACGTTGCATCGACACCAAGTGTAACGTTGCATCGATATCAGGTGCAATGCTGCATCGACAGTTGATGCAAAACAAGAAGATAAATTTATAAACAAAAAATATGAGACTGAATTACTTAGTTGTTAAACCGTTTCTGCTGGCCGCCGTAGCTTTGTTGGCTGCCTGCCACGATGATGACAAGCCCGGAACCGGACATGAAGGGGAGGGGCAACTTCTTGTCACGGTCGGGAATCCCGGCGGGCAGGCACTAACCCTTCGTATCTTTGGTGAAGGAATGAAAGAGCCGCTCGAAAGCCGTTTCGATGCAGCAGGCACCACGGGTGCATTAGATACATGGTTACCGGTGGGAGAGTACAGGGCCCTTGTCTTTCCCACTGCACAGAAAGAGATCACCGTTAGCGGAACCGACCGTTTCGAATCGGCTACCGTCAGCCTGAATATCCCCGAAGGTTCATCCGCGTTACCAGCCTTAAGCGAACCAGTCTATGCAGCTGTCAGTTCCGGTATTACCATCTCCGCAGAAGAAGCCATGACACTGACGCTTGCCCCGAAAGATATCCGTAAGATCCTGCGCCTCACCGTGACGGCTCCCGACGGTCTTATTTCCGGCCCTGTCGAAGCCACCCTGAACGGCGTAGCCCGGGAGGTAAACCTGGCAACAGGCGAACCCGTTTCAACAGCAACCTTAGGTCTGTCTCTTCCGGCTCCCGGAGCGAAACAAACCAGCGGTGTCCTGGCCGGTATACTCGGTATCGCCTGGCCGCGCGAAAACGAATCGGCAGCCGTTACCGACGGCCATCTATTAACGCTCACCTGGCAAGCGGCCGACGGAACGAAACAAACGTACAGTGAAGACGTCTCCGAACAACTCTTTAAGCCCAGCCAGTCCGGTGCCGATACGCTCGACCTGACAGTTAATGCCAGTGCCCGCGTACCTATCCGGCTGTATACCGGCATCCGGACCCGCACCCTGATAGACGAATTTCAACAAACCCCCGTTTGTATAGCCGTCGGAACTTCAGCCGGTCAGTACACCGAAAATTGGGACGCTATAGCTAACGAAGAAGAGATCACGCTGACCCCTGAACGATATTATCCGGTGGATGGTTCCCCCGTTTTCCTGCGCGGTTACCATCCGGTGGCTCCGCTGACCAACGGGGAAGTAAAATATACCCTGACAGGACAGGAAGACCTGATGCTGTCGGTCGAACAAAGCGGTTCACTGGCCAACCGTTTCAGTGCCGTTAAGACACCGCTGACCTACAGCCACCTGCTTTCGCAACTCAACTTCACATTGCGCCTGAAAGGGGTCCCGAATACTTACCATGTACGTTCGGTACACCTCAATGGAATGGCGGCCACTGCCGTAGTCAACCTCTTCTCGGGTAAGGTGGAACCGGTCGGTATGGCAGGCCCTGTGGTGGTGTATGCCGACCCGGGCACAGGCGGTTTTCCGGTAGTGGACGGAGTGGTTACGTTGCCGGGATATGTACTGGTGCAGCCCGAAGCCAGTCTGATGCTCGATCTGGTACTGGCTGTAGACAACAACCCGGCGAACGACCTGACATTCAAAGATCTTCCCGTACAATTCGGTGAAGGCGGTGCAACGGGCGGTAGTGCCTATGAGGTAGAGATCTCACTCGAAGTGCCCGATACGCCTAAACCTAACCCGGACCCTGATCCGACTCCCGATCCCGATGATCCGGTAGCACCCGACGTTCCCGGCCCAGGTCCTGATCCTGATCCCCCGACGCCCCCGGAACCGGATGCTACAGACGGCGTAAAGGTAACGGTAACAGCCAAAGTGATCGACTGGAACAAGGGAGACGGCGGCAACGTCGGTGTTTAAAGCAATCAATCGGATAAGAATATATATATCACTTATTATTAATAATTTATACTAGTAAAACATGAAAAAGATTTTGAGTATGGCAGCATTGGCCTTACTGATGGCAAGCTGCTCGAATGACGATGAAAATGTAAAGAACGACAATGGCGAGGCAACAAATGCCGTCGCTATCCGGATCAGCCAGAAAGTAGCCGGGGTAGAGTCGAAAGCGGCGGTAACGCCGGGGACTAAGATGCAGGCGAATATTATAATGGTAGATGCAGGAAACGACGGAAATCCTGACTTTGCAGCATTCACTGCAAAAACGGAAAATACGCTGGGTGGAAGCGGTACTGAATTACAGCAGGATGCTAACCGTGCCACCGTAGCCACAACCGAGTTTGAAGCAAAAACAGCTGCAGCAACTATTACATTGACTCCCAAATTGTATTATCCGGTAGAAACAGGCAGCAGTACTAAGAAAACCTTCTTATTCGGCGTTTCTCCGATGGGGGGCGTAAACGGAACGATAGTAACATTCGCTCAAACAGACGGTTTGCAGGATGTGATGTATGCAGAAAAGGCTGACGCAGGTAGTAAGGATAGTCATGCTTCTGGTCCTGAACTAACATTCAAACACAAAACAACCCAACTTACTTTCGTTGCAAAACTTTCCGATGTATTGACCGGTAGCGATTGGAATGGAAAGAAAGTGACTGTGAAAAGTATTGTTATCCAAAGTGCAAAAGTTCCGGCTTCTTTGAATTTTAGCAGTGGAACAGTTTCCTGGACAGACGGAGCAAATCTTTCAGTTGCCGGTTGTAATACAGAACTGACAACCACCGCTTGTAAACCGAGCGTTCCTGTAATGGTGCAACCTACTTCCGGTATAAAGGTTAATCTGGAACTGTCGGTTGATGGTGATATCAAGTGGTACAATAACCTGACAATCCAAAATTCAACAAGTACCGGCGATTTGACGACAGAGGAAGCTAAATCACATGAAGTCACTTTCACTATTACTCCGCCGAAATCAGCTACTGATGGTACAGCGATCGCAGCCACTGCCAAAATTGTAGACTGGACAGCAGGAGAAAAGGGTAATGTCGAGATTAAATAATTCACAAGTAAACCAATAGCAAATGAAACTACAAAGCATATATCTGCTGTTAGTTCCGGCTTTGCTGTCGGTATCGAGTTGTTCAGACCCGGAGCATTCCGGGTTTGAACAAGTACCGATCGAGTTGCGTGTATCAGGAGACGGGGAGGTGAATACGAAAGCATATCAGGCTATCGGGCAGGCTTTCAAAACAACCATCTTTGCCACCAAACGCAATGGCATTTATACCGGCATACTGGCCGGCAACGACGAATGGCAGAAAGACGCGACTGTGCAGACAAACGGTTCGGTTTCATTGCCTGATAATCCTTTCTATCCGGAAAACGGCGATTGGATCTATCTGGTTGCCGTTGCCCCCGAAACGTCTGCATACAACACTTCCGCCGGCTCGGTATCTTATACCCTCACAGGCCTGACCGACCTGATGTATGCCAAACAAATCAGGGGAAACCGATGGGATGGGAGCCGTTTCTGTAATACGGATCCAACGAAAGATACTCCGCTCGAATATGTCCATCTGCTTACCCAGCTTAAGTTTAAGGCACTGAAAAAAACAACGGGGGGACTGGCTGTAAAAGTGAAAAGCATCGCCGTAGAAGGACAAAAGGCTGTAACGGTCAATCTGGCTTCCGGTGAAACCTCCTTTAGCGGTAGCAAAGGAGCACTGAAATTGACCTTGGCAAGTGGAGGGACAGAGGTTAGTGGAACGACATCGGCTACCGATCTCGGTTGCCTGCTTTTGCCACCTTTGACAAGCGGTCAGGCTTACAAGCTGACTGTCGAAACCTCAATCGGCACCTTCAAGGATCTCGACATCAACTTCGACGCTGTAAATGGAGGAGGTAGCAGCAACGGTCATTTTGCCAAGGGGCATTCATACGAAATCACCCTCAATATCGGTGACCGCGAGTTAGAAGTCATCTCCGTCACCGTAGCCGACTGGATTACAGTTAAATCGGACGGCGATATGGAATTGGTAAAATAACCGCCCGATAAACAACACATTAGTAAACGATATTCAAAAAGTAAACAAAATGAAACAACAAAAATTACAAATATCCTATCTGCTCCTTGCCACCCTCGTTGCCACAAGTTGTAGCAATGAGAACGACCCGGTAAACCCAATCGACAAAACCGATGCCGTAGAACTGGGTATCACCGCCGGTGTATCGCTGACGAAAAGTGCGATAAATGGAGATAATGCCGCACAAAGCGGTACAGGCACCGATGTGATGCAAAGTGTGGCAGTATATGCGGGGAATGTGAATACGGGAACTTCTTACGGGACCAATAATAATTATGCTATTTATAAACAAAGTTCGGGAACTTGGACTAATAGTGATGCTGCTCATAAAATCTATCTGACGGCTGATGTTGCCGATATCTATGCTTACCATCCGGCTTATCAGCCGACTGCTGCAGGTGTTATGCAGGGCTCCGGTACCGCATTGAAGGCCGCTAACCCTGCCACATTGACAAATACTACGATTGCTATATCTGTATATCCGGGCGCAACCACTAGTGATGCCAATAATAAGATACCTGCGAATATTTCCAATGCAGATAAAACGTATACTACCGGTTGGGTCTCTAATACCAATGCCGGAAAAATTGCATCCGCTCCCGGTGAAGTCGATTATATGTGGGCTGATCGTACAACGCCGGCTAATGTGCAGGCCAGTAATGGAAAAGCTTCTGGCGCCACTACTGATGAGAAAGTCGCATTAGAGATGAAACATGCCATGTCAATGGTTAGCTTCCGTATCTATAATGATGGTACTTATACTTTAGCAGGAAAGTTAACGCAGATAACATTGGAAAATGAAAGTGGAACAGTGTTAACAAAAGGAACAAGTCCTACGATGAAGATTTCAGACGGTGGGGTTACTCCGGGTGCCGCAGCAGCAGTTACGTATACTCGTTTTATCGGTGATTCCGGTTTGGATTTAGTAAAAGTGAACACAACTGCTAATGTAACAACAGATACTCAAGCCAAAGAAGCCTCTCAGAAGTTCAGTATCCTCGTCATGCCTGAAACAGCGACTTCTAACAAAAAAACTGTAAAGGTTACTTTTAAGATCGATAATATAGACTATCCGGTCATACTGCCTGATGATGCAAATTCAAAATGGGAATCAGGAAAGAATTATCTCTATACAGCCAAGTTGAGCGGTAAGGAACTATCCATCACCAGTATTAAAGTTGCTGCATGGAATACAACGGCCGGTGGAGATCTGAATGTCAATTAATCTATTAACAATAAGACAACATTGAATATATGAAACTATATAAGTACCTGCTACTGATACCCCCTTTGTTCGCCATTCAATCCTGTTCACGGGAGGTTGGAGAAGACCCGAATGCCTCTGCCGCACTGACCCCCCGTATTGCCGGGGTATCCCTCATTACCCGTGGAGGAGCCGGTGATGCCAATGCTATCCGGATTTTAGGCATTTACGCCGTCAACAAAAATGCCGGCGAAACATTTTACGGGACTTCACCCGCAGGTACTTCTCGTAAATATACGCTGAATAACGGTAGTGCTACCCCCGATGGAGAAGCGTTATGGCTAAATCAGGAGCAAGCTATTATCTTCTCCTGGCACCCGGTTCCAGCAGGTGTTTCCGTTACTTCCGGAGGAAATGGCACGGCTCTTGTCCCAACCATTACAATCCCGGCATCAGCCATCATACCCGCGCAAACCATCAGTGCGGCAAAGGCTGATAACCTCTATGACTTCGCCCTCCCTTCCAACGATTATATGTATGGTGTAAAATACGATAATAGCCAGCCAACGGAAACTGATAAGTACCTTTCGATACAACCCGTAGCCGACAACGGCCACCAGTCGGCCACTACACCGGCTGTTCCCCCCGTCGGTCATGAAGTCTCTATCGGCCTTAAGCATGCCTTTGCCCAAGTCTCTTTTATTATCAAAAAGAGTGATGCCTATAAAGGTATGGCCAAGGTCACCAAGGTGACCCATACGCGCCAGATGCCGGCATTAAAAGCCGACAACACCACGACCATGAACCTGACTGATGGAGCACTGAAAAGTCTGGCAGACGTAGCCGAGGTAACATATTCATATACGTTTGACAATGCCGTGGCTCCAATTCTTTCTACCATCACCCAGATTACCCTTACCAACTATGTAATACCGTACGGCACCACTGCCAAGCAATCCACACTCGTAGTAACAGTCGACGGCAAAGAAATGACACTATTGCCCTATACCGATCCTGTATGGACAGCCGGCAATATCTATACCTATACAATCATAATCAACCCGACAGGGCTTACCCTGGATGGGTTTAACATAACAGGCTGGAACGATGAACAGCGTCCCGATGTCAATGTATAACGAAAAAATAAAGAATAAGAATATGAAACACATCGCAAACAAAATCACGACCGCAGGACTCGGTTTCCTGCTTATCGGTTGTACCGGGCAGGAATTGCCGGACGACGGTCGGGGAGTAGTCTCCCTCCAGCCACATTTCCTGACCGGAACGACGGATACCCGCTCGTTGGTGAGCGGCACCGCCTCCACAACCGGTGGTGGCAACGTCCATCAGATAAACCTGTATGTCACCAAAAATACGGATAATGCTGTCTATCCCGGTATAACTTTGAACGGGACAACCGGCCTCTCGCAATTTACCTACAATGGTACGGCATGGACGGGCAATCCTACAGTGAATCTTCATAATGAGGAGGCTCGAATTTATGCTTATTATCCGGTAAATGTGACTCCAACACATGCTTCCGGCGATACACATACAATTCCGGTAACAAATATAACCGGCACCCAGACTTTTGACGGTGCAAACACCTGGAATTGCAATGTGACGGATTATCTATATGGCTCTGCCCAACAGGTATCCGATGCTCCGATTACAGCCAGTAACCAATCCTTCGAACCTGCCATCTGGATGCGTCATGCATTGGCACAGGTGGTGTTTAAGATGCAAACAGCCTCCGGACGTCCGGTAGATACATACGATTACATCAAAAAGATCACGATGAAGACTGACGGCGGCACTTCTTTCCTGACAGGCTCGGGAACGATGCAACTCAAAGACGGGGTGATAGCATCACTCAGTACAGCAAAAGAGATTTCTTTTACACCTTCGGTCAATCCTGTCCAATGCGGTGCGAACGGTCTGGCAAAAGTGGTTGCTTACGGGTTAGTAGCTCCTCTATCCGCCCAATTATCCAACGTTACTTTAACGATCGAGATCGGAGATAAAACCTCCGACACGAATAAACGGATATTGAGCGTAACAAACGACGCTGCCTTTAGTGTACAATGGGAAAAAGGGAAACGATATGTTTATAACCTGACCCTGACCGACCGTGCGATAGTAGTGAGCGAAACAAGCATTACTGCCTGGACACCTGCAACCGGTAACGGAGAACTTCGCCCGGATGGCTTCTAAAAGATAAAACACAATAAATATGAAAAAAGAAAAGAACAAACAATGGCTATGTCTGCTGACAGGTATTTCACTGTTGGCAGCCCTGACCGCCTGTACCGGTGAGACACTGCTGTCTCCATCCGGAGAGGGAAAGCCGGTCATAGTGAATGCTGAAATAAGCGACGAACCGGTTTCGGAGATAACCTCCCGCGCATTGGCAGAAGAAAATACTTATGACAGATCGACGTTTATCACCAACGATAGGATACGTATTACGAGAACGACCCGGACTAGTAAGAGCGAGGCGGTAGATTATCAACTGGGAGCAGACAATCAATGGACTGTAGCCACACCACTCACGCTACTGGCCGGAGCTTCCTATCAGGCCGTTTATCCGGCAGGTAGTGATGCCGGAATTATGTATGACCAGTCATCGGCTGCTAATTACATAAAAAGCAACCGGCTTGTCTCCGCTATTATTAATGCTCCTGCTACGGAAAAGCTGAACTTTTCTTTCGGGCATCAGAATACAAAGCTGACACTTGTGTTTCAACCAAAGCAAACAGGTACTCTACCTGCCGACTTTAGTTTCCAAGTGAGCGGTGCCGGACTTCTGACAGGAGGAACAACTATTGAAATAATCAAGCTGTATCATCCGGGCGATTTGACCTGGTGCGGTATCGTTTATCCCAAAGGAGTCTCAACCTCTGTTTCCATTAAGATGACCTACGATGAGGTGACTTACAGCTCGACCATCGACTGTGCCTTGGCAGCCGGTACACATTATAAATATACGTTGCAACTTCATAATGATATTTTGGTGCCGGAGGAGAGTAACATAGCCGGGTGGATCGATGACAATGCTCATACAGGACCTCTAAATTGAAATATCATGAATAAAACGAATATAAAAACAATTTATCTGGCAGGATCTCTGCTTTTGTTGCTGGTTACCTGTAGTAGCGAAGAACCGGTAAATAACGGAGAAGGAGCAAGGTTGCCTCTTGAAATCGGGGCTTCCATTTCGGAGCCGGTTGTAAGCCGTGCACTTGGGGCAGTCAACTATGAGAAGTCGTCGTTTGCAGAAAATGACGTAATTAAGATAGGAACATCAGCGACTTCCCTCGAAACATCGGGTACTTCCTATACATATAAAAAAGATGTGGCTCAGACCCTGCGGTGGCTCCCGACAAGCGGAGGAGATGGCCTGACAACTACCGGCAGTGGCTATTATTATGCCTCTTACTCCCCAATTGGCTATATCGGTATTCTTGCGGATCAAAGTGCAACTGCTGCGGTAAATTACATAAAAAGCAACAGGCTGATTACCGATGCAACCCCTGTTTCCGTGAATAGGATAAATTTCTCTTTTTCTCCTGCCGCAGCAAAAGTTACGGTTATTGTCGATTATACGGATGATGTGCATGTCGGTGTGAAGGTCCAGTTGACAGGCAGTAATCTGACCGGAGCATCTTCATCCAATCCCATTACTTTCTATCCGGTGACAGCGACTGGTAAAACACATATGTATGTTGCCATTGTTTATCCGGGGGTAAGTAAACAATATAAAATAGCAGTAACCAGTAAAGCAACAGCAAGTAGTGGTACAGAAGATACAAAAACATATCCGTCAACCGGCAATGAGACACAAACCCTTGAGGCCGGACATAATTATATATACAATTTTACTTCTACGTTTGGACTGATCCTGAATAACGTTACTGTGGAAGCCTTTAAGCCCGGTACGGGAAATGGTACCGGAACAGACTGGGGGGCATCTTAATTTTTAATCGCGTATGAATTATGAATAGAACAATAATATATAAAACATTTTTACTGGTAGCCTGTATGGGGTGTACCGGTAACCTGCCGGAAAATAATGAGGCTGAAACAGCATTGCAGCTAAGCTCTGTCTCAATACATGAGGAAGGCATATCGAAAGCAATCGTTGCCGGTACTACTGTCAATACGGTAAATGTATATGTTGCAAAAACTGACAATACCGTGTATGATCCAACTGTCCCATCCCTGGTTTTTACCAATAAATCCGGTAACTGGACTTCTGATAAATCGGTTGTTATACTGGATGGTACGCCTGCCAAAGTATATGGTGTATACCCCGATAATATTCCCATAACCGATGAAGGCGGAAGCCTGAAGGTAAGTGTGGAAGTTCTGAAAGGAGGGGGGAATACGTTGGATTTCCAGGGGACTCAGCAAAACGATTATTTGTATTCGGGAGAAGTTGATGCCTCTTATCAGAACAGAACAATTTCACTTGCTATGAAGCATGCGATGGCAAAAGTAAGTTTCGATATCGTCAAAGCAACCAATGTTACCGCTCCTCTGGTGCTAAAGCAAGTAAAGATCCTGAGTGGCACCAACCTGCTGCAGGCGGGTACGGGATACATGTTGTTGAACGGTACTACAACCGGAGCCTTAAACGGTCTTGCTTCGACTTCCGAGATAACACTGGATAATAGTGTGGGAATGGAGTTGAAAACCTCACATGCGGGAGCAAATGTGACGTGCCTGGTGGCTCCGATGAATACGGCCGAGTCGGTTCTTTCTTTCAGTCTGACTGTAGGCGAAGAAGGTAGTTCTGTCAATCGTACGTTTCTCACTTCTTCTATTTCTCCGGCAGTAAAGTGGGTGGCCGGTTTCCATTATGTATACAAAATCACAGTCAACAAAATGAGTGGCGATGTGGAGGGCGTATTGATCGAGGACTGGAGGAACGATGCCAGCCAGAATACAAGTGTAGGTATCTGAAAAATAAAAATAGAAAGGTATGAAAATGATAAGTAAACTAATAATCTTGCTTGGCAGTGTTTTGCTGGTCGGCTGCAATAGTAGCTTGCCCGACTCCGGCGAACAGCAGGGAGAAGGAGAACCGATCGAACTCGCTTTCAATTTATACAGCGCGGTAGTATCCAAGGCTGGCGAAAATACAAAGACGGTAATGCCTGTCGGATCCACTTTCCGGATTTATGCCTTTAAGGCCGGTGAAATGAACCTTAGCAACCCTGTTGCCACAGCCATGTATACTGTTGTGGACACAAATGGTAAATCGACCGGAAACTTGTCGCTTTATCGTGGAAATTATGACTTTTATCTGATTTCCAATAATACGAATCAGGCTCCGTCACTGGATGCCGGCGTTAATTATGTAACAGTCGATAATGGTAACGACTTTATGTATAATACCATTACCAATGAAGTCATACAGCCTGAAAGCCCCGGCCAGAATACGATGACAGTAACACTGCGAACTCCGTTTGTTCGTCTGGGGACTAAAGTCGATCTGTCTGTGAAAGCAAATGCCGGTTCACCCGTACCGGTAACAGGGCTAGCTGTTCAAAAAATAACGATTAAGAGTTTGTCATCTCCTTTAGCCTATCGGTTAGGAGCTTCGGATTGGAATAGTGGCAGTTCTTCCTATAATGCAGAATATTCAGTAATCAAATTTGGTTCGGGTCAACCGACTCAACCGCATGACAACACCGATCCGGTAGTCCTGTTGCCGGTTGATGGTTCGGTTGATCTGGTATTCGACTTGGCGTTGAATGTGTCTTATATGGTTTATGATGCAGAAGGCACAGGAACTCAGACCTCCCGGATATTTAACTATCAGGCTTCTGCCGCCAAGGCTTTGTTAAAAGGTATGAAATATAAATTTGAATTTACGTTAACCTTCTTCGGTATACTTACACCGGGAGATATGACAGTGTCGTTGTTGGAATATACCGAGGAAGATTTATCAACGGATGATGTCGGCAAATAAAAAATAGTGAATATGAAAAATAGAGTGATTATATATACAACTGGATTGGTTACATTAATATTTTGGCTGTTCGTTACCGGTTGCAGTACATCCGTTGACGAAGATATTTCCGATAAAAACGGGTTTCAGTTTTGTGTACAAATACCTAAAGCATTAGAAGTCGAAACGAAGGCTTCTTTGGGAGGAGGAGATGAAAAAATTGATATTAAAGATGCATGGATCGTTCAATATGCTTCTCCCGGTAACAATCTGCTTCATTGTGTTTATATAAACAGTGGGTTTACGACAGAGAACACTGGATATACGGTGACAATAACAACTAAAAACGATCAATTTTCATTGGTTAGCAGTTCTTTTTATGTGATATTGAATGGAGGAGCAGAGCTGTTAAAAGATTTTGAGAGTGTTTCTGATAACTCTAAAGAAGCTTTGTTAAAAAAGATATGTGCGGCACCAAGCAACGTTGATGGTAGTCCGGCAATTACTTCTGTGCCTATATTATTAACTGCCGGGCCAACGGAATATACGGCCACAGGCGAAGCGGAGAAGGTTATAGTGATATCGCGGGTGTACAGGGCTTTTGCTAAACTGTCATTAAGTGTAACGTTTCCGACAATTGCAAATGATATCTTTGTTGTAGAGAGTGCGACAGTAACAAATATCCCTAAAAATATGGCTTTATTTGCCGGAGGAGGAAGTAAAACTCCTTATCCGGAGTTATCAACGATGTATACGAGTTCAATCAGTATAAAAGACATTGTTGTAAATGGAGGAAAACAAAGCTTTTACATGCCTGAAAATATCCGTGGAACAGGAAGTTCGCTTACTTTTCAAGGAAAAAACCAGGTTGCCAACGGACCGGATGGTAACCTAAACGGGTGCACATACTTGACGATAAAAGGGAAGTATTATTATGATAAAACTCAAGCACCAGGTGGCGGTTATATTCAAACCCCGATCGATGTCGAATATCGTTTCTATTTAGGTTCTAACCTGACTAACGACTATAATATCCGCCGGGATCATCATTATAATCTAACGGTTAATATAACAGGTGCCAATAGCGCCGACCTGCGTGTCACTATTACCAACGGCAATGTTGCCGTTTTTGACAAAGTACAGGAAATAACAAACGAAGTTGATTTTTAAGCAATGAACAAAACAGAATTATCAAAAATAGTGGCAAAACGTATGTCTGTACCTCAAAAAGAGGCACTACTGTTTATAGAAACATTAGGTAAGGTGCTCACTGAATCGCTGGCTCAGGAAGAATCTCTGGGCTTTCAGGGATTCGGAACTTTCTCTTTATGGAAGCAGACAGAGCGACAAGGCCGGAACCCCAGGATAGGAGTTCCGGCTGTTATCCGGGCACGCAATAGTGTCAAGTTTAAACCTGGCAAACAATTACTGGAAGCTCTAAACAGGAAAACTGATCCGGTTAAGTAGTAAGCATTAATATTTTGGCTATCGATGCCAGCATGTTTTTACATCTCATTCTCAATGTTTTTACGTGGGGATGGGATGTTGTCTTTTTGGACCGTTTATTATTTGCCGTTTTCGAATATGTCCCTTTTCTTTCCGGACCTGTTTTGCGGACCAAGATGTCGAGCATTTTGTCTGTTGCCTTATCCATCTTGGTAATGGATAGTTGGCCGAGGTAAATCTCTGTCGTATGCAACGAAGTGTGTCCCATAGACTGACTGATTACCCCAATCTCTGCACCAGCTTCAAGCATCATGGAGGCCCAACTGTGACGCATGACATAGGTCGTAAGCGGCTGAAGGTAACCCAGGTCATCACCAATTTGTTTCAGATAGCTGTTAATACGGTGAAGTGACGATTGAGCCGTGACCGTACCTTTTCCCTGTATTCTATCATGAAGGAAAGGAAAAAGCCAGAGACTGTCTTTACGGTGATACATATGGATAATCTTATTCATTTCCGGTGTGATCCTAACTTGTAGGGTCGCTCCGGTTTTACTACGTATATAATGTATATAATCACCGCTCAGATTTTTTTTTTTTAGTTTGAATGCATCGACGAAACACATTCCTCTGGCATAGAAAAGAAACAAAGCCAGATGAAGAGCCGCAAACTTCTCAGGGCTATCAGAAAGATCGAGTTCAGATAATCTTTTTAATTCCTCTTTCGCTAGAGCTCGTTTGCGAGTGGGAGGGACCTGTATATAAAGATTTGAAAAGGGACTACCTGACGGAGATATAAATCGCAGTTCCTTAATCACTTTGTTATACATGGCTTTCAGATTGCGCAGATAAAAATCCTGACTGCCGGGAGAAAGAAGAGCGTTACCTGTATCTTCATCCTGTAGGAGCCACAACAGATAGTGTTGAATGAGATTGATAGTCAAATCGACTAAAGTTATCTCCTCAGATCTTTTCTTTCCAAGAAAAGATGAAAATTTGTTCCATGCGCTTCGGTAATTAGCAGCAGTTCTTTCTTTGCCCGCTTCTTCTTTCATGTGGATTTGCTTTTCAAAGCAATCCTTTAGTCGCGGATAATTTTTCAAAGTTTCTGTATTCATCATAATCGTTAAAATTTAGTTTGGCAAAAGTGCATGTAAATCACTGTTGATGTGAAATAAAATAACAAAAAGTGCAAGAAATAGGTTGTATAAAAAATATATAGGAAGACAATAGGGGTATTTTATCTTTTCCTGTCTTATATATGAAGTTGAATTTAAAATGGAAAAAAATGGAAACAACAGAAAGAGAAAATCAAGCACCCATGCTGTGGTACTGGAGTGTTCCTGAAAATGGAATGGATATAGAAGATTGCGAAAAAATAGCGAAGGAGAATTTAGCTAACAGGCAGAATATTAAATATATGGATATGTATATTGCTTTTGTTTGAAAAGAATATGAATGAAAAGGCATGTAAAGTATCAGGAAAAGGTACACACATGCCTTTTTAGCATTTATTAGTATATGATTCCAAAACATATAGAATAAATGTCTTGTTATAATATCAAATAAAAAATAGTTCTTGTGCCGGAATTAGTTTTAGGATATACATTATAAGGTATAGAAAAAATAATAGAAAATTATTCCGGGAGTCAGAACCAAATAAAGCTTATCATTGTTATAATGATAAACACAGGATTTACAAGATTCTGTAATAATTATGTTAGTAGTATTTGTTTTTTCATATAAGTAGAGTTTGTTATTTGTTTGGTCCGTATGTAACTGTGAAGTTATATACGGATTTTTTATTTATTCTGGTATAAATACGGATTTTCAATACTTTGTATTGCTTTGTACATACATTTGGTATAACTTTGTTTTCTCAAAATAGATATTTGACTTTACGAATACTTTACGAAACTTTAGGTTTATGGCAACAGTTCAATGGGTGGTTTTCAAGCATCATAAAAAATCAGATGGGACATATAATCCCAAAATTCAGATAGTACATAAAAGTTTATCTGCCTATATCGCTACTGGGGTTAACACTGAATTTGTCAGGTTCCGAAAAGGCCAGTCCTCCGGAGCTATCACAGACAGCTCCATAGAAGATAGTTTAAACGACAAAGTAAAGAGCATTCGGGCAATTCTAAATGAAAAGGCTGATATAATATCCGGATTTGACACGGCCAAAGAGGTAAAAGACTATATTATCAAGATGCTGGAAGCTGGGAATGAGATTGATTTTTTGAAATTTGCCAATGAATATAAAGACTCTATCAAAAATGAGTCAACCAAAGCTTATAATGTAACTAGGATAAATGCATTGACTGAGTATGTGTTAGATAAAACCGGCAAATTGGAACTGCCGATCAGTAAGATTAATTATAAGCTTCTGAAGGATTATGAAAACTGGCTGAGAGTGACCAACCGCAAAAGTAAGAAAGCGAATGAGGAAAAAGCGGGTCTGAGTGAGAATAGTATCAATTCTTATATGGGGGCCATTTCTATTATATTTAATGCTGCTAAGAAAAAGTATAATGATTATGATACCGGTGATATCTTGATTAAAAACGATCCTTTCAAATCTTATACACCTCCAAGATTGGAGTCTACGAAAAAAAGAGCGGTTGAGAAAGAGATTATACAGAAGATATATGATTATCATTCGGACAAGGAAGTACCTCAGATGACACGTGATCTGTTTTTGATGTCTTTCTTCTTATGTGGTATGAACCTAGTAGATATTTATGAATGTGATCCGTTTACTGAACGGGTGAATTATGCCCGAATAAAAACACGTGATCATAAGAAAGAGAAGCCATATCTGTCATTAGTTATTCATCCAATAGCAAAAGAGCTTATCGATAAATATCGGGATATAGAAGAAATAAGAGGTTTTTGCTTCTATAAGAAGTATTCAAATATGCCAGCTTTTCATCAGGCCATCCGAAGAGGTATTAGTGTTTTGAGAAGAGAATTAGGTATTCCAGATTTGACATATTATGTTGCCCGGCATTCTTTCGCTACAATCGCCCGAAATAAATGTGGCGTAAGCAAGGATGATGTGTCCTTATGTCTTACACATGAATCCGGCAATAGTATGACTGATACTTATATCGATATTGATTTTAGTATAATTGACAATGTTATCAATAGAGTTGTAGATTATGTTTTTGGAGACAAATAAAGGGAACGTACAATAAAGACGCTCCCTTTGCCATGTGAATCCATGAGTGTGTTAATCAAATGAAATGCACTTGGCTTAAATCGTTTGCAAAAGATTTGACTGACTTTTGTATTTTTTCTACTGTGCTGCGTGATGGATTACGGCGACCTGTCATATAATGACTTAATTGGCCTTTGTTTATTCCGGTAATACGAGACAATCCGGCCAAAGAGAATGCTTTTGAAAAGTATGACAAGAATGAAGCCATGTCGTAAACAAATTCAAAATCTACTTCTTCGAAATTATCCCCTTTGTCTACATAGTATCGTTTCATATCGTCATATCCGGCAAGAAATACGCTTTTGGCCTTTTCTGCCGTTTCTCCTGTGCCGGTAACCAGATAATTCATATCATCTGCATCCATATATATACTATAGGTGCCGTCATTTGCCCTCTCTATGATTGCTTGTACCTTCCTTTTTTCGCTTTTCATATCGAACAATTGTTTAGTTTATAATTTATGATAGAAGAGCAGGCGGGTTATATACCCGCTGCTTTCTTGATTGCTTTTAATGTGCCAGTTGCGACTTCTTGTTTCTCATGATTGCTCATTTGAAACGTTTTCCCGGTTTTAGGGGAGTACCATAACGGGTGGCCTGCTTGTTGCTTTCCTGTATCGTAACAACCGGCCTTCTTTACTAACCTTTCCAGTTCATTGTACTTCATTATTTTAATTTCACTTGATTAACACACTACAAAGATACTCATTTGAATATCAATTACAAGTGGTTTTGATTTAAATGATATTCAAATTAGTATCATTTAACGATAAAGGTAGGATTTTTATTATGAAGCTTTTAGCATATCCCTGTATTCAGGTAGCCCTCTTTTGCTCCAAAGCATAACTTTCGCATTTTTAGATTTTAAGGCTTCTATTAATTCTGGCTTAGGCTCATTGATACTATCGTTGATTACAGCCAATCCTAATAGTTCTTTTTTTGATGCGGCCTGCCTTGCATCTTTTATATCCGTCCAGCTAAATAAAAATCTTTCGACCATGCCTTGTGTCAAAGAATTAAAGGGTTTTATGACCAATTCTGTTTTTTTCCCTGCAATAAGATAGTCAAAATAAAATTCAAGCCCAGTGCTTCCTTTAATTATAAATTGTGGGGTATAGATTATATCCTGTTCATCTAAAAAGGCTCCAACGTCTTCTTTAAATACAGAGGCTATAGTATGTTTTGCCATGTATTCCATATCTGAAATTTCAGATATAGCAGAAATTAATCCATGTTTTGTTTGTGGAAACTTAATTTCTGTTGTTTCTGCATATAACTCCTCATTTCTTATTGATATTCCGTAATTTCTTAGAACAGAATCGATAATTTCTTTCCTTTTGGAGGATCTAACTACGTCCACCCCTAACATTTTAAGATTAGACATGGTTGCTCCATCATCAGATAAAATTATAGTGTCTTTGTCCTTTTTAGCAAAGATTTCTATATTGTCATTGAATAGGCCTTGAAACGGAGTCGATATTGCATACCAACCCGTATCTGAATCTTGTTTGATGAATGTGTTGTCCATCATCCAAGCATAGTATTCTTTTATTCTTTCGTCTATCCAACTCATAATATTCTTTTGTAGTGACCTGACAATTTTATCTTTGATTGCAAATTTATTGTTTTAGAAAAACATGCTACTACTTCCGCAAAATTAGTATTAAAATCTTTAGATGAAACTATTTTGGCTTTAAAATCATCCTTCTCTAAAGGAATGGCCCATGAGGCTGTAGGATATCCTTCCACATGATAGTGTATGTGATCGCAATTTAATATCATACCTGCAAAAGGTTTAAATTTTGCAGGTACTGTTTCTTTTATTGTTTCCGGATTTGTATGACTAGCTCCATTGTAATCTATGCGTAACAGACAAAATCGAGTTTCATCATCTTGGTGATGTAGGGTTATTTTTAAAGAATTCTTTTGGCTTCTTTGTATCCTTAAAAGAAAAGTGTTTTCCCTGTCTTCAGAGGATAAGTTTAACCTAACATCAAAATCTTTCTCTATATAAATTGTATGGGTTTGTAGAAATTCATTGCCTTCATAGATATATTTAGGCTTTGCCAGCAATAAATCTGCGTCAGTTTGTGATAGTTCCATGATTATATGACTGGATTAACTGTTTGTTGAATTTTCGACAGTGTCTTTATTATTTGATTTAATTGTAACTTGACTCTGTTTCACTAAAGTTTCAAGCAATTCAATTATGCGTTCTTGATTTGCTATACTCTTATTGATCTTCCAGTACCAGCACATAATCTCTCTGCAAAGAAAAAATACTCCGATGATGGCTAATAGCCAAATAAGTCCAATAGGCATGTTTTCCATAATATTTGTTTTTATATAATGTTAATATTTGCTCTACATTAATTTGCCATGAAATGTAATCCTATAGATATATACGATCTCATCTTTCCTTATAGAGAATTTTGGGTAATTGGGTGATATGCACCAAAGTATCTCTTTGTCTGATTCATCGATCATCAAATGTTTTATCATACGATCATCTCTTGTTACGATAAGATACACTTTGTCCGGATCAACCATTTCCCATCTATCGATATTGGATAGACCGACTACATCCCCAGGGTTTATATCTGGTTTCATACTGCAACCAACAACTGGAAATAAACCTTTTGCAGATATGCCAGGTATTTTTATCCATCCTGTAGGATTTTCCTCATGACGGTATGTTGCTAGATCAAACTGACCTGCACTAACAGGAAGGTTGTCATAGTAAGGTATAGCTCCTTCTACAAATTCATTACTCAATTGATATTCGGGTGTAGAAGATTTTAGCATTTCTCCATTTCCTGTGATAAGCCAATCTACATTTATATCGGGGAACTTATTGATAATTTTTAATATTGTGTCTGACCCTATAGAGCTCTTTACTTTATTAAAATACCCACTAGATATACCTGTGTACTTTTCAAAATTTGTTTGCCCCATTTTTGCATAATCTCTTATTGCTTTTAGTCTGTCTTTTATATCCATAATATATTTTCTGTATAATTGATTTTACGGAATATATTCCGTATATTTGTATTGTCTTTAAACTGTTAAAAAATTATTCCTATGGCTTTTATATTTAGTTGCTTTATAATAATAATAATATCTTTGATTCCTATTCTTATTGTATTGGGTATATTTGTCTTAATTAAGTCAGAAGATCAAGAACCTACAGATTCTTCTTGTTTTAAACGCCGTTGTCATCATAGTCTTTATTTTGGACATAGATGGATGGATGGGTTTGAGCTTGATGACTAAATTTTATAAACAGATCTGTAGGATCATCCAATAATCTACCCAATTTAATTATGTTCTGTTTAAATTCAGCCCTATCTTTATCTTCTAAAATATTATAGAATGCATATTCATTATCAATATCTATGAATGTTCGATTTAGTTGGCTTGCCCTAACTTCGTCTTTCAAATCTTCTAAATAACTAATTAGAATAGTCGTAATTTCAACGAATTCATGCCACATTCTTTTCTCTGCAAGATTTAACATAACAGTCGTTTCAAGTCTGTACATCGCCCTTATTATATTTGTATCAGAGTGATTCCTTAATATATCAATCTCTTTTTTTGCTATTGTTTTAAATCTACCTTCTGTGAATAGTATATGAAATACTTGTCCTGCCACCATTATCGTAGCGCAAACTCCCATTAAACCAATAACGAGTCCTATCATAGCGCCATTGGTAATTATAAATGGTTCAATCCTAATGAAAAAGGTACAAAACGTTGATATTGATATCAATATGGCCAACAAAGAAATCCAGTTGTTTTTTATAAAACTCATACTACAACAGTTAATTAAAGTTTAATACGGTATATATTCTGTATTAAACTTTGTTTTTACGGAATATATACCGTATGTTTGTAGGGTAATACAATCATACATACATACAAATGTATACAAATAAACAACAGATAGTATATGAATGCAGTAAAAAAATCAATGGCTCAATCTCTGAGGGAGCTAAAAGTCAATGACAAAAAGACGTTCATTCTAGCAAAAAGAACCTCTGTAATAAGTACGTTACAAAGGTTGAATTCAGAGGGATATCGATTTACAACCGAATCTTTTGCAAACAGGGGAACGTATGTAGTAAAAAAAGTCTTAAACCCTGAATCAGTAATAGCTTAACAATTACAACCATGGCAGAATTATCTTATTCTCAATTATTGCTGGAACAGGTAAAATTACTTGTACGGCTTGAAGAACAGAAAAAGGAGCCTGTTATCGATTATGATGCTATTGTAGCTGCTGCTAAGAAAGCATTGAAAGAAGAACAGCTCAAAATGAAAAGTGATCCGCGTGTTTTAATGACTCAGAATGAAGCTAAAAACACGTACGGTAAATCCGTTATCTATGCGCTTGTTAAACGTGGAATCTTGCAGAAATACAAGTTTGATACAAGAGAGGTAATAGACAAAGACGGCGAACCAATAAAAAAAGCCAAAGGGGTTATTTATTATCGTGTGTCGGAGATTGAAAAGGGTATTGAAGATGGTAATGTGTTAGCAGGAACACGAGCAGGGACGATATGAACAGGGAAGAATGGTTAAATAAAGCGGTGGATGAACTTCGTCCTCTTTTTGAGCCTGAATATAAGGTTCCGGAACTTAAAATTTCTATCGGGTTTCCGTCTAAAGGTGGTCTTAGTAAAAGGCGTGTTCTTGGTGTCTGCTGGAAAGCAGATGCTGCGACTGATAAAATATGCCAAATTTACATTAACCCAACCATTGCAGAGGCTCAGGGAGCAGAGGGTATATTATCGGTAGTTGCACACGAATTAGTACATGCATGTGGTATTAGTGGACACGGCAAGGAATTTGCGAAATGTGGCTTGAAAATAGGCTTGGAAGGTAAAATGTCATGTAGTACGGCCGGATCAGATTTGCAGGCTCATTTCGTTGCGATAGAGAAGAAAATTGGTAAATGTCCTCATGCTCCTTTAGTTCCTTCCAATTGCCTTTCTGCTTCTCAGAAACCGGATAAATGTAGAATACATAAATGCGTGTGTTCAGAATGTGGATACAATGTTAGGGTATCGGCTAAATGGTTGGAGCTGGCAACACCATCATGTCCAATTTGTAACAAAGAAATGCAACGGGAATTAAAATAATATACAATATGGCAACTAGAGAATCTATATATTTTTCGCATGATGCTGATGCTATGAACGATCCCAAATGCATGCTTTTGATTTCTCAAATGGGAATGGAGGGATATGGGGCGTTTTGGGCACTAGTGGAGTTACTAAGAGTGCAACCGGAATATAAAATGTCGCTTGATCTTATCCCAGCGATTGCAGCCCGGCTTCAAATTACAGAGGTCAAATTAAAAGCTGTTATATCTGCTTATGGTCTATTCTGTATAACAGAAGATTACTTCTTTTTCTCACAATCATTACGTAGTAGGATGCAACTCATGATAGAACAAAAAAACAAAAGGATTATAGCATCTAAAAAAGCGAATGAAGTAAGGTGGAACAAAGCAAATTCAATACCCCAAAAAGCAACTTCATCCGATTGTTATCCGAACGGAGTCCAATCGGAGTCCGAGCCGACTCCGATTTTATCCCAAAGAAAAGAAAAGAAAGGAAATATAAAAAAGAAAGAGTATAAAGAAAAAGCTAGCGCTTTTATCCCCCCACAACTTTCTGAAATAGATAATTATTGCAAGGATCGTGGAAACAGCGTAGATGCTTCCCGCTTTTACGACTGGTATACTGCAAATGGCTGGATGGTTGGCAAAAACAAAATGAAAGACTGGAAAGCTGCCGTCCGTACCTGGGAGAAGGAAGATAAATCTAAAAAACAAAATAATCAATCACATGAAAACACGAAGCAATACTCCAAATTGTAAGCTACCGCAAAACAAACAGGTAGAACAGATCGTACTAGGAATGTTGATGCTGGAATCTACTGCAATAAATGAGGTCGATATGATTTTAAGCCCAGAGGTTTTCTACTATCCGGCACATGCAGTTATCTATCAGGCTATCCATGATCTTGCCTTAGAAGGTAATTCCCCGGACATGATGCTAGTATTTAATCGTTTAAACAAAGAAAATAAGTTAGAAGAAATTGGCGGTCCGTATGTATTGACCGAACTTGTTTCGCGAGTTGCATCTTGTTCGAACCTTGTAATACATTCGCAATATCTCCATCAGCTGTACTTGTCACGTAAGCTCGTTATGACAGGGCAAACAATAATGGCAAAGGCATTTGACAGTAGTCAGGATATTGAGGATTCTGTAGCCGACTCTATAAAACTTCTTGAAGAGATTGCCAACGCCACAACATACAACGCCAATTCAGTTGATTTAAGAAACGCTGTTCGTGAATCCCTGTCGTTGTATCAGATTAAGAAGGAAAGAGCCGCAAAGGGCTTAAAAAGCGGCATTCCGACAGGTTTGAACAAGTTGGATAGAGTTTTGTCCGGATTGAGAGAGCAACAACTGATTATTTTGGCTGCTCGTCCGGCGATGGGTAAAACGGCTTTTGCGCTTAATGTGGCCATTAATGCTGCTCAGGCTGGAGTACCGGTGGTTATTTTCTCTCTCGAAATGTCATGTGCTTCATTGTCAGACAGATTAATTATTTCTGAAGGTCGTTTAAACGCTAATTATTATCGTAATGCCCGCCTTAATGAAACGGAAGAATCGGAAATGTGTGACGCGGTAAACAGGTTGAGTGATTTGCCTATCATTATTGATGATACATCGGGCTTATCAATCAGCCAGATCAAGTCAAGAGCAAAAAATCTCCAACGCAAAGGGAAGTGTGGATTTATTGTGATTGACTATCTGCAACTTGTAGACATGACATCAAAAAACAAAAGCTATACTCGTGAACAGGAGGTGACCCAGTGCTCTAAGGAGGCTAAACGGCTTGCTAAATCATTGAACGTTCCGGTGTTACTCCTGTCTCAGTTATCCCGTAAGTGTGAAGAAAGAGCGGATAAAACACCGATCCTGTCAGACCTCCGCGAATCTGGATCAATAGAGCAAGACGCGGACGTTGTTCTTATGATCCATCGTCCGGAATATTACGACAAAAGCAAAGAGCAAGGGGTAGGGGTATTGCGTATAGCAAAACAGAGAGACGGTCAAGCAGGGGATATTGATTTTCGCTATAATGAAAGCTTAACCTGTTTTGTTGATTATGATACTGAAATTCCTTTTTAACTCTTCATATGGCAACAAAACCGACAAAAAAAGTAACCAGGTTATACGGTGTAAAACGTGCCGAAAGTAAGCCGTCTGGGTACAACCGTGTAAGATCGGCAGACGAATACCATACTTCTAGGTGGACAAGACTTAGTAAAATATTCCGACAAGAGAATCCACTGTGTGCGATCTGTGCCAGCAAAGGTGTAATAAAACCGGCAGAAGTAGTTGATCACATTGTTCCTTATCCCGTTTGTGGTGATTTTTTTGACTCAACTAACTGGCAATCTCTCTGCTGCAAATGTAATGCTGAAAAAGGTAATAAAGACAAGAAAATAATACAAGATGTTAAGAAAAATGGGAATAGAAATTAAAATTGCTAAAGCAAGTAAATTAGATATCCAATCCACAGAAAGTCTTTTGGAGTTGTTAGAACAAATATTCTACGGAGAAGATATTGAACAGACTCCTGTATTCAAGAAAGTAAAAGAGGAACTAGGCTATTATTTCACGTTATCAGACGAAGAATTAGCAGCAGTTCAAATTGAAATGATCAGACGATACTTCAATAATTGTTCAGGAAGATGGGTGAAAGTTATAAATACAGCGGATGTAATGATTGACCAGATTTGTTCAAAAGAAGTTGGTTTTATTGAGCTTACCCCTTTTCTAAAACGGGCTTCAAATAACACAATATTGGGGGAATGATTATGAGTAAAATATCAACAATTTTGACTCTTGAACCTCCTGCTCACAGTATTGATGTTGAAAAAAAGGAAGTTGCAAATATTTCCTGTCCTTATTGCTTCGGCCAGGGTGGGTGGATTGAACAGATTGGCTATGATAAATATGAGGAGCATACATGTAAAGTGTGTAACGGAGCCAAGAAAATAAAGGCAGTAATAACAATCGAGTGGTTACCCGATAATAATAATAATAATAATAATAATAATAATTCATTATGTGCGAAAGAATAAGAAAGGGTTGTATTGTTCGTGTAAGTCAGGCCTTTATCAAAGAATACGGAAGGGCTGATTTAAATCCTGATGATACATGGAACGTAGTTAATGTTGTTCCTGTATGTGGTGATAAGAAGGTCGCAAATCTGGTTAATACCAGAAGTCGTTTAAAGGTTGGTATCTTCACCTGTAATTTGATATTAATTCAAAATGGAATTACTTGAAATTATATCGAAAATTCATGAAGCCAAAAGGAATAAACAAATATCACCAGATCATGTGATGGAGATAGAGCTTATTAATGAGGTTTTCAGAAGTGTGAAAATAGAACTCAGTCATCTTGTAAAAGATGGTACCATAAGCGAGGTTAGAACCTTAAATGATAAAGCATATATAATCAATAATATTTAATAAACATATCAATTATATGAACATGTTAAAAGCAGAAGAAGCAAGAAAGATAGCTATAGATAATTCAGAGTTAATCAATCAGCATTTAGATAATATTTATTCATTAATCAATCAAGAAGCCAGTCAGGGACATTTTATCGCAAACTATCAGTCCGACTGTAAAGAGATATCCTTTATTACTGGTATTCAGGAAGCTTTGGTAAAGCTAGGATATTGTGTAATAAGCTTTAGTTTGAAAGGTATTAATCTGACTATTAAATGGTAGTTACAAAATTAAAAAAATCATGAAATGTCGAGAAGTTTGGAACCGTAGAGATGAATTTTTTACTCTCACAGAAGATGAAGAACGATATGTCCGAGCCTTAGAGCGATTAAGCAAAATGAATCCGGGTCGAATCTGCCTGATGGCCAATGGAACCATAAGTGTAAGGATTAACGATCAATGGCAAGACGATAACATAGACGCCTGCTGTAATGTATTTATTAGCTGTGAAGGTGGAGACGGAGGAGATAATTATTAATTAACAATTAAAAAAAACTGAGTCATGGAAAAGGAAAGACTAAATGAAGCTAATCGACTAAATAAGTTGATTGAAGAGCACGAGAAGGCTTTGTGTTGTTTTGAATATGATGCAAATGAGTCTATAAATGATATGCGAGAATCAGAAGGATTAGAAAAACTTCCGCCTGAATATAAGAGTACTAATCCAAAACTAATCATTGAGTTTGACGAACTTGATGAAGATTGGTACAGAAGACAACTTCCTATACCAATGGTTTTGAGTGATGTTCTTGTAGATACAATAAAAGTAGCTATAAAAGAAAATCTATCTAAACTAAAGTCTGAATTTGAAAAGCTGTAACCCTCAAAACTAAAAAATTATGAAGGCTATATCATTTATCATACTGCTACTTATGTGTTGCGGTTGTAAGACCTACAATATATATATGACCGAGAGCAATCATGAGCCGATCCAATCAGTCCCAGAGCGTTCTGGCAATAGATTTACTCCCCAATTTCACGAAGCGGATAGCCTGTTTCGTGTTATTGAGAAGGCCTCTGATGAAGCCATGAAAAAGGCTTATGAGCAAACAAAACATTTACTTAAACAAAGAGTGAAATATGAAACTAAATAGATTTATACAACTTGTAACGGGCGTACATCGCATACACGATATACATCGTGGGTATGGTTATAAACTACCCTTCTGCCTTTGGTGTAGATTTGATAAAGTTTATCCGACTTCCTCCCCGGTGCTTAAATGGTATGAAAAACACTGGGGAAGAACGAATAAACACCTATTTCATGACTGTACGATTACAGGAGTTTATTAATTCAATACTAAAAAGCCATGATTATAGAACAGATCATTTTCAACATCCTCAATAATAGTACTCATACTTGGGTAAGGTATTGGAAAAAAGAGGAGATATCAGGTCTATCACTGCCTGGTGAATACATCGAAATAAGAAGTAATTTCATATTAAGAAAAACCCTTCAAGTACTTTTCGATGCGGGTTTTACTCTTGAATCGATAAGACCGCAGAAAATCGAAGCGGATACTTATTGTGATGTTCTCCTGAAACGAGAATTAACTAACAACTAAAAATAATTGAACCTTATGGTGTATAGGCAACCGTACAAAGAAATGACTGAATATGATAACTATTTCCAAGCTGCTGTAATTTTAGTAGTTCAAAGACAAATGTGTAACACATCATTAATACAGCGCAAATTCAGAATTGGATATAATCGCGCTGGAAGGATAGTGAACCAATTGGAAGAAGCTGGTATCGTAGGGAAGTTTAAAGGTGCTGCTCCGCGTGATGTACTGATTAAGGACATTGATTCTCTTGAGGAACGCTTATCCGATATGGAGTTGGGTGAACAAAGATTATCTGATCCTAGCTGGGACAATAGAGAATGGATCTAATTTAAAAAATCATGAGATGTGTATGTGTCTTTATCTGCTTCCTGCTATGGCTTATCGCTACGCTATTATTAGCAATAACTTTCATCGGATTGGGTATATGCATGAGCGATGAATGGCTGGAAATGGGTGATAATATAATAGATAAACTTTAAATATAAGTGATGGTATGAAACTCACAAAAGAAGAAGATCAAGTTGTTTGCAAGTTCTTAAAGAATATTGTAGACGAAGGTGGAGAACAGTTATTAAAACTGACTCAGTTCATGCTGCTTAGATGGTCTGAAGAAGCCATTCGAATAAATGCGGCCGAGGTCGCATTAGCTCAGGTGATCGATCATGAAGGGGAACGATATAATACTCGTATGGCTATCCAATACTCAAAGGTTAAAGAAAAATCATTGGAAGAACGAGCTTATGAAGTTGCAGACCGAATGATCTCTTCCGGATCAGCAAATTGTGATATCCGGGAGGAGTTGAAGAAGGCCATATTAGCAGGGTACAATTTGCATCAGGAGGATTTCGACGATGAATGACCTAAAACAATTCAAATATTGGCTCCGGATAAACGGGGTCCGTCCGGAGCAGTTCGGAACCGGTACGAGAAAGAACCCTATTAGGCTTAGTTTTTAAAATAAATGTAAGTGAAGTATGAAAACACAGTTTGTAAAAGAGACCGATCCAAGCGGTAAGACATACATTATCGAAGGCACTATCCTACCTGGTAATGTATTCTCAATAAAGAGATTTATTTGTGAGGTACAAGAACAGGAAACCGATCAGGAAACGCAAGAGCTAGCAGATATGCTTTTGAATAAACTGAATAACTAAAAAGTTATGAAACGTTACAGGATAATTAAAGGCAGCGGTTATAATGGCTGTATCCCTATAACAGTTTATTGGGTACAAGTATACAGAGAAAGCTTTTGGGGCGGTAAGTATGTTAGCATAAAAGGCTTTGATACATATACAAGAGCAAAAGAACTGTATGATTTATTAAACAATTAATTTAAGATTAAAAAAATAAGAAATTAACAACCAAATAAAACAATACAAATGACGAAAATAGAAATTATGGCAAACCGGTTAGACAAGCTTAAAGAGCAAGTTTCAATTACAGTTCCCGGAAGCGCTAAGAGCATCCGTTTACATGCAGAAATCCGAGACCAAGAAGAAAAGATCAAAGCATACTGGAGAAAAAGAGGTATTCCGATTTGACTCAAATCACGGATTATGTGCGGGAAATATTTAATAAATATGCTGGAAATCTACCTGCAGCCCGCTGCATTCAGTATTTTAACAAGGCTATAAAAGATATATGCCGGAAAATAGGATTGACCGATATGAAATGATCTCTTCCCATACTGCCAGAAGAACATTTGCAACTAATATGATCCGCAATAATGTTTCTACCAGTAAGATTAGAAAATGTACTGGCCACAAGTCGACTGCCTGCTTTGATCGATATGATCGTATGACCCTGACTGATAATGCAAGGTCGCTGGCCGGTAATGGATATTTATCATAGGATAATTAATAAATGAAGTATGAAGCAGTTATTCAGTAAGTTATCAAAAGACTTTGTGAGCAATCTCGATATCAGGGATAATAGCAGAGCTTTATATTTGAGAATACTTACACAGTTTTCTAAGTGGGTTGTTATTACAGGTCGCAATATAAAAGAATTAAAGCGATCTGATATTATAGAGTATAAATCGACCCTGTTACGTGAAGAAAAGTCTGAAAATACAATAGACTCCTATCTTACAGTGGTAAGAATGTTCTTTGATTATTGTGAGGCTATTGGAGAACATGAGAATATAGCGGCCGGCATCAGGCTTAGACATAAGCGTATTGGATATAGGAAAGCTCATCTATCAGTTGATGAGATTAACAAACTGTATAGTGTTATCAGCACTGAAACTGTTTCAGGTAAGCGTGACTATGCGATAATAAATCTGATGCTCCGATCTGGTATTAGATGTATTGAAGCATCAAGGTTAAGAGTCTGTGATGTATATATGTCTGACAGTAGATGTTTCATTCTGATACAGCGTAAAGGTGACAATGAAAGAACTGAACGGCTAGGACTAACAAACAAAGCTTTACAGCCTGTCATTGATTACATGAGTTACAGAGGTGCCAGCTCTGATATAGAGTCTGTGTTCTTAACTCATTGTACTACAGGCGAACACCCGCTCACATCAAAAGGAATAAGTAAGATTGTCAGTAATTATATGAAGAAAGCCGGGATATATTCAAAACAAAAGACGGCTCATTCTCTCAGGCACACTGCTGCAGTTCAAGCTATAATGAATAAGGTTCCTATCAAGGAGGTTCAATTAATGTTAGGCCATCGGAGAGTTGAGACAACGGAAATCTATTTAAAGTCGGCTGATGATGATTTAAGGCTAGATAATCCTGCTGTCCGTGCTCTGGATGATGCATTCTAAAAACAGCAGGGAACAGCCTTAAATGACATGTAAAACTAATGCAAAAAGATACTCAGGGTGTGTAATGTAATAGTTTATTCTTTTATGTATTACATAGTACCTTGTATGATTGGTTACTTTTTGTGATGCGGGTTTTAGGTGTCCAAAAAGCCTTTGAAGGGGCAAGGGGAGGGGGGTACAAATCTCTGGGGGAAATGCCTCTAAGACCACGCCCCAAAGTAAACGCGCGTACGTGCAAAATTGGAGTTTTTTACTTAAATGGAAAATATATGGCAAAAGGAAGAAAAGCGACCCCGGATGCGGTCAAAGTATTGAGGGGGACAGATCAGCCCTGTAGAATGTCCGGATCAGTGGACAATGCGGATAAAGTTACCGATATCAAACGGATATTATCTACATCCCGTTTGAAGTTGTTACCAACAAAGAGGGCAAAGGAAATTTTTAAGACAAAGGCCAACCAGCTTATTTCGTTAGGTGTCCTTACCGATTTGGATATCGAACATCTGGCAGTATATGCAAATAGTTTGGATGTCTTATTTACATGCATGGAAGGTATGAGGGAACCGGCACGAGAGAAGCGCGATAGAGACGGGCAACTGATAGGCTATGTTACACGGCCGGAGGCAAAGATGTACAAGCAGATGGTTGACGATGTGAACAGGATTGGTGCGGAATTTGGTTTTACTCCGGTATCCCGGCAAAAAATTAATCAAGCTCCTGCTGAAGAAAAAGATCCGTTTAAACATTTACTAGATAATATATGAAAAAATCTGAAATCTATAAAAGAAAAGCCTTGTCTTATATTGATAGGGTGATGTCGGGGGAAAGAGTTGCCGGAGAATTGGAAAAATTGGCCGTACAAAGACAACTTAATGACTTAGAAAATGCTACTGAGATGGGGCTGTATTTTGACGAAAAGGCAGCAAAGACGGCTCTTGCTTTTTTTACATTACTGCGCCATTATAAAGGCGAGTGGGCCGGGAAAGAATTGGAGCTTGAGGATTGGCAGTGTTTTATTATTTGGTGTATTTTCGGTTGGAAGACACAAGACGGACGCCGACGGTTTGTTTATGCAGATGTTGAAGTAGCCCGAAAGAATGGTAAAACTACATTTGCTGCAGGGATCGCACTTTTTATGTTGGTTTTAGATGGAGAAGCCGGAGCTGAAGTTTATTCGGCGGCAGTTGATAAAACACAAGCTTCAATTTGTTGGGACGCGGCAAAGTTAATGATTGAACAATCTCCTGAGTTGAAAGCTTATTTGACAACCTGGAAAACTTCGATCGTTTACGAACGGACAGCCTCCAGTTATAAACCTCTTTCTAAAGAAACGAAAAATAAAGATGGATTGTCGCCGCATTGCGCGATATGTGATGAAATGCACGCTTGGCCGAGTGACGATCTGTATCACCTGATTACTACCGGTATGGGAGCAAGGCGTCAACCATTAGTTTTTTCAATAACAACAGCAGGGAGTAATATGTCACTGCCGTATTATTCAATGCGTTGCTTCTATGTCGATATTTTGAAAGGAGTCAAAAAGCAAGAAAATACATTTGCTATTATATATTGTCCTGACAAGGGTGATGAATGGGATGATTTGGTTACCTGGCAAAAAGCAAACCCGAATTATGGCGTATCCGTTTATGAACATTATATGCAAAATGAGTTCATCAGTGCAAAGAATAAAGGTGGCACCAAGGAAGTTAATTTCAAAACCAAGAACCTGAACATGTGGGTGGACGCTCCGGACGTATGGATACAGGATGAAAAAGTACTGGCCTGTGATCATGGTGTGACAGATGATGATCTGGAAGGGGAAGAATGTTATGGAGGTCTTGACTTGGCGTCTCATGTGGATATAAATTCGCTTGCTTTATATTTTCCCAATCAACAGGCTTTTAAGTTTTTCTTTTGGATACCTGATGGTAAAGTCTTACAAAAAGAGGACCGCGTAGATTACCGGACGTGGCACAATGAAGGATGGATCAATGTTACTCCTGGTGATGTTATTGATATTGATTTTATGGTAGCTGATTTATCAAATATATTTACCCGGTACGATGTAAAGAGAGTTGCTTTTGACCCAGCTAAAGCCTACCACGGAACTATTCAGGGATTGCAAAAAGCAGGATTTGATGAGATACTAGATGAGTTTAGCCAGGGTATGCAAAACATGTCGGAGCCAACAAAGAAAGTCGAAGCAGATGTGACAGCAGGAGTTATTGATTTGATGGGAAATCCAGTGATCAGATGGATGTTTCGTAATGTGGTGGTTTACCGTGATGCCAACGATAATATAAAGCTTGATAAGAAGCGTAGTATTGAAAAGATTGACGGTGTTGTGTCGATGGCAAATGCTTATGGGACTTATATGTCTAGCGATGATGAAGATACATATACGTATCAAGGTTTCTTTACGGTGAATATGTAACGTTTAAACAGATAATTATTAAAGGGTTTTAGTTGTTAAATAATACGGTAGTAAAGGTTAAATAAAACAAAATAAAATAAGCGTGTATTTTCAGTATTCCTGAATTTATACGCTTTATTGGTTTTTGTAATTAACGTTTGTTTATGTATTTGTATGTATGTGTGTATGTGTGTATTATTGCACACTATTTCAGAACTTAGGTACTTTGTAGAAAAATACAAAGGATGGAATTGAATTTTAATTTGAAGCTAAGTAATCCGTTTAAACGTTCTATTTCTGAAGCTGAAAACCAGAATACGGAACAGGTTGACAACGGCCGTATGACTTTTGATTCCATGTCAATGATAAATGGTATTGGTCCAGACATTCCACTTAATACGGCCATGAAATTTACAGCCGTGTTTGCAGCTATGAGATTGAGAGCGGAATGTGTAGCCTCACTCCCGAAAACCTTAACTGAAAAAATAGAATCAGGCAAAGTTGAAGCCCTGAATCACCCGTTGTATAAACTTATCAAATATTGTCCGAACGGGTACATGAATGTATTTTCGTTTTGGGAATATACTAACTCATGTTTGGACGGCTGGGGAAATGCATACGTATTGATCAAGCGTAGTAGTTCAGCCATTCCGGTAGAGCTACTACCTATTCACCCATCATTTGTCTATGTTACATTGTCTAAGGGGAAAAAATGGTTTCGTATTTCAGGGTCGAAAGGAAATGACGGAATTTATTCTGATGATGATATGCTACATTTCTTTGCCCTTTCCATTGATGGTATTCGTGGCGTTAATCCAATAACATATAATTCACCAGCGATAAAGTCCGGTCTTTCTGCTACAGCTTTCGGTAATGACTTTTTTGAAAAGGGTGGTAATATCAAAGCTGTTCTGGAAAATGATAAATCAATGGGAGTAAAGGATTTTCAGATATTTCAGGAGAAGTTTAATGGTAATTCAAATCATGAAACAGCCCTCTTAGATGGTGGTTGGAAATACAAGGCTGTAGGTATCGCTCCGGAAGCTGCACAAATGATCCTGACGAGAACACTAGCTATACAGGATATTGCTCGTATATTCAACGTTCCTCCTCATTTGTTGGCCGAACTAAGTCGGGCAACATTTTCAAATATAGAACATCAGGATATCCAGTTTATCAAGTATTCTATGCGTGCTACTCTTAAACGTTACGAGGTAGAGCTTGAACATAAACTCCTTTTTGACAAGGAGCTTGGTAAAGTTGAAATGAAGTTTAACATAGATGGCTTTTTACGGGGAGATATGAAATCACGATCCGCGTTTTATCATAATGCAATACTTGATGGCTGGTTAAATCGTAATGAAGTCCGTGAAATGGAGAACAGAAATAAAGTGGATGGTTTGGATGAATATCTGTATCCCTCCAATCAAAATATAACAGGTAAGGAAGAAACAGAAGAAAAGGAGAAGGACAATGAGTAATATCAGAAAGTTTGGCAAAGATGTAGAAAAAACAAGAACGATACCTTTTGTTTTTTCGGATGAAACAAAAGATACATATAGAACTGTATTTACTGCTTCAGATTGGGTATTAGATCGCTTTGATAAAAATGGGATCGCTTTATTTAATCACAATGCTTATTCGTCTGATCCCAATATGGCAATCGGTTCCGCTCGTGCATGGGTTGAAGGAAAGCGGCTTGTAGGTGAAATTAAATTTGAGGAAAAAGATATTAACCCACTGGCAGAAATTGTATTTAGAAAGTTCTTGGCCGGAACATATAAAGGTGTTTCGGTTCGTTATTTCCCTCTTGAAAATGGTAAATGGGGGGAGGGATCAGAATCTTTGGAAGGTGAAAATCCTACCTACTATATCGGAAAACGCGAATTAGTTGAAATATCGGTTGTACCTATCCCATCGAACAAAAATGCTCTAGTACGTTCTTATGGGGCTGAAACATCGGCAGAATTGGAAGAGGGAGAGGCTTTTTTCTCTTATGGAGAAGTGCGTTCCTGTCCGGATAATGAAGATCACGACAAAGATGATACTGAAGATCATGATATTTCTGACGATAGCCGAAATGATCATGATTTAGATGATGTATATATCCGATCAATGATTGATGGTTATAAAGCTATTTGTAATTTTTAATATATAATAAGTATGGCAAGGAAAAGAAAAGAAGTTCAAAGTGAACTGAGTCAGAAACTTATCGGTATGCGTGCTCTTGTTGGTAATGCAGAAAAGCAGGAAGAATTACGCTCTATGCAAGCTGATGTAGAAGTCTTGACTGAAGAATTGAATCAGATCAACGTGGAGGAAGCGGCAGACCGTGCCCTTGCTGCCAGTCAGATATCTGAAGATGTAAGAGAAGCTGCTCGTAAGTTCTCATTTGCTAAATTCCTACGTGAAATGGCATCTGATGCAGGACTTACAGGCGTTGAGTTAGAAATGTCTCAACTGGCAAAAGAAGAAACAGAACGGTCCGGTATCAAATTGGAGGGAATAGGTATCCCGGTTTGTGTACTTAACTACAACCGTGCTTTCCCTGGTATGACTGCAGGTACTCAAGCTGATGGCGGGTACACTATAGCAACCACATTGCAGTATCAAGACGAATTACGAAAACGCCTTGTCCTGGCTTCTGCTGGAGCACAGTATATTGGTGGTTTGGTTGGTAATATCTCTGTTGTAGACGGCAAATCTATTACTACAAGCTGGGAGGGTGAGAATGATAAAGTGGGGGATACTAAAAAGAATTTCAGTGCCAGAAATTTGAGTCCGAAACGTTTAGCGGTCAATGTTCCTATTTCAAAGCAACTTATTAATCAAAGTTCATGGGATGTTGAAAGTATGATTGTTTCCGATATTCTCGCTGCCCATGCTGAGGCGTTGGAAGAAGTAGCTATTAATGGTAGTGGTGTGAAGCAGCCTAAAGGCCTTTTGAATACCGATGGTATTGGTTCTGTAGTAATGGGTGAAAACGGCGGAGAGGCTACCTTTAAAAAAATGGTTGATCTGGAAACTGCAATTTCTATTCGTAATGCAGATTTGGGTTCTTTGGCTTACCTGACTAATAGTAAGGTTCGTGGTGCTCTAAAAACAACATTAAGAGCTCAGGCTGTTTCTGGGTATATCTGGGAAAACAATGAGGTGAATGGATATAAGGCTTTAGCGTCTAATATTGTACCTTCAGATATAGAAAAAGGTACAGGAAAGAATCTAAGTGCGGCCATCTTTGGTAATTTTAATGATCTGCTTATTTGCCAATGGGGTGGGCTGGATATCATATCCGATCCTTTCGCATTGAAGAAAGAAGGTGCAATTGAAATCACAATGAATGCATATCATGATGTGTTCATTCGTCGTCCTGAATCATTCGCTGCAGCTAAAGATATTATTGCATGATGTGGGTAGAGTTCTTGAAGTCCCGGCAAGGATTGGCATACTTTGCCGGGGACATCGTTAAGATGGATGAAGAAAAAGCAAAGCCGCTGATTGATGAAGGTTTTGTGAAACAGGCAGAACAACCTGGTGAAGATAGTAGTGATTTACCTGTTGATCTACCCAGCAGAGCGGCCCTTATTAAAGAAGGTCTGTTAACTGTAGAGCAGGTTCTTGCTTCGAAGGAGGTATTAACCGATATAAAAGGTATAGGTGAGAAAACAGCCGTTGAAATTATTGAAATACTAAGTAAGTAATGACAGATTTAGACAATAGCCCGGTATCATTGGAAGAGTTAAAACAGCATATGCGTATACATCATGATCTACTGGATAACAATCTTATTATCATGTTACTTGCTGCTGTAGAGAAGGTGGAAGAGTTCACCGGCATTGATTTTTCTACTGATTACACAGACAGAGTAATCCCCTTTAAATTAAAGGCGGCTATTCTCTTGACGGCCGGGAGATTGTTTGAAAATCCAACAGATGGAGTATCCAACCTGCCTACGATCGTGGAATCATTAATAACAGGTTACAGATGGGACAAGAAAAAGTAAATATAGGAAAAATGGTAAATAAGATGCAATTACTCAAACCGGAAGTTGTTAAGTCAGCTACCGGTGAAGCAATCGTTGAATATAAACCCGATGCGTTATTTCTTTCTGAAATGATTGAAAGTAAAGATAATAGTGAACGTATTGATGATGCTTTTTCTGGAAGAAACTACCTGAAATTTAATGCTCCTTATTATGCTGTTACGACTGATTGGAAAGTAGAGTACAATAGTGTACAGTATGATATCGATAAAATAACCTTGATCGGGCGTGGATTGTATGCAATGTATGAATGTTCTAAAATGAATTTGGAATGAAAAAAGTGGATGTATTTATTGCCGGTAAATTACTTGAAGCATGTGGAGGAAAAGCAAATGTATCTCCTGTAATTGCTAAAGAAAATGTAAAGCCACCTCTGGCTATTTATGCGTGTGAATCGTTTGAAGCCGTTCATACAAAGACGAAGCTTGAGGGGTATTGGTCTATGTATGTGATCGATATCTATACTGATACCCACGAAGAAGGAAGTGAATTGGTTGATAAGATCATAGCAACTTTGAATGGAGTAAGCAATGATTTTATTGAACAATGTACAATAGAATCCGGATCGGAGGATTATACAAATTGCTATGTTCACTCTTTGAATTTCAAAATTGCTCATGGATAGCGGTTTCACTTGTGATAGTTCTGACTTTGATGAGCTAGTACTTCGTCTAACTGGTAAAGAAATAAAGCAGGCTAAAAAGAAAGCTCTTCGAAAAGGGAGTGTAACTCTTGTGAGAGGGACTCGCAAAGAAATGCGTTCTTCTGGTTTTAGGTTTCGTGGGTGGATGAATAAAGCTATCAAGTATAAAGTACACAGAAGTGGAAATAGTTCGACCGTACATCTTTTTGGAGAACTAGGTGATAGCAGTAAGGATCGAGGGATAGTTCGCTATCTGGAAATAGGGACAGGTGAAAGATACAGATCAAAAAAAACTTCATATCGTGGCAGAAAAAGAACAACCCAAATCATTCCCGGCAGAAAAAAAGGATATTCAGGGAAAATAAAAGGATATGGATTCTTTGGAAAAGCCCGTGACGGTTTATCTACTCAGGTGCAAAATGAAATGAGCACTACTATGGAATCGGAAATAAGGAAAATAAGTTTTTTAAAATAAATAGTATATGAGTGTAATAAAAGGAAAAGACCTTATGATCTTTAAGAAAGACGGGTCTGCATACAAAGACTTAGCTGCGGCAACTAGCCATACTTTAAGTATCTCGATGTCGCCTATGGAATCTTCCAGCAAGGACTCTGGTAAATGGGCTGATAGTGAAGCGGGGCGTATGGAATGGGAAGCCGGTACTGAGAACCTTTATGTTGAGAAAGAATTTGATACGTTATTTGCTGCGATGGTAGCCGGTGAAAAATTGGATATTGCGTTAGAAGTAGCATCTAATGCGAATAGTGATACCGGTAAGCCTGATGGAGGTTGGACTATTGGCCCAGGTGGATATGAAGGAAAAGCTCTTATTACTGCATTAAATGCTAATGCCCCAAACGGAGATAATGCGACTTACTCAGCAACATTTAAAGGCTGTGGCCCACTAGTTCCACGCAAAGCCAGTGCCGGTTAAGGATAGGGGATTATTCCCCCTATCTAATACAACAATACTAAATTGATAATGAGATGATAAAGATAGGAAATCAAGAGTATCTCTTGAAATATACAGTTAGAGCTTTGTTTGTATATGAACAGATTACCGGAACATCTTTTTCTCCGGATAAGTTGCTGAATGAGTATACTTTATTGTATGCTATTTTGATTGCAAACAATACTAATTTCAGTTTAACATTTGAAGAACTTATTGAACTATGCGACCAAGATCAAAGCATTTTCATTGAGTTTCGGAAATGGTTTTTGAATGTATTAAAACAAAAATGTTTGTTGCATGATGAATCAGAAAAGCAATTAGAGGACGATAAAAAAAAAGATTAACTGTCCGTCAAGTATATACCCTTTTGGTCATTGATGCAGGACTAAATCCGGGTTATGTGTTGGATCAAATGGAATATTATGAAATTGATGCGATTCTTGAATCATTGAAATACCAACACCGGGATAGTTGGGAACAAACTCGAATGGTCTGTTATGTTTTAGCACAATCCAATAGTACTAAAAGTTTAAAACCAACAGACATAATTCGTTTACCCTGGGATGACGAAAATAACAACAAAGCAGAACCCAAAGATACTTACATCAGTGCAGAAGATATTGAAAGGTTAAAGAAAAAAGCTGAACAATTTATTAAATCAAAATGATATGCCGACAGATTTAGTTACCAGATTATTATTACAGAATCAAAATTTTGATCGGAATCTTAAAGCCAGTCAAAACCAGATGAAAGCTTTCCAAAAGAGAGTTGATCTTATGGGTGCATCTGTACGTAGTTTCGTAGGAGGGTTTGCTGGAATGGCCGGTATATCATTCGCATTTATGGATATTACTCAGAAGAGTATCCAGTTTGAAAAATCTTTATCTTCGTTAAGATCATTAACCGGTGTTACTGCAGAAGAGCAATCTTTTTTTAAGAATGAAGCTATAAAACTAGGATCGACATCTACTCAAACCGCGAGTCAGGTCGTTGAAGCTTTTCAATTGATAGGCAGTCAAAAGCCTGAATTACTTAAAAACAAAGACGCTTTAGCTGAAGTAACAAAGCAAGCGATCACTTTGGCAGAAGCGGCTGGTATGGATGTTCCTGAAGCGGCAAAAGCTCTTACTGGATCGTTGAATCAGATGGGGGAATCATCCAATAAAGCAGGGGAATATATTAATATTCTTGCAGCCGCATCACAAGCCGGTTCCGCTGATATCCCATATCTGACCAAAGCTATAGAAAAGTCCGGAGGGGCCGCCAGCACTGTAGGGATCAAATACAATGAACTGGTTGCTGTCATTGAAACTATTGCACCAAAGATAACAGAAGCTAGCGAAGCCGGTACTAATCTACGTAACATATTCCTTATTCTTGAATCAAGCTCAGATAAAAATTTAAAACCGTCAGTAGTCGGTCTTTCGAAGTCTATTGAGAATCTGGCCGCAAAGAATTATGATGCAACCCAAATGACAAAAATGTTTGGTCGGGAGAGTGTAACGGCTGCATTGGCTTTGGTATCGGCAAAAGATGAATATAAAAACTACGTAGATGCCATAACCGGAACGAACACAGCTATTGAACAGCAGAAGATCAATAATGATAATTTAGCTGGTTCGATTAATGCCGTTTCTTCAGCATGGGAAGGATTTGTCCTAACATTGAATAATAGTAACGGAGTATTAAAAGATACTGCCAATATTCTAGCGACTGTTTTGGGACGAATGACAGAAGCTATGAAAAGCGAAACACAAAAGCAGAATGAATTAATACGAGAAGGTGTTGCCGATAGAAAAAAAAGTTTGAGTCAAGAAATTGAAGGCTGGATGGTTTTGGGTGATCGAAAGAAGGCTATTGAAGAAACTATGAGGCAGTTCTCACTTCGTAATCCAGGAGGGGAGGATACAATCAGTCAACAACTACGTACCCAAATGATTAATCTGGAAAATATGCAAAGAGCATTAAGCCGATATCAGCCAAAATCGGGACTAGATGAATCAATGCATACATTAGCTCCTTATTCATTTTTATCTCCGGCTAAGGTTTCTGAGAAAAATAAACTGGAAGATCAGATAGAAGTTCAAAAGGAAATCATCAGAAATATTGAAATAAAGAATGAATTATATAAACAATCTCTTCAATATCTCAATGATGAATTAAAAGCTACTGAAAATATAAATACAGAGAATGCAACACCAAAAGTTACTGATGTTCTATCAGAAACAGAAAAGAAAAGAAGAAAAAAAGAACAACAAGATATAGGTGCTATTCAATACTGGACTTCCGATAAAATTCAGGAAATAGCATTTCAAAAGCCTATTTCAATTCCAGTGGTTCTAACGGAAAAGGAAATTCAAGATGAACTAGAACGTATAAATGAACTGGCAAAAGAAAAGGGAGGAAGTGTTAAACTGAATTTGTCAGAAGAAGAATTGGAGAATCTGAAAATAAAGGTGGCTACAAAGATGTATGTTCCTGTAGTTCCCAAATTTGAAGAACCTGAGGAAACGTCTGATACAACAGGCAGTATTGAAGATTATCAGAAAAAAATTCAAACGGTTACTCTGGCCTACAATGAAGCTACAACTGACGGTCTTCGGTCCTTATATGCAAAACAAAAAGAAGATTTAGAGAAGCATCTTGAAGAAATGACTGATATGAATCAGGGTATGATTGATATCAGTAATGAATTACAAAGCTTGATCCAGTCCGGTGTAGTGTCTGGGTTTGAGTCTTTGGGTGAAGCTATCGGATCGGGTGATCCGGGCGAAGCGATGCGTAATATGCTGATGGGGCTAATGGATATGTTGAAACAGTTCGGTGCTGCATTGGTTGCCGCTGGTTTAGCATCAGAGGCCTTGAAAAAAGTATTTGCCAATCCCTATGCCGCTATAGCTGCTGGTGGGGCTTTGATCATTGCAGCCTCGGTAGCTAAATCAGCTTTACAAAAATCATCATCTGTGGGTTCATATGCAGAAGGCGGAACTATTCCTTATTTTACTGTTGGTGATCGTATGACGGCTAATGTCAATGGTGGAGAAATGATATTGAACACTGGTCAACAGGCTAAATTGTTTGATTTGCTAGATTTAGGAAGGAGTCAAGTTGAAGATAATCGTTTGGAAATTACCGGTCGGCTTGTTGGAGAAGGAAGTAATTTATATGCAGTGCTGGATACATACGCAAAAAAGCAAAGGAGGGGCAAATAATGAATGTAAAGTATTTTCATGAGTTTAAAGGATTGGACGAAGTATCTAATCGTTTTGAAATCCTGTGTAATCCATCTACAACACCAAAGTTGATTGAAGCAACCAATGAGCCGTTTAGGGTTGAATATTTAGAAGTGAAAAAGTTGGAACCGGTACAAGGTTCCCAGGCAACATTGAAATTGATTAGTGAGAGTAATTTTCAGTTTCTAGATTTACATACTGATGATATGCAGGGCTATATGATCAAGTTTTATCGGGCAGGAGAATTGTACTGGATTGGCTATCTTGATTCAGAGCTTTATAATGAGAATTTGACGGATTATGCTCCTTATCCGGTGGAGTTTTCCGGTGCCGATTTTAATATTTGGGAACGGCTTAAATTTAGGGACGAGAACGAAAAAACATATAACGATATAGCCTCTTTCCTTACACAGCTAAAGCGATGCTTCAATAAGCTGGGATTACCGTTTCAAAAGCTCTATATAGGTTGTTCTACTATTCCAGAAGGGGTTGCGATGAATACAACAGAAACTGCTTTACATGCACTTTATATCCAGTCAGCTAATTTTTATGACGAGGATAAAGAGCCTATGTCCTGTCGTGAGGTTGTAGAGTCAATATTGCAACCCTTAGGGCTTATGATGGTGCAACGGGATGCCTCAGTCTATATCTATGACCTAAATACAATTAAGTCCGGTGGAGTGATGAAATGCTACAACTTTGATACGTTGTCTTATATCGGTGATACGGCTGTTAATGTATTGCTAGGAGATATTGGGGAAATAGGAACAATGTCAACAGATGCCAGCTTAAGTTTTGAGGAAATGATAAATAATGTAACTATCACATGTTCGCTATATGGGCAAGCTGATGTTGTTGATGTTTCTGTGAAAGAAGCTAATTTATCAGATTTGAAATCTGAGTCAGAGAGTAATGTTCTGATAAAGCGATTTTATTCAAAGTGTACAGACTGGAATGCTCCTGAGTATGTGTTTTATAAAAGTAAAGAAACAAATAGCACTTTACTGGGTGCAAAATTGACTTATTCAGGTGGAACGGAAAAAAACAATTTTGTTTTTCAGAATGTAAATGCTTATATGGCATCACAGAGAAATGATATTTATTTGTGTCTTAAATGTAATGCCTATGTTAATACTAAAAACAATCCTTTAGATAGTAATGAAAAAGTAAATGCCCCTGAATCATCAAGACGTATGATTATATACTGTAAAGTTCTACTTACGTTTAATGGGCAGGATTTAATGTATTACAATGGGGTTCAATGGAAGAATATTCAACAGGGAAAAGACCCTGAATATACAACTCTTGTGTTTCTGAATAGCGGAAATTGGAAAGATTCTCGAATCTTAAATACATGGTTAACAAACTCGAACGTATATTGGCCAGGTATGACGATACCAAATACAATTATTGATCGGGAGAAAGACTTTCAGGCCGGAAGGAAAATACCTCTTCCCCCAAAAAGTGGATGTATTAAAGTAATAATTGATTATGCTAAAATAGACGAAAATTCAGACTTGCCTAATATATTTAAAGATGTCAAGGATTTATTGATAGATAAAGTTAGCCTTACATTTGAAGATGCTGACGGAAAAGGAATTTCAACAGACGATTATGAATTTAATAGTTATATCAATAAAAAAGTAAAAGCAGATTATGAGGAAGTAACACTCAAATGTATATCTGCTAATGAAGATAAATTGCCAGTTGGAAAAGCTAATATATTGAGAAAGGTTGACGATCATTATGAATATCAGACTGCGTACACTCGTGCCGGCCAAACCAACATACTTGAACGGCTACTTATGTGCACAATCCATTCAAATTTTACCACCAAAAATAAGGCTATTTCCATAGATATAAAGATGACTGACAATCCGGCTCTCAGATATGTGACATATAAAAATGTATTACAATCTGACGGTATGTATATAACCGGTGCAACGTTGGATTTTAGCGGGGCAAAGACAACGATCAAGGCTGTCGAATTTTCAGCCGATGTCGATAAATTAAGTGATATACCATATGAGTAGTATAACACATAGAGGTTTAAGAAAAACGTCCCTGCCTCGAACTGGGCGGGAGTTAGATGCCGTTGCCGGTGGAGTTGTTACTTCGTCCGGAGGTGGTGTGTCTTCTGGAGGGGGTACTCCTGGCTCTGTTACGGATCACAGCCAGTTGACCGGTGTTACCAGTACTGCAGATAAATATTCCGACAGTGCAAAGGATATCCATCTTACTGCGGGTGCCGCAAAAGACTTAGAACGCCTTTCGTCTCTTGAAATAATTGAATCAACCCAGCTAGGTCTAATCTTACCTACTGACAAAAATCTTTACTCGGCCTACAGTACCGATATTCGCATAGATGAAGAGCTAGAAGATTTTTTAGAAGAACTTGACAACCGGTATCTACGTAAAGACATGAACGATACTGGGTACGGTTTTTATGAATGGGAAGCCGGATGGATGACACAAGCTCCTGTCAGGTCAGCAGAATACAATATAGGTTGGGAGGTCGAGAACCCTACCGGCTGGTATGTATCTGAAACCGGTAGTGCCTGGTACACCAGTCTAAACGTTCGGGGCCCGATATTGAGCAATAATGTTATCGGGTCACCTTATTACGCTTCTGGCTGGACTGGTTACGGCTCACAGTGGGATATGGTTAATCACCGCCTGGAAACAGATTATATATCTGTCCGAAAGGAACTGAGGGCGTATGCTCTTGACGTGTTCCGTATTTATGGGACTAATGGTGATCTTGCCGTATCAACGACCAACAAGATCGACCGGGTTGAAGACATGGGATCAGTGTGGCGTTGTCATATCAATGACTACGATGGTGAGATGTATATGAACATGAGAATAGATGATGTGGTAAAGTGCCAGACATGGGAAAAGTTATCCGGTCGCTACTACATGGCCCGTGTCACAAACATTGATGAAAAGTGGTTTGAGCTGTCAAAAACGCTATTGGATGGAACGACAACGCCGGCGCCGGGTGATGTTCTTGTCAGATGGAGTAACCTGACGAATAATGATCGAAAAGGGCTGTTATATCTGTCTGCATCTGATTCGTACGCGCCTTACTCGGATGTGAGATTCGGAGACTGGAACGCTACCGTCGGAACGATCAAAGTTCGTAGCGGTCGCTTGGATGGTATCAATGATCCATTGTTTCCGGAGTTGTACGGAGCCCATAATAATTTCGGCTTATACACCTGCAATTTCTACGGAACCGGTGAACTGATCTTGCGTTCAACCGGTGAATCTGTATCCCGTACATTTGAAGTATTGAAAGACTCTATCAAGATGGGCCTCGATGAAGTTCGTTATGAGTTACAGGTGTCTCAGGGTAATGTACTTGTAAACCCTGCGTTTCAGGACGGGATTAGTAGTTGGGAGGTAACGAACGTATATTATCCTTGGGTTATCAATAATAACCTGCTTCAGTCGAACTACAAGCCTTTTATAAACTTCGTTTCCGGAGCTTTGGTAGTAACAGACGAAGTAATTAACCGTCCGGTGCTGCAAGTCTCTGATGCTACGGTGATACAGCGTAACGCTTTATTTACGACAAAAACTCCAGGCAAGTACTCCCTGCGTTTTACTTACCGCTCTCTTTTGCCATTTGGATCATTGGAGATAGGTGTACCCGGATCACAGCTAAACATCAAAGTAAATCTATCGGATAACGCGACATACCAAAAAGGTGAGATTGTAGGCGATTGGGATGGTACCGGCGACTTTACGATCAAAGTAAACGGAGTTGTCAATATATCGGATATCTCTTTTGTTGATGACAAGCTGGCTAATGCAATCAATGAGGTAAAAGTCTATTACGATACGAAACTGACGTTCTACGCAGAAAAGGCGGTCATGAACTCTTTCAGAGAAGAGTACGACGAGTTTAACCGGGTTGTCAAGAAAGATTATGCTACACAGACCTGGGCTTATAATATGGTCAATACCGAAGTCGGTACAATCGTTGATGGAAAATTGACAAACTACTCAACCCTATCTCAAACATCGACGGCTATAAATGCGGCTGTGCGTGATCTAAATCTAGGCCAGTATGCAACAACATCATGGACGAGCAATCAAATAAGGAATGCAGTTGGTAACATTGATATGTCTGAATATGCAACTCAGAAATGGACAAGCAGCCAGATTGAAAGCTCTGTAAAAAATTTGGTTAGTAAATCAACTTTTGATCAGACCGCAGAAGGTTTTTCTTTTTCAATAGATAATCTAAAGACGGACGTTAACGCCACAAAATTTATCACCGGTGCATTCTACGGCTTCGACTCGAATAGTATGCGTTTGAACCGGCGTATTGAAATGGGCACCGGGGGGCAAAATAACTTTACCTGTGTGTCCGGTATATCGCCCGACACGTCTGCGGCGGCATTTTGGTGTGGCAGTACATGGGGCAATCAGTTAAATGCAAAAATAAAACTCAATCATGACGGATCTGGTTGGGTAGCCAGCAAAAATATAATGTGGGATGTTGCAGGCAATGTACAGATATTAGGTTCATTGAAAACATTCTCGAATGGGGCTTTGTGTAAAATAACAGGAACTCAAATGGGATTATATAATAACGATAATATTAGAGTTTCTATCACTAGTAATATCGGAGGTAAGGGGATGCAAGGTATAGAAATGCATAATATGGATGATTTTACGTCAACCAATGGGAATGTTTTACTATTGTCTTCTTCTGATTTAAGATTTGGGAAAATATCAAAATCTTCCTATAGTACACAAGGAGATTTCAGTATATATGAAACGGTAAGAGGCAAATACACTATTAGTAGTCTTTGGCCAAGTATTAATGAAGTTTCTTCTGGAGCCTTATATAAAGATAGTAGTGGATATTTAAGAGTTAAATAACATCATAAAAATAAAGAAGTATGAAAAAAGAAGCAATCAATTTCAACATTGAAGTAAAAGACGTATTCGGCGAACTGGTTAAAGACCGCAATGACAAGCCGTTAAAATTGAATCAGGAAATAGTGAACATCCTGAATCATCCTCACTCGATCCCGGAAGGTAAGCCTTTGGATATTGAAGGTATCCTCCTTCGTTTAGAGATTCAAAAGAAAATGGCTTCCGAGAAGCCACAGGCGTACACGACAAAGGAGCTCACAGCCATTCAATCGGCAACAACAACCCTGGTTAACAATAAGGGTATTGGTATCGGGTTAGCAGGTTTAATTTTAGATATGACAAATTGATATGAAACAAGGGACATCAACAATCACCACCGTTTTTACCAATGAGGTAGGAGGTTTCAGGTATGAGTACAATTCAACCAATCAAGCAGGTTGCGCACCTTCAGTTATACAGTATACGATTTTTCGCAATGATCAGAGTATAGCCGGTGGTAGCAAGCGTACACAGGGTAGCACCTTTACATTTGAGGTCTATTCTCCAGTCACTGACGAAGAGCGCAATGCAATCTATGCCCAGGTGTCATCTGATCTAAAAGAAGTGACTGACACATCATCAAAGATTAACATAACTGTAACAGAATAATATGGCACTGACACAAGACGAACTAGATCAAGTATATAATTATGTGATGGGTAAAGGTCAATCCCTTTCCGGGCTGCCGGATGGTGGAACTGATTTATCATCAATGTACCTTGCTCCTTTGCTGAAGTATAGCCCAGGCAGCGCGGCGACTTTAGTTCGTCTTGCTGTCTCTCTGCTAAAGGGGGACTCTGCCTATCAGGTATGGGTTAATGAGCCGGGAAATGCGGGTAAAACATTGTCAGATTTCTTCGCTTTTATCAAAGGCGCTAAAGGTGATCCGTTTACGTTTGCCGATTTTACACCGGAACAGCTGGTTGATTTGGCTTTGACTTACGACAAGCTGACTCCGGAACAGAAAGAGGAAATGAAGTTGAAGTTTGCCGATTTGACCGAGGCCGACATACTCGCTCTGCAAAAACCTGCTACGGACGCTGCTGCCGAAATGCGTCAGGAAATGGTTCAAATCTCCCAAAATGCGAATGCTGCGATTGAGGCTGCTAACACGGCTGCCGGTAACGCTCAGGATGCAGCGGATAATGTGCAGGATGGTAAGACGCCTATTCTCGAGTCTGTCAACGCCCAATCTGGAAATATTCCTTCCGGTAGTTTCTCCGAGAATGGCGTTGATGCTAGTGGAAATCCGAAATATATATTAAACCTAACTCTTCCGGCCGGCAAAGATGGTCAGCCAGCTATCTTCGAGCAAGGGACAACAACAACTGTTGAACCGAACGGATCAGCATCTGTGGAAGTTGTAGAAAATGGCACGACCCCGGAGGGTAACCCTAAGTACATTCTTAACTTTTCCATCCCTAGAGGTCAACAAGGTCCACCCGGTGCCGGTTCTGGCAATGTGTCAGCTGACGGTACCGGTCTTGTCATTGGTAAAAAGTATCTGTTTGTCCCTGATGCGGACGACAGTACCGCCGGCTCTTTTGTCGAGTATGAAGCACCGGAAATCCCCGAACAGGTGCAACCCGACTGGGACGCAACAGAAGGAAAGGGGGCTATACTTAATAAGCCGGGTAACGCCACCGCCGACACCTCTGGTCTCATGTCTGCCGACCAGTTTCAAAAACTGGAAAAGGTGAGCCCTGATGAGTATGTCAAGAAAGCCGGTGATGCAAATATATACATAGATAAAGCCGATCCTGCAATAGCCTTTCCGTTTAAAGGCACCTTTGGATATACTGAAGGAATGGGAATGTATATATACAATCATGCAAGAGAAAAAAGTCTTGAATATACCGATGCCGGCAAGCTGCTATTTGAAGGTAAGGAGGCGTTCGCTGTCGATGCTGATAACGAGCTGACTCTTGCCGGAAAAAAGTTGAGTGATCTGGGAGGGGGAGCTCAATATCTTGATTTATCACCTTTACTTGACGCCGAAGGCAACCCTGTAACTACTGTTACTGATGAATTTTTAGCGCAGGTGGAAGATGCATATAATAATCATGTGACAAATATTTATTTGGATGGTTCTATTGGCTCCATGCTTCTTGTCGCCGCCCCTGATTATTATAGAATAGCAATAATGATGATCATGACCACATCAAACAATAAAAATGGAATCAACGACGGGGTACTTGCGCAGCAGGAATTTTTAATATATAAAGCAGATAAATCAGTTTTGCTAAATATTTTTGCCTCTGAACTAAAAAACACAGGTGATGGTACTAAATTTAAATCTGATGATGGTACCTACAAGGAAGTAGGTGGTAGTGATTTTGTTGAAATACCTTTCGCAGTTTTAGAATTGACAAACTCTAGCACCTCCGACCAAATAAAGACAGCTTTTGGGGGAGACACTGCTTTTGATAATATCCACTCAAAGATTAAAGGTGGTAAAATGGCATACAGTATATTTAAT
>NZ_JADNBB010000012.1:0-31341 GCF_015550595.1 Parabacteroides goldsteinii
TGTGTTGGTAGTGGAAAATACGGATCTTCATCTCTAGCGAGAGATCCCAACAATATATATGCCCCTGTATTCCAATTGACCCGAAAGCGAACTATCCTCTGTTTTTAACTTTTGAATTAAACTTAGATAAATATGCAAGCAATACAGAAACAATCAATTAAGCAGGATTTTATGATCCTGCTAGTTGCCGCGATAACGACAGCAACGTTTATTGGCTACAGATCGACGGTAGCACCTCATTATCTGCCTACTTCGAAAATCGAAGAAGGGACAGTAGTAGTTAAGAACGACAGTGTAACAACGATCATAATACCTGACAGGCTATGAGTAGACGAAGATTTATGAATCATAAAGAAGATGGGAGCTTGAGTGTAGATGCCGCCCCTAATGGTATCTATATTTATCGAACAAATATGAGACTGTATACAAAAAACATTTGGAATAATTTATGGAACGCTGAGGCTGTCGGAATTGCTTTAAAATCTAACAATTGTCGATTTGTGATATCTCCAGAAGAGAAATCCTCGTATTTAACATTTGGAGGATATGGGACTACAATTAATAATATCACCACCACAACAAGTCAATCTACGGCAGAAAAGGATTACAGTGGATCTCAAAATACGGATAAAATTATTACCCAGCTATCCGGCAATGCTTTGGCAGCAATGTATTGCCGGAATGTGCTTTTTAAACATGGAAAATATGGCTATCTAGGATCCCTGGGCGAATGGAAAGAATCATATAATCAGAAATCAGAAATAGATAGTCTTATGTCTATAATTGGAGGTGAAGCTATTAGGAATAATAAACATAGATGGACATCAACACAATACGATTCTCAAAGAATATGGGTTTTACACTGGGGTACGGGTTCTGTGGCAAGTAGTGCAAAAAATGACGGATCAACTTGGACACGTGCTTTCGCTCAATTGTGACGGCACTGTCTTAATTAGATATTATGCTTACGAACCATAGCTAAAAACGCATAAAATGTGAAACAAATAACCCTTTTAATTCAATAAAATATGACACTAACAATCATTTCACTAGCAATTTTCCTAATTTATTTGGTAGGAATAATTCATTTTTTTGGAATCCCCTACTCCATTTCAGATACCTACTACCTCCTTGAAAGACGAAGTAAGAATCTGGAATGGATATTTACAGCCATGTGTTGGACCGTTACAGGATTTCTCATACCTGACTGGTTCGATATTACATCGGATAAATTGCAGTTTACCGTATTCTTTTCTTGTGCTGGATTACTGTTTGTCGGAACTGCCCCACAATTCAAACTACCACTAACAAAAACCGTACATTACAGTGCCGCAGCCATCTGCTGTACATTCTCTCAAATATGGGTAATATTCTCGGGAATGTGGTATCTGTCCTTTATTTCCTTTGCCATATTTCTTACTATTGCATATAAATATAAGCGATGGATGTTCTGGATTGAAATAGCGGCTTTCACAGCCACCTATGCCGGAGTGTTGATCAAATATATAATGCAATAGTATAACCAGACGGGGAACCGTCACAAAGACACACCCATGAACCGATTGACAGAACTTGTGACTTCTTTACTTAGCTGGATGCAAGATGTAGCTAGCTGGCTGAAAGCCGTCATCCTTGTATCCATTACAGCCATCATTGATTATTATGCACCTGTCCACAATTTTCTGACCGTAATACTGGTTTTAGCCACCCTCGATATATTAGCCGGAATACTTGCCGATAATGGAGACTGGAAAAAAAATAAATTCTTAAAAGCATTCCTCTATCTCGGAATTTACGGATTATTCGTATTACTCTTTTACTGGCTCGGCATAATGATGGAACAAGAAAAAGAAACTGTCAAGTCATTTACGGCATGGCTCTCATGGGTATTCAACTACTATTATGTAACAAATATTCTAAGGAATTTAAACATCAAATATCCGGATTCTAAGCCAATCGCTTTTTTATACTGGGTGATTACTATCAAATTCGTAAATAAAATCAGCTTCCTGGAAGAATTTCAGAAAAGCAAACAAAATAAGGAGGAAAAACAATGACACCAAAAGACTTTGTAAACTGGATTTATCCGGCAGCCGAACGCCTCGGAGAAATATCCCCTCTCTTCGTGACCGCCCAGGCCGCCCTTGAAAGCGGTTGGGGTAAATCAGCCATAGGTAACAACCTGTTTGGCATAACAAAAGGATCTACATGGAACGGCCCCGTGGAACTGGTTACGACCACTGAATATTTTAACCGTCCGGACAGATCCTTTAAGGCTCCGGAAAAAGTTCTTTCCGTCCAGAATATCGGAAATGGCAGATACAAATACAAGGTAAAACGCCTTTTTCGCCAATATGACACCGTTGACGAATGCCTGCAAGATCACCTTGCCATACTCCGTAAACCTGGCTATGTCGACGCATGGCCTTACCGGCACGATCCGGATAAGTTTGTCGAAAAGATACAGGATGCCGTAGGGCTACGTTATGCAACTGCTCCCAATTATGTAGACACAATGAAAAGCATGTTCCAATCGGTCAAAAAATATTTACCATTATGAAATCAACGGTATTATTTATTATGTTTTTTCTTTTTCTGACTGTTGGATGTAATCGAGTAGTTTATGTTCCGGCAGAAAATAAAAAAGAATACCGGGATTCGGTGATTACACGTGATTCGGTGATTACTAAAGAAAAGATTGAAGTTAAAGACTCAACAGTAATCAAAGATTCTACTGTAATCGTCATGGATGATAAAGGTAACGTCATACGCACTGAATTATATAGAGAAAAAGAACGTTTCAGGGAATTAAACAGTGACTATAAATCATTGCAAGCTAAATACGATTCTCTGTTATCTATTAAAAACGAAATAAGACAAATCCCATATCCTGTCGAAAAAGAGTTATCCCGTTGGCAAAAATTCAAGATCGATATAGGCGGATTTGCCTTTTCAATAATAATTGTCGGTTGTATTTTGGGGTTGTTATACATAATCCGACGGTTCACAGGCAAAAAATAAAGGCTCCGTTTCCGAAGCCTTTATTTTAGCCCATTCAGGAGGGGCACGCAGTTTAGAAAGTCCCTCCATCCCCTTCTTCACCACCACGATCGCAAGGGGAGTACACACGCGCTGCATGTTTGGAGGGACTTTACCCTTTATAACATGCTACGTGTGTTTTTTGTTTAAGCTAACTCTTAATTATTTAACAAAATGGATGTAAACGAAAAGTTTTACCGTATGGTGGTGGATGTTACCTGTAAAGTATGTGATGTTGATCCGATCATGATGTTTAGTAGTAATCGGGAATGCTATGTGGATGCACGAAGCCTTGTAATTATGAACTTGTCAGCAAAAGGTTATACTGATGAGCGTATATCCCAGCTTACCGGTCTTACACGGCAAGGAGTAAATCGGATCAGAAACTCTTTTCCGGATAAGCTTAATCGGAGTTGGATGCTAATATCATTCAAACAAGCCATAAGCAACGAACTAGCTATAAATCAGCAATGTAATAGCAAGAAATAATTTTCCGAGCAAAGCACTTCCCCGTAGGTTTGTGGTGTCCGGGATAACTCGGATATAACCTAAAACTTCATGTATATGGAAGCGGAAAAAATAATTAAAGAAAAAGAAATCGTTCATGACGATGACAACAAAGATTACGCATCGAAAGGCGTAGCTGGAACTGGTCTTGGTTTAGGTATCGCCGGTACCGCTTTAGGTCTGTGGGCACTTGCCAGAAACGGCGGTGGCTTGTTCGGCGGTGGTGTTGGTATGCCCGAAAATGTAAACATTAACACTGTTTCCGATGCTGTTGCTGGACGCGGAGGCGCTCCTACTGCGTTTCAAGCATGGGAAAAAGGTTGTCAGGAAGCATTGCAGTTAACAAACGCTATCTGGGGACTTCATGTGTCAAGTATGCAGGCTGATTACGATCATCGCCAGACTGACATCGCTGAAAAATTCGGCTTGTGGAAATCTCAGGTTGATGCTGATGCTAGCCTGTATAAAAGCCAAGTTGATGCTGATTTCGGATTATACAGAAATCAGCGTGATTTATTTGACAATCTGAAAGCTCAGATCGACGATCTGAAATGTCAGGTAGCAGTCGGTAATGCAGTTCGCCCGTACCAGGATAAGCTTATCATGTGCGAGATCAACGATGCACGCAAGGATGCAGCTTACAACCTTGAACGCAGAACTTGCCGCATGATCACCGGCGAATTGGTATTGCCTAGCACTCCGACCGTAACGGGCTTCCCGTCTTACAATCGTTGCTGCCAGCCTTCCACTCCGGCTCCTACAGCTTAAAAAAGTTAGTGGCTTGTGCTCCTTCGGGAGTGCTTGCCACTTCCCCTTTTTATCCACTAACACGATATAAAATCCAATGAATAATATCTTTTTAGGAGGCAATGATCCTCTTTTAGGCAACAATCCATACCCGACTAATAATCCGGCAGATATGGATGGTATGATTGACCGGTTGAGACAGCAACAGCAAATGCTGGAACAGCAGAAACAACGCATTGTTTCCGGTCAACAGCAGACACAACAAAGCCAATGCCCCGTATGGGATGAAATAGACAAGGTTGTTGACGATATGTCCGACAGCGAACGTACAATGATGAGCAACAATGAAGAATATCAACATGGGGAACAAATAGTCATGTCTATTCTTAACCGTGAATACATGAAGATCATGCGCCCGATTGTAGAAAACTCACCAGATGGGAAGAAAGCTCTTGAAACATTGTACGATCTTGTCAAGAAAATAAAGAAATCCGCTTCGGAAGAGATCAATAAAAATATGTCCCTATTTAATGAGTACACATCACAATATGCTGATATGTCTTATGCCGAATTTCTCGAAATGAAAAAAGGCAATGAATCAAAGAAAGGAGGCAAGAAATGACACGTGAAGAAGCAATCTATATACAGCAAAGTGAATTGATCGCCGAGCTTCAAACAGAAAACGAGAGATTAAAACAGGAAAACGAATCTTTAAAAAAGCAACAGAATGGAACTAAAACAAAACAGCCTGGAACTAAAAAACAAGCTAATTAGTTCGGTTCGGCAGTGGGCCGATCAGCGAATCGATGCTTTTTTTACCGAGAACAAACAGTTTAAACCTGTGTCTCTTTACATGAAAAGAGCGGTGAACAATCTGCTTATCCGGGAAGACCTAAAAATAGAAGGATGGGTAGATAACGCCATGCTCTTTATTGCCGATGAAAACGGAGAATATAGTGCCGAAACATTATTTGACGATGCCATGACAATCTTTAAAGAAATGGAAGAAAAACCATTTAACACAGGCCTGATCACCGGCAGCATCGGAAAAGGACAGATACGTATAGAATTACCAAACAATCCGATACGATCTTTCCTATTCGGAGACATGAAAGCAATCCGTATCACGGATGCCGACTTCGAAGAATTACGGACTATTATCACTGAAGAATTATAATACACCGTCTTATGTGTTGGGGTTGTTGTTCAAATAGAGTTTATATTGATCTGACTCCGGTAACCGACCGGTTGGATGCAATTAATTGTACGCTGGAGCAAGTGGTTTCAGAAGCTTGTTCTCAAAGTACTGAGTTACGTATAATCCGGCAAACGTTGACCTCTCAGATGCCATTTGTTGCAAAAGTTGAATACCCGACAGTTGTTGATAACAACCGGATCGTTTATACCTTGCAAGGCTCCGATGTACCCTTCGGAATCACATTCCGAGATTATGTGCTAGGACCACTGAATATTTATTTTGCAGGTAAGGTCCCGGATATTCTCCCGGTTTATATTAAGGATGCAAGCAATTATGAGCATCAGGTAACAGATCCCGGCACAAATGACCCGTTGGAAGGAGTATCAGATGCTCTTGTCAATAAATTACTTCCAGCTACATACGAAGGGAATTTCATTCATTTGACATAACAATTAAAGAATAAAGCTATGCATTACAAAGAATTAATAAAGGATTACCATTCAAAAGGTTTTGGTTCCGAAAAAAAAATGTGGGAATCCATCTATGCGTTGGAAGACGCGATGGAATGTTTAAAAGACAAAGATCCGGAAAAGTATGACGAAGCTATGCGTGATTTACATGAAGTTTTTTGTGGCCCTCATTATAATGAGTGTTTTGCTCGCGAAGATGTTGCCGGCATGCATCACAAAAATACTAAAGGGGAGGTCATAAAGGGGGAACATTGGAATATGGATCAGGTGACATCAGCCGCAAAGGGTTTGTCAGTCCCGGCAGCAGCCACCCCGTGGGACGTATATGTCGCCTTGAATGCGAATTGGCATGACAAAGAAGTCAAATTCACCGAATGGTTCGGCCCGGATGCAGACAAACGCATTATTGAAGATGCTATCAGCTTCTATTTCAATGATGCCGATGCGCCCGAGGGTAAAGTTTGGCTTTACATGGATGCTATGGAAGATTAGTTCAGAAAGGTTAAGTCTATTGTCTATTGGTCAGCCGCCGTCTCCCAGTGATGGGATATGGCGGCTTTTTATGTTTATCCATAATAAATTAAACAATATCTGACAGTTATCTGTTATAAATTAGAGCAAAAGACGTAAAGAATAAAATATCTCAAAAAAGCCAAATTTTGAATAATAATATATTCTTGTTTTTATAAATAGGAATCAAAAAAGCGTATCTTTGTAACGTAAAACATTAATAAAAGAATAGATTATGTGTCTGGGTATAGCAGTAAATAAGGATAAGATAGGTAATCTTCTTGCGCTGCTGGCTACAAGGCTAAAACCTCTGTATCAGACCAAGATGATCAAGATGGTCTATCTTATCGACGAATTGAAAGTAAAGGATAATGGTGTTCCTCTTACGTGGCTTGACTATAAAGTATGGCAATTCGGGCCAGTCGCTCCGGAGTTGTATTATCTGCGTGATAACAATACCGTATTCAGCAATTATGTTGGAGCTGTAAGAGACTGCAACGGAACTTTGATTGTACCTAAACAGGAATTTAATAAATCCAAATTTAGTGCCAGGGATATGCGCATTATCGAAGAAGCAATCCGTTTGTATGGCAATATGAATGCTGAAGAACTTGTTGATCTGACACATGGAGAGGGATCATTATGGTCGATCACCAAAGATGAAAATAATATTGATTTTTCTTCCCAGATCGCAAACACATCCAATATATCAATGAACTTATCCCGCCTTATTGATGATGACGAAAAATTGGATAATTATTATGGGGCGAAAGATACCATGATGTTTAAATCAGAATTATTGGATGCTTAAATGTTTGAAAGCGGATCTATTTTATACGGATTATTCCAGCTAAAAAATGTAACTAAGAATAAATATGCCATTGTCTTACATAATGACAATGGCAATTTTATTATCACTACATTTACTACATCACAACCACGTTCCTCGGCTGCATCGCCCGTACATGGGCCTAACCCGAAGGAAAAGCCAAAAAGTTATGTATTTAAAGCAAATATACCGATAGGAACAAAGCCTGATGGTACAGATTTTTCCTTTTCTTTTGATACGACAGTTGTTCCTGATTATGGAGTAGCATCTTCATCTATACACAATTTTCAAAAGAAAGTCTCAAATCTTACTAAGGTATGTGATCTTTACAAAGAAGAATATAGGGATTTACTATATACTTTATATAAGTGTGACGATTTGGATAACGAAATAAAACCTGTTTTTGAAAAAGTCTTATTTGAAATTTGCAAATAAAAATTAATCTACTCCGTCAAACAATTTTTCCTCTTGACGAACCTTTGACGGAGTTCTGACGGAGCAATCAAATTCAATATACAATTATATATCAATAAGTTAATAGCATCTTTAACCCAATTCCGTCAGCTCCGTCAAGAAAAAACCGAAAAAAGTCTTTCCTACTTATATTTCCTTGCACTTAGTTTGGAGCATTTTTTAACGAGTTTACTATGATAAAGTGTGATTATTTAAGCATTTATAGTATATTTGCCATACTTAAAAACATACTAGTATGGGAATATTCGATTTATTAAAAAGAAAAAAGAAAGAGGCTGAATCACCTTTACTTGAAGAAACTAAATCTTTAGAAGTAAATCAATCAATTTCAGTAAAACTTACCACTGAACAAAAAACAAATTTATTGTCCCCTATAGAGGACGTTAATCCTGTTGTTCCAGATAGCCGTGGTAAAAGTAAAACATTTTTGTTTTTTGATACAGAGACAAATAATGCTAGTTCTGAACGCAAAGCGATCCAATTGGCATGGATCTTGACCGATGATCAAGGATATGTATTAGAATATAAGAATTATTATTTAAATCACGATGTTGTTATCGATCCATATGCTCAACGCGCTCATGGAATAGACGAAATGATTTTATCAGAAGAAGGATCAGATCCTGTTGCTGTATATACTGAATTCTTATCAGCTGTGGATAAATGTGATTGTTTAGTCGCTCATAATATGGCGTTTGATATGAAAACAATAGAAAACGACCTGGATGATTTGAATTTCAAATATAATTTTGATGGGAAGATTCTTCTATGCACCATGGAGCAATCAAAACAAATCGTACAAGCAAAAGACAAAAATGGACATTTAAAAAATCCCAGACTAGACGAACTTGCAACTTTTCTATTCAATGACGAAACCGAGGATATGTTAGAAAATATGCATGATGCATATTATGATACTTGTTTATTGAAAAACTGTTTCTTTAAGCTTAAAGAACTTATCGTTTCTGGACAAATAACAAAGCCCGTCTCTATAAAAAAAACAACAGATGCTTCAAAATTAAGCTTCATTAAAGCTCAAATGACAACAGAGCCATCGGTAATGCCAAAGTTTATGACGGAGGAAGAACTTTCCGAATATGATATCAAAAAAATATTTACTGACAAAAATGTGTTGATCACCGGCGATCTATCAGATATAGGAATAGATGATAGGACATATGGAGTTACTATTATAGAAAAATTAGGGGGTATTCCTAAGAATAGCATCGTAAAAGGAATAGATTTCGTTATCATAGGAAAAGCTTGTGGACCGAAGAAAATGGAAGACCTTGTCGCAAAACAACAGTCAGGACACAAAGTAAAATGCATGGATGGCGAGCTATTTAAAATGATTTGCACAAAATTGGATATCAAACTTTGATTTTGTTCAAAAAAGTTTGGTTGTTACAAATTTTATCTCAATCTTTGCAACATCTACCATATGACACAGGCGAGAAGGCTCGCTAATAATTTGCTGCGGGCATTTTTTATGCCTTTGGTTTATGATATAAGTTCCGTCCCGTGTGGAGCGTTAATGCGCCCACAGCCTGTGTCACAGGTGGTAGATAACGGGGAGCGGAACTTTTTTATTTCTCTCCTTATTTATGTTTGTTTCATTTTAATTATCTACCAAAATGAAAAAAGAAAATTCAGTATCCTTGCATTCCGAGGTGTGTGCAAGTGCGAAGACAACCAAGTCTTCTGTTTGGGCTATAATAGCCAAAGTATTCAACCTTATTCCCTATGGTATTTGCCATTGCGAAACTGAAAATGATGCCAAAGTCATAGTTAGCTTAATCATTATCAGTCTATCTGCTTTTATTATGGCCGGTATCTACGATGCAATGATGAAAGGAGGTTTGTTATGAAGAATACTACATCTTTCTGGCCTGCCTTGGAAGAGGCTAAAAACACTATGTCGACCATCCATAAAGGATATCCTAGAAACACCGATATGTTACCCGGTATTAAGGATAGTGAGAAACGTGGTTCAAATCATGTGATCGCCATACTCAGAGAAATATCAGTAAAGGGAGCAAATGCGTTACTTATAGCATCCTATGTACTCTCCAATCTGGATACTTTACGCCGCTCCTCTCCCGTTCTGGATACTATGCTAGCAGAAATAGAAGCCGATAAGAATCTTGCTGCTTACATGTCTGAAGTAGGAATCTTGCTATCCAAATTAAACAGCTATAAAATCGAACGGCTTGAAACTGCCATTATTTATTGCCATGAATTATTTAACCGTGAGAATTTGGATTGTCCTCTCGAAGAATACTTAGACGAATTTAAAGAATAGAATCTTCACCACCACGATTGTGAGATTCTAAGCACCCGCACGACAATTTATGGACTGTTGCGGGTGCTTTTTTATGCCCGCTTTTGTCCTTTCCCTCTCCATTTCACCGCCGTAATTTAGCTGAAACACTAATCCTTATAGACATGGCGGAACTTACAGCAAATGACTATTTACCACATGATGAATCAAGAGCAAAAATTCTTCATAGATGGGCTGCCGGTGTTATAAAACGCTGGATAAAAGAAATGGAGTATCAGAATGTGACTGACTTCAACAAATTAATGAGAAGTTTGAAATATAAGATTTATAATGCATCCGGAGGAGATCAGACTAAGATAGTTTTCACGTTATTAAATTACGGACGTTTTGTCGATCTAGGTGTTGGTCGTGGAGAAAAATACACCAAACAAAAACACGCTCCTTCTTTCTATTCCGGTCAACCATATCCAACAACTCCGGGATACAACTTCCAGGTAAAGCCATGGTTCTTGCCTCTTTTCAAACAACGAGTTTACTCGTTGGCACGGATACTAGAGCGCAAATACGGAGAATATGCACAATTAATGATCATACAGAATATATCTCCGGATAAATTCTTGAATAATTCAAATACCCTATAACCATGGCAAAACAAAATACTCAGACAGCAAATGTTCTAGTTACTTTAGACGGCAAACAGGCCGAGAAAATGCTTGGCATATTAAATAAGAAAAGCGAAACTCTACGCGATGAGATAAGAAATCTAAATAACCAGAGAATTACAGTCGGTCTATCTGGAGATGAAGCAAAAAGGTTTGATGCCCTGAAAAAAGAGTTTAGGGATACAAGCAAACAAAGTCGCGAATTCTCCCGACAATTGGCAGATGTCAGCGGAGTTATAAATAGTCTTTCCACGAAACCGATCAACGCGATAAAAGATGCGATAAGGTCAGTTACGACCCAAATGAATAAGTTAGATAGAAGTACTGAAGCTTATGCAGAAAGGCAAAAACAATTAAAACTTCTTCGAGCTGAACTAGATCGTATTGGTGGAGCGGGTAAAAAAAACATTGGAGTATTCGATCAAACAACCTCTTCTTTGAAAAAATTTGGAGCCGTCTTTCTCGCTTACTTCGGATCTGATAAGATTATCCGTGGCTTACGAAAAATGTATGACATGAATGTCGCTTTATCAGATCAGCTTTCTGATATCGAAAAAACTACCGGTATCACCGGACGTGAATTAGCGTCTTTGTCAGATGATATAAACCGTATCGACACCCGTACCTCCGTTGAACAACTTAATAATCTGGCCGTAGCTGCGGGCAAACTCGGTATAACTGGGAAAGAGGATGTTCTTGGCTTTGTCAAAGCAGGAAACATTATTAATGTGGCTTTAGGTGAAGACCTGGGGGAAGATGCCATTAAAAACATTGCAAAGCTAAATGATGTTTTAGGTGTCACGAAAGATTTGGGAGTTGAAAAAGGATTATTGGCAACAGGTTCAGCTATTAATGAATTGGGACAAAGTAGTACTGCCAGTGAAGCTTATCTCGTTGATTTTGCAAAAAGATTGGGAGGTATAGCCTCACAAGCCGGAATAACTATTCAGCAAGTATTAGCCTTAGGATCTGCCGCTGATCAGATGGGACAAAATGTAGAAGTATCAGCCACAGCATTAAATAAAATGATAACAACCATTGTATCAAAAACTGGTCAGGTTGCGAAAGCCATTGGTGTGACAAAGAATGAATTGCAGGGTCTTCTGGATAAAAGTACCTGGGACGCTCTTTTATTTGTATTCGAGAAGCTAGCAGGGAAAGGGGGGTTAGCAGCAATCGCTCCTTTGATGGGTGACCTAGGAAGTGATGGAGCCCGTTTGACACAAGTCATTTCTGCATTAGCTTCAAACACAAGTAAACTCAATCGTGAAATAGAAATCTCCAACAAGGCTTTTGCAGAGGGAACATCTGTAATCAATGAATATCAGAAGAAAAATGAAAATCTGGCCGGTACAATTGAACAGATTGGAAAGAATATACAGAATTGGTTCTTAAGCAGCAAGACAGTAGACTGGATGAATAATGTTGCAAATGCCATCGAACGAGCTACTCGTGGATCAGAAAATCTAAATACTCGCTTGAAAGAGCAAGCCACTTCTTTTTCAAAGCTATCACTTGATATGCCTGCTCTTTTAAGTGAATATGATAAACTGAAAGATTCAAAAACAGCAGACGAACAAGAACGTTTGAAACAAATCATAAGTGAAATAACCAAGGTCGTACCAGGAGCTGTTACCCAGTTTGATAAATACGGTAATGCAGTAGCTATCAGCACAAACAGAGTTGAAGCTTTTATAAGAGCGCAAAAAGCACAACTCCAACAGACAAATAAGCTATTAATTGAAGATACCGAAAAACAATTAAAAAGAGCAGAGTATCAAAAAAACAAACTGGAAAAGCAAATGAAAGAAATTACCGAAACGGGGTCTTTCACAGTTACTGAATCTTCTTATATGTATGGAGCAGGGCCAACAACCGGTAAGGCAAGTGCAAAACAAGTCGCTTTAGTTTCAGATGAATATAAAAAACAGTCCAATCTTGTTAAAGAACTAAGTGAAAATTTAAATGTCCTTAAAGGTGACTATATCGAAGATGCCATTGTTGCCGAACAGACCCAAAGACATAAAGATCGAATTGCCAAAGAAATGGCTGAGAACAGACGTAAGGAGACTGAAAAAGAGAAAAAAGCAGCCCAGGAAACCGAGGAAGAGCGCAAAGCACGTTTGAAAGCAGAAAAAGAGTTAATAGACAAACAGTTAAAAGACATTGATATCTGGATTCAACAGCAAAAAAATGCACTCACGGAAGCCTATAATGATAAGACAGAGTACAATGGGAAATTAATAACCGATGATGTGACCTATAATAAAGAGGTAGAAAACTTGACACTTGAATCCCTGAACAAACGTCTCGCCATCTTAGGATTAGAGCCAGAACAAATCGCCAAAATCAGAGGACAGATACTTGATATCCGAAAAAAGATGGCCGAAGACGCTATAAAGATACAAGAGGAAATCAATAAAATCTTGCTAAATGCTGATCCGGTAAAAAAAGAACAGAAAGAATATGATGAACGTCTGAAAACGCTTAATCTGTACGGTGTTGACCGAGTCAATATGACAAAAGAACAATTGGCTGCATTGGAATTATTGGAAGAGCAACATCAGAAAAATTTAGAAGATATTGCCCAAAGAGCCCGTACCCAGGATCAAAAACGAGCTGAAGAACGTTACAAGCAGACTGACTCTTATAAAAATAAATCTGGTTCAGAACTAGAAATCGAAAGTTCCCAGAATGTATTCGATCTAAATGAAGAATTAGGCACTTACTCTGAACAGAAAGCTTTTGAAATGCAAATGGAACTGCATAAAAAGAAACTCCAATTACTATACGAAGAGCTTGCCGTCCGAAAAGAAGTAGGAGCCGAAACAACGGATGTTCTACAAAGTATAAACGCTGAAGAAAAAGCGACGATGAACACTGCTGTCAAAAGCTTCAAACAGAAAACAGAATTGTATAAACAATATGGATCTGCAATAGGAGAAACATTAGGTGATTTGCTTACAAATCAAGAGGATGCTTTATCTAGCTTTGGAGACGTTATCATTGATCTTGTTTTCGACGTACTCGGACAGATGGTTAACGCATGGGTTATTGAACTGACGGGAGTCTCTATCAAAGCAATAGGGCAAGCCACAATTGATTCGGTAGGTAAATTTGGTTTAGCAGGAGTCGCCAGAGCCGCTATCCTTACAGGATTAATTACCGCAGCATTGATGACTGCTAAAACAGGCCTTAAAAATCTTATCAAAGGAGGCAAAAAGTCTTCCTCTTCAACTGCATCTACAGGGCAACGTGTCGTTAAGGGGTATAGTGTAGGAGGATATTCCGGCGACGGCGGTACCCATGAAGTGGCTGGCGTTGTACATAAAGGAGAATACATCGTTCCGGCATGGCAGTTGCGTGATCCCGTATCTTTCGACTATGTCCGAGCTTTAGAAACAAGCCGGCTAAAGGTAACTCAGGCCAATCCCCTACCCCGTGCTGGTTATGCCGAAGGCGGTCCTGTCCAGACAACAGTTCCACCTTTTACTCCATCAGATCCGGAATTAAGCAATACATTGAAACAAATCAATGTTTTCTTGAAGAAATTGGATACTAAGCAATTTACCACTGTTCTCAACGTAAGCCGCCTGAACGACTTTCAGAACCGTTTCTCAGCATCAGTAGCCAGGGGAAGCCGTCCGAAATAAAAATTCTAAGCTGTACGGTATCAATTTTTATCGTACAGCTTAGAAGTTCCTTCTGACTTTTTAAACTAGACAAATCACACCTTTCAGAGTTTATTTGTCCTTTATCCTCTATATTATAACAATTACCTTGCTATCAATTAAAACAATTCAGTATGCATATTTATATAGACGATAGTAGTACCCCAATGAAAGAATTTCAGCTTCCGGCCGAATTTCGTCCGGAACTAAGTAGAACTAATCCATTTCTTTCTGATGAAGGAAGCCAAAGTGTCCCTTTGACTTTGCCGGCAAGTAATCATAATCTACAACAAATAGGTTTTATGCATCGGGGAACATCCACTCAAAGACCTATAAAAAAAATACCCGCTATAATGGCAGATGGCGCTGCATGGATGCAAGGAACATTATATATTGAGCAAGTCAATAAAATTGAAGGTATAAATTGTACATTCTATACTAATGAAGGACAACTATATGAAAAGGTAAAGGATTATAAATTAAGGGATTTAAATTGGCCTGAATTAAAAGGGATAGGATCTGATTATACAACAAAAGCCAAATATTGGATGAATAAATTCCTCCGGATCATACAGGGGAATGAAGCACAACCTGACGAATATTACATCTGTAACGTCTGGACAGATAATCCTTTTTATATTGGTGAATCTAAAAAAGGTTCTTTCCTGTTTCTTAATGAATTAAGCTATGAAAATGAAATTCTGTCTTTTTATGCAATGAAAGAACAGGTTTATTATGAAGAAAACGATGAAAATGCAACACAAATAACGGCACCTGTTGGATTTGGAGTAACTCCTTTTCTACGGGTAGGTTATGTCTTGAGACATCTTTTTAATGAATTCGGATACATTTTAGATACAAATATATTTGATTTGAATGAGTCTTTGAAAAGGCTCATTGTTTTAAATAATGTAGCAGATGCGATTATTGACGGAAACATTTATTTCAAACAACTTTTACCCAATGTTACTGTAGAAGATTTCCTAAAAGCGATAAGACTCAAATTCGGATTGGAATTCATCCAAAAAGGCAGTCATATATATATCAATTTCTGGAAAGACAATTTAAAGTCATCGCCTGATATGGATTTGAGTAAATATATCCGGGATAAAGACACTTTTTTATTAGAAGATAAGAAAGCTATCTCAATGGAATTTGAACCCTTAACTGACCAACCGGATTATGTTCATACCAGAAATGTAGAGTTTGAAAAACAAAAAAATGACTCACTTCTCAAACATTCGGCTCCATCCGGATTCGTGGAAGAATCCATAGAGACAGTCGACAAAACACCTTACTATTATCAAAATCTTACCGCCTATATGCGGGATGCCGGAATAGAAGGAACGCTAAAATCAATAAGAACTATATTTATCAATGAAGTTCAATACCGTAATTCAAACTTAGTTATAGATGGAGAACTAGACGATGAAAATGGAGAAGATATGGACATTGCATTCTGCTTTTCAGACACGACTTTATCAACATTCGACTCCGTCACTCATGGAAAGAAAAAATATATCGAAGCAAGTAATATTTCCGATTATCTAAGTTTGTTTGCTTCCGAATACAAAACAACTCAAACAATTTATTATGAGAATAATATTTATAATGCATTGTATAAAGACCGCGATATAATGCTGCAAAAAGCGAATCAAGGTATTATAGCAAAAGCTTTAATACCCTCTCATATAATATCAACAATGGATATATCGACCCCTAAAATCATAGATGGCAAAAAAGTCCTTATAGAACGTATTGATTATGTATTGGGTTATTCCGATCTATGTCAAATCACTGCAAGAACCTTGCATTTATACCCGGAAGAGTAATCGGTTTTGTCCTTCTGTTTACAGATAAATGCAAATAACTTTCGTAAAAAATAAGATTATGGGCAACAAATTCAATAGACAAAACAGAGAACGCTCATTCCGGCAATCAAACGGCCAAGAGCAGGTTGACGATCCAAACAGCAAATTAGATGACCCTCGCGTACGGGCCTTTGTTCGTGACTATACACCGGTTATAGACCAAGATGATCCGGATGCGATAATCTTCAATCTTTCGGGTCTGCGACAAATGTTTAATGCTTATCCAACTGCTAACGGATTTGATCCTCTGAAAATGATCCTGAACCAGCTGGACAATAATAATTTTCAATTACAGGCCAACTGGTATAAAGAAGAACTCATTCTGCCGGTAAAAAAAGTAATGATCATTACGAATCAAGCAGCCAGAAGCCTTCCGATGCCGAATAACAACTAATCCTAAAAATATGACAAGTCCAGTAATACATATCAGAAACGTAATAAAAGAGATTGAGCGAAAAGACCCTAAAGGTAATCCGCTTCCATTTTCCGCCCGTGTACTGAAAAAAGACGGTGGTGTAGCCCTGTTTGAGAATACGATCTGCACTAGTAGTTATCATAAAGGAACCATGAAATTTTACACACCCGCCAGTCAGACAATCCGTACGATACGAGTGTTACACCTGATCGAGTTTAACGGAAAGGAGGTTATGATATGAGCCAGACTATCAAGAAAGAATTCATGGGTTTAAAAGGCATCCGGACAGTAGAGCTCGATATGGGTAATAAAGTTGTCAGTGCTTTGGTGACCAATTTCCCTGGCGACGACGGACAAGACTTTTTTGTATCTGACGAACGAGCCGCCCCAGTTCTGTCTTCCAATCAAGAAGACAGTAAAAAACAATATATACAATGGGGGGATAGTAATCATATCCCACAAAACATCATTTCCCGTGCTTCACAAAGTCCGTATGTGGCTCCATCTTTAAAACATTTGATCGATAGTACTTTTTCTGCCGGAATAAAGATGAAGTACACCTATGCCATTTATCGCAATGGCAAGATCGAAGAGGAAGAAGTAGATTACAAGTATGCTGGATTGTGGATAAAATCCAGAATAGCGGAACTGAACAACGAAATGGAAAATGAAAACGCTTCTAATCCATATATGAGTCCAGGTACTAAACGGAAACCTATTGACCGGACAATAGAAATTGAACAGTTAAATGCAGATTACAAAAAATGGGATAAAACATGGTCGTTCCTGAAGCAGTTCCAAGAAAATTGCAATCTTGATTTATGGTTATATGAACAAGCATCTGATGCCACTTATTTTTGGAACTGGTTTCCGGTTATCGAACTGAATATCGGTGAGCCGGATAAACCTTGGACTCCGACAATCCGCAATATATCATTTCTGGAATCCACCTGTACCCGGAAAGGAATAATGGACAGCTATGGGAATATTAACTATTGCGTGTATAGCCGATCGTTTGCTGAAAATAATGTACCTTCATCGGGCGAGAATCCAGAAGATTATATTCGCCAAACAATCATCGATGCATTAAACCCGGAACGGGCAGCTGCTCAATTGCGTGAAAAAGTTAGGTTGCAAAAGAATAATAAAGTTCGGAGCCGTACCACTCGCTATGTGATTCCGATGTCCATCCCGACCCCTGGTAAATTTTATTACAGTTCTCCTTCGTGGTGGACCATTTTCAAAAGCCGCATATTCCAGTATATGCTTGCCATGTTTGCCCGACGTGCAACGATGATGGAAAATAGCACCATGTTCAAATATATCATCCATATCGATGAAGAATATATATCGTATGAACAATCACGCCGGAATGCCGATACGGACGCACAGAAGGAGAAAGTATTTAATGATTTGATGGACGAAATATCATCCTTTATCAAAGATCCTAAAAATAATGGAAAAACTCTTTTGACCATCAGCAAAACAATTGATGGAAAAAGAGTTAAGTGGGTTGAAATAGACGTATTGGATAGCCCCATGAAAGGAAGCGACGTAAAGGAAGACATTGCCGAAATCGCAAATGTAATGCTCTTTGCCATGGGAATCCATCCTCAAACAGTTGGAGCAATACCCGGCAAAGATAAAATGGCTTCCGGTACTGAAGCTCGTGAACTGAATACATTACAGCAACTATATCTATATGGATTAAAGAAGCTTATATTGTATCCTCTTGAAGTAATGAAATCATTCAATGACCTGGATGATCATCTCAAATTCGATATTCCTGTCCACGTACTTACCACACTGGATAAGAATAAACAAGGTGTAGAAGAAATGAAAAATTAAGACAGTATATGTTAGTAACTAATTCTAAAGAAGTAAACAACTGGCTACCAAACAGCACTTTTCTGGATGATGGTATTCCTTCTATCATGCCATATCTGGAAGCAGCGGAGCGTTCATATTTGATTCCTGTTCTGGGATATCCACTATATAAATATCTGCAACAGGAATACGATCGGGAGGGCAATTATGAAAATGAACATACCAAAGATCTCTTGTCTATATGCCAATCTGTAATAACACTGTTTGGACTTTATGGAGCTTCTCCGGCACTCAATATAACAGTCAACAGCTCCGGTAACTTTACGGTAACAACCAACTCCAATACAGTTGCCGCCAGTAAAGACCGTACAGAAAAATTTATTGAGTCCACTTATACCCACGCAAACGACGCGGTTGAACAACTTTTGTTACACCTCGAAACCAACAGTAAATATTTTGTAAAGAAAGATGAAAACGGGGATGCCGGGGAAGAACTTTGGAAACAAAGCGACAGCTATTGGCAGAAAACCGGTTGCTTGATTTTCACCGCCACAGAGTTTAACAACATTGTTTTTATCAATAACAGTCGGATCATGTTCAACCGGATTTATCCTTCTATTCGCCTGATGGAACGGATAAAGCTGCGTCCGGCATTCGGACAGGAACTGATCAAAACTTTGATAGAGCGAAAAATGAATAACAAACTAGTCGGTCATGACGAAGAACTCCTGGAGCACATGCAAACGGCTCTCGCTTTATTGACCGTATCTCAAAGTGAAGAATTAAGTAAACCCGACAGCATCCACGGATATAAGCCGCATGATTGTGATCGGATGGCCGAATCAGAAATCAATGAAGCTAAAAACATACTAAGGAATAATCCGGACGAATATCCACAATACATAGAGAACCAACCAGGTTTTGAACCGGTGCCACGATTTAAAAACAGTAGTAACAATTCAATATTTGTCATGGGAGGTGCGGTACGATGAAAAAGAGACATATAACCCTTCCCTCATTGCCGGGTAATTGGAAAGCACTAACGCTCGATCAATTTAAGAAAATAGAAGCCATCAGAGGGAAATTTGCCAGTAGCGATGCTTATTTGACACATTGTTTTATCATTTTAACAGGTTTAAGACCTTTACGTTATGCGGAAAGATGGCGATTATTATTAGGATTAATACCGATACTTTCCCGATTTATTAAAGAAACAGGACGGCTGGTAATAGATCACGAACAGGACTATTTAGGATTAGAGAAGCCAGTTCTAATCTATGCACAGTATTATTGTTTTTCCGGTATAAAGAACTTGTTGTTTGGAAAGCGCTTTATTATTCAAGATCAGGAGATTTTATCATTTCAACAGAATATTAAATTCCTTGCTGACAAAAGCAGTATACAACTAACATCTAATCCGGTTAAAGAAAAGATTATCAATAATAAAGTTTATTTCTGTCACCAAGCTTTATTATCCGATATGACCTGGCACGATTACAATCGGTGTTCGATGTTTATAGAATTGTATTTAAACAGTAAGAATGTCAATTATTTAGAGCAGTTTATTGCAGTGCTTTATAAAATGGACGATCCGAGCATCGTTCATGGGAACTTCTCTGAATTAGAAATAAATCTGATCCTTTTATACTGGAATGATTCACAGAAATATTTTAAAAAGAGCTTTCCTCACATGTTCAAGGAAGGTAAGAAACAACTTAATAAAGATTACATGAAGAATGAAGCGGAATTAACGGTCTTCCTCGGGAAAGAAGCATATACCCGTCCGGAAGATATACGTAAAATGAGAGCTTATGATGCCCTTCAGTATCTGGAAATGAATGCTATAATTTGCGAAGAAAAAGAAAGACAAATAAAAAAGATGAAGACGAAATAAATATATGGTTAAAATCGCGTCAGCACTTAAAACTCTTAACAAAAATAACTTTCATATTTAACCAAGCTAGGTAAACAATATATGAACTATTATAGTTTTAAATAATACATCTATTAATCATTTAACTACATTTTTTATGGGAAAAAGCGATAACGTAAAGGATGACCGAACCGATCAGGTATACCATTCGAGTGAAAACGGGGAAACAAAAGGCGTAGAAGTAACTTTGGATTACCTTAACGATCTATTTAATAAAGTACCAAAAGGATTAGCGGCAGCTTTACGATTAGCAGCCATTTGTTACAATTCGCATGAAATTAAACGTTTGGTAAGTTTAGACAAGGCTGGATGCAACTTTATGCATGATATATCTGAAGCCTGTTATGTTCTGTCCCAACTCGACGGGAATTTCAGAGAACGTATTTATTATTCTATTCGTAAAAATCCGGATATATTTGATATATCTGAAATTGACGAGAAGTTCCAAAAATGATACCCATAATATAAACTTTTAGCAAATCAGGCATTGTGAATTCAAAAATCTTTCGCATCTTTGCAGTGTCCTATTTCGAAGAAGGCGGTTGACCGCCGAACATATTTGTATCGGCATTTTTTATGTCTATACGTTACGAATTATAATATAACGGTTTCGTACCCCCTTGATACGGCTTAATGGCCGTAACTGCCTTCTTCGGTGTAGGACAAAGGGACAGGCGGAACCGTTTTTCGTTCTCTCCTGTCAATTAAACAAATGTTATTTTTATGTCCAAACGAAGAAACAATTGTTTGCAGGTGAATAATAGTATCCCACAAACAGCGTCAACCCACGAAACGGGTAATATTCATTTATGGGCAATTATTGCCAATCTCTTCAACCTTATCCCAGGTGAAATATGTCATTGTAAAACCGAAAATGACGCAAAGCAATACGTTAAGCTTCTTTCGATCGGACTATCTGCTTTTATTATGGCCGGTCTTTACGATGCAATGATGAAAGGAGGTATGTTATGAAAAGTACTACATCTTTCTGGCCTGCATTGGAAGAAGCTAAAAACACAATGTCTACCATCCATAAAGGATATCCTAGAAATACAGATATGTTACCCGGCATTAAGGACAGTGAGAAACGTGGTTAAAACCATGTGATCGCTATACTCCGAGAAATATCTATAAAAGGGGCTAATGCCTTACTAATAGCATCATATGTATTCTCCAACCTGGAAACTTTGCGACGTTCCTCCCCCGTGCTGGATAATATGCTGGCAGAAATAGAGGCAGATAAGAATCTGGCTTCTTATATGTCTGAAGTGGGGATGCTGCTATCCAAATTGAATAGCTATAAAATCGAACGGCTTGAAACTGCCATTATTTATTGCCATGAATTATTTAACCGTGAGAATTTGGATTGTCCCCTCGATGAATACTTAGACGAATTTAAAGAATAGAATCTTCACCACTACGATTGTAAGGTTCGAAGCCCCCGCGCGGTAGATATTGCTCGTTGCGGAGGCTTCTCTTCTAAAATGACCTATTCTATGAAGTATGAACATCATACATCATAGAATAATTAGACTTTTCGGCATGATTTATAATAGTTCTTTCCCCTAGTTTCGGAAGGAATTGAGAAGTTAATCGTAAGGCTTCTTCTGCGGGTGCATGAGTATATTTTTGCAACATATCCATTTTCTTATGACCTGTCAGCTTTACTATCAGATAATCAGGAACTCCATTTTCTTTCAAATACATGATTCCGGTATCTCTGTAACTATATAATTGATAATTCTTCGGCATCTGTATTCTTTGTCTCATTTTTGACCAATGCTTATCTATATCCCTGGTTTCTTTCTTTTTCATACCTGGTTGCAAGGATGTTGATATAAGATACCAGTCCGGATCAGAATCCATTATATGCATCTCCTGAATCATTCGGATTGTATCCGGAGTAAGTACAGCCCACCGCGCTTGTGCATTCTTTGCATTTTCCCCGGGAACGAATATAGCTGATCTATCCAGATGAATATCTTTTATTTTTATTCGGCATATTTCGGCAGGCCGTAAAAAAGAGCCATAAACCAGCATGCATATCAAAGCCAGTCTTTGATTATGTTCATAGCAATATTTCATGATCTTACCATCCCATTCAGGAGGAATAACAGTTCGTTTCTTTTCTTCTTCCTTTTTCTTCTTTAACTTTCCGAACGGATTTTTATCGCAATAACCTTTTTCAACAAACCAATTAAAAAGTCCCCGGAAAAAGGTGAGATAGTTATTATATGTACGTGCGGACTTTCCTTCTTCCACAAATTGAAAAGTCAAATAATCATCTGCATTTACTGCGGTAAATGATTTGACATAGAGATGGTCTAGTTTTGAATTTGACAACCATTGTTTAAACATTGACACCTGAGACTTATAAACGCGCTTTGAATCAGGACGAACTTCACGTAACTTTTCCTTCAAAAATAAATCCATAGCATCAAGCAGAAGAGTATACATTCTACTATTACCTTGTATCATTAAAGGATTCCATCCGGATGCCAATTGCTTTGTCCTCTCCCGACATATTTTCTTTGCCAACTTTCTTGCGACATCTTCGGAAGGACATTTTTTGCGAATACGTTGAAACTTTTCCCGATGGCGTTGAAGCTCCATTGTTTCCGGATTGATAAAATGATATTCGATTACCCATCCCGAGTTAAACTCTCTCAACTGAGCAGGGATATAAGGGATAATAGGTTCGTCAAAGCGCCCTTCAGATAAGTTGTTGTTGAGATTTTTTAAACTTTCAGCCATTTTTTTATTATGTGAAATCAGCTCAATACATGGCTCAATCTCACATAACCTTCAATCAAACCCAGTTCCGATTGGGTTCCGATCTCTCTCATACTATCATAAGTGTCAAATTTTCAAACACTTACTTTGGGTTTGCGGAAAGCGAGGGATTCGAACCCCCGGTACAGTTACCCGTACACCGCATTTCGAGTGCGGCCCGATCGACCACTCCGGCAGCTTTCCTGATCGTTTGCGTGGCAAATGTATGAAAAATTTGGTACCGTTATCCTCCGAAGACTATTTTTTTCAATAAGTAACACTACTGTACTAGCCGGTATGACACTATAGTGTGAAGCGTATTAGCACTATTATCTTAAAGACGTAGCACTATAATGTCAAAAAAGGGAGTAACCTCCCGGCACTCCCTTCTATCGTGTTAACGAATTTGACCGTATTATTTGAAATAACGGTTATATAATCCTTCGAAGCCTTTACCATGACGGGCTTCATCTTTACACATTTCGTGTACAGTATCGTGGATAGCATCCAGATTCTGCTGTTTAGCCAAAGTCGCGATACGTTTTTTGTCTTCGCAAGCACCTGCTTCTGCTTCCATACGTTTTTTCAGGTTAGTCTTTGTATCCCAAACAACATCACCCAGTAATTCTGCAAATTTAGCAGCATGTTCAGCTTCTTCCCATGCGTAACGTTTGAATGCTTCTGCAACTTCAGGATAACCTTCACGGTCTGCCTGACGACTCATAGCCAGATACATACCGACTTCAGTACATTCACCCATGAAATGAGCGTTCAAACCTTCAAGAATAACAGGGTCAACACCTTTAGCTACGCCTAATACATGTTCGTCAACAAACTGTAAAGCACCGGTTGTTTCTACCAGTTCTTTAAACTTGCTTTTCGGTTGTTTACATTGCGGACAGAATTCGGGAGCTTCATCACCTTCATGAACATAACCACATACTGTGCAGATCCATTTCTTTTTCATCTTCGTAAAATTTTATTGGTTGTAAAACTATTAGTATATATAATCGTTGTTATTCGCTGTGACAAAATTAACCAAACAAATCTAAAGGACAAGAAATAGCCGATAGAAATATTCTATGTGTTAATTGATAAAAACTATGAAACCTATTCAGACGGCGAACTGTTTACTTATAAAACTTACATATATATGGATACATTAAAGATTACAGGCTTATTAGGCGACAAATCCGAGTATTATCTCGGTCATACATGCAAAACGATCGACAAATCGCAGATACATATTCCATCACCTTCTATTATTGATGACATATGGATTAATACGGACAGAAACATTCAAACATTAAATAATCTGCAGAGAATGCTGGGGCATGGACGACTGGCAAATACAGGTTATCTGTCTATCCTCCCGGTTGATCAGGATATCGAACATACTGCCGGAGCCTCGTTTGCTCCGAATCCTATTTATTTCGATCCGGAAAACATCGTGAAGTTAGCTATCGAAGGTGGTTGTAACGCCGTTGCTTCTACATTCGGGAATTTAGGAATCGTTGCACGTAAATATGCACATAAAATTCCATTCCTCGTAAAACTAAACCATAACGAATTGCTTACCTACCCGAACAGTTACAATCAGGTGATGTTTGGAACTGTAAAAGAAGCTTGGAATATGGGAGCCGCAGCCGTTGGTGCAACAATCTATTTCGGTTCTGCCGAAAGTCGTGACCAACTGGTAGAAATAGCAGAGGCATTCGAATATGCGCACGAACTGGGTATGGCCACCGTTCTTTGGTGTTATTTACGGAATAATGACTTCAAAAAAGATGGAATCGATTATCACTCGGCAGCCGACCTTACCGGACAGGCTAATCACTTGGGAGTAACGATCAAAGCGGATATCGTCAAACAGAAATTACCTTCCAATAACGGTGGATTCACAGCCATCAACTTTGGGAAAGTAGATAAAAAGATGTACACCGAACTGGCAACCGAACACCCGATCGACCTCTGTCGCTATCAGGTAGCAAACGGTTATATGGGACGTGTGGGTCTGATCAATTCCGGAGGAGAATCGCACGGAGCTTCCGACCTGAAAGATGCCGTCATCACAGCCGTTGTAAACAAACGTGCCGGCGGTATGGGACTTATCAGCGGACGTAAAGCTTTCCAACGCTCCATGAAAGATGGTGTCGAACTGTTACACACCATTCAGGATGTATATCTGAACCCGGAAATTACGATTGCATAAACAAAGAAATGGGATATATGGTAAGTGCATGGAAGGTTATCCCTTTTCATGCACTTTTTATGTAAAAAGCCATTACCTTTGCACCTATTAATAAAGGCAAAATGAAATCTCAGGCTTATAAAGGGCATCTGGCGATGCTGAGTGCAAACATACTATGGGGACTGATGTCTCCCGTATCGAAAGCGGTATTAATAGCAGGTCCTATCAGTGCGCTATCACTGACTACGTTCCGCATGGTAGGAGCAGCAGTTATATTCTGGCTGTCTTCCCTCTTTACTAAAAAGGAACATGTCAACCATCAGGACTTGATGAAACTGTTCTTTGCTGCGTTACTGGGGATCGTTCTGAACCAGGGTTCATTCATTTTCGGAGTTTCCCTGACTTCACCGATCAATGCATCTATCGTTACGACCACAACACCTATCATCACGATGATTATTGCTGCGTTCTATCTGAAAGAACCTGTTACTGGAAAGAAAGTGATCGGAATTTTCATAGGAGCAGCAGGAGCATTACTACTAATCCTGAGCAGTCAGAGTTCTGCTGCCGGCGGAGGGAAAAGCAGTAATATATGGGGAGACCTACTCTGCCTGCTGGCACAGTTCAGTTTTTCATTCTATTTTGTATTATTTAAGGGATTGATCGGCAAATACTCACCCATCACATTGATGAAATGGATGTTTACGTATGCATCTATCTGTACGATACCGTTTTCCTACAATCACATTGCAGGCATCGACTTCCTGCATCTTCCTTCTGAATTATATATGGGTATCGCGTATGTCGTATTGGGAGGAACATTCTTACCTTACCTGTTTATCCCTATCGGCCAAAACCTGCTGCGCCCGACAGTAGCCTGCATGTATAATTATGTACAACCGATCGTGGCATCCCTGATTGCCGTACTTTGGGGAATGGATACTTTCGGGGTAATGAAAGGTATCGCCGTTGCACTGGTCTTTTCCGGCGTATATATTGTAACACAAAGTAAATCGAGGGCGCAACTGGAAGGTTATCAGGCTGCACAAGGCAAGCCTGAATAACCTTTTATTCTATTTATTTTGTAAACGGCAATAACCATAAACGGCCGGTTTACTTATATCTCCCTGCTGATAAAGTCCGGGACGGGAAATGCGATCCCAACGCACTAGAGATTTCAAGGCGGACGGTGAAAGATCATACTCTATTTCTTTCCATTTACAGCCGTCTTCACTATAAGTAAATGAACAACGAACACCGTCTTCCACCTTCATCCGGAGATACAAGGAAGGAGCCGGCAATTTCATATCAGCCAATATCAGTTCCTTTCCTTCGTTTACAGCTTTCAGTTTCAGGCGATCCGCTTCACAACCGAGTGTCAATAGGTTATTGTCGTCACCATACATGACAACACCTTTCCAACTTTCGTTCTGATTTACCACTGCTGTCTCCAAAATGTAATCGGCTGTCACCGGACGTAAACAGAGGGCATTACCGGTACTGACTCCCGGCTTCGGAGAACCGCTTAAATACAAGTTACCGGCTTTCAATTCCATCTTCACATCGGCATACGGATAATTCCAGGACCATTCAGGACGAAGAGACGTTGCAGTAAAATCATCGGCAAAGTCGGGAACCGGCTCCTGCACACAATCGGTGAAGGGCATCGGCTGTGCCATACTGGCATATTCTCCGGTGACAAAATAAGGCCAGTTATCTCCACCCATCCTCATCTCCTGCAGATGCGGTTGACGTCCCTGAAAGAAATCACCGTCCTTGCTATAAGCATGACAAAGATAGAACATGCGTCCGTCAGGTGTAGTGGTTAACGTCCCGTGGCCGATAGACATAATATCTTTTCCACCATGAAGGATCGGGTTACCTTCATATTTCTCATATGGACCAGCCAGTTTCTTCGAACGGGCCACACTCACTGCATAATCACTGTTTGGGCCGCAACAACCGTTCACTGCATATATAATATAGTAATAGCCATTCTGCTTGAACCAGTGCTGTCCTTCCATACCGCGTCTTTCATCATCACGGAGCAGACTGAAAGGTTCGCCTTCCAGATGCAATCCGTCGGAACTTAGCTTGCTGGCCAGCAACTCAATCGGTCGCTGATCCAGTCCGTAAGCCTTCCAAGAGATGTAAAGCTGTCCGTTATCTTCCAAAACAAAGGCATCGATCGCTTCTTTACCGAATTCAATAATCGGACCGTAATCCTTAAACTTTCCGGTCGGAGAGTCAGCTATGGCAACTCCGATACATGAAATATTATCCGACTCCTTACGGGCCGTATAATACATATATACTTTACCATTATGATAATACCACTCCGGAGCCCAGAAAGAAGATTTAGTCCAGGTCGGTTTTTCATCAAAGATATGGCCTGTCTGTTTCCAGTTTACCAGATCGGAAGAAGTAAATACCGGATAATAAGGAGCCCATTCCGAAGATGTTCCTGTTGCATAATACATATCGCCAATCCGGAGAACGGACGGATCGGCCAGATCTCCATGTATAACGGGGTTAGAAAAATAAGTTTGTTGCTGAGCCAGTCCAACCGTGGCGGATACTGAACACAATAAGATTGCTAATAGCTTTTTCATGGTCTGCCTATTAATTAATAACACAAATTTACAGCAGACAAAGATAAACAAAAAGAAACCGCATCAAAGTGCCTGACGACAATTCAATGCAGTTTCCTGTTATTTTACTTCATTTGACTCTTATAGTCCCGCAGAAATACTCTTCCAAAGATTATCATCGGGTACAGGAGCTACGATCTTTACCGCTTCTTTCGATACCGGATGAATGAATTCGGCACTACGGGAGTGAAGACTGATACCACCGTCTTTATTCGAACGGTCGGCTCCATACTTCAAATCACCTTTGATAGGACATCCCATCTTTGCCAACTGGCAACGTATCTGATGATGGCGGCCGGTCTTCAGGTCGATCTCCAGTAAATAATAATTATCTGAACGTGCAATCACTTTGTAATGCAGGATTGCTTTCTTGGAGTCCGGACGTTCAGTATCGTATGCATAACTCTTATTCTGCTTCTCGTTGCGGACCAGCCAGTTTACCAACTCGCCTTCATCAGCAGGCGGACAATTCTTCACAATCGCCCAGTAAGTCTTTTTCACCTCTCCTACCCGGAACATTTCGTTCAGGCGAGGTAAAGCTTTACTTGTCTTGGCAAACAGAACGACACCACTAACGGGACGGTCTAACCGGTGAGTTACACCTACATAAACATTTCCCGGCTTACAATACTTCTCCTTCAGCCACGCCTTCAGCATTTCAGAAAGAGGAGTATCACCGGTTTTATCTCCTTGTACAATCTCACGGCACGTTTTATTTACCGCAATGATATGATTGTCTTCGTAGATAACCTCCATATTACATATTCATACCGCCGTCTACCTGGATCACCTGTCCGGATACATAAGCAGACAGATCAGAAGCAAGGAATGTAGCCACATTAGCCACATCTTCTGTCGTACCGCCACGACGCAAAGGAATTTTCTTGTTCCACTCTTCTCTTACCTCTTCAGGTAATTTAGCAGTCATATCAGTAATGATGAAACCCGGAGCGATCGCGTTGGCACGGATACCACGTGAACCCAGTTCCTGAGCTACCGATTTAGCCAAACCAATCATACCTGCTTTTGAAGCGGAATAGTTACTCTGACCAGCGTTACCATGAACACCTACAACGGAAGACATGTTGATAATATTTCCGGCACGTTGTTTCATCATGATCGGAGTACAAGCATGGATGAAGTTAAATGCTGATTTCAGGTTTACGTTGAGGACAGCATCCCACTGGCCTTCGCTCATACGCATCATCAAACCGTCTTTTGTAATACCGGCGTTGTTTACGAGGATATCGATGCGGCCGAAGTCTTTTTGGATCTCTGCCACTACGTTATGTGTATCTTCAAAGTTAGCTGCGTTAGAAGCATAACCTTTTGCTTTAACACCTAAAGCTTCAATTTCTTTCTGTGTTGCCTCACCGTTTTCGTCGATAACCAGGTCTGTAAATGCGATATTAGCACCTTCAGCGGCAAACTTCAAAGCAATGGCTTTACCAATACCACGTGCGGCACCGGTAACAATAGCTACTTTTCCTTCTAATAATTTCATAATACTTTTATTTTATGTCTTAATTAACACTGAATTAAACAGGCACCGGCAGAATATCCTCCACCGAATACGGTCAGACAAACCAAATCGCCTTTTTTAAATGTCTCATCGTTCTGGGCATATACCAGAGCAGAACTAACCGAACCGGTGTTACCCAGTTCTTCGATGTTATGCAGGAATTTTTCTTCCGGCAGGTTCAACTGCTTAGCGATGTTAGACATGATACGCATATTAGCCTGGTGACCGATAAAGTAAGTCAGGTCATCCAATGTAAATCCGTTCTTCTCCAACAAATATACAGCATTCTTAGGCATATAGGTACAAGCCTGAATAAACACGTCGCGACCTTCCGGCATCAGGATACCACCATCGCGCGGACGTAGTTGAACGCCTTCCGGCCCTTTTCCCAAATGTCCCAAACCTTGCGTAAAGACTTCGAGTATGTGCGGATCATTTTCCGTTACACGTTCCTTAGATATAAAGAAAGCGGCTGCCGCATCCCCCCAAAGGTGACCGGCTTTTGGATCCGTTTCATTATAATAGGCAGAATTCTTATCTGCGGAAAGGATCAGGGCTTTCGTTGCCTTTCCCATCGCAAAATAACCTTCTACCACCTCCAATGCGTTCAGAAAGGAGGAACAGGCTGAAGACAAATACAACGCTTTTGCGTTTGTAATATTAAATTCACGCTGAGTATAGTGAGCTGCAGTTGCTACTGTATCGTACGGCGAATAGGAAGCTGAGATAATTAAATCAACATCCGTAATGTCATAAGGCAATTTAGGCAGCGCGTTATGTACGGCTTCAATACCCATTGTACAAATAGTCTCTTCCGGTTTAGCTTTAGAACGGGTTTTAATGCCGGTTCTTTGTTCAATCCACTCGCTTGTCAACCCGTTTAATTCCAAAAAATGTTGGTTGTGTACCCGTTCTTCAGGCACATAAAACCCTGTTGCATTAATAAACATCTCTGGTTTACTTTATCTTTATTCCGTTGAATATTAAATTCATCACATTATCTCTTCTCTTAATTCGTTGGCTGATATTATCTCCCATAATACCCCTTATATAAGGAACTTCCAATCCCTTTAAGGCATGATGAAGCACAACCGCAGTAATTTCTGTATCGGGCATTTCAAAAATACCTTCCTTTACACCAGCATCCAGGATTCCTTTCAATAATTCAGTCTCCCGAATGTCAAAGCTCTTTCGAACTTTTTCTACACGCCAGATATCCCGAAAGAAATTCGCTTTCAATGTTCCGTTACGAAACACAAGCGCTTTGATAGCATCCAATCTTGCATAAATGAATGTCATCAGCTTCTCGTCGGCAGGCAAATCCTTTCCGGCAACATCGAGTAACATCTTATATAATTTATCCAGCTCCGATTCTACCACAGCCAGATAAATTTCATTTTTACTCTTGAAATACGTATATAACGTACGTCTGCCTTTCCGGGAAGCCTGTGCAATATCGTTCATTGTCGTATTATCCACCCCCATGCGGGCAAACAATTGCCTGGCCACATCCACCAACATTTCGCGTGTTTTAGAAACTGTCATCGGCATCGTATTGCACATTTTGATTAAAACTGTGCGCAAAGTACCTAAAAAAGATTGGTTCTACCAAGTATATTAAAAAAAACTTGCAATAAATTTGTTTTGTAAATGAAAAACCTTACCTTTGCACTCGCAATCAGGAAATGATTGTAAACTATATCGCGGAGTGGAGCAGTGGTAGCTCGTTGGGCTCATAACCCAAAGGTCGTAAGTTCGAGTCTTGCCTCCG
>NZ_JADNBB010000012.1:31439-172851 GCF_015550595.1 Parabacteroides goldsteinii
TAAACTATATCGCGGAGTGGAGCAGTGGTAGCTCGTTGGGCTCATAACCCAAAGGTCGTAAGTTCGAGTCTTGCCTCCGCAACTATCTAAAGGCTTTCAGTTTTTAACTGAGAGCCTTTTTCTTTTTCAACTTCCCTAAGGTTTATTAGCCAAAATTAAACGATCAAATTACTCCCAGGCATGTTTATTGTAATGTATATGTATGGTTATCTACTGACATAAAGACTTAACAATATAAATAATATGGCTTATATAGACTATTACAACATTCTTGGAGTAAACAAAGGCGCTTCTCAGGACGAGATAAAGAAAGCTTACAAGAAGCTGGCCCGCAAATACCATCCGGACCTGAACCCGGGTGATCCGGATGCTCACCGGAAATTTCAGGAAATCAACGAAGCCAATGAAGTATTGAGCGATCCTGAAAAACGGAAGAAATACGATCAATATGGTGAAAACTGGAAACATGCCGATCAGTTCGAGGCTCAACAACAGCAATACGGACAGTATCAAAACGGCGGTTTCGGTGGTGGTGGCGGAACTTACTGGAGTGCATCCGACGACGGAAGCGGATTCTCCGATTTCTTCGAATCGATGTTTGGCGGCAGAAGCGGTCGTAGCAGCGGTGGCGGTAATCATATGTTCCGTGGACAAGACTATACAGCTTCACTGAGCCTCTCCTTGACAGATGCGGCAAAGACACATAAACAGGTCATCACCGTTAACGGAAAGAACCTGCGTATCACTGTCCCGGCCGGTATTGCAGATGGGCAGACCATCAAATTAAAAGGCCAGGGAGGTCCGGGTGTAAACGGAGGTCCTGCCGGAGATCTGTACATTACTTTCAATATTACCGACGACGGCAGATTCAAACGTGTCGGCGACGATCTATACCTTACCGTTCCTCTTAACCTGTACACCGCCATCCTGGGAGGTGAACAGATCGTGGAAACAATGGACAGTAAAGTTAAACTGAAAGTCGGCCCCGGTACCCAGAACAATACAAAGGTACGCCTGAAAGGCAAAGGTTTCCCTGTCTATAAGAAAGAAGGAGAATTCGGTGATCTGATAGTGACCTACTCTATCGAAATACCGACTAATCTGACGGACAAACAGAAAGAGTTGTTCCGCGAAATACAGAGTCTTAATCAATAAAACATGAGTAGTATGCAAACAGATTTAATTATAGTCAACGAATATTGCCGGATATGTCATATTGAACCCTCCTTTATCTTTCGTCTGGAAGAAGGAGGATTGATCGAGATCCGTATTGTAGGAGGCGAAAAATTCTTACAGGCTTCCCAATTGCACGATATTGAAAGGTATACACGTATGTATTACGACCTGTCTATTAATTTCGAAGGAATAGATGCCATTCATCATCTGTTAAACCGCGTCAAATCGATGCAGCAGGAGATTGGGCATCTGAAAAAGAAGCTGACGATATACGAAGCAAAAGATTTTGAAGAAAATGAATTATAGCCTCAACTGACACATTTACCTTACAATCAGCCAGGTAAATGTGTCAATTTGTCGCAATACAAGCATCCTCATCCCCTCTATAAGCAGAAATACACAAACTATTTGTAAAATAATTTGGTTTGTAAGAAATAATTCGTACCTTTGCACTCGCAATCAGGTAATGATAGCAACTATATCGCGGAGTGGAGCAGTGGTAGCTCGTTGGGCTCATAACCCAAAGGTCGTAAGTTCGAGTCTTGCCTCCGCAACTATCTAAAGAGAATCAACAAGGTTGGTTCTCTTTTTTTATCTTTTCGGGTTCATGCATTCATTCCATACCCTTATACAACTCATTTTCTGCACAATAAACACATGAATACACCTGCTTTTTTGCATTCATATTGTATTCACAGACCCTTCATTTTGCTTTCATATCTTCCACTTTATCCCGCTATAACAGTCCTTGTATGAATAATCCGGTAGGCATCATCCCTACAATTAAGTTCTTTCTATAAGAAGATTACTTCCATACCTCCCTACTATTAGATAAATTTCTCCTTAGTATTAAAAAAGAAACATATAGATTACAAATATGTAAGGCATAGGATACAAATATGCAAGGCTTGCCTTACTTTTTAGCAACGTAAGCCTTACATATTTAGGATAAAGAAGAAAAAGAATTAATTCTCACAGGTTACGATCTTAATTACAGTATGATTAAGAATTAACAATAACGGGAAAGCAGCCTTAACATGGTATTGTGTATTCAAATAATAAACCTAAACGACAACCAAACAGACAGATCTGCTCGTAAAAAACACTAAACAATTGTTTCTGTAAAGTAAATATTCCACACTTTTCTTATCTCAAAAAAGTCGTCTTTAACGACAAAATACAATCATTTGTATAGCCGAATTATCAGGCGTTGACAATCATCACTTACTTTCCATACCTCTTCAAATGTGTTGAAATTCAGCGTTAAAATAGAGTAATAACCTTTTAAATGATGAACGTTTTCAGAAGCATTCTGTTTATATACACAGCTAAACAAAAGACACATACCTTCCCAGGGAAACGCCCCCTCAGTCAGAAATCCAGGTATGTTTGTTATGAGCAAAATTATTTCCCGACAGTCCCATTTACTGTGACTGACGAACATTGTCGTATAACTTAACTTACAACGCAAATGATATATCTCTTGATTTTATTAGCTTTTATAATATCAATAGTCTTTTCTATGCTGATAATACCACGTATCCTGATCGTGGCATTAACGAAAAGACTCTTCGATATGCCTAATGAGCGAAAAATACATACAGGAGCCATTCCCCGTCTTGGAGGAATATCATTTGCCCCGACTATTTTATTCTCATTAGCTTTTGTTTCTGCCATCTCTTACATGGGATATCTGTATGGTTTTAAAATACCTAAAGATATTACACCTCATATCACTCCCGACCTCTATCTATTGACCTGCGGGTTGATCGTTCTTTACCTGGCCGGTATCAAAGACGATCTAATAGGTCTGCGATATCATACCAAGTTTATCGTACAGATACTTGCCGCCACCCTACTCCCCCTTTCCGGATTATGGATCAACAATTTTTACGGATTATTCGGTATTCATGAACTGGCACCGTGGATAGGAATGCCGCTTACGATCTTCGCTATTGTATTTATTACCAATGCAATCAACCTGATAGACGGTATCGACGGACTGGCATCCGGATTAAGCGGGGCTGCCCTGCTTATATTGGGATCTTTATTTCTGCACAATCATATGTGGGCGTATGCCATGCTATCTTTCTCGACCCTGGGTGTACTGATCCCCTTTTTCTACTATAATGTATTCGGACAGGCAGAGCATGGACGAAAGATATTTATGGGAGACACGGGAAGCCTGACTTTAGGATACATCCTGGCATTTCTCTGCATCCGCTTCGCTGTATATAATCCGGATGTGGCGCCCTATTCGACTAGTGCGATATTGATCTCTTTCTCAACACTGATCGTTCCGATGTTTGATGTGATCCGGGTTATGTTGATCCGGTTCCGCAGAAGGAAAAGCCTGTTCTCACCGGACAGAAATCATATTCATCACAAATTTCTGGAGATGGGCTTTTCACCGCACAAAGCATTACTTTATATTCTGGGGATCTCATGGATATTCAGCAGCCTGAATATCATACTTGCTCCCTTTATTAATATCAATATCCTTTTTATAGGCGATATAGTAGTCTGGACGGTATTGAATATCTGCCTGGATAAAGTGCATCGCAGAAAAAAAGTTATCAATGAAAAGAAAATTATTTAAAAGACTGAACTAAAAGTATGAAAGCATGTTTTATGGGGCTTGGTTACATAGGCCTGCCCACAGCAATAATAGCAGCCGGCAACGGCATCGATGTAGTTGGTGTAGACATCAACCCTCAGGTTGTAGATATGACCAATAAAGGACAGATCCATATCGTAGAGCCTGGATTGCAGGAGTTATGCCAGCAGGTAGTAGTATCCGGTCATCTGAAAGCCTCGGTCAAACCGGAGGTCAGCGACGTGTACCTGATTGTTGTACCGACACCTTTCAAAGGAAATCATGAACCGGATATCTCTTATGTCGAGACGGCAACCCGTTCCGTTATTCCTCTCCTTAAGGAGAACGATCTGTTTATTATAGAATCGACCTCTCCGGTAGGGACAACGAATAAAATGACAGAACTGATTTTTACCCTTCGCCCAGAGCTGAAGGGTAAGATATACATCGCCTACTGTCCGGAACGTGTATTACCGGGTAATGTAATTTATGAGTTGGTACATAACGACCGGGTGATCGGTGGTATCGATCCGGCATCAACGGAAAAAGCGATAGAGTTCTACAGACGTTTTGTAAAAGGGACATTACATAAGACGAATGCTAAAACGGCCGAGATGTGTAAGTTAACGGAGAACTCTTCCCGTGACGTACAGATCGCTTTTGCCAATGAGTTGTCGTTGATATGCGATAAAGCAGGGATCAATGTATGGGAGCTGGTAGAACTGGCCAACAAACATCCCCGGGTAAATATTCTTCAACCGGGTGCCGGTGTAGGAGGACATTGTATCGCTGTCGACCCTTATTTCATCACGGCTGAATTTCCCTATGAATCGCAGCTGATAGCCAAAGCGCGTGAGATCAATAACTACAAAGCTTTCTGGTGTGCAGAAAAGATAGAAAACGCCATGCTCAGATTCGAACTGAAACATCATCGTAAACCGATTGTCGCCATGATGGGCCTGGCCTTCAAACCGAATATCGACGATTTACGGGAATCACCGGCCAAATATATTACCACGAAAGTGATGCAAGGCCATAACAATGCCGACATTCTGGTTGTGGAACCGAACGTCGAAGTACACAAGGTATTTAAACTCACCGATTACAAGGAGGCATACGAAAAAGCGGATATCGTAGCATTGATGGTGGCACATAAGCAGTTTAAAGAGTTGCCTTACAGGGAAGATAAGGTGATATTGGATTTTTGTGGGATATTCAAAAAGTAAATGATTACAAATCTCAGAATAAAGAATATAATAAACAATCATAAAACAGTAATCACGAACTACTGTTTCATGACTATTATAAAATTCGTAAATTCTTTCTTTTATTTATTAGTTTATCCTTTTCTTATCCGAAAGTTAGGAACAGACAGTTATGGACTATTCGTTTTTGCATCATCCATAACGACTTATTTTCAAACTTTTATATCTTTCGGCTTTGATTTTCCTGCAGTTAAAGTTATATCCACCCAACCGGATAATATTGAAGAAAAATCCTCCATCGTATCATCTGTTTTAACAGCCAAAATATATTTAGCAGCGATTTCGATAATAATATTTATCCTATTAATAGGGTGCTTCGACTTTTTCAGAAAGGATTGGATTATCTATCTTATTTGCTATTCCAATATTATAACGACTATATTATTGCCAGTCTGGTATTTTCAAGGAATGCAAAAGATGAAATCTGTCACGATTGCACAGGTCGTAACAAAAGTCATGTCGTTACCATTCATTTTTCTATTTGTAACAAATCCTTCCGATACTTGGATTATAGCACTCATTATATCTGTTAGCGGTGGAATCAGTGGTTTATATACCTTGTATCTTTTAGTAAGAAAAGAAAAACTAATTATCAGATGGCAATCTTTTTCCGCTATTAAAAAGTTATTCAAAAATTCAATTCCTTTCTTCTTTTCTTCATCGGCCAGTATAATAAAGCAGCAGTTTACTATATTTATCATCGGGATTTCATTTTCCATGTCCGATGTTGCTATCTATGATCTCGCGAATAAGTTAGTGGCCGTCCCCATGAACTTTATTGCACAAATAAACAATGCTTTATTTCCTAAAGTCATAAAAGAATACAACAAACAATATATCAAAAAAATTATCTATATGGAAAGTGTACTATCGCTGCTAATTATAAGTGGCCTGGCTATTTTCGGAAAACTGATTATCAGATTATTTGCCGGAACCAATATGTTAGAGGCCTATCCGCTAATGATGATTTTAAGTATTATAATTCCTTGCTGGCTACTGGTAGGTTGCTTTATTAACTTCATCTATGTTCCATTAGGGTTATATAATTATGTTACTAAGAGTCAGATAGGGGCATTGATCATTTTCATGGTAGTCTGCCTATCCGGAGTATCTCTCATTAAAGAAATAGGTATTATCGCTTTTGCTGTTAGTCTATCTGGAATATTCGAGTTAACTTACAATTATTACATCATAAAGAAAAAGAAATTATTAGCAAGATAATGGGAAAACATATATGTTTTTTAATGCCGGCTGTCGGATATGCTCCTTCTGGAGGATTCAAAGTTGTTTTTGAATATGCAAATAGATTTGTCAATGATGACTTTCAGGTTTCCATTGTATTTCCGGCCGTACATTTCTATAACACTCTCAGTCGAAAAAAGAAAGTTAAAGCAATAATTCGCTATTTATTAAATTTCAGTCCCAGGAGATACACACCTTATAGCTGGTTCAATTTAGATAAACGTGTCAAACTATTTCCTGTATGGGATCTTAGTGAATCAAATATTCCTGCAGCTGATATATATATTGCTACAGCAGTTCAGACTGCTGTTTATTTAAATGAGTATAAAAAAATCACTAGTCATCAAAAGTTTTATTTCATACAAGGATTTGAAACCTGGGCTTTACCAGAAAAAAAAGTATTAGAAACATATACTTATCCACTTCAAAAAATAACAATTGCTCCCTGGTTAATGGATAAAATAGAATCAGCCGGAGGAAAAGCTGATCTTATCTATAATGGGTTTGATTTCAAGTATTTCAAAAAAGAAATAGATTATAAAGACAAAAACAGATATTGTATTACTATGCTTTATCACCCTATGCCGGAGAAGGGGTGTAAAGATGCATTTGAAGCTCTTTCGATCGTAAAAAATAAATTTTCTAATTTGCAAGTCAATCTTTTTGGTTTTCCCAAGCAGCCTCCTGATCTGCCGAATTGGATAAACTATTATCAGCAGCCAGACAAAAAAACACATAATCGTTTGTATAATGAAGCTGCAATATTCATTAATGCCAGTCATGGAGAAGGATTTTGCCTAACTCCACCGGAAGCCATGCAATGTGGTTGTGCGATCGCTTGTACAGATATTGGAGGGTTTAAAGTAGTCTGTCATCATGAAAAGACAGCTTTATTATCACCGGTAAAAGATCCTGTCGCTTTAGCCAGTAATATAGAAAGGCTCATCACTGATAATTCATTAAGATATAAATTAGCAGAAAACGGGCATAAATACATTCAACAGTTCACTTGGGAAAAAGCGTATTCAAAATTTAAAGATTTAATCGATATCTCTACCAAAGTATAAATACTATGTATATCGCAACTTTGGCACTAACTATTTACCTCTACGCATTAGATCATTTTCTAAAATTCAATAAAAGGACTAAATTCCTGATATATGCGACTCTTTATATCTGGATTATAATTCTTTTATCTTTATTACGTAGTGATAATATCCCCGATACACTGGAATATAAAGAGATTTATCTATTTCACAGTATGGAAGATATCGTGGAAAAAGGATTTATGTTTATCAATAAATCATTTCTATCTTTCGGGATAAGCTTTCATCTTTTTCTATTCATCTATCTCTGTTTTTTATTTTGTTGTTTCTTCTTATGTACAAGAAAACTCGTTGAAAACGTAAATTTAGCATTTCTACTATTCTTACCTTATTTCGGATTTTACTATTTTGGAATCATCATACGGGTTGCATTAGCTATATCTATTTGTTTCATAGGAATTACATATTTACTAAATCATAAAACATCATATGGAATCTGTCTTTATTATACCATCGTCACAATCGCTTTTTTTATACATCAGACTACCATATTATTTTACATTTTACCATTAGTTGGATTTATTAATATAAAAAAGAAATATCTTTATATAATACTTAGTATAGGGATTCTCCTTCCATTTCTATCTCTACAGAATCATATATTAACACAGTTAGAGACAATATCACAGCTTTTATCATTCTCTCCAAGATTTCAGAAGTATATAGATCATGCAGACATTAGTTCACAAATGTATGGTCTGTCAAAAATAAAATTCGGTTTATGTGGTATTCTGTTTGTTTATTTAAAAGATTATATATCCCCAGAGAAATTGAAAACGTACAATTTCTTTTTAAACACATACTGTATCGGAACAATTCTTACTCTCATGTTTTACTTTGTTCCGGCTGGTGGAAGATTAGGAGAAATATTCATATTTTTTGAGTTCATTTTGCTCACTTACTTATATGAAGACTCCTCTCTGAATAAAAACATCGTACTGACAGCCTTATTTTTCAATATTCTTATAGAATATACAATGTTTGCACGATTAGTTCCAGAAATGATTTAATTTAAAATAAATCTAATGAATACATTATCAATTATCATTCCTGTATATCATCTATTGGACAATAAGAATAAAATATATTTTGATATACTTATACAATCGATAGCTCAAAATCTTCAGTCGACCTACACCTACAAAAGATTTAGTGAAGTCGTAATCATAAATGATTGTCCGGAGGAAGATATAGAAAAGTTTATTTATTCTGTGTTTACTAAATATAACATTCCTCGATCAATAATACGTAATAACCAAACTAACAAAGGACAGGGATGTTCACGTAATATTGGAGCAAGTCTAGCTTCTGGTAATTATTTACATTTTATAGATCAGGATGATTATATCTCACAGGATTTTTATTCTATACTACTCAGAGCCATCGAAAAAGAAAATGCACAGATTGCTTTTTCAGGATTCAATCTATACAATATGAATACGGGCAAATACTTTAATCCCTTTCGCCCCCAAACAACCAGAATGTATACAAAGGCTAAGTCTTTAACCGATCTAAAAATATTTCTCATGTCAAATATTGCTGTTTCACCAGGACAATATATTCTTAGTAAAAGTTTATTTGAAAATGTAGGAGGCTTTGCAGACTTACAAAATAAAGGGACTGATGATTGGGGTATATTCTATTCGCTTAATATACAACATCCAGATACAATCATAACATTTAGAAGTGAAGCTGTTTTTACATATAGAATACACAATACACAAAATCGAAAAAGTTTGGATATGAAGGCATCACTTTCTGAAATGTTCAGCAAAGTAAATCATAAAAAAACAAAGTGGTACAAATTACTTTATTTCTTCAAAATAAATCCGGTTGGTCTATTATTAAACAAAATAATTTATAGAATATATTGGAGAGTACCCAATTTTTAAGCCTATGAAAAAGCACAATAAAACAACACTTATTATAGGAGCTATTCCTTATAAAAATAGGGAAGAAAGTTATGGAGGGACAACTGTCTTACTACAAAATCTCATAGATTATATGGCTAGCAACCAATATCCTTATAAAATAATACCGACAAATCGCTTTAACGGGAAACTCTTAAAAAAAATAAATTTCTTATACGTAATATGGAAATATGTAATCAATCTTAATAATATAGATATCGTAACTTTTCATGTCACCAGCAAAGGGGCTTTTATACTTTTTCCTATTTTAAGTCCACTAGCTTTACTTTTCAACAAAAAAATTGTTTTTCGAAAGTTTGCAGGAAGTTTTAAAAGCGTTTACAAAAAACAATCACCTATTACTAAAGCTTTCTTTCGCTTTTTTTTAAAAAAAGCGGACCTGACATTTGGAGAAACAAAAGAATTAGTATCATTCTTCGCGGAGATAAGTGGAAAACCCGATAAAGTACTATGGTTCCCTAATGTGCGAAAGAAAAGCAAAACAATCAAAATATCACCTTATCAAAAACGCCTTGTTTTTATATCACATGTAAAACAGAGTAAAGGTATTAACGAAATTCTGGAGGTATCTAAACGGTTACCTCCAGATTATACATTGGATATTTACGGTCCCATTAAAGACGAGAGCTATACAGCCGACTATTTCAAGCAATATAATGTGACCTATCGCGGCACTATCAATCCGGATCAAGTAACGAACACCCTTATCAACTATGATATACTGTTGCTCCCAACATTCCATTCGGGAGAAGGATATCCCGGGATCGTTATCGAAGCTTTTTCTGTGGGAATACCTGTAATAGCTACAAACTTCGGAGGAATTCCCGAAATCGTAACAGATCGATATAACGGAAGATTAATATCACCTCAGAATACCGATGAACTGGAAGAAGCGATCTTATCGTTTCATTCAAAAAATTACTCGAATTATTCTCAGAATGCCTTACTTTCCTTTCACGAAAATTTCGATTCTGACACAGTAAATAAGCGCATCACAAATAAAATTATCTCATAACTCCAAATTGACATTTTATATGAATTATGAAAATATATATGCAAGACTAACGCCGTCTCTGCAAAATTTAGCTTGTTCCCTATATGGATACAAACTTAAAGAACAACGATTTAATAAGGATTTTTATGCTATCCGTAAATTTTTAGACAGTACCTCCAGCTGGAATCCAGACCAAATCCTGTCTTATAAAGAAGATAATATTCACCGGATCATACATCATGCTTATAACCATTGTCCTTATTACAAACAAAAATACTCTTCAGTAGGCTTATCTCCTGCTGATTTTAAATCAATAGACGATCTGTTGCTATTCCCAGAATTGACTAAAGAAGAAATACGTATGCACTGGAAAGAAATGCTTGCAGATAATATCCCTGCCGGAAAACTTATCCAATATCATACCAGTGGAAGTACCGGTACTGCTTTAAATTTCTATTGGACTCAATATAGTACACAATTCTACTGGGCTGTTGTTTACAGATATATGGCCAGGTTTGGAGTTAAGTTAGGTGATAGATATCTCACTCTTACAGGAAAAACAGTCGTTCCAATATCAATAAGCCAACCTCCATATTGGAGAAAAAACACAATATTAAATCAATACTTCATTAACATGCAACATATTACCAAAGATAAAATAAAATCCATCACCGACTTCATCAATCAAACCGATTTCAAATATTTCACAGGATATCCTTCCATCCTCTACCAACTCTCGCTTCAGATTGAGGAAGCGGGACTCATTATATTAAACTCTCCCAAACATATATTTACCGGAGCAGAAAAGTTATACGAATATCAAAGAAATCAAATTGCCAGAACATTTAAAGGATGTGAGATTCATGAACATTATAGCTTTTCAGAAGAAGCAGCCTCTGCCTCTCAATGCACAGACAACAAATACCATGAAGATTTTGAATTAGGACACTTTGAACTGGCTTCCTCCGTACAAAACGAAGGTGAAGAGTCAGGAGAATTACTGGCAACAGGCTTCGCGAATTACGGAATGCCTTTCATCCGGTATAGAAATGGAGACACTGCTATATTCGATAATCATCCGTGCCCATGTCATTTAAAAAGTCAGATAATTAAAGAAATCACAGGAAGAATAGAAGATTATATATTAACTCCGGAAGGAATAAAAATTATGCGCTTTGATTATCTGTTCAAAGATACTCACGATATAAAAGAATGCCAGATAGTACAAACCAAACCAAATGAAATAACATTACGGATTGTACGTCGAAATAATTATTCTGTCCAAACAGAAAACAACATCCGCAAGCAAGTTAAACATTACATAAGTCTCAATATGCAAGTTCTTTTTGAATACGTATCTGAAATACCTCGCACCAAAGCTGGAAAATTTAAAGCTGTTGTATCCGAATTAATACATCCCCAACAATGAAACTATCTTTATATTATCATACTTTACGCCACCTGAGGCCAATACAAATTATTTATCAGATAAAACATCATATCTGGCAAATACAAAAAAAAACTCTTCGCATAAATAAATATAGAAAAGGAGAACCATTATCTCTTTTAACATATATAGATAAATCTATCTGTCTACAAGCAGACGGATCTTTTACGTTCCTAAACATCAATAAAAGGGTTAAAGAGTGGAATTATACCGAAGGATCCATGCTATGGATGTATAATCTCAATTATATGGATTATCTGTTACAAACAGGATTGGATCCGAAACTAGGTATTGATTGGATCAACCGCTTTATACAGGACCAATCAACAAATATAACAGGATTAGATCCTTATCCGATAGCTCTTCGTAATATCAATTGGATCAAATTTATATCCCGATATTATTTTCTGATTTCGGAAACGGAACTAACTCAATGGAACACTTCCATATATTCCCAGTATCAAAGATTATTCAGTAACCTCGAATTCCACCTCTTGGGTAATCATCTCCTTGAAAATGCTTATTCTCTTTTATGGGGAGGACTTTATTTCCGGGAAGATAAATTTTATGAGAAAGCAGTCTGGCTGTTGACGCAAGAGCTCAATGAGCAAATTCTTCCGGATGGGGCTCATTATGAACTGAGCCCGATGTATCACGAAATACTTCTGGACCGGTTACTGGATTGTATCAATGCGTTAAAATACAATTACCGTTTTGAAGGACAAGAGAGTGTTATTGCTTTTCTGGAAGAAAAAGCCCGGCTTATGCTTAGCTGGCTAAACGCTATTATCTATAAAGACGGTACAATTCCTTTATTGAATGATTCCGCTTACGGGATCGCTCCTTCCGCCAGGGATTTATTCGCCTATGCTAAACGACTGGCAATCCAATGGTCTACTCATAAATTAAAAGAAAGCGGATATCGGAAATTTGTATCCGATACGTTTGAAATGATTATGGATGTCGGAAATATCGGTCCTGATTATATTCCGGGGCATGCTCATGCCGATACATTCAATTATGAACTTCGCATTGACGGAAAGCCTTTCATTATCGATTCCGGCATTTCTACTTATGAAAAAAATAGCCGTAGACAATACGAACGTGAAACACATGCCCATAATACCGTTCAGGTAGATGGAAAAAGTTCCAGTAAAGTATGGGGAGGTTTCCGGGTTGCACAACGAGCAAAGATATCCGGCTTAAAAGAAGACAAATTCTGTATTACGGCAAGTCATAATGGTTTCAGAGAAACAGGAATCAGTCACCAACGGATATTTAACATGAATGATGAAGAGATCATGATTTGCGATTCTCTTCTACCTCTATCCGAGAAAAAAGGGATCACCATGATTCATCTTCATCCGGATATAAGAATCATATCCGTCAATAATGACTCTATAAAAACCAATCTGGCAATCTTCTGGTTTTACGGAACAGATGAAATATGGATAGAAGACTGTGAAGTAGCTTTCGAATACAATAAGCGAGTCGCCACAAAAAAAATATGTATAGCATTCACGAACCAAATGCAATACACTATTAACAAATTCAGGACAGAACACAAATGAAAATTTTATTTTTAACAGACAACTTTCCTCCGGAAGTAAATGCACCCGCTACACGTACTTACGAACATTGCAAAGAATGGGTTCAACAAGGAGCAGAAGTCACAGTTATCACCTGCGTCCCCAATTTTCCACAAGGAAAAGTATATAAAGGATACAGTAATAAATTATATCAACAGGAGATGATGGATGGCATTCATGTTATTCGTGTATGGAGTTATATCACCGCCAACGAAGGATTTCTGAAACGTACACTTGACTACATTAGTTTTTCTGTATCCGCATTCTTCGCCGGCCTCTTTCAACAGGCTGATATTATCATTGCAACATCCCCTCAATTCTTCACGGCCCTCTCGGGACGCACATTAGCTTTCTGGAAAAGAAAGCCCTGGATCATGGAGGTACGCGATCTTTGGCCGGAATCGATCAAGACAGTCGGAGCCATGAAAGATAACCCAATCATCCGTTATTTCGAATGGGAAGAAAAAAGATGCTACCGGTCGGCAGATAAAGTCGTTGTCGTAACCGACTCCTTCAAAAAGAAGCTGGGAGAAAAAGGTATTACATCTCCTAAGATAGAAGTAATAAAGAATGGAGTAGACCTGACCAGGTTTACCCCAGTCGGGAAAGATGAAAAACTGATCGAAGAATTAGACCTGAAAGGGAAAAAGGTGATTGGATATATCGGCACACATGGCATGGCGCATAAACTAGATTTTATTCTGCAATGTGCCGCCAACATGCACGGTAAAAATAATTACCATTTCCTTCTGATCGGAGCCGGGGCGGAAAAAAAGAACTTACTAAAACTAAAAGAGCAATTAAATATAAAAAATGTAACCATGCTCGATCCCGTCTCCAAACAAGATGTAAAACGCTATATATCCATCCTCGATATAGCCTTGATAAACCTGCGTAAATCGGATTTGTTCACCACTGTGATTCCTTCTAAAATATTCGAAAATGCAGGTATGGAAATTCCTATTCTTATGGGTGTAGATGGAGAAGCCCGCCAGATCATAGAAGCTTATCAGGCCGGATTGTTCTTTGAGCCGGAATCAGAAGAAGATTTTAACAGGAAACTTCATTCGCTTCTATCCGACCCAGCCTTATACAAGCAATGTCAAGAAGGATGTCGGAAACTGGCTCACGACTTCGACCGTAAATTACTCGCCAAACGAATGTTACATATAATAAAAGAAACAATATGAAAAAAATTATGCTAGTCTTCGGTACTCGCCCCGAAGCAATAAAAATGGCTCCTCTGGTAAAGGAATTTCAAAAAGATACCGACAATTTTCAAACCATCGTTTGTGTCACCGGACAACATCGTGAAATGCTGGACCAGGTGCTGCATATTTTTGACATCCATCCAGACTATGACCTGAACATCATGAAGCAAGGGCAGGATCTGTATGATGTAACAGCCCGCGTCCTTATCGGAATGAGAGATGTTCTACAGGAAGCCCGGCCTGATCTGGTTCTGGTACATGGCGATACAACCACTTCTACGGCCGCAGCTCTGGCCGCCTTTTATCAACAGATCCCTGTCGGACATATAGAAGCCGGATTGCGGACTCATAATATATACAGTCCCTGGCCGGAAGAAATGAACCGTCAGATTACCGGGAGAATTGCAACTTATCACTTCTCTCCAACTTCTTTAAGCAAAAAAAACTTACTGGCGGAAGGGATCGCAGAGGAACGGATCACAGTAACAGGCAATACCGTTATAGATGCTTTGTATCATGTGGTCAGGCAAATAAAAAACAAGGACAATTTACGCCAACAACTTACTAATGAACTGGAAAGAGCTGGTTATAAAATAAGTAGACTGGCAGAACAAAGTAACCGGAAATTGGTTTTAATAACAGGTCATCGCAGGGAAAACTTCGGTAAAGGTTTTATAGCCATGTGTAAAGCCATCAAAACTTTAGCAAAGAAATACCCGAAAGTAGACTTTGTCTATCCGATGCATCTGAATCCGAACGTTCGGAAACCCATACAGGAAGTATTCGGAGATACGCATCTCCCCAATATGTTCTTTATAGAACCGTTAGAATACCTTCCGTTTGTCTATCTGATGGAACAATCGACAATCGTCCTGACCGATAGCGGCGGCATCCAGGAAGAGGCTCCCGGATTGGGTAAACCGGTATTGGTTATGCGTGATACAACCGAACGCCCGGAGGCGTTAGACGCCGGAACAGTAAAACTGGTAGGAACTGATTTCATAAAAATATTGGATGAAACCTCCCGGTTATTGGAAGATCAGAATCTGTATGATCAAATGAGTAAAGCCGTTAATCCTTATGGGGATGGACTGGCCTGCCAAAGAATTGTAACACAAATAAGAAAGATTTTATGAAAACTTTGAGCCGATACATTTTCTGTGTTTTATGTCTCTTTATACCAGCTGTCACTTTCGCCCAAATACCGCAAGAGCTATTGGATAAAGCAAAAGCTGCAGGTATGACGGAAGAACAGATTCAGCAGGAGATGAGAAAACGCCTGGAACAACAGCATTCTAATCAACCGGTAATTTCTGCAACCGAACATCCGGTTACGGACAGGATCACATTCGATACAAAGATACCTCCGCTGGAGTTACAACGCGAAAACAATACTCCGCAGGATAGTAGCAAGAACCTCGTATTCGGTCGTGAAATATTCTCAAATAAAAACCTGTCTTTCGAGCCGAACCTAAACATGCCTACCCCCAGAAACTATCCACTATCAGCCGGTGACGAATTACAAATCAACGTATGGGGAGACTCTGAGTTAAATCTGCAACTAACCGTATCACCCGACGGTACAATTATTATACCGAATGTAGGTCCTGTAGCTATTAGCGGCCTGACCGTCGAACAGGCGGAAAACCGTATCAAGCAGGAACTGGGAAAGATCATGACAAACCTGGTAGATGGAAGCGAGCCTAACACCTTCGTTTCCGTCGGACTTGGGAAGATACGTAGCATTAAGGTGAATATCGTAGGTGAAGCCGTTACCCCCGGAACGTATACACTTCCCTCACTGGCCAGCTTATTCAACGCCTTATATGCAGCCGGAGGTGTCAATGACATCGGTTCCTTACGTAACATACGGGTATATCGCAACAATAAAGAAATTGCCAACCTGGATGTGTACGACTATCTGCTGAAAGGTAAATACGATACGAATATCCGCCTGGAAGATAATGATATGATTATCATTGAACCTTACGACCAGTTGGTCAACACCAAAGGCAAAGTAAAACGCAACCGTACATTCGAACTTCGTAAAGGCGAAACTTTAAGTGATTTATTAAAGATGGCAGGAGGATTTACCGGAGATGCTTTTACCGAAGACGTGACAATCAAACGAAAATCCGGCTCACGCTATCAGATTGCCACCATTACGGAAGAAGAGTTCCCAACCTTTATCCTTCATGACGGCGACTCCCTATTGGTAGACTCTGTTATCCCTTTCTATGACAACCGGCTCACAATAACCGGAGCCGTATGGCGTCCCGGCGAATATGAGTTAAGTCCGCGAGTACATACCGTCAAACAACTGATCAACCAGGCTGCCGGACTGAAAGGAGACGAATTTATCGGAAGAGCCCATATCACCCGGTTGAACCCGGATTTTACCAGTACAGTAATAGCTATCGACGTTCAGGACATCCTGAACGGGAAAGCCCCTGATATTGAATTACAGAAAGAGGACAAACTACATATCCCTTCTCTCTTCGAGCTACGGGAACCTTATACCATCAAAGTAGGCGGAGCGGTTAATTATCCAGACACAGTCCTTCCTTTCAGTAAAAATATGACAGTTGAAGATGCGGTTATACTGGCAGGTGGCTTGCAAGAGTCAGCCTCTACAATCAATGTGGAAGTGGCACGCCGTATAAAAGATCCGACAGCCGACAAAAGCACAAACCAGATATCCAGGATATATACAGTTTCATTGAACAATGATCTGAAACTATCCTCAAAATCATCCGGATCGCATACGGATACACTCTTCACGCTGGAACCATTCGATGAGGTATTCGTACGCTTCTCCCCTGGTTATGAAAAACAGCAGGTTGTTAAAGTAAACGGTGAAGTAACTTTCACCGGTGATTATGCATTGCCTACCAAAAACACCCGGCTAAGTAATATCATAGCCCAATCCGGAGGTGTCACCAAAGATGCCTATGTGAAAGGAGCTAGTTTGAAACGCCAGTTAACACGAGATGAAGTGCGTCAGGTAGAGACTTTATTGCATCTAAGCAACAATAATAAACAAAGCAAAGACTCCATCGCCCTATCGCTTGCTAACATAAAAGATTATTCGGTCGGCATCGACCTGGAGCAGGCACTGGCACATCCAGGAAGTACACACGACCTGGTACTCCGCGACGGGGATGCAATCTATATACCTCAGCTACAAAGTACCGTAAAGGTGAGCGGTTCCGTTACCTATCCCAACAGTATCACCTATACAAAAGGAGCCTCCGTACGCGACTGCCTTTCACAGGCCGGAGGATATAACGACATTGCCCGCAAATACCCGATCGTTATTTATATGAACGGTAAAGTAGCCACTACACGTAGGGTCGGCATCTTCTTTAAGCGTTATCCTAAAGTCGAACCGGGATGTGAAATCGTCGTACCTTCTAAAACACAACGAGACAGACGATCGAATCTGGCTGAAATACTAAGTATAGCAAGTTCGACAACCTCTATGGCCGCCATGGTTACTTCAATAATAAATAATTTAAAATAAGTAATAATGGATACAACAGAAAACAAACAACCCGGAACGGAACAGGATATAGACATTGTCGTTATCGTCCGTTATCTGTGGTCTAAGCGAAAGCTACTATTAAAAAGTAGTGTTATAGCTATACTGGCCGGGCTTATCATAGCTTTCAGTATCCCCAAAGAATATACAACGACCATCAAACTCATGCCTGAAACAAACAATCCGGCTAATAAGATGGGAAACCTGGGCGGATTAGCTGCCATAGCAGGGATAGATTTGAATAGTACAACCAGCCCGGATGCAATCTCACCGGAATTGTATCCGGACGTGGTTCACAGTACTCCTTTCTTGCTGGAGCTGTTTCCGGAACAGGTAACCAATAAGAAAAAGACATTGTCGGTCTCCGTATTCGATTATCTGGCCGAACATCAGCGGGATGCGTGGTGGAACTATATCCTGAAAGCACCATTAAAAGGGTTATCATACTTAATCGGACTTTTCGGAGACCAGGAAGAGAAATCAGATAAAGTCGACCCTTTCTTTCTGACCAAAGAGCAGGAGAATATTATTAAGGAATTGCAAAGCAGAATATCCGTCTTTGTCGATAAAAAGACACAGGTGGTAACCGTATCCGTCGAAATGCAGGACCCGGTCATTTCTGCGCAGATAACAGAAAGTGTAGTAAGTAAATTACAAACCTACATCACCAACTATCGGACACAAAAGGCCAAACAGGATCTTGAATTCACCGATAAAGTACTGAGGGAGGCCCAGGCTGCCTATTATAAGGCACAAAAGGCTTATGCTGCTTTCGAGGATAGTAATAAGAATATCATTTCAGCCAGTTACCGGACAGAACAGGAAAGATTGCGCAATGAAATGACACTGACATTCAATGTATATAATACGCTGGCACAGAAATTGGAACAGGATAAACTGCGGGTACAGGAACAAACACCGATCTATACGATCATAGAGCCGGCTACTGTCCCGCTAAAAGCATCAGCACCTAAAAAGGTACTGATACTTATCGGTTTCCTGTTTATTACACTGACGGGAATGGCCGGTTACCTATTAATCAGGGACAAACAATTATTCTAACAACTCTGTCTCTTCCTGTCAGGACCGGCTGATCTGCAATCCCTTATCCGAAAGCCCCATTTCTACAAAACGGGCATTCGGATTACGCGGAGAAGCCGTCAACTGTTTACGTATCAGCAAAGCAGCTTCCGGATCTTTTGCTACGATATACAAATAGCCACCACCTCCTGCTCCAGGTAGTTTATAGCCTAATGCATAATCTTTTATCTGCGCGATTAATTCTTCCACCGCAGGAGGATTCGTCCCGGAATCGAGTGCCTTCTTCTGTTCCCAGGTCTTTGCGATAAGTTTACCGTACGTTTCAAAATTACCGCATTGAATAGCATCGAACATATCCAGGGCATGTATCTTCATTTCTGAAAGCAGACGAAGATGCGTGGTACTATTCAGGAACATACCTTGTACAATCTCTGCCAGGATATTCTTGGCCGTACGGGTTATGCCTGTATAATATAATAAATGACAAGCCTGATATTGCGGGTCGGTAAACAAATATTCCGGTAGCCAGCGCACGGAAGGATTCTGATTGAAACCTTCTCCTGTCTGTAACAGTTTCAGGCCATGTAATACCCCGCCATACTGATCCTGCCAGCCCCCGCCTGTTGTAAGCAGTTGCTCTAAAATCAAGGTACGATATCCTATTTTACTTTTATCCCAGGCCAGACCACAAAAATCGGATATTGCTCCAAGCACAGTTGCTGCCAAAATGGAACTGGTCCCAAGTCCCGATCCAGCCGGAATAGCCGCCAGTAAAGTAACTTCCAGTCCACAACCAAAACTTTTCAACTGGGCTTCCAGTGAAGAGTGATGCGTTGCTGAAAATTCCGGGATAAAGCCGGCTAGAGACAAAGCCGCTTTGGGGATAGAGAAAGGAGAACCGATCTTTTTATAATCACGCAATTCATCCCAGGTAGAAACAACTTCCATCGCTCCCAGATCGATAGAACGCAAAATGATCTTATATTCTTTCGAAGGCTTTACATATACCTGCAAAGGTGGTTGACCGTTCAACTCGATGGCTACATTGACCACATTCCCCCCAGCATACATGCAATAAGGAGGGGTATCAGTCCATCCACCAGCCAAGTCGATACGGACCGGGCTTCGTCCCCACACAATCTGGTCACGATATACATTCAGATAAGGAGACTGTTTTTCTCCGGATACAGAGCCAATTAATCCTTCCCGCAATAAAGAAAAGGCTTCCTGTTGCTCTCCCTCATACGGTTTCCCTTCCAATTGTAATACACGAGCCCGGAACATCCAGTTATGTATCTGTTTCATCAATGGTGTTTCAGAAGGAAGTACATCCGGTAAATCTAGATTTCCCTCTGCAAACTCGCGAGCGGCATCTGCCAGATCCAACTGGTAGAATACGCTTTTCTCATGATTGACTGCCAACATAGGCCAATTGGCATAACGGAATTTCTCACGCTGGGCAAAAAGTCTGCTCAGATTGGCACGATCGGATAATTCATTCGCCGACATTTTCTCCGACGACTTCCATATATCCCTGCCACTTTGCAGTTCCGGTTCAGAAACCATCCACCGCATAACCAAGCCCAATTCTTCGATATTTTTACAAACCGGAAATAATGCAGCATTCTGTAAGTCTACGAAAGCCTCCAATAGGAAGCCTCTTTCTTCTGCCCACTTAGCGACAGGATATCCCATAAAGACTGTTTTCTCATCGGTCGATGCTCCTTTAAACAGATCATTGAACCCATACGGACGAGCCACCCAGTCCTGTTCTCCGACAGGTACAACATCAATACAAACACCGGACGGGATATCCAATACCCAATCATTTTCTGGAACTCCGGTTATAATATGTCGGTTATCCAGCTTCCAGTGCTTACCTATATAGCTGTTCTCAATCCATAACTCCGAATTTGCGGCAGTCAGGGTGATATTAATCGATGCATTCTGAACAAACATGGCTGGATGAGGTTTAACCTTCCGGTGCATGATAGCCCGCTGATCGCGGACCAGATTCTGCACAGCCAGAGTCGAAGAGATCAGTTCACGGCTCGTCCCATAATGATAAAACTCCCCTCCCTCCAAAGGAAGGATAGCCACACTCAACCGGTTCAACTCTTCATCTGGAATACGGGGGTGTTCACCCAAAGCCAGTCCGAATTCAGAATAGAGGTCGTATGACTTCATTGTCTTTCCATCGGCTGTATACGAGTGTTTCATCAGCAACTCCATAGCCCTGTCACTTAGTAACCACACACCTATATCCATCAGAAAAAGATGTGTCTGGGCCAACTGCCCCAGATCGGCCAGAGAGGGCTTCTGAAGCATAAAGTCTAGCTTATCGGGAGTCTGCCTGTTCGATACGAACACGCCATGATTGGTTGCCAGGGCCGGATCGACCCATAACCCGTAACAGACAACATCCACATCCGGAATATCCTGCAACGGTTCACTATTTCGTATATATACATCCCCACTGGCAATCAGTGTATGGAGCGATTCAGGAGCTTTCTCCATAATCTCCTCATAAAGGGGAAGCTGCAAAGACAATAGATTTTGTGATAACTTCTGCCCCCTCGCCCACCGGAAAACAGGAATTGGTGTCAATATTTTTCCGGAAGGGGCATACCCCGGTAAACGCCGGCTCTGCCCGCCGGCATGCAATAATATTCTTTTTTCCTTATCCAACCATTCCTTTACCGGTGTTTCCGGAGCTTCATTTTGCCGGCAAGCTTCCACCAGCCAGGTAGTGCCTCCCCCGGATCCTAAACGGGCACCAACCGGATCGGATGTGCAAAACCATTCATTCCTGCCGACTTTCGCGATTTTATGAAAACTACTCACCAGATTGGGAGGGAGCGATAACAACTTTTTCATACTTACAATTACATGGAAACGATGAAAATCGCTTCTGTTTAATAATCTATTCTTTAATACAAAAGTAATTTTTCCTACTCAATAGCACAATAAAACGAACCAGATATTATTTTTCGATTCTGTTTTGGATGTACCGACATTGAAATTTAATTTAATTTCACAATTCAGGATACTATTGATTTAAATTATTATATTCATATTTGCAGGGAAAAACAACTTACATATCCAGTTGACGATAAAAAACGTTGGTTTTTACTAATCACCCCTTACCATTTAGTTTTCTGACGTATCTTTAGTTATTCATTTAATTTTCAGATTGTATGATATACGGTTATGTAAGAGTCAGTACAGATAAGCAAAGTACTGAAAATCAGCGATTCGAGATCGAAAAGTTCGCAAAAGCAAAGAACATGCGTATTGATCGTTGGGTAGAAGAAACAATCAGTGGTACAACTGATGTTGCAGAACGGCAACTTGGTAGATTAATCAAACAAATCCGTAAAGGGGATGTTTTGGTCACAACCGAATTATCCCGGTTGGGTCGTAATCTTATGCAGGTTATGAGCTTTCTCCATCAATGTATGGAAAAAGACATTTTCGTGCTTACGGTAAAAGAACGCTACGAGTTAGGAAACAACATCAACAGTAAAATTTTGGCTTTTGCTTTTAGTTTAAGTGCCGAAATTGAACGTAACCTGATTTCCCAACGAACCAAGGAAGCATTGGCCAGAAAAAAGAAAGAAGGGACCAAGCTTGGTCGTCCTAAAGGTGGTAAATCCGAGTTGTATAAGTTATCTGGAAAAGAAGGACAGATACGCAAACTTCTGCAGGAAAAGAAAACCAGATTGTATATAAGTAAGAAGTTAGGAGTAAACCGGCAAACACTGAGAGACTTTATGAAAATGAATCCAGAGTTGGATTAAATATAGAAATATTAAGTTATTGTCAACCGGAGAGTTACTGTCTAAATTGTTAAACAATGCAATCCCTGCAAATGAAACCTAAGCTAAATTGTTTATTTAAACTTGTTTGTTCTAAATATGTGGAAAACACTTGTTCCAAAGAATTCAAAGTTAAGAATGTTTGTGTTCTGAAGGGATATTTTACACTCTATTTCATGATGATTATAAGTACTTTAGAATCAAAACTGAATCAAGAAATATTTCATATTGGATGATTCACATATCAAAGGCAAACATACAGGCAATCTTCGGATAAAAATAGATATTTTTGGGTATAAAACTGTGATTGTAATAAATACACCCAAGGACGAAAATTCAAAGAATATAAAAATATGGACACAAGCTTATAAAAATAAAATACAGAATAATCAGATAGCTGGACAACCAACCTAAAATGGATAAACAGCCCAGTTCCCACTTTAGTATAGAATGATATTTGCAATAGTGAAAACCTGTTATTTTTACCACGTTTTTACACATTATTATACTATAAATTAATTAATAGTGAATAAATACACTATCTTTGGGATTATTAGTGCTATCAAGAATATTCGTAGAACCTTATAAAAGATAACAGTATGGAAAAGACACTTGTTATATTAAAACCATGTACCATTCAACGAGGTTTGATCGGTGAAATCATTTCCCGTTTTGAAAAGAAAGGATTAATACTCTGTGGCATGAAAATGATCTGGTTGACTGATGATCTCTTAAGCGAACACTATGCCCACCTCAGAGAAAAATCCTTCTTCCAAAGAGTAAAAGATGCCATGGCTGTATGCCCGGTCATTGTTTGTTGTTGGAAAGGAGTCGACGCGGTACAGGTAGTTCGTACCCTGGCCGGAGCTACAAATGGCAGAAATGCTGCACCCGGAACCATTCGCGGTGATTATAGCATGAGCGTACAAGAAAATATTGTACATGCATCCGACTCTCTCGAAACAGCAGAGATCGAATTAAAGAGATTCTTTAATGAGGATGAACTATTTGACTATAAAATGAATTATTTCCCCAGTCTCTACGCAAACGACGAATTTTAAGGATTCAAAGATAAAATAAAAAGCCGGAAAGGAGTTGATAAGTCTTCTCTTTTCCGGCTTTCTTATTTCAGATATTTCATTCTATCCTCCCGGACTGAATGAACAACCTCATTACTAATCTAAAAATCTAATACCATGAAAAACACACTACATCTTATAAACAAGCCCTTAATAGAAAATGTTCCGAAAAAATAAAGAATTTCATTGCAGTTGTATTATTGCCGAATTGAACCTATATTTGTACTGTATTTTAAACACGAGTATAGACAAAATAAAAAGAAAATAATATGCATAGTTGGTTTGAATGTAAAGTCTCCTTCGAAAAAGTACTGGAGAATGGAATGCAAAAGAAAGTAACAGAACCTTACCTGGTTGACGCCCTGTCATTCACAGAAGCGGAAGCCCGTATCATTGAAGAAATCCGCCCGTTCATCTCCGGCGAATTTACTGTTACAGACATCAAACGCGCCCGCCTTTCAGAATTGTTCTTCAACGAGAATGGCGATCGTTTCTATAAAATTAAAGTATACTTTATCACGTTAGACGAAAAAAGCGGTGCAGAAAAGAAAACAGCTGCACAAATGCTTGCACAGGCATGCACGCTGAAAGAAGCCATTGCCGTATTGGAAGAAGGCATGAAAGGAACGATGGCCGACTACACAATCGCCTCAGTCACTGAAACCATGCTTATGGATGTATTCCCATTCTCTGCCAGCGACGACAAAACTCCTAAATCCGGCGAAGAACTGATTGCCGAACAAAAGAAACAAGCAGAAGACAAAGTTCAGGAAGCATGAGTATCGCCCAGAATATAGTACAATTAAAGGCATCGCTACCGACAAACGTGACATTGGTAGCCGTGTCTAAGTTTCATCCGGCAGAAGCATTGAAGGAAGCTTACGATGCAGGCCAGCGTGTCTTCGGCGAAAGCAGGGCACAGGAGCTGACGGCTAAACAAAAAGTACTACCGGATGATATCGAATGGCACTTTATCGGACCATTGCAAAGTAACAAAGTAAAAGATATTGCACCGTTTATTCATACTATCCACAGTATCGACTCACTTAAGTTGTTACAGGAAGTAAACAAACAAGCGGCAAAAAACAATCGTGTGATCCGTGTTTTGTTGGAAATACATGTCGCTCAGGAAGACACTAAATACGGAATGACTCCAGACGAATGTCGTCAACTTTTGCAAAGCGAACAACTGGCCGGACTTGACAATATTCAAATATGCGGATTAATGGGAATGGCGACCTATACCGACGATACCGTTCTCATCGAACAGGAATTTCACATTTTACATGAACTTTTCATCGAGTTAAAAGCGCTATATTTCATAGGAAATGATAATTTTGCAGAACTATCTATGGGTATGAGCCACGATTATCCCGTTGCCATTCGCCAGGGTAGTACCATGATACGGGTTGGAACCAGTATTTTCGGCGAACGCGAGTACTAATACATTAAAATTGAATCTGACATGATTGACATTAAAACTCAATACGCAGGACTAACACTTCGTAATCCTATAATCGTTGGAAGCTCCGGATTGACTAATAACCCGGAACGAAACAAAGAATTTGAAAAAGCAGGTGCAGGAGCAATTGTTCTCAAATCCCTTTTTGAAGAACAGATCGAAATGCAAAGCGATTCGCTCATGCAGGACTCCGATTATCCGGAAGCTGCCGATTATATCCGTGGCTACGTAAAAGCCAATCAGGTAAACAATTATCTGGAACTGATTAAAAAGAGCAAAGAATCATGCACTATCCCCATCATCGCCAGTATTAACTGTTATAAGTCGGATGTATGGATAGACTTTGCCCGTCAGATAGAACTGGCCGGTGCAGATGCTCTGGAACTAAATGTATTTTTTCTGGAAACAAGCCTTGAATACAACCCGGATGAAATACGGGATCTTTACGTCAACATTATCCGGAAAGTAAAAGAAACGGTTTCAATACCTGTTATTATGAAGATCGGAAAGAATGTCGGAAATATTCCGGCACTGGTCAACACATTGAAGGTTAATGGTGCAGATGGCGTGGTGATGTTTAACCGCTTCTATCAACCGGATATCGATATCAACAGCATGCAGATAGTGTCAGGTAACGTATTCAGTAACCACTCCGACTTAAGTGATACAATTCGTTGGACAGCAATCGTTTCAGGTAAAGTACCCGGTATTAGTATTGCATCTTCTACCGGAATACATGATTGGGAAGACGTTATCAAATGCCTGCTGGCAGGTGCTTCTGCTGTACAAATGTGTAGTGCCGTATACACACACGGAGGTGAGATTATCTCACAGGTCCTGACCTGTGTCGAAGAATGGATGCACCAAGCACATTACCAGAATTTGTCTCAATTCCAGGGAAAGTTGAACTATGCGAATATTCCAAACCCTGCAATGTACGAACGCTCACAATTCATGAAGTATTTCTCGAACAGAGACTGACACAAATAATCAAGCAAAAAAAGAGATAAGGAATAAACCTTATCTCTTTTTTTAGCAACTCATATATTATTTTCCACTAAACACTATTTACACCAGAAATATTATTTATATTTGTACCATCATTAAATAAAGCAATATGGAAGCAATTTGTGTTATAAAGGATATATATAAAACATTATACCAGTTTGAAAAGGCATTTTCAGAGGTACATGAGATCACGATCAACGAAGCCATGCTGTTATGTTGCCTGAAAGACAACGAAGCCAAGTCGGCTGGAACAATTTGTGACTATATCGGTTTATCCAACTCACGCGTATCAAAAGTAATCACGTCGGTAGAAAATAAAGGCTTTATCCGCCGTAGTATCAGTAAAGAAGATAAACGGCAGATGTTCTTCTCGCTTACTCCAAAAGGGAAAGAGAAAGTACAGCAGATGATGAATGCCGAATTACGTTTTGACGGTCTGTTCGGAAAACTACAACAATGTATGGAAAAAGGGTAACTCCCTTTTTTTACTCATTTATTTTCCATTAGCAAATATGTATAATAACAATTATAATAATAACAAGATGAAATATTTAGTAATCGGAGGAGTTGCCGGAGGAGCAACTACAGCAGCACGCCTGAGAAGAATGGACGAGAATGCAAACATTATCCTGTTTGAACGTGGAAAATATGTATCATACGCCAACTGCGGTCTCCCTTATTATATAGGCGGAACAATTTCAGAACGCGATAAACTATTCGTACAGACAGTCGAAGGCTTCACAGCCCGTTTCAACATCGACATCCGAACCGAACAGGAGGTTACAGCCATCCATCCGAAGGAGAAAACCGTCGAAGTGAAAAACATCAGAACAGGACAAACGTACACCGAAAGTTATGACAAGCTGGTACTTTCTCTCGGAGCAGAACCGCTTCGCCCCGGCATCGAGGGTATCGACAGTAAAAAAATATTCACCTTACGCAACGTACCTGATACGGATACGATCAAAAAATATATCGATTTGAACAAACCTCGTCATGCAGTTGTCGTAGGCGGTGGATTCATCGGACTTGAAATGGCAGAAAATCTACACGACCTGGGAGTTCATATCGCTGTGGTTGAAATGGCCAACCAAGTAATGGCTCCGCTCGACTACTCGATGGCAGCTATCGTACATCAACAACTGATCGAAAAACAGGTGGACCTGCGTCTGGAAGATGGCGTTTTACGTTTTGAGGAAACGGCCGAAGGTATCGTCGTACATCTGCGCAGCGGTAAACAAATTTCTACCGACCTGGTTATATTGAGTATCGGGGTACGCCCTGAAACTAAACTGGCTAAAGAAGCCGGCCTGTCCATCGGTACACTGGGAGGCATCGCTGTAAATGAATATATGCAGACTTCGGATCCTGCCATTTATGCACTGGGAGACGCCGTTGAAGTACTCAATCCGGTAACAGGCAAACCGGCCCTAATCCCACTTGCCGGGCCGGCCAACAAACAGGGACGCATCGTTGCCGACAATATCGTGTTCGGTAACCGCGAAACATACAGGGGGACTATCGGCACCTCTATTGCAAAGGTATTCGACCTGACAGTTGCTGCTGCCGGAGCTAATGCCAAGTTGTTAAAACGCGAAGGTATCCCCTATCAGTCGTCGTATACACATTCGGCATCACATGCCGGTTATTATCCGGGAGCAGTCCCGATGTCTATCAAAATATTATTCTCGCCTGACAACGGACAGCTGCTGGGCGCACAGGTTGTCGGATTCGATGGAGTGGACAAACGGATCGAAATGCTCGAACAGGTTATACAGCGCAAAGGGACAGTCTACGACCTGACCGAACTTGAGCAGGCCTATGCTCCCCCCTATTCATCAGCTAAAGATCCGGTAAATATGGCCGGATATGTGGCAGAAAACATTCTTACTAAAAAGGTGGAGGTTATAGATTGGCGTAAAATAAGCCAACTGGGTAGCGGCACTATCCTGGTAGACGTACGCACGGCCGACGAATATTCTTTGGGAACTATTCCGGGAGCTATTAATATTCCGGTCGACGAACTCCGCAACCGCTTGTCGGAATTGCCTAAAGATAAACCGATCGTGGTGACCTGTGCCGTTGGTCTGCGCGGATACCTGGCTTACCGCATTCTGGTTCAGCATGGCTATAAAGATGTAAAGAACCTGTCCGGTGGTTATAAAACATGGAGCATCGCGACCGCTAAACCAGTTTTAAAACAGACCGAAAGTAATCAACAAACAACAAAACCGGAAGAACCGTCTGCCGTAACCGCCGCTCGCCCTGCTTTACAGAAGACCGTACAGATCGATGCCTGCGGCCTGCAATGCCCCGGCCCGGTCATGCAATTAAAAAAGCATTATGCCGAAATAAATACAGGCGATCGTTTGCTGATCACAGCTACCGACCAGGGTTTCGGCAAAGACGTAGGAGCCTGGTGTAACATGACAGGGGCACAATTGGTGAGTGTCGAGAATAAATCAGGTATCATTCACGCCACAATCGAAAAAGCAGAATCCAAAAGTTCCTGCAAAATGGTAAACGGGTCCGACAATAAAACACTGATCGTATTCAGCGACAACCTGGATAAAGCTCTGGCTTCCTTCGTCATCGCCAACGGAGCGGCCTCTACCGGTAAGAAAGTGACCATGTTCTTTACCTTCTGGGGATTGAATGTAATCAAGAAAAGACAGAAACCGGCCGTATCGAAAGATCTCTTCGGAAAAATGTTCGGTTGGATGCTTCCTTCTCACAGCGGTAAACTGAAGCTGTCGAAGATGAACATGGGAGGCACCGGAAGTTGGATGATGCGTCTGATCATGAAGAAAAAACATATCGACAGCCTGGAAAGCCTGATCGCACAGGCCGCCGAAAACGGTGTCGAAATGATTGCCTGCACCATGAGTATGGATGTGATGGGCGTCAAAGAAGAAGAACTGATGGATAATGTTACACTGGGCGGTGTTGCCACTTACCTGGAACGCGCAGAAGATGCCAATGTAAACCTATTCATCTAAGCGAGGTTAGCTACAAAAAAGGATGCACCCTTTTCGAAAAGAGGGTACATCCTTTTTTTAAAGAGGTCGTATGCTTTTATTTTAAAGGCAACGTCGTTACGTCGACTTCAGGAGCCACTCCATTCGGCTGGCGCGTAAAAACTGATTTAAATTCCGTATTATCATTAAAGAAACCGCCGTTACGAAGGAAAAACATATTGTCAGCCACACCACCGGCATAGTCCTGACGAACACCGGCCCGGGCGGTTGCATCATAAGTAAACATTCCTTCCGTAAGTTCCTTCCATTCACCTTTTGCCGTTCGAGCCCACTGATTGCCAAAACGTACGCTACGTTCAAGATAGCCTTGCCCCGGAATAAAGTTTTCAAGGAAAGAATGCGCTCCGGTATACCAGGCATTTGTTTGTGGGCGAAGGAAACCAGCTATCAATCGCCACTGATTCTCCTCGGGAGCAAAAAACCAGGCATAATAAGCGGTATTCCCTTTTCCGTCCGGATGGACACGTGTAATCACACGATAAGTTTGTCCGGCTTTCCAGGGGTAAATCAAATAACTTTGACCACCGGAGCCTTCATTGCCGAACTCTCCGATATGTACATCTTTCCCCTGAGCCAGTAACTTGATACGGTGATCTTCCGGGATAGCTTTCGGATCATCCGTTTCGAACGGACTCCAGACAGAAAACAAAATACGTCGTTCCTTATCGCTATTCGCCTGGATACCACAATATCCTTCACCAAAACCATTAGTCATGAAATAACTGCCGATCTTATCTTCCCCCTCGGGAACGGTTATTTCGTTGTAAAAATATTCAACCGATTCTTCCGGCAATGTGTATTTCATATGTACCGAAGGCCCGCGCATTCCCCAATAAGGTTCAAAGTCCCGGATAAAAGAAAGAGGTTCCTGAGCAGCCGACCCGTCTATCAACAGTTCGGAAATACCGGCAAACTGAGCACCTTCCTTCTTCTCCCCTTGTAAATCTACACGAACATAACCCGGCTCCGCAAGCAATACGCTACCCACCGGAATGATCGTTTCTTCCGCTTCTGTGATCTTTACCGTAAAACTTTTCCCACCGAAAGTAACTTTCACAACCGACGGACCACCCGTAGCAGTAGCCTTTAGGAACAACTTCAATTCTCCGGCTTGGCTTACCTTAAACCATGACGAAAGAACAGCATCAGAACCTGTCCACGACTTGATGCCTTCGGTAGAAACCTTCGCACCCTCTTTTCCGGCAGTCACATACGTATTACCACCTAACGGAACAGCAACTGCTTCTGCAGACAGTTCCAACTTCTTACTCTGGCAGCTACACATCATCCATACAGCCATACCGAGTAAAATAATTTGTTTAATCTTCTTCATTGTCTATTTCTTAGATTTAAAGCAAAACGGGACGGAAGTAAACCTATTACTCTCCGTCCCGTTTCCTGTTATTTCCTCCGCAGCTAATCTACGAATATTATTTGATCATATCAAAACCGGTATAAGGGATCAACGCTTTCGGAATGCGGATACCTTCAGGAGTCTGGTTGTTTTCAAGCAAAGCTGCCACGATACGCGGTAAGGCCAAAGCACTACCGTTCAAAGTGTGACACAGCTGAGTCTTTTTATTCTCATCACGATAACGACATTTCAAGCGGTTTGCCTGATAAGTGTCGAAGTTAGATACAGAACTTACTTCCAACCAACGCTTCTGAGCTTCTGAATAAACTTCGAAGTCAAAGCAAAGAGCCGCCGTAAAGCTCATGTCCCCACCGCACAGACGAAGAATACGATACGGAAGTTCCAACTTCTGAAGCAGGCCTTCCACATGATCTAACATCTCCTGGTGTGACTGTTTTGAATGTTCCGGCTTGTCAATACGAACCAGTTCCACCTTGGAAAACTCGTGCAGACGGTTCAGACCGCGTACATCCTTTCCATAAGAACCAGCTTCACGACGAAAACATTGTGTATAGGCACAGTTCTTGATCGGCAACTGCTTATCATCCAAAATAACATCGCGATAGATATTTGTTACCGGAACTTCGGCTGTCGGTATCAGATAAAGATCATCCACTTCGCAATGATACATCTGTCCTTCCTTGTCAGGAAGCTGGCCTGTACCAAAACCGGAAGCGGCATTTACCACTGTCGGCGGCATAATTTCCATATAACCGGACTTGCGGGCTTCATCCAGGAAGAAGTTTATCAGGGCACGCTGCAATTGTGCTCCCTGTCCTTTGTAAACCGGAAAACCGGCACCTGTAATCTTCACACCCAAGTCAAAGTCTATCAGGTCATATTTCTTTGTCAATTCCCAGTGAGGCAGTGCATCTTTCGGCAATTCCGTTTCCATACCGCCCATTTTCTCTACCACATTATCTTCGGCAGCGACACCTTCGGGTACTTCTTCATAAGGAACATTCGGAATGGTATAAAGCAGGTTCTGCATTTCTTCCGACGCCTGATCCATTTCAGCCTGGATACCCTTGCTGACTTCCTTGATTTCGGCAACACGCTTTTTAATAGCCTCAGCTTCATCCTTTTTGCCCTCTTTCATCAGGCCACCGATAGCTTTCGACAGCGAGTTTACCTCTGCCAAGTTATTATCTAATTGATTCTGCGTACTACGTCTTTTATCGTTTAGCTCAATCACTTTAGCGATAGCTTCCTTAGCATCCTTAAAGTGTTTCTTCTCCAGACCACGAATTACGCGGTCTGTTTCTTCCGTAATCATTTTAAGCGTCAACATACTTGATCTATGTTTATTTATTTTGAAGTGCAAAGATAGTGTAAACCTAATACATAAAAAAGCAACTTCCATTCAGATGTTTACAAAATATTTTACTTCACCCGTCCGCCTGTTATCCAGGTCCGCGTATAATAAGGTTCACTTAGACTACTGACCATCACTCCCTTCGAGGTACTGGTATGTATGAACTTCCCGTTTTTCAGATAGATACCGACATGGTTTGGCACTTTTTTCTTCCCGCTGCCTGTCCTGAAAAACACCAGATCCCCCTCTTGTAACTTAGAGCGACTCACCTTCTTACAATTATATTTCAGCATATCAGCCGACGAACGAGCCAATTGTTTTCTATAAACCTCACGGAAAACAATAGCCACAAACCCGGAGCAATCCACTCCCCGCTTCGTGCTTCCTCCCATCCGGTGAGGCGTACCGAGCCATTTCGCCCCTTCATTATAAAGAAAGATATTATCATCGGGAGTAATACGAACACCATATAAACGCGACAATTCTTTCGGCCCTTTGAAGTCAGCAGGAAGTGCTACACGCTTTTTACTGCCGCAGGACGTCAGAACCAGTGTAAACAAAAATATCCAAAGAAAAGACAGGATGAAATTTTTACGAGTCATGATTATTTATTTGTGGATACAACTACAAATATAACATGCTTTTCGTAAGTTCTTAAGGTTATAATCCTAAAAACTCTATAATACTATTTTTTTCTTAGAGTTATAATCTGAAACAAAAGTCCCCCTATCAGAAACATGAAAAGCCATTTGCTAGGGGAGATACTGGCGGCATGTTCTTTCTGCAAAGAGTCGGAACTAAACTGATGGCTACTGATTTTTGAGTCGGATCGAATGGATGTACTTACTTCTGCCTAATCCCGTTCATTAAATGATTATGCAGTTGTCTCCGGGAAACGATACAAAGGTATGGGCAACCAGATATATTAAAAGCACAATAACCACTTCTAATAAAACACTATAATTTAATATATTACAATCTTAAAACACTTTAAACACCACTTTTAACGACTCTTTACCACGATCTGTTTTACATTTTATTTAACTTTTATAAACCATTCAGCATCAGCCGTTGTAGTCATACTTAATTTTTGTTTTGCCGGATAATATCAATATGTCTTCAGGAGTAGTCTTTTCTTTACTGATTTTTTCACTCAAGGTTTTAATTTTTTCGGAAAAGTCGAAGCAAATTACCACGGACATAGCCAGGCACCCGGTCGCGATAGTTTCCACTACGGTCGATATAGAAAGCGATGCAGTCAGCGAGAATATCCAAACGGTTTTTCAGACCGCCACGCAATGAAGCTTCATTGAGAACCTCTGCTTCCTCACAATCGTAGGCACTCACATGCGATACGATCAGCTACCGACTTTAAGTACGATATCCACAAAAGGCATACCGCAGGCCATAAAAGAAAACAACGCCATATCGGCAGCCAACTGTTTCTCCGGCTCATCCTTCAAATCCAGCGAAGCGATATTTTTGACAACATTGACCGGTACGGCCCGCTTTTTCGTATCCTCCCGCTTTAAACAGATACCTGCAAACGGCGACTCCTCCGGCCTCCCTTTCCAACCCAAACAGGCACGGTTATACATCGCACGAAAGTTACTGAGATAGCTGTTCACGCTATTCACCCGCAGCCCCTTCCTATGTAGCCAATCCTGAAAACCATGAACCACAGCAGGGGTAATTCCTTTCAAAGAGGGTTCCCGACCGCCATTGAAGCTTTTAAATTGGTTCCGCACAGCCCGGTACAGGTCGGCCGTGCTTTCATTACCCGCAAAACGTTTCTCCTGCTCCTGTCGCTTCATCTCATAACAAAACACCTTGTTTTTCATATCATTTCATTTTTTTTAAAGAAAAACAAAGATATAACAATTGCGAAGGAATAAAAGTTACTCGCATGGGTAATCCAATGCAAACAGCATAGGTTCGACATTTATCAAAATGACAAGAATAAACAATGCTTAGCTTTCATAAAGTCCAAATTTTACAATTTCAGATAACAGCCATTTATCTCCGGCAAGGCGTTTCAGAAAGATATATGGTCTTTTTTCGGCCAGATTTCATCTCCTCCGAAAATTCATCACAATCATTTTTTAAATCATCACAATAATTCGAGTAAACCATTGCAATGACTCCCGGCACCTATCACAATAAAATCTGCAAGTCATTGCAATCATTTTTTTAACATATTGAGAAGCAGAGGTAAAACTATAAAAACGGGCATCCAAAACGATAAAAAGATATTTTAAAAACGCTAAAACATCCTCTTATATCGCTATTTATCCAATAACATATTACAAACATTCACTGACCTTATCTATCATTCTCACAAAAATCATTTCAATGACTCTTTTCTCCCTTTACAAAACAACCACAATATTCTCCATATATAACCTTTCCGTCAAATCTTAACACCCAATGCAAAAGACATAATTTATCCCCCAACTCCTCAACTCTCATACAAAGCAGGGAAATAAGGGATAAATAAACAAAATGACAAAATTTATCTAAGAACAGTAATCAACCATTCGCTGCCAACTGCAATTTTCTTCTCGGATGCTTTGTCGTTAAGATTTTCTTTTGTTTGCTGATATTCACATGCGTATATATCTGCGTTATAGCAATAGAGCTGTGCCCAAGCATATCCTGAATATACTCTATGGCTACATCTTCTTCCAAAAGCAACGTAGCAAAACTGTAAACCTAAAAAGAGAATGACGGAAATTGAACGTAATTCACACTGATACAATTATTTGTGTCGTATGGTGGCTTTAGCTGTCTAACCCCTGAAATGCAATAAAAAGCAGATTTAGGAAAACGTTCAGTTACTTATCCGTTCCCTGTTTTTGAAACAGAAAAACGAGGTAAAACACTGAATTTTAGACGGGTTTAGTTATATGTGCTGCTTTTCTTTGGTGGATGTCGTTAGTTAGCCGATTAAGGCGTTGTTCGTCTATGGTTTCCATTCCTTTAAATAGCTCTGTTAGAAGTAATTTTATCATTTTAAAGTAACAGAGTATGACAACAGATTTCAAGCTGCTTTTCTACATCAAGAAAACAGAAGCAAAAGCCGATGGCACTTGCCCGATTATGGGGCGTATCTCCATCGGAAAAACGATGGCACAATTCAGTACCAAACAGACCGCTAATGTATCCCTTTGGGATACACGGGCAAACCGTATGTCAGGTAAAAGCACAACGGCAGTAACCGTTAATCGAGCGTTGGATAAACTAACGGTTTCGATAAACTCACACTATCAAAAGTTAATTCAACTAAATGGTTCAACTACCGCCAACGATGTAAAGAACGCCTTTCAAGGTATGGCTTCCGCTCAACATACTTTGGTTAAGTATTATCAGAACCACAATCAAGAGTTTTTCAAGCGTGTTGGTGTTAATCGAGAAAAGAATACGGCAATTCAGTATGAAAATTCTCTAAATCATCTGATTCGTTTTATACGAAAGAAATATAACGTGTCGGATATCCCTTTTTCTAAATTGGATTTATCCTTTATTGAAGCCTGTGATTTTTATCTACGGGTAGAACTCAAACTAAAATCAAATACAATTCTCGGTATCGTTCGCCACATTCGGAAAATGATTAAGTTAGCGATTGCAGAGGGTATTATCTATCGTGACCCATTTGATGGCTATACCCCTGAACGTCCGAAAGCAGAACAAAAGTATCTTACACGGGAAGAACTCGACCGCTTGATGAAAACACGCTTAGACCATCCGTCCCGATACCTTACCCGTGATATGTTTCTATTTTCGGTTTTTACTGGCTTGGCGTATCGGGATGTTTGTAACCTTACCCCGAAACATATAGTAAGAGCCGATGATGGCGTACTATGGATTAGAACAACCCGACAAAAGACTGGAACGCCTTGTGATATTCCGCTATTGGAGTTACCGAAACAGATTATTGAGAAATATAAAGGTACTGCCAAAGATGGAAAACTACTCCCGATGCTTAGTTGTGGTAGGCTTAATAAGAATCTAAAAGTAATCGCAAAACTCTGCAATATAGACCGTAAGCTCATCTACCATGCCGGGAGACATACGTATGCCACCGAAATTTGTCTGTCGCAAGGTGTTCCAATTGAGAGCGTTAGCCGAATGTTGGGACATCGTGATTTACGTTCTACACAGATATACGCCAAAATTACGGAACACAAGATAGCTGAAGATATTCAAAGGGCTGAATCTCGTATTGAAGATAAATTCAAAGTAGTATTATAAACGTATAAAACATTATGACAATGAAGATAAAAACAAGAAGTACGTTTGCCGTGCTGTTCTATATTGACAAATCGAAAGCAAAGAAAAAAAGTAAAGGACTGTGTACCATTACTGGGCGTATCACCATAGATACGGAAATTGCCCGTTTCAGTACGAAGATGGATGTAAATCCCGAAATATGGGATGCTCAAACTGGGCGAGTTATTGGCAAAGGTAAAGAAGTTACCAAAATAAACCGCACTCTTGATAATTTAGAACAGGAGATACAGAGCCATTATGACCGTTTGGTTTTGGAAGATGGCTATGTTACTGCCGAAGCGGTTAAAAATGCTCTGAATGGTATTGGAAAAAAGGCTACCGGATTACTGGAGCTATTCAGAGAACACAACGAAGAATTTAAATTTCGGGTGGGTGTAAACCGTGTAAAGGACACCTACGAACATTATCTGCACTCTTACAGGATACTGGAAAATTTCTTATGGGTAAGATTCCAAATAAAAGATATTGCCCTAAATCAGCTTACCCATAGCTTTATTGATGCTTATGATTTCCATTTGAGGGTAGATAAACGAATGAACAGTAATACGGTCTTGAATCATACTATCCCACTCAGGAAAATGATTCGTAGAGCCATTAGCCAAGATATTATCAAGCGTGACCCGTTTGTAAACTATGTTGCAGAAAAACCGCTGAAACAGCGTAGGCACTTGACGATGGACGAGTTTCAAAAGTTACTCACCACTCCTATAACTGAAAAACATCTTGAAAGGTGTCGGGATATGTTTCTGTTTGCTTGTTTCAGTGGGATGGCGTATGCCGATGTATGTAACCTGTCCGAAAAGCATATCACACAGGACGATAACGGGGTAATGTGGATAAGGATTGAACGGCAGAAAACTAAAAGTGAGTGCAGAATCAGGCTGCTAAATGTCCCCATTCAAATAATGGAGAAGTACAAGCATGAGCGGACGGATGATAAGATTTTTAAATTAAAGACGTTGAAAACCATCGATGAAAACCTGAAAATCATTGCTCAAAAGTGCGGTATTGAAAGCCGACTTTGCTATCATATGGGGAGACACACATACGCCACCCAAGTGTGTATATCACAAGGTGTTCCGATTGAAACGCTCTGCAAAATGATGGGACATCGTTCTGTTCAGACTACTCAAATTTACGCCAAAATCACGAACCAAAAGGTGAATGAAGATATGAAAATCTTATCCAGTCGCATTGAAAACCGTTACGAGCTACCGAAAGATGACATGCCAGAGAAATTTGCTAGAAATCAGTATTATAAATGATAAAATACAATTATCTTTGTAGCATTATAGAATAAACTACTGAAGTAATATACTATGAATATAGAGAATGTTATAAGTCAAATAAATAATGGCAGTAATTCAAGGGCTGGATTTCACTTTGAATTATTTATTCAAAATTTACTTAAACTACACCTTGAAAAACAAGGTAAGGATTTTGTTGTAGAGTATCCCGTTAGTAAATATCGGTTGGATGGTTATTCTAAGGATGGTATAGACCAATATGAAGGACCTGTTGCATTTGAAGTTAAATATTTTCGTCACCCTGCTTTGTCAATGATAAAATCTGTTATTGAGCAGATGACACATATATTAAATCTCACAGAAGTAAAATACATAATACTCATTTGTCCTACCGCTTCTGATAGGATGAGAGAGATTATCCAAAAAGAAAATCCAAAATTTATTTTATGGGGCACTGCAGAAATAAATGAATTGATTCAAACAAATAAAGAAAAGGCTGAATATATTGCAAATAGTTTATTTAAATTAGAAATAGAGAAGGAGCTTAAAAAGGATGATAATGATTGGAGAAATTCCAGAGAAGAACTATTGAACTCTATCAAAAAAGCGTATAAAAAAGGAAATTTTTCGCTTTTATTAGGTGCAGGGGTGTCTTGCAGTGCAGGACTTCCTAACTGGAAAACTTTATTAAACTCTCTATATGCTAATTTTGTAAATAAAATATTCAATGATGATACTATAGAAAATGATACTATTGAAGCTATTACAAATACGTTTATTAAAATAAATGAAAGTTCAACATTAGCTGTTGCTCGCTACCTGAAAGCAGGATTATCGCAAAAAGACGATGATGCCCTTTTTTTATCAGCAGTAAAAGAAGCTTTATATAATTCACCTAGAATCTCATCTTTATTAATAGAATCAATCACTAGTCTGTGTATACCTAAAAGAAGTGGAGCAAAAGTAAAGTCTATAATTACCTATAATTTTGACGATTTAATCGAGGAGTCTTTAGACAAAGTAAAACTTGAATATAAGACAATACATAAAGATGAGGAACAGCATGATTCTGACGAATTACCAATTTATCATGTACATGGTTTTATTCCCAGCAAAGGTGACATCAATAAAGATGTATCTCTAATTTTTTCAGAAGAAGCATATCATAAAGTTTATTCCGAGCCATATCATTGGTCTAATCTTGTTCAACTAGCAACATTGCGAGAGAATAATTGTTTGATGATTGGACTGTCATTGAGTGACCCGAATTTGCGGCGATTGTTAGAAATTGCTGCTCAGAAGCAATCCAAAAATAGTAAACACTACGCTTTTATTCAGAGATTGAGTAATAATAATTTTATTGACGATACAAGTAAAGTTAAGATTGATGAGGTATCAGCAAATAAGATATTACGAACGCATCATGTTATTCAAGAGAAAATGATGGAAAGTTTAGGAACAAAAGTAATTTGGTTTGAAGATTACAGTGAAATCCCTACTTTATTGGACATTATAAGAAAATAAAGATTTCCGACTCCTTATACAGAATTTTTCCTTTCAGTCTGATATACTGTATTTTCCCCGTGTCCCTCCAATTTTGGAGGGTACGGGAAGAAATTCGGAGCAGTTGGCAGACCTCTCGGTTTGTGAGGTACTTTTCGCCATTGAGGTGTGGAGTACGGTTTTGCAGGGCTTGTTGAATGGTATCTGAAAGCTCATTCAAAGCCGTAAAGAACGAAACCATTTGCGGAGATTTGTTATCGAGTATATCCATGATTCATTGATTGTTAGTTTCTCATATAATCGCCCAGTGTGGCGATGGTTAGCATATCCAACCTTTGGCAATAGGAAATCGAAGCTCGTTTTCCATTGAAGTACACAAAATAACCTTGTTCATCCTCCTGAATCTCATAAGTTACTGGACTTGCCTGTTTGGTGGCTTCATTCATATAGATGATACTTAGCTGGTGGCTCTCAGCGTTCCGATGAATCATCACGGTTGGATTCAGGTTAATACTCTCCCAATTCCCGACCAATATATCTAAATCAAAAAGTTCTCTTTCCATAGTCATTATTTCTTGATTTGTTGCTGATTGATAAACTGTTCGATGTCGGTAGCTTTGTAATAACACTTACGTCCGATTTGAGAATAGGGTAAAACTCCGGTATCTCGGTAGGATTGCAGAGTACGGGGAGAGATTTTAAGCAACTCGCAAACCTGCTTGTTATCTAACCAGTTTTCATTACTCCGGTTCTGTCCGCAAAGTGCGTTCACTTGCTCAGCAAAACCCTCAAACCTCTGCATCATCTGTTCAAAGGTTCTTTTTTCGATGGCTACAATTTCCATATTGGTGTTGTTTTAGATTGTTATAAACTCCTGTCATTGCAATGATTTGCTGCAAAGAAAGAGATAAAATCACTGGTTTCGGAAATTGTGTATGCAGTGGACTGAACTGGCTGCTGTTGGCTTTACCGCATACTCCAACAACATATTTTTTCCTTTTTTTCTCTGATAAGCATTAACTATATGGAGAGAATAAATAAGGCAACACTTTTTGGAAATTTACTCTTTTGAGGAACGAAAAAGGAAGAAATTTCCAAAAACCGCTTGCGGCTCGGTGTTGCCGTTTTATTCTCGGAATATACCTTTGTGTTCAGAGAAAGAAAGGAATTATTAAACTATTCCATTGAAAAATAAAATGTTAGATTACTTACAGTTATGAAATAGTTTTCACCATCCACTGAGTAAAAACCTAACTTCTTAGCAAATGCACCGCTTTTAACATTGACACACTCAATGCCGATATGATTAAAACCATACTTTTGGGCTACTTCGGTCAAAAATCTAAGAAAGTGCGTACCGTGCCCTATTCGCTCCTTACTGAATCCCAATCGGGCAATGATAAGGCAATCAGGTGGAAATAGGCTTTTAACCTTTCTGATACGCAAATACAGGTCTATACGGCTATTTCTTCGGGTGGCAATAACATTGTCTACCGTCAAATACACAAGTGACCTGCGGTACTTGAAACGTTCCATCAGGTAGCGGTCTATATCGGCTCCTAGTTCTTCATATTCAATCATCGTCTAATCCCTTTCTTCTTTTTCTTTTTGAGTTTCTTTGCTTGTAATTCCTCTGCCAGTGTTGCATCGTAATTATTGCCTTCTCCCAATGAAAAGATAGATAATAGGGAATTGCCACTACCGTTATTTTGTTGATTGTAAGACTGTTTATTGTCTTCCTTGTTATCAATATGGCAAGAAATCTTGTTTTCATTTTCACCGGATTGGAATATCTCTTTTTTCTTTTCGCCAGTAAAATATTGTTTTGGCTCTTTCAACTCCTGCTCCTGCATTTTCAGTTTATCGCCCATGCTTCCGTTCTTCATCGTGTTGGAATACTCAAAGGATTCTGATAATTGACGGTTATAGCCGAACAGCTTATCAAATCCCTGCTCTGCCTGTTGGAACAGATTCACACGGTCAAAGCCACCTGTTATTACTCCGTTCTTGGTGTTCTTATGATTGGTGAGTGGTGATAGCTTCTTTTTATTGGCTTGGTCTTTCCGGCTCACAATCAAATGGCAGTGCATATTCAGTTCGTTGTCGGAACGACTACGGTCAAAATGAATCTTGCCGTAAAACTTTATATCTGCTTTGGATAGCCCTTTGTTGAAATTCTTGGCGTATTCAGGAATGAATACTTCCCGAATATACCGCTTTATGGCTTCGGCTTTCTCCTGCTCGGTGTTCCCCATTACCCGAAGTTCGTTTTCCGATGGGCTGACATGGATAGCGAAAAACTTAGCATCCGTTTTCAGGAGTTGCCCGACATTGCTGTCTATATCCTTAATAACCTTTGATTTGTAGATATTATCATCCGTCAGGTCGAAAAAGCCATCGGTATAGATTCCTTTCTCCATGCGTTCCAAATCTTCATGCTCGCAATATGAAACTAATTGCCGACTGCTACCTGCATTGTTATATGTTCCGCCCGATGGTGGGGCAAAATCTATGTGCATGGCTCTATGTATTTATTAGGTTGGTTATTTCAGCCTTTAAGCTCTCTTTCCTTTTGCTATCCATCACACCGCAAGCGGAGAGTTCCGAATAGAGTTGTATCAGTTGAAGCAGTTTTTTATAATCCCGTTGGTGTATCTGATAGAGTGCAGAGAGTTGCTTTCCCTGCTGGTTGATTACATCGGCGTGCTTGCCGAACTGTTCACTTACCTTTTGTAGTACCTCTGTTTGTTTCCCCTGAGTGGATTCCAATTGAGAAAGAATAAGCTTTTCCAATGTCTTGCCAATACCATCAAACCGAACTGCAATAGAATTAGCGGTTCGTATCATGGGATTTAGTTGTTCTTCCTCGTAGTGTCGGATAAAGCGGATAATATCGTCCTGCCGTTTGTTTATCTTCGCCAGTTCGGATTTTACGGATTCCGGTGCTTCCGATGGGTTGATACACGCTTTATCAATATAGACAAATGCCAACCGGACTATTTCACCCTTTTTCAGCGAATAGCGTTTGCAGAGTTTGTCTATCAATTTTCCCGTCTGACGGTCTATGCCGATAGTGGTAAGCGTGGATATATTACTGGTCTTATCCATGATTATAAGTTTTTTATAAAGAAAACGACATTCATTCAGTTGATTATAAGCAAAATACATTTTCGACCTATAATCACTGTTATAAACGATTACGAATGTAACCCATTAAAGCCGAAGGCTTTGCCCCGCAGGGCAAGAGGGAAGAACAGGACTTGTCCAGTTCCCTCTTGCTTCATTTAGCGAAACGAGCCGAGCCACAGGGCGAGGCGGTTTCTGCTAAATGGGGAGTGGTGGCACTTCATCAGGTGATAACATTACCCACCCTGTTTTGCTTCGGTTTGCGTATCGAGTTGATTTTCCTTTTTGAACCGCTCGTAGGTCTTGCAATCGGCATTTTCCTGTACAAATGCACGAATGTCGGATGCTCGGTAGTAGGTTTTATGACTTATCGTAAAGTAAGGAAGCTTGCCACTTGCCCGATACCGTTGCAAGGTTCGGAAAGATACTTTCAGTAGAAACGCCAAATCCTGATTATCCAACAACTTGTCGTTGGGGTCTAATACGTTGTCGGTATTGATTAGCGATTTCAGGTCTTGCCCGATTTCGGAGAGTTTCTTCGACAGTCGTTCCATCCACTTGTCGAAGTTTTCATTGTCTATATACATTTTGCTTCACTTTTAAATTAAACATTAAGATTACCAATCGATTGATGAAGCAAAGTTCGGCAAATGGGTGCAAATAAGTTAGGGGAATACCAGTGGTACTCCCCCATAAATAGCTGCTATCTCACTGATAAACAGAATAGAATATTCTGATGTTTTTATGGCTGATAGTAGCCCTCGTCTTTACTTTTTTGAATAATGGCAGCTTTCAGCCTGTCTAAAAACTCAGTAATTTTAACCGGCTTGCGTTTGATTACGGCTTCTTCTTTCTTGTATATATCACCAAGATTCACATTGAACATTTTTTCAAAAATGCGTGTAATGTCTATCAGGTGTAACTCTTTATTGTCGATGCGTAGAAGTCCATCCATTAGATAGAAGAAACCGCAAGCAAGTTCCATCAAATCAATAAGTTTTACCACATCGGAATTTACACAGATAGGTGATTTCCATTCAGATTCTATATTGATAAAGAATTTTGGATATTCCATTTGGCGGTAAAGCAAATCTTGCTCTTTCTCTATCAGAGTTATCAATTTATTCAAAAAAACTATCTTTAATTTATTGTTTTCGGTAGGTATAGATTCTTCAAATGCTTTTATAGTGGCAAACTCAATATATGCCGTATTCAATTTGCGGATAACTTCCTTGTTGTCTTTCACGTCATTCAGGTACTCAAATAGTTCTTCCACAAATTCCAAATATGCAGAAGTCATATCTTCAACTACTGTCTTATCAATCTGACAAGGATGTTTCAATAGTTGGTATATTCGCTTATCCGTTAGCTCCCAGTCATCAGACATTATATCCATAAATAGAAGTATTGTTATTGGCGCAAATAGTTTGAATAGAATCACTTTGCAAAGATAATCCAAAAAATAAAACAGATACAGATATAAATTTTGTATATTTGCAGGGTACAGATAAGTAGAGTATATGAAAAAAGAGATTCAGTATCAGAAGATAGCACAGGCAATCGCTTCTCAAATAAAAAAAGGAGTATGGAAAACAGGAGAGAAATTACCTTCTTTGCGTACTATTAGTACTGAAAATGGGGTGAGTTTAAATACTGCAATTCAGGCATATTACGAGTTGGAAAAGGGTGGATTTATTATTTCACGCCCCAAATCAGGGTACATAGTCAATTACAAGCCGTTGCGTTTATCTGCTCCTGCAACTACACAACCTTCGATTAAATCCGAAAGTAAAGAGGTGGTGGATTTGATAACAGAAGTATATAACTCTTTGGAAACACAAAACTCGCCTATTATCCGTTTCTCATTAGGAATACCCGAAGATGCTTTATTACCTATTGCTAAACTCAATAAGGAACTTATTCGGGCTATGCGCTCGCTTCCGGGCAATGGGACACGATATGAAGACCCGCAAGGAAATTTGCGATTAAGAAAAGATATAGCCCGTTTCACTTATAATTGGAATGGAAACCTAACCGAAGAGGACATCATAACAACAACAGGGGCAACTAATGCTCTTTCGTTAGCTCTATCCGTCATAACACAAAAGGGAGATACTATCGCTGTCGAAAGCCCTATCTATTTTGGAATATTGCAATTAGCCAATAGTTTAGGACTTAAAGTATTGGAGCTGCCAACGAACCCGGTAACAGGTATAGAACCGGATGCTTTAAGAAAAGTATTGCCACAGATTAACGCTTGTTTATTGATGAGCAATTTTAGCAATCCGATGGGTAGCTGTATGCCTGACGAACATAAAAAAGAGATTGTAAAAATGTTGGCTGAATACAAAATTCCTCTTATTGAGGACGATATGTACGGTGATTTATTTTTTGGAAACTCACGCCCCAAACCGTGTAAAGCCTTTGATGAAGATGGGCTTGTGTTGTGGTGTGGCTCAATGTCAAAAACATTGGCTCCTGGTTATCGAGTAGGTTGGATTGCTGCTGGAAGATTTAAAGAAGCCATTGTTCGTCAGAAGTATATTCATTTAATATCTACGCCAACCATACCCCAAGAAGCTATTGCCAACTTTATGGAGAATAATAGATACGAAAATCATTTGAGAAAACTCCGTCAAGAACTACACACCAATAGTATTCATTTCACACAAGCTATTATGAACTATTTCCCCAAAGAAACCAAAGTCATAACCCCACAAGGGGGCTATATGCTTTGGATTGAGTTGGATAAAAAGATAGATACCACAGAGTTGTATTATAAAGCGATGCAGCAGGATATTAGCATTGCTCCGGGACGCATGTTCACTTTGCAAGAACAGTATAATAACTGTATGCGATTAAGTTACGGTCAGCGATGGAATCCGCTTATCGAAGAGCGTTTACAGCTATTAGGTAGTATTATCAAGAAATCATTTTGATTCTTTGATAAACTCTTTAATGACTTCGCTAAGAATAATAAGTCCTTTTTCTATTTTTTCTTCGGGCATATTAGAAAAATTTATTCTAAAGGTGTTCTCCTTATTATTAGTTGGATAAAATGAACCACCCGGGACAAATGCAATTTTTTGTTCTATACATTTTATTAAAACGTCCCTTGCCGAAATACCTTTAGGTAGCTCAATCCAAGTGAATAGACCGCCTTTCGGATTGGTAAACTTTATCTCTTCGGGAAAATAATGTTCTATACATTGAATAGCAATATCTCTACGTCTTTTATAAACTTCGACTATTTTATCGATATGCTTATCAATATCATACCGTTTTAGATATTCGGCAATCGTCATTTGTGCTATTGTGTTGCATTGCAAATCTGTACCCTGTTTAACTAAAACGTATTTGCGGATAATCTCTTTATCCCCTGCAATCCATCCAATCCGAAAGCCGGGACAAAATATTTTAGAGAAACTACCTGTACATAAGATGTTACCCTCTTTATCAAATGACTTGACAGAAGGCAAAAATTCGCCTTCAAATCTCAACTCTCCATAAGGATTATCTTCGACTACCGCAATACCGTATCGGGCTGATAATTCAGCCAACTTTTTACGTCTTTCCAAACTCCATGTTCTTCCTGTTGGATTTTGAAAAGTTGGGATAACGTAGATTAGCTTTATATTCTGTACAGTGCTTAAAATATCTTCTAAAACTTTCATATTCATGCCGTCTTCATCCGTAGGGATTTCAATAAAATCACATCCGTAGGATTTAAACGCACTGATTGCAGCTAAGTAGGTAGGACTTTCGCACAGTACTATATCGCCATCATCCAAGAAAACCTTACCCGATAAATCAAGTCCTTGCTGTGAACCATGAGTGATAAGAATATTATCTTTATCAAATGATGTTCCTAAACCATCATTCATCCGATTAGCAATCCATTCCCTCAAAGGAGCATAACCTTCAGTCGTGGTATATTGAAGTGCTTTTGTGCCTGCTTCTTTTAAAACAATCTGATTTACTTCATTAATTTCATCTATTGGGAAAAGTTCAGGAGCAGGCAAGCCACCTGCAAATGAAATAATATCATCTTGTTCTGTAACTTTTAGTATCTCCCTTATCTCCGAAGCCTTTATGTAGGACATTCTTTTTGCAAATTTCAATTTCATAATCATTAAATAGTTCGAGAATTAAAACGTTGCAAAGTTAACCAGAAACAAAAGACGGAAACAGATACAATTTTATTTATATTGATAGATACAGTTTGAATTAGAAAATAAGTATTATCTTTGTGGAAGAGTTATTTGAAGCAATGGAAAAACACAGCAGACTAAAGTAGTTCGCTCGTTTCTTATCCGTTCCCTATTTTGATTTTACATTTTGCAAAACATTAATAATCAGGAATATATTTCAAGATGTTATAGTAGTGGCAAATGTATGCCTGGCAAGATGAGGGGTGATTCGTTTTGATAATCCGGCTTTTTTCACATAAGACTTTATCATAAGCCTGACTGATTGTGTAGATACACGTTGCCCTAGCCTATTAATAAAGATGGGTAAACTATACCCGATCTCTTGTTTATAGCTTTGATAGTAGGTTCTGATTATCGAAAGCGTTTCAGACTGACAAATCTGTATGATACGCTCTTTGCTTCCTTTTCCAAAGACTCTTATTACCCCATTTCTAAGATTTATGTCTTCATAATTAAGATTACAAACCTCGGAAACCCTCATTCCGATTGAAAATAAAACCTCTACAATCGCAATATTACGAGTTTGTGCCTTATACATGTAATTATTTGTGTGTTGATTATTAATCAGTCCCTTATACATAACGGTCAATATTTTTTTCACCTCATCAAGACTCATCACAGACGGTAACAAACTTGGTTCTTTTAAGCGAACTTTTATTTTACGAAAGGGATTGATGTAATCATCATCTTCATATTAAAGAAAATTAAGCATCGCTTTCAGAGAAGCGACCTTTCGTTTTACTGTTTTAAGTTTTAGATGATAAATTTCCTGTAAGTAATTTTTCAAAGTATCTTTAGACATACATTTGAAATCAAGCTCATCTTCCGTATCTTTTATGTATAGAGCAAATTGCCTTAGGTCAGTTCCATAAGCTTTTAATGTTTTTGAACTCAGATTCTTTTCAAACTGACAATGAAAAAGAAATTTCCCTATCACTTCATACACACTCACCTTTTCCTCTGGCTTGCTTAAATTACTGGTATCCATATCCTTCCTGTTTTAAATTAGACCCCGAAGGAACATATTTATGATGTAAAACTCAAATACAAGCTATGATATTGAATAATTGATAACTTAATATTATGGATCACTCACAGGCATTTATTTCTTATATAAAAAAAGACTGGATTATTTTCATTCAAATAAAAAGGATTTTCATATTATCATTGTAGGAACTAACGATCCGCTTACAAAAGGAGAAATAATGATAACAAAGACAATCGATTGTCTTTTAGGTATTTGTAAGAAATACAATCTTGTCTATCAGTATTATCAACAGGGAAATGAATTTATTGAGGCTTTTCTTTCTGGTAAAATAGATTCTTCTAAAGCTGTTGTATACAATCGGACTACGATGACCCCCCAATAGCAAGCGTAGTCTCATACCTGCATTTTGTGGGCTTAACGAAATAAAATGTTTGGACAATGATGCTTATAGAATGAGGTTACTATGTAATAAATTTCATTATTCATCTATTTTGCGTAATATAGGAATCTCTGTTCCCGATTTCTGGTGTTATTGTCCCCAATATGGTTGGATAACCACTCTTCCTCCAGAGGGAATAAAAGTTATCGCTAAACTTATTAATGAAAACAATAAAGTTTCTCTAACTAACGCTTCTGTTGATGTTTTCTCTGAAAACTTTAATTTTCTGGTGAAAAGTCTATCACATAAATACAATCAGCCTGTCATTGTGCAGAATTTATTGCAGGGTATGAAATTACCATTCCTGTTTTTATGGATCTTGAGAGTGAAGTGATAGTTCCCCAAATACTTGGTATTTATACGGCACAACAGCATAGAGCAGGTAATCAAATCATGCGTGAAGCCGACCTTTCCTATTTGCGGAATACTGATTGCAGAGAAAAGTATTATGATTTCAGTAACATCAACAGCCAGGTTTGTGAAAATATACGTAAAGATACTACCTTAATAGCAAAAGCACTGGGCATAAAAGGATTTTCAAGGTTCGATATACGAATAGATGATAGTTATCAGCCATTTTTCATAGAGGGACTGTCCATAAGAATTCAATGCTTCTATACTGAAATCGTCCCAGAAATTAACCTCATCAAAAATGATAATATTTCTCCGGTATTCCTTACGGGTCTTGTTCACTTTTGCTGAATTAACAGAAAATGATCATTCTTTTGAGCAGTTCAATGCCGCACCGTCCATAACAGATTCTTTTGATCATTTTCAATTTGTTTACAACCCCTTCGGTTATGCCGTTATGCCATTTTTCACAGAAAGCATTAACTACGGCATTATAGTCTTGTCTGAGCCCATTAATGAACTGTTTCAATTCAGTAATGTCAGTTTTTTTGTTTATCCTTTCTTCTAAGAGTAGTACATCCCTGGACTTAAGTGCTTTATTGAACTCTTCCTGAACGGATAATAATTCATTTAGTTCATTGCATTCATATACCACCTTGCGCCATAGTCGCTCTTGTTCATTACATTTAGATTCTTCCTTTTTACATAAATAGTATAACGACTTCCATTTGGGTATCTTGACTACCGGTTCTGTGGCTGGTCGCCAGGAACGAATGTAGAGATTTACAGCTTCACGACCTCCAGTGTATCCCCTTTCTTTTATTTCTTTAAAGAGAGTAACCGAACTCTGAATGTGTTCATCATAAAAACGCGTCCTTAAATAAGTATCATATTCTTCGATGCCAGAGTACTTTTTGCGTTGTGGAAATTTGTATTGGATTTGTTCCCAATATTTATTGATCGTGTCATATGCTATTCTCGTTTGGCGTACTCTCTCTCTTGGTATGTCCTTCCTGCTGTAACTCTTTTATTCGCAGAAAATTTCGTTCACCTTTAGTTATTTTGGCTGGAAGTAAAATGTGTGCTTCCGCCTTTTTTCCACTTTGCATGTCCTTAATTGACCCTTGATCTCCTTATAATAACGTCGAAAGGCTTGTTGTACTGCTTCTGATAAGTTGTGGGATAAATGCCATCGCTCTGCTATCTCTTTTACCTCAGGACAGGACTCATGAATAGCTTTAGAAAAACAATCGGCACGATCCGAGGATATTGTTTTCAAACTCGTATAGTCTTTTAATGCTTCTCCCACACAACCGGATTCTCTATGAGGGAGTAAATCCAGAGGTTTGTGAGTGTCGTTATCTATTATGATTGAACCATACTGATGACCTTTACGTTTGGCCCAATCATCAACACCTATATTTTCCACAGTATCTCGCCCTGGTAATGACAATGTTAATATACTGCGTATTATACTGTTACGCTTCATTTGTATATGAGACTTGTTTAATAAGCGAGCTCCTTTACTTCCCCCGGTTTCCAAACCGGTAAATAAGATTTGTTCATTCACTTTATCTACACAACGCTGATAGGTTTGAAGATGATTTTCAAAACGTTCACAGAATATTTCACGACGACATTCCGGGTTTCGGCAGAAGAAACGATGAACAGTCAAGTGGATACGACAATTGTAGTCACCCAAAGGTTGCTCCTGAGGTTTTCGGCAGTAACAACTCTGCTTTTTGTTAGAGGAAACACTGCACAAAGGGCATCGGGAGCTATCCTGAGTACTGTGTACAGACATGATTATGGAAGAGGTATTTATTGATGTTTTTTTCAATTGCCAACAGGGTATATCATGGAAAAAAATACTGGCTAAACTTACCGTTTCTTCTACTGAAAGGAGGGATTCTTTTGATAAACTTGTGTTTTGTTTGCTTGTTTCTGGATTTTCTTGTATATTGTCGGTTCGCACAGCTTGATTAGTTTGTCTTTATTTATTAGTTTGCACTTACAATATAGACATTTCTTTTTTAGCTGTGCTTTTTTATACCTATTTTATAACAGGCGGTCTTAGTTTATTCAGCAAAAGTGAACAAGACCCTGGCAAACTACCTATATAATAAAAAGGATTGTTGATAAACCGAAACTTTTTTCCTTTCGGAGTAGAAACCATATCGATAGAATACAGACCACTCCAAATCCTTATCGCAAGGTCACCTAAAGACAAGTCCATAAAAAACTGAAACGACCGTAAATGAGCGTTATGCTCGGCTTTTCCCCTGTCTGTTTTCAAAATACGATAACATAGGCAAAAACTATCTTCAACTCCAAACACCGGAAATACAATTATTAACCCCTTACTCCCCGACCTACATACAAAGCCGAGAAATAAGGGGTTAATAAACAAAGTAACAAAAGGATTAAATAACGGACAAAAATCTATTTATTCCGATCTTGTGTATCATCACCTCCAGTCTGGAAAACTTTTTGGATGGTTCCATCCTGATTATAATACAATTTATCGACACAAATAGAACGTAGCCAGTCATGATTCGACAGGGCACTGTTATGATAAAAAGCATACCATTGTCCTTTATATTCAACAATAGAACCATGGTTTGTATAACTGTCAGTCGGATCCATATAGATACCCTGATGTTTCCAGGGACCGAGCGGACTATTACTGATCGCATAACGCATACGGTTATGGGTCGTCCCGTCATCATGATTATCAGAGTAGGACAGATAATAAATACCATTCCGCTTATGTACCCAGGTCGCTTCATGGAAATCATCCAATCCCAGCATTTCCTGCATCGGACCATCCAATTCCATCATATTCTCTTTCAGCCTGCCACCTTTGCAAATACCGCCGCCACCATTGTAAATATAAGCTTGCCCGTCATCATCCACAAAGACACAGGGATCGATCAGAGGGTCCATTCCTTCAATATAGCCCTGTACCGTAAAATCACTGGCCGGCTTTTTGCTGGTTGCCACCCCTATCTTCCAACTGGCGTTCCATTCCGTTTCACTGGGATGCGGAAAATAGAAATAGTAAGTCCCATTCTTATACGCACAATCGGGAGCCCACATGAAACCACCTTCCTTACGTCCCCAGGGAACCTGGCTGGAATTCAATATTTCACCATGATCCGTCCAATGTTTCATGTCATCCGTTGAAAACACATGATAGCGGTCCATCAGATCGCATCCACGGGGCGGATCTATGTCATGAGAAGCATATACATATAAACGCCCGTCTTCCCATACATGAGCAGAAGGATCCGCCGTATACATATGAGTAATAAAAGGATTCGGACCTATATTACCCGTATCTGCTCCCTGAGCTCTTTTTTGTACGCAACTACTAAATAAGGCAACCACAGAGATAGCCAATGTTATCAATAAGTTTTTCATTCCGTATCTTGATTATTTCTGAATAGGATTTCCTTTCGTCTGTATTACTTTCCGGATTGTTCCATCCGGGTTATAATATAGTTTATCTACACAAATAGAGCGTAAATTTCCTTGTCCCGAAAGAACACAATTGTGATAAAAAGCAAACCATTCTCCTTTATATTCGACAATAGAGCCATGAATAGTACCTGAACCCGATGTATCCATATAAACACCCTGATAATTCCATGGTCCCAGCGGGTGATCGCTGGTTGCATAGACCAGGCGGTTGCCAGCCTCTTCATTATCGGAATAAGAAAGATAATAGATGCCATCTTTCTTATGTACCCAAGCTGCTTCATGAAAATCGTACAGTCCTTCCATTTTCACCGGTTCTTCAGCCAGCTCGGTCATACTCTCTTTCAAACGGGCACCGATACAGCGTCCGCCACCTCCATAATAGAAATAAGCCTGTCCGTCGTCATCGACGAACACACAAGGATCGATCATGGCAAAAGCATCTCCCAATCCTTCAATATATCCCTGCACCTCAAAATCTTTTGCCGGATATTTACTGGTAGCGACTCCTACCTTCCAGCTATTGTTCCAGTCCGTATCACTGGGATGCGGGAAATAGAAGTAATAAATCCCGTTCTTGTAAGCACAATCGGGAGCCCACATAAAACCACCTTCTTTACGTCCCCAGGGAACCTGACCGGAATTCAAAATTTCACCATGATCGGTCCAATGCTGCATATCATCTGTAGAAAACACATGATAACGGTCCATCAGATCGCAACCACGCGGAGGATCGATATCATGAGATGCGTATACATATAGACGACCGTCTTCCCATACATGAGCAGAAGGATCTGCCGTATACAATTCCGTTATGAACGGATTCGGACCTAATACAATTTCCTGTTTTTCTTTTTTCAGGCTACAACTGCTCAATAAAGCGACAGACAGGGCAGCCATTGCAATCCATGTGTGTTTCATATAAATTTCTTATAAATATTTCATTAGAATATAAAATCTTGTTTCAGACGAATATCAGCAGAAGAAGCTCCTACCATAAACCGGTATGTACCTTCGGGAACGACAAATTTTTCCTGTCCGGCATCCCAATGACGTAATGACTCTTTCCTGACTGTGATAGTCACAGTCTTTGCCTCTCCTTTCTCAAAATGCGTACGGGCGAAACCTTTCAGTTGTTTAAGCGGACCATTAGCCTCCGGAGTTTTCACATATAACTGAGAAACTTCGTCACCAGCCATTTTCCCAGCATTCTTTACCCGGAACGAAACAGCCAACTCGTCCCCCTTGTCTTCCACATTCAGGTTACTGTATGCATATGTCGTATAGCTCAAACCATAACCGAACGGATACAGGCAATCTCCCTGAAAATATTGATAAGTACGCCCTTTCGTAATGTCATAATCATCGAACGGAGGTAGTTCATCCAAACTCTTATAATAAGTAAGAGGTAAACGGCCTGCCGGATTATAATCGCCAAACAACACTTCGGCTACAGCTGTTCCTCCCTGCTCTCCCGGATACCAGGCATTTACTATTGCAGGGATATGTTCGTCAATCCAGTTAATAGCCAATGAACTTCCGGCCACAAGCACAACCACCGTGTTCGGGTTCAGTTTGTATATCTCCTGGATAAATTCACGTTGGTCTGCAGGTAATTGGATATCATACCGATCCTGTCCTTCCCTTTCGATAGATTTGTTGATACCTAAGACGGCTATTGCCATATCCGATTCGCGAACGGCTTTGCCAGCTTCGCCATACAGGTCGATCCGATCTTTTTTGTTAATTTCCGGCACACGCCATTGCAGACGGGCAATCGCATAGTCACGATTATCATAATACTCGGCACATAGTTCATATGTCCTGTCAGCTTTTAAATCGACCATTACCGTATCTGTACGCACAGCATGACCTTCCCAGGCATCCAAAATTTTTTTACCGTCCAGCATCAACCGGCAACCGTCGTCGGACGTAAAAGTCAACGCATAACGACCGGATACAGTCGGACGTAATTTACCGGTCCAGCGAATGGACAATGGTGATTTCGGTAAAAATGGATCCGGTGCCTGATTGGCCGGCTCAAAATTGATCCATTGCTCTTCACGAACAACCGGTTCGCCTTTCAACTCTGTGTCGTTATAATATTCCACTTTTAACCCTCCGGGGAAATTATCGCCCTGGACCAACTCCAAACCGTCTTTTGCTGATTTCCAGGGAGCATAAACAACCTTTACCTCCTTGCCCACACGGCGGCGGATACCCTCCAATACAGAGATCGGCTCGTTGGCTGGTGCTCCGCTATAATCTCCAAATTCACAACTTCCGGCATTGATACCTACGACAGCAATTGATTTCAACTTTTTCGGATTCAACGGCAACATGTTGTTTTTATTCTTCAACAAGACAATACTCTGGCGAGCAGCTTCCAACGCCAGCTCCCGATGTTCGTCCGAACCGACAACAGACGGAACCAGCTTATTATAAGGATTCGATTCCGGATCGTCAAACAAACCTAACTGCATGCGTGCACGCAATACCCGGAAGGCCGCCCGATCAAGATCTTCCATGCTGACCATACCCAGTTTATACGCGTTCAACAGAGGTTGCTTGTATACATCATCACCACACTCCAGATCCAGACCTGCTTTAATAGAAAGAGTGGCAGAGGCTTCTTTCGTTTTTACATAATGATGACCGCTTACCACCAATGACGGACCACCGCAGTCGGATACGACATATCCGTTAAATCCCCAGTCCTCACGCAATACCTTATTTAACAGCCACGGATTGACGGTACAAGGAACATCATTGATCGCATTGTAAGCTGCCATGATAGAAGCAGCCTTCCCTTCCCGTACACAAGACTCAAATGCCGGAAGGTAATAATCACGCAGCTGTTTTTCTGAAATCCGGGGATTACATTCGAAACGGTTGTGCTCCTCATTATTGGCAGCGAAATGTTTCGGGGTAGAAACCACTTTCAGATAACGCGGATCATCTCCCTGAAGCCCACGGACAAACTGAGCCCCCAATACTCCCGACAGACAAGGATCTTCACCGTATGTTTCCGGTGTACGCCCCCAACGCGGATCACGAGCCATATTCACTGTCGGGGACCAGAATGTCAACAGATCGCTGAAAAGCATCGTCTGCTTCTTTCCCCCGTCCAACTCATTCCAACGGGCACGGGCTTCATCCGAAATAGCCGTGGCTATCTTATATTGTAAATCCGAATTCCACATAGCAGCCAACCCTATAGCCTGGGGAAATACCGTAAACCGTCCGGGGCGTACGACACCATGCAGCGCTTCGTTTCCATGATAATAATGGGGAATATCCAGACGAGGTATATCCGGCGAAGTTGCTATCAGCAAACCAACCTTTTCTTCAACAGTCAATCGGGACAACAAGTCATTGACACGATCCTCTATCGGAGCTTTTTCATCTCTGAACAACATCTTTTCCTGCGCAAAAGCAGAGGCAGATATCATAACGGCCAACACACAGCTTACTATTGTTTTATATGTATTCATGTAAGTATCTTCTTTTTAATTTATATTCCGGACAAATTCTCTACAGAGGGAGGTACACAGTCCGCATCGGCACCCCAGGTTTTATTTGCTGTATTCCCCATGATCAGTACCAATTTACCGCCATTGGCTATCTCGACATGTGTAAACCAGGGTTTATTCCATTCCTTCCCATTCAATGTTGCGCTCTGGATATATTTATTTTCTTCCGAACATCCGTGTGCTTCTATCTCAAATATCTTACCATTGCTAAGATTCATGGTAACATGAGTAAATATCGGACTTCCGATGTTGTAAGCAGGAATACCCGGAGTCACCGGATAAAATCCCATCGAAGAGAAGACTACAAAAGCAGACATACCGCCTCCGTCTTCATCTCCGGGTACGCCCATCAAATCATTACGGAACCATTGTTTCAATAATGTACGGATCCGTTTCTGCGTCTTCCAGGGCTGACCGGCATAATTATATAGGTAAGGGATATGCAGGCAAGGCTCGTTTGCCATGGAAAACTGTCCGACATTCCCTGTATGGTCCGGCATCATAGCGTAAAATTCCGGTTTGCCACGTCCCAAAGGTTGCACAAACATGGCATCCAGATTCCAGATAAATTGCTCCCGTCCCCCCATCAGCTCAATCAGGTCTGCCACGTTATGGGGGACATCCCAACGATAAACCCATCCATTATTTTCTCCGTAATACAAACGTGCCCCCGGCCCTCCGTCAAAACTGTAATCCAAAGGTTCGATAAACTTTCCGTCTTTATCTTTCGGATGAAAAAAACCGGTTTCCGGATTATATACATTCCGGTAATTATAGGCACATTTCATATAATGTTCCTGGTCTTCTTTATTTCCCAAGGCACCTGCTATCCGTGAAAGGCACCATTGGTCGTACGAAGTACCCAATGTCACGGCAATCGGTTGCCGCTTCTCAAAATCACTAACATTCGGTACCGTTTCTTCTTCACCCGGAGCCAACGCCGGAATATAGCCGTTCTTCTTATAAAAATCATCCAACCAACCTGCCGGAGCTCCGGACCAGGGTATCAGTGTCTTTTCTTCAATTCCTTTCTTACATACACGATAGGCCTTTTGCAAATCAAAGCCACGCAAACCTTTTATATATCCGTCTGCTACAGTAGCCACGGCATGATTAGAGTTCATCCGGCGGGAATCGCCGGTTATTTCCGGAAATGTCGGCATCCAGTCATCCCCCATCTGTTCAGCCATAGTCAAATAAGAATTGATTACATCTGTTTCACGTTCAGCATCGATCATAACGCGAAGCGAGTGGGCAGCACGATATGTATCCCAGATCCAGTCATCCGTATAGAAAGGTTTTCCATTATCCTCATGTACTTTTCCGTCAAAAGCACTAAAATAACGATTCCCTTCACTGATACAAACCGGACGTTCGCTCACACGGTATAAAGAAGTATAGAAAACCGTTTTATTTGTATCGTCACCTCCTTCTACTTTAATTTTACCTAAAGCATTGTTCCAGATATCACGTCCCTGGGAAGCGAGTTTCATAACATCATATTCCTTTAGCTCACGACGCAGATTTTCTTTGGCTTGCTCTTCGCTAATAAACGAAATGCCATAACGAAGCTGCAAAGTTTGCGGTTGATTGCCATAATTCAAAACTGCACAGGCATTTTTACCCTCAAACTCCCGGCTGTCCCAATCTATGGCTGATCCATTCAATATTCCTACTTTTCCCGGTTGGGTTTCCGACTCCAGATAAATATAGACCCGTGTGTTATTTTCCAACTGCTGGTAGCCGCTCACGCTATTTCCGGTTACCCGGATCTTTCCATTTTTTGAATTCAACATCAAATAAACCGGCTGATCACTTTGCGTAAAATCAATCTGATAAACAGCCGACTGATGCGAAGGAGCATATTTCACATACGTCTGTTGGTCGTCAAGTATAACCTCATAATAATAAGGTTTCAACTTCTCCTGGTCGTAACTGAAAGATACAACCGGTCGGACTCCTTCCAAATCACCCTGGTAAGGACTTAAATTAAAAGCCGAACTTCCACGGTGGCTGGTTACAATCAAAGGTAATCCGTGCAACACATCCCCCGTATAATCGCCACGTTCAGGATAAACCCTCAGCATACTGTTGGGTAAATGAATCGTCGGATAGGTCGGAACCAGCAAATGGCTGATATTCCCCATATAAGGGTTCACATAATCCACAGGCATTTTTTCCGCCTGCCGGGCATATAAACTACCGGCAGCCATGCACCAGCAGAATGTTGCCCCCACTAAAATATTTGTCAGTTTTTTCATGCTATAATTATTTATTCGTTATAAGTCGAGCACTTTTATATTTAGTTGTAAAAAGCAATTCCTGGTATTCAGGAGTAGACAATTCAAAACAGATTTGCTTTTCTTCGCCCGGAGCTAGTTCATAATGCCGGACATCCCCTTGCCGGATACCATCGATATACATCATCACTTTACCCGTATCCATCAAGTTTCCCTTATTTTTTACGGTAACCAATGCATATTTCTTTTTCTGCATCAGATTATCCTCTACTCCTGCTACACGAATATCGAAATCAGCCCCGAATGCGTAAGGATATTCAATCGTCGTATTCACACCTTCTTTATCGTTGTTGAACCCGACACTGTCTTTTATTTTATCGGCAGCCACATAATCCGGACTTTTCCCTCCTACCATGATCTTAAATTCTCCTTTTTCGACCACACGGTCCATCTGATCATTCAAGAGCGATAATTCATATGGAGTCAAGCTGAAAGATACTACTTTCGATTCACCCGGTAACAGGTGCAGGCGGGTAAAATCTTTTAATTCCATCACACGTGTCTTTACACTGCCGTACATATCGGTCACATATAATTGAGCGACTTCGTCGCCCGCTACTTTTCCGGTATTCGTCACTGTAGCCTGTACATTCACATTTCCGTCCGGTTCGACACGGGTTTTCAAATCCGAATAGCTAAAAGTCGTATAACTCAATCCAAAGCCGAAATGATAGAGGGGCTGGAATTCTATATCCACATAATCATATACCCGACCGGATGTTTTGAAATTATAATACAACGGCAACTGAGCAGCATCCCGTGGAAATGTCATCGGTAAACGCCCGGCAGGGTTATAATCACCAAACAAGACATCTGCCGTTGCCGGTCCGCCTTCCTGTCCCGGGAACCAGTTTACCAGGATCGCATCACAATGCTCCGCTGCATAAGTCAGATTGTACGGTCGCCCTACCTGAAGAATCAAAACAACAGGTTTTCCTGTCGCACAAACGGCTTCCAGCAATTTCTGCTGATCGCCCGGCAAAACCAAACTGGCATAATCGCGGTTCTCCCCACTGGTCTGCTGGATTCCTGACAGGGCTTCGCTTGTGGAACAGTCCCCTAGCACTAAAACGGCTACATCCGATTCATTTGCAGCACGGACCGCCTTTTCAATATCCGTATTTGTCTTATGGAAAAATTCACACCCTTTCTCATAAATTATCTGCGTCTGCTTGCCTACGGCAGCCTTTATTCCAGTCAGAACGGATTTTAATTGTCCGGGCTGCAATTTCGGTGTATAATCACCCGGCTGTAAATCATCTGCCCCCGGACCAATAACAGCTATACGGTGAACAGATTTAGACAATGGCAATGTTCCGGATTCATTCTTCAGTAAAACCATCGATTCACGGGCTGCCTGGCGGGCGATTTCTTTATGTTCCGGTGTGTTCCATCCGGGATAAATTTTATCCCAATCCAACAATTGAGACGGATTGTATTCAAACAGACCGTTACGGAACATCGTGCGAAGCATTGTACGGCATACAAAGTCCAGATTATCCATATCGATCTGTCCGTTCTTTGCTGCTTCTATGACTGTTTTGTCATTATATGTATCGCCGCAATTGGTCGCGATTCCGGCAGCCAGTGCTTCATTGGCAGCCTCTATCTTATCTTTTGCCGTATAATGCTTTTTGGACGTCATATTGGAAATAGCCCCGCAATCGCTCACAATAAAGCCGTCGAATCCCCATTCATCACGCAGGATACCTTTTAACAATTCCTTGCTCTTTGCTACCGGAACTCCCTGGTAATCGGAATAAGCCATCATTACGGACTGGCAATCGTAATTACGGATCACATGCCGGAAAGGAACCAGGTGTATTTCCCGCCATTCCCGTTCAGACAATCCGATATCGTGAGAATCACGTCCTCCAAGCGGTGCACCGTGACCGGCAAAGTGTTTCGGAGTCGTCCAAAGCCCTTTGGACTGGTACCCTCTGATCCAGGCACCTCCTATTTCGGAGACTAACACTGGATCTTCACCGAATGTCTCTTCACAACGTCCCCAACGGGCATCCTGTGCCACATCCAATACCGGAGACCAAGCTTGTTTTGCATGGGCACTGACTGTCTCATCTCCGATGACTCCTGCCACCTTTTCGACCAGTTGCTTATCCCAGCTTGCACCCATCCCGATTGCCTGCGGGAAAATAGTAGCTCCACTGCCGTAAGAAAAACCATGGACAGCCTCCACTTTCATAATAGCCGGAATTCCCAAACGGGGTACTCCGGGAATCCCCCAGCCTTCACGTATCAACTCCATTTTCTCTTCGGTTGTCATCTGTGACAATAAATTCTCCACACGGTCTTCTACCGGGAGATCCGGGTCCATATATACTTTATCTATTGAAATGCCATCGCTTTTCTCTTGACTTTTGGCAAAGGCAACCCCTACCTCCTGCAATGAAAGTGCTGTTTCTGATGATCCTTTCCAGCCCATTTTTATATGTGCACCATATTTTGGTGAGAACATCAGTACAAATTTGTTCTTATTCCCTTTCACTGAATATTTAATCGGTTCACCCAGGTTCATCGGATCATACGTAATAAACAGATCCAGCATATTGCGTAATTCATCTTTGGTAACCCCGTCTGCATGTATTGTCAGTTCTTTCACATCCCCTGGTCGTTGTAAAGAAAACATCAGCCACTGCCCTGCCGACAAATCTGCCGGAGAAAGCATCCAGGATGTCTGCAAATCACCATCGAACACACGACTCACACTTCCAGCGTTGGACGATGCCGCGACCGATGCAACCTGACTTTGTTGTGCATGGCCTGATAAACAAGAAAACAAACCCAGCATCACACACCATTTTAGTTTTTTTATTTCTATATTCATGATATTAAGATTGAGTACGCTGCAAAACTACTGTTCCACCATTAACAGAACCGCGAAAACGACCTTAATATGGAATTAAAATCCGCATAAACTATATTAATCGAATATTAATTCATTTTTATAGCACTGTTAAGCAGGAATTAATAAGTTTATTAATAGCCGCCCGCTTACTTTACTTCCGTTAACGCAAATAAAAATTAATATGAAAAAAGATTATCACAAAGAACGATTATTTTTTCAAAGAGCTGGTGCCTTGGCATTAGCACTGTCTCTGTCTCCGGTCTTATATGCTGCTGACGTTAATCCGGCAGTCGGTCCGAAGATTCAGAATGAAATTATGCAGGAAAAGAAAATCACAGGTATTGTCTATGACATAAATGGTGATCCGATTCCTGGCGCTAGTATTATTGTGAAAGGAACTACCATTGGTACAACATCTGATATGGACGGTAAATACACGATCGAAAACGTTCCGTCAGGAAGCACTTTAGTATTTTCTTTTATCGGTATGCAGACACAGGAAGTTCCTGTTTCCAACCAATCACAAATTAATATTACAATGAGTGAAGAAGCAATCGGTTTGAATGAAGTCGTTGCGATCGGTTACGGTGTTGCACGTAAATCTGATGTGACCGGTGCCAGCAGCTCATTGAAATCAGATGAATTCGTAAAACGTCCGATCACCCGTATAGAACAAGCGATGCAAGGTACGGCACCCGGTGTACAGGTTGTCAGTAGCAGCGGTATGCCCGGCAAAGGATTAAACGTTAAGATCCGTGGCGCAAACTCTATCAAAGGAGGAACAGAGCCATTATATGTGATCGACGGACAAGTGGGGGGCGACATTGCTTCTTTAAATCCCAATGATATCAAATCAATGGAAATTTTGAAAGATGCATCGGCCACAGCTATTTATGGATCACGCGGTTCGAATGGTGTCGTGCTGATCACTACTAAATCAGGTGAAGCAGGCAAAACTAAAATTAATTTCAATGCCTGGTGGAGCCAGTCGAGCATCGCCAAACACCTGGATCTGATGGATGCCTATGATTTTGCCAGAGTGGTTAATGAAACAAATATCTCGACCGGAGGTTCTGCCGCCTTTAACGAGACCCAGTTACAGGAGTTCAAACAATGGGGAGGCACAGACTGGCATAAAGAGATCGAACAAAAGCCGTGGACCCAGAATTATGACTTAAACATGTCCGGCGGTTCCGAGGCAGCCCGTTACCGTTTGTCTTTTAACTATGTAAATCAACCCGGTCTGATCATCAACCAGTATTACAAGAAAGCGAACTTGCGTGCAAACTTAGATTTGAAGCCTTACAAATGGTTAGATGTAAAAGTGAACCTCTCCTATCTGCAACCTCAAAGCCGCAACACGGATTATCAGGGAGACTTGACAGACCCGTTCGCACAAGCAAATATCTGGGATCCGACATCACTTGTCCGTGACCCGGAAACCGGAGCTTATATCAAGAACTCGACGTATGGTTCAAACGGTTTCAACCCTGTTGCCCAGGCAGAATCCCAACTGGAAGATTATACCGCAACCCTGGTAACCGGTATGGGACAGTTGACGGTTCACCTTCCGATAAATGGTCTGACATTTACGACCACAAATTCGTACACGCGCAATAACACGACTAAACAGTCTTTGCGTGACTCCAATACAGATGAAGGTATGGTAAACGGAGCGCGTGCCACCGTTAAATCGCAAAAGATCATTTCCTGGCAAAATAGTAATTATTTTACTTACCAACGGACTTTCGACGACCATTCATTGACTGCCACTTTATTATATGAACAGTCTCAATACGAAGAGATCTGGCATCAGGGGGAAGCCAGAAATCTGTCTACCGAATCTTTGGGATATTATAACCTTGGATTAGGAGCCAGCCAGCAGACGACTTCCGGATATACGGCCGATGCCCTACAATCTTATATGGCACGCGTTTATTATTCTTTCAAAGAGAAATATATGGTTACAGCCAGCTGGCGTATTGACGGATCTTCCCGCTTGACAGACAAATACAGTAATTTTCCCTCTGTCGCTTTAGGTTGGAACATTGCAAAGGAAAAGTTCCTTGAAGATTCTCCGGTCATTTCTGGTTTAAAGATCCGCGCCAGCTACGGTCTTACAGGGAACCAGGCAGTCGGAGCTTTTGCTACAATTCCAAGAATCAAGGTGGATAAACCTTATTTCTTCGATGGCGTTACGTCAAGTGTAACCACTCCGTTAGGGGCTCCGACCTCCTCCAGTCTGAAATGGGAAAAAACCAAACAAACCGACATCGGTATCGATGCTTCATTCTTCAACGGACGTTTGACTTTTACAATGGACTTGTATAATAAAGACATTACCGATCTGCTGTACCAATATGATTCTCCTTATTATATGGGAGGCGAAAGCTATGACCGTAACATGGGCAAATTAAATAACAAGGGTATAGAACTGAATATCGGTGGTATCCCTCTCAGTAACAAGGATTTCACCTGGAGCACCAATTTAACATTCTCTTTGAACCGCAACAAAGTGGTCGATCTGGAAGGTCTGGATAATGTACAAGTCAATAACATCGGTTCTGCACAATCCGGAATCTCTTATCTGAAAGTAGGACGTCCGCTAGGAGAATTCTATGGCTACAAATTCCTGGGTACCTGGAAAAGTAGTGAAGCTGAAGAAGCAGCTAAGTTTGGTATGAAACCCGGTGATGCACGTTATGAAGATGTCAACGGTGACCATGCTTATACATCAGACGACATGCAGCGTATAGGTAATGCAACTCCTGATTTCACCTTTGGTTTCAGCAATGACTTAAAATATAAGAACTTTACATTGAATCTGATGTTTTACGGATCTATCGGACAAGATATTTATTCTCAATCCATGGCTTACATCTGGGGCGGTCAGGGACAGGCAAAATCACCGACTACCATGGAAGCACTGAACATGTGGACCCCGGAACATGAGACTGACAATCCTCATTTCAGTAATACGAGCAAGAACTTCATCAACAGCAGCCGCTATGTATACAATGGCAGCTTCGTCAAACTGAAGAATATCGCCTTGAATTACACAGTTCCGCAATCTATTACTAAAAAACTCTTCGTAGACAATCTGGAACTGTATGTCAGTGCACAGAACCTGTTTACCATCACAAGCTATCCAGGATATGACCCTGAAGTAAATAACGGAACAAACGCACTTACCCAAGGTCTTGAAATGGGTGTTATTCCGAATCCGAGATCATATACATTTGGTATCCGTGTCGGCTTCTAATTCTGAAATAAGACAGAAACAAGTTTAGTTTAGTAATTCAAAAAAGAAATATCATGAAATTTAAATATTTAGCATTCTCGTTATTATCTGTGGTATCGCTGGCCGGATGTCAGGACCTGAACGAAGATCCGAGAGCGGACCTGACTCCCGATACTTACTTTAAAAGCCAGTCTGACCTGGACGGCGCCGTAGCTTCTATGTTCCGCGTTTTGGCCGTAGACGGATCATGGGGATTTACCAGTCGTATGACTTCATATTTCGGTGCTGACGATTTAACAACCGACCCGGGACTGAATAAAGAAGACATGCGCGAATTCGACCGTTTGCAGGGAAGTGCCAATAACTCAAGCCTGGTAGCACAATGGGAAGGTCCCTGGAAAGCGATCTACCAGGCAAATAATATCCTTGCAAATTACGAAAAAGTAGAAAACTCTACAGAAACTGCAAAAAATGAATCGGCAGGAGAAGCACTCTTCATACGCGGATTATGTTACTACTATTTAGTCCGTACATTCGGGGATCTGCCTCTGATAACGGCACCGATCGATGTGAATGAAAGACCTGCCAGAGAACCTGTAACGACTATTTACGAACAAATTATTACAGACCTGAAAGAGGCTATCAGTAAATTACCGGAAACAAGTATTCCGGGAAAACCCAACCAGCTATCATCCAAAGCATTATTGGCGGATGTATATCTGACAATGGCAGGATGGCCTTTAAAAGACGAGTCCAAATATGCCGAATCAGCCAGTATGGCTAAAGAGGTAATGAATTCCAATGCCTATTCCTTACTTTCAGATTATCTGGAAGTATTCCAGACAAATAATCATTCAGAAGTTGTCTTCGCCCTCGAATACAATGTCGACAATGGGCTGCCCCAAAGAAGTTTCGGTTCTTCCTGCGTGCCTCTGGAAGAAGAAGCATTGAACGGACAAACCGGTTGGGATGATTACTACTCTGAAATCAATTTTTATAAGAATGCACCAAAATGTAAACGGACGGACGAGACATTTTATACAACATTCAAACTGTTAAATAAGGAAACGAAGACATTCGATCTCGTACCCTGGGATTCTCCAAAGACACGTGTACAACACCCATATTATAAAAAATTCCGTGCAGGTCTGGGCGGGGACGGTGTAACCGAAACAGAAACAGAATTGATCTCTATGAATCCGAGTACAAACAAAGCGCTGGATATTATTCGCTATGCCATGGTGTTACTGAATTATGCAGAAGCATCCTGTATGGCAAACGGGGGACCTACAACTGAAAGTTACAGTGCAATCAACGAGGTCAGAACACGTGCCGGACTTCCGAGTCTGACTTCCGGACTTTCACAAACAGCATTCCGCGACTCAGTCGTTTACGAAAGAGCTTATGAATGTGCCGGTGAATTCGGAACCCGCTGGTTCGATATCGTCCGCCTGCAACTATTACCGCAAGTAATGGCAGCTAGAGCCACAGAAAATGAGAATGAGCTGAACCCGACTTATAAAGCGGATCCGTCAACCCGTTATCTGGCCCCGATACCATTCAAGGAAATGGTCAGAAATCCGGCGTGGTCACAGAACACAGGATATTAATACTCTATTGATTTTCTAACTATATAAAGTCGTCTCATAATAACCGTGATGGTTATTATAACAAGAAACTGCCACGGTTATTATGAGACATTTTTATCCTTAAATCATATTTCTTTGAAAGAGTCTGAAAAACATATTACTCCTAAAGTAACCCAGTTATTCAAAATGATTGCGGTTTTATTGCCTTTTCTGTTGATTGGCATACTGGAATTTACGCTTCGTCTTTGTAACTACGGCTATGATCTAAGCCTTTTTACCGAATTTCCCGGAGATAAAAGATTCCTGATGTTCAATCCGCATGCTTCCCGGAAATATTTCCCTCCCCCTGATTTTGCAGCTGTTGGGAACCAGGAACTTTTCAAAAAGAAAAAAGAGAATCATACATTCAGGATTTTTGTTCTCGGAGAATCCACAACAATCGGATATCCTTATTTTCACAACGGTTCTTTCCACCGCTGGTTATTATACCGGCTTATGCATTCTTACCCGGACAAACAATTTGAAATCATCAATCTCTCATTAACAGCAGTCAATTCCTATACTGTACGTGGATTTGCTAAAGAACTAGCAAAATTCCAACCGGATGCCGTCTGCATCTATTGCGGACAAAACGAATATTATGGTGCTTTGGGCATCGGTTCCTCCCAGTACATCGGAAGTAATCCGGAACTGGTCCATTTCATAATTTCATTACGCCAGCTACGCACAGTTCAACTTTTAACCAATCTTTACTACAAAACATACGGATTGAATACAAAAGGTATGAAACAGGATGTCACCCGCATGGAAATGATGGCAGACAAACAAGATATACCCTTTCAATCTGATCTTTATTACCAAGGTATTCATCAATTCAGAGTGAATATGGATGCAACATTCCGTATTCTGCAAGACCAACATATACCTGTGTTTATTAGCAATCTGGTAAGTAATATAAAAGACTTGCCACCCTTTATCAATGATTCAACCGATTATTATGAATCAGCCACACTAGCCCTGTCAAAGCAGGATTATCCGTTAGCCGAAACCTACTTCATTCAGGCCAAGGAACATGACAAATTACGGTTCAGAGCTCCGGAAGCATTGAACAACATCATTGACAGTCTCTGCCAGATTTATCCGGATGTTTTTCTGGCAGATACCAGGAGCGAGTTCCGTAATCATTCCGAAGGCAATCTCCCGGGAGATAATCTATTTACAGACCATGTACACCCGAACCTTACCGGCTATTATTTAATGTCAAATGCTTTTTATAATGCATTACAAAGCAGCAAACTGCTACCCGTAACAAAAAGCGAGTTGACCGAAAAACAACTGGCTGAAGAAATGCCTGTTTCAGTCATCGATTCTTTAGCGGGAAATCTTCGTATCCAAAACCTGAAAGGACACTGGCCTTTCAATGACAAACGGTATAAAACTCTTACCATCCCGGAAAATAATCCGGAAGAAATTATGGCTGCCAGGCTATTCCGCAAAGAAATCGGATGGCTGAACGCACATAACCAGCTATATATTTATTACAACAGGCTGAATCAAGTAGACAAAGCTCTTTCCATTGCCGAAAGTTCTGTTCTGGAATATGCTGAGGATCCTGCTTTTTATGAAAAAGCAGCTATCGATAATGCGAGAATCGACCGGATAGAAAAAGCGGCATTCTATATGAGAAAAGCCTGTATGCTGGCTCTGGAACATCAAAAGGTCCATTATCAACAGGCTCTGAATTATATCAATAAAAAAAGAATATAAATGAATAAACGAATTACATACCCTATAAGCAGACAGCAGAATACAGAATTCGGTCTTGTCCTGGTTCTGGTTTGTTGCCTGTCGGCCTATTTCACAAATGAAACACTTTTTTTAGTCGCTGCTATCGTATTATGCCTGATTGCTTTATTAAAACCGGATATTTTCACTCCGGTTGCCAGAATTTGGTTCAAACTTTCAGAAGCACTAGGAGGTTTCATCTCGATTTTATTACTCAGCATCATTTTCTTCTGTATAGTAACCCCGGTTGCTTACATCAGGAGACTGAATAAAAAGGATAGTCTGCAACTCCATGCTTTTAAAAGAGATAAGCAATCGGTTCTCACGGAGAGAGATCATCTTTTTGAGAAAAGTGATTTAATAAATGCATTCTAAAACCATTTAAAGAAAAGGATATCGGCTCATGGAATTCATAAAAGAATTATTTCATTTCCTGAAAACAAGGAAGAAATACTGGATGATCCCACTCATTCTGGTCTTATTACTTCTGTCTCTATTGATCGTCTTAACAAGTGGCTCTGCACTTGCTCCTTTTATCTATACAATCTTCTAACTTCTGCTTTTATGAAAAAAACAGCAGTCTTAGGTATATCGGCATATTTCCATGACAGTGCAGCCGCATTAATCGTGGACGGGAAGATCGTTGCTGCTGCTCAAGAAGAACGGTTTTCCCGAATTAAACAAGATAAGAAGTTTCCGACAGAAGCCATTCGCTATACATTGGAAGAATCCGGCATTACATTCGAAGAACTGGATGCGATCGTCTTTTATGACAAGCCTTTTCTAAAATTTGAACGCTTGCTGGAAACATATCATGCTTTCGCACCAAAAGGTCTGCGCAGTTTTATTAAAGCCATTCCTGTATGGATAAAAGAAAAACTGTTTATGCGCAGTATGATCCGTAAAGAACTATCGTTTTTCGGAGTTACAAAAGCTCCACTCCTTTTCTCCGAGCATCATTTATCTCATGCTTCCAGTGCTTTTTATCCTTCTCCATTTAAAGATGCTGCCATTTTAACTGTCGACGGCATCGGAGAATGGGCTACGACAACAATCGGCATTGGTAATTCCGACGGTATCCGTATATTGAAAGAGTTGCACTTTCCTCATTCTGTCGGCCTGTTATATTCGGCTTTTACTTATTTTCTCGGATTCAGAGTGAATAGCGGAGAGTACAAATTGATGGGACTGGCACCTTACGGAGAAGAAAACGAAGAAACGGAGACTTACAAAAATAAAATCATTGACCAGCTAGTTGACATCCGTGAAGATGGTTCAATACTCCTCAATATGGATTATTTTAATTTTGCAACCGGTTTAACGATGATACAAGCCCGCAAATGGGAAAAACTTTTTGGTTTTCCGCGGCGAGAGCCCGAATCGGAAATAAAAAAAGAACATATGAACCTAGCTTTTGCGATTCAACAAATTACTGAAACAATTCTAATTCGCCTGGCACAAACAGCCCGGCAAATCACTGGCTGTCAAAATCTGGTCATGGCTGGCGGCGTTGCACTCAACTGTGTAGCCAACAGAAAACTGGAATCAACGGGGCTTTTTCAAAACCTATGGATTCAGCCTGCATCTGGAGATGCCGGAGGAGCCTTAGGAGCGGCTCTGGCAGGATATCACATTTATCTGGAACATCCTCGGTATCTATCCGAAGGAAAAGATATGATGAAAAATGCCTATTTAGGACCATCTTACTCTGACCATGAGATAGGATGTTTTCTGAGTAAACAGGCTGCCCACGCCACTTATTATAATGATTTTCAACAGTTGACTAAGACTGCCAGTCTGTTATTGGCTGAAGGAGCCATTATCGGATGGTTTCAAGGGCGGATGGAATTCGGCCCGCGTGCGTTAGGCAACCGGAGTATCCTGGGTGATCCCAGGAACCCGGATATACAAAAGACTTTAAATCTGAAGATCAAGTTTAGAGAAGGATTCCGTCCTTTCGCACCTTGTGTAATCGAAGAAGATGCTCTGCTCTTCTTCGATCGGGCAAAACCATCTCCCTATATGCTTTCTGTCACACAAATAAAAAAGCAACATCAGTTTCCTGTAACTTTTAGCCAGGATGATGATTTGTACAAGCGGCTTTATCAACCACGTTCCATTCTGCCTGCCATCACACATATGGATTATTCAGCACGGTTACAAACGGTCAACAAAGTATCTAATCCCCGGCTTTATCAACTATTGGAAGACTTCAAGGAAGAAACCGGAATAGGAGTCCTGGTCAATACATCCTTTAATGTCCGGGGAGAACCGATCGTCTGCAGTCCGCAGGAAGCATTTGAAGACTTCATGTATTCAAATATGGATTATTTGGTTATGGGGAATTTCCTTCTGGCGAAAAAAGATCAGCCACAGTCGGAAAATAAAAGAGAAAGGAAGATTAAGCCCGACTAAGAACCCGAATTGCAATATATTGTTCAATCATTTAAAATATTCAGATCATGAAAAAAAGCATTTACTTACTCCTCGCTTTTCTAATATTCGGCAGTGCCGGATATGCCGCGGGAAACAAACATTCCAAAACAACCAAGTACCCGTCTTACAAGGGACTTGTAATGGCCGGTTATCAAGGTTGGTTCCGCCAACCGGACAAAAGCATGATGTATCCGGATGAAGAACATACCCGTATAGATATGTGGCCGGATGTCTCCGAGTATGAAAAAACCTACCCGACAGGATTAAAACTAAAGGATGGGACAGCTGCCCGTTTTTTTAGTTCAAAAGATAAAAGTACGGTTGATCTGCATTTCAAATGGATGCAGGAATACGGACTGGACGGTGTTTTTATGCAACGTTTCTTCAGTGCCGCACAACCGGGGGCTGAACGTAATATAGTACTAAAAAATGCCATGGAAGCAGCTTCCAAATATGAACGGGCAATCGGTGTCATGTATGACCTGTCCGGTTTAAAAGCATCGGGACAAGATTGCTCGTCACTGATTGAAGACTGGAAATACCTGGTAGATTCATTAAAAGTTACCAATCAGTCCGGAACACAGACCTACATATTTTTCAACGGCAAACCACTGGTTACAATCTGGGGTGTTGGCTTCCCCGACCGCCCTTACGATATCCGTAATATCGGATTAGAACGTTTTATCGATTTCCTCAAAAACGATCCTGAATATGGAGGTTGCAGCGTTATGCTGGGAGTTCCGACATTCTGGCGTGACCTGAATGCCGACTGTATACATGATCCGTACCTGCATACACTGATCAAACAGGCTGACATTGTTTTACCATGGATGGTACAACGTTTCACACCGCTTCTTCATAATGACATGGACCGTTACCGTGATGTTATTCTTGCCGATATGGAATGGTGTAAAGAAAATGGCATAGACTATGTTCCTTGTGTTTACCCCGGATTCAGCTGGCATAATCTAAGCCGTTTCGAATTTCCGGATGACATAAAACCCTCCGGTTCCATCCCACGACAGGGAGGCCGTTTCTTCTGGCAACAAATCTCCACTGCCATCAATGCCGGAGTAACAATGCTCTATGTAGCCATGTTCGATGAAGTGAACGAAGGAACTGCGATATTCAAATGTTCCGATAATCCTCCGGTTGGAAAATCTATCCAATTTATCGACATGGACGGTATGCCTTCCGACCATTATCTCTGGTTAAGCGGAGAAGCAGGAAAAATGCTTCGCAAAGAAAAACCATTGAGTTTCGGTATGCCGAAACGTAACTAAAAACAGATTATTAACAGAATGGCCGGCTGAGACAGCCGGCCTCTTTAATATCATTATGACAAAAAAGTGTTAGGGAATTATCAAAAAACATGTATATTTGCTACACACTAGATAATACCGAATAACTGAAATGAAAGCACTGTTAATTATATGTCTATTACTCATTACGGAATTATCACATGCCAATGCGGTTGATTATGGATTGTTTATCCAGGCATATCCATCAGAGAGAGTCGATTTTTCCAGTCTGATACTGGAAGACGGAGAATCGATCAAACTGGGAAAAGAAACGAATCTTTCATTCAATATGTATATTCGTGAAGACAACATTTTCGGATTGGTTTTCCGTATCCTCACTGATAATAACGAAAATATCGACTTAATTTTTACACCAGGCGACAATAATGAACGTTACCCCATGCTGGTCATAAATGAATCGACCCATCAACTGCCGCTGACTACCAAATGCAATACGTGGATTCCCGTCGAGATTTCCTTAAATACAGAAACCGGAAATGTCAGAATGTTATATGGAACAACAGAGATATCCACACCCGACGCCTTGTCAAAAGCAAAATCTGCGAGAATTAGCTTCGGTATATCCACATTCAAAGACTTCGAAATATCCGAAGTCGCGTCCGTTAATCTTAGAGATATAAAAATTGTACGGGATAAAGAACTAATCCGCTATTGGAAACTGAAACAACATGCACGTACTATTTGCTACGACTCTGTCAATCATATTCCGGCACAGGTTATCAACCCGAAATGGTTGATCGATAATCATGTAAACTGGGAAAAACTATACTCTGGCAATATTCCAGAAAATACATTGTTTGCTTTCAATCCTCAAACAAGTGAATTCTATATAGTTCCGGATTCCAAGGAGATTCAGGTTTTCAACACAGAAAAGAAAACTCTCAGCATCATCAAAGTGGAAGGGGGAAGTGTTGCCGCCAATGCACCCAACCAACTATTATACGATGAGAAAAGACATTTATTATTATCATACAACATCGATGAAAAGACGCATTCCACCTTTTCTTTCGAAACCAATCGATGGGATCACAGTGACAAACCGACAATGGAACACCGGTATTGGAACAATACAGCCTGTTATTCACCTGAAGATTCTTCGATCATCTCTTTCGGCGGATATGGTTTTTATAAATACACAAACGAACTGATTAAATTAAAGCCCTACAATAATACAATTGAAAATACGATCACACTTTCAGATATCGATCCCCGATATTCTCCGGCATCCGTGATCGTCGGGAACACACTCTATATCTTTGGCGGCAGAGGTTGTAAATCCGGACGTCAGGAATTATACCCTCACTATTATTATGATCTATACGCCGTAGATCTCGGCACATTAAAAGTACAGAAGATATGGGAAGCCCAGAATGTCAAAGTTGATTTTCTACCTGGCGAGAACTTGTTTTATGACAAAGACAATGATTGTTTCTATGTCTTCGCTGTCAAAGAAAAAGGAGCTTTACTGAAGATCGATCCTAAAAATAAAGAGTTGGAAGAAATAACCCTGCCGCTCGGAGAAAACATGGAATCTCACTATGTCTATACTAATTTATTTTATTCCCCCAAGAATAATAAACTATTTGCTTTGATTAATAAGACCAAAGCAGACAAAACATCGTCAGTATCCATCTATTCTATCTCTTTCCCTCCCCTTTCGGTCAATAGTTTGTATCAGGGAAAAAAAGAGGGAAAATCACAACTTCCGGCTTATATCGGATACATGATCGGCCTTGTTATATTAAGTACGGGAGTATTTTTCTTATCCAGACAGAAAAGGAAACAGCAGACAGAGCCGGAAAAAGTATCTGGGACAGTAATGCCGGTCGAATCGGTTATAACAGAGATGTCGGACCAACAGGAAGGGCTTGTCATACCACAAACAGAACCTCAGCAACCTTATTACGACTTTTCCAAACAAAGTATTCGCTTCTTAGGTAGATTCTGTGTAAAGGATAAGAACGGAGAAGATATTACCGATCAGTTCACTCCTATGTTAAAACAGTTGTTTGTTTTGTTGATCCTTTTCACCGTCAAGCAGGAAAACGGAATCTCCGGCTCTAAGCTGATCCAATATTTGTGGAGTGATAAAATAGAAGAATCGGCAAAGAACAACCGAAATGTATATTTAAGTAAACTACGTGTTCTGGTCGATAAAGTAGGCGGTATCGAAATTATCAGTAAAAACAGTTTCTGGACAATCCGTTTCAGTAAAGATACAGTTTGCGATTATGCAGAAGCCATGCGTTATTTGAATGAAATCATGAACGAGCAATCGTTAAGCCAGAAAAACTTAAATAAACTGCTGGAGTTATTATTACGCGGCACGCTGCTTCCAAACCTAGAAACCGATTGGGTGGATAACTTTAAGAGCAACTTCTCTAGTCAGACCATCGATATCCTGACCCGTCTGCTGAATGATAAAACGTACGATTTCGACAATAAATTTAAATTGCAGATTGCCGATACGCTTTTCCTGCATGATTATATCAATGAAGATGCACTATATACCAAGTGTTCTATTCTTTGCAACTCAGGCAAGCGAGGGCTGGCTAAAAACATATACGACAACTTCTGTAAAGAATATCATAATCTACTGGATACAGATTATAAATATTCTTTATCAGATGTCATCAACAGGGGTAATACCTTGCTTTAATTTTCAAAAAGTCAGCCTTACTCCGTCTTTATCGACTTTACCGGATTGGCAATAGCAGCTTTCAGCGACTGGAAACTTACCGTCAGAAGGGCTATCAGGGTGATCAGCAAAGCTACTCCGGCAAAAATATCCCAACCGAGCTCGATACGATAGGCATAATCTTTCAGATAATAACTGGAGGCATAAAATGAGACCGGGATACCTATTATAAAAGCAATCAGTAAAAGTACCATATACGCTTTCCCCAACAGGAAGAGTATATCTGTTATTTTAGCTCCCAATACTTTTCGGACACCAATCTCTTTCGTTCGTTGCTCGGCAGAGAAAGCACTTAACCCAAATAATCCTAAGCAAGAAATGAAAATAGCCAGGACCGCAAATAAAGCCGATAACTTTTCTATCAGACGCTCATCTCCGAACATTTGCTCGAAGCGATCAGTCATAAGAGTCGGCTCGAATGCGTGATACGGCGTAAAGGAACGTAATACTTTTTGTATCCGGCCTATAGCCTCAAATGTATCTACATCCGGTTTCAGACGGACAAACAAATATTCAGTCCTTTTGGGACCATAGCAAAATAACACCGACCCAGGATGAAGCGCATAAAGATCCTCGAATACAAAATCTTTCATTATGCCGACTATCTCCCATTTATTATCCGGTGACTGGCCGAGTTTACCTCCTATACGTCCTTCTTTTCCCATTCTTTTTGCAAGGGTCTCGTTAATAAGAACGCCTCTGCTGCCTTTCTCATTTCTTTTGGCAGGATCAATATCGGTTCCATCAATCAGTTTGATCCCGGCAGCATCAATCAAGCCATCCGACACAAAATTGAAAAAAACAGATGTATCATCGTTCGGGTCTTTCCCATTCCAATACCAGGGATTTGTTCCCAGATAGGACTTCAAAAGCGGACTACTTGAGAATCCACAGTTTTCTACCATACCTGTATTCTTTAATTCATTTTGCACAGCAGAAGATGAATTACATAATTCTTCGGTGACAGGGAAATGTATCAGATTTTCTTTCTCTATTCCCAAATTACGTTTTTGTGCCAACTGTATCTGAAGATAGATAACAAAGGTGATACTAATCAAGATAAATGCCATCGTAAACTGAAAAATAACCAGCCCCTGGCGGATCCATGCTGCTCCTCCTGTTTTACTAACTTTCTGCATTTTCAAAGTGATCAGCGGATTGAAAGAAGACAGATATAAAGCCGGATATCCACCAGCCAGGAAAGTACAAAACAAACCTATTGTAACCAGTCCTGTCAGAATTACCGGATTGAAAAGGTTAAAGGTCAGCTGAGCTTCTATAAATTCGTTAAAAAAAGGCAAACTCAACCAGATTAACCCGATCGATAACAAAAGAGCAATTGTAATGATTATTCCCGACTCCATCAGAAATTGCCAGATTAGGTATTTCCGCTTGGTTCCGAATGTTTTTCTGACCCCGACTTCCAATGCTCGTTTCTGTGAACGTGCAGTCGATAAATTCATAAAATTAATACACGCGATAACCAGAATAAGTATACCGATCAGGAAAAAAAGATAAACTGTTTTAATATATCCTCCACCTGTTTCCACCCCATTCTCAAACTGCCCGTACAATAACTTTCTGTTGAGAGGATAAAGGAATATTTGTAAAGAATTATAATCCTCACCCTCTTTTTGGTAAGCCAACCCTTTTAGTTTTTCATTCAATCGGTACAGGTCGACATTGGGTTGTAGTTCGACATAGGTTTGCAACCAGGAATACCCCCAACCATCTATATCAAAATATTTTCTCTGAGCCTGCTCCGAAACACGAAAAGGAATCACCCACTGAAACTGAAAGGAGGTATTATCCGGCATATCTTCAAATACTCCCGTCACCTGATAGATAGTACCTTCATTGATCAAGCCCTTACCTATCGGATTATCCTTCCCATAAATCTTCCGAGCCATCGAACGACTGAGAATGATCGAATATTGCGGTTCGAAAACATAGGAAGCATCACCATACAAGAATTCCATACCGATCATATTAAAGAGAGTGGAGTCGGCATAAGCTCCTTTTTCTTCAAAAGAACTGGTTGTATTTTCAGGTATGAAAACCAATGTTTCATTATTATATCTTGCACTGCTTTTCACTTCGGGAAACTCATCATCCAATGCTTTTTTCAACGAATTATTCGATTCGAAATAAGTATCACATTCATTTGAAGCGGAGAAATAGTTGAATGCACTGACATATATATTCGGTGAATTGGATATTGCCTTATTAAAATTCACCTTACTCTCGACCCAAAGGAAGATAAGCGCTGCCGAAGTAATTCCGATTGCCAGCCCGATGATATTCAAAAAACTATATGTTTTGCTCCGGAAAATGATCCGGATAGATCTTCTTATATTCATTAGTATTACTTTTTTAGTTTGTAGTGTAAGCCAATTCTTTCAGGAAGTTTTCCGTAACCGATTTTCCATCCAACATGTGAACGACACGATGACTGTAACGGGCATCATGTTCGCTGTGCGTCACCATAACGACGGTAGTACCCGCATCGTTGAGAGATGTCAATAGGTCCATGATTTCCAGACCATTCTGGCTATCCAGATTGCCGGTCGGCTCATCTGCCAGGATCAGTTTCGGGTCATTGACTATGGCGCGGGCAATTGCCACCCGTTGCTGCTGTCCACCGGAAAGTTGTGACGGGAAATAGTTACGGCGGTGATTAAGCAGAACGCTTTTTAAAGCCTTCTCCACTTTCATTTTCCGCAAAGAAGCCTTCATTCCGCAATTCTCCAGGGGTAATTCAATATTCTCAAATACGGTAAGTTCTTCGATCAGGTTGAAACTCTGGAAAACAAACCCTATATTCTCCCTCCGCAAGTCACATCGTTTATTTTCATTCAGGCCGGTCACTTCGACACCATTAAGAAGATAAGAACCCGAAGTCGGATCGTCGAGCAATCCCAGGATATTCAATAAAGTGGATTTACCACATCCCGAAGGCCCCATGATAGCAACAAATTCATGTTCCTTTACATGGAGCGACATATTGTCCAGCGCAATTGTCTCTACTTCATCCGTCCGGTATACTTTTCTCAAATCATTTATTCTAATCATAGTCTTATAAGTTATTCAGCATATTACACATAATCAGGAACAAATAGCGTACCAAAACATTAACACACTATCTATTAACCTATTAGTCAAATACTCCAATTTCCAAAGTGTCCATTAACGGACACCTTCTGTATGCCTGTGGACAAAAAACAGAAACAACTTTGGGATTCACCTCATTCTTGATATATTTGCAATCTACTAAAAAGAGTTATTATGAACTTACACCAGGCAAATATACTGATTGTTGATGATGATAAAGACGTTCTGACCGCAGTACGTTTCTTGCTGAAGATGGAAGTAAAAACGATATTGACTGAAACAAATCCTGAAAATATCCATAAGTTGATCATGACCAACGATATCGACATTGTTATGTTGGATATGAATTTCAGAAGTTCCATCAATACGGGCAATGAAGGTATTTTCTGGTTGAAGGAAATAAAGAAATGGAAACCTGCCCAATCCGTCATCATGATCACCGCCTATGCAGATATCGATCTGGCAATCAAAAGCCTGAAAGAAGGGGCAGCCGACTTTATCGTCAAGCCCTGGCATAATGAAAACCTGATAAATATCCTGACGGAAACGCTTCACAAGCAAACATCTTCCGATGTCAAAGAAAAGATAAATGAAAGGAAAACAGATGCAAAGATTGTAGGAGCTTCGGAAAGTATGCAGCTATTGTTTCATAAATTACAAAAGATAGCACCTACCGATGCCAATATACTAATACTGGGAGAAAACGGGACGGGTAAGGATCTGGTAGCCCGTTATATCTATCAGTTATCCCTGCGCCGGAACTACCCGTATATAAAAGTGGATGTAGGTTCCCTGACAGAAACTCTTTTCGAAAGTGAGCTTTTCGGACATAAAAAAGGAGCCTTTACAGATGCACGCGAAGACCGAACCGGATTGATCGAGGCAGCCGACAAGGGTACACTCTTTCTGGATGAAATAGGTAATATCACTTTACAACAACAGGCTAAACTGCTGACCGTATTACAAAACCGGGAGGTAACACGTCTGGGTGCCAATTCACCGACACCGGTGGATATCCGTTTGTTATCCGCCACCAATCTACCGCTACGGGAACTGGCTAATGAGACACGTTTTCGTAAGGACTTGATTTACCGGATCAATACGGTAGAAATAACGGTACCCCCTCTCCGTGAACGGGGTGAAGATATTATCTTGTTGGCAGAACATTTCCTGGAGATGTATGAGAAAAAGTATTTCAAGCAAAAGTTCCGTTTATCCGACTCAGCCAAAAAGAAACTGATGCTGTATCATTACCCGGGAAACGTACGCGAATTGCAATATACCATAGAAAGAGGTGTTATCATGTCAGACAGCAATGTGCTGAAAGCCGAGGATATCACCTTCTCGCCTATGGAACAACCGGAAGAAAACAACCAGACGATACCTACCCACAACCTAGAAGATCTGGAAAAAGCCGCTATCGAGCAGGTGATCCAAAAACATAACGGAAACATATCACAAGCGGCCAAAGAACTGGGACTGACCCGGGGAGCTTTATACCGCCGGTTAGAAAAATACGGACTATGACCATCCTGTTATCCATCCTAATCGTCCTGCTCCTTATATATATAATATATGTACGGAGAAAAACAAACCGGGAAATCGACGAATTTGCCGAGTCGATTCTTTACAAAGACTTTTCAAAAAAATATCCGCGCTTCCAAACCATCACGGATGCTTTCCTGAACCTGGCACGTGAAAAAGAAGCCCAGCAACATTATCTGAAAGAAATGTTGGAACTGGTCGACACCGGCATTCTCGCCTACGATATAGAAACCTATGAAACGTTATGGATGAACGACGCTTTTACAACGATGCTCAACATTCCTCATATCAAGAATATCAACTGGCTGAAAAAACAGAACGAAGACCTGTTCAATGAATTACTCGATATTCCGGTAAATGAAAGTACCCTGATGACTATCCATGCCCGGAAACAAACCATCAAAACAATGACCAATGCTTCCGTCTTTCAAACAGGAGGAAAAACCTATAAGCTGATAGCTTTCCACAACGTAAGCGCCACAATGGAAGAGGTCGAATCGGGCGCCTGGAAAGGGTTGCTTAATGTGATGACCCACGAGATAATGAATTCTATCGTACCCGTCTCCTCTCTTTCGGATACGCTCAGAAGGAAGATACATGCACTGAAAGAAACTTCTTCCCCGCTGTCGGAACCGGATGTGGAAGATATGGAATTTGCGTTGGACACCATTCACCGGCGGAGTGACGGATTGTTACGATTTGCCGAGACATATCGTAGTTTAAGCCAAAAAATAGTGCCTGACATGAAATTCTACAACCTCTACGAACTGTTAAACGCTATTCATTCCCTGATGAACCCGTCTTTGCAGCAGAAAGGGATCGGATTCACTCTTAAAACAGATAATGCGGACGTGACAGCCTATATGGACAGGGATCTGATCGAACAGGTGATAATTAATTTTGTCACCAATGCGACTTATGCCGTAAAAGAAAAGGAGAGTCCGGAAATCCATCTTTTTTCCGGCTGTGATAACGAAGGACATCCTTACATCACCGTTGCCGACAATGGATGCGGTATATCCGATGCGATACGTGACAAGATATTTATCCCGTTCTTCAGTTCTAAAAAGAACGGTAACGGTATCGGACTGAGTATTTCGCGGGAAATCGTCAAACTCCACAACGGAAAGCTGCATGTGCAAAGCCAGGAAGGTGCTGGAAGTGCTTTCACCGTTTTATTCAGCTCCCAAAACAAACATTAGCCTCATCCCGATGATACCAAACACAAAAAAGCGGAACCTCCTTTCGGACATTCCGCTTTTCTTATTCTTTCGAGTAAAGCGAATTATGCTTCTGCTACGATTTCCTGGATAGAAACGAAAGATCTGTTTTCTTTACCTCTACGGAAAGTAACAACACCATCTTTCAAAGCGTACAACGTATGATCTTTACCGATACCAACGTTTTCACCCGGATGATGAACTGTACCTCTCTGACGGATAATAATGTTACCAGCTTTAGCAACTTCACCACCAAAAAGCTTAACACCTAATCTCTTGCTTTGTGATTCACGGCCGTTCTTAGAACTACCCACACCTTTCTTATGTGCCATTTCTTCTTTTCTCCTTTAAACGTTAAGCAACAATTTCTTTAATACTCACTTCAGTGAACTGCTGACGGTGACCGTTCAGTTTACGATAACCTTTTCTTCTCTTCTTGTGGAAGATCAGCACTTTATCACCTTTTACCAGCGGAGACAGTACTTCACATACTACCTTTGCGCCTTCTACGGTAGGAACACCTACTTTAACTTCTCCATTGTTGTCAACCAACAATACTTTGTCAAACTCAACAACAGCTCCGCTTTCTGCGTTCTGAATGTGATGAACGAATAATTTCTTTCCTTCTTCAGCTTTGAACTGCTGTCCGTTAATTTCTACGATTACGTACATCTGTCTTTTTATATTTAAACAGGTTATGTCCCGGGGGTGGATACATATTAAGTATCACTTGTTTACCCTCTGCAGAATTTCAGACCGCAAAATTACTGTTTCCGAATATATTATGCAAGGATTACTGGTATTTTTTAATCAAAATTTCTTCAATTCCTGATATAACCGCTGTACCGGCAACCCCATTACATTATAAAATGACCCATTAATAGCCTCTACACCTATATAACCGATCCATTCTTGTATGCCATAACTGCCGGCCTTGTCGAAAGGACGGTATTTGTCTACATAATATATAATATCCTCTTCTTCCAATTTAGCAAAACAGACCGCTGAAGCAACGGAAAAAGAGACTGTTTTCTTTTTGGTGCTCAGGCAAACTCCAGTCACAACTTCATGTACATGACCTGACAGATAACCAAGTATTTCGATAGCTTCATCACGATCGGCAGGTTTTCCCAACACGCGATCATAAGTAGCAACAATCGTATCGGCTGTGATAAGCAGTTCGTTGTCAGACATTTTTTCAAGATATGCTTCCGCTTTTTTACGTGCTATATATAAAGGTATGTCTTCAAAGGGTAGTGTATCAGGATACGATTCGTCGATGCCGGGAATCACTTCCACGTCAAATTCGAGATCGAGTCCGGCAAGCAGTTCTTTTCGGCGGGGAGAGTTAGAGCCCAGCACAATTCGATATTTCTGTAAGTTTGCTAGCATATTGTTTTTCTTATTATTACCATCCGAAGGCTTCGTCGCTCATCCAATGGCCTTGTGCTTTCATTGTCTGTTCAATTACATCGCGGGCAATACCCTCGCCCCCTTTGCGCAAAGAGATGTATTTTGCAATCTGTTTGATTTCCGGAGCAGCATCGGCAGGAGCGACAGGTAAACCTACCTGCTGCATGACTTCATAATCGGGAATATCATCACCGGCATACATTACCTCTTCCGGCTTCAATCCGGTCTTTTGAAGAAAATCTTTGAAGTCGTGTATCTTTACGGCGCTATGCATATATATATGTTCGATGCCCAACCGGGAAAATCGAATCTGCACAGCCTCCGTATACCCTCCGGTAATGATACCGACATGATAACCTTTCTTCACCGCCAACTGCAAGGCATATCCGTCTTTAATATTAACCGTGCGCATCGGATCGCCGTTTGGATGGAGTGAAACCACATCACACGACAAGACACCGTCTACATCAAACACAAATGCTTTTATTTTTGTCAGGTCATAATTGATACTACTCATTTTGGGCCTCCTTATGTATACTCTGGCTCAAAAGCTGGTAGATCGATTTCATATCGGGATCGTTCAGCATAGCCAGATGTTTATTTATCACATTCTCGTCGTAACGGATTGCCGGACCGGTCTGAGCGGCAGCCGGCGACATGAGATGTATCTTTGCTGCCGTTTCATCTATCAGCGGCAAAAGTACATCGGCAGAGATACCTTCTTCTTCAAGCAATTTATAGGACAATGCATAAATATGATTGGTAAAGTTGCAGGCAAAGACAGCAGCCAGGTGTAAGCTACGCCGTTTTTCCGATGACATAAAACGGACATTTTCCGAAAGCGCACTGGCTATATTCTTCAGATAGTCGGCATCCTTTTGGGTATTGGCTTCCAGAAAAAGCGGGATCACATCGAAGCTCACCTCCCGTCCCTTACTGAATGTCTGTAAAGGATAGAGTACGCCATAACGTGCGGCATGTCCCTCAAAAATATTCATCGGCATACTTCCGGCAGTATGTATCCACAAACCGTTGTTCGGCTTTACCTTTGCGATCGCTTCAGCCAGAACCGTATCTTTCAGTGAAAAAACATACATATCCGCATCCGGCTGCAAAGCAGAAAGATCTGTAGTCCAGGGACACCCCAACTTAACAGCCAACTGCCGGGCATTCTCCTGAGTACGGCTATATACCTGCCCGATCTGCATACCGACCCGCTGCATAGCTAACGACAGGCGAGTCGCCAGATTACCGGCACCTATGAATACTATTTTCATACTTCACTATTTTCTTCCGGCATCTTATAGCTACCGAGATGTATTTTTTCCCATTGCAAATGTGCTTCGTCAAATGGTTTACGTTCCTGATCTTTATATCCGAAACCGATAATCGATAACACTTCGAGCTGATAAGGGACATCCAAAAGATTACGGACATACACATTCGCATCCGTATCGTCTTCCGTCTGCCGGTTACGAATCTGACACCAACAACTTCCCAGCCCCAGATCTTCCGCCTGAAGTTGCATGTAAATGGAAGCAATCGAGGCATCTTCCACCCAGACATCACTTTCCATCACATTTGCCATCACCACAACAGCCAGGGCACAACCTTCAAGGAAAGACGAACCCGCCGGTTTACAGGCAGCCAGTTTTTTTAACATTTCCTTGTCTTCCACAACCACGAACTGCCAGGGATTTTTACGTTTGGATGCCGGAGCCATCAATGCAGCTTTCAGTATCATCTCCACTTGTTCGGGCGAAAGCAACCGGTCGGTAAACTTACGTGTACTTCTTCTATTCTTGATAAGAGTTGCAAAGCTGTCCATTTTTATCTTATTTTTGTAGCTGTTAATTAAATTCTTTATGTTGGGAACACATTCCCCATAGGGCAAAGATAAAGATTTTTTACATGCTGAATATACGCTTCCTTTATTTTTCGCGTTAGTAAAGCTATAACATTATTAATTATGAAGATTCGTGCGATAGCTGCACTGCTATTTATATTATTTTCTATCAGTGCTTTTGGACAAAAGCATGTTAAAATCACAGGATATGTTCGTGACGCCGATGGCAGTCCGCTTGAATTGGTTCTTGTACAGATAAAAAACACCCTGAACGGAGCGATGACCAACGAAAAGGGATATTATTCGCTCACAACGTCTCCCGGAGACTCCGTTTCCGTCATTTTCTCGTGTCTGGGATATAATAAAGCCGAACGTATTCTACCAAGCGTACAACAAGACATGCGCCTGAATGTACAAATGAACTATACCAGTATTGACCTGGGAGAAGTGGTTGCAACTGCCATCCGTAAACAGACGACAACCCTTGAAACACTTGACGCTAATCGGGTTAAGCTCCTACCCGATCCGGCCGGTGGCAGTATCGAAAGCCTGGTAGTGACTTTCGCGGGTGTTTCATCCAGCAATGAATTGAGTTCACAATATTCGGTTCGTGGTGGTAGTTACGATGAAAATATCGTTTATGTGAACGGACTGGAGGTATTCCGACCCTTGCTGATACGTTCCGGGCAACAGGAAGGATTGAGTTTTATCAACCCCGACATGACCGAGTCGGTCAATTTTGCTGCCGGGGGATTTGAAGCCCGCTATGGAGATAAAATGAGCTCGGTACTCGATATCAAATATAAAAAACCAAAAATATTCGAAGGTTCGGCATCTGCCAGCCTGCTGGGAGCAAATGCCTACGTGGGTAGTTCGATCGGCAAATTCACACAGGTTACAGGTGTTCGTTACAAAACAGGCCGTTCATTGCTAAAAACGATGGACACTGACGCTGAATATCAGCCGGACTTCGTCGATCTCCAGTCATACATGACCTATCAACTGGCTCCCAAATGGGAAGTTAATTTCCTGGGAAACCTGGCTTCAAACACATTCAAATACACACCGCATAAACGCGAAACAACTTTCGGCACGGTCGAAAATGCTAAAAGATTCGAAGTAGCTTTCCCTAACAGTCGCGAAAGTGATAAGTTCCAGACCTTATTCGGGGCATTGACATTAAAACACAATCCAAACGAAAATACCGAACTGGGTATCCAGGCTTCCGCCTTCACCAGCAAGGAAATAGAAACATACGACATCACCGGCGAATACTGGCTGGGAGATGCTGCGGAAGAAAATGAGCAAGAACAAGTCCCTCTCTCCGTTGCCCGTTATCATGAACATGCACGCAACCGACTAAACTCAACCATTATGAATGCCGGACATTACGGTAGCGCACGCATCAAAAACAATACGATCAAATGGGGAGCAACCGTACAGATGGAAAAAATCAACGACCGTATCAGCGAATGGGAAAAACGCGACTCGGCAGGCTATTCGCTCCCACAAACGGGAACAGGCGTAAACGTTATCTCCAACCTTTATTCCAATAATGACCTGTCCAGCACACGGCTATCCGCTTATGTGCAGGATGCTTTTAAGTTCCGTACAAAACAAGGGATGTTTACACTGGTAGGCGGCCTTCGCGGAAGCTATTGGAGTTATAACAAAGAGTTTATCATCAGCCCGCGTGTATCTCTCGGATTCATTCCGAACTTCGACCAGAACCTTACATTCCGGGCAGCAAGCGGTATTTACTATCAATCACCGTTTTATAAGGAACTACGTACGACTGTACGGGATGAATCGGGGAACGATATTATTGCACTGAATAAAGATATCAAATCGCAACGTTCCATCCATTTCATTGTGGGAGGAGATTATACATTCCGTGCGGCAGACCGGAACTTTAAGGTAAGTGCCGACCTATATTACAAAAAACTGGACGACCTCATCCCTTATACTGTCGACAACGTCAAGATCCGTTATTACGGAGAGAACTGCGCCAAAGGACATGCAATGGGTATCGATGTCAAATTCTTCGGCGAATTCGTACCCGGCACCGACTCATGGATCAGTTTCTCGCTAATGAAGGCCGAACAAACGATACGCGACCAGGTTACCGTTCCGATGCCTAACAGCCAGGGATACAATGTCTCACTTTTCTTCCAGGATTATTTCCCGGGATACAAACGTATAAAGCTGAATCTGAAAGGTGTTCTTTCCGGTGGTCTGCCCTTCATTGCCCCCCGGACGAAATACGAGGATGTAAAAAGCGTATTCCGTACTCCGGCATACAAACGTGTCGACCTGGGATTCTCCTACCAGCTTGCCGGGGAGTCGGACGCAATCATGGATCGGGGCTTTTTCCGCCACTTGAAGAATATCTGGGTCGGAGTCGATATATTCAACTTGTTTGATATAAAAAATGTAAGTTCATACTACTGGATTACCAACATCGACAACCAGCAGTTTGCCGTACCGAACTACCTGACAGGCCGACAGCTTAATGCCCGTCTGATAGTTGATTTCTAAGAATATACTAATCATATAACAGAGTAAAGAGCCAATAAAAGATACCTCCTTTCATTGGCTCTTTTAATTATTGGCAAAATGACACATTATTAGCTTTAATAATTGATGAAATTTTTCTTGATTCTTCGAAAAAGAATGTACCTTTGCCTGCAAAACAAAAAGCATTATAAATTTTTAAATTATTATTGACATGGAAATTACACATATTGAGCATCTGGGTATTGCAGTGAAAAGCATCGAAGCTTGTCTGCCGTATTACGAAGAAATTTTAGGCATGAAATGCTACAACATCGAAGAAGTTGCAGACCAAAAAGTAAAAACAGCTTTCTTCAAAGTAGGCCAGACAAAGATTGAATTACTGGAACCGACCAGCGAAGACAGCACTATCGCTAAATTCATAGAAAAGAAAGGCGAGGGCATTCATCATATCGCATTTGCCGTACCCGATGTACAGGCAGCTTTAAATGAAGCAGAAGAAAAAGGTGTTAAGCTGATCGACAAAGCTCCCCGTGGTGGTGCTGAAGGCTTGGACATTGCTTTCCTTCACCCGAAATCTACCTGCAGCGTTCTGACAGAACTTTGCATGCCAGGCAAAAAATAATAAAAACACTTCATTTCTAACAACAAATCAGAAATACAATGAGTAACCAACTTGAAAAAGTAAAAGAGCTTATCGCTCTTCGCGAACAAGCACGTCTCGGTGGTGGAGAAAAAAGAATCGAGTCTCAGCACAAAAAAGGCAAGTACACAGCACGCGAACGTATCGCCATGTTACTTGACGAAGGTAGTTTCGAAGAGTTCGATATGTTCGTTCAACACCGTTGTACCAACTTCGGTATCGAAAAAACAAAATTCCTGGGTGATGGCGTTGTAACAGGTTATGGTACGATCGACGGCCGCCTTGTTTACGTCTATGCACAAGATTTCACAGTATTCGGCGGTGCTTTGTCAGAGTCATTAGCTATGAAGATCTGTAAAGTAATGGATCAGGCCATGAAGATGGGTGCCCCTGTCATCGGTCTGAACGATTCGGGTGGAGCACGTATCCAGGAAGGTGTGAACGCTTTGGCCGGTTATGCCGAGATTTTCCAGCGTAACATTCTGGCATCAGGTGTTGTTCCACAGATTTCCGGTATCTTTGGCCCATGTGCCGGCGGTGCCGTTTATTCTCCTGCACTGACAGACTTCAACATCATGACACGCGGAACAAGCTATATGTTCCTGACAGGTCCGAAAGTTGTAAAAACTGTTACCGGAGAAGACGTAACCCAGGAACAACTGGGTGGTGCAAGCGTACACACAACCAAATCGGGTGTTGCCCATTTCGCTGTCGACACAGAAGAAGACGGCTTGCAACTGATCCGCAAATTGATCAGCTTCCTTCCGCAGAATAACCTGGAAGAAACACCGCTGATCGAATGCAGCGATCCTATCGATCGTTTGGATGATGTATTAAATGATATCATTCCGGATAATACCAACCAGTCATACGATATGTATGAAGTGATCGGAACAATTATCGACAACGGCGAATTCCTTGAAGTACATGCTGATTACGCCAAAAATATTATCGTTGGTTTCGCCCGTTTCAACGGACAGACAGTTGGTATCGTAGCCAACCAGCCAAAAGTTATGGCCGGATGTCTCGACAGCAATGCTTCACGTAAAGCCGGTCGTTTCGTTCGTTTCTGCGACGCATTCAACATTCCTTTGGTAACATTGGTTGACGTTCCGGGATTCCTTCCGGGAACAGGACAGGAATACAATGGTGTAATCCTTCACGGAGCTAAATTGCTTTATGCTTACGGTGAAGCAACTGTACCTAAAATTACAGTTACCCTGCGTAAATCTTATGGTGGAGCTTACTGTGTGATGAGTTCTAAACACCTGCGTGGCGATATGAACTACGCATGGCCGACTGCAGAAATCGCAGTAATGGGCCCGAGCGGTGCAGTAGAAGTTATCTTCGCAAAAGAAGTGGCCGCATCCGAAGATCCAGCAAAAGCAACAGCAGAGAAAGAAGCGGAATACAAAAAAGCATTCGCAAACCCGTACAATGCTGCTCAATATGGTTATATCGACGATGTGATCGAACCGCGTAACACACGCTTCCGCATCATTCGCGCATTACAACAATTGCAGACTAAAAAGTTAAGCAATCCTGCTAAGAAACATGACAATCTGCCTCTATAATTCTTAAAACAGGAAATGAATATGATTAACAAAAGATTTGGAGTATTGCTACTGTTCGTGTTGCTCGTTTCATTCGGAGCACAGGCACAGCGTGCAACCTCCATGCGAATAAATGAAGTGCTGGTCATCAACGACGACAATTTCGTTGACGACTATGGCAAACGCCACCCCTGGATAGAGTTATTCAATACTTCTGCCGGAACGGTCAATATCGCAGGATGTTTTTTGACAGATGACAAAAACAATCCGAAGAAATATCCAATTCCAAAGGGTGATGTACTTACTCAAATACCGCCCCGCCAGCATACATTATTCTGGGCTGACGGAGAACCAAGCCGTGGTACTTTCCATGTCAACTTCACATTAGATCCGTCCAAAGAGAATTATATCGGTCTATACGATGCTGACGGTAAAACACTGATCGATGAAATTACTATTCCGGCTGCACAGAAAAGTGACATTAGCTACGGTAGAATAATCGACGGAGGAGAAGAATGGGGTATACTTCCTAAAGTTACTCCCAGCACAAACAACCTGACGTTAGACTCTAACGAAAAGATTGAAAACTTCAAAACGAACGATTCTCTGGGTATTGGTATGACCATTACAGCTATGGCTGTTGTGTTCATGGGATTACTCCTCCTCTTCCTTATCTTTAAACAGGTAGGTAAAGCAGCTATTGCAGCCAGCAAGCGTAATGCTCAGAAAGCCGGAGCTCCGGTTTCAGCCAGCACTCCGGATGAGGTATCGGGAGAAGTTTTTGCTGCAATATCCACTGCTTTGTATGAAATGAGCGACGACAACCACGATGTTGAGAACACTGTCCTTACCATTCGTAAAGTTGCACGTACTTATTCTCCGTGGAGCTCGAAAATCTATAGTTTACGTGATGTACCCAGAAAGTAATTATCTCTAAAAACAAACAAGAATGAAAAGTTTTAAATATACCATCAACGGCAACGTATATAAAGTACACATCAATTCAGTGGTCGACGATATCGCTGAAGTAGAAGTAAACGGTACTCCCTATCAGGTAAAGATGGAAAAACCGGCAAAAAAACAAATGGTAACTCTGAAACGTCCGGCACAGGCTCCGACCACACCCAGTGGCGAATCGGTTATTACCCGCCCGGCTGCATCTACCACACAGGGTGCCATCAAATCTCCGCTTCCCGGCGTGATACTGCAACTGAAATGTAATGTAGGTGATACTGTTAAGAGAGGACAGGTTCTACTTATTCTCGAGGCTATGAAGATGGAAAACAACATCAACGCAGACCGCGACGGTAAGATTATTGAAATTAAAGTACATAAAGGAGATTCTGTACTGGAAGGTGCCGATCTCGTTGTAATCGGATAAGAGTATGCAAGAGAGTTTTATGTCATTCCTGGGTGATAACCTACAGTTGTTCCTCACCTACACAGGAGTATATAACGCAACTCCAGGGCATCTCGTTATGCTACTGGTTGGTTTGCTCTTTATATTCCTTGCAATTAAATACGAGTTTGAACCTATGCTTCTGATCCCTATCGGATTCGGTATCCTGATCGGTAACATTCCTTTCAAAGATGCAGGACTTCAGGTAGGTATTTACGAACAGGGATCTGTACTGAACATCCTCTATCAGGGTGTAACCTCCGGATGGTATCCGCCATTGATCTTCCTCGGTATCGGGGCCATGACCGACTTCTCAGCTTTGATATCCAATCCAAAGTTGATGTTGATCGGTGCTGCTGCCCAGTTCGGTATCTTCGGTGCTTATATCATCGCTCTTCAGATGGGATTCGAACCGAACCAGGCCGGTGCTATCGGTATTATCGGTGGTGCCGACGGTCCTACGGCTATCTTCCTGTCTTCCAAACTGGCTCCGAACCTGATGGGGGCCATTGCGGTGTCGGCCTACTCCTATATGGCGTTGGTACCTATTATCCAGCCACCGTTTATGAGACTGCTTACTACGCAGAAGGAACGTTTGATCCGTATGAAACCGCCGAGAGCCGTTTCTTCCACAGAAAAGATCATCTTCCCGATTGTAGGTCTGTTATTGACTTGTTTCCTTGTACCTTCAGGTCTACCCTTGTTAGGTATGTTATTCTTCGGAAATCTGTTGAAAGAAAGTGGTGTAACACGTCGTTTGGCTGAAACAGCCCGCGGTCCGCTGATCGATACAATCACGATCCTGTTGGGTATTACCGTAGGTGCTTCTACACAGGCTACACAGTTCCTGACGCTGAACTCTATTAAGATTTTCGGTCTGGGTGCATTATCTTTCGTAATCGCAACCTGTGCCGGAATACTGTTCGTTAAGTTCTTCAACCTGTTCCTGAAAGAAGGTAACAAGATCAACCCGCTTATCGGTAATGCCGGTGTATCTGCCGTGCCCGACTCGGCACGTATCTCTCAGGTCGTTGGTTTGGAATATGACCCAAGCAACTATCTGTTGATGCATGCTATGGGTCCGAACGTAGCAGGTGTAATCGGTTCTGCGGTAGCAGCCGGTATCCTGTTAGGATTCTTAGGATAATAGCAAGCTAAATAATAAGAAAAGGCTGTATCATTTAGTTGATACAGCTTTTTTTATCTCTTCTATTTTAGAGCGGATATTCAAACATTCTGTTCAATCTCCATCGGATTAGTTTCCGGATTTGTCACTTCTTCCAATGTCGTCCCGACGAATAACCACACCATCAGGAGAACAATTGCAATTATCACCCCGATGATCAACCATAGATTTTTCTTTTTCATACCTTATCCTGTTATTTTATATACTTGAGCTTAAAACAGTATAAGTCGTAATTTAGTTTAAAGAAGACAATCGATTCTGAATAAACATCAGGTAAAGTACATTATTAAAAGCTATTCTTTATTGAGTCGACTCTGCAATTTAGCATAATGCTCAGCCGTCATCTGCAAATAAGAAGCGACCAGATATTGGGGAACTCTTTGAAGAAGTATCTGGATCTCATGCGTTTCTATACAATGCCGAATACGCTCTACCGACGACAGATTTCGCATCCAATAAAACTGTTCCTCAAACTCTACAGCATGCTTTTCTAAAACAGCATAAATCAAACAGATAAAATCATCAAAATGCTGCCACAAATAGTCAAAATTCTTCCGGCTGATACAAAGAGCAGTAGTTCTTTCATTGGCCCTTACGCAAAAAAATGATTTTTTATGACCTAAAAAACTATGTAAAGGCGTACAAACATCCCCTTCTTTAAAGAAACGGACAACAAACTCTCTTCCATCCTTTTCAAAATAACAGACACAAAAACCTTCCGATATAAAATACAAATTGTTACATCCAGATCCCGAAGAAACTAACAACTCCTTTTTTGAAAACACTTTTTGCTCACATAAGGTAGACAATACCTCACAAAAATCGTCAGAAACCGGATAATACTGTTTCAAATAATCATACATAAGCTTGGCATTTCAAACATCCATCAGTTCCCGGAATGGATGTATTAAAATAAAGAAGGCGCAGGAACTGTAATCTACACTCAATCTGGAGGCTCTCGACTGCCCACGATAATAAGTATAAACAACAGCCCACGCCCTTTATCCTGATCATACAAAACAATGTATGTTATTAACAAGAAAAGAAACGTGAGCGTTTGCTGCCTACTATCCCTATTATCGCTAAGAAATTGTCGAGATTTCCAGATTAAGGATAATATTTTTTAAACGCTTCTCATTGATTCATATACTGCAGGTCTTACAACTCTTTGCTTCAAACACTGCATTCAAGACAAAGATACATGAAAAAGAATATAATCAAAAGAGAAACGCCTGTTTGAACAAAAAAAACTGTTTATGTTATTTATATATTTTTATTCCGACGAGCCAGAATCTTGGCAAAAGTTTCAGGGGTCATATTCAAATAAGAAGCGATACAATATTGAGGTACATGTCTCATCAAATACTGGATTTCATGCGTTTCGCTGTAATGTTTCACACGATCTTCAGCACAATTACTACGCATCAGATAATGCTTTTCTTCCAATCCTATCACATAACTTTCAAGCACTTTATAAAATAGCAATACAAAATCATGATATTTATGCCAGAAATAATCAAAATTATCCCGACTAACACAAATGGCAAGTGTATCTTCTGTCGCTTTTAAGTTCAGAAATGCTTTCTGGCGTGAAAGAAAAGTATGAAACAGCATTCCAAAATCGCCCTCCTTGAAAAAATAAAGTATATATTCCTTACCGTCTTTCACATAAAAGCAGGAACAAAATCCTCTCATAATAATATATACATTATGACATACTCGGTCTTCACTGACAAAAAGCTCTCCTTTCTTAAAGCTGACCAAAAGACACTTCTCAAACAAGTCATCACACAATTCATCAGATACCGGATAATATTCTCTCAAATAACGACACATCAAATTATAGGTCTCATCGTATAAGTCTTCCATATTCCTCTTTATTGGCTTTTGTTCGATCATCATCAATTCTTTAGATAATACTTTCTATTTCTAATTGACACAAAGCCATAATTTGTGACAGTTTAGATTAACAAAAACACCTCAGATCCTTTTATTAGCCTAGAACTGATAAAAACCAGGGTATTGTTTATATACAAAGTTAGAGAACCGTCAACAAATATTTCTTAATCTAAAATAAGATCAGACCCGTGAGGTCAAAGTTATCAGTGGGTAGAAGAATTTGTATTAAAACTATCCAAAACCAGTATGCTATCCTTTTGAAGTAGACTATCCAAACTTATTTCAACCGAATCCGCCGAGTGATATGTTGGCACTTTATCCATATCCAAATGATGATCCGTTCCTTCAGAGATACTGAAAAACAGATAACCTCCGACCGAACCAACTATAAGCAATCCTATCGCCGCAGCATACCATTTATACTGTTTATACCATTCAAACCTAACTCTAACAAAAGTTTCTTCCTCAACCATTAATCTCATTCGCCTCAAAGTATCCCGACAAACCTTACAACGAATCAAATGAAACTGCAAATCTTCCGTTTCACTCCGGTTCATCTTATTCTGTAAATAAGCCAATAGCTCCTTCTCTTTATACTCTTTACATGCAGCCATATCAATCCTCCTTTCCTCCTTTCAAAAGCATTTCCATAAAACGCTCTTTCAATATTTTACGTACCCGCGATACATCCTGACGCAATTTATTTTCTAATTTTCGGATATCATTGTCTGATCCCCCCGGTAGCTGCATTATCGCTATCTCCCGATACGACTGACCTCCGATATAATATAATCGCAGAACTTCCACTTTATTCTCCAATCCGGAGACCAGTTTGCTATACCAAGGTTCACTCCTATCCCACAAGACAACCATAAAAGCACATTTTACCTCATATTCGTTTTGCATATCAACGTCCAGAAGAGGATTCCCCATGTCCACTACCCTCTCTAAACAGCTGTTAGTATCAATCGATTGAGAGATTACATCAGATATAACGACCGGATCATCCAACGATACGAACTCTTTTCTCACAGCATTCCTACGCTCCGCCTCATAACACTTATTCATACAAATACGACCAATATAATGCCTGAAATGAGCCCCTGTTTCAAATACCGGAAGCAAACCGGCTACTGTCTTATCATGTAATAGCAGTGATACGTCACTCCATATATCCGCTATTGTCTCCTCTTTATATAGTTTGGAGAAAAGATAGTTGGAAGTGACATATTCCGCCATTTTTTTCACCAACAAATAAATAACAGACCAAAATTCTTTATCTTCTTTCTTTAGATAATGAAATAAATTATTCAACCCCAAAGGATAACGCCTGCCACAAGCCATTTCGCACCGAGATTCCAAGTCTAAAGGAGACTTAATGGTATTAAACTCACGAAACAAAAGGATATTCTCATCCTGTGCAACCATTTTTGAGAATTTATATGCCAAAGTATAAGGAGGTATTACCAGGTCTGCGTCAATAGTGGGCAATGTATTATTCTGCCATAAACGATCAACCATCCGCTTTCTCATAAAAAACAGAAAACGTTGAAACGGTTCCATATCTTTTTGTTTCTGAAGAAAACCCGCATAATCCATCCTTGAATAAAAAAGAGTCAGAAGTTCCTTTCTCCACTGTTTGAACCTCTCCCGATCTTCCCATGTTTCATCCGCTGGTAGGGATAGTAACGAGCACAAAATATCAGTTTCCTCTTCTACTGATGAAAGTAATCCCCATTCAACAAGCCTATAACGCTCACATTCTTTTCTGATTATCTCCGATATTAGATTTTCCATCTTGCCTGTCATAACTCTCTGTTTTAATTTGCTAATGAATAGCTTCAACGCCTGTATTTCATGACAAATATAACAACACAGACAGCCAGAATTTCTTAATCTACATCAAGATTTATCACAAATAAGAACTATACATTTGCCACAAAACAGCAAAGCACGACAAGTATAATAAACAATCATACTAATTATAAATACAGAACAATATGAAGAACATCTATTATTTGCTGGCAGCAACCTCTATTTCCTTAATTACTTTTACCGCTTGCGGTAGTTCCAAACAGATTCCACAAGGTGATACAGTAGTCATTGTTCCTTGTTCAGGTCCTGACTACTCCACAAGCAATGAATATGTGCGTGCCAGCGCGATGGGATTATCGACAGATATGAACATAGCCAAGAAAAAGGCTTTATCTTCCGCACGGTCGGAAATAGCGACAGCTATTGAAGCAAAGGTCAAAATATTAACAGAAGATTATATTTCATCCTATCAGAATGGAGAAAATGATGAAAGTAAAAGGCGTTTTCAAGAAATGGCACGCACAGTTGTCAACAGGAAGTTAAACGGAGTACGCACTATATGCGAACAAACCATGAAAAGCCCGGAAGGGAATTATAAGGTGTACGTTGCCGTTGAATTTGCCAACAAGGAGTTATTAAAGGATATTGTGAAAAACATACAGGAAGACAAAACGCTAAGAACTGATTTTGAATACGAGAAGTTTAAAAAACTTTTTGAAGAAGAAATGGGCAAAACAGAATAACCATCTTACAATTCACAAATAATGAAACGGCTTCATCCTCTTTTATACTTCTTATGTTTGTTGACAACTTCTCTTCTCCAGGGACAATCCCTTCAAGAGGAGTATATACACTTTGCACAGAAACAGCAACAAGAATACACAGACTTCAGAAGAAAAGAGAATGAAGCTTTTTCTAAATTTCTACAGAAAGACTGGACTGGTTATCATCAGGAAAATCCGGTAGAACGACCTGCCAAGCCAAGCCCTAAAGAACCTCTACTCACACAGAAGCACCCGGGATATAAACCGGTCGATATTCCGAAAGTTGTCGACAGACCAGTTAATAATCCCAGTTCCGCACAAGAGAAAGACGAATGGTTGAAAGAGCCGTTCATCCTATCCGGCATATCGGAAAAAGAGATTGCTTACGCCTGGGAGTCACTCAGTCAAACCTCATATGAACCTTTTATACGCCATTCTCTTCAAATGAAGAAAGAGAACCATTGGTGCGATTGGGCCTATGTCCTGTTCATTCGCCAGTTAGCCGACAAGTTATGCCGAGAATCCGACAACAATTCAAAAATTATCATACAAATGTTTCTTTTATGCCAATCGGAATATAAAGTCAGATGCGGACGCAGTGGCGATCAGCTGGTATTACTTATTCCCACCGATTGTATGCTCTATAATAAAATGTACCTGAACATTGACAATGAGAAATATTTTATATTTGGCTACGAAACATATAATCGTCAATCGGTTTATACTTTCCAAAAAGATTTCGACCTATCCAATCGAAAAGTTAGTATGTATATATTACCCGGACAAACAATGTCGGCTGAGACTCTTTACTCCCGGGTTTATTCAAACCGGCAGATCGCTATAAATGCAAATACAAATAAATCTCTGATCGATTTATATAAAGAATATCCCCAATGTGATTTTAGTGTTTACCTGAAAGCACCGGCCAGTCAGGAAGTAAGCCTTTCGGTTCTTCCATCCTTAAAGAAAGCTATTCACGGGAAAACAACAAAAGAAGCAGCCGGTATTCTATTGTATTTCGTACAAACGGCATTCAAATACCAAACAGATCAGCAACAATTCGGTTTCGAAAAACCATTCTTTATCGATGAATGTTTCTACTATCCGGCCTGCGACTGTGAAGACCGTGCCGTACTATATGCTTTCTTAATACGTACACTTTTAAATCTGAACGTAGTTCTACTGGACTACCCTCAACATATAGCTACAGCTGTTTGCTTCGATGAAAATATACCCGGGGATCATTTGGAGATAGATGGCAAACGATATATGATCTGTGATCCGAGCTATATTAATGCAGGAATAGGGATGGCTATGCCGGCATTAAAAAATACAGAAGCGAAAATAATAAGATAAGAGTCTTAATCTATATTAAGATTTATTTGAAACAACAGAAATATATTTGCACTCAACTAATACGCTCACAGCATGAATAACTTTACTTATCGAATAGTCTTATTAATCTGCATGTTAACCATATTCACCAACATACAGGCACAAAAAACAACCGGGCACTCCGAAAAGATCCGTCCATCGTGGATGGACAATCCTCCTATCCCCGGAAACAATACTTTTTATTATCGCACCATCGTCAATCAATCATCGACGCTGGAACAGGCACGCAATAACAGCTTGACAGACTTGTCCGAATATATTAAAAAGGAGATGGATATTTCCGGCGAAATACGGATACGTACCACATCAGATATGGTAAACGACAAAGAAGATATCCAGTCTTACTTCGAATATAATTATGATATAAAAAGCCAGCCTCAAAAAATCATTTACAACAAAGTAGACGAATACTGGGAATACATCTGCTATCCGGACGGTTCCTGTAAATATAGTTTACATACCTTATATATGATCGCGAAGGAAAGCAACAAACGGGCCGTATTCGACCAGATACGCTTCACGCGCAAATACGGGATCAGTGCCGTTGCACGTTCGATCATACCCGGCTGGGGACAATTATACAAAGGCAGTACAGCCAAAGGATTATGTATCATGGGAGGAGAAGTAGCTCTTGCCGGAGGTATTATCTCTTTCGAAAGCATGAGAAGCAATTACAGGAAGAAAATACGGCAAACGCAGAATGCCGATCATATTCGTAACTACTCTACCAAAGCCAATAACTGCACTACATTCCGGAATATCTGTATAGGAGGAGCCGCTGCTCTATATGTCTATAACCTGGTCGACGCTCTGGTAGCAAACGGAGCTAAACGAACAATTATCCGGAAAAACAAAATAACCTATTATCCGGTAGCCTCTCCCGATTGTAATGGTGTCGGTTTATCCTATCATTTTTAATTCACATAATAAACAACTATAAACATGAACAGACTTAAGTATTTGATTTTGACTTGCTCTGCGATTCTTTTTTGCGGAGTGCTCTCTTCCTGTACGGAAGACGAAGCGGAAGTAAACGGTAATGTACATGGATACGTTTCGGATGAAACTACCGGTGAACCAATCCGCACAGCCAGCGTCACCCTAAATCCGGGAGGTAAAAAAACTGCAACCGGCAGTGACGGACGTTTTGAATACAACGACCTGGAAGCCGGACAGTACACCTTACAGGTTTCTAAAGACGGTTATCAAACCAATACGGCCGGAGTTTCCATCATCGCAGGACAAACGGCACAATGCGATATCTTATTAAAACCTGGCACCGGCAATCTGGCAACCAGTAAGACAGAACTCAATTTCGGAAAAGACAATACCATTCTTGCTTTCGAAGTAGTAAACACCGGAAAAACAGAAATTCAGTGGAACATAAAAAAAGATTGCAGTTGGATTAAAGATATAGACCCTATATCCGGCACTACTGCCGCTGACAAAAAAAGTCCGGTCAGCATCACAATAGATCGTAGCAAACTGGAAGCCGGAAAAACTAATGCAACGACAATCATCATTACCTCCAATTCCGGAACGGCAGAAATAAATGTACTTGCCGAAAGTAAAAGTACGACTCCCGATCCGGATGATCCGGAAACTCCCGGCGAAGATATCAATATCACAGCCGGCCTGCTGGCCTATTACACTTTCGACAACAGTGATGCAAGCGATATCAGTGGAAACAAAATGAATGGGGTAGCCCTGAACGAACCAGAGTTTACAACCGACTCACCATCCGGAAAAGGAAAAGCCCTTTTCCTCAATGCAGCCAAGGAACAACTAGTAAATATACCATACAATCCGCTAAAGGGTAAGTACAGTTACTCTATCTCTTTTTGGATCAAAGATTTCGGATCACTTGGATACATCATCGGAGGTGTCAGTAAAAGTTGGATCGGAGAATGCTATCCGCGAATTTACGTGGAAGATAACAAATTCGGATTTTCTCACGAAGGTTTCAGTATGCCACTCATGGGATCTATAGAACCTGATCCATTTACTTATCCGGTGAAACAATTACAAAACGGGAAATGGCATTCTATTGTCTTCACTGCTTCTGCCAACAAGGATAACAAAGTGGAAAAACTATTGTACATAGACGGAAACCTGGCGGACAACCTAACCGCCAAATATAACGTCGGTAATGATGATTCCAGCACTAAAATACAGATAGGCGGTACACTTGACGGTCAGGCTACAGACGCCATGAATATGAAAATAGATAATGTACGTCTCTACGATCGGCCACTGACAGCTGCCGAAGTAGAAACTATTTATACTTCTGAAAAAACGCAGTAAAAACAAACAGATAATCAACTGAAGGTGTGCTACCTGCAATAGCGAAGGTAACACACCTTTTTATTCTTTCTATTGCCATGAGACCAATACGACTACTGCTCTGTTTCATATTATGTACGAGTTATATCCATGCACAGCAATCCGAATCCGACAGAGAGTTATTGGAACAACTACGTCAGGAATACAAAGACTTCCGAAGACAAAGAGAACAGGAATACGCAAAATATCTTCAACAAACATGGATTGATTTCCAGCTTTACAAAGGCCTGAACCGATTCAACCAATCTAAGCCGGATACAATACCCGATGCATTACCGAACCAATCTATTTACTCCGATGAAATAACTTCATACAAAATAGGTGATACGCCGGATAACACATTTATTCCTCCAATAGAAATCAACTCACAACAACAGGAAAAACAGACATACCAGGCAATCATACCTTTTTATGGTACCACTTTTCCTCTAACTCATACCCCACCCCCATCCGTACTTAATGGAACCGGGAAAGATAAGATCGGACATTTGTGGAAAAGTTTCGGATGCAAAGAAACCGATCAGCTAATAGCTGATATCTTCTCATTCAAAATAAAGCATAAACTCAACGACTGGGGATTATTTTTACTTGTCAAAGAAGTCTGCAACCACCTGCCTCAACTTTCTGACGAAAATGTATGTACTCTGTTCAGGCATTTCATATTATTCAGTTATGGGTATAACGTACGTCTCGGCATCATCGACCAGACTATAGTACTACTTGTTCCTTTTCGGGAAATCGTTTATAATCAACCTTTTCTGTACGAAGATAAAAAAAAGTATTTCTTGTTTACCGATAAGGCACTCCAATCTTCTACGATCGTCAGGACACTTCCTCTATTTAAAAACAAAACCGAAAAAGTCCTTTCATTGGAAATCAAAGAGAATATGGATCTGGGAAATGATTCATTCGACATTTTCCATACTTATCAGGATACCAGCTTTAACATAACAATAAATAGAGAGCGTACCCGCTTCTTTCAAAATATCCCTTCTACCGATTTAACCATTTATACAAATGCCGTGGCTGACCCTATATTCGAGGATAGTCTTTTCTCCTTTCTGAACCAATTCAATGATCTTGAAAACGTACCGGAGACATTAAATGATCTGCTCCATTTCTGCCAATCAACTTTCACTTATAAGACAGACGAAGAACAATTCGGATACGAGAAAACGTTCTTTCCCGAAGAAACATTCTTCTATCCCTTCTCCGATTGTGAAGACCGGGCGGTTTTATTTGCCTATATAGTTCGCAAGACACTGAAACTCGATACTATTTTATTAAAATATAGCAACCATGTTGTTGCAGGAGTTGCCTTAAACGGGAATATCCCCGGTACTTATATACAATTTAACAAAAAACGCTATCTGCTATGTGATCCCAGTTACCGCAAAGCCGATATCGGGCAATGTATGCCTGATTACAAAAATGAAATACCACAGATTGTTCCATTACAATAAACCCGTCAACAAACCTTTCTTACTTTGATTTTCTTAATCTAAGTCAAGATTTACAAATAAACAACTATTTACCTTTGTGGAAAATATAACTTTCAATTATAAACACTTAAAAAACAAACTTGTATGAAAAAAGTATTATTATTTTTCGCATTTATCATGTCAGCCTTAACTATTCAGGCGCAAGACGTTTTCAAAAAAGGAGATAATATGGTAAGTGCCAGTGTAGGAGTCGGTAGCGGTATCCCGGTTGCCGTATCATACGAACGTGGCATTGTCGATAATCTGTTTGACGGAAACGGTTCCATCGGACTTGGCGGTTATCTGGGATATTACTCGGATAAAGACGAACAAACTTTTCAAAAGGTAAAAGTTGGTTGGAAATATAATGATATTATGATCGGTGTAAGAGGAAACCTACATTATCAGTTTGTCGACAAACTGGATACTTACGCTGGGTTAATGCTGGGTTATGAAATTGTAAAAGCAAAAGCGATTGCTGAAGGATATGATGAAAGTGCAATCGGTAGTGCAGACGGAAGTGGAATAGGTTTTGCCATCCAAGTGGGTGCCCGCTACTTTTTTACAGACAATTTCGGAGCATTTGCCGAAGTTGGATACGGAATTGCTTATGCGAGTCTGGGTGTCAGTTTAAAATTCTAACATAACCGGAAGATGAAACAAACCCTGATTGTTTTATTTCTTTTAGTCACGTTCTTCGCCTCTGCACAAAAGTCAGCTTTTAACGGAACATGGTACGCCAAAGAACCAGATCCTTCTACAGGCAAAACCTTTGCTGTCAGTCTGAAAGTCAAAGACGGAGAAATAAAAAAAGGAGAAGTAGCTTCCATTTCCATGAAAGATAATAAGGGAGAAAACGGGAAACTGGAGTCTGCTGTGCTGGAAGGAAACACGGTCATGATCACTTATTCGACTAAAGATGGTGGAATACACAAAGGTTCACTGGTCTACAACGAAAGCGAGAAAACTGTATTTTGGAAATTATTGTCATCTGAAAATGGAAAGACGCTGGCACCGAATGAACTAAAACTTGATGCACATCACTATTGATAGTATCATCTTCAATAATAACAAAGGGGGTTAAAACCCCCTTTGTTAGGTAAATAGTAAAATATCTCATATCTAACTATCATACTCTCATTCTCTAACACAAACTACTTACTACAAAGCTATTAGCACTATGATAGTTCTATTTTTCAACTATCATAGCACCTATCATACCATCATTCACAATTCGCCCATAACACTAATAATCAATCTCTTATCAATTCAACATAATAACAAGTCCCTCGCGTCATCCGCTTATTAGGTACATTATTTCGCTTCAAAAGTTTACCAAAGTTGAGTATCATCTTCTTCGTAATAACCAAACCGGGTTGTTTCTCTGCAATTATATCCAATATCTCCGATGCCAGCAAAGGCTCTATCCCTTCCGTATCCTCTGAAATACAGAAATAACGCAGGAACAATTGCTCTTCCGCAGGAATTTGCTGGAAACGCCAGTTGTTCTCAACGATTGCCGTCTCCTCCTCATGCGTAAACCAATACCGTTCGCCACGGCGCAACATCTCTTTTGCTTCGGCATACAGCTGCTCGTAATCGACCGGCTGGAGATAATCTATCAGACCTTCCACCTCCACACAGATAAAACGACGGCTTCCGGTCGGATCGGTCAGCAGATCGAAATTATTGCTGGTAGCGATAAAGGTTGCATAACGTCGCAGGCTGCGCGTCGTACTCTGATAAGGTAAGCGGGCATTGACCACGGCCTTTTGCAAAACATGCTTCAGAAAACTTTGATGCGAAGCCTTTACCGAATCGAACTCGTCGATATTGATCAAAGCATAGCGATGCAAAGCCAGCTCTGCCTCCTTCTTATTACCGAAATCGATGCTATCGGTATAAAAAGGACGAAGCGACGGAGGCAGCAAGTTCAGGCAATAGGTCGATTTGCCGCATCCCTGGTCACCTACCAGCAATGGTGTCGTACTGTTTCCGTGTTCTTTATCCAGCTGCATCCAATGAGCTACCATACTCAAAAACCAACGATAAAAGCAATCACTCCATAACGGGTTATTGTTAGGAACCCGCGCAGCCATCTCGCGAATATGCGATTTGCCATCCCATACCGGAAGATTCGCCAGAAAAGCATCAATCGGATGAAACAATGGTATCTGATCCGAATATACATACCGGTCGATATCTTTATCCCACACATTCAACCCCTCTTTCTGAGCCTCCAGGCAAATACTGTTACGCACTTTCTGGGTATAAGGCCGGTACGCGAACTGTATGACCGAACGGTCGAGATATTCCACCTCCCCGCTCATCTCGTTCATCCGGAAGAAATAACGTCTTGCCATGAATTCATCCAGTTGCATCACCATCGAAAGACATTCCGGCAAAGGCAATTTACCTCCGATCGCTTTCTTCAATAAATAAACTCCCCGGAATACCTGCCGCACCAGCAATTCATGAGGCTTCAAAGCCTCATACCGTAAGATCCACCCTACCGCCTCTTCCTCGGGAATCCCAAGGCGGCAACTATTGTGTGCCATCTCCGTAAACAATGCATGCAGATCGTCACTCTCCTTTCCGGCAAACTTACGGACCGCCTCCAACAGCACGATACTGAATAGGGTTGCAATCTGAGTGTTACGTTTCACACCCGGCAACAGGCGTTCGATCGGATCAAGCGGAACCTCCTGAACGATACGGAGTTCGCTTTCCTCCGGCATCCGTAACGGTTGTTCCATCCGGATCGATACAGCCGTCGGATTATAATACAGTCCGGCATCATAGCTGACACGCGTTCCCCGTTCCGGCGACGGTTCTTTCAACGTGACCATGCTGCTCAACTGAGGCTGAAAATGCTTGACTGCCAGCTGATAGGCCGCCGCATGAAAAAGAACGGCTTTCTCCCGGCTACGCGGCAGTTTGCCATCGGGCAGCGTAAAAGGCACGACAATCTTCACGGACTTGCCGCTCAATCCAATGAAAGCCAGCATGGTCTGAGGCATGGCAGCCGCCTCCTCACGTATCGATGCGGCTTCTTCCGGGCCGGATAAACCGTTCACTTCCAAAACGACATACCCGGTATAGTTTTTCATCTGTACCTTCCCGTCTTTTCGCAGAAATGTTGCCCCCCACACGATCACAGGCAATTTCCGTACCCACTCGTTCGTACGCCCCGGCAATGAAAAGCGTAAACTGGTACGGACATTAGCCACCTGTACTCCCATTTTATCCGAGCGTAACATCTCCACCACTGGTTCCAGGCTACGTATCTGTAACATAAGCCGGTCATTCTTATAACGATATTGGCTTACTTTCATTCGAACGGGTATCTTTCAAATTTAAAAAACTGCATTTCTTTACGTAATCGCGCGCCCATCCTGAAACAAACGCGTTTCGCTTTTACCCGATGCGGCGTGCAATCCTTCTCTTTTTCATACCCTTTACTCGCAGCCGAGAGATACAGGTCACCCATATCCTTCAGTTCGACGGAATAGCCTTCTTTCAAACGTTCAAGAATAATGTCGCTCATCTCGCAGACTGTGGCAAGCACATCTCCGCGCGTCAATGAGCAGCGATCAGCGATCTCTTCCGCCAACTCCTCGGTGGTGATCCGCCCCGTCGTAACGGGTACTCCATAAAACAGTTTCTTTTCTATCGGACCTGTCTTATCCGATTTAGTGCGAACTACATAGAAATGTGCCATAGGTCGGTACTTTATTTTAATAATAATACTAGAAAACTTCACCAAAACGGGCATTTCACCCCATTTTACACCCGGATCTGAACGATGCTCACACCCGGGTCTCAGGGGTATTCAGACCCGGATGTCAACACCTTTTCCTCCTTACAAATATAATAAAAAGATAGCACATAAGCAATGTTTTTCAATAGTTTATTTCATTTTATACGATATATTTCCGACCTGTCTATTTATAGATTTCAGCATTACAACACACTTATCATGAATGATGGTTGATGATAGTTGAATGATAGTTTAAAACAGCAACCATCATAATATAAAAGACTAATAAACAACATATTAAACAAAATAATGATAGTATGATAGTTATTTTCAAAAATTACTTTAGATAAGATGATAGGAATATGATAGTGGAATCTTCACGATCATTGCTTTATTTACCGGAATAAATTAACTTTGTATTCATTATTAAAAAGTTGCCATTATGAATCAAGTAAAAGGTATACCATACGGAATATCCGATTTCAACCGGATGAGGAACGATAATTTTTATTTCGTGGATAAGACGGAGTATTTGCCGCTTATTGAAAAGATGCCCAGCTATCTTTTCCTCATTCGTCCGAGGCGTTTCGGGAAAAGCCTGTTCTTAAGTATGATGCGTACCTACTATGACATTTTGCAACAGAAGAATTTCGACAAATATTTCGGAGATCTGTGGATCGGAAAACATCCGACTGATCAACGTAACCGCTATCAGGTCCTTTACTTCGACTTCTCGAAAGCAGGATGTTCATTACCAGGAAGCGATATGATGTCAAGCTTTAATGAGTATTGCAGTATTATCATTAATCAGTTTGCACACGAATATGCCCCTTTCTATGATGCCGACTTCAAGACAACGGTAGAAAGCCTGGAAAGCGCAAAGGCTAAACTTTCTTACATAGAAGTAAAAGCAAAAGAGAAAAATCATCCGTTGTACCTTATTATTGATGAATACGATAACTTCACGAATGTCATACTAAGCGAACACGGACAAAAAATGTTCCGTGACCTTACACATGCCAGTGGTTTCTACCGCGAATATTTTAAACAGTTCAAGGGAATGTTCGATCGTATCTTCATGATGGGTGTCAGCCCCGTTACACTGGACGATCTTTCCAGCGGATATAATATCGACTGGAATATTTCAACAGACGAAACATTCAACTCCATGATGGGATTTAACGAAACGGAAGTTCGCGAAATGTTCCACTATTATCATCAGAATAATGTGTTAACTGGCGACATTGAAACAATGATAACAGAGATGAAGCCATGGTATAACAACTATTGTTTTGCACCTAAAAGTTTGAATGAGGACAGGGTGTTCAATTGTGATATGACGCTTTATTATCTGAATTTTCAAATACAGAGACATCGTGCGCCGGATGAGATGGTAGACAAAAATATTCGTACGGATTACAGCAAATTGAAAATGCTTGCCCGCATCGATCATGATAGTACACACGAAGGGAATCGTATGAGTACAATCGAAGAGATTGCCGCAAAGGGTGAAATCATTGTTGATTTGCATACCTCGTTTCCAGCAGAGAAAATAGCAGAGCACGACAATTTCAGAAGCCTACTCTATTATTACGGATTACTCACTATATGCGGTACACGCGGTGACCGCCTGAAGATGTGTATTCCTAATAATTGCGTTCGAGAACAATATCTAGGTTTCCTTCGCGATTACTACCAGCAAACATACCCTGTCAATTTATCTTACCTACAAGATTTGATTGACAACCTTGCTTTCGACGGTCTTTGGAAACCATTCTTTGAAGCTGTTGCACGTGCTTATCGTGAAAATTCGTCCGTACGTGATGCAATGGAAGGTGAAAGGAATTTACAGGGTTTTCTGAAAGCGTACCTGGCATTGTCTTCCTATTATCTGGTAGAACCTGAACTGGAAATGAATTACGGATATTGTGACTTTTTCCTTTTGCCAAACAGACAGCGTTATCCCGATATAAAACACAGCTACATCCTCGAACTAAAATATGCAACCCGTAATGCAACAGATAAGGAGCTTGAAGCACAGGCAAAAGAAGGACGTAGTCAATTATACCAATATAGTGAAGATAAAAAAGTACAAGAATTGGCTGAAGGAACAACCCTACACCGGCTGCTATTGCAGTTCCGGGGATGGGATATGGTAAAGTGCGAAGAGGTATAACCTACCCCAGCACTTTATTCTTAGCGATCGTAGCCTGGAACTCTTTCAGGTAGAACGGTTCGAAGTAAGCTACATCTTCAAACTGACCGGCTGCGAATGCCTTTTCTGCCTGGGGAATCATATTAACCGCCAACGGATGAATATCATCCAGGAAGATGGCATTCGGGGAAGCGATCACTTCACGGCATTTGGCAGCACCATTGCCGAAGAAGCAAACTTTGCCTTTTTCCAGATAAGAAGCATAGGTATCGGCGTCTACTATATCAGCCGAAGTTCCGCGAACTTCTTTCAAATCCGCATCGTAAATAGCTGCGTATACTTCCATACGGCGGGCATCCAGCATCGCACAATACAAATTATCCTTGTCGGCAGGCTGCTGTTTCAAAGCTGCAACAGCCAGTATTTCCAATGTATGAACGCCGATCAATGGAATGCCGTATCCGAAACATAATCCTTTGGCAACCGATACGCCGATACGCAATCCGGTATATGAACCGGGACCGCTGCTGACAGCTACAGCCTCCAGCTCCAAGCCTTTCGCTTTCACTACCGCAATGGCTTCTTCCGCATAAACGCCCAGCAAGGCAGCATGTGAAGGACCTTCAAACGAACTTTTCTCAAAAAGCACCTCACCGCCGGCCGACAGAGCAACGGAGCAGACAGAGGTCGATGTTTCAATATTTAAAATGCAAGACATAATAATTGACAGTTGACGGTTGACAAGTGACAGATATTTTTCAAAACTACTCTATCAGTTATCAACCGAATTAATTGGCCGCAAAAGTACAAAATCGTCTCTGTAACAAAGCGAAAAAAACAAACTTTTTCTCTATCGCGACGAATAAATGTCAACTGTCAACTGTCAACTATCAACTGAATAAGCTATCTTTGCACAAATTTTTAGAACAATGATACAATCAATGACTGGATTCGGTAAGGTTACAGCCGAACTTCCTTCAAAAAAGGTAACCGTAGAAATAAAAGCGCTCAACAGCAAGCAACTGGATTTATCAACCCGCATTCCGTCTATCTACAAAGATAAAGAAATGCAAATCCGTAGCCAGCTGCTTCAGTCGCTCGAACGGGGCAAGGTCGATTTCAGCATTTACATTGAATATATAGGAAAAGATACTCCTACACAGATTAATCTCACTGCTTTTGAAAGTTATTACAGCCAGATCAAAGACATCGCTGACAAACTGAATATCGCACTTCCTACAGACTGGTTCCAGACATTACTGAAAATGCCGGATGTTATCAAGTCGGAAATTGTAGAGGTAGACGAAAGCGAATGGGAAGTTGTTTTCACTGCTGTAAAAGGGGCCATCAAGCATCTTTGTGATTTCCGTATCCAGGAAGGAGCCATGCTGCAGAAGCTGTTCGAAGAAAAGATCGGTAACATCGCCCGCTTACTTGCAGAAGTGGAAGAATACGAAGGCGAACGTATCGAAAAGATCAAAACACGTATCATGGACAACCTTGAAAAGGTGGCAAACCAGGATTACGATAAGAACCGCTTCGAGCAGGAAATGATCTATTACATTGAGAAACTGGATGTCAACGAAGAAAAGAACCGCCTCGACAACCACCTGAAATATTTCATCAGTACAATAAAGGACGGACATGGACAAGGCAAAAAACTGGGTTTCATCGCACAGGAAATAGGACGCGAAATCAATACCCTCGGTTCGAAAAGCAACCATGCTGAAATGCAGAAGATCGTCGTTCAGATGAAAGACGAATTGGAACAGATCAAAGAACAGGTACTAAACGTTTTATAATATGGCTGGTAAACTCATTATATTTTCTGCTCCGTCAGGCTCAGGTAAATCAACCATTATCAACTATCTGCTGAAACAGAACCTGAACCTGCATTTTTCCATCTCGGCAACAAGCCGTGCGCCGCGTGGGACAGAAAAGAACGGTGTGGAATATTACTTCCTGACTCCCGACGAATTCCGGGCACGCATCGCAGCCGATGAATTCCTGGAATATGAGGAAGTCTACACCGATAAATATTATGGGACTCTGAAAAGCGAGGTGGAACGCATCCTGAACAAAGGTAATAACGTGATATTCGACGTCGATGTAGTAGGCGGCTGCAATATCAAGAAGTTCTATGGCGACCGTGCTTTGTCGGTTTTCATTCAGCCCCCCAGTATCGATCACCTGCGTGAACGCCTGGAAGGTCGCGGAACGGATGCTCCCGAAGTGATCGAAAGCCGTATCGCAAAAGCGGAATTTGAATTGGGGTTCATTCCTCATTTCGATGTCTGCATTATAAACGACGACCTTGCGACAGCACAGGCCGAAGCATTGAAAGTAATAAAAGATTTTCTGTCAAAAAATGAATAACAAGGGGCAACTATCTCGTAAATGGGGATATATTTTCGCACTGACCGGAATCGTGGCATTGGGAACCTGCATTGCCGGTCTCATTTATAAAGAATATCTTATTGCATTCGCAACCGGACTTGTATTCGGCGTACAGGCATTCAACTTTATAAAGTGGAAAAAACAACGGTAAAAGATAACAGGAAACAGAAAACCGGAATCTTTTCCGGTTCGTTCAATCCGGTTCACATCGGCCATTTGGCACTGGCCAACTGGCTGTGTGAATTTGCGGGATTGGATGAGGTATGGTTCGTTATCACCCCCCATAACCCTCTGAAAGCCAAAGATGAATTAATGGACGACCGGTTTCGCTACAAACTGGTGGAGGCTTCCATCGCAGGTTATCCGAAATTCCATGTCAGTGACATCGAATTCTCACTTCCTCAACCTACATATACAATCGATACGCTTCGTGCCCTCGAACGGTTGTACCCCGAACGGGAGTTTCATTTTATTATGGGGGCGGACAACTGGACTTTGATCAACCGTTGGAAAGAATCCGAAACGATCATTGCCAATTATCCGATTCTGATCTACCCTCGCAGAGGATATGAAGTGAAGCTGGATAACAGTATGCCGCATATACGTTATGTAGAGGCTCCGCAAATCGAGATTTCTTCCACCTTTATCCGCCAATCGCTCCGGGCAGGCAGAGATATACGTTTTTTCCTGCCGGAAGCTATCCGCGAAATATTACAAAACTAACAACCTCATCTTCAAAACATCTCCTATCTGTTTTTTCAGCACTTTCGCATTTAACGGTTTTGCGGTATAACCGTCAAAACCACTATCCATAATCTTTTGTTCGTCGGAAGCAAAGGCGTATGCCGTAACTGCAATAATCGGCACATCTTTTGACAACTTACGGATCTCGCCGGTTGCTTCATATCCATTCATCTCCGGCATATTTATATCCATCAAGATGAGATGGGGCTGATGTTTCCGGTAAAGTTCAACCGCCTCTTTTCCGTTCCAGGCATGCAAAAGATTATACTCATGTTTCAATATAGAATCAAAGAGCTTGAAATTTCCCTCATTATCCTCAGCGATAAGGATCACTATCTTATCGCTTTCCACTTCTTTCCTCTCATAAACCGGAACGGAAACAGTTTTCTTTACAACCGGAGTATAAGGGAAAGTAAACCAAAAAGTGGTACCCTTTCCAACTTCCGACTCAAGCCAGATCTTTCCACCCATATAATGAACGATCATCTGGCAAATAGAAAGTCCTAAACCTGATCCCGGCACAAAATTGTTGAGCTTAACAAAACGTTCGAATACTTTTTTCTGTTGCTCTTCCGGAATACCGCTACCAGTATCGGAAACGTAAAAACGAAGCTGTTTATTTGCATCGATCGAATATCCGAACCGGATAAATCCTTCTTTCGTAAATTTGATTGCATTTGTCATTAAATTAGTAATCACTTGCATCAGGCGGCTTTTAGGTGTCAGGACATAACATTCGGAGACTGTCTTCTCAAATACGACCTGTACTTTATCAGAAGCTCTCAGTTGCATGGATTGTTGCAACTCATGGAGCAAAGCATTTATGTCAACCTCCACATTTACGAAATCCAACGTATTGGATTCGATCTTCGACAAATCCAGGATATCGCTGATCAACTGCAAAAGAAGCACATTGTTACTTTCAATAATATTGATATATTCCTCTTTCTCCTCTACTTCATCCGTCGAAGCCAATATATTGGAAAAACCAACAATCGCATTAAGAGGAGTCCGTATCTCATGGCTCATATTTGCCAGAAACGCCGACTTCAACTGGTTGGATTCTTCCGCCTTATTCCGGGCAGACACCAACTCTTGTTCGATATTTTTACGGTCCGTTATTTTTAGAGACGAACCTATCAACGACACCGGACAACCGTTTTCATCTCTCTCACTCACTGTCGCATACGCCTCCAACCAGTCAAATGAATGACTACTGCTCTGTGGTTGATATACCCGGTATTCTTCTTTTATCCGCTCGACTTTACCATCGATCAAATCCTGGTAGGCTTTTCTGATCCGCCCACGGTCTTCCTTGTAGATCCGGTCAAAATAAAACCCTTGCGGCACAGCCAAAGAATACTCAGCACTTGAATCGGGACTTTTCACCTCTTCGGGATGATTCACGTCGCAATAGATAATCCTCTCCTTCAAATTCCATTTCCAGGGAACCAGATTGGCCACATCCAACGACATCGACAGCTTATAATTAGAGGTACGAAGCAACTGTTGGGTTTTCAACAGGTCGGTCGTATCAATAAGAAACAAGTCTATGCAATCTTTTTCGGACGAAGAAACTATGATCATACTGTAATAACGATCCGTATGCCGGGAATAATACTGCGAATCGACTATCTTGTTCTCCCCGAGAACAAGTTTACATACACTCAGGTATTCCATCATTTGATCATTCCGTATCTCACTCCCCTTTACACCGACAACCTGATGCCTCGCTACAAACTGTTTTTCAAAAGCCATATTCACATCCAGCGTTATATAGTCGATCGGCATGCCCGCTTCGTTAAACAAAATCCTTTGTTTCATATAAGAGATGGGCATATTATTGACCAACCGGCTATAACTCTTCATCAAACCCAATTCCTTTTTCTGAAACTGGTGCTTCTTATTCAGATAGCTGACTATTAATACAAAAACAATAATAACAACAAAGAACAAGGCGCAAATCAAATGTATTTTATACTGCTCCCAAAAACCAAGCGGTTTCATATAAAAAACGGTATCAGCCGGTACAGCCGTAAAAGGTAACCCCACCTTCTCAAAAACGGAATAGTTCATAACCGGATATGGGCCATCAGGTTCCAGTATCCTATGAGGGGGATTTCCTTCCAATATTTTAGCTACCGCATATTGGACAATGCTCTTTATGCTCGAACTCGGATAAAGGTATCCTCCAAGCATACCGCTCGATTTCAGATCAATGTCATTAAGAACAAAGACCGGCAAAGAGGTGTATGCACCCAACATCCGATAAGTTTCGGTACTTACCACGATATTCCCATATTGCTCCTTAACCCTGTACCAGGAAAAGAACAAAATACCTGTTCTCTTATCAGCCAGCTGCATCGCATTTATCAAGCTATCCGTATCTATCTCACCAGCCGTCAGCAACTCCAATTGTACATGCGGATAATCTTTTTTAATTATTTCCTCAACCTCCAACCGATTCTGATAGCTGACATACCGTTTATCGGAAAGAAACAGCAAACGGTTCATATCCGGTATCAGCTGTTTCATCAACGCGATAGTCTTACGTATTTTGTCGGGAATGTAGATAACTGTCAGTTTTTTATTTTCCTTCAGTACCTGGGATATAGGCAATTGTTCAGTCGGCAAAACTACTTTCTTGGACAGATAACAATCTGCCGGTCCTATATAATCTTTTTCTACAAAAAGCAATGTCTGTATTTCGTTCCCCCATTGTTTGTCCAACTCCTCTTTCAACAAAGCATATGCACTATTTCCCATAATAACAATTGCAAGGGGAGGCTGTTCATATTTCTTAAACAGCTCGTTTTTAAACGCTTTCAAGTCATCTTCCGTATCGAGCGACAACATATTCAAGTGTTCTGTATATACAGCAACTTCGTCACTGCCATTTACCAAATGATCATAAATCGATGTAATAATATTACGCGACCAAGGTGATGCTTCAGTATATGAATTCAACACAAGAATATAATCTTTATCCTTTAAACTTGCCGAAGAAACGGCGCATGATATGAACAAAAATAAAAGAATATGAATGAATATTCTTTCTCCTTTACCATCCAACAACACTAGATACCCCATATTTATCAAAGGTTTTCTGCAAAGATACATCATAAATAAATAGTAGCAAACAATTGAAAGAAAAAGAACGAATATTAAAGACTCTTCCTGCCGCAATTCAAGAGGATAATTATACATAATGATCAAACTACCACGCACTTTTGACCGATAAGTGAGAAAAGTTTTGTATTTTTGCGCCGTATTATACAAAATAATAGCGTAATGAATCTATTAGAACTGAGTGAACAGGAAATCATAAGACGCAATAGCATGGAGCAATTGCGCCAAATGGGGATAGAACCTTATCCCGCTGCCGAGTACGTAACAAATGCATTTTCCAATGAAATAAAGGCATCCTTTAAAGACGATGCCGAACCTCGTCCTGTAAGTATTGCCGGACGTATCATGAGCCGCCGTATCATGGGTAAGGCTTCTTTCATGGAACTGCAGGATTCTGAAGGCAGAATACAGGTGTATATCTCCCGTGATGATATTTGTCCGGACGAAAACAAAGATTTATATAATGTCGTTTTCAAAAAGTTGCTCGATATCGGAGACATTGTCGGTATCAAAGGTTTTGTATTCCGCACACAGATGGGTGAAATCTCCGTACATGCACAAGAGATAACGGTATTGTCCAAATCACTCAGACCGCTGCCGGTCGTTAAATACAAAGACGGTGTAGCTTATGACGGATTCAACGATCCCGAACTGCGTTACCGTCAGCGTTATGTCGACCTGATCGTAAACGATGGCGTAAAGGATATTTTCATGAAACGTGCAAAAGTGATCAAAACAATGCGCGCCGTGCTCGACGAAGCCGGATATACGGAAGTAGAAACTCCGATCCTTCAGTCTATCGCCGGAGGTGCAAGTGCACGTCCGTTTATCACGCATCATAACTCATTAGATATCGACCTCTATCTGCGTATCGCTACCGAACTGTATCTGAAAAGACTGATCGTAGGCGGTTTCGAAGGGGTTTACGAAATCGGCAAAAACTTCCGTAACGAAGGTATGGACCGGACACACAACCCGGAATTTACCTGCGTGGAACTGTATGTGCAGTATAAGGATTACAACTGGATGATGAGTTTCACGGAACAACTGCTGGAAAAGATTTGTATGGCTGTCAACGGTACATGCGAAACCGTAGTCGATGGCAAAACCATCAGTTTCAAGGCTCCTTTCCGCCGTCTGCCCATTCTGGAAGCCATCAAGGAAAAGACCGGTTACGACCTGGAAGGCAAGAGTGAAGATGAAATCCGTTCAATCTGTAAAGAATTGAAGATGGAGATCGACGATACGATGGGTAAAGGTAAGCTGATCGATGAAATCTTCGGAGAATTCTGCGAAGGCACATTCATCCAGCCGACATTCATTATCGACTATCCGGTTGAAATGAGCCCGTTGACCAAAATGCACCGTAGCAAACCGGGACTGACCGAACGTTTCGAATTGATGGTGAACGGTAAAGAGCTGGCAAACGCTTATAGCGAGTTGAACGACCCGATCGACCAGGAAGAACGTTTCAAAGATCAGTTGAAACTGAGTGAAAAGGGGGACGACGAAGCGATGTTCATCGACCAGGACTTCCTGCGTGCACTGCAATTCGGTATGCCTCCGACATCCGGTATCGGTATCGGTATCGACCGTTTGGTGATGTTGATGACAGGCCAGACAACTATTCAGGAAGTATTATTCTTCCCGCAGATGCGTCCGGAAAAAACAGTAAAGAAAGACACCGCTGATAAATATGCTGCATTAGGTATCGACGAGGCTTGGGTTCCTGCTTTACAAAAAGCCGGATATATAACCGTTGATACTCTGAAAGAGTTAAATCCTAACAAGTTACGTCAGGAGCTTTGCGAAATGAACAAGAAGTATAAGTTGGAACTGCAAAACCCTGCGGCCGAAGAGGTTGAAGCGTGGATTGCAAATGCGGCTAAATAATATATACCATGAATTTACCCGGAAAAATTGCAATAATGGGAGGCGGTAGCTGGGCTACTGCCTTAGCCAAGATTGTACTTTCTACACAGGATAGCATTAACTGGTACATGCGCCGTCAGGACCAGGTGGATGATTTTATAAAAACAGGGCATAACCCCAGTTATCTCTCTGCCGTCAAGTTCGATACGGACAAAATTAATTTTTATACAGACATCAACACCGCAATCGAGGATTCCGACACCTTGATTTTCGCAACACCTTCTCCGTTCCTGAAACAACATTTGATGAAGGTGACTACTCCTTTGACCGATAAGTTTATCATTTCAGCCATCAAAGGTATTGTTCCGGATGAAAACATGCTGATCGCAGATTACTTTACGGAATATTATAATGTTCCGCAAGAAAATATTGCAGTGATCGGTGGTCCGTGCCATGCAGAAGAAATTGCTCTCGAACGCCTCTCCTATATCACGCTGGCTTGTTCCAAGATAGAAAATGCACGGGCTGTAGCTCCGGTGTTTCAAAATCCATATCTGAACAACTACTGCTGCAAAGATGTTAGAGGTATAGAATATGCATCCGTCCTCAAAAATGTATATGCTATCGTTGCCGGTATCTGCCACGGTATGAAATACGGGGATAACTTTTTGGCAGTCTTCATCTGTAATGCAATCGAAGAGATGCGGAATTTCCTGAATTCGGTACATAGCCTGGAACGGGATGTAACCGACTCTGTTTATCTCGGAGACTTGCTGGTGACAGCTTATTCACGTTTCAGCCGTAACCGTACTTTCGGAACTATGATCGGGAAAGGCTACTCTGTCAAGATAGCCCAACTTGAAATGGAAATGATAGCCGAAGGATACTACGGGACAAAATGTATTCATGAAATAAATGAGAAATATAAGGTAAACATGCCGATCCTGGATGCCTTATACGATATATTATATGAAAAGAAATCGCCGACTACCGTTATACGGCAGTTGACAGAAACATTTAAATAGGTATGAAAAACATCAGTCTTAACATCGACAAGGCACTGGGCGCTGTTACAAAGGAACAGGTGTACGCACAGGAAGCCAAGGCAAACGAATGTATTGCCACTTTACATAACGGAAACGGAGCAGGTAACGACTTTCTGGGTTGGCTCCATCTTCCCTCTTCTATCACAGACGCAGAGTTAACTGACATCGAAAATACTGCTAATGTGCTCCGTTCCAAATGCGAAGTTGTCGTAGCTATCGGTATCGGAGGAAGTTACCTGGGAACAAAAGCGGTAGTTGAAGCCCTGAACAACAGCTTTGACTGGCTACAGTCCGACCGTAAGAACCCGGTTGTTTTATATGCCGGACAAAATATCGGTGAAGACTATCTGTATGAACTGTGTGAAGTACTGAAAGGTAAACAATTCGGTCTGATCAATATATCTAAATCAGGTACGACTACGGAACCTGCCCTTGCATTCCGTATGTTGAAAAAACAATTGGAAGATGCTGTTGGCAAAGAAGAGGCTAAACACCGTATCGTTGCTATCACCGATGCCAAGAGAGGTGCCCTTCGTACACTGGCTGACCAGGAAGGTTACAAGACATTTATCATCCCTGACAATGTGGGCGGACGTTTCTCCGTACTGACTCCGGTTGGTTTATTGCCTATCGCTGTAGCAGGTATTAGCATTCGCGATCTGGTTGCCGGAGCTGTTTCCCTGGAAAAAGCAACAGGTATCGAAGTTCCTTTCAAAGAAAATCTGTCGGCTATCTACGCTGCAACTCGCAACGAATTATATAAGAGTGGTAAGAAGATTGAAATCCTTGCTAACTTTCACCCGAAACTTCATTACATCGGCGAATGGTGGAAACAGTTATACGGTGAAAGCGAAGGCAAAGACGGAAAAGGTATTTTCCCGGCTTCTGTCGACCTGACAACCGACCTGCACTCTATGGGTCAATGGATACAGGAAGGTGAACGCATTATCTTCGAAACAGTAATATCCGTAGAAGAGCCTGAACACAAAGTGATCGTTCCGACAGACGAAGCAAATCTGGACGGATTGAATTTCCTGGCAGGCAAACGCGTGGACGAAGTAAATAAGATGGCAGAACTGGGTACTCAGCTGGCACATGTTGACGGTGGCGTTCCTAACATCAAGATCACGATGCCGGCAGTAAATGCTTATTACATCGGTCAATTGTTCTACTTCTTTGAAAAAGCTTGTGGTATCAGCGGTTATATGCTGGGCGTTAATCCGTTCGACCAACCGGGTGTTGAAGCTTACAAGAAGAACATGTTCGCGCTGTTGAACAAGCCCGGATATGAAAAAGAAAGTGAAGCTATCCGTGCAAAACTATAAATCGGATATTCAACTATTATAAAAGAAAGCGGGTGAACCTGGTTAATACCGGATTCACCCACTTTTCTATCGTTCCCATATGACCGGAACCGACCTCTACAAAACCTGCAATCTGCCCTCCTAACTCGAGCCCGATAGGCTTTACAGGTTGTTCACATCAAAGATAGGAAATAAGTATAAGAATTTTCGTAACTTTGTAAAGATTATTAAGAATATGAACATAATGATACAAGAAGCTATCAACCGTTATCTGCTAAAACATAAGCAGAATAATCTTTCCCCCAAAGCTGTACTTTTCGATATGGATGGTGTACTCTACGATTCAATGCGCTTCCACGCCCGAGCCTGGTACGAAACGGCAATGAACCATCAACTTCAGGCCGTAAAAGAAGATTTCTATATGTTTGAAGGCCGTACCGGAGAAAGTACCATCAATGAGTTATACCAGCGTACATTTCAGCGTGACGCAACAGATAAAGAGAAACAGGAAATATATGACGAAAAAGCAATGCTCTTCAACAAATACAACGACGGTAAAGCAATGACCGGTGCCGGAGAAGTACTAAAGCAGGCTAAAAGTCATGGATTACAGACACTGGTCGTCACCGGTTCCGGGCAACACAGCCTGATCAATAAACTGGAACATACTTATCCCGGTTATTTTACCCGCGAAAAAATGGTTACAGCTTTCGATGTAAAGTACGGTAAGCCTCATCCCGAACCTTACCTGATGGGACTGGAAAAAGCCGGAGTAAAAGCAAATGAAGCATTCGTAGTAGAGAATGCCCCTATGGGCGTTGAAGCAGGAACTGCCGCCGGCATCTTCACTATTGCAGTCAACACCGGTCCCCTCCCCGACAAAGTACTGCTGGATGCAGGCGCCGATTTATTATATCCGGATATGACGAGCCTGGCTAACGACTGGAATAATATTATTGCGTGTATAAAGGCTATCTGACCTTTTAATCAAAAGAAAAGGCGATGTTTATCGGTTTGCAATCCGACAAGCATCGCCTTTATAACGAATAACTATCTATTCAATACATTTATTTCACATAATCCGCTTTGTTCAGGAAGTCGAAACTTTGCTGGCAACTTTCAACCGGATCGTTGTTTGTGTATTCTTCCACTTCAACATACCAGTCTTTTACCCGGTTGGCATTCATCTGATCGAAGATCGGTTTGAAGTCGATCTTTCCGCTTGCTCCGATTTCCATGTCATCTTTAATATGGATAGTCTTGAACTGTCTCGGACGTGCTTTCAGATAAGCCACAGGATCGGCACCACCTTCTTTCACCCAGTAAACGTCCATCTGGAAGAATACATGGTTAGGACTTACGTTATCCAATAGAAAATCATAGATCAACTGATCTCCTATCTTACGGAATTCGAAAGCATGATTATGATAACCGAATGCGATACTGGCAGCAGCAGTCTTATAACCTACCGTATTGAAATAGTCGCAATACATCTTCAGGTCGTCAAGAGTCGTTTTATCGTTTACAGGCATCCAGGGTTGAACCATGTATTTAACACCCAACTCGTTGTGAGCGGCAATAGCCTGATCCCACCAACTCATCACCTCTGCTTCTTTCTCTTTAGTGAACTCTTGTCCCAGGTGGGCACTCGTACATTTCATACCGAGGTCATTACACCTTTTCTTGAATTCAGCAGGAGCCATACCGTAGATCTTACCATTATCGTAACCCGCTGTTTCCAGATTTGTATATCCCATTTTAGAAGCTGCTTCCAATACTGCCTGAATTCCTTCATCTTTTACAAGGTCTCTCAAAGAATACAACTGTAAACCGATACGTTTGGACGATCCGGAAACCGCCCCATTTCCAGCCGATAATAACTGAGGTGCAACTATACCTCCTGCAAGCATCATAGAGGCTCGCTTTAAAAAGTCACGTCTGTTTTGCATAGTACTAAATTAATTAAGTTTGATTGAGAATTTGTACAAAAGTAAGACTATATTTGAAGGATTCTAACATTATTTCGTTAAAATCAGCAAAAAGAAAAGGGGGTAGTCAATAAACTACCCCTTCTGGTGCAACATCCGTTGCATCTTCATATATCGGTATTGTTTTATTATCAATTTACGACTACGTATGATCTGATATCTGTAAATCATACAGGAAGTTATGAAATAAAATCCGGCCTGTATCCAAAGAGTCCGGTATTCATGGGCTACTTCGCTCAACGTCGCTCCCGACGTATTGATCCGGATAAACCCTTGTATTCCCGGTGTAGACGGGAAAAGATAACCGACCACTTTCCAGAATGGCGGAATTGCTTCCTTCGGCCAGGATACGCCGGAGATAAACAACAGAATTACCGAAGTAAAGACAAACACGAGCATGGGAGATTCGCGGCTCGTCATAAACCCGGATAAAGTCATCGACAGGAATATACAAGCGAATAAATAGGGTAAAACAAACAACATCACCGTCCACGGTTCCCCGACCTGGGGCAGCGAGAACAGTTTCGGTACTACCGCCAACGCCCATATACAAACGATAATGTATAGCAATATATAAGTCAACGACTTACCCAATACGATACGCAATGTCCCGTTAAAATGACGACAGACCGGAACAAGGCTATGGAAGCGGTTCTTCTCGCGGGCTGTCCCTCCCAGCATACCGATACCCAGGATCAGCGTCTGCTGGATAACCAATATCAGAATGGCCGGTACCAGAAAACTGGCAAAACCGTTCTGTGAGTTAAAGATGGCAACCGATTCATAAGGAATTGGATTAACCGTTATTTTCTCCTGCTCTTCTGTCGAAGAAGGATGGCTTTGCGCACGTATCTCCTTTCCGATCTCAAGCGAAACTTCTGTTGTAGCCAACAGGAACGCCTTATAAAATAACAATGCGCTCATATCGCAATACAATGAAACAGTAGCCTGCTTTCCTCTATGGATGTCTTTACTGAACTCACTGGGAAAATACAGAATGCCATAGGCTTTCTTTTCATCCATCATTCGCTTCGCCTCTTCCATATCCGTACAGACCGCAACCACCTTTACATCGGCAGTAGCATCAACCTTCCTGATATACTCACGGCTCAGATAGGTATCAGACTGGTCGACTACCACCATTTTGGCTTCGTGCACTACCTCGTTATTATATATGAAAGCATATAGAAGAGGATAGATAAACGGAACCAGGAAGAAGAAGATCATAACGCCCGAGTCTTTGAATACATTCTTCAGTTCGTCTTTCCAGATAAAAAAGGTATCTTGTATTCCCTCCCTTATTATATATCGTAAACGATGTTCTCTTTTCATTACTTTCTGATTTACGGAATATACTTAAAATACAACAAAGCCTTCTTCAGATTCCTTCCGATCAGGAAAGGTAAGATCAGGAAACCTGCCAACCAGACATATTCAGTCCATGTATAGAATAAATCCCTTCCGTTCAACGCCTGGTCGACATAGATCAGGAAATAATGACGAAGCGGAAACAGATTACTCAGCGCCTGCAAAGTCGGGTCCATCCCCAGGACAGGGAAAGAAAAACCGACAATAGAAAACGCAATCATACCGAACAAACTGGCAAAACTCAAGCCCAGACGCAAAGTTGGCAAAACTCCGATCATAAACACACCGACAGCCTGTGAAGCCAATACCAGCAGAATCATTGCCGATATCATAGGCATCCAGCCGCTGTTTAGCGGGAAGGAGCTAAAACCATACAAAGCGGCACAACACATCATGGCCACCACGATAAATATCACCGTCTGCGGCAGCAACTTACCTAGCAAACTTACAGTCAAAGAGTTTCCTCCGGTCTGCAACCATTGCCGTGAAGTTGAATACTTGATCTCCGTTCCAATACTGAAAACGGTAACCAGAAAGATCATCAGCTGCAATACACCGGGCAAAACCGTATTATTCAGATAAACCGAATAGTTCAGCCAGGGATTACCGATGACATGCGAGTCGATTACGATCGGCTGCAACTGTGCCATGATCTGGTCGGTGGTAAACCCTTTAGCCAGTCCGGTCTGCAATCCGACCGATGCACCGGCCAGTACGGACATCGTCTTCATATCCCTGAAAAGCAATGATGCGGCAATCAGATAGGTTGCATTCGTATAGAATGAAAGCGTAGGCTGTTTACCCGTTGTTGCCTCAACAGAAAAGTCTTTGGGTATATAGAAAATCCCATATACATTTCCCTTTTGCATTTCCCGGCGTGCCTCGTCAAAAGAAGCGGTCTTATAGACAACTTCCGTCTGTGCAAAAGCATCGAGCTGGCGGATCAGATTGCGGGAAGTAGCAGAACCGTCCATATCGACCACTGCAATGGGCAGGTTGGTCGGCAGTCCGTCTTTCATCAACGACAGGAAGAAGATGACACAGAGAGCCGGAGCGATCAGCATGCAGAAGAAGTAGACCGGTTTAGATGTCAACCGCTGTACCTCCCGCTTCGCAACCTTCCAGATACTATGTAAACCCTGCTTCAATGTCATAATATTTCGTTTCCTTTTTTCTTCATTACAACGGACATTCCAGGACGCAGGTCAGCAATCTTTTCCTGCGGACGGGCACGTACTTCGAACGTTTTCGAATCAAACTGACCGGTCGTTTTAGTTGCTTTCCAGGCAGCATACGATCCCATATCCTTCAAATAATAGACTTTCAGCTTAACCGGCTTATTGTCGAGTGCAGGAATAAAAGCATTCAATTCGGAACCGATCTTGATATCTTTCAGTAAATCTTCGCGAACACTGAAAGTAACCCACATATCATTCAAATCAGTGATATTCATAATCGGAGCTCCGGTCCCTACCAGCTCTCCTACCTGCGGAAAACGTTCGGAGACTTCTCCATCGATCGGTGAGACCAAAGCCGACTCTTTCAAATACGATTCAACTTCGGCAACAGCACCACCTGCCTGTTGCACCAATGCTGCTGCAGCCGCTTTATCTTCCGAGCGGGCACCATCCATCGCCATATCGTATTGCGACTTCGCAGCTTTCTCGGTAGCAACCATCGCTTTATAATTAGCTTCGGCCTCATCTCTTTTCTGGGCAGACATTACCCCTTTTTCATATAAATTCTGAACCCGGGTATACGATTTCTTTGCTATTTCAAGGCCGGCCTGTGCCTTCTGCCACATTTCATAAGCTCCGGCTATTTCCTGTACACGAGCTCCTTTAATCGCCTTGGCACTTTGTGCTTCAGCAGCCTTCTGGGCAGCTTCCGCCTGTTGCAACTTAGCTAAAACTTCCGGAGTACTCAAATAGACCAATGTATCACCGGCTTTTACCCGATCACCTTCATCGAATCGATAAGATTCTACACGTCCGGGTACTTTTCCTGAAATTCGAACCTGGTTTGCTTCGGCTTGCCCCATTATAATATCATCGGGAGGAGTCAGCAAAAAGAAACCGGTCAGTGCGACTAATCCGATCACGACTAATACCGTGATAAATGCCAACATCATGTTGCTGATCGAAAACTTTTTATTCTCGTTCATCTCTGTATATTTTTATTGTTATTACTTCTGTTCATTGACAGACAGCTTACCCATCGCCTTGGTCAGGTAAACTTCCGTTAGTTTCATTTCTATCTGAGCATCTATCAGGCTGGAACGCGCGGATACCCAGGCGGTTTGTGCTTCCATCAGGTTCAATGCGGGAATTACGCCTTCTTCAAAGCCCAGGTTGGCATGACGAAGATTTTCTTCTGCATTTTCCATATTACGGGATGAGGCGATGTACTTCTTGTTCGCTTCATTCACCTTATACACAGACTGGTTCACTTGTAACTCCACTTTCTCACGTGCTTCCATCAACTGAAGTTTTTGGATACGTGTTTCCGCACGGGCGGCATTCCTCTTATGAGTACCTTCCCACCAGCCGGACAACGGGACTTTGACCATCACTCCTACATTGAACATTCCGGCAAACTCGTTTTTAAAACCATTGAATGCATTTGGATTAGTCACCAGGTAATTGGCAGACAGGGCTACATTGGGCAACATATCAGCCAACACGATGCGTTCTTTTTTCTGGTAAATCCTGGCAGCCAGTTCCAGACTTCTCAATTCATCACGATTAGCGAACGCTTCATTGACATTGGCCGAAACCTCATTTGATTTTACAGGAAAATCCTCAATTTTCTCATCGGCCAAAGCCATCGGATCATCCAGGGGAAGTCCGCATATCTGGGCAAGAAGCATACGTGAAAGAGCCAATCCGTTATCGACTTTAGTCTGCGCCATTTCTGCTTCATTCAGTTTCACCTTAACCGACAAACCATCGGCTTGTGTAGCTACACCTTCCGTAATCATGGCCGTCACATCACTATCCATTTTCCGTAATAGATTGACATAAGCGTCAGCCAACTTTTTCTTGTTGACAAGCGAAATGACCTGCCAGTAAGTCTCGTCGGTCTTATAAATGACTTCCTGCAACTGCAGGTCATTCATAGATTCTGCCAACTCACGGGCATATTTGGTAATTTGATTGTAAGAGACGATCTTTCCTCCCATAAAAACAGGTTGAACCAATGAAACACCGCCTACCCAGATGTTCTGAACATCCAAATGCTGCATCTCATCGATACCTCCCATTAATTGTCCGAACACAGGCAGTTGAGCGATTGGTCCCAAAGCCGAACCGAGCTTAGCACTCAAAGCATCCATATCCAACAAATTGATATCTTTCTGATTCCACATATATCCCCCCATGGCTGAGAGTTGTGGAAAGTATTTGGTAAAAGCGGCTTTCCGCTCTTCGTCGGCGGCTTTCACTTTTTGCCCGGAAATCTGTAACTCCTTATTATTCTGGATAGCCAGATTCCGGCATTCTTCCAATGTCAACGTCTGTTGGGAACTTGCATAACCAGACCAGACCAATAACCCTACTAATACGATAATCCGTTTCATCTTTTTATTGTTTTTTCATCCGGAGATTTTATATTATAAAACAATTTATCACCCTTATTCCTAAATAAAAAACAACAGGTTATCACCGATTGTTTACACATAAACAGATATACATTCACCGTTCTCAGACAAATGTACGATTTATCGATGCAAAAGTACTGGTTTACTTTAAATATAAAATTGAATTAATTCAATTAAAGATGCGCTTTTTCAGCTTACAATACCACGCATTGCTGATTCCCATATATTGAGCAATATATTTATCGGGAACACGCTGCATGATCCACATGTAATGATTATAAAGATATTTGATAAATTCTTCGGCGGTACACGACTGCCGGATAGCAAACATAGAATAAAGTTTTGATATGATAGTAAGCATCGCATTCTGATAATAGGATGCAAATAACGGATAACGCAAAGATAGTTCCTCTATATGTACGCGCGAAAAACGGAGCAGTTCGCCCGACTCCAACGCTTTGATTTCGAATTCGGATGGTGCCTGCGTAAAATATCCGATGGCAGACAGAAAAGGATATAAATAATCAGAGGAGAAACCTGTTACACATTCATCTCCCTTTTCACTTACATATAAATTAATGAATAAGCCTTTATTGATAAAATAGGCATCCTGGCATAGTTCACCTGTACGGAGCAGATAATCTCCCTTATCGACAGATACCACCTGTGAGATATTCTTCAATTCATTTACAAAAACGTCATCGCGTGCCAGGGATTCCGGGAGATCCGCTAAAAGTTTTGCAAAATGGTTATCTGTCTCCATTATTAATCTTCCAGAACGAAGTTTCTCTTTCCGATCATATTTCCATCGATAAAAATATCTACACGATAGGAACCCGGAGAAAGGAATTCTTCGATATCCCAATACATCGTAACCGGATATTCTTCTCCATCGTACTCGATCAGTTTCTTCATAGAATAATTAATATCTTTTCCTTCGAAGGGGAAAACATCTGCACGGCTCTTTACAAGCACATCGTCGTCAGGTTTCAGAATACGTACATATACAGTTTTTTCTCCAACCGGAGCAGTTATATTTTTTGCAATACGGAAATCGACTACGAAACGTTCCATCTTTTTGATTTTCTTCGCCAGCTTTCCACGGGAATTGACCGGAGTGACTGTGATACCCGTTGCATCCAGGCGGCTTGCCAGTGTAACACGTTCGGACAACTTTTCTTTTTCTTTCTTCAATGTCGCAGCCTGCGAAGTGGCACGCTGATATTTCTGAACTGCTTCTTTTTTCTCTACCTGCAATTGCTCGTTCGCTCTATTCAAAGAGTCGATCTGAACAACATAATTACGCATAATCTTACGAAGCGTTTCCAACTCTTTCTTCAAGCGGGCTATTTCTTTGGTATTAGTCGCCTTCACTGTACGAAGCTCTTCCATCAGGCGCTGCACTTTTGCCTGTTCCGTAGACAAAAGATTCATTAAAGAATCATTACCGACATTGAACTGATATCCCTCATATTGCATAGACAACTCATTAAACTCGTCTTCCAATGTCTGTTTATCCAAATCATAAGCCTGGACCAAGTCGGTCATCTGCTGTTTCTGCTGATAAATATAATACCCGGCACCACCGATAATCAGTAATAACACGATGATCGCCATGATTAATAATGAGAGCTTATTTATTTCCTTTGTTTCTTTCTTTTCTGTATCCATACGGTTCCTGATAAAATGAACGTACAAAGGTAATGTTTAATCGGATGTATTAAAACACATACTGCCTATTTATACACTTTTTAAGAAAGAGGGATATCATTCAACATTTGCATAGTCAGATATGGGAGACGCGTTACAATATTTTAGAAATAAAATTACTACCTTTGCCCCACTCAATTAAATAATAACACTGCATGCACGAGAAACTTATTATTCTTGATTTCGGCTCGCAAACAACTCAATTGATTGGCCGCAGGGTCAGAGAGTTGAACATGTATTGCGAGATTATCCCCTACAACAAATTTCCGCATGACGCAACCGACGTAAAAGGAGTGATTCTTTCCGGTAGCCCGTATTCTGTTTACGACACCGATGCTTTTAAAGCTGATCTAAGCGAAATTCGCGGAAAATATCCGGTACTCGGCATTTGCTACGGGGCACAGTATCTGGCTTACACATCTGGTGGTAATGTCGAATCTGCAAACTCACGGGAATATGGACGTGCCAACCTGTCGTACGTTAACAACGAAGATCCACTATTGAAAGGGATCAACACAGGTTCTCAGATTTGGATGTCGCATGGCGATACAATAACCCTGCTTCCTGACAACTTTAAAGTAATCGCCAGCACAGATGATGTAAAGGCGGCTGCATATCATGTTGAAGGCGAACAAACCTGGGGTGTACAGTTCCACCCGGAAGTATTCCACTCCACCGACGGAACAAAATTACTCGATAACTTCCTGAATATTTGCGGATGTGCCAAAGACTGGACCCCTGCTTCATTTATCGAATCGACTGTAACCGAACTAAAAGAGCAACTGGGTGATGACAAAGTGATCCTGGCGTTATCGGGAGGTGTCGATTCTTCTGTTACAGCTGTTCTTCTAAACAAAGCTATCGGTAAAAACCTTACCTGTATCTTTGTAGACCACGGATTGCTTCGTAAGAATGAATTCGAAAACGTAATGAAAGATTACGAACATCTGGGACTGAATGTGATCGGGGTAAATGCAAAAGATAAATTTTACAGTGAACTGGCAGGTGTTTCCGATCCGGAACAGAAACGCAAGATTATCGGTAAAGGCTTTATCGATGTATTCGACCAGGAAGCGCACAAACTGAAAGATATCAAATGGCTGGGACAAGGAACTATCTATCCGGATGTGATCGAGTCTCTGTCTATCACCGGTACAGTAATTAAAAGTCACCATAACGTAGGAGGTCTTCCCGATACCATGAAGCTGAAGCTGGTTGAACCGCTTCGCCTTCTTTTCAAAGACGAGGTTCGCCGCGTCGGTATGGAAATGGGAATGCAGCCGCATCTGATCAAACGTCATCCGTTCCCGGGTCCGGGTTTGGGTATCCGCATTTTAGGCGATATTACACCGGAAAAAGTTCGTATCCTGCAGGATGCCGACGAGATCTATATGTCGCTGATGCGCGAATGGGGATTGTATGACAAAATCTGGCAAGCCGGAGTGATCCTGCTTCCGATCCAGTCTGTCGGTGTAATGGGTGATGAACGTACCTACGAAAACACGGTTGCCTTACGTGCCGTAACTTCGACCGATGCAATGACTGCCGACTGGGCACAGCTGCCTTACGAATTCCTGGCAAAAGTATCCAACGAGATCATCAATAAGGTAAAAGGGGTGAACCGCGTCGTGTACGATATCAGTTCCAAACCGCCTGCAACAATCGAGTGGGAATAAGAATACAAGAAGGATAATCTAATTAACTTAATAATTTTAGGAGGAATACGATGAAACAGGATATGATCGTTATTTTAGACCTGGGAAGTCATGAAAATACGGTATTGGCTAGAGCAATCCGTGCATTGGGTGTATACAGTGAAATTTATCCACACGACATTACCGTTGCGGAATTAAAAGCGTTGCCTAATGTAAAAGGTATTATTATTAACGGTGGACCGAACAATGTTATCGATGGTGTTGCAATCGACGTCGATCCGGCCATCTATACTGCAGGTTTTCCTGTTATGGCTGCCGGTCATGATAAAGCGCAATGTGAAGTAAAACTCGCTGAATTCACCAATGACGTTGAAGCTATTAAAGATGCTGTCAAATCATTCGTTTTCGATACCTGCAAAGCAGAAACAAACTGGAACATGACAAACTTCGTCAACGACCAGATCGAACTTATCAGACGTCAGGTTGGAGACAAGAAAGTCTTACTGGCTCTATCGGGAGGCGTCGACAGTTCGGTTGTTGCTGCATTACTTTTGAAAGCGATTGGCGACAAATTGGTTTGCGTTCATGTAAACCATGGTCTGATGCGCAAAGGTGAGTCGGAAGATGTGGTCGAAGTATTCAAAAACCAGCTTAAAGCCAACCTGATCTATAAAGATGTAACCGATCGTTTCCTGGATAAATTGGCTGGTGTTGCCGATCCCGAAGAAAAACGTAAAATCATCGGTGGTGAATTCATTCGCGTATTCGAAGAAGAGGCCCGCAAGCTGGACGGTATAGATTACCTGGCTCAAGGTACTATTTATCCGGATATCGTAGAAAGCGGAACAAAGACAGCCAAGATGGTAAAGTCTCACCACAATGTAGGTGGTCTACCTGAAGATTTACAATTCGAACTGGTAGAGCCTTTGCGCCAATTATTCAAGGACGAAGTTCGTGCTTGTGGCTTGGAGCTCGGTTTACCTTATGAGATGGTTTTCCGTCAACCGTTCCCTGGTCCTGGCCTGGGTGTACGTTGTCTGGGTGCTATCACCCGCGACAGACTGGAAGCTGTTCGTGAAGCTGATGCTATTCTACGCGAAGAATTCCAGAAAGCCGGACTGGATAAGAAAGTATGGCAATATTTTACTGTTGTACCTGATTTCAAATCAGTCGGTGTAAGGGACAATGCCCGCTCTTTCGACTGGCCTGTTATCATCCGTGCCGTCAACACAGTAGATGCCATGACTGCTACAATCGAACCGGTAGACTGGCCTATCCTCATGAAGATCACAGATCGTATCCTGAAAGAAGTCAAAAACGTAAACCGCGTTTGCTACGATATGTCTCCGAAACCCAATGCTACTATTGAATGGGAATAAGTTATCATATATTCAAAGAAGAGGTTGTGTCAAAATGCTGGCACAACCTTTTTTATGTTTTACAGTTCTGCTATATTTTCTTTTGCCTATGCTGCTTTTTTCTCATTCATTTGGTAACATAACAAGTTGCTATCTTCCACTTGTAGCGGTTTATAAATAGCCCAATAAACATAGATTTAACAAGTATAATGAGTCCCTTTCCTGCTTTTCTACAATCATCGGATGACACGTATAATGCAAGAATTACATAATTTAGGTCGTTGTTTAACTTTGAAATTAGCTTTCATATTTACCAGAGCTGTCTCAAAGCTCCCTTTTTAACGAAATCACCCTTGCTACAAAAGGGGAGGTAATTTACTAAAAAACAGGTTGGGAACTATGGGATATTCAAATTATGTGCCTTCACACTTCCCAGAACTTTTAAACCTGAAACAAACTTGGCGCATTTAACTGCATCAGTAGAGACCAATGGATGAGCTATTTCATCTTGATTAGCGAAAGTAGTCGTTAAACTCCGTGGAGTAGTCCTATGGGTAGAATTATATGAAATCGTAGCCTGATCCGGCATCTTTGTGATGGCATTACCTATATCATTGTTCACACGTGTAGCTACACGTGTCTTAAAATCTGCATCTTTGGCTATAATATCTGTTGGTAATAAAGCCGGAGCGACTTTTCCTCCACCCATTGGCACAGGAGTCCAATTGGTTAGCTTATGGATTTCCGATGCGGCAGTATCATAAATCTCCTCACCGAGAGTTTGGGCAGACCAAGTCTCCGGCATATTCACGTTGGTGGTGACTGTTCCTGTTTCATTGGCTTCCGGAAGGGTGGTCAAATCACCATTTCTAATTTCATTTTCCTTCTCTCCCCAATGGTCTTCCATAGTCTCATTCCATGCGGCTATATTATCTGCAGCATTTGCTCCACCAAAAGTGGCGGCCATCATATGTGCATTCTGGTAAGGAGTATCAGACATATCTTTAATCACTTCATGATAGGTATTGAGTGTATTTACCACTTTTGGCGGGTTTGTCTGACCTCGTGATATATGCTTTCCGGTGGCATCGAATGTCTGGGTTTCTGACTGAACGATGGCAGCTCGCTGAAGTAGCGGTCGGATTGCATCGAGAGTATGAATCATAGGACGATTGTCAATCATCTTTGCCAAACCGCCATTCTTACGCTGCGGTTGAATGGTATGGGATATTTTTTGTTGAAGTACTTTCTCAGCTTTTATCATTCCATCTCAGATAATTAGGATAATCATAACTCACCATGATTCTACGATAATTGATGGTTAAGATAATCTTTTTTTCATAATTAGCCCTCTTTTTTCATACGTATTAACCCTTGTTAACTAAACTAACCAACACAAAGTTTTCCGGCTCCCCCTTTTCTTCATAATATTTATGATTATATTTACTTGTATTAAAATCAAAACATTATATTTGTAAACAAATAGATCACTGATAATAATTGGATTATGAAAAGTCTTCAGGAAATTATAGAAATTCTTCATGCATATAAGCAAGAGGCTTCTGCCAAATATGGAATAAAGAAGTTAGGAATTTTTGGTTCCGTAGCACGTGGAGAACAGACTCCGACCAGTGATTTGGATGTTTTTATTGATATACAAATTCCCAACCCCTATATCTTGGGAGACATTCATGACGACCTGGAAGAACGGACCGGATATAAAATCGATTTATTAAGATTACGTGATAACCTAAATTCTCTACTTTACAAAAACATTCAAAAAGATGGTATACTTGTATAAAGAAGAGATCGTTCTTTTGCTTCGAAGAGTACTACAAACAATACAAACTATTGAGCAAAGAAATCAATCAATCCATTCTGTTCAAGATTATCTTTTGACAGAGAACGGAATGGAGAAGCTGGATGCAGCATGCATGCTTATACAAACTATTGGTGAAAACATCAAAACCATCGATGAAAGATCAAAAGGAAAACTATTGGCTCAATATCCAGAAATTCCCTGGAAAAGAGTAATCCGAATGAGAGATTACATATCTCACCATTATGACGGAGTGGATGCTGATGTTGTTTTCGAAACAATCAAAAACAACCTGCCTCCTCTATTTGATACAGTCAAACGAATATTAGCAGATATTCAATAATTACTTTATTTCTTTTATTACCCGACAAGGATTACCTACTGCCAATACATTCGATGGTATATCTTTTGTAACTACACTGCCGGCACCGATCACTGTATTGTCGCCAATGGTTACACCCGGAAGAATACATACGCCTGCACCTATCCATACATTATTGCCGATAGTTACAGGGCGGGCATATTCCAATCCTCGATTTCGCTGTTCGGCATCCAAAGGATGACCGGCTGTGTAGATACCGACATTAGGCGCAATAAATGCATTTGCACCGATACTAACCTTGGCACCATCCAGTATTACCAGGTTTACATTGGCATAGAAATTCTCTCCTATCTCTATATTATATCCATAATCGCAGGCAAAAGGAGGTTCGATAATCAGATTTTCGCCGGTCTTACCCAAAAAAGACTTCAATAACTGTGTTTTTTCTTTCTGTTGGGAAGGGCGCAAACGATTATAATCATAAAGTAATTCTTTTGCCTTCTCACGATCCAGTAGCAATTCTCTATCATAATTAGCATCATACAATAGACCCAGATGGCATTTTTCTTTTTCTGTCATATTCGTTTTATTAGTGGTTATCACTTTGATAGAAATCTTTTAAAACTCACTGATTCAGTACATGTATCGTATGACAAGCGACCAGTGCAGCCGTCTCCGTACGCAGTCGGCTCTCACCTAATGAGATAGGTTCAAATCCCTGCTGTAAGGCCAGTTCTATTTCGTCAGGACTGAAATCCCCTTCAGGGCCAATCATTACTAAAGCATTCTCGCCCGGATGATACGTCTGTTTCAGTAATGATTTATCCCCATCCTCACAATGGGCAATAAACTTACGGCCATCAAACGGTTGGCTTACAAATGCTTTGAAATCTGTCATTCCGGCCAATTGAGGCAAGGTCGCTTTCTGCGATTGTTTCATCGCACTGACCAGTATCTTTTCCAGGCGGGCCGGTTTTATTTCCCGGCGTTCCGAGAAACGGCAGTTCAGACAAGTTATGATATCAATACCTATCTCTGTTGCCTTTTCAGCAAACCACTCCATCCGATCCATATTCTTTGTAGGAGCAACTGCTATATGAAGACGGAAGTTCCACAAAGCCGGCTGTTCCCAGCTTTCCAGGATAGACACCTCACAATGTTTATGATGAGCACGGCTGATAGCCGCTTTATAAAAAGAACCTTTACCATCAGTCAGTAAAATTTCATCGCCCTCAGTCAGGCGAAGTACACGGATGCAATGACCTGCTTCCTCTTCCGGTAATTCCGGATTTACAGCTATATCCGGAGTATAAAATATCTGCACAATTATTTAATTTTCGATTATCAATATTCAATTATCCAAGTATCATACCAATGATGGTTGCCGATAGAACAGAAACTAATGCTCCTGCTATCATGGCCGGAAATCCGAAACGGGTAATCATTTCTTTCTTCTCCGGGGCCAACACACCCATTCCACCCAATAAAATCCCGATGGAAGAGATATTAGCAAAACCACATAAAATATAAGTAGACATCAATATAGATTTCTGGTACATAAACATACCGGCATCTTTCCATTCCTGCAACTGAAAATAAGCGACAAACTCATTCAGTATCGTCTTTTGTCCCAGTAACGAACCAACCAACATAATATCGGAAGAAGGAATCCCTATCAGCCACATGAACGGGGCAAGGATCACACCTAGTATAAACTGGAATGTCAATCCGTGTGCTTTTCCGTCTGTTACCGAAACAATCCAGTCGTTCAAGCCGGTATATCGTCCGATCAATCCTTCCAACAAATAGTTTGCCAAAGCAACCAATGCAATAAACACCAATAGCATAGCTGCAATATTTACCATCAAACGGATACCCGTCGAAGTCCCGGCCGCTAATGCATCCAAGGCTGTCGGATGAGCACTTTTCTTTTCCAGGCAGGCAGCATGATCGACTGTAACTTCTGTTTGCGGACAGAGCATTTTAGCCAGGACGATCGACCCGGGAGCAGCCATTAAAGATGCTGATATCAAGTGCTTGGCAAACAGAACTCTCGCTACCGGATCACCACCGGAAAGCATACCTATATAAGTGGCCATTACTGTTCCGGCAATAGTACCCATTCCCGAAACCATTACCAGGAATATTTCGGAACGGTTCATAGCCGGCAGATAATTCTTGATCAATACCGGTGACTCGGTCATACCCATAAATATATTACCGGAAGTAACCAATCCTTCAGCACCTGAAATATTCATGAATTTTCGTAATAGCCAGGAAAAAGCACCTACTACACGCTGGATAATTCCCCAATGATAAAAAAGAGAGACTAAAGCCGAAAAGAAAATAACGACCGGCAGAGAATGGATCAGAAATATAAACCCCTTGCTTTTCGTTGCATACGGACCAAGAAGAAAACCCACTCCGGCCTGAGTAAAGTCCATCAGTTTAATGAAAGCTTTGCCCACCAACTCGAGTGCCGTTCCGACAAAAGGAACATAAAGAACAGCCAAGGCAAATACAAACTGCATAAAAAGACCTCCACCTATCAACTTCCAGTCGATCCGCTTCCGGTCATAGCTCAAGGCATAAGCCACAGCCAAAACCGATACAACACCCAATATTCCACGTAAAAGCGATTCAAGGCTAATCCCGCTCTGTTGTTCTATCATTCTGTTTCGTCCTCCTCCTCACGCCGACGGATCTCGTCTTTATACATCTTCGCATATTCATAATTCTCATCAGAGACAGCTTCATCCAGCCGTTCGGTCAACTCTTCTTCATCCAGAAGAGAAAGCCATTTCTTCAACTCTTCCTCGTCTTCGATATCTTCCGGTTCCTTGTCCAATAAAGAATATTCATCATCATCCTTATCACGCATAGAAGATGCTTCTTCCAAAACGACACCGCATTCGGTAACGATCTGGTCGGTTGTATAAATATCGCATTTTACACGTAAAGCGATAGCTATCGCATCCGAGGTTCGCGAGTCAAGACGCACCTGGGTAATTCCGTCATCGAATAATAATTCGGAATAGAATACCCCGTCTTCAAACTTATAAATAAAAACTTCACGTAACTGAATGCCGAAAGCCTGCGCAAAAGTTACAAACAAGTCGTGAGTAAGAGGTCTGGGAGGCGTAATATGTTCCAATGCAATAGCAATAGATTGTGCCTCTGATGTTCCTACTATAATAGGTATACGACGAGCCCCGTCTTCCTCAGCCAGTATCAATGCATACGCACCCGACTGGATCTGACTATTAGTCAGCCCCTGAACCCGTAATTTTATTTTTGTATCCACACCATATAAATTTATAGTAACTATACAAAAGTAATATTATTTCGGAATTAAAAGAGGGAAAGTTTGAAAATGATTAGTTAGGTGTATAAAAAAGAAAAGGTTGTCTCCCGACAACCAATCTTCATTGCTAACCTTAAATCTAATACCATGAAAAACACAGTGCAAATATAAACACTTTATGTTATTCAGCATAGTTTTTCAGCATAAAAGCAATCATTTTAGTAATATTTCAATAAAACATTCCTCTTATTAAAGAATGCTAACACTTAATTCTTATTTTTCTCATATGCCTCAGCTTTCTCCTTCATCCGTTGGACACGTTTAGCTGTCTCAGGATGACTTGAAAACATCTGGCGAAATTTAGATGACTTGGGGGCTTCCTCACTCAGGTTCATCAATTTATTCAATGAATTATGCATGCTGTACGGATCGAGACCATTTGCCACACTGAATTCAAAGCCATAATCATCTGCTTCATTCTCCTGCTTTTGCGAATACTGGGCACCGGCCAAGGCTGTAGCCAGATCGCCTAACTGAGAATCAGACAGCTTAGCAACAACATCGCTGGTTGCCCCTGCCGCATTCTTGGCTGCCGAAGTCAAATAGGCATTCTTCATCGCATCTTTCGAATCAGAGTGAAGTACATGACCGATTTCATGGCCAATAACAGCCATTACTTCATTGTCGTCCATAATCTCCATCAAACCGCCACAAACACGTACACTTCCGTCGCCACAAGCAAACGCATTTACGTCAATTACATTGTATACTTTAAAGTTCAAGTTCAGGCCATCCACCTTTATATCTTTTGTCAGGTTCTCCAGACGCTGTCCCATTTCGGTATCGGGACCTGCCACTTCATTGTGGGTATCCATCCACTCGATATACTCGCGACTCATAGTTACAATATCCGCATCACTCAAAGTGACCGCCTTAGCTACGTCGGTTGCTGCACTTACAACTTTCTTGGTGTTAATGGTTTTCCCTCCGATTTTTAACTGTGCGGATGCTGTTAAGCCGACACCCGCCAGAAAAGCTAAAGATAATAACGTTGTTCTCATACTCAATTTGTTAATGTACATACTTAGTTAGTTTGTATTTGTAAAAATTCTTCCAGCTGGTTAAATGTGACATCTTTCAAAATGACCTTCTTGTCCTTATCCAATAAATAAAGTGTGGGTATGGCTTTCAGATCATATATTTCATCGTTCTTTAAAGAGACTGATTCGTCATAGGAGTTTATCCAGCTTGCCGGAACATCCGGTATATGCTTTTTCCAGGCTTCCAGATCTTCGTCGGGATAAACTGCAAGTATCTTCAATATCTTATCTTTTTGCAACTTTCCTATCAATGGAGAGTCCTGTATCTGTCCGGTTATTTCTTTGCAGGCATGACAATCCGGATTATAGAAAAACAATAAAAGATAAGGGGCTTTTACATTATATAATGTACCCGTTTTCCCATCGGCAAGTGTATAAGTGAAATCCGTTGCCGGTTCCCCTACCCTGTTCTTCAAGGCCAGGTCCAGTAAATGGGCAGGACGGATCTTATTCGCGCCATCAAAAACAGAAGCTGACAGGATCGATTCCAATACATTAATATATAAAGATTCATCACGCATCGGGGAATTAGGATCGTACAGATATTTTTCATACAGGTCGGCCATATAAGCAAAGACAGTACTATCAGTTTCCGCTTTATGCATCATACTTTTAATAGAAGATGAAGCAACCTCCGGAGTTACATATTTCATCAGGTCGATATAATTGGAAACAGCCTGCTCCGTTATCTCCGGCAGATGTACATAAGCTGTATCCGTAAAATCAAACTTATCCCAATAATGTTCGACTAAATATTTGGCACGTTCTCCCGGATCTGTTATCATACTGGGGACAGATACCATTTCAAACGTTCGCGGTGTTATATCCGTATTTTCTGTTTTTGTCGCTTGCTGACCGTGACATGAGTTTAAAATCAAAGGAAATGCCAGCAAGCAAAGCATTTTGACTATCATAGTATTACGTTTTTATAATACAAAGATATAATATTATCGAAGATAAGAGAGAAATATTACGTCCATTTCTTAAAAACCATACGAACAAAGCAAAAAACAGACCCGACAAACCTGGCTGCCGATAATTATAAACAAGTCTGTCGACAATTGTCGGCAAGCCTGTTCATAATCATCAACAGGCTTGCTCACAATTGTCGACAGACAAATGATAACTAATCGAAGAATAAAATCGTAAGCCAGAAATTAAAATCTGACGGATAAATTACGGGAAAACTACTTGATACGCCCTGTGCCATCCAGGAAATTCAGATAAGCCTTCTGGCCGGCAGAGACGTTGACAGCTTCCTGATCTCCTCCATTTTTCCGGTATTCAATCTTATTGTTCAGAATGGTAAACTCGGAGCGCCACCAATCGGTCGACGGCAACTTGATACACATACGCAAGGCACCGGAAGCCACAAAAGCAGGTGAAACAAACTCACCTTCTCCATTCGGAACGATAAACTTACGTGCCTCATCAAATGTATCCCAACCGCCGGAAGGATCACCGGTCAGATAGATATCGGGAGAAAGGAATTCGAGGGTATAACTCAAAGCTTTTCCATCCAGGGCAGAAGTAACGACCATGATATACCAGCCGGCATTCTTCACTCCGATATTCTGTCCGCCACTGCCATCATCCACACCGGATACACCGGCATAAGAGGCAGATGTGTCAGGAACAAGACCTTCCGAATAAGCTACCTGGTTACCATCCCATGCGGGTTGGGCATTGAACTTCATCACATTATTACCTCCGAAATACTGTACGGACCAGAATTTGCCCGGAGTATCCGTTACCGGAATCATTTCTACCCATTTGCCCCAGCTACTTCCGGATGCAAAGTCACCTACCAGAAACATTTGAGCAGGTAAAGATACGGGAGGTTCTACGTTATACCCCAAGACCTTCGGCAGTTCGATTACATTGGAAGTAATCTGTCCCATTCCGTTGTTCGACAAAGCGGCATTCAAACGGATATAAACCGGCATCGGTGTTTCCGGCAACTCTGTACTCCCGTTCGATACTTTCCATAAGTCCAATAAAGCCATAGCAAACTCCATGGCATCCACTTTCAGGTCGGGTAGGATGTAAGTGGAGGACAGCGTGGCATAATTGGCTTTTGTTCCCGCTGCTTCGTCGGCATCCTTGAAGGTATTTTCCAAAGAGAGCTGTACCTTATAATCAGTCGAAGCCACATAACCATAGTTGGGCTGCGAACAAGTCAGTTCGATCGTAGAAAGATTCTTCAGGTCATATACATCGGAAGCCTGGACCGGAGTGTTCAGGTTAAACTCTGTCGGTTCCTGGAATACCGGATTATCATCTCTGTCGTCTCCGCAACCGGTCCATAATAATGAACCGGAGAGGAAAAGAATAAATATATTAAGTTTCTTCATTTGTTTACAGATTTAGATGTTATTACTTCAATGATTCGTAACCCGGGTTCTGAACCAGATTCGGATTGGCTGTCAGGTCGCGGTCGCTGATCGGATAGATGTTGAAACGACTATCGATGTTTGCTACGCCTTCCAGCGTTCCGCCTTTATAAGCCCAGGCATACTCTTTGGTGAATTTACCGAAGCGGACAAGGTCGGAACGACGCTGGCCTTCCCAGTATAATTCGCGAGCACGTTCGTCGAGGATGAAATCCAGGGAGAGGTCGGAAGAAGTGATGTTGGCACTCTTATCGCCATTCGCACGTTCGCGTAGTAGATTCACATACTCAACGGCTTGCGCCTTATTGGTTCCGGAGGCATTGCGAACTGCACATTCTGCATAGATCAGATAGATATCTGCCAGACGGAACAGCGGGAAATCGGTATTCGGATCAGGTGTCGGCGTTACAGCAGCTCCATCCCAGCCCAAATTGGTGAACTTATAGCAGAGGTAACCGGTGTTCCAGTCTTGCATTTTCGACTCCGGAGTACGTGTACCGGCACCATCGAAGAAAGCATATCGCTTATCTTTCTTTACAAGACTGCCGTGACTATCGGTTCCGGCATCCGGGCTTTCACTGAAAAATTCAATCATTTGCTTCGTCGGCTTCAGGCAAGTCCATGAAGAAGACATTCCGAACCACGTTTGATCCATATCGCCACCATAAGCGGCAGTAGTCAGCATGATCGTACTACCGAAGCTCTTGGCGTTTACATTGTCGAAAGGTATTGCATAGATGATCTCGTTCTTATGCATACCGGTCAGGTGGTTTTCTCCACAGAACAGGTTGGCATAATTATCTTCCAGACCGAAACCGGCATCGATCACCTTCTTAGCATAAACGGCAGCTTTGTCGTACATCGGTGTACCGACATACACTTCCGCATTCAGGTACATTTTGGCAAGGAGCGTATTAACGACCGGTTTGGTCACACGACCGTATGTTGCCATAGAAGGTGTTTCGTCCAGATTACCGTTCTCGGAAAGATCGACCAGTTCGGCAACGATTTTATCAAAGAGAGCCTGTGTCCCTATTTGTGACGGTTTCCATGATTTATCGTCCGTCGGGCTATCGTCCCATACAAGCCCCGGATTACGGTAAAGGTCGATCAGGTAGTAATAGTTCATGGCACGCAAGCCACGTACCTGATCCCGGTATTTCCGGATATCAGGGATATTGCTATCCTCGGAATACACATCCAGGAACTCTTTACAATAACGGATATTCAGCATTGCACGCTGGTAGAAAGAATAAGCATAAGGCAACGTATAATCCCAGTCGATCTGGCATAATTCAACGATACCTTCGTCCGCCCAGTTCCAGATAGCCTCATCGGAAGGGAACAACTGCAAGGAGAGCAGCCCGCGGAGAAATACCAGCGAACCCTGGTCTCCCCCCTGTAAATCAGGTTCGACACTTGCGTCAGACGAGTTGCCCGACAATCCGAAGCCGGAATATATCTTTGCCAGAAACGACTGGCAATCGGCTTCGTTGTGAATAGAATTGCTGGATTTATCCAGGATAGGCTCCTGGTCGAGGTCTCCCAGGCAGGAAGTAGCCCAGACGCAACATAAAGAAGCAATGCCTAACGATATATATTTTTTCAGTTTCATGATCGATACGTTTTAGAAATTAATGTTAACTCCGAATAATACAGTCAGCGGACGCGGATAGACATTGTTATCCATACCATCGTTTACTTCAGGATCCAAACCGTCATATTTGGTGATGATGATCGGATTCTGTACGGTTGCATAGAAGCGGGCATTCCAGCTACTTTTGATAAACTTGTCGACATTATATCCTAACGTAATATTGTCGATCTTCAGGAATGAGGCATTCTGGATGAAGTAATCCGACAGACGCTGACGTGACTGGAAACCAGTCTTCAACGCTGATACAGGTTTATTGCTCAACGCATTGTTACCAAACAATTCGTTGACGCCCAATGCTGCATTGGCAGCCGTTGCGTTAAAGTTGTAATTACCCAAGCTGATACGTCCGTTGAAACCGAAGTCCCAACTCTTGTAAGTAAATTTCGAATTGAAGCCCATCAGGACATCTGCCACCGGGTTCTTATAGTGATACAGGTCATTGTCGGTTATCACACCGTCACCGTTACGGTCTACGTATTCTCCTTCGATCGGATTTCCATCGGCATCATATACCTGCTGGAATACATAAAATGAGCCCGGAGCATATCCGACGCTATGAATTTTGAGGCGTAAACCTCCATCACCACCTGTCGACTCGTAACGTTTACCCGGAGAGTCCGAATTGTCATTATAGGTCAGTTCCGTGATCTTCGTTTTGTTGTAAGCTACATTAAATCCCAGATCCCAGCTGAAATCACGGCTTACGATCGGTCGTGTATTGATAGAGAACTCAACTCCCTTATTCTCCAGTGAACCGATATTTGAAACCACATACTCAGCAAAGTCCGTTCCCGCCGGAACATTTACCTCCGCATTGATCAGGTCTTTCGTCTTCCGATAATAACCATCGACAGAACCGGTGATCCGGCCGTTGAGGAAACCATAGTCGAAACCGACGTTGTAAGTAGTCGTTGTTTCCCATTTTAAATTCGGATTGGCAGCAGTCGGAGCCATTACATTTACCCAGGTAACATTTCCTGCGGCATCATACGTCGGATACATCGCTCCTCCTTTTCCATCCCTGTAGAAAGAGAGATACGGATAGTCTCCCTGATTGATGTCCTGTTGTCCGGTGACACCCCAGCCTAAACGCAGCTTCAGTTCGTCCAAGTTGCTGAAATCTTTCATAAAACCTTCTTCATTAATCTTCCAGCCCAAAGCCAGTGAAGGGAATAACCCCCAGCGTTTGTCTTTGGCAAAACGGGAAGAGGCATCATCACGCAGAGTGAAAGTCAATAGATATTTCTCCATCAGCGTATAGTTCATACGTCCATAGAAAGAAGCAAGTACATATTTAGTATCTGTTTCCTTAAATTCGTTACTTACCGTTGTGTTCTGTCCGAATGTTTCAGGCTTGCGGGACAGGTAGTAAGTTACATTATCCGTTTTAGTCTGATAACTTTGGTAAGAATATCCAGCCATGATATCGAAGCGGCTGGCAAGCGTCGGTAACTCTTTCGCGTACTGCGCATAGAAGTCAAACAGTTTGTTGGTATGCGAACTACCATAAATACGGTTACTTCCGGTTGCATCATCATCCGGCTGGTAAGAACCGGGAGCGTTCGGATCGACATAATTCGTACCATCCACAGTTGCATAATCGATACCCATATTCATATTGAAACGCAGTTCGGGCAGGAAGTGCAGTTTGTAATCGAACTGTGCATTACCGATAAACGACTTGGCTGTCGAACGATCGTCTTTCATTTCCAACATAGAGACCGGATTGACGCCGGCAGAAGTCGATCTAGTTCCGTCAGGCGTATAATCACCTGTCCAGGTGAAGTAACCACCATACTTACTATTATTATATACCGGCTTGGTCGGGTCGAAAGAAACGGCACTGCCCAAAGCGCCGGTATCGGCAAAACGGTTCTTGATATAAACACCTTTACCGTTCAGATTTACATGCAGATGGTCATTGAAGAAAGTCGGAGTCAGCGAAACACTTCCCGTATAACGCTGGAAATTGGACGTTTTCAGAATACCGTTCTGGTCGGTATATCCGAAAGAAACACGATAGGGCATAAATTCCTTCACAGAGCCATAGGCGCTGATATTATGATCGGTTGAAACAGCCGTGCGCAACACTTCATCCTGCCAATCTGTACTGACACCCGGGTGGAGATTCAACGCAGTCAGCATACCTTCCGTCGTATTCGGTGAATTAGTAATATAATCGCGGAATTCGTCGGCACTCATCACATCCATTTTATTACGTTTGGTGCTGATCGATACATTTCCGCTATAATTAATCTTCACACTGCCGCTCTTTCCTTTCTTTGTCGTGATGATGATAACCCCATTCGATGCACGGGAGCCATAGATCGCCGTAGCCGAAGCATCTTTCAATACGGTGAAAGACTCGATATCATTCGGGTTGATCGTACTCAACGGATTACTTAATCCGTCGGGAGCACTATTACTCATAATCACCCCGTCGATAACCACCAACGGGTCATTCTTAGCCGATAAGGAAGAACCTCCACGAATACGGATCGTCGACGATGAACCGGGCTGTCCGGTAGAAGAAGCAACCGATACACCTGCCACTTTACCCATCAACATATCTTGCGGGCTCACCTGCAATCCCCGGTTTTTCTCGTCCGGTTTGATAGCTGTTACAGATCCGGTGGCATCATTCTTCTTCACCGTACCGTAACCGATCACAACTACGTCTTCCAGCATTTGGGAATCCTCTTCCAAGAGAATATTCATATTAGCCGCAGCCGGTAGTTCCACTGCCTGATATCCTATAAACGATACGGAAAGGATTTGACCTTTGGATGCAGACAACACGAACTTACCGTCTACATCCGTGACAGTACCGTTCGTTGTCCCTTTTATAATGGCTGAATTCAACTTGCAAATGCAACAGAATTCTGATTAATAATTTGTTTAAATTTTTCGTTTGGCGTGAGGTATCCA
>NZ_JADNBB010000013.1 GCF_015550595.1 Parabacteroides goldsteinii
CCGCATAGGCAAAAGGAAATATACGAAGACTGTAAATCATGAAAAAAGGTTGTGTCAGCATTTTGACACAACCTCTTTTTGTTTATGTACTATTGTTATCTGCTATTTAAGCGGATGCGGAGTGTCGGAAGACCATATCGCTTTGATTGTCTCTTCCTGGTTATATCCCAGAGGGCAAGCTTTGCTTCGGATATTGGCCCGATAGGTATTTTGTGTTTCATTGGGGCTGCAAATACCACGTAAGCCGGGCATTTCGATGTGCCCGTTCGGATCTGTCTGCTTGATCCAGTTCCATGCATACCAAAGCCATTCGTTCCTATAAGTTTCAGGTTGTTTGGCATACCATGATATTTCATCCCAACCCCATGGGAAATAGGAAGTAGTATCGGCTACGTTGACGGGCTCTTCTTTTCCGTAGTTGTCTATTTCTACCAGATAAGGAAGCGACTTACATGTCCATCCGCTAGGTGTGGTACATCCCAGACTTTTCCCATAAATACCATCTAAATGATCGACACGTAACTCTGCTTGTTGAGCTTCACCGGCTTTAATATCTCCCGGTATGGCACGGATACGCATCGGGAAAGAATTGAAGTCGATCAGGCTTTTGCCGTCTTTTAGCATGCCGCCTTTAGGCGTATGGGCATCCAGCAATACCCAGTGACGACGGGCATGTTTAGCTGCATAGGCACGGATATGATCGATAACCTTTGCCCAATATTCCCGGTGGGGATCATGCATGCCGATCAACTCGATCTGGCCTAAATGAAAGGCTTCGCAACCGATATTAATATAGGAACAAGCCAAGAAATGAAACCATAGCTGTGTTTCCGTACGGCTGATATCAGGTACACTCCCTCCTTTATGCCAATGATCCACATATTTGCCTTCTTTGCTTAGCATATCTTTGTAAGAGAAGTTCCTCTTTTCCGGTTTTATTCCGTATGACCGGAAGACCCATTCGGGAACAGGTATTGTATTAACCTCATCCGAGATTGCTTCGAACAGACATCCCTGAAAGATAATGTCCGGATCATAGGCATGCAATTCTTGAATGATGGATTGGGCTTTAGACCAGAATTCCGGATTGTTGAGGATGCGTTCATTTTCCCACCGGAAGATTGCACGGCCGATGAGTTTGGCCCCGATATTTTTGATCATACGGATATCATCCGTGTAAATGTCTTTGTTTTTTTCTCCCGGAGCCAGTACGCAGGAGAGCGTGATAGATCGGTCCAGATAGTTTTCTAAAACTTCACGGTCTATTCCATTCCGGTCAAAATGATAGGCCTTATCCTGTGCACTCATGCAAAGGGGGAATAAGGCTAATAAAATAATATATTTGCAGATTTGTTTCATCTACTTTCCGGTTGTTTATTCCAGTATACCTTTTCCCTGACGTATGATTTCAAAATCATCTGTCGTACAATCTACGACCGTCGATGCTTCGAAACCTCCATAGCCTCCGTCGATTACAAGGTCTACCAGGTCTTCATACTTTTCGTGTATAAGTTCCGGGTCGGTAGTGTATTCGATCATATCGTCGTCATCGTGTACCGACATGGTCAGGATCGGGTTTCCCAGTTCTTTTACCAGTGTACGGATAATGTTATTATCAGGCACGCGGATACCGACTTCTTTTCTGTTCTTATATATCTTAGGTAATTCGCTGCTTGTTGGCAGAATGAAGGTGAAAGGACCCGGCAGGTTCTTTTTCATCAACTTGAATGCAGCATTATTAACCTTGGCATATTCACTTAAATTTGAAAGGTCGTAACAAATGATGGCCAGGTTACTCTTTTGAGGATTGATACCTTTCATTTGACAGATCTTTTCGACAGCACGGACATTTAATGCATCACAACCGATCGCATAGACTGTGTCGGTCGGATAAATTACCAGACCTCCGTCGCGGAGAACTTCGATAACTTTGTCTATTTCCCTTGGGTTGGGATTTTCCGGGTAGATCTTTATTAGCATAGCTTTTTCAGTTGACAGTAGACAGTTGATAAATGACAGTTAAAACGAGAAAATCAATCGGCTGAAAGCCGGATATCTGTCAACTGTCATCTGTCAACTGTCTACTTTTACGGCTTAACCGTAAATGATATTACCGTTTTCGTCGGTAAACTCTTCTAATCCTTTGCTGTATTGGTTCATGGCACGAAGGCTCATGCCCATACTTGAGAAGCCTCCGTCGTGGTAAAGATTCTGCATCGTTACCTTACGAGTGAGGTCGGAGAACATCATGACGCAATAGTCTGCACATTCGTCGGCAGTAGCGTTACCCAGCGGGCTCATCTTGTCGGAGAAATCCAACAGGTGTTCCATTCCTTTCACACCGCTACCGGCTGTAGTCATTGTCGGCGACTGAGAGATCGTATTGATACGAACCCCTTTTTCGCGTCCATAGATATATCCGAAGCTGCGTGCAATCGATTCCAACAGGCTCTTGGCATCGGCCATATCGTTGTAACCGAAGAATGTACGTTGTGCTGCCACATACGACAGGGCCAGCACGGAGCCTCCCTGTGCAATAGCATCCTGTTTTTTAGCTACCTGCAACATCTTATGAAAAGAAACTGCAGAGATATCCAACGTCTTTTCAAGCATTCCGTAATCCAGATCATCGTAGGTACGTTTCTTACGTACGTTTGGACTCATACCGATAGAATGTAATACGAAATCTATTTTACCTCCCAGTATTTCTACTGATTTTGAGAATACCATTTCCAGGTCTTCAACGCTTGTAGCGTCCGCCGGCAGTACTTCTGCATTCAGTTTCTTTGCCAGGGCATCTACTTCGCCCATACGAACGGCAACCGGTGTATTACTTAGCGTAATGATTGCACCTTCCTCTACTGCTCTTTCTGCCACCTTCCAGGCGATTGACATTTCATTCAGCGCACCGAAGATAATGCCTCTCTTTCCTTTCAATAAATTATGACTCATACCTTTATTTAATTTATTTACAGCACAAAAGTACATAAAATGTGCAAGATGAGCAATTATTCCCTGTAATATACTCTCTTCACCCTTGGAGAAACCGATGTCAGTATCTCATAAGGGATTGTTTTGAGTTTGTCGGACAGCTCGCTTACCGGCAGTTCCTCGCCAAAGACGATAACCGGATCGCCCTCCTGCGCATTGGTGTCGGTGACATCGATCATGCAGGCATCCATACAAATATTGCCGACTATAGGACAACGTTTTCCGGCGATGGAAACTTCACCTCCCCGGTTACTGAAGTGACGGTCGAGGCCATCGGCATAGCCGATCGGGATGATGGCGATGCGTGAGTCGCGGTCGACGTATGTTTTCCGGCTGTAACCGATCGAGTCACCTGCCGGGACATGCTGTATCTGAAGGATGGTAGTGCGCAGTGTGCTTACATTGCGCAACCCTTTTATGCCGGAAGCGCTTACTCCGTATAGCCCAATGCCTAAACGAACCATATCCATCTGGTAGTCCGTGAAGCGTTCGATCCCCGCAGAGTTCAGAATATGTTTGATCACTTTGTATTCCAGAAGACTTTCCAGTTCGGCTGCTGCTGCACTGAATGTGTCCAGTTGTTTCTTTGTAAAATCATCGAAGATGGAAGAGTCGCTGCCAACCAGATGGGAGAAGATGGAGCGTGCCGTAACGCCGCTTTGCTCTTTCAACCGTTCACAGATGGCCGGGACATCACTTGGCTGGAAACCCAGGCGGTGCATTCCCGTATCGATCTTGATATGGATCGGGTAGGAAGTGATACCTCTACGTTCCGTCTCTTTTATCATGGCATCCAATAGACGGAAGCTGTATATCTCCGGCTCCAGGTTGTTTTCGAACAGGACGTTGAAACTGCTGAATTCCGGATTCATTACAATGATTGGAATAGAGATACCCTCTTTGCGAAGTTCCGCTCCTTCGTCGGCAACAGCAACGGCCAGGTAATCGCAACGATGTTCCTGCAATGTCTTGGCAAGTTCGTATGAACCGGCTCCGTATCCGAAGGCTTTCACCATACAGACCATCTTTGTTTCCGGTTTCAACTTCGAACGGTAATAGTTGAAGTTATGCACCACTGCATCGAGGTTTACTTCCAGAATTGTTTCATGTACCTTCTTTTCCAATAGTTCGGAGATACGTTCGAAGTGGAAATGGCGTGAACCTTTAAGCAGGATCAGTTCATCTTTAAACTGTTTGAATGTCGGCGATTTAAGGAACTCGTCTGTTGTGTTATAGAATTCCTTTTCCATGTCGAATGCTGTGCCATACTCTTTCAGGTCGCGGCCGATGCCGATAATGCGGTCTATCTTTTTACGGCGAACCAGGTCGGCTACCTTCTTATAGAGGGACTTCGGTAATGTGCCGGATTGCAGGATATCGGAGAGGATCAGCGTACATTTCAGCTTCTTGTCCACGTGACGGCTCTGCTGGAAGTCGAGGGCGATATCCAGCGAGTTGATATCCGAATTGTATGTGTCGTTTATCAACATACAGTTGTTGATACCCTGTTTTACGTCGAGACGCATGGCAACAGGTTCTAACTGAGAGAACTTTTTCGTATCGTTTACACTGGTTGGCTTCAGGAAAAGTATTACTGCCATGCAGTGGATCACATTCTCGATGGATGCATCGTCGGTGAAAGGGATTACATACTTTTGAGTCAATCCCAGTAACGTACAACGAATCACCGTTTCATTCTCTTTCTTTTCGATCGATTCGATATAAAGCGGGGCTTCCGAGTCCGTACGGCTCCAGGCAATCGCTTTATGGGAGAGGCAGGCAGATTCTATACAGTTGGAGATAAATACATCATCGCCGTCGTAAATGATCGCTTCACAGTCGTTGAACAAAGTGAGTTTCTCCAGGCATTTCTGTGTCGTGGAGATAAAGTTTTCCTGATGTGCTTCACCTATATTCGTAATGATACCGATGGTCGGGGCAATGATCGGGCGAAGGTTTTCCATCTCGTCCGGTTGAGAAATACCTGCCTCGAAAATACCCAGTGTATTCTTTTCGCTCATTTGCCAGACCGATAGCGGCACACCCAGTTGTGAGTTGTAGCTGCGGGGAGAACGTACGATGTTGAACTCCTTATGCAGCAACTGGTAAAGGAACTCCTTTACAATCGTTTTTCCGTTACTTCCGGTAATACCGATTACGGGTATATTAAACCGTTTGCGATGATAGGTGGCCAGTTTCTGAAGCGCTTTCAGCGTATCCTTCACCACCAGGAAGTTTGCATCCTGAAGCGCTTCGAACTCAGGAAGCATATCGCTTACAACAAAGTTGCGTACGCGCAGTTTGTAGAGTTCTTTTATATATCTGTGTCCATCGTTAGTCTTTGTCTTAAGGGCAAAGAAGAGACTTTGTTCCGGAAAAGAGAGCCGGCGACTGTCGGTCAGCAATATGCTGATGGTGCTATCTTGCAGGTTGTTTGCTTTGGCGCCAATAATTCCAACGATTTCTTTTATTGAGTATTCCATTCTTTACATTAGTTTAGACTTTATTATTTCCATCTCTTTTGTAAGATCAAAGGAAGGAAATTTCTCGTTAATTCGTTCCATCTTTAACAAAGTTTGCGAGATAAACCGTTTATAGGCATCACTTTCGGGCTGAAACGGGCGATGATTAATAGCCTTTTGTATCTCTGCCCATTCTTTAAGGATCCCTTTGGTTTCATCCGATAAGAAATTTTCTGTAAAACGTTGCCAAATATAATCAATGGCAAGCTCCGACGGATGCAACATATCGGTCGCATAGAAGCGGTAGTCGCGTAGTTCATCCATCATGATCTCGTAAGCCGGGAAGTAGGCGATCCGTTCAGGGTATGCTGCCTGAAGCTCGTCTACGGACAGAAGTAAGGTCGCCTTGCTGAGTTGATTACCATGTGCCCCGTCTTTCCAGTGGCGTATGGGGCTGACGGTAAACAGTATCTTCAAATCCGGATTTTGTTCCCATAATGAAAGCAACAGTTCCTTCCATTCCGCAATGATCTTCCCGACTGTCAGCATCGAGCGGTCGAACATCTTCTCCGGAAGTTTATGGCAGTTGGCAACTACTTCACCCGAGCTCTTCAACCGGTACACGTAAGCTGTTCCCAACGTTACCACCAGGTAGGTTGTCTTGCGGAACTCGTTTGCTGAGGCCTCCAACCTGTCGTTTATATTTCGCAGACACTCCGTTTCCGAAGTCGAAGAGAAACGGCTGTGATGCGAGAAGCTATGGTATACGCCTTCATGTTGTAACAAATCGTCGGCAGTGAACCGCTCCGGGTGTAGCAACCTGCGCAGTGCCGCTGCAATCGATGCGGGATTATACAGCGTACCGAACGGATTTATATCTACATTAAATTTATTCCCGGCCAGCCTTGTTCCGATATTTTCCGCAAAACAGGAGCCGAGTAGCAGCATGCGTTCCGTACAAGAGAAGCGGAAGGGGGCTCTGGGAATATGGATATAGGTATATAATTCCATATTACTCTATTGCTTCGTTAGACGGTGCTTCGGGTGGTTTCTGATCGTTCGACCGTCGGATGTAGAAGGCTCGTCGTCCGCACCAGTTCTTTTGTATCTGATTGTCTTCGATCAGCTGTTCCAGATCCTTTTTGGCTTTTTGGCGTGTACACTGGTTCAGATCCGCGGCAACGGTCTGATTGATTGTACCGTAGTTTTTGATATACCAGAGGATACGCTTCTGCCGTATATCTTCATTGTATGCTTTCCTTTCGGTAGTCCCTTCCCGTCGTTCTATCCTGGCTCCCCGGAAACGCTTTTTCAGTTCCGGATCAGCGCGAAACTCCACGTTCTTAAACGCAATGGAAGCTGCCCGTATGTCCTTTTTATTTTCCACCGGCCTGCATTTCAGCGTGACAGAAAATGTTCCGATCCCGTCCAGATGTACGCTTTGACTGTTGCTGAGGCAGTAGAACAACCGTTCGCTGATAGCCTTGATCGCTCCTTTGATATCGGCAGAGGTAAAGGTGCTCATCCCCTCGATCATGCGCGCCAATTCGTTGGTATCGACGGTCTGGATGTTGATAGCCCTGGCATGCAGGGTAGGCTTCGTCTCCCCCGGTCTCGGAGGATTGGCAAATAAGTCGTATTCAATACTCATATTCTTCCTGATATTTAAGGTGCAACATCATAACAATTAAGGATTTTCCTCCTTAATATCGAAAATGTAAGGTATGCCTTTCATAAATTTAAGGCTTGCTCTACAAATATGTAAGGCTTGCCTTACTTTTTAGTAAGGTATACCTTTCAAATTCAAAAGTCCGTACCAAAGGTAATAAATGTCCTGAGAAAAAGAATTAATTATTCAGGCCTTTTTTCTTAGTTCTGCAGTATTTGTTGGAGGTTGCTACAAAGGCTTGAAAGAAAAGGGATATAGCTGCATATATAAGATGTACGTGCGTACATTATTTATGTATGTGGAAAATCGGTCGAATATGGGGTGTAAAGGGTTGATAGAGAGTGTGATTTTCGGAAAAAGGACGTGACGAGATTAATCGTTCCTTTTTTCTAGTCTACAAAAGTAAGAATTAGTTTGATACCAACTATCCTTTTTAATATTTTTTTCATCAGCCTATATGCTTTCTTATCAATCGAATAGCAAAGTAAGTACGAAAAGGTGTTTTTCGCAAACGAACAGCCTTCCCCAAAAAACAATGACTAGAAAAAAGGAACGATTAATCTCGTCATGTATTGGAAATGCGAGCTGTTCCGATTGTGAATTGAACTTATTACACTTTAGTATTAATATTAAATTATTTATTATGAACAAAAAGTTTTCTACTCTGGTAGCCAGTGCTTTGTTGGCTACAGCGTTTTCGGCTAATGCTCAAACAGCAGGAACGTTGCAGGTGAAGGCAGTTGCGGATAAAATCGAAACTGGTACTCCTACACGTTACTATGTGCTGAATACTACAACAGTTGCTGCTAGCGATTTTGCGGATGCTACTGGTAAAGCATTGACAATGGATGCTGATGGTGCTGTTACTGTTGCTGATGCTACTATGGCTGCTGTTAATGACCAGCTATGGACGATAAAAGTAACTGCAGTTGCTGGTTCTAACAGGTTTATTTTGACAAATGCAAAAACGGGTGCGACATTGTCTTTTGATCCTAAGTATGCTGTTGTAGCTGCAGCTGATGGAAAAGTAACTCCTCCTGCTACAACAGATGCAGCTTATCAATTAAGTGGAAATGACACAGAGTGGTCTTGGGTTTCTGCTCCTAATGCTCCTGCAGCTGACTTGCAAGCTGTTGAAACATTGACAGCTGCTTTCCGTACAGACTCTACTATGGCTTTAGCTGCAACAACTACTGGTGAAGTGTTTGCTTACAAATATGCAAATAATGTTGCTGCTGCATTACAAAATGGAGCCACACAGGTTGAAGTTCAAGCTTTGATTCCAGGGGCGAAAGCTTTAAAGGCTGCTGATTTGAATGTCTTAGGGGAAGCACCTGCTGCTACTTATTTCACTTTGGAATCAGGTGTGAAAGATTTAGTAGGCGACATCTTTACAGGTAAAAAATTCCATGCAGAAGATGCTGCTACTGCTAATTCTGTAAAATTGAATCTTATTGGTTCTGATTCAAAAGTTTCAGGTCGCTATGCTTATGTTGATACAGCTTTTCATGTTGCTACAGGTTTGAATGAAGCTAAACTGTACAAGTTAGCTATCAATAATAAGAAAGATGAAACAGATTATCTAGCAGACAAAGCAATGGAATTTTTCATAGTTCGTGACTTGTTCAAGGACAGTTTGTCTGTTTCTGTGGCAAAAGAAGCTTTGATGGAAGAAGGTGCTGCTGATGCAAATGGTTCTAAATGGACTACTCCTCAGTCGGATCCTACAATGCAGACTTACTTAAATGTATCAGCTATCAAGTTGACAGACAAGACTTCTGTCTTTACATTATTTGAAGATGGAGCTACTAACTTGGTATTTGCGGGAAATGCAGTTACTGTTAACGATCTTCGTACTTCTGTAGAAGATGGTTTGTATTATATCATGAATAGTAAAGGTCAGTATATGACTTCTTTGATCCATCAGAATGGTACACGTGCAGAATGGGCTACTATCAAAGCTGATGAACAGAATGTAGATCACATGCCTGCATTCCAGTGGGTAATGTTGAAAGAAAACACATATTCTGATCAAGCAAAGAAAGTGTCAAAAATGAAGGCTACCAACCGTGAATTTGCGGGTACTGACTTTTCTTATCAATTGTATCAGGCTCCGGGGGCAACTTATATGTACACTGCCGGTAGTTCAGATTCTTTGAAGTTGGTTAAAATCACAGATACTAAGATTCTTGGAGATACATTGTTGGGATACAAAGATTTGACAGATAAAGAATTAATTGTGAATGCTTATACTTTCAACTATCTGCATCCATATGCTACTGATAAATTTATTGCTAAATCGACTAAAGATTCAGTACTTAATGTGTTAGACGGAGTAACTGCTTTCTCTTTGGAAAAAGGTGAAAATGTAGCTTATGGTTATGATGTAGAAGATGCTAACGGTAGAATTGAAGGGCTGAAACAACTTTACAGAGCAAATTATAAAATGTACGTTCCTTCTGTAAATGGAAAGGTGTATGTATCTCGTGCAAAAGAAAACAAGTATGCTTTGTCTAGTCATTATGCAGCAGTAGATAGCTTCTATTTCAAAGAAAACAATCAAATTGGAGAAAAGTGCTATCATGCAATGGTTAAAGCAAATGTTCATGAATTAGCAGAATTTAAAGCAGGTGTAGCTGATGATGATCAGGCTGCTATCTTGAAAGAACAGGTGCTTGATGAAACAAGAACATCTTCTTTCTATATTGCTCCTTATGATGCTCCTTTATACCGTCGTTTCAATACAACATTGGAAGGTGCAGTAGCAGGTGACGGTGCTGACACAGTAAGATTTGTAGAACAATATCGTAAAGAATATCTGCAGATTGAAGGTAACAAGAACTTTACTCACAAGGGTATCGATTTCTTAGGTATCTATACAGATGATAAAGCTCCTTCAGGATTATCGTTTATCGTAGATACAGCTTGGCTTAATCGTGGCGCTGGTCAGATTAAACCTCAATACCTGATCTCTATTGAACGTACAGATAAACTTCCGACTCCGGGTCTTGATTGTACAGAAAGTGGTAAACACTATGATAAGTATGGAAAAGAAACAGATGCTGCACATTGTGTTCATGCAACTCCTGCAACTCCTGGTTTCGATTTTGGTAAATATTTAGTAAACTTCGAAGACTCTGTTGCTGTAGAAGGTAACGAAGATATCTATGCATGGAAGAAGTATACACGTGCTGGTTTTGTAAAAGCAGCTCATGTAGGTGATAGTCTGTATATTTTGAATGGAATGTTTGCAGATGTAACTGTAGCAAACTTTGACACTGCAACGATTAATGCTGCTGTTAAAGATAAGAAATATGCTGCAAAATATATTGTAAACTTAAAAGGTGACAACCATAAATTAGTAACATGGTCATTCCGCTATGTAGATCCTGCTAAGGCTGCAACAGATAATAAGACTTTCTTAATTGAGTCAATGGCTACAGATGGTCGTGATATTGCTCCTGTAACAGCAAATTGGTTGAAGATGCAGAATGGCTGTTTAGTTCTTTCTGATGATAACTCAGAGTTCAATGTGTTTACTCAGAATGATGATGCTTTAATCTTTGATGTTGAATACAAGGCAAACGATGAAGTTGCTACAGATAATGAAAATGTTTCAACTTCTACAGTTTCTGTAATTGCTGGTAACGGTTCTGTTGCTATCAAGGGTGCTGCAGGTAAGACAGTTACAATTAGCAACATCTTAGGTCAGACAATTGCTAACACAGTTCTTTCTTCTGATGATGCTACAATCGCTGCTCCTGCTGGTGTAGTTGTAGTTGCTATCGAAGGTGAAGCAGCTGTTAAAGCAATCGTAAAATAAGAATAGATTTTAATCAAAAATAAATTCTAAAATTTCCACGTGGTGGTGTAGAGACGTTGTAACTAACGTCTCTACTATCCCATCAATTACCCTGCGACAGGCGAAAAAGTGGTTATTAATATTAAGTAATAAAATAAAGTTCTTACTGTAATTACTTCCGTGAGGAAGGAATACAGAAAAAAACAGCCTCTGCGATCTTGTATCGTGGGGGCTTTGTTATATGAAAAAATGTAGCTACTTTAGCTGCTTGGGATGTGATTGATTATGCCTAAATGAATATGAGAAAACCTGATATACAACAAGAATACTTTGTTTTGTCTGCTTTGAAACAAGATAGTCAGGAGGCTTTCTCATTATTGTTTCGAACCTATTATACAGACTTGGTGTTGTTTTGCGGTAACTTCATAAAGGACAAGAGTGCTTGTGAAGATATCGTGCAATCGATCTTCCTGAAACTATGGAACGACAGAAAGAGTATACAAATAGAAACATCCCTGAAGTCTTATCTGCTGAAATCTGTACGTAACAGTTGTTTTGATGAATTTCGTCATCTCGAGATAGTCCGTCAATATGAGTCGGATTATGAAAATCCCGTACTTGACTGTTATGATACGGAGAATTATGTGTTGTATTCCGATTTGTATGATCATCTTCGCTATGCTCTTGAACAAGTCCCTGAACAATACCGGGAAGCTTTTGTAATGAATCGTTTTGAAGGGTTGAAATACAGAGAGATTGCTCTGAAACTAAATGTGTCGGAAAGGACTGTGGAAGTGCGTGTCAGCAAAGCCCTTGAGATTTTGCGAAAACAACTGAAAGATTTTTTCATGCTCTTACTATTGATCGGTATTCCCTAAAAAACGTTATAAGCATGTGGAAGAATTCTTCCCGTACGTCTTAATACTATAAAAGAAGAAAAATGACAGATAAAGATCAAATACAATATATAATCACCGCCTATCTATCTGGTAAAGCTACAGCGGAAGAGCGTCGTTTATTAGAAGACTGGGTAAAGCAATCTCCTGAGAACGATCGCCATTTTCAGGAAATGCGCAATATCTGGCAGGTAATGAATCCGCCTTTTAACCCCTCTGAGATTGATGTATATGCAGCCGAGAAAAATATTTTTACAAATATCGTAACTACAAAGAGGAATATTACCCATATTGCACTGGTTTACTGGCAGCGTATAGCGGCCATTCTTGTTATTCCTTTGTTGATAATCAGTGCTTATTTGTTCCTGAATAGAGATAACGATTTGTACGATACTACCGAATATCAGGAAGTGAAGTCTCCACATGGAACATTCTCTGAAGTTCGTCTACCTGATGGAACCAATGTATGGTTGAATGGCGGAAGTTCATTGAAATATCCTTTGACATTCCGAAAAGGCGAACGAAGTGTATTCCTTAGCGGAGAAGGATATTTTGAAGTTCATTCGGATAAAGAGAATCCGTTTATTGTGAAGACAGAACTGATAACACTTCGAGCGACCGGTACTGCTTTTAATATTGAAGCTTACAACACCGACTCCATGACCTCTGTAACAATGGCAGATGGCCGGATCGATGTAGCATTCGGTAATTCTTCCCCTGTTGCGATGGTGCCCGGAGAACGTGCCTCTTTTAATAACCTGACCAGGCAATGTCTTATAACCCGGACAGACCCTTATAAATGGTGTGCCTGGAAAGATGGTCTGATGATCTTCCGTGATGATCCGTTAGCGTATGTCTTTAAACGTTTGGGACTAACTTTTAATGTCGACCTGGAATTAAAAGACTCAAGCCTTGCTAATGCTCCATACCGTGCTACGTTTGAATATGAATCGTTGGATGAAATACTGCGATTATTGGAAATGAGTGCGCCTATAAAGTTTAAACACACCAAAAGGACTGTTAATACTAACAGCGCTTATAGCAAGCAAAAAATAGAAGTTTATAGAGTGAAGAAATAATTCTCAAAATTATTTCAAGAAAAGTGCTTTTTCGGATGTGGTAAAAAACAGCTGAAACGTCTTAGTTATGTATTGAGATGAAATATATTGTTAATCATTAAATTCTGATGCCTATGAAGTGAGTTGTAAATCTGGATCAATGTCTGCTAAAATAAAAAAGGAAAGGTGTGCGAGACCTTCCCTTTCCAAAGTTTAGCTGTAAAAAAGTTTTTTTTAGTCAACCTTATTTTCTAACTAAACAAACAAATGTATGAATTCCATTTCGGATAAAAAAATCGAAAGGCATAGTACTGCCATAAAAATTCTTCATGTTATGAGATTTTACCTGTTATTTTTAATCGTGAGTATAACACAGGCTTTTGGTTCTGCTCTCTATTCTCAATCAGCGTCATTGACATTACGAATGAATGATACAACGATAGAGGATGTACTAAACAGAATCGAGGAACAAACCGAATTTCGTTTTCTGTATAATAAGAAGATTGTTGATGTAGAACACAAAGTAAATGTTTCTACTAAGAACGGAAAGATTACCGATGTTCTGGATCATCTGTTTAAAGATGCAGGAATCTCTTATACTATCAGCGACCGACAAATCGTTTTAAATAAAAAAGATGCTTTTAAATCTGTACAACAATCCAATCAGGTAACAGGTATTGTTACCGATGCCAATGGCGACCCGATTATTGGAGCTAATGTTATTGAGAAAGGAACCACGAATGGTATTATATCTGACCTGGACGGTAAGTTTACTATAAATGTAAATCCAGGAGCTGTTTTGCAAGTTTCCTATATAGGTTATATAACCCGTGAAATCATCGTAAAAGACCAATCTTTCCTCACGGTAAAACTGTCGGAAGATACACAAGCTTTAAATGAAGTGGTCGTTGTCGGGTATGGCATTCAGCGTAAGGTAACGACGACCGGTGCTGTAACGAAGTTGGAGGGCGACGACCTGAATAAAATGACAGTAGTTAATGTAACAAAAGCGCTGCAAGGTTTAAGTCCGGGTATCACAATTGTTGACCGCGGTGGGGCTCCCGGTAGTGATGATCCTGAAATTTATTTACGTGGTGTCGGTACAACAGGTAATGCGAATCCTTTGGTATTGGTAGATGGAATAGAAATGTCATTGAGCCAGATTCCATCTGCAGAGATCGAAAATATATCTGTATTGAAAGATGCTGCATCTGCTTCTATTTATGGTTCTCGTGCAGCTCACGGGGTAATATTGGTTACTACCAAACGTGGTAAAGAAGGGAAAGTGAAGTTGTCGTATGACGGCTCGGTCGGTTTCCAGGACAGAGCAGTGAAGGCGGAACAGGTATCTGCCCGTGAATATATGACGATGGTAAATGAAGCATTGATCAATGCCGGTGGATCAAGCAAATATTCGGAAGAGGATATTCTGGCAACTGAAAATGGTTCTGATCCATACAAACACTCTTTTACAAACTGGCCGAACGAGGTTTATAAAAGTAATTATATAACACAACATACGCTGAATCTGACAGGCGGTAGTGAAGTTGGACGTTATCTGGTTTCATTTGACTATCTGGATCAACCGGGCTTGACCGAAAATACAGAATATAAACGTTACAGTTACCGGGTAAATACAGACCTGAATATCGGCAAAATGCTGAAAGTGAGCAGTGACGTTACTTACCGTCATATCGACCGTTTGTGGCCGGAAGGTTTGGAAGATGCACAGTATAATGCTTGGAGTATGCAACCTACTACACCGAATAAATATGAGAATGGTGATTATGTATTAGACAAACAAAACAGAAGTGTTATGTCGTATACCGATTTGAATGTAGTGGGTGAAGATCGTTATAATCTGGATGCCGTTTACGGACAGGTAAAAGCTGATTTTGAACCGATAAAAGATCTTATATTTACCGGTATGGTTTCTATCAATGGTAATTGGGATAGAAGAAAGATACACTATAAGAATCATAAATATTATAACGAGGCTGGTGAGCTGATTACCCAGCGGAATAATCCGAATAGTGTTAAAGATGAACGAAATAACGATTACCAGATGACAATGCGCTTTCTGGCTAATTATAAAAAACGTCTGGGAGACGACCATGATTTGTCATTTTTATATGGTATGGAACAGATCTCTTATCGTAAATATTATTCGATGGCTCAGCGTAAAGATTTAATATCGGATGAGTTGCCTGACATTTCTTTGGGTTCGGCGGGTAGCCAGTTTGCAGAAGGGAAACCTACTAAATGGGGGATTAATTCTTATTTTGGTCGTATAAATTATGGCTTTAAAGACAAGTATCTGTTTGAAGCAAATATTCGTGCAGACGGTTCTTCCCGTTTCGCTAAAGGGCATAAATGGGGTGTATTCCCTTCCTTCTCTGCTGCATGGCGTATTTCGGAAGAAGCATTTATGAAAAATTTGGGCTTTGTCGACAATTTGAAGTTGAGAGCTTCCTGGGGACAGACTGGTAATGAACGTATCGACGCATTTATGTATCTGCCTCAGTATAATATCTCCAAAGATGATGAATCTCCAATTGTAATGAATGGTAGTCTTGTTTCTGCTGTTTATCAGAAGAAGATGGCGAATCCGGATGTGACTTGGGAAACAGTGGAGCAAACGAATATAGGTTTGGATTTCAGTATTCTTAATAACTCGATTTATGGTGAACTCGATTGGTATACTAAGGATACAAAGGATATTTTGTTGGCTTTAGGCATTCCTAAATTTATCGGATTAGATGCTCCGGAACAGAATGCCGGTGTTGTTCGTAATTCAGGTGTGGAAGCAATGATCGGTTTCCGTAAGACATTCGGAGATGTGTCCTTTAATACATCTGTGAACCTGGCTTATAATAAGAATGAGTGGATAGACCGCGGTGGCGATGATAAAAATATAGATGGCTATAAAATACAGCATATCGGTTCTGCTTTGAACTCGTTCTATATCTATCAGGCTGATGGTCTGATCGCAAATGAAAAAGAACTGGAAGAATATAAAGCTAAATACAAATCTGATCCGCGAGGTATGTCTGATCTGCATGCCGGTGATGTGAAACTGGTTGATACGAATGGTGACGGAACAATCGATCCGGATGACCGTCAGATATTTACATCCAATATACCTAAATTCACTTATGGATGGAATATCGGTGCAGACTATAAAGGGTTTGACTTAAGCCTTTTGTTCCAGGGATCAAGTGGTGCTAATCGTATGATGTATGGCGAATGGATTGAAGGGCCGAGCTATGAAGCATTTACCGGCGTTCATTTCCGCGACAGATGGACGGAAGATAATCAGAATGGTAACGCATCAATGCCACGTTTGGAAGCAGCCAATAACCGGAATGCATCTACTTACAACTCCTTTTTCTTGCAGAAAGTAAATTACCTGCGTCTAAAGAATGTTCAATTGGGATATACATTCCCTACTAATATTATAGATAAACTGAGAATCACGAAACTAAGATTATATGTGTCAGGTTCGAATCTGTTTACTGTCAGCAGCATGGATAAAGGACTTGATCCTGAAGACAAGAGTGACAGACTTAAGACATTCCCTCCGTTGCGGATCATTAATTTTGGTGTGAATATTATCTTTTAATCTAATAAAATAAACAGTATGAAAATATATAAGAAATCGTTGTTGTACGGTGTACTGTCATTGACTCTGTGTATGGCGGGCGGTTGCGACAGCAATATAAATCTGGACCCCGAAGGTATTATTACAGCAGACGGATATTTTAAATCGGCAGAAGATTATGAAAAGGCACTGAATGCCCTTTATGAAAGACTGAACGTTAATAATTATGATTTGTGGCTGGATGCAGTAACAGATAACGGTTTGGTAACTCACAGCTGGAATAAGGGATATGACATGGGACGTGGTCTGGGGAATACTTCTTCATCTTTTCCGAATGAGAAGTGGACGAACGGCTATATTTCTATTCAGCGTGCAAATAATATAATCAACAATATCGATAAATACCAGTGGCCTGGAGGAGAGGCGGATACCGACCGTAATCGGGTATTGGGAGAAGCGCTTACACTACGTGCCTATTATTATCTGGATTTGGTATCTATTTTCGGTCGTATCATGTTTTATACCGAAAATCCGGCTACTGTAGCAGAGAGTGAAACTGTGAAGCAAATAGAGGATCCGAAAGAGGTGTTCGATTTTATTCTTGACGATTTAAATAAGGCGATAACCGGTTTACCGGAAAAATCAGCCAATAAGTCAAAGGTGGGAAAACCTGCTGCTCGTTTGCTTCGTGCCCGTGCTGCCGCTTTTGCAGCCGGTTATCTGAAGGATAAATCTTATTTTCAGATTACTTTGGATGAAACATCCCATCTGATTGCTTCTGCTCCGCAATTGGCCGATTTTGATAAATTGTTTGTGAGTGGATGTGAAGATCAGGAAGAAGTGATCCTGGTGAGAAGATATTCAATGGACGCTAAAAATGGCTGGGGCGACTGGTACAACCAATCTATTGGAGGGTATTGTGTTACTACTCCTGTAAAGTCGCTTGTCGATGCCTTTGAATATATTGGTGAAGTGAACGAAAACCGACCATATATAAATAAAGATCCGCGTTTTTACGAAACGATTTATGCTCCGGGTATGGAGTTTCGTGGTAAGTACTTCAATACGATACCCAATAATGTAGTGGAAAGAGATGGAAAAACTTATTTTGATCCGGCTAAAGATTACGGCTCTTTACAGGATAAGGAAATCAGTGTTGGTGATGTGTTGGCCGAAGGCGGTGGTGGAGAATGGAATAAAACTCCTACCGGTTTTGCCTGGAAGAAATATTATCAGGAACCGGAAACTTGGACTACTTACAACTCGTTTATCGTTTTCCGTTATGCAGAAGCTTATCTGTTGAGAGCGGAAGCATTGGTTGAGACCGGAGGTAATGCGGAAGAAGCCAAAACATTAATTAAAGTCATCCGTGACCGGGCCGGTAATACGAACGATATTGATAAAATGATTACCGAACGATATAATGGCAGTTTGCTGAACCTGATTCGTAACGAGAGACGGATTGAACTGGCTCAGGAAGGTCTTCGCTTCTTTGATATCCGTCGCTGGGATATTGTACTTGATGTTATGAACAAACCGATAGAAGGTATTGTATATCGGGATTTCTCAGGAGGAACACCTTCCCGTAAAGTTCTTATCCCGGCAGAAAGAGATGCATTTAGTGCAAGAGATTTCTGGTGGCCTATACCGCAGGCTGAAATCGACTTGAACATGAAACGTATCACACAGAACGAAGGTTGGAAATAACAACTTGTCCTGAATAATAGATGAAGGTGTTAAAAGTGTGGTTGGCAAAATCTCTTTTAACACCTTCTTTTTCCTAAAGTATTGACATTTCCGAAAACGTATTGATTTATGAAATTGGTTTATTTATGTGCATTATTGACTAGCAGTGTTTATAGTCAATCTCAAGGAATGTATCCTGATATTGAGGATACTGCCCGTAATACATTTTGCGTATCATCAAATGATACGATGCTTGTAAAAATATTCAATTGGGCCGTCGGTAACTCCGATAAATATGTGGGTGATGATAGTGATCCGGTTGGTCCCTGGTATGAGGCGGCTCTTCCTGATAGAGAAGCTTTTTGTATGAGGGATGTGTCTCATCAATGTATGGGAGAAGAGTTAAACGGACATGGTAGGCAAAATCTGAATATGTTGACCTGGTTTGTGGAAAATATATCTGTCTCCAAAGATTATTGTTCGTATTGGGAGATTAATAAGGATAATTTACCTGCACCGGCCGACTATGTTTCTGATAAAGATTTCTGGTATAATCTGAATGCTAATTTTGATGTGCTGAATGCCTGTTATCGGTTATATCTGTGGACTGGTGATGAAACATACATCAATGACCCTCGTTTTGAAACATTCTTTCGCCTGAGTGCGAACGAGTATATAAATCACTGGCAGTTGCAGGCGGATAAAATTATGCAGCGTCCCGGTGTTATGCACGAGGATGATACGCTAATCGATCCAAAGTTTAAAACATTTCGCGGCTTGCCTTCTTATGAAGAGTCTGTACGTGGGTTGACTGTTACCGGAGATTTGATTGCTTCTGTTTACAAAGGATTGAAGTCGTATGCTCAGATATGGAAAATCAGAGGTAATGAAGATTCCTGCCGTTTGTATGAAACCAAAGCGTCGGAATATGCCCGGCTTTACAACTCTGTCTGGTGGAATGAACAAACACAGAATTACTATGCCTATAAGCTGGAAGATGAAATCCTGCAAGAAGGAGGCAATAATGTTTTCCCTCTTTGGTTTGAAATTATAGATAATTCCGGAAGGGTTGACCATCTATTGGAAATGATGGCTGAAAAAGAAACAAATGTTGAAAGTATGTCATATTATCCGATGATATTCTACAGATACGGTAAAAAAGATATTGCTTATCATTATCTGAATGAATTATATTCGAATGAACGGCGCGATTATCCTGAAGTGGCAAGTGGAGTAATCGAGGGTATTGTATGTGGAATTGCCGGTGTTAATGCTGATGCAGCGGCTAACAGGATATCTACGCTTCCCCGTTTTACTTCATCAACAGGTTGGTTTTCAGTTGAAAATATACCCGTATTCTCCGGAAAAATATCTATCTTGCACCACTCGGGAGAAAAGAGTTCTTTAGTGAATAAACTCGATAAGGAATTTGTTTGGAGAGCGATGTTTCCAGGAAAAGTAAAAAAGATAAATGAAAAGCCAGCTGAATATGGTACTGACGCTTTAGGTAATAATTTTAGTTTTATCGATCTCGTTTGTCGACCGGGTGAAACAGTGACTGCAGAAGTTCAATACAGATAAAAAAACTGACTATCATGAAAAACTCAATAAAACTGATCGCTTGTTTGCTGGTTGCCGGGATGTGTGCCTCCTGTAGCAGAGTGTTGCCCCCGGATATGCGTAACCGTATCTCGTTGGAAGGACAATGGGGATTGTTGCTTGATACCGCTGATGTCGGATTTAACATAGCGCAATTGTCAAACACCGGTATGGACTCTTTGTTTTTACCGGGAACAACAGACATAGGAAAGAAGGGTAAATATAACCCGGATATGGCTCAGACGAATGCTCTTTCCCGTGAATTCATATTTGAAGGAAAAGCTTTATATACAAAGGTTGTTGAAATACCAGAGAACTGGAAGGATTCATCTGTCCGTCTTTTTATGGAGCGGACTAAGCCGACTACAATCTGGATAGATAGAAAGGAAGTGGGTACGAATGATAATATTTCGACAGCACAACAATATGAACTGTCAGAATTTCTCACTCCCGGCACTCATACGATTGCCATTCAGGTTGATAATGGTTTGAAGGCTGTTCCGGATAAGGTTTTTCATTCTTCTCATGCTTATTCGGGCTCGACACAGACAAACTGGAACGGAATTATCGGTGAGTTCTATCTGGAAAGTGCCCCTTTATGTGGAATAGAAGATATACAGGTTTATCCTGATGCTATCAAAAAGTCGGTAATAGTAAGGGTTACACTTCGTAATAGGGATATCAAGACACAACAGGGTGAATTGTCTTTTTATGCCGAGGCGTGGAATACCGATAAAAAGCATAAGACTCCGGTGGCAACGATCGGCATAGATTGTTCTGTCCCTGAGCAGATATATGAATTACCTTTGGGGGATAATGCACTATGTTGGAGTGAATTTTCTCCGGCTTTATACCGCTTGTCTGTTGCATTTAAAGCGGATGGCTATACGGATGTTCGACAGGTATCTTTCGGTCTGCGTAATTTCTCTGTAAAAGGCAAGCAGTTTACGATCAATGATAAAGTGACTTTCCTACGTGGTAAACATGATGCTTGTGTGTTTCCCCTGACAGCTCATACAGCGATGGACGTCGATTCCTGGCGGCGTTATTTTCAAATTGCGAAAGAGTATGGTATCAATCATTATCGTTTCCATTCCTGGTGTCCGCCGGAAGCTTGTTTTGAAGCAGCAGATATAGAGGGGATTTATTTACAGCCGGAGTTGCCTGTTTGGGGGAATGTCGATATAGAAGATACCGTGTTATGTGATTACCTGAAGAAAGAAGGATTAAATTTGCATAAGGCATATAGTAATCACGCTTCTTTTGTGATGTTTGCTTTAGGTAATGAAATGACAGGAAAAGAGGCTTTGGCCATGCTGGTACAAACATTCAAACAAGCAGATGACAGACATTTGTATGCTTCCGGCTCCAATAACTATCTGGGGATGGAAGGAAAACAGGCCGACGAACAGTATTTTACCACTTGCCGGGTAGGACGTGAAAAGGAAGGTACATTTAATACGCATGCACGGGCCTCTTTCTCTTTTGCAGATGCAGAAGATGGTGGTTACCTGAATCATACTTATCCTAATTCGGTGATGAACTTCTCCTCGGCTGAGGAACTTTGTGATGTTCCTGTTATCGGACATGAAACGGGACAGTTTCAGGTTTATCCGAACTTCGACGAGATAAGTAAATATACAGGAGTGTTGAAGCCTCGTAATTTTGAAGTCTTTAAAAAACGTTTGGAGGAAGCCGGCATGGGAAACCAGGCTCAGGACTTTATGCAAGCTTCCGGTAAATGGTCTGCCTTATTGTACCGGGCGGATATTGAGATGAATTTGCGGACACCTCATTGGGGCGGTTTCCAGTTGCTGGATCTACAGGATTATCCGGGTCAAGGCTCTGCTTATGTGGGTATTCTGGATGCATTTATGGATAGTAAGGGGCTTATAACACCAGAAGAATGGCGAGGCTTTTGCTGTGAAGTCGTTCCTTTGTTCTGTACGGAAAAGTTTTGCTGGGCGAACAATGAAACAGTATCAGGTGAAATTGAGATAGCAAACTATTCGGCTGATGACCTGGACGGAAGACAGCTTTCATGGACACTTACGGATAGTAAAAAACAGGTACTGGATGAAGGTGTGGTGCCTTTACAGGTCAAACAAGGTGAATTGGTTAAAGTAGGAACCATAAAACCTTCTGTCTCTGCTATTCATAAGGCGGAAAAAGTAAACTTGACTCTATCTGTCGACGGAACTCCTTATAAGAATAGTTATCCATTATGGATTTATCCGACCGATAATCAATCGATACCGGCAAAGAATATTCTTGTGGCTACAGATCTGGATTCCGATATGTTTAATGCTTTAAAGGCAGGTGGTAAAGTTCTTTTGTTCCCGTCCAAAGAAAAGCATCGGGAACAAACTGTAGGTGGCCTTTTCCAAACAGATTACTGGAATTACCGGATGTTTAAATCTATTTGTGAGAATATCCATCGTCCGGTCTCTCCGGGAACACTCGGTATTTTGACTGATCCGGAACATGCCGTATTCGCTGGCTTTCCGACAGACTTTCATACAAACTGGCAGTGGTTTCCCATTATAAAGCAAAGCTATCCAATGATATTGGATCGTTTGCCGAATGAATACCGTCCGATAGTACAGGTTATCGATAATATCGAACGAAATCATAAGCTGGGACTTTTATTTGAGTTTGAAGTGGAAAAAGGTAAATTACTGGTTTGTATGTCTGATGTGAAAGCTGTATGGGATAAACCGGAAGCCCGTCAGTTCTATAATAGTATATTGCAATATATGGATTCTCCGGACTTTAGTCCTTCTTTTCACCTGACGGCTGAAGCATTGAAAGAACTCTTTTCTTCAAAAGTACAAAGTGGTAAAATTGAGAAATTAGGGAATATATCCTATGAATGAAATATGTATCATCATTTAATTGTAAGTAAGCTATGAATAAGTTATTCTTTAGTCTATTATTATTGATTGGTTTATGTGTTGTTCCGATCAATGCTCAGAACCGCTGGTCCATCAATCCCAACGGGAGTATCTCATGGGAGGTGAAGGGGCGTATTCCTCATTACGATCATATCGAAATGAGCGGTTTGAAAGTATCTGCTGTTTTGCGTTACGGGGTGAATGCCGACGGCTCTTTCGAGTTGAATAAGAGTATGATCTGGCCGATGCTCCGGACGATACCGAATAACACACATGCCAGTTTGATGCGCCGGTTCGCTTGGAATGCTTCGGATATGGTATCGGTTAACGGGCAATCGCTTTCCGGTGAAAAGGTAGGTAAAATCACACTGGATGGTACAATGACGGTAGAAAGTACGGTTGCTTTGCCGCGTAAGGCGCAAGTAACTATGACCCGTATTGTTTTCCCTTCTGTGTCCAATCCTGCCATATGTGAGAAATATATTCTCCGGAATACGGGAGAGTCGGCTGTGAATGTGGAAATACCTGTTTCCCGTTCAGTTATAGACACCGATCCGGCTATTGGGGTGGATGGTAGTTATAGGCTGGTTTCCGAGATTATAGGATCGACAAGCAAACAGCTTCAACCGAAAGATGAACTTGTCTTTTATGCCTCAATCAGCGGTTATAAGCAGGGCGAGACAGAACAAAAGATGGATATCGAAAAAGAACTGCAGGCTAGAAAAGGCCTGATCGCAGGCTTTTGGAATAACCTGATACTGGAAACGCCCGATCCCGTTGTAAATACTATGTTTGCCTTTGCCAAGATACGTGGAGCAGAAAGTATCTATGCCACTAAAGGTGGTTTAATGCATGGTCCCGGTGGCGAGTCTTATTATGCCGCAATCTGGGCTAACGACCAGGCAGAATATATCAATCCCTTCTTCCCTTATCTGGGATACGAAGTAGGAAATGGTTCCGCCCTTAACTCATTCAAGCATTTTGCCCGTTTCATGAACCCTGAATACGAAAAGATACCCAGTTCCATCATTGCAGAAGGACTGGACGTTTGGGGAGGAGCCGGTGACCGTGGTGATGCCGCAATGGTCGCTTACGGAGCAGCCCGTTACGCTTTGGCAAGAGGAGACAAAGGAGAAGCTGAAGAATTATGGCCGCTTATCGAATGGTGCCTGGAGTACTGTCGTCGAAACCTGAACGACAAAGGCGTTGTAGCCTCCGACTCCGACGAACTGGAAGGACGTTTCCCGGCAGGGAAAGCCAACCTCTGTACCTCTTCATTATATTACGATGCTTTACGTTCAGCTTCCTATCTCGGAAAAGACCTGCAGAAACCTTTTTCTGAACTGGCCGACTACGAGAAACAAGCGGAGGACCTTCGTAAAAATATAGAAGACTATTTCGGTGCAAAAGTTGAAGGTTTCGATACCTATCAATATTATGAAGGAAACGATATCCTTCGTTCCTGGATTTGTATCCCGCTGACAGTCGGTATCAATGATCGTACAGACGGAACAATCAACGCCCTGTTCTCTCCCCGTTTATGGACAAAGAACGGCCTTTTGACTCAAGCCGGCAGTGAAACTTTCTGGGATCGTTCCACCCTGTATGCTCTGCGTGGTGTATATGCCTGTGGCGCAACGGAAAAAGCAACTGAATACCTGAAGTTCTATTCCAACCAACGTTTGCTGGGTGACCATGTCCCTTATGCCATTGAAGCATGGCCCGAAGGAAGCCAGCGCCACCTTTCTGCAGAAAGCGGATTATATTGCCGCATCATCACCGAAGGAATGTTCGGTATCCGTCCGACTGGCCTGAAATCCTTCACCTTCACTCCCCGTTTACCAGCGGAGTGGGACCAGATGAACCTGCGTAAAATAAAAGCGTTCAATTCCACATTCGACATCGAAGTAACCAGCAAGAACGGCAAGCAATCAGTTGCAGTCAAAACCGATGGTAAAACCCTTTTGCATAAAACATTTAAAGCAGGAGAAGTAATTTCCGTTAAACTTCCCTGATCCACCAAATCATCAGCCAGGAACCTAAAAGAATTCCTGGCTGATGAACAGCAGCATCGTATATTATGAGACAAGAATGTCACATATTATGAGAATATAATGTCATATATTGTGGGAATGCAGTATCATAATATATGATACTCTTCACCGACCAGCCTGAAAAAATTCCAACTTACCTTTCACCTCTCTCCAACAAAACGCGCAGTGTTTTAGAAAGGCCTCAGCGAAGCCGGTGCAGCCTTGATTTTTTGCTTACTTTTGGCTCGGGCCAAAAGTAAGATCCCAACCTGTTGATAACTTTTTTGTACTTTTCTTCTATATTTCTTGGAAGGTAATTTGATAAATGTTTAATTTTACCCGGAAATAGAGTAACGTGCCCGTTGCCAACGAAGTAGGTTGCTTTTGTTTAAGGGAAAGTTTAACGTGGAACACAAGAATGGAAGAGAAAAATAGCTGCTATCACGTACCGGTAATGCTCGAAGAAAGCCTGAAAGGTCTGAATATTCAACAAGGGGGGACTTATGTAGATGTAACCTTTGGCGGAGGAGGACACTCACGTGAAATACTGAAACAACTCGATAGCGAAGGAGAACTTTATGGATTTGATCAGGATGCTGATGCAGAACATAATATCCCAGCCGATCCCCGTTTTGTGTTTGTCAGGAGTAATTTCCGGTATTTGTATAATTTTATGCGTTATCATGGCGTTGCCGGAGAGGTAGACGGCCTGTTGGCCGACCTGGGAGTCTCTTCCCATCACTTCGACGATAGGGACCGCGGTTTCTCTTTCCGTTTTGACGGTGCGCTGGATATGCGGATGAACACTCGTGCAGGACAGACCGCAGCCGATATACTGAATACCTATGCCGAAGAAGCATTGGCAGATGTATTCTATCTGTACGGTGAACTGAAGGTAGCACGTAAACTGGCCTCACTGATCGTCAGAACACGTGAAAACAAAAAGATAGAAACGATCGGTGACTTCCTGGAGTTGGTTAAACCCTTCACCGGAAAGGACAAAGAGAAGAAGTTTCTGGCACAGGCCTTTCAAGCACTTCGTATCGAGGTGAACGATGAAATGCGTGCTTTGAAAGAAATGCTGCAACAAACCCTGCAGGTGTTAAAACCCGGTGGGCGTTTGGTTGTGATCACTTATCACTCGTTGGAAGACAGGTTGGTAAAGAATTTCCTGAAAACAGGAAACTTTGAAGGGAAAAGCGAACAAGACTTTTTCGGAAATGTGCAAACGCCATTTCGTATGGTAAACAATAAAGTAATCGTGCCTTCCGACGAGGAGATTGAAAGAAATCCCCGCTCGCGAAGTGCCAAGCTTAGGATAGCAGAGAAAAAATGAACGGAACAATGAACAATTAATAATTAATAATGGGTTTCGCGTTTCTCTCGTTATTAATTATTCATTGTTAATTATTAATTAGCAAAGCTGTCATGGTGGAGGAAAAACAACAACGTAAAAAGTCAAAGAAAAAAGAGAAACGTCTTTCTCTTTTGTATGTGCTGGGCGGTGGTATCCTGAATGAGGATTTTATCGTTAAACACACACGGATGATCGTGCTTGTTGTGATAATGATATTCTTCTTTATCGGAAACCGCTACACCTGTATGCAAAAACTGCGTGAGATAGACCGTCTGCAACAACGTTTGCGTGACGTGCGCTTCGAAGCTTTGTCTATCTCATCGGAACTGACAGGCAACAGCCGTCAGTCGCAAGTAGAATTGTTGATTGAAGAACAGGGTATTGAACTGGAAGGAGCCAAAACTCCGCCGTATGAATTACATAAATAAGTATGGCTGAAGAAATTGAACCAAATGAAACTGCACCGAAAAGTAACCGGATATTATTCTGTTACTTTCTCGTTGTGTTATTGTTGGGGCTTATCGCAGTAGGCATACTCCTGCGGACGTTTGATACAGCTTTCGTGGAAAAGGAAAAATGGGAGAAAGTGGCCGAAAGCCAGAAACGCCCGAACCGACTGATATTACCCGGACGTGGAAATATCTACTCTTCCGATGGTAAGCTGATGGCCACCAGTGTGCCTCGCTATTATACCTATATCGACTTTCGTGCCGACGGCTTTTCCGTCGATACGTTCCTGAGTTCGAAGGTGAACGGGGTAGACTCGCTTTCGGTTTATCTGTCCCGTAAATTCAAGAACCGCACTCCGGCCGGATATAAAGCACACCTTTTGCGTGGACTGAAAAGCAAAAGTCGTCAGTATCCGGTGTACGAAGGTCGTGCCTCGTATACGGATTTGAAGGAAATGCGGAAATACCCATTCCTGCGATTGAGCCGCTATAAGAGTGGATTTTATACGAAAGAAATGGTACAACGCCAGAAGCCGTTCGGGACACTTGCTTCCCGTACGATCGGGGACATTTACGGTGAAATAGAAGCCGCAGGTGTAACCAAGGGAAAGAACGGGTTAGAGTTGCAATATGACTCGCTGCTTCGCGGTGAAGCCGGATTAAGTTCTGTCCGCCGTGTGGGTGGAGGCTGGACAAACGTGGTAGAGGTCGAACCTGTGGACGGTATGGATATCCGCACGACGATTGACATCAATATCCAGGATATCACCGAGAAGTCCCTGGTAGATATGTTGAAGAAGATCGATGCCGAGTCGGGTACTGCCGTTGTCATGGAAGTTTCGACTGGCGAGATAAAAGCCATTACCAACATGGGACGTATCCGTGAAGGAGCTTATGCCGAGACTAAGAACCATGCTGTTGCCGATGAGATAGAACCGGGTTCGACCTTCAAGGTGGCCTCTATGATGGTCGCCCTGGAAGATGGTGTCTGTCAACCCAGTGATACTGTGGACGTAGGTAAAGGTGTATATATGTATAAAGGTGCCCGTATGACCGACCACAATATGAATAAAGGAGGATACGGACGTATCTCTGCAGAACAGGCTATCTGGTATTCATCCAATATCGGGGTTGCCAAGATCATTCTGAAAGGATACGAAAAGAATCCGACCAAATATGTGGAAGGACTTTATAAGCTGGGACTGACTATCCCGTTGAACCTGGAGATACCGGGAGCCGGACGTGCCAAGATACGTATGCCGAACGACACGACTTTATATTGGTCGAAGACTACGTTACCCTGGATGTCTTTCGGATATGAAACACAGATCCCGCCGATCTATACGCTGACCTTTTTCAACGCCATCGCAAATGGTGGAAAGATGGTTCGCCCGATGTTTACGAAAGAGATCATGCACAATGGAAAAACGGTGCGAAGCTTTTCGACGGAGGTGTTGAAGTCATCCATCTGTTCGGATAAAACGCTTGATATCATTAAAGAAATGTTGTTGGGCGTTGTTGAACAGGGTACGGGTAAAGCCGTTCATTCGGATATCATCCGTATAGCCGGTAAAACAGGTACGGCACAGATCGCAACAGGCGGTGTCTACCGTACAAGCGGGCACCAGGTGGCTTTCTGTGGATATTTTCCGGCCGATGAACCTAAATATTCCTGTATCGTGGTGATCCGTCGTCCGCGTATCGGTTATCCGTCCGGTGGTACGATGTCGGGAGGCGTAGTGAAGGCAATAGCAGAAAAAGTATATGCCAGTCATATGTCGTTCGATATGCGGGATATGGAGCGCGACTCATTAGCCGTATTAATGCCGGCGGCGAAGAATGGTAACTTGGATGCGCTTGAAAATGTGCTGGGAAAACTGGACATCGATGCGAATACAGATAGTCTGGAAACAAAATGGGTAGTTGCCAAACGTGAAGAAGGAGACGAAGAACTCCATCTGCGTGATTTGACGCTCCGTGAAGGATTAGTGCCGAGTGTGATCGGTATGGGAGCCAAAGATGCGGTTTACCTACTCGAGAGTGCTGGTTTACGTGTTGCCCTGGATGGCTTGGGACGCGTTTCTGCTCAATCGATGGGACCGGGTACGCGGATTGCCAAAGGACAAACCATAAGATTAACATTAAAATAATATGGAACTGAAGAATTTGATTCATACGTTGGATGTACTGGAAACAGTCGGAGCGGATCATGTAAAGATTACAGGCATCCAGTCTGATTCCCGCAAGGTGGAAGACGGCTTCTTGTTCGTGGCGGTAAGAGGTACGGCGGTCGATGGACATGCCTATATCGACGGTGCCATAGCAAAAGGTGCTGTTGCGATCGTCTGCGAGGAACTGCCGTTTCTTTCGGAAGAAAAGGTAGTTTCTACCGAAAGAAAACTATGTTTCATCCGGGTGAAAGATTCGGCGGACGCATTGGGTAAATTAGTATCGGCCTGGTATGACAATCCTTCGGATAAATTGACGCTGGTGGGCGTTACCGGGACGAATGGGAAAACAACCATCGCTACTTTATTGTATGAAATGTTCCGTAAGATGGGACATAAGGTTGGCTTGATCTCCACCGTATGCAATTATATCGACGGTGAAGCGATCCCGACAGAGCATACAACGCCCGACCCGATCACCCTTCACGGCCTGATGGCCCGGATGGTGGAAGCCGGATGCGAATATGCCTTTATGGAAGTCAGTTCCCATTCAATCGATCAGAAACGTATCAGTGGCTTGTCGTTCGACGGTGGTATCTTTACCAATCTGACACGCGACCATCTGGATTATCATAAAACGGTAGAGAACTACCTGAAAGCAAAGAAGAAATTCTTTGACGACCTGCCTGCGGATGCTTTTGCGCTGACCAATGCCGATGATAAATCAGGTCTGGTCATGCTCCAGAATACAGCGGCAAAGAAGCTGACCTATTCACTCCGTACCCTGGCCGATTTCAAAGGAAAGATCCTGGAGTCGCATTTTGAAGGAACAGAAATGATTATTAACGGTCGTGAAGTAGTCGTTCATTTTGTGGGACGCTTCAATGCTTACAACCTGCTGGCTGTTTACGGTGCGGCTGTTTCACTGGGGAAAGATCCGGAAGAGACGCTGATCGTGTTGAGCACGCTGCATTCGGTATCCGGTCGTTTCGAAACGATACAGTCACCGTTGGGATATACGGCCATTGTCGATTATGCCCATACGCCGGATGCTTTGACAAACGTGCTGAATGGTATTGAAGAAGTGCTCGACGGAAGAGGCCGAATCATCACCGTTGTGGGTGCCGGCGGAAACCGCGATAAGGGGAAACGCCCGTTGATGGCGAAGGAGGCGGCGAAGCTGAGCGACCAGGTAATCCTGACTTCCGACAATCCCCGTTTTGAAGAGCCGGACGAGATCATTCAGGATATGGTAGCCGGGCTGAATCATTCGGATATGGAACGTACGCTTTGTATCACCGATCGTACACAGGCTATCAAGACAGCCACTATGCTGGCAAAGAAAGGCGATGTGATCCTTGTGGCCGGTAAAGGCCATGAAGATTACCAGGATGTGAAAGGCGTGAAACATCATTTTGACGACCGTGAGAAGTTACGGGAAATATTTGCAACACAACAACAATAAAACGACATGCTTTATTATCTTTTTAATTATCTGGATCAATTGGATTTACCTGGAGCGGGGATGTTTAAATACGTATCATTCCGTTCCGGGTTGGCACTGATCCTTTCCCTGTTCATCTCGACAGCTATCGGTCGCCGTATTATCGACCGTTTGCAGATGTTGCAGATCGGCGAGACGGTACGTAACCTCGGACTGGAAGGGCAGATGAGTAAGAAAGGTACACCGACAATGGGAGGTATCATTATCATCATTGCCATCCTGATCCCGACTTTACTTTGTGCAAAGCTGAATAATATTTATGTGATCCTGATGATGGTCACCACCGTTTGGCTGGGCGCTCTAGGTTTTGCCGACGACTATATCAAGGTGTTCCGTAAGAATAAAGAAGGGATGCACGGTAAATTCAAAATCATCGGACAGGTTGGCCTGGGGTTGATTGTCGGTTTGGTGTTGTTTATGAGCCCGGATGTCGTGATTAAGGAGAATATGGAGGTACGGCATGATAATGTGATCGAAGAAGTTCACTATCATACGGTAGAAACGAAGTCTACCAAAACGACCATCCCGTTCATGAAGAATAACAATTTCGATTATGCCCAACTGGTTAGCTGGGCAGGCAATTATAAAGAAGAAGCGGCGTGGCTGGTCTTTGTTTTAATGACCATATTTGTGGTGACAACTGTATCGAACGGGGCAAACCTGACGGACGGCCTGGACGGCCTGGCTGCCGGAACCTCTGCTATCATAGGGGTTGCATTAGGTATTTTAGCTTATATGTCCGCCCACTTCGAGTTCGCCTCCTTCCTGAATATCATGTTTATCCCCGGAGCGGAAGAGTTGGTGGTGTTTGCCGCCGCCTTTATCGGGGCGACAGTCGGTTTCCTTTGGTATAACTCATACCCTGCGCAGGTCTTTATGGGTGATACGGGAAGTCTGACCCTGGGTGGTATAATCGCCGTATTTGCTATAATTATACGTAAAGAGTTGCTAATACCAATTCTTTGTGGTATTTTTCTCGCTGAAAGTATTTCGGTTATGGCGCAGGTTGCCTACTTCAAATATACAAAAAAGAAGTATGGTGAAGGTCGTCGTATATTTAAGATGACGCCATTGCACCATCATTTCCAGAAGGCGGGGAATGCAGGAATACAAGCATTGCTGCAAAAACCGTTCAACGTGGTGCCTGAATCGAAGATCGTGGTGCGCTTCTGGTTGATCGGTATTATTCTGGCGGTTATAACGATCGTCACATTGAAGATGAGATAATAAATATATATAAACGTGGAAAGAATTGTTGTATTAGGGGGAGGAGAAAGCGGCGCAGGTGCAGCCGTGTTGGCGAAGGCAAAAGGATTTGACGTGTTCGTTTCCGACTTTTCGTCTATCAAACCCAAGTATAAGGATATGCTCGACGCCCACGGAATCCGTTGGGAAGAAGGACAGCATACCGAAGCCGACATTCTGAATGCCGACGAGATCATCAAAAGCCCCGGAATACCCGACAAGGCTCCGATGATCCAGAAACTGAAAGCGCAGGGGACGCATATCATCTCCGAAATAGAATTTGCCGGACGATACACCGACTCGAAAATGATCTGTATCACCGGAAGTAATGGTAAGACGACGACGACCATGCTTACATACCACATCCTGAAAGAAGCCGGAGTGGATGTCGGTCTGGCTGGGAACGTAGGGAACAGCCTGGCATTGCAGGTTGCCGAAGACCCGCATGCAGTCTATGTGATCGAACTGAGCAGTTTTCAGTTGGACAACATGTACGACTTCAAAGCGGATATAGCTATCTTGCTGAATATAACGCCCGATCATCTGGACCGTTATAACTACGAGATGCAGAATTATGTGAACGCCAAGTTCCGCATAATCCAGAACCAAACGTCGGAAGATGCGTTCATCTTCTGGAACGACGACCCGATCATAGCCCGCGAGATCGCTAAACGCCATCCTGCGGCAACTCTTTACCCATTCGCCGAAACGCATGAAGACGGCGTGAAGGGATATACGGATAATAAGCAAATAGTAATTGAAACCTCAAACGGAACATTTACAATGGATCAGGACTTATTAGCATTAACGGGTACACATAACCTGTACAATTCGCTGGCATCGGGCATCGCATCTAAGGTGGTCGATATCCACGATGAAAATATACGGGCTTCACTGAGTGACTTTACCGGGGTGGAACATCGCCTGGAGAAAGTGGCCCGTGTACGCGGAGTAGATTATATTAACGACTCGAAAGCGACGAATGTAAACTCTTGCTGGTATGCCTTGCAAAGTATGACGACCAAACTGGTACTGATACTGGGCGGAACGGACAAGGGTAACGACTATTCCGAGATTGAAGAACTTGTAAAACAAAAAGTACGTGCCTTGATCTTCTTGGGTGTCGACAATAGCAAACTGCATGCTTTCTTCGACGGAAAGGTGGCGCAGATTGAAGATGCGCACTCGATGGAAGAAGCGGTAAGCAAGGCTTATGAACTGGCAGAAAAAGGCGACACCGTATTGTTATCGCCCTGCTGCGCCAGCTTCGACCTCTTTAAGAGTTACGAAGACCGCGGTGATCAGTTTAAAGTTTGCGTACGTAACTTGTAAAATGAATTAGAATGGATCTGGCAAGTAAATTATTTAAGGGCGACCGGGTGATATGGATCATCTTTATGTTCCTGTGCCTGATTTCGGTTGTTGAGGTGTTCAGTGCCACGAGTACGATCGCCTACAAGAACGCGAATCATTGGGCACCGATCGTTCGTCATGCCACTTTCCTGTTGGGCGGGTTTGTATTGGTTTTGCTGTTACACAATGTCCCGTGCCGGTTTTTCCCGGTGTTTATACTTCTGCTTCCTGTTTCGGTATTGATGTTGATCGTCACGCCCTTTGTGGGAATTAATGCCAATGATGCGCATCGTTGGTTGGAGATATTCGGTATACAGTTTCAGCCTTCGGAGTTTGCCAAGCTGGCTTCGATCGTGTTTATCGCCTTCCTGCTCAGCAAACGGAGTAAATTTACGGACGACCAGATATTCAAGTATATATTGATCGGGGTGGGGATCACATGCGTCTTGATCCTTCCCGAAAACTTCTCGACCGCCTTTATGTTGTTTGGTGTCTGCTTCCTAATGATGTTTATTGGACAGTTGCCACTGAAGAAGCTCGGAAAACTGGCCGGTATCCTGATCCTGTGCCTGACCGTGTTTATCGTGCTGCTTCGCTTCACGCCCGCTGGAGTGACCCGGTATCTGCCCGACCGTTTCAGTACCTGGCAGGGACGTTTGGAACGTTTCTTCGAGCCTCATGAGTCGGACATCGACGCAAATGGTGTTTATAAAATAACCGATGATAATTATCAGGTCTCCCATGCCAAGATCGCTATTGCACGTGGGGGAGTGTTCGGACAATTGCCGGGTCACGGGCAGCAGAGGGATTTCCTTCCGCAGGCTTATTCCGACTTTATCTATGCAATCATTATTGAAGAACTGGGAGTTGTAGGCGGTGTATTCGTCCTGATGTTGTATATCATGTTGTTGGTACGCGTCGGGATGATTGCCCGGAAATGCGATAAAGCTTTCCCGAAATACCTTGTGTTGGGGTGCGGATTGCTGGTTGTCGTACAAGCACTGGCTAATATGGCGGTGGCTGTGAACCTGATCCCGGTAACCGGTCAGCCGATGCCATTGGTCAGTCGTGGAGGAACCTCGACGGTGATTTCCTGTATCTATTTCGGAATTATCCTGAGTGTGAGCCGGTTCGGTGCCAATATGGGTAATGAGGAAGATGAAGATCCGGAAGATGAAACCGAAGGTGCTGGTGCAGCTCCGGCTATTACAGAAGAAGAAATATCAAACTGGGTACCCGATACGCAACCCGAAACGGAAGAACAGTTTGCAACAGAAACAAAATAGAAAATGAAACAGTACCGGATAATAATAAGTGGCGGTGGAACAGGGGGACACATCTTCCCGGCCATCTCCATAGCCAACACCGTCAGGAAACGTTTTCCTGATGCGGAAATCTTATTTGTAGGTGCGGAAGACCGGATGGAAATGGAAAAGGTTCCGGCCGCCGGCTATCAGATAGTAGGTTTACCGGTGAGCGGTTTCGACCGTGCTCACCTATTTAATAATATAAAAGTGCTCAATCGCTTGCGTAAGAGTCTCCGGTTGGCAAAGAAGACAATTTGTGATTTCCGTCCCGATATCGCCGTGGGCGTTGGAGGTTATGCCAGCGGCCCGACTTTATGGATGGCTGCTTCACAAGGTATTCCGACTCTGATACAGGAGCAGAATTCGTATGCCGGAGTTACCAACAAGCTGTTGGCGAAAAAGGCTTCGAAGATCTGTGTCGCTTATGACGGTATGGAAAAGTTTTTCCCGGCAGACAGGATCGTGATAACCGGTAATCCGGTGCGTCAAGACCTGGAAGAGGCGACTAACAGGAAAGAGGAAGCATTGGCATTCTTTGGTCTTTCTCCCGAAAAGAAGACGATCCTGGTGGTCGGCGGTAGCTTGGGAGCCCGGACGATCAATCGCAGCATTCAGGGGGATCTGGATAAACTGTTCGCCTCCGATGTGCAGGTGATCTGGCAGACCGGACGTTATTATTATAGCGAGGCGACCAAGCACCTGAAAGCTTATCGCGGTATGCCTATCTGGTGTTCCGACTTTATTACGCGGATGGATTATGCCTATGCGGCCGCCGATCTTGTCATCTCCCGTGCGGGGGCCAGTTCGATTTCCGAACTTTGTCTGTTGAAGAAACCGGTTATTCTGGTTCCTTCCCCGAATGTGGCGGAAGACCATCAGACCAAGAATGCACTGGCTTTGGTAAACAAAGACGCTGCGATAATGGTTGCAGATAGAGAGGCAGAGCAACAGCTTGTCGCCAAGGCGCTCGAAGTTGTTCATGACGACGAACGACTGGCTGGGATGAGCTGTAATATTGAAAAGCTGGCTCATCATCACAGTGCAGATCAGATAGTAGATGAAATAGTTAAGATAGTAGAGAAAAAGCAATAATATGAATATAAATACGATAACGGCTGTCTATTTTGTCGGCGCGGGTGGTATAGGAATGAGTGCCTTGATCCGCTATTTCTTGTCGAAAGGGAAACAGGTGGGAGGATATGATAAAACTCCGTCTGACCTGACTGCGCAGCTTAACCGTGAAGGTGCCGTTATTCATTATGAAGATAATGTATCCCTGATTCCGGATGCCTTTAAAGATCCGGCTCAGACATTAGTCGTTTATACGCCGGCTGTTCCTGAGTCGCATGCCGAGTTGACGTATTTCCGTCAGAACGGATTTGAGGTGATGAAGCGTGCCCGTGTCCTGGGGGAGATCACCAACTGTTCACGAGGCCTTTGTGTTGCCGGAACGCATGGAAAGACAACTACCTCTTCGATGGTAGCCCATCTGCTGAAACAATCGCATGTGGATTGTAATGCGTTCCTGGGCGGCATCCTGAAAAATTACGATAGTAACCTGATGCTTTCGGACAAAAGTGATTTGACCGTGATCGAGGCCGACGAGTTCGATCGCTCTTTCCATTGGTTGACACCTTATATGGCTGTCATCACGGCTGCTGATCCCGATCATCTGGATATCTATGGCACAGCTGAAGCGTATCGTGAAAGTTTCGAGCATTTCACTTCGCTGATCCGTCCCGACGGTTGCCTGATCATGCGGAAAGGTATTGCTGTAACGCCTCGCCTGAAAGAAGGAGTGAAGTTATATACTTATTCGGCCTCTGAAGGAGGAGATTTCCATGCGGAAAATATCCGTATCGGAAACGGTGAGATCTTTTTCGATTTTGTGGGCCCCGATATCCGGATAGCGGATATCCAACTGGGAGTACCCGTTAAAGTAAATATCGAGAATGGTGTTGCCGCTATTGCCCTGGCATGGCTGAACGGGGTGACATCTGAAGAAATAAAGAAAGGCATGGCTTCGTTTGCAGGCCCGAAACGTCGTTTCGACTTTCATCTGAAAAAGGATAATATCGTGTTGATAGACGATTACGCTCATCATCCGGCCGAACTGAAAGCCAGTATCCAATCTGTTAAGGAACTGTATGCCGGACGTAAGGTGACAGGTATTTTTCAACCTCACCTGTATACCCGCACACGTGACTTTGCGCCTGATTTTGCTGCCAGCTTGTCGCTGTTGGATGAATTGATCCTGCTGGATATTTATCCGGCACGCGAGGAACCGATACCGGGAGTGACTTCGGAGATTATATTTGACGCTGTGACCGCTCCGGTCAAAAAGCTGATCCGTAAAGGAGAATTGCTCGGCCTGGTGGAAAAGGAAGCGGATACATTTGAAGTAGTATTGATGGTTGGCGCCGGTGATATCGACCGGTTGATCGAACCGGTTAAACAAATATTGGATAAGAAATCGTGATTCGTATAGTATCCATAATAGTAGCTACACTGTTGTCTTGTTACATCGTGTTTGTCACCTTCTTCTTCCGGGATATGAGGCAGGATAAGGTATGCCAGGACCTTCAGGTCGTGGTGAAAGACAGCCTCGATAAACATTTCGTAAGTGAAAGCGACCTGGTGGCGATCCTCAAAAAGGCGGATCTTAACCCGATCAAAAAGCCTATGGACGCGATCAATACGGATAAGATAGAGAATGAACTGAAGAAGAACGAGATGATTGCCCGTATTGAAGCGTATAAAACGCCGTCGGGAATAGTCAAGCTCGAAGTGGAGCAGAAAATACCTGTTTTACGTGTGATCAGTTCAAGGGGAAACTTCTATGTGGATAACCTCGGAAGCACGATGCCGGTCAGTCATCGGTATGTAACTGACGTCCCTTTGGTAAGTGGATACGTCGAAAAAGAGCTGGCGGTAACCGACTTATACAAATTTGCATTATTTTTGCAGGAGAATGAGTTCTGGAATAGTCAGATAGAACAGATTTATGTTCATCCTGACAACGAAGTGGAGCTGATTCCCCGGGTGGGAAACCACCGGATCGTACTGGGTTCTTTCGATAACTTCGAAGAAAAGCTGGATAATCTGCGGCTCTTCTACGACGAGGTCGTTCCGAAAGTCGGATGGGAGAAATACAGTATAATTAATTTAAAATACAGAGATCAGATTGTTTGTACTAAAAGATAGATGATATGGCATACACAGACTTTATAGCAGCCATCGACCTTGGCTCTTCTCACATGGTCGGTATGGTAGGAACGAAGGGCCCGACCGGGGCACTCTCGATTATTGCCTACGAAGTTGAGAACTCCGCTACCTGTATACGAAGAGGATGTGTATATAATGTGGAAGAAACGGCGAATAAGATAAAGCGTCTTATACTGAAGCTTGAAAATAAACTGAACGGCGCGAAGGTCGCGAAAGTATATGTCGGCATCGGTGGTCAGTCGCTGCGTTCTATCGACCATACGGTTCCACGTATTCTGGGTACCGACGGCGTAGTGACCGAAGAGATTATTGATGGTCTCTACGAAGAATGCCGTAATTATCACCCGGATATGCTGGATGTGCTGGCTGCGGTTTCGCCTACCTATTTTTTAGATGACAAACCCGAACCCAATCCGGTAGGTATTCCTTGTACCCGGATCGAAGCCCGTTACAAGTTGATTGTAGGACGGCCTTCGTTGAAGCGTTATGTGCTCAACAGTATTGCCGACCGTGCTAAGATAGAAATAGCCGATATCGTTGTCTCTCCCCTGGCTTTGGCCGATGTAGTGCTGACTGACAACGAGAAGGATTTAGGATGTGCCTTGATCGGTTTCGGTGCCGGAGTAACCACGCTGACGGTTTATAAAGCCGGACAGTTGGTCAACCTCTCGGTCATTCCTTTCGGAGGTCATCTGATCACCCGCGACATTACCAGCCTGCATCTGGTGGAAACGGAAGCCGAACGGGTGAAACTGACCTACGGTAGTGCACAGATGGAGAAAGACAACGACCTGAGCATCCAGGTAAGTTCTGCCGACGGAATGGGACTCCGTGAGATCAAATTGGCCGACCTCAATAATGTGGTTGAAGCCCGTATGAAAGAAATTCTGGAAAACGTATATGCCCGTCTTGAAGCTACCGGACTGATGAACGGTTTGGGAGCAGGTATCATAATAACAGGTGGAGGTGCCGCCCTGAAAAACCTTCCGGAAGTCATCCGCGAACGGTTGAACATGGATGTACGCTACTCGGCTGTCCGTAAAGGTATCGTGGAGAGTGGGGAAATGATAGCTAACAACCCCGAATATGCTGTGGCTGTCGGCTTGTTGGCAAAAGGGACTGAGAACTGTGCCCTTTATATTCCGCCTAAAGCGGAGGTGAAGGTGGAGGAACCGGAGGTAGAGGTGAAGGAAGAAGTGAAAGCAGCTCCTGAACCCCCGAAGAAGAAACCAGAGAAGAAGAAAGGCCCTGGCCTGTTCGGACGCATAACCAAAAGTATAGACACGTTTGGCAAGGGATTGTTTGATGACGAAGACGATACAAAGTAATCAGCGAATGTAATAAAACCGGAAGACAATGGACGATACAATATTAAATTTCAATTATCCGACAGATACTCCTAAAATCATCAAAGTAATTGGTGTAGGAGGCGGTGGAGGTAACGCTGTTACCCACATGTACAAGGAAGGTATACATGATGTTACATTCGTTTTGTGTAACACCGATAACCAGGCGTTGAACCGTTCCGACGTGCCTGTAAAAGTACCGTTGGGACGTAACATCACCCAGGGACTGGGAGCCGGTAACAAACCTGAACGTGCCATGATGGCTGCCGAAGAAAGTATGGAAGATATCCGCAAGATGCTTAGCGACGGTACTAAAATGGTCTTTATCACTGCCGGAATGGGTGGTGGTACAGGTACAGGAGCAGCTCCGGTAATTGCCCGCTTTGCCAAAGATATGGGTATCCTGACTGTCGGTATCGTTACTATTCCATTCGTATTCGAAGGCGAACGCAAAATCATTCAGGCCTTGAACGGTGTTGAAGATATCAGTAAGAACGTGGATGCGCTGCTGGTTATCAATAATGAACGTCTGCGTGAGATCTATTCCGACCTGACCATGACGAATGCCTTTGGAAAAGCCGATGATACCCTTACCATTGCTGCCAAAAGCATTGCCGAGATCATCACCCTACCGGGTATAATCAACCTCGACTTTGCCGATGTCAATACCACGATGAAAGATGGTGGGGTTGCCTTGATGAGTAACGGTTTCGGTGAAGGTGAAGGACGTGTACGCCAGGCAATCGAAGATGCACTGAACTCTCCGCTGTTGAACAACAACGATGTGTTCAATGCCAAAAAGATATTATTCAACGTTTCATTCGGCGAGGAAGCCGAACTACGCATGGAGGAAATGAACGATGTTCACGATTTCATGTCACGCTTCGGACGCGATATCGAAGTAATCTGGGGTACGGCTATCGACAGCACTCTCGGTTCGAAAGTGAAGATGACGATCCTGGCAACCGGTTTCGGTATGGAAGACATTCCTCAGATTGCCGAAAAACGTCAGATCGAACAGGGACGTATGACCGAGGAGGAACTCCGTCTGGAAGAAGAACGCCTGAATAAGGAACGTGCCGAAAAAGACCTGATCGACAAATATTACGGAGCTTCCGGCCAGCGTATGCGCCGTGTTGCAGCCCGTGCTAAAGCTGTTGTATTGACACAGGATGAACTGGACGATGATGCTTTGATCGCCCTGATTGAGGATAATCCTACTTATAACCGTGATCCGAAAGTAATAGCTCGTGCCCGTTCGAAGGTCGGTGGTGAAGATGTTTCGGTATCATCGACAGCAGTCAATACTTCTGCTTCTCGCTCCGAAGGAAAGAAACCGGATACAGGAGGCAAGCAGGTGATAAGTTTCCGATAATTTTAAATAAGAAATAAAATATGGATTTGTTTGAAAAAGTCAGCGAAGACATTAAAAACGCAATGAAGGCAAAAGATAAAGTTGCCCTCGAAACATTGAGAAATGTGAAGAAATTCTTCCTCGAAGCAAAGACAGCTCCGGGAGCCAACGATACTTTGACGGATGCCGATGCCACCAAAATTATCCAGAAGCTGGTAAAACAAGGAAAAGACTCTGCTGAAATCTACACCCAGCAAGGTCGTGCAGACCTGGCAGAGGGTGAACTTGCACAGGTAAAAGTGTTGGAAACTTATCTTCCGAAGCAGATGACTGCCGAAGAACTTGAAACAGCATTGAAAGCGATTATCGCCCAGGTTGGTGCTACCGGCCCTCAGGATATGGGTAAAGTAATGGGAACGGCCTCCAAAGCGCTTGCGGGTAAAGCGGAAGGACGTGCTATTTCGGAAGCGGTGAAACGTCTGCTGAATAGCTAATATAATATAGTTTTGAAAATAACTTATCTCCTCTCAAGAGGGGATAAGTTATAACCAGTCACTATCTGATATATGAAAATGCTTGTATTGTAAGCTTTCTTTTAGACTCATTCTTTTAGAACTAGACCGAATTTTAATAACTTTAAACGATGATAACCTTTATCTGTTGTCTTGCAGTCCTTATTGCAGGCTATTTCATCTACGGTTCTTTTATAGAACGTATCTTCGGGGTTGATCCTTCCCGTAAAACTCCGGCTTTCACTCATCAGGATGGGGTAGATTATATTCCGATGTCTTCCTGGAAAGTTTTTATGATCCAGTTTCTGAATATTGCCGGTCTCGGTCCGATATTCGGTGCCATAATGGGAGCCAAGTTTGGTGTGGCTTCTTTCCTGTGGATCGTGTTGGGCACGATCTTTGCCGGGGCTGTTCACGATTATCTGGCCGGAATGCTTTCCCTGCGCCATCATGGCGAGAGTCTGCCTGAAATTATCGGACGTTATCTCGGGAACAATTTCAAGCAGTTCATGCGTGGATTTACCGTTATCCTGATGATCCTTGTCGGAGCTGTCTTTGTTGCCGGTCCAGCCGGGTTGCTGGCAAAGTTGACTCCGGAATACCTCGATGCCACTTTCTGGATATTTGTGGTATTTATCTATTATATCCTGGCCACTTTGTTGCCGGTCGATAAGATCATAGGTAAGATATATCCTTTGTTTGCTGCCGCCTTGCTTTTTATGGCAGTAGGTATTCTTGTGATGTTGTTAGTGAACCATCCGCCACTTCCGGAGCTGAGAGATGACCTGACGAATACGCATCCGGAAAATCTTCCTATCTTCCCGATTATGTTTGTGAGTATTGCTTGCGGAGCCATTTCCGGTTTCCATGCTACTCAAAGTCCGCTGATGGCCCGTTGTATCAAGAATGAAAAATACGGACGCCCTGTCTTTTTCGGAGCGATGATCACAGAAGGTATCGTGGCTTTGATCTGGGCTGCAGCTGCTACTTACTTCTATCATAATAATGGTATGGGCGAAAGTAATGCAGCCGTGATTGTAGACAGCATCACTAAAGAATGGCTGGGGACGGTCGGCGGAGTATTAGCTGTATTGGGCGTTATTGCTGCTCCGATTACTTCGGGGGATACCGCATTCCGTTCGGCTCGTTTGATCATAGCAGATTTTCTCCATAAGGAACAGAAAAGCATAATAAGCCGTCTTGTGATTTGTATCCCTCTGTTTATAGTAGCGATCGGGATATTACTTTACAGTTTAAAAGATAAGGATGGTTTCGATATGATCTGGCGTTATTTTGCTTGGACAAATCAGACGTTGGCAGTCTTTACGCTTTGGGCATTGACGGTCTTTCTTGCCCGTTCGAAGAAGCTGTATATCGTAACCCTGATCCCAGCCCTGTTTATGACAGCCGTTTGTTCCACCTATATCTTTGTCGCCCCTGAAGGATTAGGCATGGACGTTGCGGTCTCACAGATAATCGGCTGTAGCATTACAGCAGTAACACTGGTTGTATTCCTTTTCTGGAAAAGAAAAAATCCCGGAGTCGTTTGATCTCCGGGATATGTTCCTTAAAGTACCTGGATACCTTCTTCGCGGGCCTGTTCTTCTCCTGAAGGAGTGATCAGTTTGTAACCCTTACCGTGGATGTTGATGATTTCGATACCTGGATCATCTTTCAACAGTTTACGAAGTTTGGTGATATACACGTCCATACTACGGGCATTGAAGTAGTTATCGTCTACCCAGATAGTTTTCAGTGCATAGTTACGTTCCAGAATTTCATTAGCGTGTGCACACAATAGGCTCAGCAACTCGCATTCTTTTGTAGTCAGCTTTGTTACTTTGTCGCCAATGGCCAGTGTCTGTTTCTGTGTATCGAACAAGAAATTCCCCAGCTTGTAGAAAGGAATGTCTTTCATCTTTTTTCCTTTCACACGGCGCAGGATAGCTTCGATACGAAGCAACAACTCTTCCATGCTGAACGGTTTTGTCAGATAATCGTCAGCTCCGATTTTGAATCCTTCCAGGATATCTTCCTTCATTGTCTTTGCAGTAAGGAAAATGATTGGAATATCAGGATTTATTGAACGGATTTCCTGTGCCAGGGTAAAACCGTCTTTTTTCGGCATCATTACGTCTAATACGCAAAGATCATATTTGCCTTTGGTGAAACCTTTGTAACCAGCTTCTCCATCAGAGAAGAGATCAGTTACATAACCTTTTGCCTGTAAGTATTCTCTTAATAGCATACCCAGGTTTTCGTCGTCTTCACAAAAGAAGATTTTCAGTTTTTCTTCCATAACTAACTTTTTATAAGAGGTAAAGTAATAATAAATTTTGTTCCTACATTTCCGGGACCGATCTCGGCACGGATCGTACCTTTATGGTCCTCGATAATTTTACGGACGTAAGCAAGTCCCAAACCGAAACCTTTTACGTCGTGTACATTTCCAGTGGGTACCCGGAAGAAGCGGTCGAATACTTTCTTAAGATATTCTTTCTTGATCCCGATACCGTTGTCTTCAACAGCAATCAACAGTTTCCCGTTGTTGTCGTTCCAGGTTCTTACCATCAATGTAAGCGGTACTTCCGGACGGCGGTATTTCACCGCGTTGTCCATCAGATTGAACAATACATTGGTGATGTGCATTTCATCTACATAGATGGACGAGTCTGTAGCCTGTAAGTCAATGTCGAGTGATCCATCATATTTTTCTACTTTCAGGACGAAGGTGTTAGCTACGCTGATCACCAGGTCGTTTGCATCTATTTCTTTCAGCTTAAGTGCTGCTTTCTGTCGTTCGAACAGCGACATCTGAAGCACTTTTTCTACCAGGAAGCCCAGTCGTTTCGTTTCATCATTGATAACTCCTGAGATGTGTTTAAACACATCGGGGCTCTTGGTTATATCCGAATCTTTCAACATCTGTGCCGCAAGAGATATTGTTGATACCGGTGTTTTTAACTCGTGCGTCATATTGTTGATAAAGTCGTTCTTCATTTCTGACAGTCTCTTCTGGCGGAATACTATATATATGGTAAAGATAAATGTTACCAAAAGTATCAGCGAAAAGAGTACGGATGGTACAATAAATGTTACAGAACTTGAAATGTAATCACCCTTTGTCGGGAAATATACCTTCATATAATTCTGTTTTGAGGGAGGATCGTTCGGGAACAATACATACGTAATTATATCAGACGCAATAGGTTCCTTTTTTATTTCTCCACTTTGGTACACTTTTTTGCCATCTTTGTTAATAACAAAAAATATGAACGGCAGGTTCAAACCGTTGTTAATAAATTCTGATTTTAAGTAATTATTCAGTTTCTTAAAATCTACCCGCTCCTGAATAGGTTTAAGGTTTGCAGTAGTTACCATGCTATACACAACTTCCTGCATCAAAGCGTTCTGATATTGCATGCGGCGCTTCAATGTTTTCTGCAAATCCTGTGATGTACTGACAATGTTGTTACCCGATTGTTTCTTGTCGAGCGACGACAGGGGTTCGAACTTCTGGCTGAAACTGCGTAATTGTTCTATATGCAATATGTTTCCATTTGCATCCTGTATCTGCAACTTCTGTTGGGTGATTGCCTGGGCAACCTCTTGCGGATCCTGACTGTTTTGCAGATAATTATTCTCATCACGCTTAATATCTTCTTCCAGATATCTGCGTGTTTCGTCTAGCTCCAGGTTTTTTGATACTTGGTGCAGGCTTCTTTTTACTGTTTCATTGAATTGCTCGCTACTTTTTTTGAGTATGATGCTCACGTACTTAACCTGAAGGAAAAGCAAACCGGCAAATGCAAATGCCATTACAACAGCGAGTAACCAAATAGTAGATTTCCTCATTCCAAATACTTTCTCTTTTTAACAGAACAAATAACGCTCATTTTAGTTTAATATTCACACAAAAAAGGTAAAAAACATAGGTTGGTTTTCTTAAAAATGGTTTAGCTTGTCGGATGCTAAATAACCTATTAGTCTTGAAAACAGAGTCTTATGCCACCATTTACCTTTCAAGAGGAATACTTAGAGTATTGTTCTTGTGTATAAAAACATAATTATTGATTATTTTGTTTCAACTTATGCAAAAAATATGAATTTGCTGGGAATAGTTTCAGCTTCATATTCAGGCATACGGAGTAGTATAATATATATGTATAACGGATGCAACTGCCGATTTATTTTATTTGAGTGCTAACGAACGGTAACATAAGAAATTGAAACTTCTTAAAAACTTTTGCCGAATGCGTTCAGATTTAATTATTAGCTATATCTTTGTCTCCTGACAAGTGACAAGAGTTATGTAGTATGGCACAAGAAGGTATTACGCAAATTGATGTAAAACAGGTATTACAGCAAAAGGCCCCCTCGGTGGCTGGCAAAATCCCCGGTTTTGTAGTCAATTATCTGATTCGTACCATTCACCAGGATGAATTGAATGATATCCTCACCCGTTATCATGATAAGGATGGGGTTGATTTTATGCAGGAGTTGATCGGTTACTTCGACCTGACCCTGGAACTGGTGAACGAAGAAAATATTCCTGCTGAAGGACGCTATATCTTTGCATCCAATCATCCGCTGGGAGGGTTGGACGGTATCTGTTTGTCGGCTGTGATCGGGAAACATTACGGCGGGAAGATCCGTTATCTGGTGAACGATCTGTTGCTCTACTTGTCGAATCTGAGGTCCATTTTTGTCCCTATCAATAAACACGGTGCGCAGGGTAAGAGGAATGCCCGGCTGATCGATGAGGCTTATGCTTCGGATAATCAGATCGTAACTTTCCCGGCAGGTCTTTGTTCCCGTAAGATAGACGGAAAGATACAAGATCCTGAATGGAAGAAATCGTTTATTCAGAAGGCGGTCGAACATAAACGGGATATCGTTCCGGTCTATTTCGAGGGAAGGAATTCCAATTTCTTCTACCGGCTGGCTAATCTGCGTAAAGCGTTGGGGATTAAGATGAATTATGAAATGCTTTATCTGCCGGACGAGATGTTCCGGTGCAAGCATAAAACATTCCGTATCCATTTCGGGAAACCTATCCCGTGGCAGACGTTCGACGGTAGTAAGAAGCCGGGCGAATGGGCCGAATGGGTAAGGACGCAGGCTTATAATCTCAAGAAAACATAGACTCAATTTATATGCAAGACATTATTAAACCGATTGACCGTGCAGTACTTAAGGCGGAACTGACAAAAGAGAAAAAGCTCCGCAGCACGAATAAATCAAACAATGAAATATATATTGTAACAGCCCATGACTCTCCCAATGTAATGCAGGAGATTGGGCGTCTGCGGGAGATTGCTTTCCGCTTTTATGGCGGAGGTACAGGTTTTCCGGTGGATATAGATGAATTCGATACGATGGAAGACGCTTACCGTCAGTTGATCGTATGGAGTCCGGAAGATGAACAAATCCTGGGTGGTTATCGTTTCTTATGTGGATCGGATGTGAAATTTGATGAGAACGGCAAGCCGATGTTAGCCACTTCTCACTTGTTTAACTTCTCTGACAAGTTTAATAAAGAATTCCTTCCTTATACGGTCGAACTGGGCCGTTCTTTCGTAACTTTAGAATATCAATCTACACGTGCCGGGGCAAAGGGTTTATTTGTACTGGATAATTTGTGGGACGGATTGGGAGCCTTGTCGGTTGTTGATCCGAGCTTGCAGTATTATTTCGGAAAGGTAACGATGTACAATACATATAATACAGAGGCTCGTAATATGATCCTTTACTTTCTCGGCATGCATTTCCCGGATGCAGACAAGCTGGTGACGCCTGTCTACCCGCTGCAAACCGATATGGATATGGAGAGGATGAAGGATTTGTTCCATTACGATAACTTCAAGGACAATTATAAGGTGTTGAACCAGGAAGTGCGTAAGTTCGGTATCAATGTGCCGCCCCTTGTAAACGCCTATATGAGTCTTTCACCTAAGATGCGCGTATTCGGAACGGCTATCAACCATGAGTTCGGGGATGTAGAGGAGACCGGCATACTTATAGCCATCAATGAAATCCTCGAAGATAAGAAGAAACGTCATATCGAAACTTACCTGAAGGAAGAGGGACAGACGGCTGATTTGATAAGGAAGATAGAATAATACTATTCTTCTTCCTGTTCCTTTTGTTTGATCCACTCTTCGGCTACTTCTACAAGCGACTCGTACCATTTCTGCCCGAATTTGCGGGTGAGAGGTTCTTTGAGGAATTTGTATAGAGGCAGATTTTCCTTTCGCCCCAGTATCTCTGCGGCTTTACAAATCTTCCAGCGATCGTAGTTGACAGCACGGAAGTCTCTGTATTGTGTGACGCGCACCGGATAAAGGTGGCAGGATACCGGCTTGTAGAAAGATATTTTTCCTTCGCGATAGGCCTTTTCGATGGCACATTTGCAGGTACCGTCATTGTCATAACAGGTGAATACACAGTCTTTACCGTTGACGATGGACGTGACGATATCGCCTTCACAATCGATGAAGGCAACACCTTGTTTCTTTATGATTTCCTGCGCTTCCGGGGCCAGGTCGTCCCAGATAACCGGGAGTACTTTCTCCAGTTCTGCTATTTCTTTTTTGTCTAATGGGGCTCCTGAGTCGCCTTCTACGCAGCAAATACCTTTGCATTGGCTGAGGTCGCAGAGAAACTTGGCTTCAATCAGGTCGAGACTAACCAGGGTGTCTTCTATTTGGATCATTTCAGTTGAGAGTTGAGAAGTGATAGTTGACAGATAAGAAATGACAGTTAACAATTATTCCCTCCTCTTTGTGGAGTAATAACTGTCAACTGTCACTTATCAACTGTCAACTAATAAAAGTTGTTATTTAATTAAAGATTTGCCTGTCATTTCTTTCGGCTGCTTCAATCCCATGATGTGAAGGATAGAAGGAGCAACGTCTGCCAGGATACCGTCTTCTACTTTGGCATCTTTGTTTTCTGTTACGTAAACGAAAGGAACAGGGTTCAGCGAGTGAGCCGTGTTCGGTGTGCCGTCTTCGTTCAGAGCGTGGTCGGCATTACCGTGGTCGGCGATGATGATCACTTCGTAGTCGTTAGCCTTAGCAGCTTCAACGGTGTCGTTCAGACAAGCGTCGATGGTTACGACTGCTTTTTCGATGGCTGAATAGATGCCGGTGTGGCCTACCATGTCGCCGTTTGCATAGTTACAAACGATGTAGTCGTATTTCTTTGTATTGATGGCTTCTACCAGTTTGTCTTTCACTTCGAATGCACTCATTTCCGGTTTCAGGTCGTAAGTAGCTACTTTCGGAGACGGAACCAGGATACGGTCTTCACCATCGAACGGAGTTTCGCGTCCGCCGTTGAAGAAGAAAGTAACATGAGCATATTTCTCTGTTTCGGCAATGTGCAACTGTGTTTTGCCAACTGATGCCAGGAATTCGCCCAGTGTATTTTCTACGTTGTCTTTGTCGAACAGGATGTGAACACCCTTGAAGCTTGCATCGTACGGAGTCATGCAGAAATACTGCAGGTTAGGAATAGTCTTCATTCCTGCTTCCGGCATATCCTGCTGAGTCAGAACGACTGTCAGTTCTTTGGCACGGTCGTTGCGGTAGTTGAAGAAGATAACTACGTCGCCTTCTTCGATAGTAGCTACCGGCTTACCGTTTTCTACGTGTACGATCGGTTTGATGAATTCATCCGTTACGCCCTCTGCGTATGATTCTTCCATGGCTTTTACCATGTCTTCAGCAGGTTTTCCTGTTCCGTTCACGATCAGGTCGTACGCTTCTTTCACGCGTTCCCAACGTTTGTCACGGTCCATTGCATAGTAACGGCCGATGATGGAAGCGATCTTACCGCCTGTTGTTTTCAGATGGTTTTCCAGTTGTTCGATGAAGCCTTTACCGCTTTTCGGGTCTGTGTCGCGACCGTCCATGAAGCAATGAACGTATGCTTTGTCCACTCCGTATTCTTTCGCGATATCAGCCAGTTTGAACAGGTGTTCCAATGAGCTGTGCACACCACCGTCGGAAACCAGTCCCATGAAATGGATCTGTTTGCCGTTTTCTTTGGCGTAGCTGTAAGCACGTTTGATTTCCGGATTGTCGAGGATTGTATTCTGACGACAAGCGATATTGATCTTCACCAGGTCCTGGTAAACGATACGGCCTGCACCGATGTTCAGGTGACCTACTTCCGAGTTACCCATCTGTCCGTCGGGTAAACCTACGTTTTCGCCGGAAGCCTGCAACTGAGAGTTAGGGTATGTTTTCAACAGATAATCCCAGTACGGAGTGGGAGTGTTGTAGATTACATCATCTTTACCACGGTCGCCGATTCCCCAGCCATCGCAGATCAATAAAAGTGCTTTCTTGCTCATGATTGCCTTATTTATATAGTTTATACTTATTAAATATCTAATACCGGGCGCAAAGATAAGCATTTCTACCGTAATATTATTTCCCTTTAAAGTATTACTTTTGTGGTAAATATGGAAAAGAAGATATACTACAACAATCTGGGAACCATCCTTCTCCGTACTACCCCGCGAGCAACCCGTTATACGCTGAAAATATCAAAGGGAATGATCACCGCCACTATGCCGGAAGGCGGGGATGAAGGACGGATGCTGTCTTTTATCGAAGAGAACAGGCAGAAGCTTCTCACGGCTTTGAAAAAGCATCCGGCACGCCCGTTGCTGGACGAGACGACGCAGTTGCAGGCGACTACTTTCCGTGTAGAAATATTCCGTACAGACCGTAATAACTATTATATGACCTTGAAGGACGGGATACTTCGTATTGCTTGTCCGGCGGCAACCCGTTTCGAATCCGACAAAGTGCAGGAAATCTTGAAGGATTTGTTGGAGAAAGCACTCCGCCATGAGGCTAAACGACTACTTCCCGACCGGTTGATGGCATTGGCCGACCGGTATCGCTTCACTTGTACAGGTGTACGGATCATGAACAGTAAGACCCGGTGGGGTAGTTGCAGTACACGTAAAACGATCAATCTCTCTCTGTCCTTAATGTTGCTCCCCTGGCATCTGATCGATTATGTCTTGCTTCATGAACTCTGCCATACGGTGGAGATGAACCATAGCGACCGCTTCTGGAAACTTCTGAATGGTGTAACCGACAATAAGGCGCTCGCTTTGCGGAAGGAGTTGAAAGGTTATCACATGCTGTGATCTGTCGTGTAAGCCTACTCTATTGCTAATCTTTAGTTACCGGACAAAATGTTTTGCCACGCTGATGGCAGAGTTTTGCCATGCCCTTGGCAAAGTTGTGCCATCAGCGTGGCAAAACTTTGTCATCGTCGTGGCAAGGTTGTGTCATAATGATGGCAAAGCTCTGTTGATGCTTACTGTGCCAGCGAGAACCGGAGGGCAACACCGTAATTCGAGTTACTTGTCGGATAGGCTGCGTTAGATATTAGCGGTTCGTTAATCTGTAAATCGTAGAAGGCACGCACTGTCAAGGCGCGGCTCAATCCGTAATCGGCTGAGAACTGGATCGTCTTGGCTATGTTACCGCTGGTAGCTTGTGTAAAGCTATCCTCTATCTTACGGATCAGCGACTGCATTTTATTGTAAGAGAAGTCCAGGCGCACGGTCAGGTCATTGCTGAAGTCGCGTGTTTTCTTCATCTTCAATATCTTGTTGAACTCGGCGAACTTATACCCTAATCCGATCGTATACTTGTTTGAAAGTGCTTCTACGATCTGGTAGGAGGATATGTTCAGGTTCAGGTTACGGCTCGTTGCATAATCCATACGGATCGTAATATTGTTCAGCATGGTAGCATCGACACCTAATAGCGGGTTGAAGCTTTCGTTGAGGCTGACACTGGATATTTCGTATGGGGAAGACGGTATAGCCAGGTTATCCGAACCTTGTGTAAAGCCCATGTTGCCACCCAATCCTGCGTCTACCCAGGTAGAATAGGAATTGTAGGCTCCGACATTATAGGTACAAACGTACTGGTGACTTAGCATTACGGTCTTGAAGTATTTCTTCACGGCCGGAATACGAACCAATCCGTCGTATGTGATACGCCAGTTCGGCAGCAGGCTGCGCAGGGCCGGGAAAGGAGACGACGAAATCTTGTTCGGATCTTTTCCAGTATAGGCTGACAGGAATGCCGGTATCAGCACGTCGGCCGAGTTTTTGTTGACACCGCCTGGTGTATAAGGTTGTCCTGCTTGTCCGTTTTCTGTCAGGAAGCCGCCCGAAGGATAGTTTGTGCCGCTATACTGGCTTTCAAGACGGTTGGCTATGATCTCACGGTTTTCGATAAACTTGTTGAATGTTTCCGACGCATATCCGTTGTCGATATTACCGCTACCTTTAAAGAAACCTCTAAGACCGATGGTTGTCATAAGGAAGTTACCGCCTGTTTGTTCCGGCATGCCTGGATACATATATTGTATATCGGTACTGCGGGTATCTACCCGGTTGGCATTCAGGTCGATCTTCAAACCGGTGATAGGTTCGAGATTTGCCCGTATGTTTAGGTTTTTTGCACTGCTCATTACGGCAGGCGTTATGTTGGTGGGGTTGTAGACCAGCCATTCTCGTTCGTTGGCATCTTCCAGGAACTGACGATTTACGGCACCAAAGGCAAAGCCCAGACCAGGCGTCAGGCCGAACGGAGAACGTCCCTGACCGAAAATGTCACCGATCATCGGACGGAATCCGGGAACCATCATACCATCGGTTGTCTGATATTGGATGTTGATACGACGTACCATCATCAGGAAGCGTGAAGCATGTTCGGCTGCCTTATACAAGAAGTCTTCGGTCGCTTTGGGGCCGGGTTTGATGGTTAGCTTCAGATGGGCAGTATCCTGATTGAGGATCATTACCTGTGCGTAGTTGATCGGTTTGTACTTGATTGAGTACACCTTCCCATCGGCTCCGCGTGCAGTGATACGTACCTTTTTGGTGAACATGCCGTGTTGAACGACTGTTCCGCTATCCATATTCAATTGTATGTCTTTTTCCAGTTTGATCTCTTTCTGCTCTTTCTTTTTGGTAGCCGTACGGGTGGCAGAGAACTTTTGGTTTACCTTTTTCAGGAATTTGTTCTTGTTATAGAGCGATAGCATGTTCAAGCTGTTCTGTAAATCGAACTGTCGGTTGTTTTTGATAGTGTTACCGATCTCGTAATCGGATTCGACAACGGCCCCACGGTCCCAGTTGTACTGCGCGTTGTAGGTCAACGAGCTGTTTACCCAATCGAGTACGGGAATATACTGCAAAGGCAGGTTCCAGGTAACATTGAATGTCTGGTCGTACTTCAGCGGTGTACCCAGATCGGCGATACTTTGTTTTACAGAATCTTTCCATATTTGATATCCGTTCGGGTTCAACTCCTTGTTAACCTGTTGATACGGTTCTTCGATACGGGCATTCGTACCGGAAGTGAATGTCATATTCAGATTGTTGGTGAAGTCCCAACGCAAGCTGAAAGCACGGTCCCAGTAGAAGTTTGAGCTGAAGGACGCTTCCGGCTTACTGCCTGTGTCTTCCAGGTCGCGCAACTGCAATTCGTAATAGTTACGCATCATGGCTGTCTGGAAACTGATGTTCGACGGAACATAGTTCAGGCTGAACTGTTTAGCATAACGGGTATATCCGTTATTCTTCTTTATCTTCTGGAACGGACGGAACGGTTTTACGTACGGTGTGTAACTATACGATAAGTTTCCACGGTAATCCTTCGTCGTTTCATATTCGGTTTCCGGATTCTGCGTTTTAGTCTGGCTGAAAGAGTAGCCGACCGAGAAGTTGGCCGGGTCGTAAGGCATCGGGTTCTTACTGCGGATATCCGCTTTCACGTTGTTGAACGAGATACTTTTGATCACGGTTTTGTCTACCGAGAAGTTCTTGATAGAGTCTTTTTCGGCTTTTGTCTCTACAGCATCGAGGGCATCGTTTAATTTGATATCCTGATCGAGCGGGTTATACTGAGGCTTGGTCATTTCTTTCGAGTAGGCATAGTACATCGGGATGCTGACTTTTGCTTTTTCCGGGAAGAATTTACCCCATTCGATATTGGTTGCTATGTTATATTGTGAGAAGTCGTCGATACGACGTTCGGATAATGACTGGTCGAGTGCCCCGAAGCCGGCCGTTTCGATGCGTCCACCCACGTTGACTGTCCCCAGGTCGGATACGGCCACATTGAGGTTGGCATTGGCAGCCCATCCGCCTGACTCGTTGAAGTCGCTCAGGCGTAATTCGTTCACCCAAACTTCGGCACTCTTCACTGTATTCGATTTGTTACGAACACCGATCATGATGGTCTTCACTTCCGCTAGACTCGGGTTACCGACGATACTGATCGTATTGAGCATGTTGTTCGGATCAGGCATCGAATAAACGGTCTGGTAATTGACTCCGCTATCTCCTCTCCGCTTGGCAGCATTACGCTCCAACTTGAGGTTGGTCAGTGCTTCAAAGACGATGTTCATCGTGTTTGTCGTAGGATTCCAAACTTGATCTGCGGTAAAACGTATTCCATCTCCGGAACCATTACCGGTATAAGGAGTTAGCGTCAAGGGGACTTCGTATTCGTAGTAGTTGTTCTTATAATCGGATCCCAGACGAATGAAGACGGTCAGGTCGCCATTTGCTGGAGCATAAGGATCGAGGTCGCTTATCTTTTCTCCGTGGATGAACATCTGCATCTGTTTGTATTGGCGCAGATCGTAAGAGGTATTTTTATATACCGCACGTGCATCAAACGGTGATAGTTCAGTTACTTTCATCGACAAAGCCTGTTCGTTCTGACGTGCTAGCTGAGGCTGTCCGGTCATAAGTTCACGGCTCACTCCTGGAGGTGTTACGTAGTTGACGGGTTCACGCGAACTGTTCTCTTCGATGTTCACCGAAGATACTTCCAGTGTGGCATTAGACTTAACCGGCACTTTGGGATCGGACAAATCTTGTTCGTAAGAACGCCAGTCGCCGCGAACCAGTTCGAACGTAGCGAAACGAAGGATGGTCGGCTGTTTGAAATTCGTCATGTATAGACGCATGAAACGAATGGTCTTGAAGTCGTTGATACTTCCGACACGACGATTGTATTTCTTGATAGGTATTTTGAACTGATACCAGGTAACCCTTTCCTCCTTACTATTATTGGCATTGGTTCCATCCGGCAAGACTGGATAAGTTTCTTTTGTGCCTACAATATAGTTAGAACCTACTGTCAGTTCATTACGACGAATGGGAATTTTGTATTCGAAGTATTTTTCATTTTCGTTCATGGTATTATCCTGGTTCAGATCTTCTACATCCGGATTCTTTGAAGCGGAGGTGTCATATCTTTCTCCACTAGTGCCGGTTTCGGCGGAGTTTCCTTCAGTTCCGTTGTAGCGTTTGTAACGGTCGAGAATGCCTACCTGGTTGGCGTCGAGGTCTGAACCACGGTAATAATGGTATTTATCGGTACCAGGGTTTCTGAGGGGAGAGAATTCGTCACTCTCCATCTCTGAGATGATATCAGGGTTCAGTTTCGTCTTCAGTTTCTCTATGAATTCCGCATAAGTAGGAAACTCCCGCTCTTCATCTGCGGACAGGCCATTCAGCCCGACATCCTGCTTGGAACGTGCTCCGGCAGTATTGTCGAAAGCGTATACAGTACTTTGCTGTTTAGGAACAAGTCCCCATACCGTGGAATCTACTTTGCTTCTGTCTCCATCAACGGGTAAGCCATTTTCAAAGAACTTCCTTTCGTCTTTCAGTACGTCTTCGGATATTTCGCCAAGGTTGAAGTATAAGTCTCCACCGTTATTGGTGCCATTCTCATCTTCAAGGAACGGGTCGAGCATCCAAAATTCGATGTATTCGATATTGGCTGTTTCAAAGTCACTCTGATCGATTTTGCGCATTATTCCACCCCAGCGCTTTTCCGGATTTTGTAATGTACCGTCGGAATTCACCAAATCGGCATCCAGGTTATACGGGCCACGTTCATTCGGGTAGAAGGCAAGGTTCAATGCATTGATCGTACTGGTTTCATTATATCCCTGATCTTTGTCTGGAAACAATTCGGAAACCTGAATTTCACGGACATAATGATTGGATAACTGTTCTTTATCATTCTTGATATAGGATGGTGCCTGGCTGGAGTTTCTACGGGTGAACAAACCGTCCACATAATACCAGGCCAGCAAGGCACGGTTTTTACCATATTCTATATCGTTTACCAGTGAAGCTTCGGGGAACAAAGCGCTTGCCTTGTTATCGTCATACGGTGTACTGGCCAGTTTCCAGGGATAAGGGCTCAACAGGTCGAAACCGCTTTGTGTCGACTCGAAATCATCTATATAAGAATAGCCTCCGTTTTCTTTGCTTTCGTAATGTCCGGCAATCAAGTGGGCAAACTCGGCGTTGAATGAGATCTGGCTGGGTTTGGTCAGCGTAAGTAGCGGTAGCTTGTCAAACATATTGGTCAGCCACTGGCTTTCCCCTTTATAGGCTGTATTTAATCCCCATAGTGTATTCTTGATAGATTCTTCACCGATGACCGTTTTTGTAGTCAGAGGCATTTCCGACATGTGCATGATAGTAGCTCCCAACGAGAAATTAGGTGTGAACTGGTAATTCAGGTCCAGCCCCATCATCGTTTTACGTTGCATGCTGTAAGCTGTCTGGTTTTCCAGTGATACGCTGACAGGTGTTCCTGCAGAGATGATACTTTCATTCAGGATTGTAACTGTTCCTGATGTATAATCGACTGTATAGTCTACATTTTCGGTCAGTGTGGCTCCGGCGGCAGTTACGCGTACTGATCCGCGCGCTACGTTGCTGGCTCCCAGCTGTATTTCGGCGGCGGAAGAGGCTTTGTATTCTCCCGTCATCTTGAATTTGTTCTTTTCGGCTATCTGCCGGGCAACTGTTTGCGTAGAGTCGTACAATTCCTGGAATACATATTTGTCGGCGACAGCCGCAGATATATTCTGCTCTATCATCTTTTTCTTCAGGCTGGAACCGAACGGTTCGACGCTCGGGAAGATCACTCTACCCATATCTGCCTGGATCGTGTAGCCTTCTACGAAGTCGAAGAAACCATCGGCATGGGGTTCGTTCTGCGAATTCAAACGGTCGGCACCCATGATCCGGATCCAGATCTGTTTTTTGTCTGTCGATTCCGGCAAATAGTTCAGGTAAGTACCTGTCGTATCGCTCTGATACATCACATCCAGACGGAACTTTTCTTTCTGTACGGAATAAGCTCCCAGTGAATAGATGTTTTTCATCATCAGATCCCAATACTTCATGGCAGGTGACATCTCTGTACCTTTTAACAGCTTGGTGTAGATACATCCACTCGGATTTTCAGGATTATTGTCTGAGAACTCACCTACTTTTACTGTCTTAGGCGTGCCGTTATTGTCATATTGATATTCGTAGGCTACAGCTAATACTTCACCGGGCTGCATGCTTGTTTTTAGTGAAATATATCCCAACTGGCTATCGTATGTATATTCGGAAGCATCCAGTAAGCGTGCATTATCGACCTTTTCGTACTCCGATCCACCAACGAAAGCGGAAAGAGTCTGATTGACGGCCGTGTAGTCGCGTGCTCCGGCATAGGTGGTGATCATTTCGTTATATAAACTGTTCGCATCGTTAGCCGGGAACTCAGGGTTTCCGTTTATCGGGAAAGCAATGGGATTCACCATGTAATTTCTGTCGTTCTCACCTATGTCTGTAAAAGCAACAATGTTACGTGCCTGGTCGTAGTTACCTCTTTTGTTGGTAACCCATACTTGGATTCGTTTGATCGTTATCTTTGAATTGATGGTAGGCAATGCCTTGACAGCTTCATCGTATCTGTTGCGGAAATAGTGTGATAGAAAGAAGTGCCTGTTTTCATCATACTTGTCGATGGTCAGTTCGAACGGTTTGGTTTGTACGCCACCTTTCGAGTTTACCGTTTTTGATTCCGATTCCTGCTGTGCAAATAATGCATTTACCCTCAGCTTTCCGAACTGAAGGTCTGCTTTCATGCCGAACAGGGCGGCCCCCCCGTTTATCAGGGAGTTGTTGGTCGTCATCGATACGTTACCGGCTTCCAGCGACTTGATGATCTCGTCTTCTTCTCCGGTGTAAGCCAGTTTGAGCTTTTTAGAGTCGAAGTCGAATGAAGTCTCCGTATTGTAGTTCATATCGAAGTTTACCTTCGAACCGACGCTGGCTTGTACATTGAGTTGCACACTCTCGTCGAAGTTGAAGAATGTACGGCTACGGGCACGCTCGGGAAGTGAAGGGTCCTTGGTGCTGTTACTTTTCAGACCCATTGTAATTTCGGCAGACCCTTGTGTCCTTACGCGTACACCACCCGGGCCGAATACTCTTTCCGCTGCACCGATACCGAACTGCATATCGGCCAGATTGAATTTTTTATCTGCTTCTTTCTGAAACTCTTCCTCATTTTTCTGACGGTAGTAAGAGCGGAGCGACTGTTGCATACTATAATCCTGGTATTCTTCGGGAGTCAGGCTGATAGGAGTGGTCAGGTCCTTGTCTCCCAATCGCGTACGAACCACATAAGTTCCGGTCTTAATGTCATATTCGATGGCTGTCTTTACGTTTTCAGGATCCCGTAAGTCCATCGGGGATTTCTTTGTCAGGTCTTCATAATCCTGCGGTACGGTTTTGGATACCGGATAACGGGTTGCCGGAACGGTGTCTTTTCCGTCGGGCATGTCCTGTCCTTCCAGTAGCTGGATATCCGGTAGTGTAGCCGTATATGTCAGGTAATCGGCATTCAGCGAGATCATGCCGGCCCCGAATAGTAGTACTGTTACCCAGATAAGATATTTTAGAGTTTTCTTTTTCATTTTAAACTGTCAACTGCCACTTCTCAACTGTCAACTATCAAAGCATTCTGAGCGCGCTTTTAATCACTTGTTCCACTGCCAACATAGGCGAACTTTTCAGTATCGAGCTTACAGCCTTTTGTGAAGCTGCCTTTTGGAATCCCAACATAACCAGGGCGGCAACCGCTTCTTCTGCGACTGCACCATGACCAGGCACCGGAGCAACTGTTTCACCAACGACCATATCTCCGACTTTTACCTTGTTTTTCAGGTCGACCAGGATGCGTTGGGCTGTTTTTTGTCCGATACCTTTCACCGAGGTGAGTGCCGTTTCATTTTTGGTGGCGATCACCTGTATCAGTTCGGAAGGGGGAAGTGATGATAAGATCATGCGGGCTGTATTTGGACCGACTCCGGATACGGAAGTCAACAGCAAGAACAACTCACGTTCTGCTTTCAGGGCAAATCCGAATAATAGGTGGGCATCTTCACGTATAACCTCATATACGTAAATTTTCCCGGAAGGTTTCCCGTTGAATGCGCTGTATGTAGTCAGAGATATGTTAAGTTGATAGCCAATCCCGGCACACTCAATTATCATTTGTGTAGGAGTCAGCTCTACGATATCCCCCTTAATATATTCTATCATTTTGTGTTACATCTTAGTAATTCGTACCTATTATAACGCAAAATTAAGCAAAAGCGTATATTAGACCTAAAGAAATCTTCAATAACGTGAATAATTATTCTCTTCCGGGGTATTCTGCAGTGAAGGTTTCGAAACAACCGCGATCCTGAAGAGTGATGTAGCAGCGTCGATTATCCGAACCTCCGAAGGTTATGTTTGAAGGTTTTTTGCCTTTTAGTTGTATTTCACGAATCAATTTGCCTTTCGGGTTGATGATGGCAACGGTCCCTTTATCATAACGGCAGAGGTATAAGTTCCCTTTCACATCACAGCGGATACCGTCCATCCCGAAGTCTTCAAAGGTGTGGAAAAGCTTTTTATTTTTGAGCGTCCCGTCCGGTTTGATATCATAGGCCCATACCTTCAGTTGGGCAGACTCGTTGACATATAGCTTCTTTCCGTCGGGGCTTACGTCGATGCCGTTGGTCGTTCCCATATTATCTTCCAAAAGACTCACTTTTCCATCGGGTGTGATCAACCAGAGCTGTCCTTTTTTGTTGGGCCAGTCCGGATCGCTGGCGTACAAATTTCCGTTGGGGGCCAGGGTGATGTCGTTGGGTTGGTTCATCTTCGATTCATGGGCATATACGCTGATTTCTTTGGTTTTCATATCTACCTTCAGGATATTGTGCCCGGTATAATCGGCAACCAGCATATTCCCTTCTTTATTGAATCGGATACCGTTGCCTGTGGAACCTTCCGGCAGTGTCACGAAGCATTCGTGCGATCCGTCCGGATACACAATGCCGATCGTCCCTTCTTTAGCGTAATTCACGGCATAGAGGTTTCCGGCTTTGTCGGTGGCTGGGCCTTCTATCCCGTTCGTGAAAGTGCCTTCGGGCAACAGGTCGGTCGTCTCCCGTTGGGAGGTTACTTGTGAGGTGGCTATCAGCGTGCTGCACAGGCAACTAATAATATAGAGGAATATTGCAGGTGTTTTCATGATCTGTTATTTTATTGTTTCCAGAATCCGGGAACGAGTAAAGTCAATACGGTAAATATTTCCAGACGGCCTGTCATCATCAGGAATGAAAGGAACCACTTGGATACGACAGGGACTTCAGAGAAGTTATCGACCGGCCCCAGCTTTCCGAGTCCCGGTCCCACGTTGCTTATGGCTGAAACGGCAGCTCCGATCGACTCCTCAAACCCCAGTCCGTCAAGCATCAGGACGATACAACTTACCACAATAAGGAGCATATAGGCAACGGCAAAAGCCAGTACACGGTGTACCACTTCACCGGATACGATATGTGTATCCATCCGCACCGGAATAATGGCATGGGGATGAGTTTGTTTCTTGAACTCATTGAAGAGGTTTTTGGAAAGGATGGCGAACCGTCCTATTTTTAATCCCCCACAGGTAGAACCGGCACAACCGCATATAAACATCAGGATCAAGGCTATCATCCAGAAGAACGGTCCCCAGGGAATGTAGTTCTCTGTAGCAAATCCACAGGTGGAGACTAAGGTCACTACCTGGAACGAGGCTTTCCTGAACGCCGATAAAAAGTCGGTAGCAAACCCCTGGTACATTACCCAGGCTGTAGAAACAGCGATCATGATTGCTACAAACCAGAAAAACCAGCGAAACTCTTCATCGTGGAACAGTTTTTTCACATTTCCGTTGAAGCAAAAATAGATCAATGTCATATTGGTTGCTCCGATAAACATGAATATGGAGATGACATATTCTATGTAAGCCGAATCCCAGTAAGCGATACTGCTGTTTTTGGTTGAATATCCCCCGGTAGAGATTGCAGTCAAGGCATGGTTCACTGCATCGTATAAATCCATGGGGCCTATCCATAACAGGCCGATCAATAGGAGAGTAAGGAATAAATAAACACCCCAGAGCCGTTTGGCTACCTGGGTAACACGCGGACGGAACCGCTCGTGTGTTATTCCAGGGGTTTCCGCATTGAACAGCTGGGTAGCTCCTCCACCCAGAATAGGCATCAGGGCTACTGTAAATACGATCATACCGATACCTCCCTGCCACTGCGTAAGACTTCGCCAGAACAGGACACCTTTCGGTAACGCTTCTATATCAGTCAGTATGGTAGAACCGGTGGTGGTAAACCCCGACATCGTTTCAAAAAATGCATCCGTCACATTGTCTATATATCCTCCCAGATAGAAAGGAAGCATGCCGAATAAAGAGAAAAGTATCCAGGTGAATGTTACGGTAAGCATCCCCTCCCGTCGTCCGGCAGAATATTCGTTGGCACGGAAACCGATTGCATAGAGTGTTACACCCGTCCCGAACAGGATTCCACAGGAAAGCAATAAAGGATACAGGTCGTTCCCTTTGTAGAGGAATGCAACGACTGCCGCCATCAGCATGAACAGTGTCTCGAGGATGCACATCATCCCCAGCATTTTTATTATGAAACGTACATTCAGTAACATACTAATTAAAATAATCTTCCAGTTTACGCATGGCTGTTTCCAGGCAGAAAACAACTACGTGGTCGTAAGCTTGTATTTGAGTATCACCTTTGATCATCATCGGTTCCCCGTCTCGTATCAGTCCTCCCAGTGTCAGGTCTTTCGGCAGACGCAGGTCTTTTACTTGTTTACGCGTGATTTTCGAGTCTGGACGTGCCACCAACTCTGCCACATCGGCGTTGGCGAATGTCAGGAACTTCACGTTCGACACGTCGGCATCCAATAGGAACTGGTAGATATGGCTGGCTGCTATCAGTTTCTTATTGATAACCGAACCGATATCCATATTTTCCGCCAGTGGGATATAGTCGATATTTTCGATTTTGGCGACCGTTTTGAATACACCGAAACGCTTTGCTGCCAGACAGGCCAGTATGTTCGTGCTCGAGTTGTCTGTCAGAGCGACAAAGGCCTGTGCATCTTTGATACCTTCTTGGATAAGCAGTTCCGTGTCGCGTCCATCGCCGTTAATTATCAATACGTTGCTGGGTACTACTTCCGCTATGCGGTGACTTTTTTCTTTGTTGGTTTCCAGTATTTTGACACGTATATTATTCGGCAGATACTGGCTGGTACGGATAGCGATGCGGCTTCCTCCCATGATAAATATCTTCTTTACTTCCGGGTCCTTTTTGCCGGCATGTATCTGCACGTCTTTGATATGCTCTTTCGTTGTGGTAAAGAATACGATATCTCCCGGTAAGACATAGTCGGTACCCCGCGGGATGATCGTCTCGTATTGCCGTTTGATGGCAACGATATGGTAGAGCTTCTGTTCATTCAGCAACTCGGCCAGTTGCCTGTTTACCAGCCGTGAGTTTTCACGAACCTTTACTCCGATCAGGATCAGAGCTCCTCCAAACAGTTCCCAATACTGGCGTGTCCACGGACGGCGTACGGCATTTACAATTTCCTTGGCTGCAAGCATCTCCGGATAGATCATCGAATGGATGCCCAGCTTTTCGAACAGTTCTTTATTCTTGGGCAAAAGATATTCGTAATTATTGATGCGGGCCAGTGTTTTGCGTGCTCCGAGCTTGGAGGCGAGGATGCTGGCTGCGATATTCGTTGTCTCTTCAGGTGTAACGCTGACGAACAGATCTGTCTTTTTTATTCCGGCTTCTTCCAGATCACGGATTGAAGTAGGGTTCCCTACCATCGGGAGGATCTCCATGTTGGAGTTCGTGAAATTCAATCGCTCCTCACTCGGGTCCATCAGGATGATATCCTGTTGTTCCTGCGATAACATCTTTGCGAGATGCGTACCCACTTCGCCTGCCCCGGCAATAATAATTTTCATGTTGTTACTAATTAATCGTTCATCATCTTTCTGATCTCTTCCGCGATACTGCCGGCATTCAGGCCGCATAGCTTGTATAATTCGGGGATTGATCCGTGTTCAATGAATGAGTCGGGTATACCGATGCGTTTCACCCGCGGAGTATATCCGTTATCTGCCATGAATTCAAGTACGGCAGTGCCAAAACCGCCTTTCACCACTCCGTTTTCTACGGTGATGATGCGTTTGAACTTTTTGCCTACTTCATGTAATAACTCTTCGTCGATCGGCTTCAGATAAATCATGTCGTAGTGGGCAACCGATATGCCTTCACCCTTCATTTCACTGATGGCTTTTATAACTTCGTTTCCGATCGGACCCAAGGTCAGAATAGCTATGTCGTCTCCTTCGTTCAATTTTTTTCCTTTGCCGATGGGCAGTGCCTGCATCTTATTTCGCCAATCCCTCATTTCTCCCTTACCTCGCGGATAACGGATCACAAATGTTCCCGGAGCTTCTTTATATCCGGTGTACATCAGGTTTCTCAGATCCAGTTCATTGAGAGGGGAGGCGATGGTCAGGTTCGGGATGGGGCGGAGGTAAGCGAGGTCGAACATTCCGTGATGTGTGGCTCCGTCTTCACCTACCAGTCCGGCGCGGTCGAGGCAGATCACCATATGCAGCTTTTGCAGTGCCACATCATGGATCAGGTTGTCGTATGCACGTTGCATAAACGACGAGTATACATTACAGAAAGGGATCATCCCTTCTTTGGCCAGTCCGGCGGAGAAGGTCACTGAATGTCCTTCCGCAATCCCGACGTCGAATGCGCGTTTGGGGAATGCTTTCATCATATGGATCATCGAACTGCCTGTCGGCATGGCGGGGGTAATTCCCACGATCCGTTCGTCTTGTTCGGCCAGTTCTACCAGCGTATGTCCGAATACATCCTGATACAGTTGCGGTTCATCCAGATTGTGTATAATGATGCGTTCTCCGGTTTCCTTGTTAAACTTGCCGGGAGCATGCCATTCGGTGGCCGACTCTTCCGCAGGTTTGAAACCTTTGCCTTTCTTTGTTTTAATATGTAATAACTTAGGACCTTGCAGGTCTTTTATATCGTTCAGCAACTTGATCATGTAGTTTACGTCATGTCCGTCCACCGGACCGAAGTAACGGATACTGAAACCCTCAAACAGGTTGTGTTGCTGTGTAAGCAATGCCTTCAGGCTATTATTGAAGCGGATGATATTCCCCCGGCGGTCGTTGTTTATCAGCTTCATCTTTTTCAGGCCGCGATACACGTCGTAACGCATTTTGTTGTATGCCTGGCTGGTTGTGATATCTACCAGATACTGGCTTAGTCCTCCCACACAGTTGTCGATAGCCATATCGTTGTCGTTGAGGATGATCAGCAGGTTGTTGGGGTTAGCCGAGGCATTGTTCAGCCCTTCGAAAGCGAGTCCTCCCGTCATGGCTCCGTCGCCTATTACAGCGATTACGTGGCGGTTCTTTTCTTCTTTCAGCGCTGAGGCGACCGACATACCCATGGCTGCCGAGATCGAGTTGGAGGCATGGCCTGCAATAAATGCGTCATAGGGACTTTCTTCCGGGTTTGGGAAGCCGCTGATGCCTTTAAATTTACGAAGTGTATGGAATGCCTCCCTGCGTCCGGTCAGAATTTTATGTCCGTATGCCTGATGGCCTACGTCCCAGACAATCCGGTCGTATGGGGTGTTGAATACGTAGTGAAGGGCAACGGTCAGTTCCACCGTTCCCAGGCTTGCACCCAGGTGTCCGGGATTTTCAGAAAGTATATCTATTATGTATTGACGCAACTCTGCACATACTTCCCCCAACTTTTCCTGGGGCAACTCTCGTAAATCCTCCGGATAGTTAATGACGTTCAATATGTGTTCATCCTTGCTCTCTGTCATATCTGCTAATTTTGTGGCAAATGTAAAGAATTAACGGCACATAAAATAGTTTTAACGGGGCATTTCTTTAGCATAATGGTTAAAACGGGAGGGCTGTAGTGTCTTTATCTGTGGGTGCTGCAGTTGTTTGGTGTGGCTGTCCGAGTCATTTCCGGTGGGTGTTGCGGCTATTTCCTGGTAGTTGCCGCAGCCATTTTTAGTAACTGCGGCAGTCATTTTCATTATTTGTTCAAGGAAGAAGAACTTTCGAAATAACCGTGTTCCTTCACGACATTCCCTTTGTCGTCGAAATAAACTTTCATTTCTTTCTGTTCACGGGTCATCAATACTACCTTGTATTTTACGAATGTACTGTTGTTTGAAACATAAACCGACTTGATCAGGCAATCCTGATACGCTTTGTTCACTCCCTCCTGTAAGATCTGGGGGATTTCTGTGATGTCGATTTCATAAAACTTATCTGTATTCTCTGTTTGTGCATCGTTACCCGGTGTGTTCTGAGCCTGGATCTGTGATGTGCATACGGCGCTTACGGCAATCATTGCCATTAAAATAATCTTTTTCATACTTTCTTTTTTACCTTAAAAACCTAAAACCTAAATTTACCTATTGCCCTATATTATGCAATATCCGTGCCAAAATGCAAGTGTGAGGATGCGTGGAAAAGTAATGTGCTGTAAACTTGTTGCTTATCCGTCTGATATCCCATTCTGTCCGCAAGATGAAAAACAAACCCGGTGGAAGATATGGGGAAATATTCCCTATCCTTCCGGGGAATTCCACAAATACCCCGTAAACCATCCTCCTTCTCTGATTGTTTATCTTTTTGCACTCCGGTAGCTGTGTTAAAAAAATTACTACCTTTGTGAACTTGGGATAAATAAACGATTCCGATATATAATTGCAGTGATAATCAGTATGAAACAAACGAGTATAATAATCACTTTTCTCTCTATTCTCCTGTTGACAGCCTGTGTAAATAAGCCGACGGAAGGGAATATAGTAACCGTAACGATCGAACCCCAACGCTATTTTGCCGAGAAGATTGCCGGGGATAAATTCAAGATAAACTGTGTGGTTCCTGCCGGGCAAAGTCCGGAAACATACGATCCCACTCCCCAGCAAATGATACAGGTCGGGAAAAGTATCGCTTACCTGCGTATCGGCCCTATCGGTTTCGAACAGGCCTGGATGGATAAGATCCGTGAGAATAATCCGAAGCTGGAGATATTCGATACTTCCGAAGGAATGAAGTTGCTGACCGATACGGAAGAAGATGCCCATGCGCATGATCATGCTGGTCACGACCACGATGCCCATGCCGCAGAGGACGCCCATCACCACCATCATCATGGTGGAGTGGACCCGCATATCTGGAGTTCCATCGCCGGTGCTAAAGTCGTAGCCTGGAACACGCTGAATGCTTTTATCGCATTAGATCCCGATAATACGGAATACTTCTGGAAGAATTATAATGAATTAGTGGATGAAATAGATAAAACGGAAACGGAGATCAAGCAACTGCTCGATCCGCTGACCGACCGTACTTTTATCATCTATCATCCGGCCTTGACCTATTTTGCCGACGAATTCAACCTGATACAGTTGTGTATCGAAATGGATGGCAAAGAGCCTTCGCCCGCCCAACTGAAGATGTTGGTGGAGACAGCCCGCGAGAACAACGCCCGTGTAGTCTTTATCCAGCAGGAATTCGATCAGAAGAATGCGGAACTGATAGCCAAGGAGACCGGATGTAAACTGACCGTGATTAATCCGTTGGCTTATGACTGGTCGAAAGAAATGATTCATATTGCAAAAGCATTGGCAGATGGACAAACTCATTGAAATAGACAAAATAACAGCCGCCTACGGCAGCAAGGTCGTCTTGAAGGATGTCTCCCTGACCGTATGGAAGGACGACTTTCTCGGGATTATCGGACCGAACGGCGGTGGAAAGACAACACTATTGAAGGTGATCCTCGGATTGCTTCAGCCGGTATCCGGTTCTATCCGTTTTTATCAGGATGGTGTAGCTGTATCTTCTCTGCGTATCGGTTATCTTCCCCAGTTGAATAATATCGACCGGAAATTTCCGATCTCGGTATGGGAGGTGGTCGCTTCCGGACTAGCCGCCGAAAAGCCCCGTTTCCGTTCGTACACGGGAGCCCAGAAATTACGTATCGACGAGGTGATCCGGCAAATGGGGCTCGAAGAGCTTTACACCCGATCGATCGGTGAATTGTCCGGTGGACAGCTGCAACGCGTTCTGTTGGGGCGTTCCATTGTTTCCCGTCCCCAGTTATTAATCTTGGACGAACCTAATTCGTATGTCGACAAACGATTTGAGTCGCGTTTCTACAAACTGTTGGAGGAGATCAACAAGGAGAGTGCGATCATTCTTGTTTCGCACGATATCGGTACGGTTCTGGCAATGGTAAAGAATATAGCTTGCGTAAACGAAACATCGCATTATCATTCCGGCGTAGATGTCACCGAAGAGTGGTTGGGTGAGAAATATGCCTGCCCGATTGAACTGATCGGACACGGTAACCTGCCGCACCGGGTATTGAAAACACACGAACATTAATTTTCTTTTTCCATGTTACACCCACTTTGTTTAATCTCATTGCCGGAAATCGGCGTTATCGTTGGCATCGCAGTAATTCTGTTTGGTTGTAAGGCGGTTTCACAGAACCCTTTTATCAGCCGGGGACAGAAGGTTGTCTGGATATTGCTTATTGTCGTACTCAACTGGATCGGCTTGTTGTGGTACTACTATACTTATTATATGAAGAATAAAGACTGATATATGAAGATATTGATTACAGGAGCAAGCGGTTTCATCGGCGGTTTTCTGGTGAAGGAAGCGTTGCGCAGAGGCTATGAAACCTGGGCGGGTGTACGTGCAACAAGCAGCCGTGAAAACCTGCAGGATGAACGGATACGTTTTATCGACCTGAAATATAATAATCAGGAGGCGTTGACTGCCCAATTGACGGATTTTGTCCGCGAACAGGGTGCCTGGGATTATGTGATCCATAATGCCGGCCTGACCAAGACATTAGATAAGAAGAACTTCTTCCATATTAACGCTGAAAATACGCATCACTTCATAGAAGCTCTGGCCGCTGCCGGGTGTAAGCCGAAAAAGTTTCTTTTGATGAGCAGCCTGAGTAGCTATGGACAGGGAGACGAAACAACTTTCCGCCCGATCTGTCTGGATGATCCGCAGCAACCCGATACGGCTTATGGGAAGAGTAAATTGGTGGCGGAGAACTATGTGCGCAGCCAGTCGCATTTCCCTTATGTGATCCTGCGTCCGACCGGTGTATATGGTCCCGGTGAGAAAGATTATTTTATGGAGATCAAAAGTGTAAAGTCAGGCTTTGATTTTGCCGTAGGCTTTATTCCCCAGCGTATCACCTTTATTTATGTTAAAGATCTGGCAACTGTGGCTTTCCTTGCTTTGGAGAATGAAGCCGTTCGTAACCGCCATTACTTTGTGGCCGATGGGGATGTATATACCGACGAATCGTTTGCACGGATGATACAAGATATACTCGGAAAGAAACGGGTGTTACATGCCCGTATACCGTTGGGACTGGTCAATGTGGCCTGCCATTGTTCCGAATGGATCGGTAAGTTGCTGAACAAGAGTATGACACTTAACACCGATAAATATATCATCCTGAAGCAACGCAACTGGATTTGTGATGTTACGCCGCTTCAGGATGAACTTGGTTTTACTCCTGAGTATCCTTTACGTAAAGGATTGGAGGAAAGTATCGAATGGTACCGGAAAGAAGGGTGGTTGTAGGTTAATCTACTTTCTTTACGGAACCTAACCCTGCCCTATCCTCTCTGATGGAAGGGTTCCCTTTATATTTTACCGTGCCCATGCCGGCAATCTCGACGTTGAGCTGGTCCTTTGCAAAAGTTTCGATCGTGCCTTTTCCGGCTATCTCGCACGATAAAGTCGAGAGTTCGTAATCGAAGGCATGCACTTTGCCCATGCCGGCAATCTCGAATTCGGCCTTTTCGCCTGCGCCTTTCAGGTTGAATGTGCCTTTTCCGGCTATCTCCCCTTTAAACACTCTTGCATACAGGGCATCTGCGTTTAGCGTACTTTTACCGGCTACACTTACCTCCATTTGGTCGACTGTCACTGTATCTCTTAACTCTATTTTCGTATTGCCTGCCGTTCTGAATTTCACTTTCTCGTTTGACGCAAATTTGCCGTTCAGATTAAACACTTCGATTCCGGCCATATCCGCTTTTTTCAATGAAGAAGAGTTGGTGGTGATGGTAAACTCTGTCGAACGGAGTCTGATCGACTTTTGGCTACGGTCTTTTGGACGGATAACCAGTTTGTTGTCTTTTGTTCCGAACTCAAACAAATCGTAAATATTTTGATCGACCGTTACCGTCAGAGCGGGAGCAGATTCCTGCTGTGAATAATTGAATATGATTGAAGTGCCTTGTACCTCAATCGCATCGTAATCGGTGATATCGATTGTCTGGGTAATTACGTTTCCGTTGCCTTTGACAGACGGCATGAAGATACATCCCGAAGTGAATAACAGGATGACGGACAGTACAGATAAATAGAGTGTTGTTTTCATATCGTTATATTATTTGACTTCTTCTACGCTACCTTTTCCAATTACTTTCTGCTGGACGGCAGTCGGGCCTTTGTAACGGATATTCCCCTTACCGACAATATTGGCTTTCAGATTGTTGGTCGGGTGAACTTCCATTGTTCCGTTACCGGTCATTTTACAGCTCAGTTCGGGTACATCTACACCAAAGGCCATGATCTCGCCACTGCTGGTGATGCTGTATTCGCCTTCTTTGGCTTTTCCTTTTTTCAGGTTGATCGTACCGGAACCGTTGATGCTGCATTCCAGCTTATCGGCCTGCAACTCGTTAACGACCATATTAGCGCTACCGGATACATTCAGCTCTAGCTTTCCTACTTTAACGGCTTCTTTCAGTTGAACCAGACAGTTGGAGTTGGCCTTAACCTTCACCTCATCCCCGGTAATCGTACTATTAACCATGAAATTAGCATTCCCCGAGGCTTTCACCTCTTTCAGCCATTTTGAACTTGTTTTTACAATGAACTTGGTATAATGATCTACTTTTGCTCCTTTAAAGCCAATAGAGAGTTCCCTGTCTTTTATATTGATATTAACGAACTCATGCAAGTTCTCATCGACCGTTACTTCGATATACGGTTCTGCATCCGACTGTTCGTAATTAAAATCAATAACACCATCGATTTTGATCGTATTAAATTCATCGATCTTTATCTTCTTAGTGGTAAGAGTTCCGTTTCCCTTTACATGATCTGCTGCGTGGACTGTGAATAACAACCCTAATAACATGATAATAGATAATAAGCCTTTTGTTCTCATAATTTATTTGTTTAGTATTGCCTATCCTTTTAATAGACGCATCAAGGATGCGGTTGGTTACAAAAATAGGGGTAATTTAATTTATAATTCCTACATTCAGTGAACTTTTATCAGGAAATAAATCGTGAGACAACGTTTATACCAATAAAAATAACCCGGAGACTACTTTTCTGCAAACACTTGCGTGAAAAGTAATTCCGGGTTTTATACAACTCTCCCTATATTGTATTAGTTCACATGATTGATATCGCTGCCACCACTTGCACTCTTATTTACTTTCGGATCGCCTTTGTACCTAATGTCGCTACCGCCACTAGCTGAGGCATCCAGACTTTCGGTTACAGTGGTTTCGATGTCGCTGCCACCGCTGGAAGCACAGTCTAATCTCTTCACGACGAAGTTGTATGCATTGATATCGCTACCACCACTGCTACGGTATAATCCGCTATTTGCGTTACCGGCTAAAGAGACATCGCTGCCACCGGATGTACGGACTTCAATTTCATCACATTCCAGATCGGTGGCTTTCAGGTCGCTACCACCACTCAGACTGAATTTGCACAAACCGGATATACGAACCGGATTTTTCAAATAGACATCGCTACCACCGGAAGAACTTATTTCCAGGTTATCAGTCGTAAGATCGCTTTTCAGATAGAAATCGGTACTACCTGATGTGCTCAGCTTGGTTAATCCACTGGAATGTCCGTTTATTTCCAGAGCGGTCGGGGATATTTGGCTCCCTTTCTTTGCTTCTATCATCAGAATACCGTCGGTAGATTCGATCTTTAATGCAGAAAGCAGATTCTCATCAATCTTGATTTTCAGGCCTGCATTGCCTTTCTGCTGGCTATAATTGAATACGGGCGATTTGAATTTCTGCCCCCAGGAAAACAATCCATTAATCCCGGAAGAACCTATCCCTTGCCCTATTCTTATCTCTGTAAAATCAGATACATTGATCTCTTTAGTGATGATATTACCGTTCCCTTTCACTCCTCTTGCATGACACGAAATCAGTCCCAGTGTCATTAATCCGATGAATGCTAATGCAATTGCTCTCATACTGTTTTTCCTTTTAAGTTTAATATTTAGTTTGCTTTTTTCAATTTGCCGGAACCGATAATACTTTTGCTGGTAGTCGGATCCCCTTTGTAATATACGTTTCCGCTTCCTACGATATTTGCTTCCAGACGGTCTTTGGCATAAGCCTGGATATTACCGCTACCGGCAATATTACATTCCACTTTGCCTGTGGCACAATCGTAAGCTTTTATACTGCCGCTTGCCGCAAGATTGTATTCTGCTTGTTCGGCCTTCCCTCCTATCTGGATAAAACCACTACCGGCCAGGCTGCATTCAACACCTCTCAGATCGATATCCGATGCAACAACGCTACCCGAACTTGCCAGATTTACCTCCAGCTTGTTTCCTTCCACTTTCTTCTTCAGCAGGATATTTCCGCTACCGGCCATATTGATTTCCAGTTTGCTTATATTTATCGGGCTGGCGATAATGAAGTCACCGGAAGAGACTACGTTCAGCTCTTTTATCTCACGCGAATTCGTTACCACCTTGAATGTAGTCGGATTCAGGTTGTAAGTATTTCCGTTGCGGCCACTTTCGTTTATTCTCTTCGGGCCGACTTTCAACTCTTTGCCTTCCACATTTATTTTAAGCAAAGGGAACAGGTTTTCGTCGATGGTGACTTTCAGATAAGGAGCCGCATCCGATTGTTCGTAGACAAACTCCATGACACCTACTGTCGATATCTCGTTATAATCGTCGATTGAAACCGTTTTTGTAATTACATTCCCGTTTCCATCTACTGTTTTTTCAGTGACGGCAGATCCCGCCAGTGTGGTCAGGAGGCAGGCGATAAGAAGAAGTACTTTTGTTTTCATCTGTCTTTATTTTTAGTTCTTTCTTTATAAGACGAACGTAATCCGGTTTCGGTTGCATATCTGAAGAACTTTTTTTAGAAAAAAATAAAAAAGAAAACCGCAACCCGTATTTACAACGGATGCGGTCTCTTTGCTTCCCAACGAAGCAATCTCACGATTCCTCCTTTGCAAAGACTTGTTAACCTTAGATCTAAAATACTATGAAAAAAACTCAATGCAAATATAAGAGGAAATATATTATATGCAATATACTATTGTATCAATTTATTGTAAATTTGTCACTTTATGATTCAAAAGTTATATTTTTTGACCGATTTATTCTATAATCCCAAACTTTTCCGGAATGGAATCCATAATATTGAATAGTTCGGCTACTGTTTCAGCGCGAAGCATGGCAACGCGTGTCGGCTTAAAGTCGGCAATTCCTTTGAAAAGAGGAGTGGCTGCCAGATGACGTCGGATATGTAAAATACCACGACGTTCGTCGAGGCGTTCCACACTTTGCATGACTTGTTGTTTCAGGATATCCAGATACCAGGTGAATTTCTCGTCGGGCAATGCTGTTCCGTTTGTCAGGTAATGTTTTACTTCACGGAATATCCAGGGGCGGCCGATACTTCCGCGGCCGATCATGACGCCATCCACTCCGTATTGGTCGAAACGCTGTTTGCAGGCCTCGGCAGAAGTCACGTCGCCATTCCCGATGATAGGGATATGCATGCGTGGATTGTTTTTTACCTCGCCGATCAGTGTCCAGTCGGCTTCACCGGTGTACATCTGTGCGCGGGTGCGTCCGTGGATAGAGAGGGCGGCAATCCCGCAATCCTGCAACTGCTCGGCCAGGTCGACAATGATTTTATTATCGGCATCCCATCCCAGGCGGGTTTTTACTGTTACGGGGATGTTGACGGCTTTTACCACTTCGCGCGTTATTTCCAGCATCAGTGGAGTATTTCGCAACATACCTGCTCCGGCACCTTTGCCTGCCACTTTCTTTACCGGGCAGCCGAAGTTGATATCGAGAATGTCGGGGCGGGCGGCTTCGCATATCTTTGCTGCTTCCACCATCGCTTCCACTTCTTTACCATATATCTGTATAGCAACCGGTCGTTCGTCTTCGGCAACGGTCAGTTTCTCCTGTGTCTTGTTCACGCTGCGGATCAGTGCATCGCTCGATACAAATTCCGTATATACCATGTCTGCACCGAAACGTTTACACATCAAACGGAAAGAGATGTCCGTCACATCTTCCATCGGTGCCAGGAATACCGGATGTTCACCTAAATCTATTGAGCCTATCTTCATACCTTCTTATTATTGACCACAAAAGTACAGCTTTTCTATTAAGTTTCATGAAAGAATGGTGTCCAATCTCCTATCTACTACGAATTATAGTAGATTAACTATACATTGTAGTTGTATTACTGGAAAATATAGTTATATTTGGGCATTCCTTTATTAAAACGACAGATTATGATACGGTTAACTGCAAAAGAAGAAGAAATATTAGGTTACTTTTGGGCGAAAGGACCTTTGTTTGTCCGTGAATTGCTCGACTTACAGGAAGAACCCAAGCCGCATTACAATACCCTTTCGACTATTGTCCGTACTTTGGAGGAGAAAGGATATATCGGTTACAAGGCCTTTGGAAATACCCATCAGTATTATGCTTTGGTCTCGGAAGACGAATACAGGAAAAAGACACTGAAGCAGGTGGTCGATAAATATTTCGATAACTCTTACACTCGTGTGGTCTCTACATTGATAGAGGAAGAAGCTTTGACGCTCGATGAATTGCAGGAGTTGATACAACAGATCAAGAACAAGTAAAAACGTTTACTATGGGAGCTTTACTTCTGTACATATTGAAATCTACTATCTGCCTGACCTTGTTTTACCTTGGGTTCAAGGCTTTGCTCAGTAATGACACCTTTTTCCGTTTCAACCGGTGGGTGTTGTTGGGTGGGATAGTGGTCTGTATGTTGTTGCCTTTTGTAAAGCTCGAAACATCAAAGCCTCTGTTTATCCAGCAACCGATTATCGGATTGGAAAAGATCATCGCCGGAAATGCTCCGCTGGTCGAAACATTTTTCCCTGAAGGCTATGGTGAAGAACGCGTTATTTCTACTGAGGAACCGGTTTATACAATAGACTGGGGACAGTTGATCGGTCTTTCTTATCTTCTGGGCTGTGCCGTCTGCCTGTTGATAACCCTGGTCTCTTTCCGTAAGATGCTGGAAATTACCCGTCAGGGAGATAAAACGAAATGTGGAAACTACACACTGATCTTGCTTTCATCTCCTGTTTCCCCGTTCAGTTGGGGGAGATATATTATTCTTTCTGAAGAAGATTATATGAAGTATCCGGATGAAATCCTGACACATGAGAAGATGCATCTTCAATATCGTCATTCCATCGACTTGATCTTTATGGAGATCATTCTTTTGCTTCACTGGTTTAATCCGGCTGTCTGGTTGCTGAAAAGGGAATTGAAGGAAATACACGAATACCAGGCCGATAAAGGCGTGCTTAATCAAGGCATCGATGCAACTAAATATCAACTATTGCTCGTGAAAAAAGCTGTCGGCTCCAGCCTCTACACTCTTGCCAACAGCTTCAATCACAGTAAAATTAAAAAACGTATTACTATGATGTTAAAAGGTAAATCAAAGAATTGGGCCCGGTTGAAGCTACTGCTCCTGGTCCCTGTGGGACTTATCGTCCTCAATGCTTTTGCTCGCCCGGAAGTGAACCGGCAGTTGGAAACGCTTATCCAAAGCAAAGATAAGGAAACTCCTCCGAACGAACAGCAGGATGTGAGGGAATTCTTCCGGACAGAGCTGGATAAGTACATAAGTGAAAAAGAGAATGTACAGAACCCTTCGCAGGAGTACATGTCTCGTTTCCTGAATGAAAAGACAGACAGGCAGGATCTGTTTGTTAACTCATTGGGACAAATACTTCTGAATAATAAGTATGCTACTGTCGATAATCTGTCTGAGAAATTGACGAATATATTTGCTTCTGCGAAAGATAAGCCGATAGCATTCTATTCTTACATTGATGCGGGAGCTCCTCCGATAGCAGCGGCTAATATCCTGAAAGTGGTGAAAGACGGTTTCATGCAGCAACAGGCAAAGGCGGGGGTAGAAAACGTTCCTATCCTTTTCTACATTGGCGACCCTAAAAACTTTAAAAGAGACTTGAGAGAGCAGTCGATGATCGTTGCTTATTATACTGTAAACGGAAAGAAGATATTCTTTGACGAATACATAAAGCTGAGAAACCGTGCTGTCCGTGGTGCCGTGCGTAAGGCGGATCTGGCAGATGCAAAAGGCGAAGTAGTGGAATTATTCACCTATTATAAAAATACGGATGGCGAAATCATCCCTTCACCTCCTTTCTATTATGAGTTATCCTCTGAAGAAGGCAACACGGCTTATGCTTTTTCGATTTCCTATTTTAATGAAAGGAAGCCTTTGTTGTCCTATGATACTTCTGAAAAGAATAAGAGGAATTATATGGTGGTCATAGGTTTGGGAATGATTGATGAAGCTCTGGGGAAAATAGGAAAACATGTGAGGGATATTGTAATTCAGCCGGCTCAAAAAAATGTCCCGGTGAGTTATCTCGCTGTCGTAAAGTCCCATTTGGCAACAAAAGGTTATGATAGTATGATCGTGCCGGAGGTGCTGGATCGGACAGGAAAGTAATTTTACATACCGATCCGTTGGATACGATCTATCATCTGCGTTGATCCGGTAGAAATGTATCCGGCAACGAGTTAAAAGTTAACTGGTTTTATCTTAGAAGTATGCGAAGAAACCCCTATCTTTGTGGTTTCTAATTTAAAACCAAACAGCTTTGAACGAAAAAGAATTTGAAATAATGGCTCCGGTCGGCTCATACGAGTCGTTGATGGCAGCTATCCAGGGAGGAGCCGACTCCATCTATTTCGGTATTGAAGGACTGAATATGCGTTCGCGCTCTTCCAACAATTTCACCACCGACGACTTGCGTAAGATCGTTTCCATTTGTAAAGAACACGGTATCAAAAGTTATCTGACCGTCAATACCGTTATTTATGGGGAAGACCTGGCATTAATGCGTGAGATTATCGATGCTGCAAAGGCGGCTGAAGTCTCTGCCATCATCGCTGCGGATGTGGCTGCTATGAGCTATGCGAACCGGATCGGACAGGAAGTGCATCTTTCCACCCAGTTGAATATTTCGAATGTGGAGGCACTGAAGTTTTACGCCCAGTTTGCCGATGTCGTTGTATTGGCCCGAGAACTGAATCTTACACAGGTTTCCGAAATCTACCGGCAGATTGTCGAACAGCAGATCGTCGGGCCACGGGGTGAACTGATCCGTATCGAAATGTTTGCGCACGGTGCTCTGTGCATGGCCGTATCCGGCAAATGCTATTTAAGTTTACATGAAATGAATGCTTCTGCCAACCGGGGGGCTTGCATGCAGATCTGCCGTCGTGGTTATACTGTGAAGGATAAGGACAGCAATATCGAACTGGATATCGAGAACCAGTACATCATGTCGCCCAAAGACCTGAAGACGATCCATTTCATGAATAAGATGATGGATGCAGGCGTTCGTGTATTCAAGATCGAAGGCCGTGCCCGCGGTCCCGAATACGTGCGCATCGTCACCGAATGTTATAAAGAAGCCGTCAAGGCTTATTGTAGCGGGACGTACGATGAAGAGAAGATCGCCGCTTGGGACGAACGTCTGAAGAGTGTCTTCAACCGCGGTTTCTGGGATGGCTATTACCTCGGACAACGCCTGGGCGAATGGAGTAGCAAATACGGTTCCGGTTCGACAAAGAAAAAGGTATATGTGGCAAAAGGTATTAAATATTTCAGCGGCATCGGCGTGGCAGAATTCGAAATGGAATCGGGCACGCTGAAGGTAGGCGATGAGATCCTGATCACCGGTCCGACAACAGGAGCTGTGATGCAGACGATCGACGAAATACGTGTAGACCTGCAAGCTGTAGAGGAAACAGTCAAAGGCGAACGTTTCTCCTTCAAGGTATCGGAGAAGGTACGTCCTTCCGACCGACTCTATAAAATGGTGTCCGAAAATAATAACAACAAAGAACTGAAATAAATGAAAGAGTATATCTTTAAACTGACCGATAAGGTGCGCGACTATGAATGCGACCTGCAAGGCGTGGTGAATAATGCCAACTATCAGCATTATATGGAACATACCCGTCATGAGTTCCTTGAATCGCTGGGAGAAAACTTCGGTGCGATGCACGACAAAGGTGTCGATGGATTTGTCTCCCATGTGGATATCGACTTCAAGACTTCCCTGAAGAGTGGCGACACTTATATTTCCTGCCTGAATGTTTATAAGAAAGGGGTGAAACTGGTTTTTGAACAGGATATTTACCGGGCCTCCGACGGTGCACTGGCAACGAAAGGAAAAGTGGAATCAGTCGTTGTACAGGATGGAAAACTGACCCGGGGCGAATACTTCGATGAAATGCTTAAAAGAATACAAGATAAACTATGATATAGATCATGACCGACAAACAGATTTACCAAATTGGCTTAACTATGATCAACGGGGTGGGAGATATCCTGGCCCGTCAGCTTCTGCAGGCCTTGGGCGATGCAGAGGTAGTCTTTACGGAAAAAAAGCAGAATCTGGAGAAGATACCGGGCATCGGGAGCCTTACGGCTGCCGAGATCAAACGCCCGGAGGTTCTTCTGCAGGCAGAAAGAGAGTTAGCCTTTATTGAAAAGAACCAGATCACCTGTTACTATTTGGCAGATGAAACCTATCCTAAACGTTTAAAAGAATGCCCCGATGCCCCTATACTTTTTTACTATAAAGGAACGGCCGACCTTGATGCTGCCCGTATTATCAGCATTGTCGGGACGCGCCACGCAACCGAATATGGCAGGGCTGTAACGGAAGAACTGGTACAAACCTTGTCGTTATCCTTTCCTGACCTTCTGATTGTAAGCGGGCTTGCCTATGGCATCGATGTTTGTGCTCATCGCAGTGCACTCAGAAACGGGTTGCCGACTGTCGGTGTATTGGCTCACGGACTCGACCGTATTTATCCTCCGGCCCATCGTTCTACAGCTGTAGAGATGTTACAACGGGGTGGCGGATTGTTGTCCGACTTTCCCAGTGGTACGGAACCCGATAAACCGAACTTTGTCAAACGCAACAGGATTGTTGCCGGGCTGGCAGATGCTACGATCGTGATCGAATCTGCCGAGAAAGGTGGTTCACTGATTACGGCTGATATCGCTTTTTCTTATGGCCGCGATGTCTATGCCTTTCCCGGCCGGGTAAGCGATCTTCACTCCAAAGGTTGTAATGCCTTGATCCGTCAGAATAAAGCCGGGCTAATCACTTCTGCCACCGATCTGATCTCTGCCCTTTGTTGGGATGTGGAGAAGAAAGCTGCACCTGTCCCTGTCCAGGCTGAATTGTTTTTTGAAGCAAGCGACCGGACTGAAGCGATCCTGGCCCTTCTCCGCGAGAAAGGCGAAATGCACATCGACCGTCTGGCTTTGCTTCTGAACCAGCCTGTCCGGGAACTGTTTCCCCTTCTGTTTGAGTTGGAGATGAACGGACGGATCAGGACGCTGCCGGGGAATATCTATAAAATAGTTTGAGTTGTCGTTAGATACGGGAGTGCAATTTCTTTTTGTGTAAACGGGAACTATCTCTATCTTTGTCAAAAGCATTTTGAATATGGAATTGCGAACAGCGAATGTAGTCAGATATATCATGCCTTTACGCGAAGGCGGTTCGTTGCCTGCGCTGGCCGAGGCTGACGACGGATATAAATATGTCGTTAAGTTCAGGGGAGCCGGTCATGGAACGAAAGCCCTGATTGCCGAATTGGTCGGTGGCGAAATAGCACGTGCGTTGGGTTTCCGTGTGCCCGAACTGGTCTTTTTGAACCTCGACGAGGCTTTCGGCCGTACCGAGGGGGATGAGGAGATACAAGATCTTTTGCAGGCCAGCCGCGGACTGAACCTCGGGCTCCATTTCCTGTCGGGTGCACTGACCTACGATCCCGTCGTGAATAAAGCCGGAGCGAAAACAGCCTCGCAAATCGTCTGGCTCGATGCCTTGCTGACTAACGTAGATCGTACCACGCGTAATACCAATATGTTGATGTGGCATAAGGAGTTATGGCTGATCGACCACGGTGCCTCGCTCTATTTTCATTATTCATGGTCGAACTGGCACAAGCATGCCTTAAGCCCGTTTGTCCAGGTTAAAGATCATGCGTTATTGCCTGAAGCTTCCCTACTGGAAGAGGCCGATGTTGAATTTAAACGTTTGTTGACACCGCAAAAAATACAGGAGATCGTCGAACTGATTCCCGATGACTGGTTGCAATGGAACGACAGTCCCGGCACGCCGCAGGAGATAAAGGAAATATACATGGAGTTTTTAAACGAAAGGATCGCCCATTCAGACACATTTATAAAAGAAGCGCAACATGCAAGGAAAGCACTTATATGAATACGCCGTAATCCGCTTTGTTCCCCGGGTGGAACGTGAGGAGTTTATCAACGTGGGCATTATCCTGTTCTCTAAACGGGCTAAGTATATAAAAGCACGTTATCAGGTGGACGAAAGGAAGATCCGCCTTTTCTCATCCGAGTTGGATATGGAATCGTTATACACCAGCCTGAAAGTATTCGACCATATCTGTTCCGGAGCAAAAGAGGGCGGTCCGATCGCCGCGATGGATATTCCCGAACGGTTCCGTTGGCTGACAGCCGTACGCAGTTCTTCGATACAAACTTCACGTCCGCATCCGGGTTTTTCGGAAGATCTGGAGGCTACGTTCGAAAAGTTGTTCTCGGAGTTGGTACTTTAGTCGGGAGGGTATTCTTTTTTGCTGGAAAAAGCGCTCTTCAATTGTTAAAATTAGCAGTTTTTGCTTGTATTGTATAAAGTTTTATCTTCACTAACACTTTTTGGCGATACAGCTCTTCAAACTTAACAAATATTGGCCTGAAAAAGCTTGACAAAACCTCTTTGCAACAGTATCTTTGTACTGTGGTTTTTTCATAATAGTATTAGATTTAAGGTTAACAAAGTTGGTTAGGGCTTGTCGTGAGACAGGCTTTAATTTTTTATATACATTCCCTCTCACTTCTTTCTCATTTTACCGTTCCTGCTTCCTTTTAAATTTATATGACCGGCAACGTGTTCTTTGTTTGCTGTCGGATGGGAAGGCTGTTTTAAGGATATAATTTTTCTTTATTGATTTAAATTGGTTACTTTTGTAAACGATCAGATATTCAGGTGATTATGATTTGTTTGAGACCGCTTGAAATCGAAGCGGTGAACCTGAAAAAGAAACAATTTGTGTATTTTACTTTATGCGAAGAATAAAATATAAAAAGATGGCTATGTTGATTTACTTTCTTATTGTTGTTGTGGGGATTATTGTATTAGTACTTATAACCGGTCTTCTGCTGCCGGGCGAAAGAGTCGGTTCCCGGCAATGTTTTTATAATGCGTCACCCGAAAAAGTCTATAACGTGCTTATCAACAATGTCGATTATGGTTACCGTAGCGATCTGGAAGAAGTAATTATCCTTGAAAGCCAGGATGGAATAGAAGTCTGGGACGAGGTCGCCAAAAACGGCTCCGTCATTCGTTTCAAAACTACCCGCAAAGAACCTTTCTCACTTTATGAATTCGATATTATCAAGGCGAATGGATTTACCGGACATTGGAAAGGAGAACTGGAGGAAACAAGTACAGGCGGTACTCATTTCACATCGACCGAAACCATCCGGATGAAAAATCCCTTCCTGAAAGTACTCTCTTACCTCTTTTTCGATCTGGAGAAGTTTATGGATGCCTATCAAAATGATTTGCGTACAAAGCTTTGTTCGGCATAACTCCAGAGTATGTATAAAAAAAGGAGCTCTTAATGAGCTCCTAAGAATTTGAAAGGCTGAGTGGCCACAAACTGATCGGCCGTGTTACCGGCATATGTTTTACCATGCAGCAGGTCGAGTTTTTTGACCGGTGCGTTTGCTGAGAAATCCACATCTTTGAAATCTACCCAGAAGATATTCGGATAAGTAGTCGACTCAAAGTAATAGACCTTGTTTTTCTGATCGGAAACAGTTCTCCATCGCGTGGATGATATATTCGGTTGATCGGGTGTCGTGATACCCAGCGGGACGGATGTGTTGCGGATTACGCTGAATACACTGGCTACCGCCATGCGTGTGTCGTCTACCTTCGGGATGGCATTGATATAGAACGATGCCCTTACGAAACGATCGGCTGCCCGATTTGTTCCCGGCAGGAAAGTCGTTCCCCCGATATTTTTCCAATAATCATCGAGGGCCAGTTGCTGGTCGAACACCGGCGAATTGGTCATTACCTGGTACGATTTGTTGTGGTGGATATTCAGTTTCCCATTTACGTATTCGAAGATGGCATTGTCTCCCTCCGTATCGGAGATCGACAGATGTAACGTGGCCATACGCGTACCGTCGGGCATCATGTCCGAGACTACTTCGAACGTCCCTTTTTCAACAAAGGCGACTGCTTCGTCTACCGTTGCAAAATTATCCAGCATGTACTGCACCCAGGCGGCAATGGAAAGTCCCGGTTTTTTGCCGTCCCATTTCGGGTATTCCGACTCAGCCAGCCAGAGCAGGTTGGCCACTAATCCTTTTTCGTTCATCCCGTCCGTGCTGCAGATATCATAGGCGGAAGTCACCACGCTTCCGTATTTAGAAGTCCATTCAAGTGGATTTTTACCTATTTCCCCGTTGCGTTTCATACCCCGCGGAAATATCCAAAGGTTGCTCTGGCTGTCTTCTTTCCAGTCCATCGTGCGGCCTGTCAGCACTGTATTGTCTTTTCCCTGGTAAACTACTCTCGTACAGGCATCCGATGGATTGAATCCTGCACTTGCAGTAATTGCCAGCAATGCTATTCCCCATTTTTTCATCTCTCTCATAATCTTAATTATAAATATGTTTCTATGATTATATAAGCGATTTGTGTATCGGATTGTTTAAAAAGTAAGGCGGAATCCGCGACTGTCACATATGTTACATTTTAAGATATATATATCCTGTATCTTTGCTTCAAATAATTAAATAATCAGACTATGGAACAGTTACATGCTCATGAAGTCCTTCATATGATGGAAGGCAACAGTTACTCGGAGGCCTCTTTAAGAGCGGCTATCATTGACCGGTTCGGTGAGACCCGGCGTTTTTATGCCTGCTCGGCAGAATATATGAGTGTCGATGACCTGATAGAGTTTCTGAAGGAAAAAGGGAAGTTTATGCCGTTGAATGATGGTTTTACGGTTGATATAACGAAAGTTTGCAATCATTGAAAACAGATAATTAGCCGGATGCGTAATCGTCCGGTATCTTTTTGCCGGTATCTGTCCTTTTGTGTTACCTTTGCGTATAAATACTTTTTCGGATGCCGACGAATGCTATAATAAAAAAATCGAAGATGTGGAACTTGTGGCACGGCTGCCATAAGTTAAGCCAAGGATGTAAGCATTGCTATGTTTACCGGGGTGATGCCAAAAGAAACATAGACAGTTCGGTGGTGACGCAAACGAAAAGTTTCGATTTACCCATACAAAAAAAGCGTAACGGCGAATACAAGATTCCTTCGGGAACGTATGTATACACCTGTTTTACCTCCGATTTCTTTGTCGAGGATGCCGACGGTTGGCGCGCTGAGGCATGGAAAATGATGCGGGAACGGAGTGATCTCGAATTTATGATGATTACCAAGCGGATCGACCGTTTTTCTACCTGTATGCCCGACGATTGGGGAGACGGATATGCCAACGTCACGATCTGTTGTACGATCGAGAACCAGGAATGTGCCGATTACCGCCTGCCTATTTATAAAGCGGCTCCGATCAAGCATAAAATCATTATTTGTGAGCCTTTACTGGGAGCGATAGATCTACGTCCCTATCATATCGGCGGATGGGTTGAGCAGGTGGTTGTGGGCGGCGAGTCCGGCATTGAAGCCCGTCCATGTGATTTCGATTGGGTGATGGCCTTACACGATGTCTGTATGGAGAATGGAGTTTCTTTCTGGTTCAAACAGACCGGTGCGAAATTTATCAAAGATGGCGTATTGTATGCAATTAAGCGGCAGTTCCAGCATTCGCAAGCCCGTAAAGCTGATATAAATATTCCTGAAAAGCCGATACAGGAAGAACTGAAAGAGGTGTACCAGGATATATCCTGATACACCTCTTTTTAGATTATAATAAATCGATACGGTTGTCTATTTGGCAGGATGAATATCCAGCTTCACTGGATGGATCATATTCTCCGGACTTAAGATCGTATCCAGTTGTTCCTTTGTCAGGATGCCATGATCCAATACCAGTTGATACACGCTTTTACCTGTTTCCAGCGCCTCTTTGGCTATTTTCGTGGAATTTTTATAACCGATAACCGGGTTTAAGGCAGTCACCACTCCAATACTGTGATGTACTTCTTCGATGCAATGTTCGGCGTTGGCAACTATTCCTTCTACACAAAGGGTACGCAGTGTTTCAAAGCCGTTCATAAGCAATTCGGCAGACTCGAAACAGCATTGTGCCATAACCGGCTCCATTGCATTCAGTTCCATTTGTGCAGCTTCGCCGGCCATTGTCACACAAAGCTCGTTGCCGATCACCTTATAGGCGATCTGGTTCATCACTTCCGGGATAACCGGATTTACTTTTCCCGGCATAATGGAAGAGCCCGGTTGCATAGCCGGCAGATTGAACTCGCCTAATCCGCAGCGCGGGCCGCTTGCCAACAGGCGAAGGTCGTTGCATATCTTATTTATTTTGACGGCTACCCGCTTCATGGCTGCGGCATAACCTACCAGGCAGGATGTGTCGGAAGTTGCACCAACCAGGTCGGCAGACAGTTTGATATCCCATCCGGTAATTTCGCGCAGGGCTTCGATACATTTTTCTGCATATCCCGGTTCTGCGCAAATGCCTGTACCGATAGCTGTTGCTCCCATATTGACAGTCAGGAAATCATTTGCAGCATGATCCAGGTGAGCAATTTCATCCTGCAGGATACTGGCAAAGCCATTGAATGTTTGCCCCAGGGTCATTGGGACAGCATCTTCCAGTTGAGTACGTCCCATTTTGATGATATGGGCAAATTCTTCTCCTTTTTTGCGGAAAGAAGCGATCAGCGCTTCCAGATAAGGGAGCAACCGGAGATGTGTGGCATACATACCCAGGTGGATGGCTGTCGGATAGGCGTCGTTGGTCGATTGCGAACGGTTCACATGATCGTTGGGTGAGCAGTAGGTGTATTCTCCCCGCTGATGTCCCATGATTTCAAGGGCACGGTTGGCTATGACTTCGTTGGCGTTCATGTTGGTGGTCGTACCGGCACCTCCCTGGATCATGTCGACCGGGAATTGTTCGTGGTGCTGTCCGTCCAATATTTCGCGGCAAGCCTGTGTGATGGCGCGGTATTGTTCGTCTGTTAGCAGTTCCAGAGCGTAATTAGCTTCGGCTGCTGCCAATTTAGTGATTGCTAGTCCGTTGATGAATAACGGATATTCGTTGAGGTGGAATTTGCTGATGCAGAAATTCTCGATCCCTCTGAGTGTCTGTACGCCGTATAATGCTTCGGCCGGTATTTCCCGGGCACCGATCAGATCACTCTCAGTGCGGGTTTTTCCTGTAAATTCAGTATTCATATTAATACGTTGTTTTATAATGTTTATATTAATTGCCTGTATAGAAATTTTCCGGGACGGTTACTTCGCCGATCAGCGAACAATGTATATGTTCCTTTACTTCTTCGGGTGTCAGTCCTTGTCCGAAGAGAAACATAAGTTTGGTGACGGCGCATTCTGTCGTACTGTCGAACCCGCTTACCACACCGGCTTCCAAAAGTTTATATCCTGTTTCGTACCGGTGCATCTCTACACTTCCGGCATGGCACTGGGTAACGTTTACGATTACGAGTCCCCGGTCTACGGCTTCCTTTAGCATGTTCAGGAACCATTCTTCGGAGGGAGCGTTACCGCTGCCGAAGGTTTCCATAACCACTCCTTTCAGATCAGGGATATTTAAAATACTCTCTACTACTTGCGGTGATATTCCCGGAAAGAGTTTGAGGATGGCGATATGGCAATCGAGTTTATAATGGGGCTTCAACGGCTTTCTGGAAACCGGACGATAGATTTGTGCCATATCGTAATTAATGGAGATACCGGCATGGGCCAGTGCCGGATAATTATAGGATTGGAAAGCATTGAAATAGTCTGCGTTTATCTTGCTGGAGCGGTTTCCTCGCAATAAGTCGTTTTCGAAGAAAATACAGACTTCGGGAACAACCGGTATATCATTTTCTTTGGCAGCTGCTATCTCGATAGCTGTGATCAGGTTTTCCTTGCCATCGGTTCGCAACATGCCTATTGGAACCTGGGAACCGGTAAGGATAACCGGTTTGTTCAGGTTCTCGAGCATGAAACTTAGGGCGGAGGCTGTGAAGGCCATGGTATCTGTGCCATGTAGAACGACAAAGCCATCGTATGTAGAATAATTCTCAGCTATTATCCGTACAATTTTTTGCCAGGACTCCGGGCCCATCGCAGAAGAGTCCATAGGCGGGTCAAACTGGATAGAAGAAATGGAGCACTTCACACCTTGTAATTCCGGAATATGTTCCAGGAGATGCTGGAAGTTGAAAGCTTCCAGCGTTCCTGTTTCGGGATTTTTGATCATCCCAATGGTTCCTCCTGTATATATTAGCAGAATGGACGGTTTATCTTCTTTGCGTATATTCATGTTCGATGCTGTCGCCTTTTGTTTACGCAACAAAGATATGAAATGTCATTTTGAAATCAAAAAATGTTTTGATGTATTTAAAATATGTCAATCTTTTTGTTGTATGTGGGGAATATTCTTTTTATTGGTGTTAAAATGATATTTCATTCTCTGTATTTGCATATATCGTCAACGGAGACAACGGTCATGTCATGTTGTATGGCGAAACGGATAATTTCGGGAAGGCGAGCCATTGTTCCGTCTTCGTTTGTCAGTTCACAAAGAACGGCTGTATCTCCCAGGCCGGCAAGTTTTACGAGATCTACACTTCCTTCTGTATGCCCTCTTCTTTCCAAGACTCCTTTTTCTCTAGCTTGTAAGGGGAATACATGGCCCGGATGGGATAAATCTTCAGGTTTTGCTTCCCGGGCGATTGCTGTTTTTATTGTCTGTATTCTGTCGACTGCCGAAACACCGGTGGTGACACCTTCTTTGGCTTCTATCGAGATCGTGAAGGCTGTCTGGTTTTTACTGGAGTTTTCTTCTACCATCTGAGGCAGACCGAGTGACCGGCATTTCTCGGGGGTAAGGCAAAGGCAGACGATTCCACTGCATTCACGAATCATCAGGGCCATATCTTTAACCGTCATCTTTTCTGCGGAGTAAATAATATCACCTTCATTTTCCCTGTTCTCATCATCGACAAGTAAAATGCCTTTTCCTGCCTGTAAATAACTGATTGCTTTTTCTACACGTTCCTTGTAGTCAACTCCGAAATCTTTAATTGTTTTCATTTTCAAACCCTGTTATTAGTTTTTTATAAAGTAAAGTATACAACAGGGCTAAGGGGAGTATATGTAACACTTCTCCTACATATATATAATATGTTGGTAGAAATGTCATATAAGTCATACTGTCTTCTTCTCTCATCCAGACTTTAACTGTCGGTTCCGGAATTTCACCAGATCAGTCCCCTGTAATATATCCAGAGGAGTCGCGGACTGTCACCGCCGGTAGGGAGTCTCACCCTGCCCCGAAGAATACTGAGTACAAAAATAGCAAGAATTAGTAAAACAAATGGAAAAGAACTGGCTAAATAAGGTTTTTTACTACATTTGTACATATCCGTAAAATCAAATTTATGAAACACCAATGTGTAAAATGCCCTTTGCGGGCGAAATATGACCGGGCTCCCCAGTCACTGATAGGAAAATTCTGGCGTTGGCATATTAATTTCTGCCCGGGCTGGAAAGCCTATTTCACTTCATTAAGTCTCGAAGAGCAGCAGTTTTTACGTGATAAATATAGTTTCAAGAAATACCTTTGGTGAATATGATTACTGATATCCGTTTGCGAAGTCAGCAGTTGTTGAAACCTGAGTTCAAAGACCCGAGGGATCTTGTGTCGTGGATGGGAGGCATGCAGGCACAGGATTATCCGCGAGCGAAATGGGCACTTGGTGTCAGGTTGAAATCTGCTACGATCCGGGTGGTAGACGAGGCTATCCGGCGAGGGGATATCCTTCGTACTCATGTGATGCGTCCGACATGGCATTTTGTGACTTCTGAGGATATCCGATGGATGTTGAAACTGTCGTCGCAACGGATTATAACTGCATGTAACTCATTTGCTAGAAGTAACGGAATAGACATACCGGAAAGCCTGTATACAAAGGCTAATGACCATTTCTGTAAGATACTGGAAGGAAATAACCATCTTACCAAACAGGAATTGGGAGATGAAATGGTAAAGGCCGGTATTATTCCCGATCCTGCCGCGGTGGGCTATCTGATAACGAGGGCCGAGCAGGAAGGGATTATTTGCAGTGGTAATGACAAAGAGGGCAAATTTACCCATGCATTATTGGAAGAACGTGCACCTATGGCAAAAGAGTTACCGCGGGAGGAAGCGCTGGCTTTATTAGCCAGGAAATATTTCAGGAGCCATTCGCCTGCTACTCTGGATGATTTTGTGTGGTGGTCCGGATTGTCGCTCACTGAAGCCCGCCAGGCTGTGGCATTGATCGACTCGGAATTGGTTGAGGATAAATTCGCTTCTCAAAGCTTTTTTGTTCATCAACAGTGGAAAAAAAGGATGAGAAGCTGTGACGTGTTACATTTCTTACCGCCTTATGATGAATATCTGATCAGCTATAAGGATCGTACAGCAGCAATGGATAAGGAGCATCATCCTAAAGCTTTTAATAACTTTGGTATATTTTATCCGGTCATCTTGCACAATGGAAGAATTGTCGGAAACTGGAAAAAGATGGTAAAGCGGGGAGATATCCTCATTGAAACTTCTTTCTTCGAAGAATACCGGAAGCCGGATAATGAGCAGATTGAAAAGGCAGCCGACAGATACAAACGTTTTATATTTTGAATATAGAAAGATTGAAAATAAAGTAGTAACGAATAATCGGGTGATGATGAAGCTGACAGTTTTAGTAGACAATAACACATTTATTGATCAATATTACCTCGGAGAACCTGCTGTTTGCTATTATATAGAAGACGGTGAAACGAAAATCCTGTTGGATGCCGGCTATTCGGATGTGTATATCCGTAATGCGGGCGCATTGGGTATCGATCTTTCTCAGGTTTCCACCATTGCATTTTCCCATGGTCATAATGATCATACCAGGGGGCTTCAGTATTTTCCCTACCGGAATTCTTCTGGTAGGATCAGGATCGTCGCACATCCGGATACTTTTAAAGAACGGGTGGCCGGAGATATATCGATTGGCTCACCTTTGTCGGAGGCCGGTTTGAAAGATAAATATGAATTGACCTTGTCGAAAACACCTGTCCGGCTAAGTGAACATCTTACTTTTCTTGGAGAAATACCTTCATTGAATGATTTTGAACAGCGAAAGTCTTTTGGTGTATTGAAAGATACCGAAACGGAATGTGAAGACTTTGTAGCGGATGATACCGCTCTGGTTTATAAAAAGGAGGATGGTCTATTCATTATTACGGGATGTTCCCATAGTGGAATATGTAATATTATTGAATATGCCAAACAGGTATGTGGGGACGACCGGATAGTAGGGGTGATCGGAGGTTTCCATCTGTTTGAAGTTTCTGATCAATTAAGAGGAACGGTCGATTATTTCCGAAAGAATCAAATTAAAGAGCTATATCCCTGTCATTGTGTTTCTTTTGCAGCCAAAGCCGAAATACATAAAAGCATACCGATACATGAAGTTGGTGTCGGTTTATGTATCGAAATATAAACTCAACCTTTCATCTTTTCTTACTTTAAAAAAGTCATAGCCAACTGCCGTTTTTCTTCTTTATTGTTCAATAGAACTATCATACTATCATTTTTGACTTTTTAAGTATTGAAATCCAATGTTTGTAGGCTATGATAGTTCGTATGATAGTTCCATTTTCAACCATCATACTATCATAAAACAGCCTGACAAAACCGACTGGGTATATGGTTTATTTTCAGCAAAGTAGGGACTTTTCTTTTCTGAGACCCGGGTGTAAAGGGTACTGGGACCCGGGTCTTAGCATCGTTCAAATCCGGGTGTAAAAGGGCCTGAAAAGGGGATCTCAAGGAGAAGAATAAGTCGTTTTCGTGAAAATAACAGCCATATTGGAGCTAAAGATGTAGGGTACTATCGGAAAACAGCAGGCATCAGATCGTTTTTAATCCCTTTTTTGCGATGCATTACCTCAAACAGACCGTTTTATGATAGTTTATGATGGTTAAATGATAGTTAAAACGGGTAACTATCATTGATGTGTTTATTGATATTCAAATGGTGTACTGAAAAAATGATAGTATGATAGTTTATTTTGAAAACACTTAATACCAGCCTTCAAGTCTCAATTGACAGTTAGGCTTCGCGATCGAACATATTAATGATTGATAATCATCTAGATATAACAACAAATTGAGTTTTTACACATTCCTGAAAGCAATAATATTTATAATGTTAAAAACATATGGGCCACGCAGTCTTTTCGATACTTGTGCATCATTACTATTATATTGTTGTGATTAAATGGATAAGAAGGAATTAGTGGATTTGTGTAAAAGTGGGGATGAGCAAGCTTTGGACTTACTTTATAAAACTTACTCGGGGAAAATGATGAGGATATGTCTCCATTATGTGTCCGACAGACAAATCGCACAAGATCTGCTTCATGATGGCTTCATTGTAATCTTTACTTCTATTGATTCATTACGTAATCCTGAGAAACTGGAAAGTTGGATGGGAATCATAATGAAGAATATCTCTCTCCGTTATCTTAACCAGAACAATGCCGCAAATATGATTCCCTTGTCTGAAATACCCGAAGAAGATGAACCGACGGGAAGTTTTTTCGAGGCCGATTTCATGTCGTATGACCAGATAATGGAGTTAGTGGAGAGTCTGCCCGAGGGGTATTCGAAGGTGTTCAAACTTGCAGTATTGGAGGGATTACCTCATAAAGAGATCGGTAATTTGTTAAATATCGCTTCTCACTCATCGTCTTCACAACTATATCGTGCGAAGTCTTTGTTGAAAAAGATGATCGGGGAATATCGCTTGGTTCTTGTCCTGCTGTTGATACTCTTTGTTCCGCTGTTCTATAAATATGTGTGTCGGTGGCCACGACAGCAAAAGCAACAACCCAAAGACTTGCTGCAACAGATGGAAACGGTGCAAAAGAAGGAAAATGAACAGAGCGATTCTACCGAACCGGTTATTCTCTCAGGCAAGGCAGAGCGTCCGCAACAATCAGAGATGCTTGTTGCCCCGTCGTTGGTGTATGTGGAAAAAACGCCATTCCTGCTGCTCCCGAAAGAGATTGCTGTGGACGTACAACCTGTCACCAAGCCCTTGTTCGTTTCCGAGTTATCCCATAATAAGACTGTTTTTATTTCGCATCCGTTAAAAGAGTTTACCTCCATGCGGCAGAGCAGGAAATCAAATAAATGGAAGTTTATGTTGGCCGGATCATTGGGGCCACAACTGGCTCAGAATCTATACAAACTGATCGCTACGCCTCATTCCGGCAGTGAAGAGAATCCGGAGCTTCCTCAGCAAGTAAGCACGTGGGAAGATTATTACACCTATCTGCAGACTCGTTATCAGGAGGGAACTTTAGGTGATTCACTTACGCTGATGCAGATAGCTGGAGGTAATCGGGGTAAAATTGTAGAATATCAGCATCATGATTCTCCTATTACCCTTGGACTTTCTGTAAACAAAAAACTGGACGATCGTTGGAGTTTTGAAACGGGATTACAATATACTTTCTTGAAATCGGATTTTATCACAGGTGAAGAATATCGTATCCAAGAAACGCAAAAACTCCATTACATTGGTCTTCCTTTTCGTGTTTCTTACCGTTGGGGAAATTTCAGAAAGTTCTCGTTCTACTCAACAGCCGGTGTCCTGGTCGACATCCCGTTAAAAGGAACTCTTCGCACTTTTCACGTAACGGATAGTGTACCTGTCGACATAAGTCGCCAGTCGTTGGCTGTGCCTATGCAATGGTCGGTCAATGCAAGTGCAGGCGTACAATATCATTTTACTCGTCATATCAGTTTCTATGTAGAACCGACTCTTAATTATTATATTCCGGACGGAAGCGGGTTACGTACTATCCGGAGGGAACATCCGGTGACATTCACTGTTCCTGTCGGCTTACGTTTTAGTTGGTAGAAGGATATCATAGTAAAAAATGTTTTAGTCGTGCAGTCTTTCACCTGAATCATTATCATATTAATACATAATAAAACAGGAAAGATGCAAGAACGACATATCAACCGTGAGCGTTATTTTGAAGAACAGGCACGGACTTCTAAAAAATATTATATTCCATATATAGAGAAGATAATAGGAGAACTTCCGGATAAAGTGTTGGAAATAGGGTGTGGAGAAGGAGGTAATCTGCTTCCTTTTGCTGAACAGGGTTGTGAAATTGTCGGAGTGGATATTGCTACTTTACGAATTGAGCAGGCCCGGACTTTCTTTACTAAAAGAAATCAAGAAGCTGTCTTTATTCCATCTGACATTTTCCAGTTAAAGGGTTTGGAAACATATTTTTCTCTTATTTTGATACATGATGTGATTGAACATATAGGAGATAAGTCTCAATTTCTATCCGGGATGAAAAGCTATTTGGCTCCTGATGGAGTGGTCTTTGTTGCATTCCCTGCTTGGCAGATGCCATTTGGGGGACATCAGCAAATTGCACGGGGAAAACTTATTTCACATTTACCATTTATACATTTGTTTCCCCGGACTTTGTATAAATGGATACTAAAAGTATTTGGAGAAAAAGAAGATACAATAAAAGAATTATTGAGTATCAAGGAAACGAAATGTACTATTGAAATGTTTCGGAATCTCGTACGGCAAACGGGATATCAGATTGTTGACCAACAATTGTATTTTATAAATCCTCATTATGAGATCAAGTTCGGATTGTCGCCTCGGAGATTGGGGAAGGTTGTTTCTTCCGTTCCGTATCTGAGGAATTTCTTAAGTACGAGTTGTTTTTATATGTTACGGAAAGCCGACCTATAAATGCTCAGGAAACGTCATGCGGAATACAGTTTTCTCGCCCGGAAGCGAGTTTACGTTAAGTTCCCCACCATGAAGTTGCATAATACGGCGGGATAGTGGAAGTCCGATTCCGCTTCCTTCTTTCTTTGTTGAGTAAAATGGGGTAAATATATCTTCCTGCCGGTTCGGTGGAATGCCTTCACCGTTATCGGTTACTTGTATGAATAAAGATGTTGCGTTTTTTCCCGCTTCTACCTGGATCAGTGGTTCCGGATTATGCGCGGTAGCCTGCAGGGAGTTGCGGATAAGATTGATCAATGCCAGGGTGATTAAGTTAGGATCAAGTAGGATTTCCACATTTTTCGGTGAAATATAACGGATGTTCTCACTACCCTGTTCCGAATTCAGCAACCGGTCAAGCTTGTCGAATAAAGCATGTATCTCAACTTTTGTCTTAACCGGATCGGGCAGATGTGTTAACCGGTGATATGCATTTAAGAAAGTATTCAGTTGCTGTACCTGATGGTTAATAGTTTGTAGTCCGTCGATCATCCCTTCTTTTCCATATTCATCGCTATATTTGATCAGGTCGGCTGATAAAGATGCTATGGGGGTAATAGAATTTCTGATCTCATGTGTCAATACCCGGATAATACTTTCGTAATAAAACCGTCGTTCTTCCAGTTCGGTATGGTTATTTTCGAATTGTGCTATAATCCGGTTCATTTCACGAAACAATCCGTTCAGGAATTTGTCATCCTTCTTTTCCGCGAAATGAGCGTTGAAATCGTTGTTATTGATCGCACTGAAAAAACTCTCCAACTGGCGATTTGTTTTCTCCATTTTCCTCACCAGCATAATAGCCAGCGCTATGATTGTGCAAACGCAAACAAAGGCAAAGAAAAGGGAAGTCTGGCTGACCAGAAGCCACGCACCTATAACTGAGGATAACACAATTCCTGTTATCCCGCCAACGATGATCCGGTGTAATCTGCGATTCAGCATATCCTTTATTACAAAGGTACAATATAAATCAGAACGATAAATATAAAAGAATCAGGTTTTGCCTGAACATGCTATTTGTAGATGGTCGATTTGTGAGAATGTCTAAAATTTAGACGATTTACACCTTGTTGCTGTAAAGGTTCATTATTTTTGTAGGCAAGTAAATGAAGACAGATTAGCTTTGAAAAAAAATAAAACATCATGAAGAGCATTTCATTTAAAATCATCTTTCGAAGCTGGTGGCGTAATAAAACATTTACCATTATCTCTGTCCTCAGTCTGGCGGTCGGTATTGCTTGTACCAATTTATTGGCAGCTTTCGTTATTCATGAGTACAATATAGAACCGAATAATCCGAATAAGGATAGGATGGTAGTGGTTAAGCAGACCATTTCGGGGGCAGGAATGACCGCTTTTAATATGGTATCACGGGATATTACTTCTCAATTGCTTGAACATGTTCCGGAATTAGATAGGGGATGCCGCGTTCATCCTTATTTTATGGTTGGTTATTGTAAGGTAGGGGAGAACTTCTTCAAAGATATCAAAGTAATAGAGTCTGACAGTACTTTTCTTTCGTTCTTTCCTCAGGAAATAGTAAGGGGGAGTTTTAACGATGCCCTGCTTGGTCCGGATCGGATAGTCCTGACAGAATCTTCTTCTAAACGTTTATTCGGCGAAAGTGATCCGATAGGAGAATCTGTTCAGATCCTATTCGGACCAAGTGATTTCGGTGATGAAAAAGGCCTATTAACTTTTACTGTTTCCGCGGTTGTAAAAGATAATAGCCAGTCTGCCTTTGGATTTGATGTTTTGTTTTTTGATGACCCTTCTCCGGCATTAAACTTTTTTCTGCTTAAAAATAATGTCTCAGTGTCTGATCTGCAGGCTAAAACAGAGAACCTTATTCTTCAAAGAAACGATGGCAGAGATTTTAAGAATGAATTCCTCACTATCCGGCAGGCTTGTTTTGATACGGTTTCAATCCCATCCTCTCTGAAGAAACCTAATACGACTTTGCTGTTCATCGCCCTTTTTTCAGCTATTCTGATATTAGCTATCGCCTGCTTTAATTATATAAACCTGAGCTTTTCCCGTGTCTTTAAACAATTATATTCTATGCACGTGCAAAAGTTGATGGGAGCGGGAAGCGGACAATTAAGTATGCAATTGTTTGCCGATACATTTATGACCGTAGGTTTCGGTTTTCTGATTGCACAATTGATACAGTTCGATCTGCTGGGACTAATGAATCGCATCATGTCTATCCAGGTCCCGGTTAACTTTCTGTACAGTAACCAGATGTTGCCGATTACGTTCGGCTTTATTCTTCTGCTGGCATGTATTCCGGCTTTGTATATGAGCAGGCGTTTACCGGAAATGTCGATTTCTATGTATAACAACTTTTATCGGGGAAAAGCAAGACGACGCATTATCACTTCGCTGGCCGTTGCCCAGTTCGCTATCTCGTTCATTCTGATAATCGGAAACTTTTCCGTACGGCAACAGATATCGCTTTTATATGGTAAAGCTGAAAACTATAAAGATATTTATACTTTCTCGGTGGTTGACAATAAAACTTCCCTGTTACGGTTAAAAGAAAATATTTCCCTTATTCCGGGTGTACAGGCTGCGACATTGAGCAATGAGACGTATGAATGGCCTATCAGTGAGTTTGGACCGGATGGAAGCTATGAATCTTATACTTCTGAAGATGGAGGAGAAGAAATGATGGAGGTTATGGGGTATAAACTGTTACAAGGGTTACCCTGGAAAGAGGCTATAAAACGATATCCGCATCCGGTCTATCTGAACCAAACCTGGGCCCAAGGCTTGTTCCCGAATGGAGAGATTCCTATTGGCGGTCTTGTAAAAGAATATGAACCCAGGTTGAAAGATCGTCCTCCTTTCGGTAACGATTATGTGATTGCAGGAGTGGTTGAAGATTATTTTAAACTGAATATATCCAATAGTCTTGAAACACCTATTGATAAGGGGATCATCAGTTACACTAAAGATGGGGTTAAACTTCATGTCCGTATCGATCCCGACAATACTTCAGCTATTAAACAAGTCTATGGGGAATGGAATAAGCTTAATCCTGGACAATATCTGGAACATGAGAGTCTGTATAATAAAGTGTTGGGTAATAATAAAAAACTTTTTGAGTTGTCCGATCTGTTAATGATGTATTCTGTTATCAGTATTTTGCTAACCTGTTTTGGACTTTTTGGTATGGCATTGTATGCTATTGAGCAGCGTACAAAGGAGATCGGAATCCGAAAAGTAAATGGTTCGACCACATGGCAGATTATGAAGCTGCTTAATACCCAGTTTATTATATGGATCGGAATAGCATTCGTCATTGCTGTTCCTGTTACTTGGTGGATGATCAGTAAATGGATGGAAAACATTGTTTATCGTGCTGGTTTTAGTATTTGGACTTATATTTTATCGTTATTTATTGTAGTAGGTATCACATTACTTACCGTAAGCTGGCATAGTTTCAGAGCTGCATCCGGAAATCCGGTAAAGGCTTTGAGGGACGAATAAGGTATTTCTATGGAGTATGAAATAGGATAAAAATAAAAACGGAGAGGTTATTTCTAACTTCTCCGTTTCAGTACCCAGAGCCGGGATCGAACCGGCATGGAAGTGAATCCACTGGTGTTTGAGACCAGCGCGTCTACCAATTCCGCCATCTGGGCATTTGTTTTTTTCTAATGCGTTGCAAAGGTACGCATATTTTTTATTTACGCAAGCTTTCGGCGCTTTTTTTTCAAATAATATATTACGAAAGGCTAATAATACTATATCGGGAGACTAAATCCCGGATTATTTCGTTAACTTTGTATGAGTATAATATAAAACAACCTGTGTATCATGAAAGATAATTATTGCGTTATCATGGGAGGGGGGATTGGTAGTCGCTTCTGGCCTTTTAGCAGAGAGAGTTATCCAAAACAATTTCTGGATTTTTTCGGAACCGGACGCTCTCTGCTACAGATGACTTTTGATCGCTTTTCCAAAATCATTCCAACAGAGAATATTTTTATTGTAACGAATGAGGCTTACGCTGATCTGATCAAAGAACAATTACCGGAATTAAAAGAAAACCAGATCCTGCTGGAGCCTGCACGTAGGAATACAGCCCCTTGTATCGCATACGCAGCTTATCATATCAAAGCCTGTAATCCGAATGCCAATATTGTTGTTGCTCCTTCCGATCATCTGATACTGAAAGAAGATGTATTCCTGAAAGACGTTCAGCGTGGATTGGATTTTGTGAAAGAGAATAAGGCGTTGGTGACGCTAGGCATCAAACCCAGCCGTCCGGAAACCGGTTACGGTTATATTCAAAGCAGTGACTCTATGTTGGGAGAATTTACCAAAGTAAAGACTTTTACGGAAAAACCGAATTTGGAACTGGCAAAGGTCTTTTATGAGAGTGGTGAATTTTTCTGGAACTCCGGATTGTTTCTCTGGAATGTGGATGCCATTTTGGATGCGTTCAGTAAATATCTGCCGGATATCGCCTTGCGTTTTGACTTGGGTAAAGATAAATTCAATACAGAACATGAGCGTGAGTTTATACGTGAAAACTTCCCTTATTGCCTGAAGATCTCTATCGATTACGGTATTATGGAGAAAGCAGATAATGTATATATGCTGTGTGCAGATTTCGGTTGGGCCGACCTGGGTACATGGGGCTCATTATTCGATCTGGCTCCGAAAGACGAGAATAACAATGCTGTGTTAAAGAACAGCAAAGCCTTATTGTATGAAAGTTCGGGAAATGTCATTGCGGTAGGAAATCCTAAAAGGTTGACTGTCGTACAAGGATTGGATGATTGTATTGTCGCTGAATCAGGAAATGTCCTCCTTATTTGCAAGAAGGACGATGAACAACGCATCAAACAGTTTGTTGCCGATGCACAGATAAAATACGGGGCGGAATTTAACTAAACCATTTCTTCCCCAGATAATGTACGGGATACCAGGCGGCCATGAATCCAATGGCCGCTACCGTTATAAACGCTACCAGGATATCGGTAAATATTACACGTACGGGGTAGGCATCAATAATAAAGGCTCCTGCGGTTTGTCCCAGTTTAATCAGGCCGAACGATTGCTGTAGAAGACAAAGAACCAAACCTATCACAATCCCTATTAACGCTCCGAATCCGGAGATCATCCAGCCTTCAAACAGAAATATGCGTCGGATAAGACTGTCGCTTGCTCCCATATTGCGAAGTGTACGGACATCGTCCTGCTTTTCGATCATCAGCATCGATAGCGAACCTACCACATTGAATAAGGCGATTGCCAGAATAAAACAAAGGATCAGGAAAGTCATCCATTTCTCAATCTGCATCATCTTGAAAGACGCTTCCTGCTGTTCGAAGCGGTCTTGAACAATAAAGTCATCTCCTAAAATGGTTTTAATCTGTTTTTTTAAGGAAGAGATATCTGCTTTTTCGACTAATTTCAGTTCTATGGCACTGACTTCTTTATCATAATGAAACAGTTCGCGGGCAAGAGAGAGAGGAACGATCATATATCCTTCGTCGTAGACTTGCTGATTGATCATGAATACGCCATTGATATAGGGATATCCAGTATTGAAAGAAGATGCCGGATTTGATGTATTAACTTTTTCGTCCCGTTTGGGAACATACAGTTCCAACGGTGCAGCAAATCCGGGTCTTGCTCCGAGTTTCGATGCCAGGCCAACTCCTAATACCGCATAATCTGCTACCTCATCTTTCAACGTGAATTTACCGTCTATCAGTACGCTATCCATTAAAGTTAGATGCTGGTATGCATCGTCTACTCCTTTAATGATAGCTACATCCTGGCGGTCGTGATAGCGTATCAGGGCATTGTCCTGCAATGTCTCACTGAAAAAGGCTATATCCTTCAACTCTCTTACTTTCTGTATTTCGGATGTTGTTGGATCGAATACCTTTCCGGTCCGGGGGGTGATCTTTAGCTCCGGATCGAAACTGCTGAACATACCTGCAACCAGATCATTGAATCCGTTATAGACAGACAGTGCACAAACCAATGCAATGGTAGCAACCACCACTCCGCAAACACATATCATGGATATGATATTGATCGCATTATGGGATTTCTTCGAAAAGAGGTACCGCCGGGCTATATAAAACGGAAGATTCAAAGTTCTGTTCCCTTATTTTTGAAGCAATTTATCAATGTTCTCGATATAATCCAGTGAGTCGTCGATAAAGAAGCTCAGTTCCGGAATGATACGTACCTGTTTGCCGATACGTTTACCTAGGTCGAAACGGATTGCTTTGGTATTGGCACGGATGGACTCCAGCAATTCTTCACCTTTTTCGGAAGGGAAGATACTTAAGTATGCTTTGGCTACACCCAGGTCGGGGCTAACGCGCACTGCACTTACAGAAATCAGTATACCCGGCATTCCCTGGGTCTGTTTCTGGAAAATATCGCCTAATTCTTTCTGGATCAGACGACCAATCTTATTCAGTCTTGTACTTTCCATATCGTTATAATTTTATTTTTTCCAAATCATTGTCAGGCCGTCGCGAAGTGGAAGGATCACTTTCTCCACTCGTGGGTCTGCTTTTATTTTATCATTAAAACTAAGAATACCGATGGTTTGTTTATCTGCCGGGTGGGGTTTTTCCAATACTTTACCATCCCAAAGCGTATTATCGGCCAGGATCAAGCCGCCGGGGCGGACCTTCGGAAATACCAGATCGAAGTATTCTGAGTATAATCGTTTGTCTGCATCGATAAACACAAGGTCGAATACTTCGTCAAGTTGAGGGATGATCTCCATCGCATCTCCGAAATGCAGTTTTATTTTCTCTTTATAAGGGGAGCGGGAAAGATACTTCATGATAAAATCTTCCATTTCATCATTTATCTCAAGGGTGTGGATAAGTGCATCTTCATCAGTCCCTTCAGCCAGACAGAGTGTGGCATAACCGGTGTAAGTTCCGATTTCCAGTACACGCCTTGGACGTAGCATGCGACAAAACATTTTCAGTATACGTCCCTGCAAATGCCCGGACAGCATACGCGGACGCAGTAGGTTTACGTTGGCATCCCGGTTCAATGTGGATAGCAAGTCTCCTTCTTCGTCACTGTGAGAGAGAATGTATTCGTCTAATGTCATTTAAATAAAGAATGTTTATACGTCAAATATACAAAAGTTCGCTCTTACACAAAGGCAAAAGCGAACTTTCGGTTTTATTTTAATTATTCTTTAAAGGTCGGGAGAGAATAATTGTTTCCTGAATCCAACACTTTGCCAACATTGTTGATTTCGAGGAACGTTGTTCCTCCACCTTCACCGAAGCTTCCGCTCAGATAGGCAACCATGTCGTTGCGTGTGATACGCCCGCTTTTGATCAGTTCGTTCAGTGCACTGTAAAAGTAGTTACGACGGCTGTCATCCCACGGCTGGTATACAGCCCATACACCGTACGACAGGGAAAGCATGCGTGTTACACGTTGGTTGTAGCAGATGGCGAATACCGTAGATGTGCCACGGAAAGCAGCGAGATAACGGGCGGTACGTCCGGTATAACTGTCGGTGATAATCGCTTTCACATGCAATTTGTTGGATGACTTTACGGCCTGTTTTGCCAGGTATGAAGTCACGTCCAGGTCATTACCTTCGATAGGTACGCGGATATCGTTTGCTGCAAGTTTTGTCTTTTCGGCTTCACGGGCAACCTTTGTCATTGTCTGGACGGCCTCGAGCGGATATTTACCATATGCCGTTTCGCCACTCAACATTAATGCGTCCGTACGGTAGTAGATTGCATTGGCAATATCGGTTACCTCCGCGCGGGTAGGACGCGGGTTCTTTATCATGGAGTGAAGCATCTGGGTCGCCACGATTACCGGTTTCTTCACTTCTACACACTTGCGGATCAGTACGCGTTGGATTCCCGGAATCTTTTCTGCAGGGACTTCAATACCCAGGTCGCCGCGGGCAATCATGATACCGTAAGCCACTTCCAGGATTTCGTCGATGTTGTCTACACCTTCCTGGTTTTCGATCTTGGCAATGATTTTGATCGGGCTTTTATGTTCGTCAAGGATATGTTGGATATCCAGTACATCCTGTTTATTTCTTACAAAAGAGTGGGCGATGAAATCGAGATCGTTTTCGATAGCCCAAACGATATTTTTACGGTCTTTCTCTGTCAGTGAAGGCAAGTTGATGCGTACCCCCGGTACGTTTACGCTTTTGCGGCTACCCAATACGGCATCGTTTTCTACTTCACAGACCAGATAGTCGTCATGTTTCTCGATCACTTTCAATTCCAGGTCGCCATCGTCGATCAGGACATCGCTTCCAACTTCCAGGTCGCCGACAAAATTTTTGTATGATACATAGATGCAATCACGTGAGGTTTCACCGTTCGGGTCGCCTACGATCTTTACATGGTCGCCGGTTGTGAAAGATATCGGCTCCTGGGAGATAGTAGTGCGTACCTCAGGGCCTTTCGTATCCATCAGAATCCCGATGCGGTCGGATACGGAACGGACATTTGTAACAACACGGTTCAAACCTTCTTCCATCATGTGGGCCGTATTTAGGCGCACAACATTCATTCCTGCATTGTACAGTGAGCGGATAAATTCCACATCACAACGTTGATCAGAAATCGTAGCAACAATCTTAGTATGCTTTAACATATAACCTTATAAATATTATAACCTATTATTTCTTTAAGAGTTGACAGTTGGCAAGTGACAGTCGATTGTTAAAAAACTATCTGAACTGCTTCTCGTCGGGTGTCAGGCTCTAATAACCTTTTCTTTGTGTTTCGTCTTAGTTCTCCGTTAACTGTCAACTGTTATTTGTCAACTGTCAACTGAATAAGTGCTTCAAGTGCCAGCCGGTATGAATCCAGGCCGAATCCAAGGATCACTCCTTTGCAGGCTGCAGAGATCATCGAAACATGACGGAACGATTCGCGTGCATGTACGTTTGAAATGTGTACTTCTACTACCGGAGTATTTACTGCTTTTATGGCGTCATGCAATGCGATGGAAGTATGTGTATATGCTCCCGCATTCATTATAATACCATCGTATTCGAAACCCACTTCGTGGATTTTGTTTATCATTTCGCCTTCCACATTACTTTGATAGTAGGCAATTTCGCATTGAGGATATCGGGCGCGTAGTTCGTCCAGGTAACTCTCGAAGGAAGCACTACCATACACTGTCGGCTCTCGTTTGCCCAACAGGTTAAGATTAGGACCGTTAATAATCTGAATCTTCTTCATTTTGCTGTAACTTTATTACCTTTGTACCACCTTGTACGGGCTGAAAATATCCGGCAAAGGTAGTGATTTTATTTGACACATACATAATTACCTGTCTACAATGCAGCAAGGAAAAGATATAATCAGCAAATATAAGACCTGGCTCCGGCTGGAGAAGTCATTATCTGCCAATTCGATAGAGGCTTACCTGACCGACCTTGATAAACTTACCCGCTTCATCGAATCGGAAGGAAAAGGGTATACCGACATTACCTATCAGGATTTACAGCAGTTTGTCGCCCAGTTACACGATATTGGAATTCATCCCCGTTCGCAGGCTCGTATCATTTCGGGTATTAAGTCGTTCTACCGCTTCATGTTACTGGACGAGTATATAACAGTTGATCCGACTGAATTGTTGGAGTCTCCCAAGATCGGATTAAAGTTGCCGGAGGTTCTGACCGTCAATGAGATAAATGATATACTCGATTCTATCGACCTTTCTTTGCCAGAAGGCCAGCGTAACCGTGCTATGCTGGAGGTATTGTATAGCTGCGGGCTACGTGTTTCCGAACTTACTTCCCTGCGTTATTCGGATGTATATTTTGATGAAGGGTTTATCAAAGTAGAAGGGAAGGGAAGCAAGCAGCGTCTTGTCCCGATTTCCGATACGGCTATTCGTGAGATAAAGAATTATTTATTGGATCGTAATTTGGTTGCTGTTAAAAAAGGATATGAAGATATTCTATTCCTGAGCCGTCGTGGAACGGGACTTTCACGTATCATGGTGTTTCATGTGATCAAACAGCAAGCGGAGATGGCAGGTATACAAAAGAATGTGAGCCCTCATACTTTCCGCCACTCTTTTGCGACTCATTTATTGGAAGGAGGAGCCAATCTTCGTGCTATACAGGATATGCTGGGACATGAAAAGATCACAACGACGGAGATATATACACATATCGACCGGGAATTCCTGCGTAAAGAAATATTGGAACATCATCCCCGGAGCCGTCACCGGGAATAATGCTTTCCAGTATTATTTTTCAAAATCTGAAATACGATTTATTCTACCGATCAGTTCATCGCCCAGTGTCCGTTTTGTGCTGATGTGTTCTTTGACTGCTGTAACGAATGGGTTTTGTTCGAATGCGCCACGTACAATTTCGAAGTCTTCTTCTTTCTCTTTCCGGGTGCCGTCTACGCCGAAACCGGTCATCGAGGTGAGGGAGAATTCTTTTTGTGCATCTTTATATAATAATTCGTCCAGGCTGATTACGGATGATTTCCACAACTCTACCAACCGGATGATCTCTGCAGCGGTGATCGTTTTTAGGTTGATGTTGTAATACGCTTCGATTTTTTCGTAAGCCCATGTCCATTCCATATCGTAATAATGGCTGTGCATCGAATGGAAAAAAGCTTCTATCGTGGACAATGAATGAGTCTGTCCCGTTTCAATCTCACCGATCAGGTTATCCAGTTCCTCTTTGGGAAGGATTAATCCTGACAAGTCGATCCATTCACCAGAACCTATCTCCGATGTAGGTTGTAGTTGTTGTCGGACCTCTTCGATAGAGCGGAATTCTGTGCCTTCCAGTCTTTTGATCAAGGAGTTGCCCAGAAACTTGTTGATTGCCATTCCGTATAAATTCAGGGCATTTCGTAGAGACGAACCTTTAATGCGGGTATTTTGGAAATAATATATTTCAGATGTTTCACCCACCAGTTGCTGCAGGTTTTTCAGGATACCGACCGCCTTTATCATTTTATGGATCGTGTAGGGACTCAATAGGTTGTAGTTGATCATATCCAGGCGTTCCGGATCGGTTCGTTTATCACGTTTCGGCCATTTCTGGGCATCGCGGATCGTACCTACGCTTCTGAGATTGACACCGGGAACCAGATAAGTCTCATCGTCTTTCTCTATCAGGTAGGAGAAAGGCATGTCCGATGTGTCGCTATGATGGTGGTGGCGGCCCATGACCAGGGAGAATGCACCGATACGTGCCGGCCAAAGGATGTACGAGTCGCTGGTCGTCTTCGATCCCCTTTCTACAATCCCTTGGTGGATAGGTCCCAGTTTATACATATGATTGCTTTGGTTCGAACCGCTTCCGGCGTTCAGGAACGAATACATCCCTGCTATCAATAGGCTGCTTTTGTGCATGGAGACAGTGAACGGACCGGCAAAGATGGCGCAAGCTTCCCCATTTTCGAAAGCACAGTTACTGAATAATAATGAGTCGTGAGCCGAGAAGTTATGAGTCACATGGCAAGCTTGCCCGATGAAGCAGCGGATGATCTTGGCTGCGTCGGCAATAACCGCTCCTGACGAGAGGATGAAATCCTGGGCGATCACGCTGTCGCCGATATATACCGGGGCTTGTTTGTTACTGTTGACCGAACCGTTTTCCAGGCGGGTGCAGTTTTCTATCGTTGTATGATCTCCGATCCGAACATTGCGGATGGTTCCCGTATTGATAATCCTGACCTGTTTGCCGATCGTGCCATAATCGGATGTAATGCTTTCGGCATAATTGGCTATCAGTTCCTGTAAGTGCCGGATCAGTTCCGGTCGATGGCGGTAGAGGGCAATAACATAAGCCATTGAAGCGGAAAGGCTGTCGTAGATCGGGACTTCCCGGCCTCCGGTTTCGTTCAGAACCGATACGGCAACATTGTTACCAAAAGAAGTTGTTCCGTCTACGACCATTACATTTACGTTCTCGATAAAGCAATCGTCGTTGATACGGTAGTTGGCAATATAATTATGTATATTCTCGATCAGGATATTGTCGCCTAAAAAACAGTTATGCAAACTTGCATTCCTGATCCCACTATGCTTCCTGACTCCGCCGGGCAATATAAATTCCTTTTCGAAGAGGCCCAATATGACACTTCCCGAAAACCGTACGTTGGAAAGGTATTTCGTATCAAAAGTGAGCGGGACAAACACCTGATCCCAGCTTTCTGCACGGCAGTCTTGAGATTGCAGGATTGTAATCTCTTCCGGCCGCAGGTTTCTTATTTTATCCATTGGTCAACTGGTTTGTGATTCTATTCGTTTTATGACTTTACTCTTCTTCGTCGTATTGTTGGAAGAGGAAGTCATTGTAAGGAAAACGGGTGATATGTATTTGTTTAACTCGTTCGTATAACAATGCTTTTAAAGCATCTATATTGGTACGTTCCTTGGCGGAGATGAAGATACAATTGTCCTGTAATTTGTTCATCCAGGTACGTTTCAACTCGTCCAGGTCAATATTTTCGCGTGTCCGAGGGGTGAGGTCGTCTTCGTCTTTCGGTACAAATGTGAAAGCATCTACTTTGTTGAAGACCATGATCATCGGCTTCTCTGTTTTGTCGATCTCTGCCAAGGTCTTGTTTACCACTTCGATCTGTTCTTCGAAAGTCGGGTGGGAGATATCCACTACATGTATGAGTAAATCGGCCTCACGCACTTCGTCGAGGGTCGATTTGAACGACTCGACTAGTTCGGTTGGTAGTTTGCGGATAAAACCGACCGTGTCTGACAACAGGAACGGAAGGTTTTCGACAATCACCTTTCTGACGGTTGTGTCGAGTGTGGCGAACAATTTGTTTTCAGCAAATACATCGCTCTTGCTCAACTGATTCATCAATGTGGATTTACCTACGTTGGTATATCCGACCAATGCCACGCGGACCATCTTGCCGCGGTTCTTCCGTTGAACACTTTTCTGTTTGTCGATCTCTATCAAGTCACGCTTCAGCTTGGATATTTTATCCAGGATGATACGTTTGTCGGTTTCGAGCTGGGTTTCACCCGGTCCGCGCATGCCGACACCACCCCGTTGACGTTCGAGGTGAGTCCACAAACGTGTTAGACGGGGCAGCATGTATTTGTACTGAGCCAGTTCCACCTGTGTTTTAGCATTGGCGGTCTGTGCACGATGGGCAAATATATCGAGGATCAGGCTGGTACGATCGAGTATTTTTACCTGAAGTTCCTTTTCTATGTTACGAAGCTGTTTGGGAGACAGTTCGTCGTCGAAAATAACCAATCCGATTTCGTTTTCGATGACGTATTCTTTTATCTCCTGAAGTTTTCCGGTTCCGACAAAAGTAACGGGGTTCGGATAGTCCAGTTTCTGATAAAACTGTTTAACGGCTTCGGCTCCGGCCGTATCGGCAAGAAATGCCAATTCGTCCAGATATTCTTTTACCTTCTGTTCGTTTTGCTCGGGGGTAATCAAACCAACGAGCACCGCTTTTTCTGTGAGCGCTTCTGATATGATAAATTCTTTCATGCGACAAAGATAATCATTTCAATTATTTCTTTATATTTGCGAACAGAATAACGATCAAAATAGTTTAGCTATGAAAGAGAAACATTTACGTATGTTTCGGCGCATCTTTGCCGGAACTGCAATTCTTGCAATTTTAGTGCCTGTCCGGGCACAAGTGTCTAATCCGTCTACGTGGTCCGATTTTGTGAAGGGAAGCGGGAATATGTTGGTTGTCGATACGTTTCGTATGCAGACGTTTTCGGGGTCGGATATTGATAATTGGAATTATACGGTTGGGAGTGGAACTGCTGTGGTGAATAATAAGTTAAAGATCCCCTTGAAAGGATGTGTCTCTTTTGAGCCTTATTCATTAGAAAGCTTCCAGAGAGTATCTGCTTTTATTACGTTTACTGTTAAGGATATTGTTTCCGGTGAAAAACTATTAGTGGAACTTGATAATAAGGGTGGAAAAAGGGAAGGGACGGTCTATCCTAATGGAGAGCCACCGGCATTGTCCGTTCGGTTTGGAAATAACCCTTATCGCCTGGATTTCTCAACATCTGCGCCTGCTGCTAAAACAAAGAATGGTTATTTCCTTATTGATAGTATTTTTGCTAGGGATACGATTCCCCAATATTCTTATTTTTCCGGTCAAGGTGACTGGTATGACAAGACTTGTTGGTCGCATCTTCCGCCTTTACGCCATCGGAGTGCATTGATTTCCGGAATGGCAACAATTAATTCTGTTGTAAAATGCCAAACAGCATCCCTTGGTGATGGTGGTAGTCTAAGGATTGTAAAAAACGGCCATTTTATCGTAGATACTCTCTTTCTACATAGTACTGGCAATTTACCGACAAGCATTGATATTCCACTTACAACCTCTGATTTTTCACTGGCGGTACAAGGCGAACTGTCTGTGAAAGAGAATATAACCCTTCAGTATACTTTTCCTGAAAAAGGTAAATGGTATTTTCTCTCTTTTCCCTTTGATATTTACCAGAAAGGTATTGATAGCCGTTTTCAATTAAAGGATGAGCATTTTGTCGGTAGCGGCAACTACTTATATGTACAAACTTATAATGGTGACAAACGAGCCTCCACTCAAAAGCCAACCGGAAATTGGGAAGTCTTCTCTCTTTCTGCTTCTTCGGGTAATCTTCTTATTTTTGAAAAAGGGAAAGGCTATCTGGTCGCATTGGATGTAGCCGCCTCTAATAACACATTGACTTTTTCTGTCGAGGCTAAAAAACTTCCTGTCGGTTTCGGGAAGATCGCTTCTATTCCTGTTAATATAGTCTCATCCACAGATGTAAACAACGATAATAGCGGTTGGTATCTTTGTGGTAACCCGTTACTTGCTCCGTTGAAACTCTCTCAAATAGAATCTACCTCTTCTCTCGATGGAAACATTTATGTATATGATGGAAAGAATTATAAACCTTATGCAATAGGGAGCGATTATGCACTTCCTCCTCTTGCGGCTTTCTTCGTTAAAGCGACCTCCGCTACAGAACTGATTATTACGAGTGAATCGTCTGCGACAAATGCGGTATTGCTGAAATCCGGTTTTCCTTTGTATTCCGACTTATCGGAGCCGATAGATGTTAAAACTCAACAGGTTCAGGTAAATAAGAAGACCGGAGGAGGTATATTGAAGGGTAATACACTTTATCTGAACGATCTACCATCTGCAGGAAAGCTGAAAGTGATCGATGTTGCCGGACGTCTCGTTTATTCTTGTCCGGTGCCGTATGGTTCCTCTGTTCAATCATTACCTTTACGGCCCGGTTTATATATCCTGCTTATTGATGCGGGTGGTTATCGCACCCAACACAAGTGTGTTCTGACCCAATGAAAGCAAAAACTATCTTGTATCTTTGCCTGTTGAAAATAACAAAGAAGAAATATCCTTATGAAGAAGATTAATATTACAACCGGTGTCTTGCTGGTCTACCTGATTGTGATGAGTGTATGGGGGTGGCCCGGAAAGCAGCCTGATCCGGATTGGGTACAGTATTTCTCTGTGATGGGAGTATCTGTATTCGTTATCCTCCTATTGCGTTTTCTGCAGATCAAGCGGATGAAGATGCGTGACAAATGGCGGGAAGAAAATGAGAAAAAGTGATTTCAAATTCTTCCGAATGTAATTTGGATTTCTTCCGAGAGAAATTATTTTTTCTCCCGGAAGGAACATTTGTCCATAAAAAACTTATCGAAATTTAATAGGCGCTCCTATAGTTAGACAGAGTTTGTCAGAACGACGCGATGGGAGTGAAGGTTGAAATGTAGAATACATAAGGCCCATGTAAATAGTTTGGCTTTTGTGTTGATTTTGTCTCTGTGTATTTGTTAGACTTTTCAACAAAGTTATCAACAGGTTAATTTGCTGGAATTATATATATTAGCAATTTTATGAGTAGAATATGAACAGAAGGATATAACTTGTGGTGAATAACTTTTGTAAGTTATAAAAAGAAAAACAGCCTCAGAATAAATCTGAAGCTGTTTTCTTGGTGATCCGCCTGGTTCATGAACCTTGCAGTATATTCTCCTATAAATCAATATCTTTGGAGTTATAAGCCTTGTACCTGTCACGTTTTAGTCCTAAAAAACTGTCCACTTCTGTCTAGTGCCTGTCTGCTTATATCTTGGGTTCAAAAGTATACATTCTTTCTAAATTACGCAAGTCTTTGATTATTAATATTTCAACCTAGGTGCAAGGTGCAAGCTATATATACATATATATGCTTGCACCTTGCACCTAACCTTTATCTTGTTATTCCACAAATTTGTTAAGTTCTTCTTCAACTTCCTCAATTGTTGGCAATTTGCTTTTCAGATTATCAGGAAGTAGCTCCTTTACATTAAACTCGCTAACTCCAATTGGTGACGAAATATTCTGCAATGCATATTCAACTTCAATCCTATCCTTATCCCGACAGAGCAACATTCCGATGGTAGGATTATCATATTCTCCTCTTAGTGTATTATTAATCAGGTTTTGATAGAAGTTTAGCTGCCCTAAGTGCTCAGGTTTAAAGTTTCCATTTTTAAGCTCTATAACTACGTAAGCTCTCAAAGGAATATGATAAAACAAGAGGTCGCAGAAATACTCCTTATTGTTCAAGTTCAAACAATATTGCTCCCCTACAAATGCAAACCCTTTACCTAATTCGAGAAGAAACTGGGTGATGTGAGTTACAAGTTGCTTTTCTATATCCCGTTCTCGTGCTTTTTGAGATACAGACACAAAATCAAACCAATACGGGTCTTTTACTACTTCCTGTGCCATATCGGCTGTTAGGGCTGGTAAGGTCTGCGAGAAGTTTGTTTGTCCTTGTCCGTAATGTTCGTAGAATTGTTGCTTGAACTGATTTTCTAAAATGCTTCTGCTCCAACTGTTATATAGAGTTTGATGTGCATAGAATAATGCTTCTTCTATATTTTGAGCTTTACTAATTATCACCTTTTGATGTCCCCAAGGAATATCAAAGATAATCTTATAATTATCAGCTATTTGTAATTGTCCCTCAACTTGGGGGACAATTGAGTTATTGGGCGAAATATGCATTTGCCCTGCATAAAACTCATAGAAATTCTTACTGTAGTATAGGTTCTGACGGGAAAAGCCCTGCATATCAGGAAACTCATTGCGCAAGTCTACTGAAAGCTTGTTTATTACCTTATCACCCCAATTTTGCTCTTTCAGTTTTAGAGAGATCATTTGTCCTAACCGCCAATAAAAGTGTATCAACTCTGTATTAGCTGTTTTTATCATTCGTATTTTAGTAGAACGAATTTGCTGTTTGATGGTTTTCAGCCACTCTATATATTCACTATCTATTGTACTAATAGGATTATCTTTCATGTACCTTTGTTTTTTGCAAAGGTAAACAATTAAATATAATGATAGTATGTTTTTGAAATACATTCTTTTAGCTTAGTAGTGGTGAAAGTTCATAGAACACTCCTAAAGTATTCCTTTGAATTGAATAGTGTTATGCTAATACTTGGTTCCGAAAATCTGTACCTACTAATATTACGCAAATTGTATCTGTTTCCATTTACCTTTTATGCTTTACTTTGCAATATTTTAGTTCTCAAATACATTTAATGATTATGAAGTTGAAATTTGCAAATAGAATGTCTTATATAAAGGCTTCGGAAATACGAGAAATACTCAAAGTGACAGAGCAAGAAGATGTTATTTCATTTGCTGGTGGACTACCTGCCCCTGAATTATTTCCAATAGATGAAATTAATCAAATGACTCAAATAGTATTAAAGGAAGCAGGAACAAAAGCTCTCCAATATACTACTACTGAGGGGTATTCCCCTTTACGTGAATGGATTGCCAAACGAATGAATGAACGTTTAGGAACATCGTTTGATAAAGATAATATTCTTATCACACATGGATCACAGCAAGGATTGGATTTGTCAGGTAAAGTTTTCTTGGATGATGGTGACATCGTATTATGTGAAAGTCCTACTTATTTAGCTGCAATTAGCGCATTTAAGTCATACGGATGTAGCTTTGTGGAGATACCTACGGATGAAGAGGGGATGAATATGACTGTATTGGAAGATGTACTGAATAATGCCCCCAAAGTGAAATTAATATATGTAATACCCACTTTCCAGAACCCCACCGGAAAAACATGGAGTTTGGAAAGACGCAAAAAACTTGCGGAACTATCTGCCCGATATGATATTCCTGTTATTGAAGATAATCCCTACGGAGAATTAAGATTCGAGGGAGAATCTTTGCCCTCTATAAAATCATTTGATAAGGTTGGTAATATCTTGTGTGCTGGTAGTTTTTCTAAGATATTCTGTCCCGGCTTCCGGATTGGTTGGATTGCTGGCGATAAAGATATTATCCGCAAATATGTTCTAGTTAAACAGGGTACAGATTTACAGTGTAACACGATAGCTCAAATGACTATTGCCGAGTATCTGAAACGGTATGATATTGATAAACATATTGGTAAAATCGTAGAAGTTTACAGAAAACGTAGAGATATAGCTATGGAGTATATAGAACGCTATTTTCCTGACAACATCAGATATACCTATCCACAAGGCGGATTATTCACTTGGATTGAATTACCCGAAGAGATTTCAGCACGTGAGATTCTGAAAAAGTGTATAGAACGAAAAATAGCTTTTGTTCCTGGTGGCTCATTCTATCCTGTCGAACACAAAGAAAATACACTTAGACTGAATTACTCCAATATGCCAGAAGAACGAATAATAAAGGGGCTTCAAATAATAGGAGAAGTTCTACAGGCATACATCAGCCCATCAGAGTGACTCTTTGATTATATCTCCTAATCGTTTTAAACGTTCTTCAAGGAGTGGAGTCCATCGTTGCCCATAACTTAAGCGCATACAGTTCGTGTATTGTTCTTGTAAGGTAAACATACGTCCGGGGGCTATGCTTATTTTCCGCTGCATAGCCCTGTAATAAAGCTCTGTTGTATTAATTCGCTTGTCTAACTCCACCCAAAGCATAAATCCCCCCTGTGGAGTTACAATCTTTGTGTTTTCAGGGAAATGATCCATAATAGAATGAGCAAAATGAATACTATTTGCACAAAGCTCTCGACGAAGTTTACGCAAATGATTTTCGTATCTGTCATTCTCCATAAAGTTAGCGACGGCTTCCTGATTAAGAGTAGGTGTAGAGATTAGATGTATATTTTTCCGACGAATAATAGCCTCTTTAAATCTTCCGGGAGCAATCCAACCTACTCGATACCCTGGTGCTAACGTTTTAGATACAGCCCCACACCACAATACAATTCCTTCTTTATCAAATGCTTTACAAGGTTTAGGTCTTGAATTTCCAAAGAAGATGTCGCCATACAAATCATCTTCGATTAATGGTATATTATGTTCAGCCAACATATTGACAACCTCTTTTTTGTGGTCATCAGGCATACAACTTCCTAATGGATTATTGAAATTACTTATAAGCAGACAAGCATTAATTTGTGGCAAAACTTTTTTTAGAGCATCGGGATCAATGCCTGTTTCGGGATTTGTTGGTAGTTCTAAAACACGTAATCCCAAACTATTGGCAAGCTGTAACATTCCAAAATAAACTGGACTTTCGACGGCAATCGTATCTCCTGCCTTGGCAATCACAGATAAAGCTAAAGCAACAGCATTAGTGACTCCTGCTGTAGTTACTATATCTTCTTCTGTCAAATTTCCATTCCAGCTATAGGTGAAACGAGCTACAGCCTTACGCAAGTGGATGTTTCCCTGTGTTTCATCATACCGAGTACCATTACCCGGAAGTGTTTGCATTGCTCTTATTAGTTCCTTATTGAGTTTTGCTATTGGTAATAAAACATCTTCGGGCATCCCTAAAGAAAACCGGGTAATAGACTTATCTCCAATTTCTAATGAACGATATACTTCAGCAATTAATTCCACGACTTCTTTACTTTCATCTTTCACAGATGGTTGTGTGGTGGCTGGAGCAGATAAGCGTATTGGCTTATAATTGACAATGTATCCCGATTTAGGGCGTGATATTATGTAGCCGTCCTTTTCCAATTCATAGTATGCTTGAATTGCTGTATTTAAACTTACCCCATTTTCATTACTTATAGTGCGTAAAGAGGGCAGCTTTTCACCAGCTTTCCATACACCCTTTTTTATCTGCCAAGCAATATTTCTCGCTATTTCTTGATATAAGACTTCTTTTTTCATAATTCACCTAATCTGTATCCTGCAAATATACAAAAACTATATCTGTATCTACTTTTGATTTAGAGTTACTTTTGCAAACTGATTTTAATGCTCTTCTTTGTATTCTAAATAAAAGGAAAATAGAGTATTGTATTTAGCCGTATAATATAAACCTATATAATAGATAAAATGACAGTAAAACAGCTTTCCAATGAACTGATATTGAAAATCAATGCAGAGATAGAAACATTTTGTATAGATAGTGATATATCTTCAAGTAAGGCTCTGTATATGATTGATTTCATCAGACCATTGTTTGAAGAACTAAGAGAGTATATACACAAATATAACTTTCGGGATAATGAGGAAGAGATAGACTTCTTTAAAAATAGCAAACCGTTAATTCTAAGTAAACTAATATACTACAATGATATTTATACGCTTGAATTAAGAAAGCCAAATGGCAATAAAGAGGTAGTCAAGGAGCATTACAAGAAAAAGCAATCGGCAATCGTAGACTTCTGTAATAATAATCTTGACTTCTATCAATATTATCGTTCCAAAGCAATACATTTGGATAAATATTACTTTCTCAGAGGGCATGAGAACTACAAGTTATGCCATAATTGTGGCTTATTGGATAGAGATCCTTTGTTCTCGACCTGTTGTGATCATAGGGTAGCCAAGATGTTGGCTTATGATATGTTGGAAATCTATTTGCATCAGAGATTACAAGATGTAGAGAGAACAGAAGTGATAGCAACCAGCCGAGCTTCTTTGCCTGATAATCCATTTCGATGGACAGGAACTAAAGTTGCTGCTATTGAATTGGGATATGCTATATATGCTGCCGGAGTTCTAAACAATGGAAATGCTGATATAAAGGAAATAATGACCTATATAGAGGCATCATTCAAAGTAGACTTAGGTGATTACTATCGTACTTATCTTACAATCAGGGAGCGTAAAAGAGATAGGACAGCCTTTCTTAATAGTCTTATCGAAAAGCTCCTTCGGAAAATGGACGAAAACGACAATTAATTTGCCTATAAAGTTTTACTAAATTATTTTCTCTTTTCGCAAGTTCCTCATAAACTATATGGACTTTTGAAAAGAGAAAGTATTTTTTATCTGTATGCGAAAGATATAATGCAGTCTGCCAATCCTGCTATTTTGCAATAGTGCTTTCATACTATCTTGTAATCTTGCCATCTTGTAATCAAGAAAACAAGTTATCAAGAAATCAAGCTATCAATATTTCAAGAAAACAACATTGCAATACTTCACTTCAAAACTCATTGGTCGAGGAACGCCTAGCGGCAAGGGGCGGGACCACCCGTCCCGACGAGCGAATTATATTTAAATAAGCAAATGAATATTGTTTAATATTGAATGGTTGTTGGAGTAATTTGTGCTACATTACTTCTCGTTTGTTTTCTTTACTTCTCTTAATGTTAATGAATCAACAGTTTTTCCATTATAAGTTGTAGTCAATACTCTACATTGTTTATTGGCAGGAACATCAACTAATGAGACTTCCTCTAATTCCATTTTAGTAATTACTCTTGTACATATTTCTCCATTATATAATTTCCCTTTTATATGATTACATTTATTGTAGCTTTCATTGCATATTGAACAGTGGCTTTTTTTTACGATGCCACCAACGCTTGCAAACATCATTTCTGGGAAAAGTAATTTTTCATACCATTCAAGTCTTGTGATGTATCCATTTGCAGATATGGATTCATATGGGCAATTTCTAACTACACTTCCATAAGTGACTTGTGCCTTTACTAAATTACTCCAAGCTTCGCTCATGTCATCCTCTTTTATATTTATGAGCATTTGCAACTCATACTGTACTGATTGTAAAGACAGATCAAGGCAAAAGGCGAGATTAGCTTCATCACTTAATCCGTGTTCAATATATTTTCTTTTTAATTCTAACAAATTGTTTCTATATGTTTCTAGTGTTTCTATTTCTTCTTTTTGTATTTCGGAAGCAATAGTTATGAATGCTTTTTTTTGGGCAATAGATGCTACCTTATTGAATTCGCTAATTAGCAGGTTGGGGGGCAAAATATCTTTCATTTCATTGCTTTTATTATTTTGGGTAAGTCTTTTAAGCCTTCAGAGTCTCCGCTATAACTAATCCTCTTTATTTTTCCCTCTTCCTCTGTTTCGATATAAAAGTCTACTTTAGCTGTCTTTTTACCAAATGAACCTTTGCAAAGATCATAGATATAATTTGATAATACATTTAAAGAGATAGAAACAATTGATGGGTTTTCTGTTAATAGTGAAAGGCTAAAAAAGATTGCAGGTAGATAAATATCTGCATTTTTTCTAGTTCGATAGAGTTCAGTATCATTTCCTAATACAGTAATATCAAGGTTTTCCTTCCTGAAAATTTTGTTTAAATCGAGCATGCTATCTGTAAAAACAAAATCTTCTTTCCGCTTTACTTCTTCAATATTCTCTGGAAAGAAAGTTAATGTACTTGGGAGTATTAAATTCAACTCTTCAAGTTTAGCCTGCAAATTAATATCTTCAATTTTATAATCCATCATTTATTTATTTTTAAAACACCATTAGCAAAAGACTTGAATATTGACTCAAAAACTATTTCAGTATGTTAATGCGTTTTTAAAACATCATTTTACTGAAACTACTTTCAAGTCATTAGCAAAAATACGAATAATATGTTTACCATTGTAATTGGTCGTTTAAAAACTTTCTGATAAAATATCTGAAATGTCTTGAAAGTAAAGAGTGAGTTTGGAAGAAGTTGGGGATTTCTATTGATGAGTAGGATTAAGTTGAGTAATTTTTCTTTCATTGGAAACACGACTTCGGAGTGCTTTTCTAAAAAGGTTCAGAGCTGCTGGGATAAATCTCAGCAGCTCTGAACACACCTTGCTGTTATCTGACGATAACTAATTTCAGTAACCTGAAATTCATTTAGCAATATCTAGCTTTTGTGCTAACATTTCCATATCATTGCTAACCTTTACATCGGTGATCCTCGCATATATTTGAGTGGCTCTGATATTGGTATGACCTAAGATTTTGGAAACAGTTTCGATAGGTACACCATTGCTTATCAGCACCGAAGTCGCACAAGAATGACGCGCAACATGAAAGGTCAGGTTCTTATTTATACCGCAAATGGAAGCAATTTCTTTCAAATAATCGTTTACTTTTTGGTTACTTATAATCGGTAAAATCATTCCGTTTGGCAACTTGTCTTTGTATTTTTCAAGGATAGCTTTCGGTATTTCGAGTAGCCGAACATTGGAAGTTACATTCGTTTTGTGTCGTTTGGTCATTATCCACAAATTGCCATCGAATGAGATACGAATATTATCTTTGGTAAGCTCACATACATCAATGTATGAAAGTGCCGTATAGCAACTGAAAATGAATAGATCCCGTACATGTTCCAGCCTTTTAGAAGCAAACTTCTTATTATAAATGGTGGTTATCTCTTCCATTGTAAGATAATCCCTGTCTGTTTGCTCAAACCGTACCTTATAATTCCCGAAAGGATCAGCAGTAACCAACCCAGTGTTCTTTGCGAAGTTCACAACGGTTCTAAAGCGTTGTACAAACTTCATCGCTGTGTTGTGGGTACATTCGTGATGGTTCTTAATATACAGCAGGAAGTTATCAATGAACACCACGTTTATTTCTTTGATAAGCATATCCGAAACTGAATACTTGAACTTCATAAACTCTATAAGACGTTTCTTTGTCAGTTCGTAACGGGAATAAGTTTTATCTGCCGTATTCATCTTTACCTTCTGCAAGTATTGTTCATTGTGCATTTCAAAGAACTCTATTAAGGTTTTACCCCGTTCAATCTTACCTAAAAAGGCGTTTTTTACCCGTTCAGAGGTCACATAACCGTCTTGTTCCAACAAAGCATGATAATGTTGGTGTACGGTGCTGCGGATGCTATCTAACATGGTGTTGATACTTATTGCTTCGGCGCTTCTCCCTGCTGCCTTTCCTGCGCTGACGCTCCAATTAGCGGGATTTATCTCCATTTGGGTGTTGAACTGCGACACAATTTGGTCGATGGTTATGCGTGCGATGATTGGTGCATTGCCGTTCTTCTTTGCTGCATTTCGTTTTACGAAAAATAATAGTTTGAAAGTTGTTCTCATAATCTCATTTTTTTAATTGCAAAATTACTTTGATTGATTGAAAATGAGACATTTGCAGCCAAGACAAATGTGGACAGAGGTTAGCCAATTTTGGACATTCCGTGACCTGTTTTTCTGGAATTTGGATTGGTCACGAATTGGTCATAGAAGTGTGTCTTTTCGTGACCTTTTCGTGTCTTTGGTCACGGACATTATACAAAGAAAAAACTCCTGCAATACCTTGATATTGTAGGAGTTGTCTTCTTTAAGTCTTGTTTTGACTTGTCTTTCAGTGATCCGCCTGGGATTCTCCTAAGAGAGTTACCACGCTGATTTTTAAAACTTTATATTTTCAGCTTCAAGCATATCCCATGAATTATCCCACTAATTTGCTACGTGCTTTTGCGGTAGTTTGCTCATGGAGAATACTAAGGGCAAAGATAGTCAATTTATTTAATACATTCAATTTTAAATATGAGAATTACGTATATCATCAACAGATGTATTGTTACAACAATTATTATACCAATCCGTTGCAAGGGCTTTTAAATTCTTTCCTTTCCTTTTTATGTCCATTTTTGATAAAAATGTAACTGTGCATGATAGTAGGTCCATATCAATCTCTTCGACGAATAATCGTTTATACACATCTATAATCATATTCTTACGCAAAGTTACCACCTCTATATCTTTTTCAAATAATGATTTTTTTTGTATCTGTTCTGATATATTTACTATTAAATTTTTAGATTTTGCACTTTCTTTTATTTTTATTGTAAATTCATTTGAGAATACGAGATCATATATTTCAATGAGTTTGTTCTCATTTTTATAACAATCACATCCTATATAGAAACTGTTATCATCATCAGTTGTCATGTTGTATTCTTGGAAATTTACTTTTATTTTATTCTCAACTAAAGAAAGTCTAAGTATAAATAATTCTTTTAGAAAGAGTGCGTTTCTTCCTAGAAAATAATACAACTCGTTGAGTCTAATAATTTTCATTTTCGCCTTACTCCTTTTCAATCTTCCAATATAGGCTAGAGCCTGTTTATTTAATATATTATTGGCATTCCCTGTTAGAGTAAAATCTTTTAAAAATCCCTTATCTTTATATTTGAGACTTACTATTCTTTCTCTAGCAACATCTAATTGAACATAAGATGCTGGAAAATTATATAGAACATTAGCCTTTATATGAACATCATCATTAACAATACCTTTATATTTTCCTGCAATTTTAATCCCTTCATTCATAATTATTGCACGATCATTTCCTTGAAAATCTACTATAACTCCATATTTATACTTCGTTATTCCTTCTTCTATTTTCTCAAAAGGCAAATCTACTATTTCGTCTTCTTCAAATGGAATAAATAGGATATCTTTTTTAGATTTATATGATTCAAATAGATTATTAGGAGCAATTTCTAATAGTTTATTGTTGATTTCATCATCTATGACAATTTTTAAACTAGGATTTAAGACTGTATTAGTTACATATCTGATTATGTTATTAAAAGCAAATTTATTTTTGTCATCTTCATACAAAGTGATTTCTGTACCAGCCGTTTGAATCGGGGCTTTTTTAACAAAAAAACATCCTTCATAGTTTGGTATATGAAGATCTATCCCTTCTTTATCCTCTTCAATACTTTTAGTTAAAACAGACACCTCTTTACAAGCTAAAAAAACAGAAAGAAATCCAATCCCAAAATTACTAATAGGTTTTGATTTTATATCTATATCTTCCAACAACTCTTCATAATCGTCAGATGTATAATAGCTTCGACCTATGCTTGTAAAATATCGTTCAATTTTATATAAATCCATTCCTATTCCGTTATCTCTTATTTTTATACATTTAATATTTTTCCCATTGTTTTGTACTTCTGTGAATAAGATATATACAGAGTCGTCAAAAATATCATGTGTAATCTTCTTTCTTAATGAAATAGCATCGATTGAATTTTGTATTAATTCTCTTATAAAAACCTCTTTTTGTTTATACAAGTGCTCACCTGTAAGTAGAGGTAATAATTTAGGGATGTATGCTTCAAAATTATAATTATCTAGATCGTACCCGAATTTTTCAACTTTTGGTCTGATATAATATAACTTTAATCCTATTTCTTTAAAAGCATCTTCGATTTTTAATATGCGATCTTCAAAGTTTTTTATAATTAGCACTACCGCTTTGTGTACCGTAGGTTCTTTACACTTTAAATTAACAATAGCACTTCTTCGGTCTGAATCTCCTACAAAATTTATAGATGCTATAGGAATGTTTATATGAAAATGATTCTCTTCTAACTTAAAATTAACTTTATTCTTAATACCCTCATTTTTAAAATAAAATTCCCCATACCTACTCAATGCTAAATATAAATCAACAAAATGTATCGAAGATATTATATAAGAAGTTGTTTTTTTTAGTCTAAAAAAGGATTCATTTTCAAAAAAAAGCTTGAATTTTTTATTGTAGTTATCGCTTCTAATTATTTCCATCAATTCGCATAAGCTTTTCATGTACTCTTCATCATTAATAATATTGCTTAGATGTTCTTTTACAGCAATAAGCATTGTGTTATTATTCTCGCCTCCTATTTTATTGTTAAAGGCTAAGATGCGATAGTGAATGCACAAAAGCATAATGTAGATAATCTCACTTTTTTGAGTTAGAAATTTTCTGGTATCATTAAATACAGTGAGTGTACTACTTACATAACTAATGATATTATTGATATTGGCATAATATGATATGTTATCATTTTCTTGTATATCATAAATATATTTGTTATATAAATTGTTATTTTTAACTTTTAATATATCTAACAATTCAACATATCCAATAGATGGCGTTTCTTGTGGTGGAACAGATATTGGAATTGTACTTTGACATTCCATTCCTATATATGAATATTTAGTTACCAAAGCGTCTGTTACTTCGTTTAAAGAGTGAACTTCAACAACTTCAAATGATTTTTCTCCTCTATCTGACCCAATGGTTCCTGCTGAAAAAACATGCATAATCTTATTAGGATTGTTGTAAAACTTATTGGTCACAATTGGTCGAGCTATTGAGGCATGTTTATGCCCATGTAAAATTATGGATACATTATTAGCAAAAAAATAATCAACAACAGCAGCAAAATTGCGTATCATGCTACTATCACCATATTTATTATATATTTCAGGAAAAGGATATATATGATGATGAAAAGCAACAATAACTCTATAACTTTCTATATCAGTAATATTTTGCAGTAAATTATCAAATGTATCAGTTAGCTGTTCCATTGATATTTCCCCATAATCATCAAATTCATATTTGGATGACAGAAGTAATGATTTTATTTCATTTTCCCTCTCTGTTCCCAGTGCTAAAGATGAAAGATTTAGCTTGTCAATCCATTGCCGATCCTGATTTGTTATTTGTTGGACTAAAGCACAAGAATTCAATCCTATTATTACTATTTTTTTATCATATTCAATTCTAGTTGTTGACAAATGAATAGGATCATATAAAATTTCGTATCTATCTAATGTATAAAATGAAATTAGAAATTTCTTATATAAAGAATATATATCTTTATCATCATTTCTGATTATATCATGATTGCCAGGAACAAAGATAAAATCGTTTTCTGTTATAATTTTGTTATTTCCAAGAGATAGTTTATTTAGTCTTGTCATTAGCTTTTTGAAAAAGCCAATTGCTAATTCTAATATTTTTTCTCTATCTAGAGTTTTTCCATAAAAAATATCGCCAGAACAAATTATGTAGTCTATATACTGTTCGTTCTCCTTTAAATCATTGCATATGTTGATATGGAAACTTTCAACGCCTGAGTTGTCCAATTCACCAAAGTGAAGATCTGATATATGTAGACAAGATATTGTGCCCATTTCTGTAAAATTGATTATTAAAACTTTCAAATACAAAGATAGAAATAATTGTTATTTTTAGAAAATTTTCTTTATGTTGCTTTTCTTTGTTGATTTTGTTGCATCAAAGCTATTAGAACTTTACAGCTTTCGTCCTTTTTTCTTTTGAATTCTTAATTTGGCCATTTTTTCTTTAAAACAGAATGGAAACTCAACTTCCAGCACAAGAGAGGTAAAAGGATCAAAATTCTGTTCTCGTAATTTAAGTTGTTCGGAGATTGAACCGTTCTTCATCGTATTGTGATAGTCGAATGATTCCGGTTGTTGACGGTCGTAGTCAAATAGTTTATCAAAACCTTGTTCCGCTTGTTGGAATAGGTTTACACGATCAAAGCCACCTTTAATTATTCCGTTCTTAGTGTTCTTATGATTGGTAAGTGGTGACGACTTCTTTTTATTGGTTTGGTCTTTCCGGCTCACAATCAAATGACAGTGCATATTCAATTCATTATCTGAACGGTTACGATCAAAATGAATTTTGCCATAAAACTTTATATCCGAAGCAGATAGTTCTTTATTGAAGTTCTTGGCATATTCAGGAATAAATACTTTACGAATATATCTTTTCATTGCTTCGGCTTGTTCCTGTTCTGTATTACCCATTGCTCTAAGTTCTTTTTCCGATGGGCAGACATGGATAGCGTAGAACTTAGCATCTGTTTTTAGAAGTTGTCCGATATTGGTATCTATATCTTTTATGACCTTTGATTTATAGATGTCATCCTCCGTCAGATTGAAAAATCCATCAATATAGGTTCCTTTCTCCATCCGTTCCAAATCCTCATGTTCCAAATAATTTGCTAGTTGTCGGCTACTACCAGCATTATTATATGTTCCGCTTGATGGCGGAGCAAAATCTATGTGCATAATCCTATATATTTATCAGATTGCTGATTTCGGCTTTTAGATTCTCTTTCCTTTTGCTATCCATCACCCCGCAAGCAGAAAGTTCCGAATAGAGTTGTATAAGGTGAAGTAGTTTTTTATAATCCCGTTGGTGTATTTGATAGAGTGCATTAATCTGTTTGGACTGATTGTTTATAACATCGGCATGATTGCCGAACTGCTCACTTAACTTTTTAAGCACGGCTGTTTGTTTCTCCTGACTGGCTTCCAGTTGAGAGAGAATAAGAGTTTCCAGAGTTTTGCCGATAGCATTGAAGCGCAAAGCGATAGAATTTGTTGCCCGTATCATGGGATTCAGTTGTTCTTCCTCATAGTGACGGATAAAGCGGATAATATCATCCTGCCTCTTATTTATTTTCGCCAGTTCTGATTTTACAGATTCAGGGGCTTCGGATGGGTTGATATGTGCCTTATCTATATATCCGAATGCCAACTTTACAACTTCGCTCTTTTTCAGTGAATAGCGTTTGCATATCTTCTCTACCAAAGCTGCCGTTTCCTTGTCTATGGAAATGGTAGTGAATATCGTTTTTCGACTGCTATTTGGCATGGTAATTACTTTTTTATAGAAATATGAATAGATAAATGCCTGATAATAAGCATTGAAAAGAAAATGCTTATTACAGGTGTCATTACAGCGTGTTCTTGTAATACGCTAAAGCCGAAGGCTTTGCCCCGCAGGGCAAGAGGGAAGAACAGGACTTGTCCAGTTCCCTCTTGCTCGATTTAGCGAAACGGGCTGAACCGATAGGTGAGGCAGTTTGTGTTAAATCGTGGTGGTGGCACAGAGGAATAGCCTGAACACAGGCTTCTTTTCTCTGCTACTTTTTGCTATCAGGGCTGGTTTGCTAACTGATTGGCTTTTTCAAACTGCTTGTAGGTTTGAAAATCAGCATATTCGCGAACGAAAGCCCGAATATCACTTGCTCTGTAGTATGTTTTCCGTCCAATGGTAAAGTAGGGAAGTACACCTTTTGCCCGATAGCGTTGTAGGGTTCTGAAAGATGCTTTCAACAGAAAGGCTAAGTCTTGATTATCCAACAGCCTTTCGTTTTCATCGAATACAGTATCGGTATTGACAAGAGATTTCAAGTCTTGCCCGATTTCGGTGAGTTTTTTGGATAGCTTCTCCATCCACTTCTCGAAGTTTTCGTTGTCTATATACATTTTGCTTCAATTTTAAGTTCAACATTATTATTATCAATCGATTGATGAAGCAAATTTCGGAAGAACAATGCAAATAAGTGTCTGATTTATAGATAGCCTTTCTTTTCACTTTCTTCGATAATGGCTTTGCGAAGTAAATCCAAAAACTCCGTGCGTTTATTGGCTTTCCGGCAAATTACATTCTCATGCTTTTTATGAATGTCCCCCAACTTGATGTTGAAAAGCCATTCAAAGGTTCTACCAATTTCCGCTAGTGGTGATTCTTTTCCAGTATAAGTAACTACTCTTTTCGTAAGAAATAATCCACTAACCAGTTCCATGATTTTAACGAGATAGGTTTCATCTGTTAGATACAATGGTGAGGATGGCAAGTTGTTATTTCGGTTCTGAAACGAACTTGGATATTGGATTTTTAGATTGAACAGTTCTAGTTCTGAATTGACAATAGCCAGTGTCTTTTGTAAGAACAGCTTTTTAAGCGCATTTTTCCCCCTGTCCGTAAAGAGGTGCTGTTTCAAGTGAAGCTATCTCAATACGGGTAGCTACAAGAATCCGATAAGTAGTTGAATAGTCATTTTTATTACTCACGGTTCTAATTTGTTCAACAAATTCACCATAGGCATCTCGCATTTCTTCATTAGTAACTTCCTGTGAGGCTTTAGACAATAGTCCAAATATCCTCATTTGTAATAAATCATTCATAAGCATTAAATTAGTCGTTTATACATTATATATTGACGCTGATTTGTAGTTGCGAATGATTTTAGTGCTATCATACTCTTTCTGATAAGAGTTTAAAAATATATTTTCCAACTTATGCTTGGAATAATTGGCGCATAGCGTTTTTCCTCAATAGCGTTTGTTGCAATATTGTATGCGTATCCTGTCTGTTTGAAACCATTGGCATTTAAAATCATAAATGAAAACTCATGAGCTATTTTTTTCTTATTAACCCGAAGACGGAGAGTTAAATCTGTAGTAAATGAATTGGGTAGTTTTAAACTGTATGCATGTGCTTCATCTTCTTTGATTCCATGTTCTATTTGTGACTTTTCGTTGTCGATTGGAGTATAACGATAGCCACCTTGATATGTTAAGCGTATATTGGCACTGAATACTTTATTCTTATTTTTGCCAAATATCCACTCTTTTCCAACTAAGCCATTTGTGATAAAGCGTTGATCCATTCTCGTATTTCTCCAAACATTGTCTCCTCCCATATACTCGGATTTAAATAGTGATCCTGTAAGTAAAGCATACCAGCCATTTCTCAAATAACGCTCTAATGTAATATCAAGTCCATAGTTACGCCCTTTTCCATTATTAATGAGCATTTTGTCTAGTCCGTAGCCATTGTAATTTAAAATGGAGAATGAAGAGTTTGGTTCTACTGGTATTGAGTACAAATATTGAAAGTACGGTTCTATTTTCAGATAAAGATTATCTGTTATCCTATTTCCATAGGATAGCGAAAAATGATGTGCTTTACTAAAATCCAGATCTTTATTAACTAGCTTATTTCCTGTTTTAGGGGTTTGAACATAGTAATAATCTAATCGACTGCGTGTACTATTGAGACCATACGCAAAAGATAGTGTTTGATTTTTTTGTAGTTTCCACTTTATGCTAAAACGTGGTTCTAAAGTCCAATGATTGTTTAAACCAAAATACTGTCCAGTTAAACCAATACTGGCATCTATGTTTTTATGAAGGCTAAAAACAGAACTAGTGAATGCCGAGAATGTAAAATCGGTATGACTTCCATCTGCTATTTGGTGCATAGGCTTATACAAACCAAAATCATCACTTATGTTAAAATCAAGATCATAGCTCATTCGAGTGATTGTAAACCCAGTACGATTAAAATGTTTTTTGCTTATTTTGCTGTGTAGATAAGAGTTTAGAATTATATCTGTATTGCTGTTTTTCATATCTGCCATCCGATGAAAAAACATTTTATCGTCTGCTTGATCAATTATAGCATGAACTTTTGTATAAGTTGTAGCTAAAGATGTTTTAATGTACGAATTTTGTCTACAATATATTTTATGCCCAATTCCAAACATTCCTTTAGTAAACGTATTATCTGATTTTTGCTTATCAGATGTATATTCCCAATTCTCTGGATTTTCTTCATTTTTCTGCAAAACTTTGTCCAATAATCCCAGCCCCCATACTGTAAAAATTCCAGCTTTCTTTGTAGGGAAATTGAATTTAAAAGCTAAGTCTTGATAATTAAGCCCCTCATCAGTTCCACTAATAGCATCTGATAGCCCAGAGAAAGAGTATCTATAGTTAAATAAATAGGAACTATTATTCTTTTTATTAATAGGACCTTCTGAGGCTAAATCAAGCCCCCAAACACCTAGTTGAAAAGCATGTTCGTAATTTTGGCTATTTCCCGTTCGCATGGACATATCAAATATACCTGCTAGCGCATTATTGTACTCTGCGGAGAAAGCACCATTGAAGAAATCCGAGTTTCCCAATACATTAGAACTCAAACCACTCAATAAACCTCCTCCTAATCCTGTCATATCTGCATAATGTGTAGGATTAGATATCTCTACACCTTCCATACGCCATTGAGAATATTGTGGAGAGTTTCCTCTTACTACAAGAGCATTTGTGTTTATTCCTCCTGCTACTCCGGCAAAAGAGGAGACCAAACGTGCCGGATCATCAAAGCCACCAGCAAAACGACTTGCTTCTTCAGTTGTTAAAACTCGTCCTCCGGTTAATGCCATTGGATTTAATGCCACTTCCTTATTTGTATTGGGGCGTATTACTACTTCGGATAATAAATGTATATCCTCTTTAAGGGAAATATTCAAAATGACTTCTTTAGCTGAAGTGACTACCAATTCATTAATGGCATGAGGTTCATAACCTAAGCAGCTTGTTTTAATATTGTATCTGCCTATTGAAACGTTCTTTATTGTGAAACGCCCAAGACTATCGCTGACGGCAGTTAATTCAGGATTATCGACAACACTAATTAGGGCAGAGTACACAGGTTGTCCAGATATGGCATCTATAATGCTTCCTTTTATTATTTGTGTGACCTTTTTTGTCTTTATAGTTTGCTTCTCTATCGATATAGGATAAATGATGATGTGATACCCGTTTATCTTATAGGTATGCTTAGTTTCTTTCAAAGCTATTTTCAATACAGTATTTATATCTGTATTCTTTAAAGAAAGAGAGATTCTTTTACTTAGATCCAAAGCCGATTGTTCATAGGCTATACTGTATGTCGTTTGCTTCTCTATTTGTTCAAAAAGAGCTTTTAATGAGATATTTTTATCTTGTATCGTTATCTTATTTTCTTTACTTTGAGCAATAACCATATATGGAAGAAATGCAAAGAATAGAATTATAGCAATCTTATATGATTGATTGTTACTGATAAATTGATTCATTTTTGTATATTTGTATGTTGATTATTCATTTAACTTCACGGTTTGATGATATTTGACTTTTCAGAACTGGGTTGAGGGTCTCAAGCTGCTTCCCAGTTCTTTTTTTATTCATAGGCAAAACGTTCTTAATGTATTATTACTTTGTCGTTTTTTACTTCATAAGTAAATCCAACTATATCTCCTAGTATTTTAAGCACCTCATTTTGATTTTCTCCTTTTAAGAATTTTACAGTGTATAATTTGGAAGCATAGGTGCTATCTCTATATTCGATTGCTATATCAAACTTCCTTTCTAGTGTCCGTACTATTTCTGCAAATGAAACATTTATGAATATCAGATTACCTGTAATCCAATTAGTAGTCTCTGCTGCTGGAATTTCTACAATTTCTATTTTAGAGGTGCTTCTATTATAAGTTAGCTGCTGATTGGGCTTTAGTACCCTAAAATCTTTTGAAGGAGTACTTACTTCCACCTTTCCACTTGTCAAAGTGGTTGTAATATTTTTGTCAGTTGAGTATGATTTTACATTGAATTTTGTACCTAGCACTTTTACAGATAGTTGATTCGTTTGTACAATAAACGGTTTTGAGGAATCTTTTTTGACAGCAAAGTAAGCCTCCCCATCTAGTTGTACAACTCTTTCTTTAGGGGAGAAAGTTTTGAGATATTTCACTGTTGTTCCTGCGTTAATCCATATCTTAGAACTATCGGGTAGTAATATTTGCTTTGTTTCGCCATGTGCAGTAGATATTTCAATCAAACGATTTTGATTAGATGTATAGTATAAATATCCACCAATGATGAAGAATAATGGAATAAGTGCTGCTGCAATACGAGCAGTTCTAGAAAAGAATGGTGTTTTCAAATATCCAATCTTTCTGTTAGTGCGTTTTAAGGCTGAGTATGTATCTGAGTTAGCTTCTATATCTAGTTCATTCCAATATTCAAAAGAAGCTTTTTCTTTTTCAGCACTACCATTTTCCTGTATTATCCATTTTTGAATTCGCTCCTCTATCTCAGGCGAGAATCGATTGGGTAGGTATTCTTTAATTATTTTGCTTGTATTCTTTTTCTCCATTTTGTTGCATTTTACTATATATACAAGCAAGTGGTAAGAATCTCAGTGAAAAGATAGCTGTTTTTTTTGAAAAATTAGATGATAGAGATGAAAAAGAGAGAAATGACTTTTCTTATATCCTTTAAAGCAAGGCTTAGTTGGCTTTCGACATTTCTTTTGGTAGTATTTAATTTTGTTGATATTTCTTCATTGCTCAATCCGTCTTTACGACTCAACTGGTAAATTCTTCTTCGCTGATTAGGCATTTTCTCAACAACATCATCTATCAGTAAACCTAACTCTTTCGCTATTAGATTTTCTTCAGAGGTAGGTGTTGTACATTCCGAATTTATTAAGCTATGCACATAAGCATCGTGTACATACTTATGCTTTAAAAAGTTGAGAGCAGCATTTCTGGCAATTGTATGCAGGAAAGATTCAAAGGATTTGCCAATATCAATAGATTGACGATTAAACCAAATATTTGCAAATATATCTTCTGCCAGTTCCTCTGCATCTACTTCGGATTTTATATAATTGAAAATGAACGTCTTTATTTTGTTGTAGTAAGTAATGAATATAATCTCAAACGCCTTGTGGTTACCTGACCTCAAGGCTTCAATTGTTTTTATATCAATACTTCGGTTCATCTTGTCGAGTTTCTATTCAGCATAGCAAAAGAAGCAATTATTTATTTCTCAATGATGTTCTTTGAGAAATTTTAAGTAGGTGAGAAGCTTATTATTCTTTTTTATCATGTTGCTATGGTTGGAAGTATGACGATTAAATCAATTGTGTAAACACAGGAAGCTGTGATACATTAGATTCGGAATTTTTCTATTGTTGCGTTCTATGCCACCAACAACCTGTTGATACCACTCTCGGACAGTTTTGAAAACGGCTCTTGATTCTTCTTTCATTTGCCGATGAAAATAGAATCAACACGTTTTATAAACCATTAAAAATTAAATGTATGGAAGTAGTAACCATCGAAAAAAGAACATTCTCGTATATCTGCGAGAGGCTCACAGAGTTTGCCAAACGGATAGAAAGTTTGTGCAGCACTCATACTCAGAAAGTAGAAAACTGGCTGGATAGTCAGGAAGTGTGCCTGTTGTTAGGCTTTAGCAAGCGAACGCTGCAATATTACCGAAGTAGTGGGCGACTAACTTATTCTCAAATTGGGAGCAAGATTTATTATAAGTCTTCCGATATTGAAAGAATTATTGCAGACAGTGAAACACAAAATCAATCATCCAAACAAATCATGCCTTATGAAAAGAACTAAAGAAGATTATCCGTCCTTCAACTTGTTTTCTATTGTCGGCACATGGGAAAGTGTTAATCTGAATCCTACAGTTATCATCTATCGGAACGATAAAGAGTATCTTCTTTCTATTATATATGTATCGGAAATTACTAAACAGGCTTCACCCGCTATTTATGAGATACAGCAAGATGGTAGCCAGTATTTTATTGCCATTGCATCCAAACGGCTTTATATAGATTATGATTCGCCAAAAGACGTACTTAGCATTTCATCGCTGGGTGACTATCTGCGTAACTAATCTATCAACCAGCTAATCATCTACCTGATTAGCCATCTAGCAATCTTGAAATCAATATTTCAATAAAACAATCTTTCAATCATGGAACTAATAAATAAAGATACCCCACAAGTCAAAGAATTTATTTCTTCACTCGATTCGATGCTGAATGGCATTGAATCTATAGTCAAGCATTACAAGCCCCACTTGAACGGGGAACGCTTTCTTTCTAATAATGAAGTTTCCAAGAAACTGAATGTCAGTCTGCGAACCCTGCAAGAATGGCGAGATACAGGGCTAATCCCCTTTATCCAGATAAAAGGTAAAATCATCTATCGGCAAAGTGATATTGATAAGCTATTGCAAAAGCACTACTTTGAAAGCTGGAAGGAATAACCTACCACCCTCGAAAACATTGTTTTTCGGAATTTAATTTGAATCATTGACTTTTCCAGTGAAGTATTTAGTCTGTGCAAGTCTTTAGATAAAAATACGCTCGAAATGCAATGAGAGGAAGATTTTTATCTAAACCGAAGGCTTGGACTTGAACAGGCTAAATACGGAACTTACCTTTGTCAATGTTTCATATTGAGTTCTGGAAAACTTACTTTAAAAGAAAAAGGATTGAGAAAATGAAATTCATTCTTCCCAATCCTTTTTCTATATGGGCTACTGCCTTTATTATATAGCCAATTCCGACAGACAGCTATTTACTTTTTGCATATCCTTGAAAATATTCTGATCCAGTACTCGTGCATAGTGTTTGGTTACGCTTGTATCTGCGTGTCCTAACATCTTAGCAACATTTTCCATACTCACGCCATTCGCTAGGCATATAGAGGTGGCATAGGAATGTCGGGCTGAATGTGTGCACAGATTTTTCTGCAACCCGCATACATCGGCAATCTCTTTCAAATAGCTGTTCATGCGCTGATTGCTCAAAACAGGCAATAGTTTTCCGGTACATTCTGCCACATTTTTATACTTTTCAATTATAGAAATTGCCACAGGTAGCACAGGTATATTACACATGATTTTTGTCTTTTGACGGTTCTTCCTTATCCAAAGTTCCCCTTTATTGTCCCTTACTAAGTGTTCAGGAGATAAATCTTTCACGTCACTGAACGCCAAGCCAGTAAATATGCAAAAGACAAAAACGTCCCGTACCTGTTCTACTCGTTTAATTGTAAACTCTTTAGCGAGAATGATTTTAATCTCGTCCATCGTCAGAAATTCGGGATCAGTTTCTTCCAGTTTGAAGCGGTAGTAAGCAAATGGATCTTTCTTTATCCAGTCGTTTTCCAGAGCAATGCGGATAATTTTCTTCAAATTCTTCAATCGGGTGATAGCGGAGTTCTGCGCGCAACCTTTTTCAATCTTCAAGAAAGCATCGAACTTAGAAATGAAGTTGGCTTCCAAGTTGTTCAGGGCAATATCCGATAACTGATATTCTTTCTTGATGAATTCCTCCAAATATCGGGTAGTGGTTTCATACCGTTGAACGGTTTTACTAACAAAGTCTTTGCCGATCAGCTTACGACTTTGTTCGTTGTGTTCTCTGAATATTTGCAAAAGGGTTTTGCTTTCTTCATCTACACCATAATACAGTTTTCTCACAAGATCAACGGTGATAACCTTGTCGGAAGTTTCCAGTTCCCTATAAATTTGGTGTATGCGTGAGCGTGTGATTTCTATGTAATGGTTCAGTTCCACTGACATACGGTCTTTTCCTTTTGAATTCTCTTTTGCTTGATTCCATAGGTTTACGGGACAACTTCTTTTGATAGAAATGTCTACCATACAGCCGTTTACAGTGATTCTCATGCACACAGGTGCTTCTCCGTTCTTTAATAACTTGGCTTTTTTGATAAAGAACAAAACAGAAAATGATTTTCTAGCCATTTTTACATCGTTTTTAGAGTTACAAAACTATGTATTCTCTTCCAAAGTAGTGCTATGCAAAAGACTATGAATCAGTGAGAAATATGCAAATTCGTGGGACTTTTTCGAACTAAATTTTAGTCCCACGATTTATCCACCGATAATATGCTTGAAATGGCTATTTTCTGCTACCTATCAGAAAAAAGAAATCCCTGATAATGTTTGATTATCAGGGATTTGCTTGATTTTTCTTTTGTTTTCAGTGATCCGCCTGGGGTTCGAACCCAGGACCCCATCCTTAAAAGGGATGTGCTCTACCTGCTGAGCTAGCGAATCATCATTTGAATACTCTGTATCGCGGTATGCTTTACTTCTGTATTGCGGGTGCAAAGGTAGGGTTTATTTTTGAATTTGCAATAGTAGGGCTAACTTTTTTTCAAAAAAAGTACATTTATTTTTCTTCTGAAGGTTGATTATCGGCAGGAGGTGGTGGGGTAGTGTCCTCTTCCATTAAGATAAAACGCTTATAATAAGACAGACAGAGGGTTGTGAGCGGCAATGCGATGATCAATCCGATAAATCCCAGTAAAGTTCCCCAAATGGAGAGAGAAAGAAGGATGATGGCCGGATTTAGTCCCATCGCTTTTCCCATTATGCGGGGGGTGAGATATAAATCTTGAATGCACTGTACGATTCCGAGTATCAACAAACCCGATCCGAAAATGAGCCAGAAGTTTTGTCCCGTTTCCGCTGATTTAAGTAGACTGAGGATTACCATTGGTATCAAGCCGATGGCTTGCAGGTAGGGGATCAGGTTGAGGACGCCGATAAATAGTCCCAATGTGACGGCCAGCGGGAAACCTACGATCTTGAAGCCGATAGCCAGCAAGACACCTACGCATAAGGCGATCAACGATTGCCCTCGGAAATAGCGGTTCATACTCTGCTCCACATCATCGGCCAGTCCTTTTACGAAAGTACGCTGGCGGGCGGGAATCAGGTTGATCCAGCCGTTCGCTATCTTTTCGTAATCGAGTAGGATAAATATGAAATATAAAAGTATCACAAAGACGATCGTTATGCTGAACAGGATGGAGAACGTGTTCGACAGGATGTTCCAGACTTTGGGGGCCAACTGTTTGATTGCATTCTGTATGTTTTCGCGGCTGAGGAGTTCCATCAGCTGGTTGATATCGACGTTGTTTTCCAGATATTCGATCCACGATTCGGGAATGAGCGGAATATGCCCTTCACCTGGGTTATGCGTGCGCATCAGGCTGAGTGTCCTGTCTGCCTCCTGGGCCACCGACGGGACAACCAGCGTAGCTGCCAGGCCAATGATCAGCGAAGCGGAAAGGATAACCGCAACGATAGCCAGAATACGGCTTTTCAGTTTGAGCTTGTATTGAAAAAACTTGACGAAAGGCTGCATCAGATAGGCTAGCAACCACGCGATCAGGAAAGGAAGCAACGCGTTTCGCAGGACTGCGATCAGATAGAGCAAACCGCTGATGATAACGATACTGAAAACAATACGGGTTACCCGGTCGAATGTAAATGGTCTTTCAAACAATGAGTTCATATTTTAATTTTTATCTTTGCCTGCAACAAAGATAGAATAAAGTAGAATAGGACAACAAGATGATAAAGAAAATATTATGTGCCGCCCTGATGCTATGCTGCTCTTGGCAGCCCCAGGCACAAACTCCCCAGCCAGTAAAGCAACTATTGAATGCTCCTTACATGAAAGGAGCTACCTTTTCGATTGTGGTGAAAGACCTGCAGGACGGGAAGACTTTGTATAGTTATGATACAGACCGACTGGTGTCGCCTGCCTCAGTGTTGAAGACGGTTGCAACTGCAACAGCCCTGGAGATACTGGGAGAGGATTTTTGCTACGAAACTTCCCTGGAGTATGACGGGACGATAAAAGAAGGTGTGCTCAACGGAAACCTTTATATAAAAGGAGGTGGCGACCCATCGCTTGGCTCGTCCCATTTTGCACCTGACAAAAGTACGTACCGGCCTGCGCAGAATACCTTCATGCCTGAATGGATAGCGGCATTGAAAAAGGCCGGCATACGGAAGATAAACGGGGCGGTAGTGTCCGATGAGAGTATTTTCGATACCGAGGGTTCGTCCATCAAATGGCTGCGTGAGGATATGGGGAATTATTATGCACCGGGAAGCTATGGCCTTTCTGTATTCGACAATATGTATAAGTTAGCGCTGAAGACGGGGGCTCCCGATACCCGTCCGGTGGTAAGGGGAACTGATCCGGCTTTGCCGACCGTTCATTTTGTCAATTACCTGAAAGCTGCTCCGGTAGCTTCAGACAGTGCCTATATTATCGGTGCACCGCTGTCTGACGAACGTTATTTGTATGGCGTTCTCCCTTCCAACCGTGAAAGTTATATATTGAAAGGGGATATTCCCGATCCGGCCTTATTCTTGGCGCGCTACCTGACTGCCGGACTCGAACGGGAAGGCATCGAGGTGACGGGTGAACCGAGCTGTTTCCGTATCGAGTCGGAAGCCGGAAAATGGAAGGAGAGTGAAAGGAAAACAATCGTTACTACTTATTCGCCGGCCTTGAAGGAGATTGCGAGTGTCACCAACCATGTCAGCCATAACCTGTTTGCCGATGCGTTGCTCAAGACGGTTGGATTGCAATATCAACCACGGCGGAACGAGGTAATCTCTTCCTTCGGACGAGGTGTGCAGGTGGTTGCCGATCATTGGCGGAAGAAAGGACTGGATGTTTTCCCGTTGCGGATGAACGATGGAAGCGGACTGGCTCCGGCTGATAAGGTTTCGGCCGGCTTTATTGTGGATATGCTGGTGTATATGGCCACGAAATCGGATGCGTCGGAGGCTTTTATCGCTTCGTTGCCGGAAGCCGGTGTGGAAGGTTCGGTGCGGAACCTGCTGAAAGGGACTAGACTACAGGGAAAGGCCCGCTTGAAAAGTGGCGGTATCACTGGTGTGAGAAGTTATGCCGGATATATAACCAAGGATGGCAAGACGTATGCTGTCGCCGTTTTCTCCAACAACTATTCCTGTAGTATGGGGGAAATGACGAAGGCGTTGGAAAAGTTGTTGTTACAACTTTTCTAATTGAAAGTTGAAAGTAGAGAATCGAAAATTAAGAGTCAGGAACTATTTCGGCTTTTATCGATTTGTTCACTGAACACGAAGCCTAATTCTCAATTCTTAATTTTCAATTTTCAATTATTAAGGCAGTAGCGACCTCTGTGCCAGGAATTCCATGAATTTCTGCTTGTAGTTGTCGGAGATCGGGATGTATTCTTTACCGAAGACGATGCGGTTGCGTTCGATCACTTTGATTTTTTCCGGCTGTACGATGAAGGAGCGATGCACGCGGATAAAGCGGTTCGCTGGCAACATGTCTTCCATTGTTTTCATGCTTACGAGGGAGAGGATGGGATGCGGTTCGCCTTCTACAAATATCTTGACGTAGTCTTTCAATCCTTCGATATACAGGATTTTACGCAATTCGATCTGCATCAGTTTGTATTCCGTTTTGATGAAGATGCTTTCGATTTCATTCTTCTCTTGTACGGGTGGGACCACTGCCGGTTCCATCGTGTTGTTACGCAGTAATTCGTACCATTGGAGCGCTTTGTTGGCCGATTTAAGGAAGTCGGGATAACTGATCGGCTTTAACAGGTAATCGAGTGCGTTTACTTTATAGCTATCGAGTGCGTATTGGCTGAAAGCGGTGGTGAAGATGATCCGCGTATCTGCTTCCAGGATGCGTGAGAACTCCATACCGCTGAGTTCAGGCATCTGAATGTCGAGGAGAAGCAAGTCGACCGGCTCCTTGCTTAGGATCGGGAGTGCGTTGACGGCACTGTTGTATTTTCCCGCCAGGCAGAGGAAAGGCGTCTTGTTTACATAACTTTCCAGCAGGCTGATTGCCAGTGGTTCGTCATCAATGATAGCACAGGTCAGTTTCATACGCTTTCATTTTTAGGTTCGTTTATGAGTTGCAGTTCCAACATGCTGTAATAGCTGTCGCCGTCTATTCCGCACGAGAAGATATGCCGGTTGGGATAGAGCAGGGCCAACCGTTTTCGCAGGTTGCTGATGCCTATGCCCGAGCCGCTTTTGTCCTGTTCTGCATCTTTGGGGAAATAACTATTACGCAGGTAGCAGACAACAAGGTCGCCGGTCTGGTGGATATCCAGATGGATGTACGACGGTTTGTTATTGCTTACGCCATGCTTGAAGGCATTCTCGATCAGCGAAATAAACAGGAGCGGGGCTATTTCGGCATCCGGACGGACGGCGGATATTTCTGTTTTCAGCTCCACATTTTCCGGCAGACGGATACGCATCAGTTCCACATAATTGCGGATGAAGTCGAGTTCCTTTTCCAATCCGACGAGTTGTTGGCTGCTTTCGTAGAGTACGTAGCGGAGCAGGCGGCTCAAATCGTGCACGGCCTCCTGTGCCCGTTCGGGACTGAAAGCGATCAGACTGTAGATATTGTTGAGCGTGTTGAACAGAAAATGCGGGTTAAGCTGGCTTTTCAGGTTCTGCAGTTCAGCTTCGGCACGGCTCTTCTCCAGTTCGCGGCGTGCCGACTCGACTGCATACCAGCCGTTCGTCATCTTGATGGCTACACTCAGGCCGGCCACCAGCCCGTAAAGCAATGCGTTGACGAAGAAAAAGCCGATTACTTCCTGCCATTCCTTTTCCGGACGCATACGGTGAAACTCCGGTGGTGGCAACAGGTGCATCAATAGGTGCACCAGGACCATGGCTGTCGCGATCAGGATCACGTTGCTGAGGAAGAACTTCCAGGCGTGTTTGGAGAACAGGTAATGCTTCACCAGGAAGAAGTAATTTATATAAAACACCACCATGAAAGAGAGCGGAACAATAATAGACCGTATATAACTTTCTACGGTTATCTCCTGCGTCTCCCTGCCTGTAAAGAAAAAGGGGAGCCCGATCAGGATGCCCCAGGCAACGATGTGTATGAGGCTACCCATTCCCCGGAAGGGGGGAGATACGTGTGTCGGTGTTGTTCCTGCTGTATTCATATTTACAAAGATATTAAATTATTGACAGCTGATATATTATTCGTAGCGTATTGCTTCGATCGGGTCGAGTTGGGCTGCTTTTTTAGCCGGATACCATCCGAAGAATACTCCGGTGACGGTACAGACGGCAAACGACAGCATCACACTCCACGGTTGTATATAGATCGGGAAATGGGCTGCCACATTGACCACCAGGGCCGCTCCTACGCCCAATACCACACCTATCAGCCCACCTGTTACGCTGATCAGGATAGACTCGATGAGGAACTGCGCCAGGATGTCGATTCCTTTGGCACCGATACTCATGCGCAGGCCGATTTCGCGGGTACGTTCCGTGACGCTGACATACATGATGTTCATAATTCCAATACCACCCACGAGTAGCGAAATACCGGCCACAGCCGCCAACAACACGGTCATCATGTCCGTAGTACTTGTCAACATCGTGCTCAACTCCTGCTGACTACGGATGGTAAAATCATCATCGTCACTTTCCTTCAACTTATGGTTGCGGCGCAGTATTTCGGTAATCTCATCGATGGCTTGGTCGGTGTATTCCTCTTTGAGGGCCGAACAGGTGATGCCTTGCAGATGGGTGATGGCCAGGACTTTTTTCTGAATAGTTGTGTATGGAGCTAAGATTAGGTCGTCCTGGTCCATTCCCATGCTGTTGTATCCTTTACTTTCCAATACACCTACGATGCGGAAAGGTAATTTCTGAAAACGTATGACTTTGCCTACGGGGCTTTCGCCACCCGTGAAAAGGTTGTCGACTACGGTTTTGCCGACCACGCATACCTTGGCAGCTGTCTGGATGTCCTGTTCGGTGAACATTTCTCCGTCACCTACTTTGTAACGGCGTATTTCCAGGTAATCCGGGCTGATACCGTAAACCGTTGTCGGAGCATTATTGGCTCCATAAATGGCCTGTCCGCTACTGTTGACCGATGGGGAAACCGCTGATATGTAACGGGTTTCATCGACAATGTTCTGATAATCCTCCAGTTTCAGCGTTTCCATGGCCGATGCATCCTGGCGTACACCGCCGCGCACGTCGGCTCCCGGATGTATCATGATCATGTTGGAGCCCATCTCGCTGATCTGGGCTTGTATGCTCCGCTTGGAGCCTTGCCCGATGGCCAGCATCGTGATCACCGAAGCTACGCCGATGATGATGCCGAGCATGGTCAGGAAACCGCGCAGCTTGTTGTTTGCAAGGGCACGGAGGGCTATTTTTATGAGGTTTGTTCCGTTCATTGTTAATCGTCGTTTTTAGGCAGTTTGGCCAGAGCCTCTGCTGCATTCAGGATATTCGTATTGACCGTATCTGCCGTGACATGGCCGTCTCTCAACTGGATGTTGCGGCTGCTGTATTGGGCGATCTCCGGGTTATGCGTTACGAAGATGATGGTACGTCCTTCGGCATGCAGCTTCTGGAAAAGTACCAGTATCTCGAATGAAGTGCGTGTATCCAGGTTTCCGGTAGCTTCGTCGGCCAGGATCACGGCCGGATCGTTCACCAAGGCACGGGCGATGGCTACACGTTGCATCTGTCCGCCGGACATCTGGTTGCTCTTGTGCATCAGACGATCGCCCAGTCCGACAGCCATCAAGGCTTCGACGGCTTTCTGGTGGCGGGCGGAGGCACTGTAAGAGGGATTATACATCAGTGGAAGTTCCACGTTTTCAACAGCTGTTGTTTTGGGCAACAGGTTGTAGCTCTGGAACACAAAGCCGATCTTCCGGTTACGCAGTGTAGCGCGGGCGTTCTTTCCCATCGTGCGGACTGAAACGCCATCGAGGTAGTATTCGCCTTTGGTCGGTGTGTCGAGACATCCCAACGTATTCAGTAGCGTACTTTTCCCGGAGCCGGAGGTTCCCATGATGGTGACGAACTCGCCTTCATAAATAGTGAAGCTGACGCCTCGCAAAGCATGGACGGTTTCGTCGCCGACCTGGAAATCGCGCTTGATATTATCTAGTTTGATGATCTCTTTCATTACTGTCAGGTGATTTTCAATTCTCAATTTTCAATTACTTCTTCTTGCTTCCCGGAGGTCCTGGCATGAACGGGCTTTTTTCTGTTGTAGCGGCTACCTGGGCAGGAGCATCGGAAGTCAGATCTACAGCTATCTCCTCACCTTCGGTCAATCCTTCGGTTACCTCGATCATATTGCCGCTGGTCGAACCTACGGTGATCACTTTCGGATGGAGTTGTTGTCCTTCTTTAACCCAGACGATACGTTTGCCGGTTGGTGCTTCCTGTGCACTGTTGTCGGCGGTCAGTCCGGTGCCTGTCAAGAGTTCTTCTTCGGGAACGAAACGCAACGATTTGGTCGGGATTGTCAGCACATTTTCACGCTCGAGCGTGTAGATGGTGATGTTGGCCGTCAGGCGCGGCTTCAGTTTCAGGTCGGGATTGTCGGCGGTGATAACCACTTCGTAAGTCACGACGGTTGAAGTGGAAGTCGACGAACTGCTGCTGCTACTGCTGCTGTCGCCCAGGCGGATCTGCCATACTGTTCCTTCGAATACGTCGTTCGGATAAGCGTCGACGGTAAAGCTGACGCGCTGTCCGTTTTCTACATTGCCTATATCGGCTTCATCCACGTCGGCAATCACCTGCATCTTCGTCAGGTCGGCTGCGATGGTGAACAGGGTCGGGGTTTCGAAGCCGGCAGCCACTGTCTGTCCTTCTTCTACTGCACGGTTGATGACAACGCCATCGATCGGACTGGTGATGGTGGCGTATTCAAGGTTACGATTCACTTTCACCATCGAAGCCTGGCTTTGCTCGTATGCAGCTTTCGACTTCTCATAGTTGTAAGTGGCTGTTTCGTAATCGGAATCACTAATCAGTTTCTTGTCGAAAAGTACTTTGCTACGTGCATAATTTTTCTGTTGGTATTTATATTCGCTCTTGCTGCTGGCCAACTGTGCCTGGGCGGAAGCGAGTTCGGCTTTCAGGTTGACTTTATCCATTTCTGCGATCAGTTGTCCGGCTTTTACTACGTCGTTGTAATCGGCGTACAGCTTGTCGATGATACCGGACACCTGTGTTCCGACTTCGACTTCTGTAACCGGTTCAACTGTTCCGGTTGCCGTCACTGTGTTTGAGATGGAACTGCGGCCCACTTTGGCTGTTTCGAGCCTGATGCCGCCTTTCGTCGATTTGCCTGTGAAGAACCAGATGCCTCCGGCTACGACCACCACGGCTATTATACCGATAATAAGTTTCTTGTTCATATCTTTATCTGTTTTTATTCGTTCCTGGATATTTTTTAGAGCAGATTGATCTCTTCTCCCTGGTAGAAGCGCAGCAATCCGGCATTGAGTATAGCTGTGTATTTTGCCTGGAGCGTTTCCTGTTGTGCACTCAGCAGGTTGTTCTTTTCGGTGAGTAGCTCAACAGTGTTCTTCATGCCCAGGTTGAACTGTTCGCTGACGAGGGCGTAGCTGGCTTGTGTACTTTTCAGCTTTTGGGTGGCCGCTACATATTGCTGTTGTGCGCTGTTGGCACTGAGCCAAAGACTTTCGATCGTCTTGTAAAGCGTTTTCTGTTCGTCCATCAGGTCCAGTTGGCTGGTCTGCCGCTGTAATTTAGCCTTATTGATCGCACTTTTGGTCTGCCGCTTGTCGAAAATAGGGATGCTTAAAGTCAATCCCAGTGAGTTGTTCCAGTTCTGTTTTACTTGCTCGCTGAAACTGAAATCACTACCGTTGGCATTGGTCGTTCCGATTCCTGCGCTGAGGCTGAGGGTCGGGATGTATCCGGCACGTGCAATCTTGATATTCATATCCGAAGCTTCTATGTTCAGCTTACCTGACTCTATTTCGGGACGCAGGTTAAGAGCAGTCTGATAAACATCGTCTTTGGTAGGAAGCGGGATTAGTACACTGCTGTCGTCCAGTTGCGGCAGGTAAAGGTTCATTTCGAAATCACCGTCCAACTCGAGGAGTTGTTTCAGTTGCAGTTTGTAGTTCTGAAGGGTGGTCTGTGAAGTAACTAGCAGGTAGTTGTCGTTGCTCACCTGTGCCTCCAGTTGGGCAAGGTCGCTCGAAGCAATGCTTCCGGCGTCGAATAATGCCTGTCCGCGCTCGAACTCTTTCCGGCTTACTTCCAGGGTCGACTCGTTCACTTTTACTGCTTCAGCAGAATACAGTATTTGTACGTACAGCTGGGTGATACTTTCCTCGATGGAGTTTTCACTCTGGTCGACGGTAAGTTCGGCTATGCGGGAATTCAACTGTTGTTGTTTGACAGTGTTCACACGTTTACTTCCGTTGTAGACTGTCCAGTTGGCATCGATACCGTAGCTGCCGTTGTACGAGGTTTTGCTCTCACTGGTAGTGATGTTATCACCACTGATGATGGTTCCGCTGGCACTGTTCGGACGGTTTACGATACGCTGGCTGACGTTTCCGCTCAAAGAGGGGAGAAAATCCGCTTTCGCTGTCTTTACGTCTTCCTGCGTGCTTTCGACATTGATACGGTTACGACGGATAGTGATGTTATGCTCCAATGCATAATCAATACAGTCGCGAAGCTTCCACTGCTTCGGCATGTCGTCCTCTGCTTTCATTCCGGCAGGCAGAAGGAGCAGACAGGAGAGGATGATTAGAGATACTTGTTTCATAATGCTTTCGTTTTGCGACCTAAACAATCTTTTTACCTTTATTTTCTGAAGCAAAACTACTTCGCATTAAATTCCTATACAATTAGAATAGAAATAGAAGGTTGGTTCATAGACGAAAGTGAGGATTTTACCGATAAGTGGAAAATGACAAAGGCAGGTCTTAACGGCCTGCCTTTGTGTATTGTGAATAAGTTCGTATTTCTTACATTTCTCTCAGCCAGATATTCCGGAAGCTGATCGGTTCGCTGGGGTCGCCATGGCTTTGCAGGACGATCGGGCCGGCTCCGTGGGGAACGACTTTCGGGAAGCCGATATATTCGGTTGTTCCGAGGATTGTCGTGTTATTCTGCAAAACGATACCATTCTGGATAACGGTGATACGCGGAGGTACTCGATAAGTCCCGTCTTCCTTGAATATCGGAGCAGTGTAGATAATATCATATACATTCCATTCTCCCGGCTTGCGCATAGCGTTTGCCAATGGAGGTGTCTGTTTGTAGATACTTCCGGTCTGTCCGTTCACGTATGTTTCATTGTTATAGCAGTCGAGCACCTGTACTTCATACATTCCTTGCATAAAGATACCGCTGTTGCCGCGTGCCTGACTTTTTCCGGTAATATTTTCAGGAACGCACCATTCGATGTGCAGTTGATAATTGTTGAATTTTTGCTTGGTCTGGATATCGCCTGTTTTTTTGTTTACAGTGAATACACCGTCGTGAACGGTCCATTGCGCCGGTTCGCCTTTAGTGTTTTCCCAGGCAGAGAGGTCTTTGCCGTCGAACAGGACGATTGCATCCGATGGAGCCGAATTGGTCTTGATATCTCCCGGTGTAACGATCTTGGGCTGGGGAGTCCAGTATTCCGACATGCCCGGAGTCATCTTTTCGGGTTGCGGATACTCTTTCTCTTGTGCACTTAGATTAACACAAGCTGTACAAGCCATTGCGGCCAGTACAGCCTTGATAGTAATGTCTTTCTTCCTCATGGTCTAAATAATTTTAGGTTTACAATTAAGTAATTGCAAAGCTACGTAATTATTTGCCACGTTGTAATCAGTTTGTCTAAAAAAACTGACTTATTGATTATGACAGAAAAGGCGTTTTTCGGCCAAAGCTTCGTATTTTGTTCCCGGTCGTCCGTAGTTGCAGTACGGATAAATGCTGATGCCGCCCCGTGGGGTGAAGATTCCTGTCACTTCGATATACTTCGGGTCCATTAATTGGATCAGGTCTTTCATGATAATGTTTACACAGTCTTCATGGAAAGCGCCGTGGCTGCGGAAGCTGAACAGGTATAATTTCAAACTTTTGCTTTCAACCATCTTTACATCGGGGATATAGTCGATGTGTATCGTAGCAAAGTCCGGCTGTCCAGTGATCGGGCAAAGGCTCGTAAATTCAGGGCAGTTGAAACGTACCCAGTAATCGTTGCCAGGATGTTTGTTGGTGAATGCTTCGAGCACTTCAGGGGCATAGTCCTGTTTATATTCGGTAGAACCGCCCAGCAGGTGCAGTTCGTTTTCTTCTTTTCTTGTATCCATAATTTTATTTCTTCTTCTTCTTTTTTAGGTATTTCTCCAGTCCTTCTTTGCGCAACTTGCAAGCGGGGCAATGGCCGCAACCATCGGCAGGGACTCCGTTGTAGCAGGTCAGTGTCTGTGTGCGAACCAGGTCGAATACGCCCAGTTCGTCGGAGAGTTGCCATACTTCGCTCTTGTCGCGGTCCATCAGCGGTGTGTGGATCACGAACTGTTCGTCCATGGCAAGGTTGAGCGTCACATTCAACGATCGGACAAAGGTGTCACGGCAATCCGGGTATCCACTGAAGTCAGCTTCCGAAACACCCGTAACGAGGTGAAAGATGCCTTTGCTTCGTGCCATAATGGCGGCGAAGGTGAGGAATACCATGTTTCTGCCGGGGACGAATGTGTTCGGATAACTGTCGGCGGGTTTGTCTTCATCCATCGTGATAGAAGTGTCTGTCAGCGAGTTGGGAGCCAGTTGGCTGATCAGGGAAACGTCTAGTAACTGGAACGGGACATTGGCGTCTGCAGCAATCTTACGTGCAATATCAATTTCTAGAGAGTGTTTCTGACCGTAAGTAAAACATACGGCTTCTACACGTGTAAAATGCTTCTTCGCCCAGAAAAGGCAGGTCGTGGAGTCTTGTCCACCGGAGAAGCATACCAAAGCGGCTTCTTGATGTTTCATATTTTTCTTGTTTTTAATACGTGGTTTAGCAAGCACACGGTAAAGAAAGCATTCCTTTACGCTGCAAAGATACTTTTTTAATTGAAAATGGAGAATTGAGAATTGAAAATTGAGGGGGATAATTGGAGTTGTTGCACAGAAATGATGTAATTGTGCGGCACATTTTCTTTAAAAGTGTGCAATGTTGAAGAAAAGTATTTATCTTTGCTGCCGTTTTTGTAATAAAGAAAAGTAAAATATGAAAAAAGTATTATTAGGTGCGGCATTGATGATGATGCCTCTGCTTTCTTTCGCTGGTGGATATTTGACAAATACTAATCAGCATGCAGCCTTTTTAAGATCACTTTCGCGAGGTGCTGCAATTGATATAGATGGTGCTTTGTCTAACCCGGCGGGCCTTTCTTTCTTGCCGACAGATGGTTTTCGTGTAGGCGTGAGTATACAGAGTGCTTTCCAGACTAGAGATATCGATGCCTCTTTTGGCACATATAATGGCTTTGATCCGGTAAATAAGGTTCCGACAGTAAGTGATGTTCCCTATAAAAAGTATTACAAAGGAAAGGCTGCTGCTCCCGTCATTCCGAGTGTTTTTGCGGCTTATAAAAAAGGTGACTGGACTATTTCCGGATTCTTCGCCATCACGGGAGGAGGAGGTAAGGCCTCGTTTAACGATGGTTTGCCCATGTTCGAATCGGCTGCTATGGCTGGTATATTCAAGGAAAGTTTGACGAACTATATGAAGACAGGCGGTAAAAGTCCTATCGTCACTCCGGACATGTATACTATTAATAGTGCGATGGATGGTAAACAATTTATTTATTCTCTGCAACTTGGTTTGGGATACAAAATCACGGATTGGCTTTCTGCCTTTGCCGGTGGACGCATGAATTATTTTTCAGGAAACTATGACGGTTATCTGAATGCAAAACTGAAGCAAAATTTGGGTGGTGCGGAATTGATGCCGCTGGCCTTGAATTGCGATCAGACTGGTTGGGGATTGACGCCGGTTTTAGGTGTTGATGTGAAATACGGCAAGTTTAATTTCGGTGCCAAGTATGAGTTCAAAACCAACTTGAACATTGAAAACGATACAAAGAAGTTGGATTATCCCGAAAGTGCGGAAGATTTGGTTGGTGCTTACAAGCATGGTGTAAATACGCCGAATGATATTCCTTCCATGCTTTCTGTGGCTGCCTCTTATCAGTTTTTACCCATGTTAAAGGCCTCTGTTGAGTACCACTTCTTCGACGACAAGAAAGCCGGAATGGCTGGCGGAAAGCAGAAAGCGCTGGAACGGGGCACGAATGAATACCTGCTGGGTATCGAATGGGATGTGATCAAGCGGTTGACAATTAGCGGTGGCGCTCAGATTACAGATTACGGTTTGGCTGACGAATTTCAGAGCGATACCAGCTTCTCTTGCGACTCTTACTCATTGGGCTTCGGAGCCAAAGTGATGTTGAGCGAGAAGATGGCTTTGAACGTGGGTTATATGTGGACAACCTACCATGATTATACAAAAAAATCGAACGATTACAGTGGCACGGGCCTTCCCGGAACTAACGTATATAGCCGTACTAATAAAGTATTCGGTTTAAGTCTGGATTACGCTTTTTAACCTATACATATATATAATTATCAAAAGAGAGGACTAGTCTTGATGGCGAGTCCTTTTTTCTTGTCCTGATCGAAAGTTTACTGTTAATTCCCCACTATTTTGACAGGTGTGGGGGGAAAGCCCCATATGTATGGGGAAAAATACCCATTGCGGTGGGGTAAAATGCCCATTGCGGTGGGGTAAAATGCCCATTGCGGTGGGGTAAAATGCCCATTGCGGTGGGGTAAAATGCCCATTATAGTGGGAATATTATTGTGGGGAAGTCATGTAAAATAAAAGGAAGTCTTAGCGGATAGCTACTTTGCGAACAGTGTCGCCGATGCGGATGATATAGTAACCTTTGGCAATGTTTACAGTATATTCGCCGTCAGGTTGTTTCATTTCGAATTCTTTTACGCGGATACCGACAACACTGTAGATTTCAAGTTTACTCCCGATGGGAGCATTCTTTACAACGATCTTGTTGTCATAGGCACTGATCGAAACGGAATCGGGTTTTGCCTGTGGCGTAGCTATCTGGGAAGCAGCTACAGCGCGCGTCGAGTCGGCCGCCTGCTGTGCCTTCACAGTGAGCGAGTTACCAACGTAAACGCTGATCAATAGAATTATGGAAAATAATATTCTCATATTCGAAACCCTAAATTCGTACAAATGTATGAATAATTTTGAATATGGGTGATATTTAGTCGTTATTATTTGAGAAAAGCCGCTTCATTAGATGGAAAGGACCATGCCTTCGTTTCCCAGAATGGTGTCGGGATATATCTCTCGGGCTTCCTTATGAAGTACGGCAAGATCTTCGTAACGCGCGGAATAATGTCCGATAACTAACCGCTTGACACCGGCCTTGAGAGCAATCTCTGCTGCCTGGCGGGCGGTAGAATGGAATGTCTCTTTGGCACGTGCCTTGTCGCTTTCCATGAATGTCGCTTCGTGGTAAAGAAGATCTACTCCTTCGATAATCGGGATAATGGAAGGCGAATAGGCAGTATCTGAACAATAGGCATATCGTTTAGGAGCTACCGAAGGGCGTGTCAGCCGTGAGTTGGGAATGATTTCGCCTTCCGGTGTGATATAGTCTTTCCCTTGTTTGATGTCTTTCATCCATTTGACGGGCACTTGGTAAAAGTCGGTCATCTCGCGGATGATATGTGCTTCTTTCGGCTTTTCGGCAAACAGGAATCCACAAGTCGGTATCCGGTGTTTCAGCGGAATGGAGTAGACCGAGAGGGAACGGTCTTCCATGATCAGCGAATGGCTGTAAGTGTCTATATGATTGAAGCGGACTTCATAAGGCATTCCTTTGCAAAAGGTGTCGAGCACAGGGCGCATATAGTTTTCGATCTCCTTCGGAGCATGGATAACCAGGTCGCCGGTACGTCCCAGCATACCGAGCGTAGAGAGCAGGCCGGGCAAACCGAAACAGTGGTCGCCATGCAAATGAGAGATAAATATATGGTTCAAGCGGCTGAATTTGATACGCATATTACGCATCTGCACCTGGGTGCCTTCGCCACAGTCTATCATATATAATTTATCCCTTAAATCTACCACCTGAGAAGTTGCCAGATGCCGCGTGGTCGGTAACGCAGAACCACATCCTAAAATGTTTAAGTTAAAATCAGCCATAAAGGAATACCTTGGATATTTGTTTGCAAAGATAATACAAAAGCATCTGTGTTCTGTGAAAAATAGCAAAAAATGCAGCTCGATTGTTCGTAAGATGAGTTGGATTACATATATTTGTTTGCTGTCCTAATGGAAGCAAAATATTGTAAGCGAAAAGACTTAAGATATTTTATTCTAAGCCTTAACTAACTTTTTCTTTTTGTTTAAAACGGTTAAATGTAGAAACGGCCAAGCGTGAGCTTCGCCGTTTCCTTTGTTTTATAGGGGAGGTATCTGCAGGGGCGGTTCGCGAACCGCCCGTACATTAATAGGTATGTCCGTCTTTGTCTTCCATTTCTTGTGCGTCGATCTTGTGAAGGTCGAGCGAACGCCATGCATAGAAGATGTAAGCCAGAACGAAAGGTACCAGGATTGATACATAACTCATCACTTTCAGCGTGAACGGACTTGACGAGCTGTTCTGGATTGTCAACGAACTTTGCAGGTCCGTGATGGACGGATAATAAGCCGTGTTGTTCCATCCGGCACAAAGCAGCAACGCCAATACGGTAAGGACGGTTCCTGTTCCTGCAAACCAGATCCCTTTCCGCCAGGTTGTCGACAAGATTGTTTTGATAATACCGAATAAAACAAGTACGACACCCGCCAGCAGAACCACCAGTACAGCCGGCATCTGGATCAGGTTAATGAAATATTTATAGGGCTGCATAAACACTTCCTGTGTTTGGGGATCTACTGCGAAACCATCTGCCAGCAATAAACGTACAAGGAATATCAGGAAGAATACAAGGAATAAAGCAGTCTCCGGGATCAGGCGTTTCCGGCAACGGGTCACTATATCTTTATTATCAATATTGTTGATGAAATAAAGTAAAGCCTGTACGCGTGCCAGGAAGAATACAGCCAGTCCGAGGCAAACATTCCAGAATACAAAGGCCGCTTCCAATCCATGCAGTGAGTTGTTCCAGGTGGAAATAACCGGCATGGCGATATCAGTCATCTGTCCTTTATTAACCGAAAATTCTGCTCCGTTGAAGAAAGTCCCGACAGCAGTTCCCAGCAGGATCGGTCCGACTACACCATTGATGATCAGGAATATCTGATATGTTTTCTTTCCCAGTAAATTTCCTTTCTTTGCCTGGTATTCATACGATACGGCTTGAATAACGAAACAAAGCAGGATCAGCATCCATACCCAATAGGCACCGCCGAAACTGGTAGAGTAGAACAAGGGGAAAGAGGCAAAGAACGCACCACCGAAAGTAACCAGTGTCGTAAAGGTGAATTCCCATTTACGTCCGGTTGAGTTGAGTAACATCTTTTGTTCCAGTTCCGTTTTTCCAATCGAGAAAAGCAACGACTGTCCTCCCTGAACGAAAAGCAGGAATACTAACAGTGCTCCCAGCAGGGAAACGAGGAACCACCAGTAATGTTGTAATAATATATATGTACTGTCCATGGTGTATGTTTTTAGTTATCATTGTTAGTAGATACGGTAGGGCCTTTCTTGATCGCTTTCACCATGATTCCGACTTCTGCGATCAGTAAGATCGTAAAGAGGATCAGGAAAAGGAAGAATGTAATTTGAACTGACGAAGTAGCCAGTTTCGAGATAGAGGCACTGGTCGGCAGTATGTCCTGTATCGCCCAGGGTTGGCGTCCCACTTCGGCAACCACCCATCCTGCTTGTCCGGCTATATAACCGAGCGGTATCGACCAGAGACAAACCCATTGGAGCCAGCGGGTGTCTTTGAACTTATCTTTTTTGCTCCAGATAAGGGCGACGATAAAGAGCAGGATAAAGTATCCGCCCAGAATAACCATGATCCGGAACGAGTAGAAGGTCATTCCTACATGAGGAACCAGTTCGCCCGGATCTTTGATATATCCGTAACCGAAATAGGGGAAGTTTTCATCGAGCGTTGCGCGGTATTGTTTGGCGGCAACCTCGTCTTTCTCTTTGACCGCTTTGCGGTAGTTGGCCAGTGACTGGATAGCCAGTTGGCCTTTGGCAATCTTCTCGGCTGCCGAAAGAGCCGGAGTGCCGTCGGCAGTAGGATAACCTCCGTCGATCAGGTTGGTGATGCCCGGCACGTAGCCGTCCATTTTGCGTTCTGCCAGCAACGATAGCATCTTTGGGATCTGTATATTGAAGATGAATGGTTCTACATTATCATTATAGCTAGTCTTTTCCGGGTTCAACATCCCAATGCCGACCAGGCCGACACCGTTTCCTCCTTCATAAAGGCCTTCCATGGCGGCAAGCTTCATCGGCTGCTTCTGAGCTACCTGATAAGCCGAACCGTCACCGGTCCAAAGGATCAATAAGGAAGCGACCAGGCCGAATATGGCTCCGATCTTGATACTTTCCAGTGCGAAACGGGTTTCCCGCTTTTTCAACAGATACCAGCTGCTGATTCCTATCACAAACAAAGCGCCTACGATCCAGCCGGATAAAACCGTGTGGAAGAACTTATTGATGGCTACCGGCGATAAGGCAACCGCCCAAAAGTCGAACATCTCGTTGCGGACCGTGTCGGGGTTGAACTCCATACCTACCGGATACTGCATCCATGCATTGGCAATCAGAATCCAGAGAGCAGACAAAGTGGCTCCGATAATGGTCAGCCAGGTAGAAGCGAGGTGGAAGCGTTTGCTCACTTTATCCCAGCCGAAGAACATGACTGCGATAAACGTAGCTTCCATAAAGAAAGCGAGGATACCTTCGATAGCCAGTGGCGCTCCGAAAATATCACCGACAAACCAGCTGTAATTCGACCAGTTCGTCCCAAACTCAAATTCAAGGATAAGACCGGTGGCAACACCGATTGCGAAGTTAATACCGAACAGCTTCATCCAGAACTGAGCTGTTTTTTTCCAGAATTCGTCACCTGTTTTGTAATAAATGGTTTCCAGTATTGCCTGGATCACGCCAAGCCCTAAAGTAAGGGGTACAAAAAGCCAGTGATACATGGCCGTGAGAGCAAACTGAGCCCTCGACCAGTCAATCAAAGAAGTGTCAATGCTTGCGATCATAACTATATTAATTAAGGAGTTATTGCCCGTTGGATCAATTCACCTGATACGTGTTCCTCTTTCTCGGAATCATTATCAAATTTTCCGAGGTAATTAGGAAAGAAAAACAGTTTTAATATAAAAAACATGATGAATAGTTTGACCAAAATAATCAGCCATAGTGTCTTACCCAGTTTCATTGATCGAAATCCTTCCAGGTAAAAATGGTAAATTCGAATGAGTATTGGTTCCTTTTTCATGTTTACGTCTTCATTTATATAACAGATATAAGGTAAATATGTTTTCTGTAAGACAAATATAACAGAAAGGGTGACTTTTCCAACCCCTAACTATATAGATAATATTTATGAAAAAATAGACATTGTCTATAAGCTCTGTTAAAAAAAACTATTTTGAAAAAGAAAGCCGGATGTACAGGCTTGTTGTTCTTTTGGCATTGGTTATATTTGCGACAGTTTTTGTTTTTAAGACGTGACATTTTAATCGAAATATTATTATTAAGTGCTAATCTATAAAAAATTATTACTATGTCAAACATCACTAGAAGATCATTTCTTCAAAGAGGCGCAGCAGCTGCTGCAGCTTTGACCATTGTCCCCGGTTCCGTTCTTGGAAAAAGTCATGGACATATCGCTCCAACAGATAAATTGAATATTGCAGGCGTTGGTATCGGCGGTATGGGTAATGCTAACTTGAAGAATGTTGAAAAAACAGAGAACATCGTAGCTCTGTGTGACGTGGATTGGAAGTATGCGAAACCGGTTTTCGACCGTCATCCGAATGCCAAGAAATATTGGGATTTCCGCAAGATGTATGATGAAATGGGTAAGTCGATCGATGCCGTTATCTGTGCAACAGCCGACCATACACATGCTATCGTTACTGCCGATGCAATTACGTTGGGTAAACACGTATATTGCCAGAAGCCGTTGACTCACTCTGTTTATGAATCTCGTCTGCTTACTAATCTGGCTAAAGAATATAATGTAGCAACACAGATGGGTAACCAGGGTTCTTCAGATGAAGGTACCGATTTGGTTTGCGAATGGATCTGGAATGGTGAGATCGGCGAAGTGACAAAGGTGGAATGTGCTACCGACCGTCCTATCTGGCCACAGGGACTGAATGCTCCTGAAAAAGTGGATAAGATTCCTTCTACATTGAATTGGGATTTGTTCTCTGGCCCGGCGCAGGTTCGTGCTTACAATAAAATCTACCACCCATGGAACTGGCGCGGATGGTGGGCTTATGGTACAGGAGCATTAGGTGATATGGCTTGCCATATTATGCATCAGCCGTTTAAAGCCTTGAAACTGGGTTATCCTACAAAGGTTCAGGGATCTTCCACGCTGTTATTGCAGGATTGTGCTCCTAATGCGCAGCATGTTAAGTTGACATTCCCGGCTCGCGACAATATGCCTAAACTGGCTTTACCGGAAGTTGAAATTCACTGGTATGATGGTGGTATGATGCCGGATCGTCCTGCTGGCTTCCCTGAAGGAAAACAATTGATGGGCCCTGGTGGAGGTCTGTGTATTTTCCACGGTACAAAAGATACGTTGATTTGCGGTTGCTACGGTCAGCAACCTTGGTTGTTGTCAGGACGTGTTCCTGCTGCTCCTAAAGTTTGCCGTCGTGTTCCGAATGCAATGAGCGGTGGTCATGAAATGGATTGGGTTCGTGCTTGTAAAGAAAATGCTTCCAGCCGTGTGAAGACTAAATCTGATTTCTCAGAAGCAGGTCCGTTTAACGAAATGGTTGTAATGGGTGTATTGGCTGTTCGTTTGCAGAACTTGAACAAAGAGTTGCTGTGGGATGGTCCTAATATGCAGTTCACAAACATCAAGGATGATGAAATGATCAAGATTCTGATTAAGGATGATTTTAAGATTGTTGATGGTGACCCGAAATTCAACAAGATCTGGACTGATCCTATCAATGCTAAACAGTTTGCAAACGAACTGATCAAGCACAATTATCGCAATGGTTGGAAATTGCCAGATATGCCTAGATAACAGTTTTAAACTTACATAAAAATGAAGAAGTCAGTATTATTTGCAAGTGCCGCGCTGATGATGTGTTATTTCACATCTTGTGGCGGTGGAAAGAAAACAGAAGACGCTGCTGCCGATGCAACAGCCGAAACAAAAACAGAAGCAGCCGTGCCTGAATACACATTATTAGATTTACCGACTGTAGATTTATCTACATTCCCGAAAGATGCCGACGGTTGGATTACTATGTTTGATGGTAAAACATTGAATGGCTGGAGAGGATATGACCGCGAAGATGTTCCTAATGCTTGGGAAGTAAACGACGGCGCAATCCATATTAAAGGATCCGGTGCCGGTGAAGCCGGTGCAAAAGACGGTGGTGACCTGGTTTTTGCTCACAAGTTTAAAAACTTCGAATTGGAATGGGAATGGAAAGTGGCTAAAGGCGCCAACTCTGGTGTATTTATCCTGATCCAGGAAGTAGAAGGCCAGCCTTCTTATATCTCTTCTCCTGAATATCAGATCCTGGACAATGCAAACCATCCGGATGCCAAGTTGGGTAAAGATGGTAATCGTATGTCTGCTTCCCTGTATGATATGATTCCTGCTAAACCGCAGAACTCTAAACCGTTCGGCGAATGGAACAAATCAAAGATCATGTGTTACAAAGGTACAGTTGTTCATTATCAGAACGATGAACCGGTTGTTGAATATCACTTGTGGACTCAGCAGTGGAAAGAAATGCTGGATGCAAGTAAGTTCAGCAAAGACAAATGGCCGTTGGCTTACGAACTGCTGTTGAACTGTGGTGGACCTAACAAAGAAGGTTTCATCGGTTTGCAGGATCATGGCGACGACGTTTGGTATCGTAACATCAAGATCAAAGTATTAGACTAATTTCGTAATTTACGGATAACTAACTTATTAATACCCGGAATCGGCAATATGCCCGACTCCGGGTATTTTTTTCCAAAAAAGTTTCTTTATCTTGTAACCTTTCCTCCGGAGTGTTAGTCTTATCTGTAAACGAAACAATTAGAAACATTTTAAATATTGAAATTATGGAAGAATGGTTAATTCCTTTGGTTGCGATTATTTGTGCGGTTGGTCTGCCTGTACTGTTGCTTATGATACTTGTCATCAGAACAACCCGGACAAAGCATGAAGAGCGTATGGCTATGATCGAAAAGGGTATCGTACTGGAAGAGCCTGAGCGGAAGGTAAATAAATACAATGCTCTACGCAATGGTTTACTGATGGTCGGACTTGCATTGGGCGCTATGGCTGGTATTTGTTTGGATGATACGATGCCGAGTGACTGGCAAGGTTTTTCAGTTGTTATCTTTACTGTTTTGGGTGGAGGTCTTGCCTATCTCATTTATTTCTTCATTGTTCTGAAGATGATGGAAAAGGAGAAAGAACAATAAAACCGGATTGATGGACGAACAAAAGTGGATAAAAAGCATTCTGGCAGGGGATACCAAAAGTTTCTCCTGCCTCGTCGCGAAGTACCAGCAGATGGCATTCAATATTGCTTTCCGTATACTGGAGAATCGCGAGGAGGCAGAAGAAGTCGTGCAGGATGCTTTTGTGAAGATGTATCGTGCGCTTCCGTCTTTCCAGTTTGGCAGTAAGTTCTCTACCTGGTTCTATAAAATAGTTTACAATACTGCAATAACGGCGCAAAGAAAGCAATCTCTTTTCGAGAGTTACGATGATGCCGTTGCAACCGATCTGACAACCAGTGAAGTGGATAGTGCGACTGCTATCCTGGAACGGGAAGACCGGAAAGAAATAATTGCCCGAGTACTGAAAAAGTTACCGGCTGACGAAAGCCTGGTGCTTACTCTCTTTTACCTGGAGGAGTGTTCTATTGCTGACATCGGTCAGATCACGGAAATGACTCCTTCCAATATTAAAATAAAATTGTTTCGCGGACGTAAACACTTCTACGAAACCTTGCAGTTGATGATGAAGAATGAAACAGCATATGTGTTATGAATAAGTCGGATAAAGATATAAACCGTTTGACCAGGAAAATCCTGAAGGAAGGAATGGTCGAACCGTCTCCGGATCTGAGCCTGAAGATCATGGATCTGATTATGCAGGAAGAGCCTCTGAAAGTGCCGGAAGTGAAGAAGGTAAAGTGGCATTCCGGAATGTCGCCTTTTATGATAATTGGTATAATTATTGTGTATCTCGTGGCATTTGCCGGATTATTGATGCTTGTCGGTCGGCAACCCGAAGGAAACGTTAACCATCTGTTGACTGGTTTAAAAGAAAAGTTGCCGTTTATCCTGACGGTGGTGGCTATCGTCGGGTCGTTGATATTTTATTCTACTTTGGACAAGGTCTTGGCGTTACGGTATTGATGGGATGTAGTGTCGTTTGTAGGGGCGGGGTTTGCCCGCCCCTACAAAACCTGTTATTTGGGTTCAATATTTTCTATTATAACGCCTTTACACTTATATTGCTATAATTATTCCCATCGAAATAAATGCGTCCATTGTTTCCGCCATTGATTTCATAATAATGGTTTGTCTTATCCTCTGTTGAAGTTTTGGTGACATTGAAACCTTTGACATTATGGTTGCCATATTTCATGTTTTCGGCAGCCACTTTGAAAGAAGCTTTCGAAGGGATATTCACATTCAGGTTACCGTAGCGGGCATCTATTGTCAGGCTTTTGAAATTAGCAGAAAGCTCTTTTATGTTTAGTGAGCTGTAAGCCAATTCACTGACATCCAGTGACTCCTTGACGGAACCAATCGTCGCTTCACTGTATTTGATCTCCATATTTCCCCTGTCGAGACTCTCTATCTTCACATTTCCATATTTGTTTTCCAGGTTGAGCTGTGAGCAATTCTTGATCTCCATATTGGAATACTTGTTATCTGCGTTCAGTAGGTTGGCATTTCCGACTGATACCTTACCGCAATAGCCAAAATCCAGATTAGCCTTCGTTACATTATTAATATCCACATTTCCATATTTCACTTCCAGGTTAAGAAGTTCTGTGAAGCTACCTGCATTCAGGTTGCCATATTTCACCTGTATGGTGCTTTTGCCTTCATTCTTATCCGGCAGGTTGATATTTCCGTATTTCTGTGACAGATTGATTGCCAGCTTGGAAGGAATACTGATGTAATAATTGATTGTGAAACGTTCGTTGTTGTTATTGCTCGATCGCTGTTCTTTGAGCGATGTAATGGCAGAAACAGTATTTCCGTTCTTTTTCAACTCGATCTGGACACGGTCCAGAGTAGCTTGTGCAGCCTCTTCGGTCTCCGCTTTCGCCTCTATTTCGACGCGGATAAGTGCTTCATTCTTATTCCAGTGCGTTACGGTGATGTTGCCGTAGCGGTTATCGGCAAGCAGCAGGTCGCTCAAACTGATACTGAATGATTGACTGATCTCTTTCTTCTTGATCCTCTCCGGTTTTCCGGCCCGGCCGCAAACGGTACTTACGATAAGCAACATCGCCAGAAGTAATAGTGAACGGCTTTTTGTTTGTTTTGTATTCATGATGTATCTTATTTATTTGTTGTCGTTTTCATTCTCTGTCGTTACCCGCTCCATCTGTTCCAGCATGAAGTTCAGTGTCTCGATACTTGTGCTGTAATGCTGGTTCATGGCAAACAGTGCATCGTTTGAGCAGGGCAGCGTAGGTAGGATTGTCTTTTCAAACATATAATTGTCTTTGAGTATCTTCCTGCTTTCCTGTAACAGACCGGCTGCGCCCGGAGCTTGTTCTTTTTTATACAATGTCTCCATCTGTGCCAGGATATCGTCTATCTGCATATTGTAATAGACACGCAGTTCGTTGATCTCCTCCTGTGCCTTGCAGGTTTTCTGAATGGCTGCCTTCTGATGGATGGGGGCAGGCGTACCGCCCGGCATCCGGAACAAAAACAACAGGGCAATAGATGCTGCAGCAGCAAAAGCGCACAAGCTGTATAGTTTGAAACGGTTCTTACGCGCAGGAGCCAGTTTCTTTTCGAAGCGATCGAAGTGACCTTCCGGCAGAAGGTCATCTTCAAAAGCTTCTCTATTGGTGTCTATGAAATTCTTTAACTTGTCCATGTCAATTGACTGATATAATGTCTAACAATTTGCGCTTTGCCCGCAGATACTGACTGCGTACGCTTGGCGGCTGAATATTCAGGATAGAGGCAATCTCTTCCATATCATACCCCTCAAAGAGGTAAAGAGAGAGGATCACACGGTAACCGGCCGGCAGTTTGGCAGTCGCTTCTTTTATCTGCTTTACCGAATACTGTATATCTTCCTCGCTGGGTTCATCGGATTCGGGATCGGCATAGTTGTCCGACAATTCGTCCCATTCCGGAGTCTGGCGGCGAACATAATCAATGGCCGTATGGACTGCTATCCGGTGCATCCAGGCTTCGAAACACAGATTGTCTTTATACTGATCGATGCGGGTGAAGATTTTCAGGAACGCATCCTGCATGGCTTCTTCCGCTTCTGAGGTGTTGCCGACGATACGCAGGCAGGCAATGTACAATCGCTGTGCGAATTGTTTGTACAGGGCCAGTTGCGCGCTTCGCTTTCCGTTCCGGCAACCTTCTATCAGTTGTTCTGTAGTTTCGTTCATTTGTTTATATAAACGGAGGGCAAGTTGCAAACGTTGCATCTCCGGCTACGAATTTATACAAAAAAAAGAAAGACATCATCACGATGTCTTTCTCCCTGAACTAAATGATAAAAATAAAAGTTATGTGGGAAGGTTTAATTTGTCGTTTGAAAATCCTCAGTTCCCATCACCGGGGCTCTCCCCGTTGCCGAACCGGATTTGTATTTAAGTTCAATCGTTTCGTCTCCATCATACGATTTGTACTTGATTTTCATCGTCACTGTCTCACCTCCTGTTTCCGGCAGACTGTTCAGTCTGAATGAAGCTAATCCCCAGCCTTCGGCGCCTGACAGGCTACCGTTTGCATTATGGCGGAATTCCAGTTCGTATGTATCGGAGTTTTCCATTTTTACGAGATTCATAAAATGTTTGCTTCCGTACTCAAAGTAAGTGGCAAACTGGAAGTTTATATATCCGTCTTCAATCCATACTGACTTCATCGTCACCGGATCTTTACCGTAATATTCATCGTTTTTATCTCCCAGGTCTGGTGCGATCGATTTGGTCAGAACTGTATCTATCCTGTTCAGGCGGATCACATAATCCTGTTCGATGTTCATATCTTTACCCGGTCCGAGTAATGTAAAGTTGATGAATGCTCTTCTTTCTTTACTTACATCGAAGTTCGGAGTGGTAACACCGGCTGCCGGCCAAAATGAAATAGAATCGTCCCACTGGAGATAATATGAGTTGTTGCCAAGCGGTTTGACAGTTGCTACACCGACACTATATTTATCGGGAGAATAGCCGTCATCATCCAGGCAAGAGTATAATGTAGAAGATACCAAAACAGTACCTAATACCAATAAAAAAGTCTTCAACGTCTTCATAGCTTTCATATCACATTGTTATTTCCCATTCTATATTAAGCTAGATGGGAGAAATTTACGAAATGCTGCAAAGATGTATGATAAAAGATGTTAATCTCTCAGTGACTGGTAGATAAGTTCGGCCGTGCGACGGGAAGCCCCCGGTTTTCCGAGCAGGTGGATCACTTCGTCGTATCCTTCAAGCATCTGATTGCGATAGGTTGGATCATTCAGTATTCTATCCAGCTCTTCATGGATTTGGCGGGTAGAGAAGCGGGCACCGAACAATTCTTGTACCACTTCGCGGCCGGCAATCAGGTTGACCAGTGAGATATATTTGGTATGGAAGAAATTGCGGAAGATAAAGCTTGCCAACCGTCCGGCTACCACGTAGTAGCACACTACCTGCGGCACACGGAACAGGGATGTTTCAAGCGTGGCCGTTCCGGAAGTGACTAGTGCGGCGTGGCTGTGTTGCAGCAGGTCGTAGGTCTTGCCGAAGACGATCCGGGCCTGATGGTTACCGATATATTGTTTGTAGTATTCCGGCTCGAGTCCGGGTGCTCCGGCAATAACCGGTTGATAATCCGGATAGGAGGCGGCTACTTCGAGCATGGTCGGGAGATTGTCTTTGATCTCCTGCCGGCGGCTTCCGGCAAGGAGGGCGAGGATTGGTTTGTCAGGCAGTCCTTCGTCTATTATGAATGTATCGGGTCCGGCAGCTTGCTTCTCTTTATATTGTGCAACTGAGTCTACCGAAGGATTTCCTACATAGTCCACCGAGTAGTTCAGCTTGTGGAAGAATTCCGTTTCGAAGGGCAGGATGCAGAACATACGGTCTACGTAACGGCGGAAGTCCTTGATGCGGTACTGTTTCCACGCCCATATCTTCGGCGATATATAATAATAGACAGGCAGGTGTAATACCGTTTTTACGAATTTGGCTATTTTCAGATTAAATCCCGGATAATCGATCAGTATGACTACGTCCGGCTGATATCTGCGGATATCTTCCTCGCAAGTCTTCATATTATTCAGGATTGTACGCAGGTTGAGCAACACCGGGATAAAGCCCATAAAGGCCATTTCCCTGTAATGCTTTACTAAAGTGCCGCCTACGGCCTGCATCAGGTCTCCCCCGAAGAAGCGGAAATCCGCTTCCGGGTCTTTCTCTTTCAATGCAGCCATCAGGTTCGACGCATGTAAATCGCCGGAAGCTTCACCTGCGATCAGAAAATATTTCATAATCCCCAATCGTTATATTTGTTCATCCAATCGTAATCCGTCACGTCTAGTTTGCAGGGGACCAGGGAGGCATATCCGCTGTCGAGTGCCAGTGTATCGTTGTCCGGGTGTATCGGTTTGGCATTCTCGAAAGAGCCGGTCAGCCAGAATACAGGTTTCCCGCTTCCGTTTTCCGAACGTTTAAATTCCTTTACCCATTTTCCGGCAGCCTGGCGACAGATCTTCATCCCCTTTACAGCATCGGTCTTTGGTACGTTCAGGTTCAGGTAAGTACCTGCGGGCAGTCCTTCTTTCAATACACGACGGGCCACCATACGTCCAAGCCGGCAACATTCCGTAAAGTCGGCATCCTCATGATGATCAAGTAGAGATACTCCCAGGGAAGGGACACCGAACACACAACCTTCGGCTGCTGCTCCCATTGTACCTGAATAAAGGACGCTGATAGCCATATTTCCCCCGTGGTTGATACCCGAAACCAATAGGTCGGGCTTGCGTTCGAGAACTTCGTTGATAGCCAGTTTCACGCAATCGACCGGAGTGCCGGTACATTTATATACCGTCAGTCCTTTTTCTTTCTTCACCAATGAATATTGGAGAGGGTTCTCTGCCGTGATAGCGCTACTCATTCCCGAACGGGGACCATCGGGAGCCATAACAATCACTTCTCCAAGGTCGAGCAGGCATTCTATTAACTCATTAATTCCTTTGGCGTTTACGCCGTCATCGTTTGTAATCAGGATAAGCGGTCTATCGTTCATCGCGTACTTATTTTTATAATTACTTCTACAAATGTAACGATAATCTTTTGATGGCGGATGCTTTTAATTTATTCTAACGTTCGATGTGGGTGTTCTGCTCTTGTTATATGGCCCTCTGGTGATGCTTGCGTACAGTAAGGTTTTTCATTAGCATATCTAAGGCCGGAGTATAGCATAATTAAGGTGAAAGGTCAGTAATATCAAAAACGTAAGGCATAGAATACAAATATGTAAGGCATACCTTTCAAAAAAGCAAGGCTTGCCTTACATATTTGTAATCATAGCCTTTCTTTTATAAAAGTAGGGAGGAAAGGGATAAATCATTAGGTACTTCCGGATTAGTTATCTTAATGAAAGAACTTAGTTGTTTAGGGGAGATAAATCGTAGTTATGGAGGGTTGAGGTCAGAGTATGAGAATCCGAAATTCGAGGTATATATGAGGTGGAATAATTAATGTACGCGTGTACATATAATATATAGGATCTGTTTTTTTGAGGGATGACTTATATAATATGGGTTGCAGGAATCGTAGGAGTGACGAGGAAAAACGATCGTTTATTCTCGTCAACAAAAGTAAGCATTTGTTTCATTTCTGCAATTCTTTTAGGTCGTTTTTTTTCAATGTTATATGCTTTCTTATCAATAGAATAGCATAGTTTGTATGAAAACGCATATTTGGAGGACGAACACAAAATCAATGACGAGAAAAAACGATCGTTTTCGCTAGTCATAGGATAAAGAAGTATACAAATGAGCGATCGTATTGAATAAGAACTTATTACACTTTAGTATTAATATTAAATTTTAGAATTATGAACAAAAAGTTTTCTACTTTGATGGCTGTTGCTTTGATGACAGGCTCATTCTCCATGAGCGCGATTGCAAGTACAGCCATGTTTGCAGCTCCCACTGCAATTGAAACTAAAGCAGCTGCAGCTTCTAATGCATTAGAAGTAACTAAGCTTCCAACTGAAGATGTTGATGCTGCTGCTGGTCAATTATCTGGATATACAGCTAATTCTCGTTTGGTTGTGTATGCTATTAGTTCTGGTACTTATGTGGCTACAGGTGATAAATTTATCCAATATGATAAGACTGGATCTAAAATGGCAAACTATGCCGGAGCATCTGCGGCTTCTTTTTACTGGACATTAGACGGAAAGAATTTGAAGGATCAGGATGGTAATATTCTAGTATTAGCCAATGAGCAACAATTTGTAATGGTACCAGTAAAGAAAACTGGAACAAATGTTGCTACTTCTTATTTTGCACTGCAAGTAGGAGATGAGTTCGTTACTTCTACTGATGGAACAACTTTTACGCTTACCAGCTCTCAGGATATTAATGACGCAGCTCTTTTTGCTTCTGTAGAAGCTGCTCATAGTGCAGAATTTGCAGTTTCAGGAAATGATTTGAATAAATCGTTAGGTAATGGTTTTGAGTTAACAATTGCAAAGGCCGCTGGTAGTACAGCTACAGTTTCTGGAGCTACAGCGTTCTCTGGCGTTTTGAAAGCAACTAATGCTACGACTGCTTCATTAGCTGATAAGACAAAGTTCTATCAGTTGACAAATTCTGATGGTAAGTATGTTGTTTTGAATGTGACTAAGAAAGATGGTTTAACTACGGATGCTAACGCAGAAGGCACATTTGAACTTGTTTCAAAAGCTGAGCTTGAAGGTACTAATGCTGCAAATTATCGTTCTTTCTACCATATCACTAAAGCGGATAATGGAGAAGAAGGAGTTTTGGTTGAAGTTGCTACTGTGGAAACAGGTACAACTCCATTCCGTCTCTATATTTCATCATTACAAACTACAAACGTTTTGAGTGCTGCTGATGTTGCTGCAGTTACTGACTCTTGGGCATATGCTAAATTAGCTGGTGAAAATACAGTTGATCTAAAAACTCTGTTGAAAGGTCAGTTTGTAAAAGTAAATTACGTAAAAACAGGCAAAGAAGCGACTGCTGATAAATACAAAGTAGACGGTATCCTGTCTGTAAGAAACGATGCAAATACAGCAGCAGGAAATACGGCTGATTATGTGGCAAAATCAAGCGTAATTGCTGAAGCTCCTGAAGCTCAGTGGGCTTTAACTTACGATGGCACAAATCTTACTTTGACAAACCGTGAAAATACAAATGCAACATTAGTAGTAACAGGTTTGCGCACTACTAATCAAGCAAATGTTTATAAAGTAGCAGCTGCTGGTACTGCAATTGATGGTGACTTGATCACAATCACATTTGTAGAAAATCATACAAAAACAGACGGTTACAAGGTTGTAGCTGAAAACGTATTGCGTAATCAAACATTCTATCTGGGTCAGTCTCGTCAGACTGCTGATGGCGATATGAACGCTTACTGGGCAGAAAACCACGGTACTCACCAGATCGGTGCTACTGTAGACGAAGCTCTAGCTACTAAGTGGAACTTGAACTTGATAAAGAAGTCTGCAAGTTTGAATGACGGTAAGAACGCAACAGAAATAGACTCTGTTCTTGTTGTAAGTACAATGAACGTATGGAATGCAACTAAAAAAGAATTAACTGAAAAGAAAGATACATTGGTTATTCTTCCATATGCATTCCAGAATAGAGAAAATAGTGAGTTCGTTAAAATGAATGACGATGCTAAGTTGAAATATTACATCTGTGATGAAGATAACTTAGATAACGATACTCGTACTGCACAGCGTTTCGCTCTGAAGATGAAGCCTAACGATACATATAACTATGTAACTTTGGCTAAAAATAGTTATACTACATCTCCTAATATTGATGATGTAGCTCTGGTTGGTGCAAACAAAGTATATCAGGCAAACAGTACAGAAAAAGGAACTTGGGCTGACATGTTCACTTATGCTGGTGATGCAAACTCTTTGATGGTTGTTAAAGAAGTTGGTGATCCTGAATACCGTAAAATCAAAGTTGAATGGGGTGATACTATCAGCATTTATCGTCAGGAAAACGACGCTCAGAAATTGTATGAAAAACTGGATGCTAAATCTGTTGTTGAAAAAGATACATTGAGCTTCCTGAATATAGATAACGATTATCAGTTCAAAATGAATCCGGCTATCTTTGCTGATACTGCTTATATCAACCGTGGTACAGGTGACGATGCTAACACTTGCTATCAGTATCTGTTGGTTGTTGAACCTAGTTTCGGTTATCACAAAGAAGGTTGTAACGTACCGGGCCACCCACAGACTATTGGAGCTATTGATACAGTGTATGGTCGTTTCTTGGTTAACTTGATTGATACAGCTAACATATATGGTAAGACTCATCTGCATAACAATCCTTATATCAATAAGATTGAAGCAGACGAAAACTTGGCTAAATTGTCATTCGTTGATGGTTACCATACTGGTGATAAACTATATATTCCGCGTCATAATAACACTGACACTTTGGTGTTAGATATGAACTCTCCGGCATTCAATGTGGCTAAGTTCGCATTCCGTTATGTAGATAACGAAGCTGGTACATTTAAGATCCAGACTCAGTGGAAAGAATACAATCCTAGCATTGAAAAAGAAAAAGATCTTGCAAGAAGCCAGGAAGGTTACCTGAGATGGGTTAACGGTACAGTTGTTGTTACAAACGGTTATACAAATGGTGACGTATTCAATATGAACGAAAACGTTAAACTGAATCCGGTTGCTAACGAAAAAGAACCTTCGTTATCTACAATCTCTGTAATCGCTACAGACGGTGGCGTTATCATCTCTGGTGCTCAGGGTAAGAAAGTTACTATCAGCAACGTTCTTGGTCAGACAGTTGCTAACACAGTAATCTCTTCTGATAAGGCTGAAATCGCTGCTCCTGCTGGTGTAGTTGTTGTAGCTGTTGAAGGCGAAGCTGCTGTTAAAGCAATCGTTAAATAATAAATGACTTATTTATAAAGGAAATTTATAATCAAAAATTGTCTTTCATGTGATGGTTCTCCTTCGGGGAACCATTAAGTAACCTGCGATTGGTGAACAGGTGAATGACGAAATATTAAGTAATAAAATAAAGTTCATCTGTTAAGTACTCCTGCGAAGGAGGAAAGCAGATAAAAAACAAGAGGTTGTGTCAAAATGCTGACACAACCTTTTTTCATGATTTACAGTCTTCGTATATTTCCTTTTGCCTATGCGG
>NZ_JADNBB010000014.1 GCF_015550595.1 Parabacteroides goldsteinii
ATTAACTGGTACTCTTGACTGTTTCTATCCATAATGCAAAGTAAATTGTTTTTGGACAGAGTTCAAATTACGGTCTCCCAAAAACAGTATATGCAGGTGAAGTTATGCCTTCTACAGAAGAATGTGCAAAACCTCCTTGAAAAGAACGTAGATGAATAACGAATTGTCCAGGTACTACACGCTTATATGTAATTTCATTAGATTTATCATGACTGATATCATACCCACTAATGCTTCGAGGAGACATCCCGCGTATATCTTGGCAAGCAGAGAGTACAGGCAAATCAGGTCTATTTCTCTCATCGTATGTTTTAAATACTTCTATAGCTGTAGAAGATTTCCATTCTCCTTCAAACCCTTTAAATCTGACGCGCGGTTTCGTTTCTCCTGCTTGTGGAAACATAGACAGAAGAGATGCAGATTTCAATTGCTTGAGTGAGGAGATTTTCTTCATAGTCGTTTGGATAAAGTTATCCAATGAATCGAAGTAAGAGGCTATTTGTTTTTGTTCAGCTTCTAAAGGGAACACGATATCTCCTAACAAAGTATCTTCCGAAGATACCTTCATGTCATTTTTTGCACCTTTTCTTACAAGTGGCCTTAAATATGAATTTAACCTTGAATCTAATTCAAAATAACATTGGACAAAAGAAGGGCAAACATTGTCTTGACACTTATATACAGCGTACAATGTTGATACTATTCCAGCCTTCCCTTTATTGGTTTTGATAATACCGTATGGATTACTCTTTAGTGGAGATTTTGTGTATACAACATCATTGTAATTTACTATTCCATAATTCAAAACTGATTGTCCCGCGAATGAGCGACCTTGAAACTCTATTTGGTTTACAATTCCAAATTCACCTGATACAGATAATACATTCTCTTTAGCATATTGTCCAGTAAAATTTTTTATCTTTGAAGGAATTAAGATGCTGCTCATTTTTTTTGTTTCCCATTCTCCCTCAAACCCGTTAAATCTAATTTCCGGTTCTGCCATACTCTCAATCCTTTAATTTATTAAACTCCTGTAAACCTTTTATCGCAAACTCATCACCCGTCAACTGATCAATCAGTCCCGACAATTCATTCTGAGCATCTGCAATATTGCGATTAATCTCATTATAGGATACAGCATACTTTGCTTCCAATGCAACAACTGTTTTTTCAAGAGTAGTGAATACAGCCGATAATGTGCCGTTGATTCCTTCACATACCGGGTCAATCCATTTCTTATGAAGAAACATCTCCACATCCTCATCGCTCAGGTTCTCAATGGCATCTATGGTGAGTTCTTCCAACGCCGCTTTGTCCGCTTTAATTTCTTTATTCAACTTGGATTGTTCATTCCAAAACCTTACAATCTCTTTCAGTTTAGCTTTGGTCTCCGGTTCCACGTCATCGTCTTTCACTTTTGCCCCGGCTGTGATAGCCTTTTTATTGAACTTTGCATTGTCATCTTCATCCAGATATTTTTCAGCCTCTTCTTCGGTGAGATTATCACGAAGTTCGTCAAGCAAGGATACGATTTCTTCCACACATACTTGTTTTGCTCTGATGGCATCCAGCTCCGCTTGAAACTTTATGCATTGCACTAATTCGAACGGAAGAATGCGCCCTTTCAATCCATCGGGCACCTCAATCTCCTCGTCGCCTTTCTTCACCATTTTATAGGCTTGTTCCACCACGCGTATAGCGTCGATGCCCTCCGTCTGAATCGTCTCGATATCGTTGACAATAGTCTGCCAATTGTCGGAAAGCGCTTGATAAGCAACATACTTATCTACTAAAGGAATCTCTTGCAAACGACAAAAGATGTCGCTCGCTATATTGTCTTGCTCTGTTAACTCCTGTACTGAGCTAACATTGGTAATCAAGCGGTGGTGAAGTACGTCTGCAAAGTCGGAGAAAGCATCGGCAAAGTCCCGTTTCAAGCTGCACACATCCATGTTCTGCTCTATCGTCCTCGTGACATCGTTGGCTTTGACTGTGGCGTACGGACGATCGGTTTCAGACTGGAATAGATCGCCACGCAAAGTTGGCAACGCATCCCAGTAGGTGTGCAATCCGTCGATTTCACTTTCCGGAATACCTCCGAACATGGTCGCATAGATGTCATAATGTTCGGCAGCCTCCGAAGAATCCACATAACGGGGAATATTGAGGTTATATCCATTTTGACGAATCTCGTCGCGGCTCACCGCACGTGAGAAACCAGGGATGGAAGCGCGGTCGCGCACCGTGTCGGCAATACGCTTGATGTCGCAAGCACGCAGTTTGTTGTTCTTTCCTTCTTTCACAAAACCCTTGCTGGCATCGATGATTAATACATCATCGTTATCACGATGCTGCTTCAACACCATGATCAGTGTGGGAATACCTGTACCAAAGAAGATATTAGCAGGCAAGCCGATGATGGCATCAATGTTGTTCTTCTCGATAAGGTTTTTACGGATCTTGCCCTCACCCTCATTATCCTTTTCAACATCTCCACGGAAGAGAACGCCGTGAGGCAACACGATGGTGAGAACCCCGTCGGGCCTGAGGTGATGAAGTTCGTGAAGCAGGAAAGCATAGTCTGCCTTGCTCTTGGGGGCTACTCCATAATTCTTGAAACGTGCATCGTGTTCGCCGTCAGTAGAATCCCAATGTTGCGAATAGGGCGGATTGGATACTACCGCATCCACATAGAGCGGTTTACCCATTTCGCTGCCGGAGGTTTGTTTTGGCCAGTCCTCGTCGAGCGAGTCGGCGCAGCGAGTCTCAATATTGTTGGGGGCAATGCCGCGCATCACGAGATTCATGCGGGTAAGGTTATAGGTGTTTTCCTTCAGCTCTTGCGCATAATATTTCACGCGGTTTTTATCAGCGATGTGACGGCCTATCGATTTACCTATAGTAATTAACAACGAACCCGAACCGCTTGTGGGGTCATAAATTTCTATCTGCTGTTTGTCCTTATGGTGTTCCGCCACAATCTCCGACATAAGCATAGCCACCTCATGAGGGGTGTAAAATTCGCCCGCCTTCTTACCGGCATTGGCAGCGAAGTTGCTAATGAGGTATTCATAGACATAGCCCAGCACATCGTAGTCCTGACTTCCGTCGGTGGGAATATCCTTAATGAGCTTAATAAGGTCTTTCAGCGCACGTGTTTGCGAGGCAGGATTTTCGCCCAATTTACTCAATCCGGCTTGCAGGGTTTTGAAGATACTCGCGTAAACATGCTTGTAATTGTGACCGATCAGTCGGTCGAAACTATTGAGCGCACCGCTGAGATCAGCCACACTGAAATTGGAGTCAGGCAACAGCCATGTGCCAAACAAGTATTTATACTCAATAAAATAGCCGATATTATTTCTGCAATACTCTATCATCGTCGCAGCCTCTTTGTCCTCATAGTCTTCTACGAGTGTCTTCAGGTCGTCGTCGCTCCACCCGATGCTGCGAAGATAGTTTACCTCATTATCTGAAAGGAACTTATAAAAAATAAGGCCAAGAATATAATCCTTATATTCGTTAGCGTCAATCTTAGAACGCATCTTATTGGCCGATGCCCATATTTTGTTCGCGAGTTGCTGTTTGTTCATTTTATATTATTGATATTTTATTTCTTCCTTTTCACTGACACTACAAAGTTAAGACAATTCGATGCAGTCATTCTGCATCGAAAAATATTTCTTGTAATTTCCTGCAATTTTCTTTGAAATTTGTATTCTAAACCAATCAGGAGATAAGACTTCGACCTGTGGTCCATACGAAAATATGCTGGATTCAAGTTCCTTATTAGGGCGCACTACAATACTCACTGTATAAGTGTCTTTATCTATCACCTTTTGTGTATGATGTATTGGCTTATTAACTATATACGGGAAACGTTCTTTGTCAAATCTAAGAATAACTTCTTCTTCTTTTGCGTCATCGTTGGGATGAGTAACACCTATTATATCATTAAAATAAGTAGAGAAATCAATCTGTGTATTCTTGATAAATGGAATATTAGCATGTGCTATCTTAGAAATACGGTCTAATGCCTTATTTGAAATGCGATCTCCTCCATCATGTTCTTCCAATCCAAAAAGGAACCAGCGGTTGTTGAATTGCTTCATATAATATGGATGTAGGATGTTTACATATTCCTTCCCACTGAAAGTCACATAATGAACTTTCAACGGTTGGTGATTGACGGTTGCATCAATAATGTCGGAAAGAAACTCAAGTCCTTTCAGTCCTTCGTTTTGTTCAAAAGAGATTACATTCTCCTGATTGGGTTTTACGCCAAAACGATATTCAAGATTGGAAACAACTTCTTCAAGCCAGGCATAGTTAGGTATACCACGATAACGACCTAGCATTTCAATCGTTGAACGTAAATTCGAGATTTCTTCAGAAGTCAATTCATTGTTAAATATAGAGAAATCTTTATCCTCATAACGATAGTAGCACCTTTTACCATTGTACCGATAAGCCTGTATAGGAGCATTATAACCAACACGTTCACGCATGAATTTCATATCTTCACGAAGCTGACGTTCTTTAATGGTAGAATCATCGCCATAAAGGTCGTAAAGCCGCTCGTTCACTTCTTCGAGAAGATCTCCGATCTCATACTTTCTACTGAAATCACTAAAGCAACGATCTAATATCTGGTAACGCAATTGCGCATTTTTACTTCTTGGCATAAATAAATTCTATAAACAGATTTTTCAAAAGTCCACACTTCCTCAGTTACACTTGTTTGATAAACATTTGTCTGAATGAACGAGAGTTGTAACGATTGTTACATATCCTCCAACGACAAACAAACTGTCTCAATCTGATACTTTGGTAGCACCTTGTTTTTAAAATGCTCAACCTTTGTAGCAAATAACTCCGGCTTAAAGTTCTTCTTTTGTCGTTTTACTTCGGCTACTACCGCTTGATTTTTCTCCAGTTTCAAAGCAACAATATCAATTTCATTCTGATTACCTTTAGGTTCCCACCACGAGCCGATAGCACGATATTGGAAACTTTCGGCAAACTGCTGTTTGAAATACCGTTCTAACATAATACCTGAATAAGTTGGATAGTCGGATTTGATGATAGCCTGCAATCCTACAAAGTTCTTTATCTCTATCAGTGAACGATGACGATCGAAATAGTTAAACCAAAATCGGATAAAGTTATCCTGTATTTCATATCGGACAGCTTGACTTCCTTCTTTTGCTAAAATTGGGCGTTGGCGAACAATGATATTATAATCTTCAATCAATCGTTTGATTTGACCGCCTATGCTTTTATCTCCCAATGCCGATTCTATTTCAGGTTGTGTATTGATACCTCCAGAAATGGCACTTAAGATAGAGAAGTAGGTTGCGTAATTTTTTCCGAACTCTTCTATCAACAGGTTTTTTCCTTCATCTGTAAATGGAGAGTTTTCCCGAACCATAAATGAAATCATTTCATCTATACTCAAGGTGATATTATCACAGAACAACTCAACATATTTGGGAACTCCGCCTGTAAAGGAATAGAGTGCGAGTAAATCGTCATTAGTGTAATTGGGATTGTAATCACGCATAATTTCTTTCAGCGTGATCAAATCAAAGGCTGATAATTTTATAATGTTGTCTGCTCTGCCAAATAGAGGTTCTTTCTTGTTCTGGAATATTTTCTGCATCAACGAATAAATGGAGCCGGAAACAATCAGATTCATTTTGGATTTCTTCCGATAGGTATCCCATATGTTCTGCATATCACTATATACAGATTCATTGATATTATAAAACTCCTGAAATTCATCAATAACCAAATTGAACGATCTTTGCGAAGCCAGTTCCATTAAATATTGGAACAATGACCGAAAAGTGCGTATTTCCGCAGGAACAAATGTGTCGAGCGATTGACTGATAATCGGAATAAACTCTGAACAGAGCGTTGCTTCGCTTTTACGACCAACAAACAAATAGACAGTTGGTAAATTTTCAACCGACTTCATGATAAGGCTTGTTTTACCTATTCTTCTTCTTCCAGTTACTACTGTCAGTCGGGAATGGTCACTGAACGATAAATTCTGTATCCGTTTCAGTTCAGCCAACTCGCTTGCTCTATTATAAAACTTCATGCTCTTTATCTCTTGTTATGCTCGTAACAGTTACGAAAGTTACAAAGTTAAGGAAAAGATTGGATATATGCAATTCATCTCCATAAAGTAAATAGTATGAAGACTTTGGGGTGTGGTGATCCTGCCAATTTACTGACAGAATAAGCTCGTTTATCTTTCGCTCACACTCATTTTATTTCTATAATTCAGTATTTTTGTAGAATCATGGAAACGAAACAGGATACTTATTTTGTCCATAGAATAAAAACATATCGTTTTTGTTTTGTTGATAGGACAAAAACACTCTATTATTGTCTTGCGTACAAGACAATCAACAGAAAACGGATAAAACACCTATAATTCCCACACTTTTCCTTACCTTTGCAAAAGCAACCCTGCTAATAGCGAGCAGAACGATGAAAAATAATCGTGTGCTAAATCGTGTGGATTTTCCAATTTGAAATAAGATAAAAAGCTGACTATCAATAGAGATACAATAATAGTTCTCTTCCTGGTGGCACCACTAAAAATCAAGCAGTTACATTTATTTGTAACTGCTTTTTTCATATATCCCGGCTGCTTTTAATTTCTGTTTACCTGATCTTTTATAATAAAACGCCATTCGATATCTTTCCACTCCTGTGCATAATCAATGCCTACACGGGGAACAGTAACATATTCAGGCTTTTCACCCGAATCTTCTACCCACAATATCTCACTTTCGACAGATATTCCACGAAAAGAACGATCCAGCTTAAGCGCCCTACCGACCCTTCCTGGACCATATATTCCTTCGACTGCACGTACCATCACTCCCTGTGGTTTATCTTTATCTCCTGTCACAAAATTCAGTAGCCAGTACATTCCATAAATCAGGTAAACATAAATTTTACCTCCTTCACCATATAACAATTCCGTATGAGCCGTACGACCTCTGGAGGCATGACAAGCTTTATCTTCTTCACCACGGTATGCTTCCACATCTGTGATACGAAAACGATGTTCATTGCCACTATCAAATTTCCTCACCAGTATCTTTCCAAGCAAATCCGGAGCTACCTCTAAAACATCCCGCTGAAAGAATCGAGCTGATAATTTCTTTCCCATAATATTTTTATTACTGTTGCAAATATACTATTCCAAAACGATTTACGTATTGATGAAATACCTATGACTGAGATTCCGTATTTTCAGTAATATACGATTTCAAATACTTCTTTAAATGATAATACCTATAAATTCCTACAATAAACAGGATTATACCTGAAACTAAACAGATCCATGCCACCATTCTCAGATGCTGGATAATTTCGATCTCAAATATCCCCATTCCCACCGTCAAAAGGTATAAAGAAGTACGTATATAAGAAAAGAGCGTCCGCTCATTAGCCAATCTGGTTCTTTCAAGTGCAAGAAAATCTCTTAAAATAATTTCCTCATGATTTTTTAACTTCTCCATGTTATCTGCCATTTTCTCTTTCAATTTTTACTGTAAGCTATATATCCAAAACAGACAAATAAGAGATGTTGTTGAGGAAATTTTCATCACATTCCCACAATTATCCACACCCCACCCCAGTTTCGGCATAAGGGCACAAAGCAATAACACCTCTGATATACAACAACATAACCCGTCATGAATTTTTCTGGCACACATATTGGATTATACTTAGTGTATTAGTTATAAAGATTGTTTAATTTAAAAATTAAAGTCATGAAAAAGGTATTAGTCGCAATGGCAATGATGATGGGAGTTGGTAGTTTCAGTACATTCGCTGCAGAAACAAGTGTTGATTCAGTAGCATGTTGCCTGTCTACACAAGATGAATATACTAAGATTGAAGTATCAGAAGTCCCCGATGCGGTAAAGGCTGCTGTAGAAAAAGCCTATGAAGGACAAACAATTAAAGAAGCTTCTGTTGCAGAAAAGGATGGGGCAAAAACGTACAAACTGGTTATCACCTCAGCAGAAGGAACAGAAAGCACTGTTATCTTTAACGACAAAGGAGAAGAAGTAAAATAAATAAAAACAACTAAAGTTTTTAGCGGTTAAAATAATGTCCGGATTTCTGAGAGGAGTCCGGACATTTATTTATCTCAGCTTTCATACCGTTCTGCCCAGCTATGTATCACCGGGCTTTCTACATCCACACCAAACTCCCGTGCTTTTTGCAGGATACGGTAAGCCAGCAATGGCTTTTTATCTTCCGGTGCATATCTGAAATAAGCCTCGGCTGCCCGTACATGGACACCATCAGGCATAGGAAACTCACGGGTTTCAGGAAGTCCGAAATCAGACGAAGGAAGTTCCTTACGTTCTTCTGTTGTTAATCTGTCATTGGATTCTTTTATCATAATCATTCATCTAGGGGATTTGTTCCCTAATAACCAGCTTCACGGCTATAAAGATTACGTGCAGACTACTATTTAACCTACTAAAACAGTTGCTAATCTTCTTTGCGCAATAGGATACTATCGAGTATGGAGTTGACAGTACCGGCTTTCTTTACTAACATCAAATGATCTCCTCCCTCAACAGGAAATACATTTTCCAACCGGTCATAAGGAAATATCTGATCAGCCGTACCATGAATATGATACAGGTGTTCACTCTTATTGTCTGGTATCCAATCGGTAATCTGTTCAAGAGCCCATTTTATATAGACAGGATCTGTTACAGTCATATATTCTGCCAGATCTGAATTGGAGGCATTATAAACTAGTCGGTTGAAAGCATTTGTTATAAAATCGGTGGAAGAAAAAAGTCGCTTAGGCATAAATTCCATCAGGTTTACTTTCCTGACTGCCTGAAAGAGGATAGGGATTTCCTTTTTACTTTTAAAGGAAGAAATGATAACACATTTCGAAGGTTTCAGGAAAAGAGTCATCTCCTGCATAATCACTGCACCAAAAGAATAACCTATCAGGATAAAAGGAGAAGTCGCATCTATGGCTTTCGCCATTGTACGGGCATATTCTGATAGTGTCTCATCAGGTCTGGGAATATACCACTCGATATATACTTTCTTAAATCCTTTGGGAAGACGCAGTTTATCGAAGACCTTGCAATTATAGCACATCCCGGAAATAAAATAGACATTGATATCTTTTACCTCCTTTTTCGAAAACCAATTTATCAATGATGATAAACGTTTCCATATCCCGGGTGATGACGCTTTATTTTCTTCCATATAGTTTTTTACTCTTTATATAAGCATAAAGATAACCATTTTGTTCAAAAGCCCCATATTTCCAGCTAATAAGATTATTATTCCGATTTTAACTGACGTAGAAGTTCGGAGGGAGTACAACCAAACTGTTGCTTACAAAAACGAGTAAAATGGGTAGCCGAATTAAACTTGTAGAGCCTCATTATATCGCTCAAGGTATTCCCCGGCTCAGCTAGTTTGAAACGGACATGCTTTGCTTTCTGTTTCAAAATCCATTGGTGGGGAGATAAGCCAAACTCTTCCCGGAACTTATTATTGAAATTCGTACGTCCCATCCCCGCTATCTTTGCCAGATCATCCACATGATCTACCTTCAGATAATTTTCCAGTATAAGCGAACGGAAATCCAGCGACTTCCCAACAATCGGATGGAACAAATAAGCCAACTCTTCTTTCTTATAAAAACCACGAAGCAGCAAAAACAGTTCCAACGACTTTATCTCATGTAGATGTTTGCAATTCATTTGACACTCCATGTATTCGATCAGCGTATTCAGAAAAGACTTCAAGGGAGGATAGATCACAATTGGTTCAAAATCATACTGTATCTTATTACACAGGGGAGCCAGGGATTGAAGTTCCATTTTATTACAAGCCCCTGGGAAACGGTCAAATGTAAATATAACAACATTCGATGCAGACAATATCCTGCATGAAAAATCAGCGGATTTAGGTATCAGAATAAACTCTCCCGATCTGATTAGCTTATTTCTCTGTTCATTACAACAAATGACGGCTTCTCCTTCCAGAAAAAAAATCAAATGATGATAATCCCTATCTTGTTCTCTCAGATCGTTTTCCTCATTTAATATCCGATGCTTAAACCCGACTAAAATATTCGGAGAATATTCCCTGCAAGATACATGCTCTTCCAAATAAAGTAATTTTATCATTACACCCCCTATTTTAAAAATTCTAACATTAGTGTTTTTCTCATGCATATCCATCGAGGATAGCATTAACGGCCGGGTCTTCCATTTACAGTATAAAAGGCATTATATTCATTACATGAAGCAAAAGTATAATCTTTTACACTATAAACGACACACATTTTCGCCGTTAATGTTTACATATCCACCAGTCTAATACAGCCTAATAAATTACTGACTTGCATTAAACTTAATTAGTTATTTCAGAGGTATGTATCCAAATGATTTTCAACAAAACAGAGATGCAGCTTTTACGCATTCTGAAAAAGCTGCATCCCGTGAACTATCTGTCTGAATTTTATCTTTATTCGAGTTAAATCTTACCTACCATTTTTGACGGATCGACCCAGGCTTCAAACTCTTCTGCAGTTATATGACCTGATTCGACAGCTGCTTGCTTCAACGTTTTATTTTCCCTGAATGCTTTCTGTGCAATAGCAGCCGCCTTATAATAACCGATCTTTGGATTTAGAGCTGTAACCAGCATAAGCGAATCATCCAAATGTTTCTTTATATTCTCTTTCACAGGCTCGATGCCGATAACACAATTATCATTAAAACTCCTGCACCCATCACCAATCAGGCGGGCACTATGAAGGAAGTTATAAATAATCACCGGTTTAAATACGTTCAGCTCGAACTGCCCATTCGCTCCGCCTACCGAAATAGCCACATCATTTCCCATCACCTGCGCGACGATCATCGTCAATGCCTCACTTTGGGTTGGGTTTACTTTTCCTGGCATGATAGAAGAACCGGGCTCATTCTCCGGAAGATGGATCTCGCCTATCCCTGCACGAGGACCGGAACCAAGCATACGGATATCGTTTGCAATCTTCATCAAACTGACGGCAATACCTTTCAATGCACCATGAGTAGACACAATTGCATCGTGAGTAGCTAATGCTTCAAATTTATTCGGAGCGGTAACAAACGGTAACCCGGTCAGTTGTGCTATTTTACGGGCAACATTCTCCCCAAAATTATCAGGTGTATTGATACCCGTACCGACCGCAGTGCCGCCTAATGCCAGCTCTGCCAAATGTGGCAAAGTACTTTTCAAGGCATGAATACCATATTCCAATTGAGCAGCGTAGCCACTAAACTCCTGTCCAAGTGTCAACGGTGTGGCATCCATAAAATGGGTACGTCCAATTTTTACGATCGGCATGAACTCACGACTTTTCATTATCAAAGTCTTATGCAGCATTTCAAGAGCCGGGATCGTATTTTCCCTAAGCATTTTATATGCTGCAATATGCATCGCCGAAGGGAAAGTATCATTCGATGACTGCGATTTATTCACATCATCGTTAGGCGACAATATCTTTATCTCATCCGTCAATTTTCCTCCATTCAACACATGTCCACGATAGGCAATTACTTCATTTACATTCATATTGGTTTGCGTTCCACTACCGGTCTGCCATACAACCAAAGGGAAAGAGCCCTCCAGTTTTCCATCCAGTATCTCATCACAGACACGCACAATCAGGTCACATTTTTCCGGAGATAAAACACCGGCATCTTTATTTGCCAGGGCCGCTCCCATTTTCAGATAAGCAAATGCCTGGATAATTTCTTTCGGCATCCGGTTTATATCCTGTGCAATCCTGAAGTTTTCAACACTACGTTGGGTCTGTGCGCCATAATAGGCATCAATGGGAACTTTTATGTTTCCCATCGTATCTTTTTCTATACGACATTCCATAAGTTTTTTTCTTTAATATCTTTTTTATAAAACCGTACAGTTAATGAATTGTTTATACCTCAGGAGCATATATTTTGAAGTAACGAACCTTCATATAGCCATAAGTAAGGACAAAAAGCACAAAAACATATAAAAGCTCGGCGGTCCAGTAAACCATCAGCGGGACATCAAACTGTACCAAGACCAAAAACAGATAGGCCAGATAAATCAGGATCGTAATCAATTCAAAAACAAAAGCGGTTCGTGTTCGGCCCGTTCCCGTTACTGCATTACAATAAATATGCGCCGGAACCGACAGGAAATAATTGGAGAGCATTACTACAAAAGGCCAGAATGCATTCCGGATCAACTCCTGATTTTTTGTATAAATACCTAATACCTCATCTGAAAAAAAGAAGGTGAATACAAGCAATGGAATTCCCAGCAGGTAACTCAATCCCATCATCTTCCGACATAAAGGCATGATATTACGATATTCTCCGGCACCGATCAGGTTGCTGACCAAAGATCCTGTCGTTGTTGAAAAGGAACAGACTATTACAAAAAATACAGTAGAGATACTACGGACTATATTAGCAATGGCTAACTGCTCCTCTCCCAAATGTTCAATCACTACAAAGAATAAGAACCAGGGAGCCACGGCTGTAAAAGAATACATCATGCTCCATACCGAAAGCTTAAATAGTCGAAGCTGCAATTGCCAATCGTATACAGGGCACAATCCATAACAACGTTTGTCTACCTTGCGGCAAACGTATACTACCAAAACGATCAGAAAAGAAAGTTCAGAAATAGTGGAAGCTAATGCGGCTCCGGATATACCCAGCCGAGGGAACCCGAAGTTTCCGAATATCAACAGATAATTCAATACAATATTAGTGATTACCATTACGACCGCACCCGTTGTCAATATTCGTGTCTTTGTTATTCCGACAAAAAAGGCTCGGAAAGCCAAAGCCGGAAAAGTAAAGAACAAACCGAACGTACGCCAGTCCAGATATTTTATTACAGCCTTATACACCTCTTCCGATGTGATCAGTTTAGATAACAAGATCGGAGAAAACAACCAGGACATTACGAACATAGATCCGGCCAATACAATAAGAAAGGACAGTCCCTGATAGAATACTTTCCCCGTCTCATTATAATTTCCTTCTCCGTTACGACGGCCAACCATCACCTGTAATCCCAGACTGAAACCAAATCCCAGCATATAGATAGCCAGATAATACATACCCGCCAATGCTGCAGCTCCCAACTCAACCTCTCCATAGTGTCCCAGAAAGATAGCGTCTGTAATATTAATCAATTGCTCTATAAGAATACTCATCATCACAGGAAAGTTGATGAGCCATATTTGTTTGTATGTGAAATTCATAATTCAACTTAATATATATGCGTCACTATACATTCTTTTCAGAAGAATGCATCACGACAATTAATTATAAAAAAAGATTTGTACCCTGTATAGTAATAGGATAGCGAAATGCAGACAAAGAGGATCTTCGTCTTATATCAAAGGAAACTACGCTATATACAGAGTTGACACTTCATAAGTTGAATAATCGGATTATTTGTAACAGCTGCAAATGTAAACGTTTTTCCTGATTATGATTACTAAAACGACAGAAAATGAAAAATAAAAAAGGACGACACTCCTGCCGTCCCTTCCGTTCAATGACAAATAATCTTTTTATCTGTCGGAATACAGTCCTATCGTATTTCCTTCACTATCGGAAAACAGAGCAAAATATCCACGACAGTCAGCTTCGATCTTTGTCTTTTTCCGAAGAACCTTTCCCCCATTGGATTCGATCAGGGAGAGTGTTGTTTCCATATTGTCTACATGCAAATGGATAAGCACACCATCCTTTGACGGGAGAAAATCAGCAGCCCATGATACAGCTCCTGGAGTCAAGCCATCTTCATCAGGGAAGAAAGCCATCTTTTCTGCGTCGCACTCCATCATACTCAACTTCAGATTCAACACTGTTTCGTAAAACTTCACGGCTCTTCCGAAATCGGAGGCCGGAATCTCGAAGAAAGAAATTAACTTTTTCATGTTCACTTTTTTTGATAAATAGTTTCTGTCTTTTGACAATGCAAAGATAGAGTATGCCAAAAGCCCAAACTTGGAAAAAAAGGACATTAGTCATTCTCCCGAGAAAAATAGTCGGAGTAAGGAGCACAAACACTCAGATACTCTTTCGGGGTATATCCGGAAAATACTTTAAACTCATTAATCAGATGAGGCTGGTCATAAAAGCCACATTCATAAGCCAATTGGGAAAAGCTCATGCCTGGAGTAGATTGCAGTACATATAAAGCATGCTGGAAACGGACAATCCGCAGGAACTCCTTCGGGCTAATCCCGATATGTCCGGTAAAAATACGTTGAAACTGTTTTGTACTCAGATAAACGGATGAGGCAAGATCAGAGATACGCACTTCTCCTCCCCGCCGGTTGATTGTCCGAATGGCAGAAAACATCCGATCGAGATTATGTTCTTTCGGTGGATTGAGACGGGACAGAAGGAAATGTTCGACCAGGCAGATACAATTCCTGTCGTCTGCTTCATATAATATACGGTCTTCCAGTTCCTTCAATTCGCGGTCGCCCAACTCATCGGCGGAAACTTTCTGGTTACAAAACTCACTGACGGGCATCCGGAAAAATGCACTAACCGAGTGCGTATGGAAAACAACGGCCAGTATCCTGATCGTTCCGGAAAAGCTCAGTTCGGAGTAACCGACATACTGCCCACATAAAATAGACTGGCTGTTTACACGGCGGCTGTCTTGTGAGGAAGACAACAATATTGGATTTCCCCGATAGAAAAGCATCTGCACATTCCCGGTCGGGATAATGCGCTCCGTGTTTTCTATAAGACTATCCGTCTCCAACAACCAGTAATGCCTGACATAAGGAGCAAGTGCCGGCGATGGTAACATTATCTGAAACGATTCCATGCCGGCAAATATACGAATTTATTCAATCGGAATATGGATTTCAGTTACCAGCTCTTCAGGGGCTGTGTTGGCCGGATTATTCAGATACTTTTCATATCCCGGCGCATCAAGAGGTTTGTATCCACCCTCGGGAATCAGATGCAGGTAGATCGTATCATATACTGATTTCAAATGTTCATACGAACCTTTATAGCGGAAGATAAGATATTTAGCTGCAGGTAATTGCTTTACTCCAACCTCCCCTTTCGGTTCGGCAGTCTTCGGCAAAACCAGGCAAACATAAGTACGCAATTTGTCGGGTTCCGTCACTTTTGGATCGTCATGATAGATACAAATATGCTCGATCCCTTCCGAATACAGGTTCTGTTCTTTCACAAAGGCCCACAGTTTCTGCCAGGCCCCACAAAAATCGAGATTCATATAAGCTCCCGACAAACGGACATAGGCAATCTGACGACCGGGATATTCTTTTACTTCAGTTTCTATATTTAAATCGTGTCTTACTTCAACAGGTCTCATAATAATGTAATCTTTGTTTTTACGATAATCATTAGGTGAAATACCATAGAACTGCTTAAAGGCCTTCGACAGGGAAGACGGCACATCATAACCTACGCGCCAGGATATTTCCTGTACCGACATATCAGAGTAACGTAGTAACCGAGCTGCAGTCTCGACCCTCATCCTGACAATAAAAGCACCGATATTCTCTCCCAGGAATGCTTTTACGATCCGGTGGAAATGCCAGGGCGAAAAACCGGACATCTCTGCCAGTATATCCAGATCAATTGTTTCGCTCAAATGATTGTAGATATACTCTACGATAATATTCATCTTACGCTGATACTCTTCTGTTGTCGATGGTCTTTGTTGCATGTCGTTTGTATTTCGATACAAAGATAAGCCCCGGAAAGAGAAGGTTCTTGTCCTATCTTGCTAAAAAGAAAGGGTGACCATCACTGGCCACCCTTTCGACGTTCACGTTGAATTATCGTTTGTTTCTAATCAGAGAGTGAATGTTGAATATCATCTTTCGTTATCGAAAAATCTTTGTTATTGGCAATCCGGTCCCTGACAAGCAATCCGATCTTACGGGCACTCGCCTCATCGGGGAAAGACATTAATGTATCAATTGCAGGAATGGTGGGTTGATCAATCAACACTTTCTCATTCATCAGGATACGGTATCCCCAGCCATTCCCCAATCGATACGTTTGCAACTCCGGTTGCCGGCCGCCCGGAGACCCCTTTTCTCCGGAACAGATGTAAACAAAGAGAATAAATACCGGCAGTATGCATAGCCACCACAGGGCTTTTTTACCTTTAATAGTCATCATCATCGTATTCATAAGGGTGAAGTTCCCAAATGTCATCAAAATAATAGGTACTGCTACCGCCGGTTGCCACAAAACCTTTCTCACCATTTGAAAAAGAAATCGTAGCACTACGGGCCGATCCCTTAAACTTGGCTACATTCTCCCACAAATCGGTTGAAGGATAATATTTCCAGGTATCGGAGCGTACTCCCCCGCTCTCGCCGCAGGTCAGATAGACCGCCCCGTCGATTACAAAGGCTACGCCGTTGGTCCGTATTATACTATAATCGTCGTCATAGCTATCGTCGGATGTGTTTGCTATATCGCGAAGTTGTGTCCATGACCCGTCAGAGGGGTTAAACCTCCAAAAGTCATCTACGTATTCAGCGTTATTCACCCCGCAGCAAACATAAGCCATATTATCGTACACAAAACTGGTGGCACCCCGGCGTTTGCTTCCGCCGATGCTGACTATCTGTGTCCAACTGTTAGCGTTAGGATCGAAGGAGTAAAAATCTTTCAGGTAATTACCGTCATAACCGGAACCTAAATATCCTTTACCACTAACCCCGAATGCTACGGCGTCATAGCGGGCCGAACCGGGAAAATCGGCTTTTTGCGTCCAGCTATTGGATACAGGATCGTATTCCCAAAAGTCATTCAGATAATTCTCGCCATCGTAACCTGTGCCCAAATAACCTTTCCGGTCGACAGTCATTGCTACTGCCGAGTTACGGGCGGTACCGGGAAAGTCGGCTTTCTGCGTCCATGTATCTCGTTCCATATCATATTCCCAAGTATCGGAGAGGCGTTTCTTTCCATTATACCCGCAAGCCAAATATCCTTTATTCCCAATGGTAAATGAAGAAGCATAACTACGGGCAAGCCCATCGAAATCGGAAACACGATACCATTTACCTTGTAAATCATCGTCATCATCATCGCTGCAGGAGATCATCCCCAGAGGAAGCAGTGCTATCAGGAATAGAAATAATCTTTTTTGTGTCATCATATAGCGTGTTACTGTTTTACGAACACAAAAGAACAGGGCTTTTTGTTTACCGGCAAATTAAATCGGCAAACAGGTTCTCTTGTTCGGTGAATGCCCGAAAAAAGAAGGTAAAACCCATTATCCCAGCCGGCAGACAGGCTGATCTACCAAATACCACTGTTAGTGGAGCAATATCGGGATTTGACAGGTTATTCTTGCATAAGAATAGGCGATTGTGGTTCTTTGCCTGATCAACAGACTCTATTACTAATATATATAATGTATATGAATAAGAATCTTTTTCTTTTTTGGGTATGCCTTTCCTGTTGCCTCTTTTCATCCTGCTATGATGAAAGTAATAAATACGGCAATGGTCTGGTCGATTCGGTTTTTCGTAATATAAGTACCGATACCTCAACAGTCGTCATTACATCCGTTCTGATCGATTCACTGGAAACATCAGGAAAAGGGGTGGCGCTAGTCGGAGAATATACACATTCGATCTGGGGAACCATGAAATCGTCGGGATATATTCCTTATACGCGCCCCAGTTACAGTACGGACATCGACAAAGTTGTCATACTCGATTCGCTTGTCCTGTCACTGGCCTACGGCAGCTATTATGTAGGGGATACTTTACAATACCAGCAATTCTCGGTTCACCGGCTAAAAGAGAAAGTTGTATTGAATGACAACAACTACTTATATAATACCTCCTCCTTTTCTTACGAAACCGAGCCAATGGCAACCTGCCGGTTCAGACCCCGCCCCCAAGGAGTGGACAGGCTGGAGATCCGTCTCCCCGATGAACTGGGACAGAATCTATTGACCCGTTTTCACCAACGGGACGAGGCCGTATCGTCGGAACGCTTCGAGGACTATTTCAAAGGAATAGTCATCATCCCCGACGGTTCAGACAACCATTCGATGCTCTCTTTCCAGGTGGCCGATACAATGTCGACTATCGTATTACATTACCATATTGTTGAGGAACAAGTAAATGAACAACAGTTGGTATTCTCTCCCAACACATCCACACAATTCAACCATATCGATCATGACAGGACAGGTACACTGATGGAACCTTTCCCCACGAAACAAGTTGAAATACCTTCCGAATCGCTGGATAACCGGGGTGTATTATTTGGCGGCTTAGGCTGGTTCGCCCGGTTGGAGTTTCCTTATCTCAACGATATCATGAAGCTGGGGGAAAGAGTGGTCATAGAATCGGCCATGCTCAAACTATATCCGGAACTCGGTACTTATTCGGAAACAAATGCACTTCCCGACAGTGTCTATCTTTACATTGCCGACGAGAACAATGTCGTTACCGATGCTGTAACGGATTACCTCGGCACACAGGTACAAGGCGGTACACTTGTAAAAGACGATGTATTCAATGAAAATACTTATTACTATTTCGATGTCACCGATTTCATGCAGCAAGAACTCGGCACAATCGGGATAAATAAACACAACCTGCAACTGGTTCTGAACGAAGACAGCTACACCAAAACATTCAAAAATATGACTTTCGGCGACAGGCAAAGCAAGTCGCCCATCGTTTTACAGCTAATCTACAAAATATATGAAAGTTATTAAGTATATATTTTCCTCTCTCTTGTTGACAGCAACAGTAGCGGACGCACAAAACATCATGACCTCTTCACCTTATTCGATGTTTGGTATCGGCGAGATCGTAACCGGACTATATGGTTCCAATTCAGCCATGGGGGGCGTTTCCACCGGAATGCGAAATTCATGGTTGATAAACACGGAAAATCCGGCCGGACTTTCGGGACTCGACTCATGCAGGCTCTTTGCCGAAGCTTCTGCTTTCGCAAAAGGCGAATCTTATAAGTCGAAGAGTGGAAGTAGCAACGCGTTCTCCGGAAATATATCGGCCTTTACATTAGCCGGACGAATCATGCCCCGCTGGTATATGGCGGCCGGTCTCACTCCTTATTCTTCGGTCGGTTATTATTTTCAGAGCACACAGCCGCTCGAAGGTTCACCCGGTTCCTACTATACCAGTACCTTCGAAGGATATGGCGGACTCTCAAAAGTGTATCTGTCGAATGCTTTCATGCTTTCCTCCTATTTATCGATTGGGGTCAATCTGAATTATATATTCGGAAATATAAAATCGACAGAAAATCAAGGCAGCATGACCGTTGAAAACAAAATGTACACAAATGCTTTCTATGCAGACTTCGGAATTCAGTATCACCGGAATCTGGCCAGGGACAAATCGATTACGATTGGAGCAGTCTATGGATACAAGCAACGTTTGAAAATGGACAATTCCATTATCATAACAAACGGTAATGTGGAGACAGAGCAGAACGAAAAGAGCTCCTCCCAACATCTACCTCAATACATGGGGATCGGGGGATCATTGATCTATCAAAAATGGACGTATGCCCTCGACTATAAGTTTCAGCAATACAGCTCTCTGTCATCGGGCGACAGCAGGGTTACATTTAAAGATGCACACGAAGTACGTGCCGGAGTCTGTTATTTTCCGAACGGATATTCTTCCAGTAGCTACTGGAAACGAATGTCTTACAAGGCTGGTATCAACGTCTCGACCCCCTATATGAACATAAGCGGACAATCCGGCCTTTCGTGGCGGGCAAGCATAGGTATGGGATTACCTGTTCTGAACGGACATTTCAACACTGCCATTTTCCATGAACGGACACAACTGAAGAACAATACTTTCCAAAAAGACGTTACAGGGATAACGGTTACTTATACGTTAAGCGAGTTACTTTATAAGATGAAATTGTAAATGGTTAATGATAAAAAACGAACGTCTGCACTCTATTAATCAGTGCAGACGTTATCTTTACTTACGAATAATGACTGAAAAGTCCATTACGAATCCGAAAAACCAGTTACATTTGACAGAGCAATTTGTTGCTCCTGCTTCTTTACAAATGGAAATAATTTGCTTTTGAGTGAGTAGGTTCATATAGTCACCCGTAGCCCAATCTTTTCCTAAGAGATGTAGAATCCTGTCAAATTGTTTCTTGGGCAGCCAATGGATAAAAGGTAATTTAGTATGGAGGTCAAAAGGAAAAAATCTATTGGGCGTAGTAAAATAAACCACCTTACATGTACGTAACATCTCTTTTATGAATAGAGTCTGTTTATCATGCTTACCGACATGTTCGATAACCGCATTGCTCCAGCCAATATCAAATGTATCATTTTCAAAAGGAAAAAGATTTCCATCATACCGGACAACAGTTACTTGAGGGTATAGAGTCCTGAAGTCCCCTTCTTCTCTCGCATCTTCAATTCCTAATGCGGTAATATTCTTTTGGTATGGATAATGTTTTTCCAAATAATTAGCTTCTTCGCTATAATTATTCTCGGTAAATCCTACATCAAGAATTTTATCATCCATACCTGGTTTGATCATTTGTAAAAAGTGATTGTATTTACGACCACGATTAAATTTGCTGATCTTATTAGCTAAGTTCATCATTGCTTTTCATTTTTATAATTGAAGTTTCATATACCTACTTTATTTTAGTGAGTTTACCTTTTTATTAGGGTGTTTGTATCACTTCCAATAATTCCAATCCTGCTATCACCGACCCGTAACTCATCCCTTCGATGATGTTCAGCGTATAGTCATTCTTGTCGGCTATAAGCTTGTTTTCATTGGTATTTCCACGTAATATATTCGATTTTACCTTTTTTGCCATAATTAAAGCAGTCTTAGCATTAAAAATAGTGTTGATTTACAATCCTTACAAAAAGATAATGACTAGATTAAACGTTCCTTTATTTTAGTCATCCCAAAGATCGTTCTTTATATTTGAATATTCAAAGGATAGAGTCTTTTTTATTTGCTATATATCAATACGTTGTCTCACTTTTTTACTTCAATCCTTTAGACCTATTTCTTGGCGTAAATTGTGACTAAAAAAAAGGAACGATTAAATCGTCCACAGCCCCATCCTTACTTATTATATAAAAATCAAGGGATAGCACAAAAAGGCAGATTAGAAGTAACCTAATCAACACATGTCCGGTAACGAAATAATCAGAAACTAATCGACAAACAAAAATATTTAGTATACTTAATTCGTATCGGACTTAATAAGAAGAGAATTGAGAACTTTTGATAAAAACTGATAGTTCATAAAAAAGGACAGATTGAAGAAACCTGTCCCTACAATACATCAAGGATATAAATCATTTACTTAGAAGACGTTCCGCTCTCCAGAATACTCACAATAGAAAACAATGTAAAACAAATGCCGCCTAATCCGGCCAGGACACGTGCCGGGACAAAGTAGTAATCATGAACGGAACCCAGCTCAAACAGAAAAGCCGAAAGGAACAGGCAAGTCAATGCCGTGAAGATCGGTATCAACGGAATACGGTTAGACAACTTAAACTCATGCCGCCATATTTTTGAAAGCAGGATCACCTTACTGGATATGCTATAACAAACCAACCCTAACCCGATCATGATATAACCTGTAACACCATTGGCCGGATTAATTGTCCCCAAAATAAGAATAACTCCCCAAATGACACATAAACTTCCCATGATCAACACCATAACCGGCCATATCAAACGTTCGTTAGGAGAAAATATATTCCGGATCTGACGGGCAATGGTAGCAACCAACGCTATCAGACTGGTACAGATACAAGCCAACCCAATCATCACATGTCCAGCTACAAAATATTTGGAACTATGGTCTTCATTCGCTAATAACCAAAATGCCCATATCCAGGCAACCAATGCTATTCCTCCGGCAATGGCAATTAGAGTCAGCCCCTGTGCCCGTGTAAATGCTTCGGGAGGAACATCATGGTCTGTTTTCTTCGAATTAACCGTGATCATCGTGAAACGGGTAGAAGATGTTGCTGTAGTTGCTACACATGCGGTAATAAGTCCAACTCCACAGATAACATGCCCGGCTACGAACGAAGCCGAATCAGGCGACTCCATTATGTGGACTCCGATTATCACAGTCAGAAGTGCCGATAAGTAACCGAGTGCCGGCAGTGCGTACCGGCTCACCATCCCGAAAGTATTTATGATCTGCCGGATAATCGTTGCCGCCGTGGAAAAGAGTGCAATACAGATCATCCCCAGGGAAAAGACAACCGGACCCGCTACAAATTTGCCAGGGTCTGTTCCATATTCATAAACGAATAAACCATAACTGAAACAGAACAGAGCCATCAATAGTGGGATCGCCCTGAATAAAACACTAATGCCGTAATTCATAGTCTATTTGCTTTAAATTTTCAACCAAACAGACTGAATTACGGCTTTGTTCCTTTAATTAGATTTTTATAGAATCTTTTTAGTTATCAGGAGTAGGATCAACTTATTCCTGTAAAGCCAACCTCCCCATAAGAACCGGTAGATACGAATCGCTGATAGGAATCAGTTCATCGCCGATACGTATCCTTTTCCGTTCAATATAACTGATATGGGAAAGGGCAACGATATAAGAACGGTGCACACGACAGAATAACCCGTCGGTGAGATTTTCTTCAAACCGCTTCAGGCTGACCTGCGAGAGCAGCGGCTTCCCCGTGGTGCGATGGATCTTGACGTAATCGCCATAGCCTTCCAGAAAAAGTATTTCCTCCCTGCGAAGGCGAATGATCTTACTTCCTTCCCGAACAAAAACAGGTTGTTCAGTTTGTTCCTTGTGCAAGACTTCATGCACATCAGCGAGTGCTTTATCCAACTTCTCAAAATACCCCATCAGGGTGTTCAACGTAGAAGCATCTCCATCGAAAGTAATGCATTTCAACATACTAGAGTCTCTTTTTAGTTTACACTACAAATAAATAAGAATATTCGGTGAACAAAAGTTAACCACCGACAAATGGTACAACTTGATCGGTGAATCGCCTTAGGAGGCAGGGTGAAAAAACTTGCTTTCCGGATGCAGTATTTTCGCCAGGTCGCTATTCCATCAGTATCCATTTCTTGAATACCGGTGTTTTTGTCTTACTGATGATAATACGCTCCGGAACCGGTAAAGTCAGATTAACCGACAAACGGCTGCCAAACCAAAGGTCGATATCCTTTATGGCTTTACGGGCAATGATAAATTGACGGTTGGCACGAAAAAAGTCTTTTCCGTCGAGTTGGTCGCCTAAGGTATCAAGCGTACGGTCCACCGGATGTTGTTTGCCATCGGAGGTATAAGCCGTTACTCTCTCGTTTGCCGTATAGAAATAAAGGATATCATCTACCTGCAAAGGGTAGAACTTATCACTGAGCATGATAAGCAGGCTTTTGATGACATGCCGCTTTTGTATCGTATCGTTCGTCTGACGGATATGTGCCAGCCGCTCTTCCGGACTGAACAGCCGCAACTTACTCAACGCCCGTTCCAAAGAGGTCACTGTGACCGGTTTCAATAGATAATCGATACTGCTAACCTGAAAGGCCTGCAGCGCATACTCATCATAAGCCGTTGTAAAAACGACCGGGGCTTCAACCTCAACCTGCTCGAATATCTTAAAAGCGCTACCGTCTGCCAGATGAATATCCATAAAAATAACATCCGGATGAGGGAAGGAACGGAAGTAGGCTACACTTTCCTCTATACTCTCCAGTTCGGCTATTACCTCGATCGGTATAATCGTATTCTGTGCCAGTATCGCTTTCAAGGAGCTTACCGCAGCAGTTTCATCTTCAATAATTACAGCATTCATACGGATAATTAATTAATTGACAATTAAATTAGACCTAAACGGACAGATCGGACAGCGGAAGGGAGACTTTAAAATATTCTTTCCGGTTGGATATATTGATATCTTTTCCGGTGAGCAAACGATAACGTCCCCAAAGATTTTTAAGTCCGATACCGCTGCTATGCCCCTCCTCTACCTTCGGATGTACTTTGTTGGATACCACCAAAGTGTTCTCCTTTGTAGTATAAATGTCAATTTGTAGTGGATACTGCTTACTGATTACATTATGTTTTACTGCATTTTCAATTAATGGCAATACACTAAGGATAGGCAAAGACCAGAGTAACAGTCTCGGTTCGGCCTGTATAGAGAAAAAAAGTTTGCCTTCATAACGTACACCAAGCAGATAAGTATAGGCCTTTACAAACTGTAACTCCTCTGCTAAAGTGACCATTTCCTTCTTGTTACTCTGGAGGATATACCGGAAAACATTCGACAGTTCATCCAAGTATGTCAATGTATGTTCCTTTTCTCCATTACGGATCAGAGAATTGAGTCCGTTGAGTGAGTTAAAGAAGAAATGGGGATTGATCTGCCCCATCAGGGCATTATAGGAAGTTTGCAGTTTCTCCGTTTTTAGTTTTTCATACTCTAGCATCATTTGTTGTTTGCCGCTTATCAAACGTATCAGTAACACACTGAGCAGCACGGTTAACAGGACAAACAGATGTTCCGTCATCTGCGGATGAAAAGCAATAGATCTGGATAGGAGAATATCCCCCTCCGGTCGATCCGGTCGCACCTCCATATTTTTTCTGGCTTTGGATATAGGCCTTCCATATCCAGGAATGATCTTATCCGACCGCCTTTCAATAATCACGGTTTCATGAACAGTGGGAACTTCAGCGACTTCAAATATTGCTTTCTGCACGATCGGATATACAGCCAGCAGTCCCAATCCCACCATCACACTTACTCCACCGGCAAATATCGCTACTTTATATTCCCTTTGCTTAAATATCTTATCCCCCAGTTTATACATCTGCATATTTACAATGAAAAGAAGGAAAGCAAACAGAAAGAACCACACAAGCGGAAAATAGAATAAATAATCATACTTACGCATCAGCATCGAGAAGTTGACAAACAGACTCAACAATACCGATACGATAAAGCCAATCAATAGATCGTTCTTTACGGAATGTCGCATAAAGGATTTATTTAGTGGCTACAAAGATAAGTATCCCAGGAAGTCAAAAGTATATAAACCGACGAAACGGACAAAAACATCGGCGAAACGCCTGTCTTATTGATCGAACATTTTACGGGCAGCAGACAAAAGGACATAAAAAAAGGTTACCCGCAATGAGTAACCTTTTTTTATGGTAATTAAATCCCAAAGGATTAGAATCTTCTTTCTTTGATTCTTGCTTTCTTACCAGTAAGAGCACGCAGGTAATACAATTTAGCGCGACGTACTTTACCAAGTTTGTTTACAGTGATGCTGTCGATGAACGGAGATTCCATCGGGAAAATTCTCTCTACACCTACATTTTCAGACATCTTACGAACTGTGAAACGTTTTTTGTCACCGTGTCCTGAGATACGGATAACTACACCTCTGTACTGCTGGATACGTTCCTTGTTACCTTCTTTAATACGGTAAGCTACTGTAATAGTGTCACCACTCTGGAATTTAGGATATTCCTTCTTTGTAGCAAACGCTTCTTCTGCAATCTTAATTAAATCCATTGTTTTATAGCTTTTTAATTGTAATTTTAAACGAAACGCAATATAACGGGCTACTTCTCCCGACAGAGATTACGCAAAGCGGATGCAAAGTAACGAAAGATTTATTTTATACGCAAGTAGTTTAGGTAATAAAAGTCTGCATAGTATTAGACTTTTCAACTTATTTTCCTATTTTTGGTGGATAATAATGACAACGTGAAGATGAGGAAGATACTTACAATGCTGTTTTGCTGTGTGTGTTTATTAACTGCCAAAGCACAGACTATTCCCAATTTGTACCGTAACGTCGATCAGACAAAAATGAACCACTGGGTGGATTCGGTATTCGACTCGATGACTTACGATGAACGGATCGGGCAACTTTTTATGGTAATAGCCGACCCTAAATCGGACAACCGCAATATGCAACGACTCATGCGGTATGTGAATGAGATAAAGATCGGAGGAATTCTTTTCCATAAAGGAAATCCTGTCACACAGGCAGAAGTCACCAACCGGTTGCAGAAAGCATCCCGTGTTCCCATGTTCGTCTCGTTGGATGGAGAATGGGGATTGTCGATGCGTCTGAGCGGTACGACTCGTTTCCCCAAGAATATGATGCTAGGGGCGATAGAAGACAATCGATTAATCACCGAATATGGCAAAGAAGTAGCCCGTCAATGTAAAGAGATGGGGATACAGATCAACTTTGCCCCCGACATAGATGTAAACAGTAACACCGACAACCCTATAATCGGATTACGTTCCTTCGGAGAGAATCCGCAGGCAGTAGCAGAAAAAGGCCTCGCTTATGCCCGTGGCCTGGAAGGGGAAGGCATTATCTCTGTTTCCAAGCATTTCCCCGGACATGGAGATACCGCGGAAGACTCACACAACACACTACCTTCCGTCCATCATGATCTGGCCCGTCTCGACAGTGTGGAACTATATCCTTTTAAACGATATATATATGATGGATACGCCGGGGTTATGACAGGACACCTCTATGTCCCGGCACTCGATAAGACCCGGAACCTGCCCTCTTCCTTCTCCCGCCCGATAGTAACCGGATTATTAAAAGACAAACTGGGCTTTAGAGGATTATGTTTCACCGATGCACTGGCCATGAAAGGTGCCACCACCAGTAAATCGGATAACCCTTCGGTAAAAGCATTACTGGCCGGAAATGACATACTATTGGCTCCTGCCGCCCCGATCAATGACTTCACAGCCGTGAAAGAAGCCATAGACGAAGGCATACTTAATATTGAAGAGGTGGAAGCCAAGTGTATAAAGATACTTCAGTACAAATATATTACCGGACTAAACAATTACAAACCAATAGAGATCAAAGGCTTAAGTGAGCGTCTGAACTCACCGCATGGAGAATGGCTGGCAGCCAAACTGAATGCGGAAGCGATCACTTTATTAAAGAATGAAGCAGACTTCATTCCACTCAAACAACTGGATAAAAAGAAGATAGCCGCCCTGTCGATCGGTTCTCCCGTAGGAAACGATTTCCAGAAGATGCTGAGCCGTTACGACTCTGTGGCAAACTTCAGTATCAGCCGCAGCTCTACGGCCGCACAGGTACAACAGGTTTACAAACAGTTGGAGAAATATGATGTTATTATTTGCAGCATACACACAGTACGTATTCCCGAAAGTCAGTTGCTCCGCCAGTTGGCGACAAAGAAAGAACTGGTGTACGCCTTTTTCACCCTGCCCTATTTCTGTAAGGATTATAAGAACTCGATACAGAAAGCGAAAGCAGTCGTGATGGGATACGAAGCGACTCCTCTTGCACAGGAATACGCAGCCCAGTTAATATTCGGAGGTATTGCAGCGAAAGGGAAGTTACCTGTTACCATCCCCGGACTTTATTATGCGGGAACCGGTCTCTTTACAGAGAAAACCCGGTTGGGATATCATGAGCCGGAAGAAGTCGGAGCCAACCCCATACGCCTTGAAGTGATCGACTCTATTGTTGAAGAAGGACTGGAAGAGAATGCCTACCCCGGCTGCCAGGTGCTTGTAGCCAAAGACGGTATGGTTATTTATGACAAATCGTTCGGCTATTTCGATTACAGTCAAAGTCAGCCGGTACAGGAAAATTCAGTCTACGACCTGGCTTCCGCTTCAAAGGCAGCCGGAACATTATTGGCCGTCATGAAAGCTTATGACGAAAAGAAGTTCACGCTCAACAGCAAGATATCGGAGTATATCCCGGAACTGAAAGGCTCTAATAAAAAAGACCTGAATATAAAAGAAATGCTTTATCACCAGTCGGGGGTTGTCTCTACAATCAACTTTTACCTGGATGCTATCGACAAAGACAGTTATAAAGGAAGTCTTTACAGCCGCGAAAAGAATGCTACCCATCCGGTACGCTTCGATGCAAAAACCTTCGTCCGCAACGATTTCAAGTATCTGCCCGACCTCGTATCCGATAAAAAGAAACCCGGCTTCACCACCGAAGTCGCTCGCAACTTCTACCTGCACGACTCCTTCAAAGACAGTATCATACAGGATATAAAAGACTCGCGCCTCGGTACACGCGGTAAATATGTGTACAGTTGCGTCAACTTCATCATGTTGAAGATGATGGTGGAAAACCTGATGAAGCAACCGATGGACCAACTGCTCCACAATAACTTTTACAGTCGTCTCGGAGCACACCATACCACTTACAATCCATTGAAAGTGATGGATACGTTACAGATTGTCCCCACAGAAGACGACCGGTTCGTACGTCGCCAGCTGGTTCGCGGATATGTGCACGACGAGGCAGCCGCCTTTCAGGGAGGTGTCTCCGGCAATGCCGGATTATTTTCAAATGCCAACGATCTGGCAAAAGTGTTGCAACTGTTCCTCAATCAGGGGAAATACGGTAACGAACAATACTTGTCGACAGAAACTTGCCGGCTCTTCACTCAAAGCAAAAGTCCGACAAGCCGTCGCGGACTGGGTTTCGACAAACCTGCCGTCGGCACGCATAAAGGCTCACCCTGTGGAAGCCTGACACCACCTTCCGTCTACGGCCATACAGGATTTACCGGCACTTGTTTCTGGGTAGACCCCGATAATCAGCTGCTTTATATCTTCCTTTGCAACCGGGTCAACCCATCGCGAGCCAACAGTAAATTGGGAGCACTGGACATACGAACCCGTATACAAGACGCAATCTATAAAGCAATTGATAGAAAAAGCCAAAAAGATTAGTACTTTTGCAACACCTTATTATAATAACATTAATTACTAAAACAAATAAAGTATGCTATTCGGACACGGTGACGACTTTTACAACTCACAAAACGAAGTAAAGATAAACTTCAGCTCCAATGTATGGCACGGCGCCAACCTTGAAAAGCTTCAGGTACATCTCAACGAGCAATTCAGTAAACTGACACGTTATCCGGAACCGGATGCCGCTTCACTCAAGCGGTTACTTGCCCGTCGATATGAAATAAAAGAAGAGAATGTAGTGGTAACCAACGGTTCTATTACCGCCTTCTACCTGCTTGCACAGGCATGGAAAGGGGCCAAGTCGATGATAGCAGTTCCCTCTTTCTCCGAATACGAAGATGCCTGTCGCTTGCATGAACACGAAATCAGCTTCTTCTCTACCTCCGACGACCTTTCGGAACTATCTTTGGAAGGACAGGATTTCTGCTGGATATGCAACCCGAACAACCCGGACGGCAAACTGCTTCACCGTACGGAAATACTGGGATTGCTCACTGCCAACCGCAATACTAAATTCATCATCGACCAGGCGTATGTTGCCTTTACCACCGAAGACATGCTGAAACCTGCGGACGTTAAGAATCATCCTAACCTGATCCTTATACAGTCTATTTCAAAAGCATACAACATCCCGGGACTGCGTATCGGTTATCTCGTTGCTTCTCCGGAAATTGTAAACGAGATAAACAAATATATCATCCCCTGGTCTATCAATGCTATCGCGCTGGAAGCGAGCAAATATATCCTGATCCATCCGGCACAGTTTACTCTGCCTATCCGCAAGTGGCAACGCGAGACAGCCGAACTGATCTACCAATTGAATAAATTCGACAACCTCGAAGTGATTCCTTCGTCGACAACTTTCTTCCTCGTCCGCCTGAAAAAAGGGACAGCTGCCGACCTGAAGACATACTTGTGGAATAATTACGGTATCCTGATCCGTGATGCTTCCAACTTCCGCGGGTTGGATGAAACCTATTTCCGCCTGTCTACCCAGACAACAGCAGAGAATCAGGTATTGATCGATGCCATACGCGAATGGTTTAAACTGGAGGAGTAAGTAACTACCTCCTTACTTATAAGGATTTATCTCACTAAGATTAAACTTTTTTGTCTGGACTTTGGAAAACGAAAGGCAGGCAGTACAAATATGCAAGGCTAGCTCTACATAAATGTAAGGCTGGCCTTACTTTTTAGCAAGGCAGGCCTTGCATTTAAAAACATCAGGACTAAAATGCTTAAACATCGGCATCTTTTCCCTTAATATACAGCATGAAAAGACTTAGATCCCGGCATGAAAAAACACTCAGCACAGCAGATACAAAACACAAAAGGCCATCCTTTACAGGACGGCCTCTCGTCATTTTAAACCACACCTAATGGAGTTTATCTTATTTCTTATAAGTCTTGTAACCATAAACTGCCAGGTCACCTAATTCTTCCTCGATACGAAGCAACTGGTTGTATTTAGCCATACGGTCTGAACGGCTCAATGAACCGGTCTTGATCTGTCCACTGTTAGTAGCAACTGCGATATCGGCTATTGTCGCATCTTCCGTCTCACCCGAACGATGTGAAGTAACAGAAGTATATCCGTTACGATGAGCCATTTCGATTGCATCCAGTGTCTCGGTCAATGTTCCGATCTGGTTTACTTTGATCAGGATAGAGTTGGCACAGCCTTCTTCGATCCCTTTCTTCAGGAATTCAACGTTAGTTACGAACAGGTCGTCACCAACCAGCTGGATACGGTCGCCCAAAGCCTTGGTAAGTTTCTTCCAACCTTCCCAGTCGTTTTCATCCATACCGTCCTCGATCGAGTCGATCGGATATTTATTTACCAGTTCCGTCAGATACAACACCTGTTCTGTTGCTGTACGTTTTGCACCATTCGGACCTTCAAACTTGGTATAATCGTAAGTACCTTTCTTGTCGTAGAATTCAGAAGAGGCGCAGTCCATAGCGATAGTTACATCCTTTCCCGGTTCGTATCCGGCAGCTTTAATTGCAGCCATAATAGAACCCAGTGCATCCTCTGTACCGTTAAGAGCGGGAGCAAAACCACCTTCGTCACCAACAGCGGTACTCAGGCCACGGTCGTGCAGCACTTTCTTCAATGCGTGGAATACTTCAGCTCCCATACGTAAGCCTTCACGAAAACTCTTCGCACCTACCGGACGGATCATGAATTCCTGGAATGCAATCGGGGCATCGGAGTGCGAACCACCATTGATAATATTCATCATCGGAACAGGCAATACATAAGCATTCGTTCCGCCGATATAGCGGTAAAGCGGTTGGTCAAGATAATTGGCGGCAGCTTTAGCCACGGCAAGCGAAACACCCAGCATTGCATTGGCTCCCAACTTCGACTTTGTCTTTGTTCCGTCCAAAGCGATCAGTTTATGGTCGATCTCACGCTGGTTCAAAGCACTCATACCGATAATTGCCGGTGCGATAATTTTGTTCACATTATCTACGGCTTTCAGAACACCTTTGCCGCTATAACGCTTTTTATCGCCATCACGAAGTTCGATAGCTTCGTTTTCACCGGTTGAAGCACCGGAAGGAACGGCTGCACGGCCAAATGCACCACATTCAAGAAGTACATCCACTTCTACTGTCGGGTTTCCACGGGAATCAAGAATCTCTCTACCTACTACTTTTTCAATTTTCATAACCTAAATATTTAGTACTTTATTATTTTTCACTCAGTACAAATATAACAAAGTTTACACACCGATTGTTGCCAGGTCCTTATAGAGTTTTTCTATGAATAAATAGAAGAGTTTCTTTTTCAAGTCAATATTTTATCTAAATTTGCGACTCGTAACGGTTGACATTTTTTCCTAAAAAGTTTCAACCATTTACCTCTTCGAGGTGTTTTAACATAAAAAGTCTTGTTTTGTTGAGTTATGAAAAAGATTCTATCCATATTGACACTCTTCATTCTGGTCCTTATCGGTCAGGAGGTTGCTTTCAATGCAGATAGTGGAATTACAGTTCAACAAGGTAGCGCAAATGACAACACAAGCACCTCTTCTCTGAATAAAGAGCTTAAGAGGTTTGAATTAGGAAAAATCCCCCTTGAATCTTATGATATAACAGCCCGTACTAAACCGGCTTCTGATAACTACGAACGACTGTTCAAATTATCGAACAACAATAAAAACCTTCTCCTTTTACACCTGAAAGGGCAAGCTATACAATATAAAGTATCGGAAACTTTATCTACTATTCAAACCATAAACTACTCTTCGCTTCGTAAATGTGGAAATCTTTGGATCTACGTTTTACGAAAACTCATTATTTGATATTATAGATTAAACAACTGTAATCGCAGGTTATACCTTTTTTGTAAGGTATGATCCGGATGCACATTCCCTTATTTGTGCACTAACACTATTATTTTCTGTTTATTATCTCCAATATAATATCAAAATTATGAAAACAAATAAATCTGTTATATTAAAAACATCCAACGGCGTATCAGCCGGTATCGTTATTATCGTTTGCTTTATCCTGGCAGTATGTTTCTTTGAATTCGTCCTGGGTAATCCATCAAACTTCATGGATAATAATCCGGACAACCATCCGCTTCCCGGAAATTATGCAGGTACGATCTACAAAGGTGGTTATATAGTTCCTGTTGTAATCACTCTTCTATTGACTGTTATTACATTAAGTGTAGAACGTTTCATCGCTATCAGCCGCTCCAAAGGGAAAAAAGGATTGATGGGGTTCGTACAAACCATAAAGAAAGACCTCGAAGAAGGTAATCTGGATGCAGCAAAAGCGGCCTGCAAAGAGCAGCAGGGTTCTGTTGCCAATGTCGTAAATGCGGCACTGACACGCTATGCGGATGTAGAACAAAGGGCAGACCAGACAAAAGAACAAAAGATGGTCATCATTCAGAAAGAGATTGAAGAAAGTACGGCGCTGGAGTTACCGACTATGGAACAGAACCTGCCTGTCATCGCTACGATCTCAACGTTAGGTACCTTGTTCGGATTGTTGGGAACAGTATTAGGTATGATCCGTTCGTTTGCCGCTTTGGCTAATGCGGGTGCTCCCGACTCCGTCGCTTTGTCTACCGGTATCTCTGAAGCACTGGTTAATACGGCTTTAGGTATCGCCACCGGTGCCATGGCCATCATCTCATACAACTATTTCACCAGTAAAATAGATAATATTACCTATGCTATTGACGAGATAGGTTTCTCTATCGTACAGACATTCGCCGCTAAACACTGAAGCATATGCCTAAGATCATAGTAAAACGCAAGAGTACATTCATTGACATGACGGCAATGAGTGACGTAACGGTATTGCTGCTTACTTTCTTTATGCTGACATCTACCTTTATTCAGAAAGAACCGGTTATGGTAACGACACCGGGGTCTGTTTCCGAAATCAAAATACCGGAAACTAATATTCTTTCAATCCTGGTAGACCCGGACGGGAAAGTATTTATGAGCCTGGATAAACAGGAAGACAAGGCAAATGTATTGAAGATGCTGGGAAAAGATTATGGCATTGACTTTACCGACAAAGAAATATATGACTTCAGTCTGCTTCCTTCCTTCGGTGTTCCTATCCAGAATATGCAGGAGTTTCTGAATCTCCCGGGATCCGAACAAGACCGGTTAATTGTCAACTACGGAATCCCGGCCGACAGTACCAACAACCAGTTTAAAGCGTGGGTTCAACATGCCCGCGAAGTAAACCGTGACCTGGTGATTGCCATTAAAGCCGATCAACAGACTCCTTATCCGAAGATTAAGAACATTATGAACACATTGCAGGACTTGAGGGAAAACAGGTATAACCTGATTACCACTCTCAAAAATGTACCTGACAATGCCTAAACAACAAACGTTATGGCAGAAGTAAATACAGATAAAGGTAAAGGCGACGGCAAGAAAGGTAAACAGAAAAAGGTGAATATCCGTGTGGACTTTACTCCGATGGTGGATATGAACATGTTGCTGATTACTTTCTTCATGCTCTGTACTTCGCTCAGCAAACCGCAGACCATGGAGATCAGTATGCCGTCGAAAGACCATGTGACGGAAGCCGAACAGACGAAAGTAAAAGCCTCCAAAGCCATCACTCTTATATTGGGTGAAGACAGCAAGGTGTATTACTATTTCGGCGAACCGGATTACGAACATGTTGAATCGCTGCAGACTACCGACTTCTCTCCCACCGGATTACGTAACATTCTTTTGGAACGTAACGCCGATGCCGTACAGAAGATCACGGAACTGAAGGTAAAAAAGCTGAATAAAGAAATCTCCGAAGATGAGTTCAAAAAGCAAGCCGCTGAAATAAAAGGAGGTAAAGACGCACCGGTCGTACTGATCAAAGCTACTGACGATGCTTCTTACAAAGACCTGGTGGATGCACTCGACGAAATGCAGATTTGTAACATAGGCAAATATGCTATTGTCGATATCACTGACGGAGACAAATTCCTGGTTGATAATCTAAAAAGCGGGGGCGAACTTTCCAAGGAGATCGCCCAGGCGAATAAAAAATGACGATCATGATTAATATTAATAATATAAATCTAAACTCACCGGAATGGACCGATTTGATCTTCAAGGGAAAGAATAAAGAATACGGAGCTTACGAGCTACGCAAAAATTCTTCCCGCAGACATGTTCGTGCCCTGATAATCGTTGCCATCGGAGCAATCCTGGTAATGACTGTTCCGTCTTTAATCAAATCTGTCATCCCGCAACATACCAAAGAGCAGGTACTGGAAGTTACAACACTCTCTAACCTGCAGATGGAAACGAAGGTGCCGGAAGAAAATCAAATTCGTAATATCGAGGCCCCTCCTCCTCCCGTACTGAAAAGTACGATCAAATTTACTCCGCCTGTCATCAAAGCGGACAAAGATGTAAGGGATGAAGAGGAGATCAAAACACAGGAAGAGCTGACTACATCCAAGTTGGCTATCTCTGTCGCCGATGTAAAAGGTTCTGATAGTGAAGATGCAATCGACATCGCCGACCTGAAAGATAACAAAGAAGTGATCGAGGAGGAAACGACTCCTTACGTAGCTGTTGAACAGATGCCGCAATTCCCCGGTGGGAACGAAGCACTGCTGAAATACATCAGTACCCATTTAAAGTATCCGGTAATCGCTGCTGAAAATGGTATCGAAGGAACAGTCACACTCCGTTTTGTTGTCAGTCCGACAGGCGAAGTCACCAAGGTGGAAATCCTAAGACAGTTGGATCCATCCTGCGACAAAGAGGCGATACGTGTTATCAAGTCTCTTCCGCAATGGGTTCCGGGAAAACAAAATGGTAAACCTGTACCGGTCTATTTCACAGTCCCGGTACGCTTCAGGTTGCAATAATATGGAGGTAAAGTGTATAAATACAAGGCTTGTTTGGGGTATATCCATGATTGTGATATACCTCGGCATGTCTTTTCTTCTAATCTTCACGAACTTGTTCAACGAGAATATGTCATTCTATATGCGGATGATATTTGGTGTCTTATTCTTTTGTTACACAATATTCAGAGGATATAGGCTGGTAAAAGACAATAAACGATGAAAAATCTATTGTATATAATAATATGTATAACGGTGTTAGCTTCATGCAACGGCAAGAATAGCAATTCGCCGGATGATACTCCTACGAGCGGTGTAATAGCAATTGCCTCCGACGGTTGCTTTACTCCGATCATAGAAGAAGAGATCGCCGTATTTGAAAGTCTTTATAAAGAAGCTGGTATAGTTCCCTACTTCTCCGGTGAAACCGAAACGATCAACCGCTTATTACATGACAGTACACGGTTGGCAATCGCTTCACGACCGCTGACCCAGGAAGAAACTGAATATATGAACGGCAGAAAGCTATTTCCCAAAAGTATTCATATCGCAACCGATGCTATCGCTTTAATCACAAACAGACAAAATACAGACTCTCTGATCGGCATTCCGGTATTAAAAGATATACTGACAGGCAAGATCAAGGATTGGGATGAGTTTACTACGGATAATAAGTCTGGAAAAATAGAAGTGGTATTCGACAATCCGAATTCAGGAACTGTTCGTTACGCTATCGATTCAATCTGCGGCGGAGAACCGTTAAGTGGTAATCTTCATGCTATGAAAGATAACAGGCAGGTTATGAATTATGTATCCACAACTCCGGGAGCACTGGGTATCATTGGAGTAAACTGGATCAGTAACCCACAGGATTCAACGTGTATGAGTTTTCTGGACGATATAAAAGTAATGGCAGTCAGTCGTTATAGAAATGCGACCGCTACCAATAGCTTTAAACCGTATCAGGCATACATAGCCCTAAAGGAATATCCGATGACAAGGTCTGTTTACCTGATCCTGTCAGAACCGCGTATGGGACTGGCTTCCGGTTTTACCACCTTTATCACCAGTGACCGGGGACAACGGATCATTCTCAAATCCGGAATTCTTCCGGCTACACAACCTGTCCGGTTGGTCAATGTCAGAGATCAATTATAAACCCTATAAACATCAATCATTATGATAAAGAATTTATATATATTCATATTAAGCCTGGTAGCGATAGCTACCCACGCTGATAACCAACAAGGAATTGCTTACTATAAAGCCGGTGAACCGACGATTGCAAGCCAGCTTTTCAATAAACAGTTAAACGGTTCTCCCGCAGAACAGGCAGAAGCGCTCTATTACCTGGGAGAAATAGCCTTCGACGCCGGAAAAACAACCGATGCCCTGGCAAACTATCAAAAAGGTTGGGCTGTTTCTTCCGATTACGCATATAATAAGGTGGGAGAAGGGAAAGTATTACTGAAAACAGACAAGTCGGCAGCCCAAAAAGCCTTTGAGACAGCAATCAAAGTGGATAAAAAAAATGTACGGATTTATGTAGCCATTGCCAGAGCCTATTCAAGCTATGGTATGAACTCCGAATCAAAGGCTGCCCTCGATAATGCCAAAAAGTATAAAATCAATGATCCGGCAATTTACATATACGAAGGCGATATGTTGATCAGCGAAGATAAGCCGGGGGATGCGGCCGGGAGATATGAACAGGCCCTTCACTTCGATCCCTCCTGTAAAGAGGCCTATCTCAAATATGCAAATGTTTACCAAGGTGTCCAGCCGGCATTATCCATAGAAATGCTCCAAAAAGTAATTACAAACTATCCGGATTATCTTCCCGCCTATAATGCACTTGGCAATATTTATTCATTACAGGGGACATACTCCAAAGCGGTAGCTGCATATAAAACATATATGGCAGGAGGTCTTTACTCTATTGACAACCTGATTCATTATGCATCTGCTCTATTCTTCAACAAACAATATGCAGAAGCAAGTCAGGTGATCAATGAAGGTCAGGCAATCGACCCCAATAATTTCCTGTTGAAACGTCTATGCATTTATAATAACTATGAAACAAAGGCATATGAAAAAGGGCTTGAAGAAATCAGTACTTTCTTCAATGATCCGGATGCTAAATACATATGGCAGGATTACTTATACTACGGTCGTTTACTCAACAAAGACAAACAGTACGATAAAGCAGCAGAAGCATTGCTAAAAGCAATAAAAGAAAACCCGGCTCACACAGAAATATACAAAGACCTTGCTGAAGTATACAGTAATAGTGAAAAGGATTCTGAGGCGATTAATGCCTATACACAATATATAGAGTCATTAGGCAAAGAATCGGAAGCGGCCGATTATTACCAACTAGGTAAATACTATTATTCTGCAGCAACAAAAGATAGCGTAGAAGCCAGTAAGTACTTAGCGAAAGCAGATAGCTTGTTTGCCATAGTAAAAAAACGTGTACCAGACAGTCATCTAGGTAGTTTATGGCAAGCGCGAACACAATCTCAACTGGATCCGGAAACAGAACAGGGATTAGCTAAACCCTATTATGAGACCTGTATTCCTATGCTGGAAAAAAATAAAGACAAATATCGGAATGAATTAACAGAATCTTATCGCTATCTGGCTTATTACTATTATCTTAAACAGGATATGGACAGTTCCAAATCATACTGGAATAAGATATTGTCAATCGATCCGTCAAATGCTACGGCGCAAGAAGCACTGGAAAATATAAAATAAAAGGCTTAATACCTATATAATAAAAACAGCCGACATATAAATGCCGGCTGTTTTTATTATATATAAGTTACAGAAATTATTCTGCAACTTTTTCTTCTGTTGTTTCTGCAGCAGGTGCTTCAGCAACCGGAGCAGTTTCAGCAGCTGTAGATTTTTTACGAGAACGTCTTGTTTTCGTAGTTTTTGCAGCTGTTGTTTCTTTCAACATGTTTTCGTTATAGTCAACTAATTCAATGAAGCACATTGCAGCGTTGTCACCTAAACGGTTACCAGTCTTAATGATTCTGGTATAACCACCCGGACGATCACCGATTTTCTGAGCTACTTCTTTGAAAAGTTCTGTTACAGCATTTTTATCCTGTAATGTACTGAATACGATACGTCTTGAGTGAGTTGTATCCTCTTTACATTTAGTGATCAGAGGTTCAACAAACTTACGAAGCGCTTTCGCTTTTGCTGTTGTCGTAAAGATTCTCTTATGCTTGATCAAAGAAGAAGCCATATTAGACAGCATTGCTTCACGGTGAGTATTCGTACGACCTAAATGATTGAATTTTTTATTATGTCTCATCGCTTTACTTACTCTTTATCTAATTTATATTTCGTGATATCCATACCGAATGAAAGGTTCAAGCTTTCAAGCAGTTCATCAAGTTCTGTGAGCGACTTCTTACCGAAGTTACGGAATTTCAACAAATCATTCTTGTTGAACTTAACCAGTTCACCTAATGTTTCAACATCTGCAGCTTTCAAGCAATTCAATGCACGAACGGAAAGATCCATATCTGCTAACTTGCTCTTAAGCAACTGGCGCATGTGAAGTACTTCTTCATCGAATTCTTCATTGCCGTCAGTATCAACTGTCTCGATCGCAATCTTTTCATCTGAAAACAACATAAAATGATGAATCAGAATTTTAGCAGCTTCTTTCAACGCTTCCTTCGGATGAATAGAACCATCTGTGGCTATTTCAAGAACCAACTTTTCGTAGTCCGTCTTTTGCTCAACACGGAAGTTCTCGATTGAATACTTAACGTTACGTATAGGAGTGTAAATAGAGTCGATAGCAATCACGTGAACGTCTGCATTCGGATCTCTGTTTTCGTCAGCGGGTACATATCCGCGTCCTTTATTTATCGTTAATTCAATCTGGAAACTAGCGTTCGGATCCAAACGGCAAATAACCAGGTCAGGATTCAATACTTCGAATCCGGTCAGCTGTTTACCTATATCACCGGCTTTGAACACTTCCGAACCCGAAACAGTAATACTTACTTTTTCATTCTCTATGTCGTCTACAATATGCTTGAACCGTACCTGTTTCAAGTTCAAGATAATGTTTGTTACATCTTCAATAACACCGGGGATTGTACCAAATTCATGGTCAACCCCTTCGATCTTAATGGATGTAATAGCAAAACCTTCAAGCGACGACAGGAGAATACGGCGCAGAGCATTACCTATAGTAATACCATAGCCGGGTTCCAACGGACGAAATTCAAACTTTCCGAAGAAATTGTCCGCTTCCAACATTAATACTTTATCGGGTTTTTGAAATGCTAATATCGCCATGGAAATCAATTATTATTTAGAATACAATTCTACGATCAACTGCTCTTTAATGTTTTCAGGAATGTCAGTTCTTTCCGGCAGATGCAGTAATTTTCCGCTTAAAGAAGACTGATCCCACTCAATCCAAGGATATTTGCTGTGATTGAATCCTGACAATGCATCAGCAATCACTTCCAAAGACTTGGATTTTTCTCTAACACCAACGATCTGACCGGGTTTCAAAGAGTAAGAAGGAATATTTACAACCTTACCATCCACTGTGATGTGACGGTGAGAAACCAACTGGCGGGCAGCTGCTCTTGTAGGAGCCATCCCCAAACGGAAAACTACATTGTCCAGACGGCCTTCCAGTAACTGAAGTAGAACTTCACCGGTAATACCTTTTGAACGCTGTGCTTTTTCAAACAGGTTTCTAAATTGTTTTTCCAATACACCATAAGTGTATTTTGCTTTTTGCTTCTCGCGAAGCTGAATTCCGTACTCAGAAGTTTTTCTCTTTCTGGCATTACCATGCTGTCCGGGAGGATAGTTCTTTTTAGATAGAACTTTATCCGGTCCGAATATGGCTTCACCAAACTTACGGGCAATTCTTGTTTTTGGTCCAGTATATCTTGCCATTTTTTTATTGTTTTAATTTTTCTGTCTGAATCTGGAACCGTGCAGCCGCGATTACAGAGAGGATAAGGTCTTTATGCAATCTATTCACAATTCCGGATTCAATGTTCAAGAAACTATAGTTAATTATACTCTTCTCTTTTTCGGAGGACGACAACCATTGTGAGGCAGCGGAGTAACGTCAACGATTTCTGTTACTTCAATTCCTGCACCATGAATAGTTCTGATAGCAGACTCACGTCCATTACCCGGTCCTTTTACGAATACTTTTACTTTTCTCAAACCAAGATCATAAGCTACCTTAGCACAATCTTGTGCTGCCATCTGAGCGGCATACGGAGTGTTCTTTTTAGAACTTCTGAATCCCATCTTACCTGCAGAAGACCAGCTAATAACTTGACCTTCGCTATTGGCAAGAGACACAATAATGTTATTAAAAGAAGAATGAATATGAGCTTGACCGTAAGCGTCAACTTTTACGTTTCTCTTCTTTGCTGCGACTGTTTTTTTTGCCATATCAACTCTTATTATTTAGTAGCTTTTTTCTTATTTGCAACAGTTTTCTTCTTACCCTTACGAGTACGAGCATTGTTTTTTGTACTCTGACCTCTCAATGGTAATCCAATACGGTGACGAACACCTCTGTAACATCCGATATCCATCAGACGTTTAATGTTAAGCTGAACTTCTGAACGAAGATCACCTTCTACCTTGTACTCAGCGCCAATGACTTCACGTACTTTTGCAGCTTGATCATCTGTCCAGTCTTTTACTTTGATATCACGATCAATACCTGCTTTCTCTAAAATAGATTTTGAAGCACTCCGACCGATACCGTAGATATAAGTCAAAGCGATTTCTCCTCTTTTATTTTGTGGCAAGTCTACACCAACTATTCTTATAGCCATATTACTTACTAATAATTATTTTGCAAAAATAATAAATTATCCCTGACGTTGTTTATACTTAGGATTTTTCTTGTTAATTACGTATAAGCGACCCTTTCTTCTTACAATTTTACATTCCGGGGTACGCTTCTTTAAAGATGCTCTTACTTTCATATCTAGTTATTTTTATTTATATCTAAAAGCAATTCTACCTTTTGATAAATCATACGGAGACATTTCGACTCTAACCTTGTCACCAGGAAGGATTTTGATATAATGCATACGCATCTTTCCTGAAATGTGAGCGGTAAGCTCATGTCCGTTCTCTAATTCTACACGAAACATTGCATTCGACAATGCTTCAATAATTACTCCATCTTGTTCAATAGCTGCTTGTTTAGCCATATAGATCAAATTAAATTGCGTTACTTCCTAAAACTTCTTCTAAAAACTTAAATGAAGAGAGGATTTGTGGTCCATCAGGTCTGATAGCAATGCAATGTTCAAAATGAGCAGAACATTTTCTATCTTTAGTCCGTACTGTCCAACCGTCCTTTTCAAAAACTACATTTTTGCTTCCCATATTAATCATAGGTTCAATGCATATGCACATTCCACTACGTAACAAAGGTCCACAACCATATCTGCCATAATTCGGTACTTCAGGTTCTTCATGCATTTTACGTCCAATACCATGTCCTACCAATTCTCTGACAACAGAGTAACCGTTCGATTCACAATATTTTTGTACTGCATTACTGACATCCCCAATGCGTTTTCCTTCTACAGCTTGTTGAATTCCCAAGTAAAGAGATTCCTTTGTTGTCTTCAACAATTTCTTTACTTCCGGAGAAACCTCCCCTACACAAAACGTATAGGCTGAATCTCCAACAAAACCATTCAATATAGTACCACAGTCAACCGATATGACGTCGCCTTCCTTTAAAATAGTCTTCGAGGAAGGAATACCATGCACAACCTGTTCATTTACAGAAGCACATATTGAATTAGGAAAACCACCATACCCTAAAAAAGCAGGAACAGCTCCATTATCCCTAATGAATTCTTCAGCAATCTTATCGAGTTGAAGAGTTGTTACTCCGGGAGCGATATGTTTAGCTAACTCTCCCAGTGTCTGACCAACCAACTGGTTAGCCGAACGCATCAACTCGATTTCTTCATCTGTCTTTAAATAGATCATTCTATTAATAAGCGGCTACAGAGCCTGAACGTCCTTTAATTCTTCCTGACTTCAACAAACCGTCATAATGACGCATCAACAAATGACTTTCGACCTGCTGTAATGTATCTAACACTACACCAACCAAAATCAACAAAGATGTTCCTCCAAAGAACTGAGAGAACTCCATACTCACACCAGCGATTCTTGCAAAAGCAGGCATAATTGCTACTAATGCCAAAAAGAATGCCCCGGGAAGAGTAATACGGTCCATGATTGTATCCAGATAGTCCTTGGTACTTTTTCCCGGCTTAACACCCGGAATAAATCCATTGTTTCTCTTCAAATCATCAGCCATCTGCGTCGGATTGATTGTGATAGCTGTATAGAAATAAGTAAAGAGGATAATCAATACCGCAAAAGTGAAATTATACCAGAAACCGGTATTATCCATAAATGCAGCCCAAAAACCACTCTGATCACCAGTGCTTGAGAATCCAACAATAGAAATAGGTATAAACATAATTGCCTGAGCAAAGATGATAGGCATAACGTTAGCAGCATTTACCTTTAAAGGAATATACTGTCTTGCACCACCATACTGTTTGTTACCTATAATTCTTTTTGCATACTGTACGGGTACTTTACGAGTTCCCTGAACCAATAAAATAGCACCGGCAATAACAAGTAAAAGAAACAGCATTTCAAACAAGAACATAACCAGACCACCAGTTTTTTCACTTGTTCTTGAAATAAATTCTTGGAACAATGAATGCGGCAGACGGGCTATGATACCAATCAAAATGATAAATGAAATACCATTTCCAACACCTTTATCTGTAATTCTTTCACCTAGCCATAAGATAAACATACTTCCTGCAGCCAGAATAATAGTAGAAGAAATTGTAAACCAGATACCCGGAGGTAAAGCTGCACCGGCGGCCTTTAGCTGAACACTTAAGTTCACAAGGTATGTCGGTCCCTGAAATAACAGGATAGCTACTGTCAGATAACGAGTCCATTGGTTGATCTTTCTACGACCACTCTCACCTTCTCTCTGTAGTTTCTGAAAAGAAGGAACTGCGATGGCTAACAACTGCATAACAATTGAAGCGGAAATATAAGGCATAATACCCAATGCAAAAATAGAAGCATTAGAGAATGCACCACCTGAAAACATATCCAACAGTGCAAGCAATCCGCCTCTTGTCTGCGCCTGTAAAGCGGTTAACGCTTGAGGATCAATACCAGGAAGTACTACATACGTTCCGAAGCGATATATAGCCACCAATAAAAGAGTGGTGAGGATCCGATTTCTCAGATCCTCAATCTTCCAGATATTTTTTATTGTTTCAACTGCTCTCATGACTTAGAGTTTAACAACAGTTCCACCTGCGGCTTGAATAGCAGCTTCTGCACTCTTAGAGAAAGCGTGAGCTTCAACTTCTAATTTAGCAGTCAGGCTACCATTACCAAGAATTTTAACCAGTTGAGATGCAGAAATAAAACCAGCTTCGATCAATTCATTTACACCAATCTTAGTTAAGTTCTGAGATTCAGCCATTAACTGTAATGTTGCGAGATTGATAGCTTTATATTCTACGCGGTTAATATTCTTGAAACCAAATTTAGGCAAACGTCTCTGAATTGGCATCTGACCACCTTCAAATCCGATCTTTCTTGAATAACCAGATCTAGACTTTGCTCCTTTATGACCTCTTGTTGAAGTACCTCCTAATCCTGAACCCGGACCACGGCCGATTCTTTTTCTGGTCTTAGTAGATCCTTCAGCAGGTTTTAAATTTGATAAGTTCATATCGTATAATTTATTTTTTCAACCAATTATTACTTTTCTACTGAAACCAAATGTTTCACTTTCTCAACCATACCCAAGATAGCCGGAGTAGCTTCATGTTCTACCACACGGTTCAACTTTGTCAGGCCCAGTGCATCGAGTGTTCTTTTCTGGTCTTTCGGGCACTTAATTCTACTCTTAACTTGTTTAATTTTAATAGTCGCCATAATTTTTCCTCCCTAATTAACCTCTAAACACTTTTTCAACAGAAATACCTCTGTTCTGAGCAACCACAAACGGACTTCTCAATTCACCCAAAGCAGCAATAGTAGCTTTTACTAAGTTGTGAGGGTTTGAAGAACCTTTTGACTTTGCCAAAACGTCAGTAATACCAACACTTTCCAATACAGCACGCATAGCACCACCAGCTTTAACACCGGTACCGTGAGATGCAGGCTTAATCAAAACTTGTGCACCACCAAATTTAGCAAGCTGTTCGTGAGGAATAGTACCTTTATGAACAGGAACCTTGATTAAATTCTTTTTAGCAGCTTCTACACCTTTAGCGATAGCTGTCGTTACTTCACCAGCTTTACCTAAGCCCCAACCGATGATACCATCTTCGTTTCCTACTACTACAATAGCAGCAAAACTAAAAGTACGTCCACCCTTTGTTACTTTAGTTACGCGGTTGATTGCAACTAATCTGTCCTTCAACTCTAAGTCGTTGGTCGATTTAACTCTATTATTAACTCCTGCCATCTTCATTAAAATTTAAGGCCGCCGTTACGTGCAGCATCAGCTAATTCTTTAATTCTTCCGTGATACAGGTAACCGTTACGGTCGAAAACAACAGCCTGAACACCAGCTTCCTGAGCACCTTTAGCGATCAGTTCACCAACTTTGGCAGCGATTTCTTTCTTGGGAGCCTTAACATCTAATTTCAAAGATGAAGCAGCAGCCAAAGTTTTACCTGTAGTATCATCTATAACCTGTGCATAGATCTGCTTATTGCTTCTAAACACAGTAAGGCGCGGGCATTCAGGAGTTCCTGAAACTTTGCCACGTATACCTCGTTTTATTTTTAATCTTCTTTCTTCCTTCGTTGTCATGATAATTTCAGTTTACGTAGATTACTTACCTGCTGATTTACCAGACTTTCTGCGAATTTCTTCACCCACGAACTTAATACCTTTACCTTTATACGGTTCCGGCATTCTGAATGAACGAATCTTTGCACAAATCTGACCTATTAATTGCTTATCAGCTGATTCAAGGATAATAAGAGGATTCTTATTTCTCTCAGTCTTCGTTTCAACTTTCACTTCTTTAGGCAACTGCAAATAAATGTTGTGAGTATAACCTAAAGAAAGATCCAACAGCTGGCCTGTGTTAGACACACGATAACCAACACCGACTAATTCCAGTTCTTTTTTGTATCCTTCAGATACACCGATCACCATATTGTTGATCAAAGAACGATACAAACCATGTAATGCACGATGGTTCTTTTCTTCTGTCGGTCTTGTTAAATGAATAACTCCGTCTTCCAAAGTTACATTTATATCAGGATTTACGGCCTGAGTCATCTCGCCTTTAGGACCTTTTACAGTCACTACGCTATCCTTAATCGTAACCGTTACACCGGCTGGCACATGAATTGGTAATTTTCCTATTCTTGACATTCTTCTTTCCTCCTAATTAATAAACATAACATAATACTTCGCCACCGATCTTCAAATCGCGGGCTTCTTTGTCTGTCATCACACCCTTAGAAGTAGAAAGAACGGCAATACCTAAACCATTCAATACTCTCGGCATTTCTTTGTAACCAGTGTACTTACGCAAACCTGGAGTAGAAACTCTCTGAAGCTTCTTGATCGCATTCACTTTGTTTACCAAGTCATACTTCAGGGCAATCTTAATTGTACCCTGAGGACCTTCTTCTACAAACTTGAAGTTAAGAATGTAGCCCTTTTCGAAAAGGATCTTAGTGATCTCTTTCTTTAAATTTGACGCCGGCACTTCAACAACTCTGTGCTTCGCTTTAATTGCATTACGCAATCTTGTCAAATAATCTGCAATAGGATCTGTCATATATAAATGAATTAAATTGATCCGGCCACCCGGACAATATTTAAATAAAAAAACTTACCAACTTGCTTTCTTTACACCCGGTATTAAACCATTGGATGCCATTTCACGGAACTGAATACGTGAAATGCCGAACTGGCGTACATACCCTTTCGGACGACCTGTAATTTTGCAACGGTTGTGCAAACGTACAGGAGAAGCATTTTTAGGTAAAGACTGCAAAGCGTCATAGTTGCCTTCTGCTTTAAGCTGTGCTCTTTTAGCAGCGTATTTTTCAACAAGCTTTGCTCTTTTAACCTCGCGGGCCTTCATTGATTCCTTAGCCATAACTACTTAGTCTTTTTTTGCATTTTTAAAAGGCAACCCAAATTCTCTCAATAGAGCATACCCTTCCTCATCTGTTTTCGCAGAGGTCACAAAGGTAATATTCATTCCCAATATTTTGGTAATATTATCGATATTTATTTCAGGGAAAATGATTTGTTCCTGAATACCCATAGTATAATTACCTCTACCATCCAGCTTACTTTCAATACCTTTGAAGTCACGAATACGAGGAAGAGCGATACGAACTAATCTTTCCAGGAATTCATACATTTGTTCACGACGCAATGTAACCATTACACCGATAGGCATTTTCTTACGCAACTTGAAGTTAGAGATATCCTTTTTAGAAACTGTCGCAACGGCCTTTTGACCAGTGATTGTAGACAATTCGCTGATGGCGATATCGATAATCTTCTTATCAGCAGCAGCCATACCCAAACCCTGATTGATAACAATCTTCTTCAGTACGGGAACCTGCATTACTGATTTATAACCGAACTCTTTCGTCAAAGCAGGAACAATTCTGTCCTGATATTCTTTTTTAAGACTGGCAGTATTGCTCATTACTTAATTTCCTCCCCAGATTTTTTAGAATAACGAACTAAAGCACCTTCTGCATTTTCCTTACGGCCGATACGTGTCGGTTTTCCAGATTTAGGATCAACCACGTTCAGGTTAGAAAGATGGATAGGAGCTTCTTTCTTTTCAATTCCTCCTTGCGGATTCTTTGCATTAGGCTTGGTATGCTTTGATACCATATTAACACCTTCAACAATAGCACGGTTCTCATCTACGAGTACCTGTAAAACACGACCTGTTTTACCTTTGTCTTCGCCGGTATTAACAAAAACTATATCGCCTTTTTTGATATGTAATTTACTCATTACCTTAAATTTTACGAATTAAAGTACTTCAGGTGCAAGTGAAACAATTTTCATATTTGTTGCACGAAGTTCTCTGGCAACCGGACCGAAGATACGGCTTCCACGAATATCACCACCGGCATTCAACAATACGCAAGCGTTATCATCGAAACGGATGTATGAACCATCCTGGCGACGGATTTCTTTTTTAGTGCGAACAATGATAGCTTTAGAAACAGCACCCTTCTTCACGTCACTTGACGGGATTACACTCTTAATTGCAACTACAATTACATCCCCAACAGTGGCATAGCGTTTTCTTGTTCCGCCCAAAACACGGATACATAATGCTTCTTTTGCGCCACTGTTATCTGCTACTACTAGTCTTGATTCTTGTTGTATCATGTTACTTAGCTCTTTCGATTATTTGAACTAATCTCCATCTCTTTGTTTTGCTCAAAGGACGAGTTTCCATAATTTTTACGGTATCACCGATATTACACTCGTTCTTTTCGTCGTGAGCATGATATTTCTTCGTTTTATTAACGAACTTACCATAAATGGGGTGTTTTTCCTTCCATTTAATAGCAACTGTGATGCTTTTTTCCATCTTGTTGCTAGTAACCACGCCCGTTCTTTCTTTTCTTAAATTTCTAGTTTCCATCAGGCTCAATTATTTGTTGTTAAGTTCTCTCTGGCGCAATTCTGTTTTCATGCGCGCAATCATCCTGCGTTGTTGTTTAATCTGTGCAGGATTGTCTGTCGGAGAGATAGTGTGGTTAATAACCTTCTGATCGTAGGCAGCAACCTCAGCATCAACTCTTTCAAGCAATTCTTTTGTGCTTAATTCTCTAATTTCTGCAATCTTCATAACAATTACGCATTTTGATTAGCCATATCATAATCACGTCTCACAACAAATTTCGTTGTTACAGGAAGCTTCTGTGCCGCTAAGCGCAATGCTTCTTTTGCAACATCAAAGGGAACACCTTCGATTTCGAAAATAAGACGACCTGGAGTAACAGGCGCAACAAATCCTTCTGGATTACCTTTACCTTTACCCATACGTACTTCGGCCGGTTTCTTTGTAATAGGTTTATCCGGGAAAATCCGAACCCAAACCTGACCTTGACGTTGCATATAACGAGTTACCGCGATACGGGCAGCTTCAATCTGGCGACCGGTAATCCATTTATTCTCTAACGCTTTTATACCAAACGAACCGAACGCCAGCTGGTTGCCACGTTGAGCCTCGCCCTTCATGCGACCTTTCTGCTGTCTTCTGAACTTGGTTTTCTTTGGTTGTAACATCTCTTCTTAATTCTAACGTTTAACGATTAGCTTTCTTTCTCTTGAAGTTCTTATCTCCTCTGTTGTTGCCGCCGGCATTGTCATTTCTGCGACCTGAATCTTTTGATGCAGTGAATGAAGGAGCAAGATCTCTCTTACCATAAACTTCACCACGGCAGATCCAAACCTTAACACCCAGCAAACCAACTTTCGTCAACGCTTCAGCCAAAGCGTAATCGATATCTGCTCTCAGTGTGTGTAACGGAGTTCTTCCTTCTTTGTACATTTCAGAACGGGCCATTTCAGCGCCATTCAAACGACCAGATACTTGCACTTTAATACCTTCGGCACCCATTCTCATGGTAGAGGCGATAGCCATCTTGATAGCACGACGGTAAGCAATTTTTCCTTCAAGTTGACGAGCAATATTGTTTGCAACAATGACTGCGTCTAATTCGGGTCTTTTTACCTCAAAGATGTTGATCTGAACTTCTTTGTCGGTAATCTTTTTCAACTCTTCTTTCAATTTATCAACTTCCTGACCACCTTTACCGATGATAATGCCCGGACGTGATGTGCAAACTGTTATTGTGATCAACTTAAGCGTACGTTCAATAACGATACGAGATACACTAGCTTTAGCAAGACGAGCATTCAGATATTTACGAATTTTGCTATCTTCCAGCAAAGTATCTCCGTAATTCTTGCCGCCATACCAATTGGAATCCCAACCACGGATGATTCCTAAACGATTACTAACCGGATTAACTTTTTGTCCCATCTACAATTAATTTTGACTATCGTTTTTACTAAGTGTATCAACAAACAAGGTTACATGGTTCGAACGTTTACGAATTCTGTATCCTCTACCCTGGGGAGCCGGACGCATTCTCTTCAATGTTGTAGCGCAATCTACGCTGATTGAAGAAACAAACAACTCACCAGTTTCTGCTTTACGTTCATTTTTCTGCTCCCAATTGGCAATTGCTGAACGAAGCAATTTTTCTACTCTTGCTGCAGCTTCCTTGTTAGAAAACTTCAAAACACCAAGTGCACGGAATACTTCCATACCGCGGATCATGTCTACAACGAGACGCATCTTACGCGGAGAAGTAGGTACGTTACGCAATTTTGCGAAGTACATGGTCTTTTGGGCTTCTTTTCTTGCTTCAGCTGATATTCTTTTTCTAGCACCCATTTTTATTGATTCTTTTTATTTTCAGATTCCTGAATTCCTGTTACTACCGATAATTATTTCTTCTTGTTACCGGCGTGACCACGGAACGTACGAGTTGGTGAAAATTCTCCCAACTTGTGACCTACCATATTTTCGGTTACAAAAACAGGAATAAATTTATTTCCATTGTGAACTGCAATAGTATGGCCTACAAAATCAGGCGAAATCATTGAAGCTCTTGCCCATGTCTTAACTACGGCTTTCTTTCCTGACTCATTCATAGCCAAGACTTTCTTTTCCAGCTTGATGTTAATATACGGGCCTTTTTTTAGTGAACGACTCATAGTTTACTTAATTAATCAGATTATTTCTTTCTTCTTTCAATAATATACTTTGAAGAATGCTTCTTCGGAGCTCTTGTCTTCAAGCCCTTAGCATACAAGCCTGTACGAGATCTTGGATGACCTCCGGAAGCACGACCTTCACCACCACCCATTGGGTGATCAACCGGGTTCATTACAACACCACGGTTGTGAGGACGACGACCTAACCATCTAGAGCGACCGGCTTTACCTGATTTTTCAAGACCATGGTCTGAGTTACCTACACTACCAATTGTAGCCTTACATGCAGCAAGAATCTTTCTGGTTTCGCCAGAAGGCATCTTAATAATTGCATAAGCGCCTTCTTTAGAAGTCAACTGAGCAAATGCACCTGCAGAACGTACCATTTTAGCACCCTGTCCAGGACGAAGCTCAATATTGTGAATAATTGTACCAACGGGAATATTTGCCATAGGCAAAGTATTACCTACCTCAGGAGCAGCATCGCTACCTGAAACCACTGTCTGGCCAACTTCCAATCCGTTCGGAGCGATGATATAGCTCTTTGCTCCGTCAGCATAATACAATAAAGCGATACGAGAAGTACGGTTTGGATCGTACTCGATAGACTTTACTGTTGCAGGAATGCCATCTTTATTTCTCTTGAAATCGATAATTCTGTACTTTTGTTTGTGACCGCCACCAAGATAACGCATTGTCATCTTACCTGTGTTGTTACGACCACCAGTACTGCTCTTACCTACCACAAGAGACTTCTCTGGTGTACTTGCAGTGATTTTATCAAATGCACCAATAACTTTGTGTCTCTGCCCCGGTGTTGTGGGCTTTAATTTACGTATTCCCATTTCTTTTTTTAGATATTACTAAAGAAATCTATTGTTTCTCCTTCTTTCAACGTTACGATTGCCTTCTTAAAAGCTGCCTGTTTACCATTGATAATACCTGATTTTGTATAACGGCTTTTCAACTTGCCAGAGTAGTTGATGGTATTAACATCAACTACAGTTACATTATACATATCCTGTACAGCTTTTTTGATCTCCAACTTGTTGGCATCAGGAGAAACACGAAAACCATAGCGATTAGCCATTTTTTCTGTAATCGCTGTTTGCTTCTCTGTTACTATAGGTTTAATAATAATTCCCATTTCTTTACTCCTTATGCGTTAAAAAGTTTTTCTATAACAGCAACAGAACTTTCAGTCAGCACTAAATTGGCTGCATCAAGAACTTTGTATGTATTTAATTCAGAAGCTGTTATAACACTTGTCTTCTCTAAATTACGAGCCGACAAATATACAAAATTATTTTTCTCTGGTAAAACCATAAGTAACTTTTTATCAGCCACTTTCAGGTTTTTAGCAATTGTTATTAATTCTTTAGTCTTAGGAGCTTCCAGAGCGAAATCTTCTACAACTACAATTGCGTTATTAGTAGCTTTATAAGTCAGTGCAGACTTACGAGCCAGACCTTTTACCTTCTTGTTCAGCTTGAACTCATAATCTCTCGGTTTCGGACCGAATACACGAGCACCACCAACCAATACAGGAGAGTTGATATCACCACGACGTGCACCACCTCCACCTTTCTGGCGGATCAGTTTACGAGTACTACCAGAGATCTCACTTCTTTCTTTCGATTTATGAGTACCCTGACGTTGGTTAGCCAAATACTGCTTTACATCCAAGTAAATAGCATGATCATTGGGTTCAATGCCGAAGATAGCATCGTTCAAAGTTACCTTTCTACCGGTATCTTCACCTTTAATATTAAATACGCTCAGTTCCATTACTTTTCAATTATTACGATTGAACCTTTTGCTCCTGGAACAGATCCTTTAACCAATAAAAGATTGTGTTCCGGCATTACCTTGATCACTTCCAAGTTCTGAACAGTTACACGTTCATTACCCATCTGTCCAGCCATACGCATGCCCTTAAATACCTTTGCAGGATAAGAACAAGCACCGATACCACCGGGAGCACGCAAGCGGTTATGCTGACCGTGAGTAGTCTGACCTACACCACCGAAACCATGACGTTTTACAACACCCTGGAAACCTTTACCTTTTGATGTACCCACTACATCAACGAAACCAGCATCTTCCAGATAATCTACAGTGATTACATCACCCAGATTGTATGCAGTTTCAAAATTCTTGAACTCGGCCAAGTATCTCTTGGGAGCTACACCGGCTTTCTTGAAATGGCCCATTTCCGGCTGTGTAGTGTGTTTCTCCTTTTTGTCTTCGAAACCAATCTGCACTGCTTCATAGCCATCTTTCTCGATAGTCTTAATTTGTGTAACAACACAAGGACCCACTTCGATAACAGTGCATGGAAGATTTTTTCCCTCGGCACTGAAAACGGATGTCATTCCGATTTTTTTTCCTAATAATCCTGGCATTTCACTTAATTTTTAAATAACTCACACTTTAATTTCTACTTCAACACCGCTGGGTAATTCCAGCTTCATCAATGCGTCAACTGTTTTAGCAGTTGAGCTGTAAATGTCTATCAATCTTTTGTAAGATGATAGTTCGAACTGCTCGCGAGATTTCTTGTTAACGAAAGTTGAGCGGTTCACAGTAAAGATACGCTTGTGTGTAGGCAGAGGTATAGGACCACTAACAACAGCACCTGTAGCCTTTACCGTCTTCACGATCTTCTCGGCAGACTTGTCTACCAGAGAATAATCGTAAGACTTTAATTTAATTCTGATCTTTTGGCTCATATTGTTATATATGTTTCTAAATTATTTGATCAAATCAGCACGACCCTGTACTTCTGTCAGTACCTGCTTAGCGATAGAAGAAGATACCTGAGCATAGTGAGAGAACTGCATTGAAGATGTTGCACGACCTGAAGTGATAGTACGCAGAGCTGTTACATAGCCGAATGTTTCAGCCAAAGGAACCTTAGCCTTCACAACACGTGCACCGGTACGGCTTGATTCCATACCTTCAACCTGTCCGCGACGTTTGTTCAAGTCACCGATTACATCACCCATGCTTTCTTCCGGAGTTACAACTTCCATCTGCATGATCGGTTCCATCAAAGCAGGACCTGCCTTTTCAGAAGCGCTCTTGAACGCCTGGATACCTGCGATTTCGAAAGACAACTGGTCAGAGTCAACCGGGTGGAATGAACCATCGATCAATGTTACTTTCAGTTTATCCAACGGATAACCGGCAAGGATACCGTTCTTCATAGCTTTCTCGAAACCTTTCTGTACTGAAGGGATAAATTCTTTAGGAATGTTACCACCTTTCACTTCGTCGATGAACTGCAGTGTACCTTCGAATTCAGCATCAGCCGGTTCAACGCGAACAATGATATCAGCAAACTTACCACGACCACCAGACTGTTTCTTATAAACTTCACGAAGTTCAACAGATTTGGTAATAGCTTCTTTGTAAGTTACCTGAGGTTTACCCTGGTTACATTCAACTTTGAATTCGCGACGCAGACGGTCAACGATGATATCCAAGTGAAGCTCACCCATACCGCTAATTACAGTCTGACCTGTTTCTTCGTTAGTCTGTACGCGGAAAGTAGGATCCTCTTCAGACAGTTTAGCCAATCCCATACCCAGTTTATCCAGGTCTTTCTGAGTCTTAGGCTCTACTGCAATACCGATAACCGGTTCCGGGAATTCCATTGATTCCAGTGTGATCGGATGATTTTCGTCACAAAGCGTATCACCAGTACGGATATCTTTGAAACCAACACCAGCACCGATATCACCACAACCGATAGCTTCCATCGGGTTCTGTTTATTTGAATGCATCTGGAACAGACGAGAAATACGTTCTTTCTTACCTGAACGAGTATTATAAACATAAGAACCGGCAAGCAGAGAACCCGAATATACACGGAAGAAGCACAAGCGGCCTACATACGGGTCGGTTGCAATCTTAAATGCCAGTGCAGTCAACGGTTCTTCGAACAACGGTTTACGAACGACTACTTTATCAGGATCGCTAGGATCTGTACCTTCGATAGCATCTGTATCAGCAGGACTCGGCAGATATGCACAAACTGCATTCAACAGAGTCTGAACACCTTTATTCTTGAAAGAAGAACCACAGATCATCGGATTGATCTGCATAGCGATAGTACCTTTACGGATAGCAGCTCTGATTTCATCTTCAGTGATAGTAGAAGGATCATCAAAGTATTTTTCCATCAAAGCATCGTCGCATTCAGCCAAAGTTTCAAGCATCTTGTCTCTCCACTCATCAGCTTCACCCTTCAGGTCTGCCGGAATTTCTTCAATTGAATATTCAGCACCCATTGTTTCATCATGCCAAAGAATAGCTTTCATTGTTACAAGGTCAACTACACCTTTGAAAGTTTCTTCTGCACCGATAGGAATCTGAATAGGACAAGGGTTTGCGCCTAATACAGCCTTCACCTGACGAACTACTTCAAAGAAGTTTGCGCCGGAACGGTCCATTTTGTTTACATAACCAATTCTGGGTACATTATATTTGTCAGCCTGACGCCAAACTGTTTCTGATTGGGGTTCTACACCACCAACAGCACAGAATGCAGCAACGGCACCATCCAGAATACGCAGTGAACGCTCTACTTCAACAGTAAAGTCCACGTGTCCCGGGGTGTCAATCAAGTTGATTTTATATTTATCATTAGCGTAATTCCAGAAAGTAGTTGTAGCAGCAGAAGTGATAGTGATACCACGTTCCTGTTCCTGCTCCATCCAGTCCATAGTTGCAGCACCGTCGTGAACTTCACCAATCTTGTGAGTCAGACCTGTGTAGAAAAGGATACGCTCTGAAGTCGTAGTCTTTCCTGCATCGATGTGCGCCATGATACCGATGTTTCTGGTATATTTTAATTGTTCGTCAGCTTTTGTTGCCATCTTTTTTTATTCTCCTAAATTTGCTAAATTAAAATCTGAAGTGAGCGAATGCACGGTTAGCTTCAGCCATACGATGCATATCTTCTTTTCTTTTGAATGCGCCACCCTGGTTGTTGAAAGCATCTACAATCTCTGCAGACAACTTATCAGACATAGTCTTACCACCTCTCTTACGTGAGAAGATAATAAGGTTCTTCATAGAAATTGATTCTTTACGATCGGGGCGAATTTCAGTAGGTACCTGGAAAGTAGCACCACCTACACGGCGTGACTTCACTTCGACTTGAGGGGTAATATTGTCGAGTGCAGCTTTCCAAATTTCGAGAGCAGACTTTTCTTCGTTAGGCAATTTGGCCTTAACGGTTTCCAGAGCGGAATAGAAAATTTCGAAGGCAGTATTTTTCTTGCCATCATACATTAAATGGTTAACGAATCTCGTAACCTTAACATCACCGAAAACAGGATCCGGAAGGATCTGTCTTTTCTTTGGTTTTGCTTTTCTCATTTTGTTTTCAAAAATTTCGTTTTTTTCTTTGGTTGCCTTTTTAAACTTTGTCTTCAACGGTTCCGCTGAACCATTTACTCAACCTTGTAGCCTATCCAAATACTCAAACCAGCTTTAATACTTAATTTAAATTCTCAGTTTGAAGGGATGTAACTAATTACTTCTTCTTTCCTTTAGCTGCAGCAGCTGCCTGTCCTGGTTTCGGACGTTTAGCTCCGTATTTAGAACGTCTTTGAGTACGTCCGTTTACGCCAGCAGTATCCAAGGTTCCACGTACAATGTGATAACGTACACCAGGAAGGTCCTTAACACGACCACCACGTACCAAAACGATTGAGTGTTCCTGCAAGTTGTGTCCTTCTCCCGGAATGTAAGAGTTTACTTCTTTACCATTTGTCAAACGAACTCTCGCTACTTTACGCATTGCAGAGTTAGGCTTTTTCGGTGTTGTAGTATACACACGTACACAAACGCCACGTCTCTGAGGACATGAATCCAGTGCAGGTGACTTACCTTTTACCACCAAAGTTTCCCTTCCTTTTCTAACTAATTGCTGAATTGTAGGCATTTCTTTTCTTTTTTAAACTTTGAATGTGTTATAATTATATTTATATCTTTTTCTATTTCAGGCTGCAAAGATACGCATTATTTCCGTATAACCAACGAGTTACAGTTCTTTTTCTGCATAATTCGCGCTAAAAACGGTGCAAAGTTACATAATAGTTCCCGTTTGTTTCTGCTACACAACAGGTGAATTTATACTATTTATTATTATTTAACAACGAAGCCCCGTTGGCTTAAAACCAACGGGGCTTGTCTTGTGTCTGCTTTCTTCCTTCACAGGGATACCGGCAGATGAACTTTATTTTCATTACTTTAGTATTAAGAACTGCTTGTTCCCCCCTCACAGGATACTTAATCAGGGATAGACACGGGATACCCGATACCGCCCGGAATGCACAGTTCATCTATTTGATTATAAATATCTTATATTACTTTACAATTGCTTTAACAGCTGCTTCACCTTCTACTGAAACGATCACAATACCTGCAGGTGCAGCAATTGTAGCGTTATCAGAAGAGATCACTGAGTTAAGTACAGTCTGACCTAATACATTAGTAATTGTAACTACTTTACCAGCTGCACCATTTACTGTGATCTGGCCTTCACCAGCGATTACAGCAACAGAAGAAGCGGTAAGATCTTCGTTAGCAACAGGGTTACGATCGTCAGCTTTCAATTTGAAGACTTCTGCATCTTCCATGTTCGGAGTAACAACTACGTTTCCGTTGATCCAACGCAGGTAACCGGTTGCAGGTTCATTTGAATGATCAACATCCTGCGGATATTTGTAACCGGTTTCAACAATGAATGTATTAGCATCGTGATCCATTACACGGAATGCGAATTTAACCAACTGACGAGAAGGAGCACCAACTTCAATCTTATCGAATTTACCGTCTGCACGAGCTACATATAATGTATCGTTTGTACGGAAACCTTCTTCGAAACCAAGTTTTGCATAACGAGTTCCGTTATCATAAACATATTTGTTAGTATGGATATCTCTTGTATCTTCTACGATAGCAGAGTCAGCATAGTTAACAAGGAATGCGCCGTAAGTAGTATCAGCCTGATGAATACCGTGAGAAGGAACATTACATTTGTAAGTTGTATCGATACGAGTTACATTAATACCTAACAGATATTCCCAACGGTTGTTTGCACCACGGTTGTAATATACTGTATCAACATACAGAGCAGGATTGATCTTGTTGAATTCGATAGCATTGCCCATACCTAGGAATTCACCTTTCTGATATAATACATCTGATTCAGTTTCTGAACGGTAGATCTTAATTGTATCACCCTGGTTCAACTTAACGTATTCAGGAGCATCTTTTTCTTCTACAACAAACAAGTCGTTTTCAGTCTGAGCGTACATATCTGTGCGGTTCAGGATACCCTTATCTGCGCTATCGCCACCATACACTTTATTATTATACCACTGGAATTGACCATCTGCATAAAGAGAGTTTTTATTCACTTCTAATAAATTGTAAAGAGCTTTACCATTTGCATTCTTTCCTACAATCTTCAATGCAAAGTACTGAGGATTCTTTAAGTTACCAGTATTATCCGCATTACCAGTTGTATAACGAGTTACATCTTTAGTATTGTTATAGTTCATAAACTCATTATTCGCCTGATTCATTAAAGAGTAAGACAACAGTTTCAAGAAAACAGTCTGATTACCATCATCATCATTTGATGTTACATAAGTTCCGTCAGCTTTGAAATAACCTAAAGTACTACCAATCTTGATTGTGTCAGGACGAGTATACAATTCATCACCCAGATCATCCAGTTTTGTATATTTAGCCGCAGCTAAATGCCATTCTGTAGCATTCTCTTTATCTGTATCTAAGCCAATCTGATGATTTTCTTTGTGATTTTCTACAGCATAAGCAATACCTTTCCATACAGAAGATTGAATACCTACATAATACAATTGGTCTCTCAACTTATCAGCATCCAGTCTTTCAAAGCCATCCGAGGGAAGGAATTCTGCAACAGGAGAAATTTTAATTGTATCACCCGTGTTGTAATCTGCGAAAGTATTAGGATCACTGGTCTTATACAGATTATTTGCTGAATAAGCGAAATAAACAGGTGAATAGCTTCCAGAACCAACCGGAGATTCTGTTAAATATCTATATGCATTAGGATATTCACGGTTTCTCAAAGTGATAATACCGGCATTATAAGTAACAGCCCATTGAGTTTCCGGCTGACCAACTAGTGCATTTTCAGCTTTTACATAAGCAGGTTTTCCAGTAGCATCCAAACCTAAAACCTTACCATAATTCTCAGCCTTCTTATTGTTGTTTACAACTGTAACAGAATAGAATACTGGTTTAGTAAAGAACTTTTCTACTACGATCTTATTAAATGTACCAACCTTTACAGTTACAGTTTTCAAAATATTCTTTCCAACAAGTTCTGCAGCCAGATTAGTGACGTCTCCAATTTCCAAAGCACCTAAGACATAAGAGTTTGATCCACTTTCAGTAGTTGCAGAAATAGAAACAACAGACTCATTCTTACCTGCAATAAAATTATCTAAAGCGTTAAAAGAGAAGAAGCATGCATACTTTTCAGCATCCTGACCAACCAAAGCAAGAGCCAGATCAGCCGGAGACATTTCAATCACTTTATAACCGTAATCAGCTGTACCTACTGAATATTTCTGATCCAAACGAATAACAATCATTTTACCTTCAGCGTTCTGCAGCATATAAGATTCTGTAAGACTTGTTTTATCCAAAGGCTGTGCAACTTTACCAACTAACTTTACTGGTTTCAAAATACCGGTAAACGGATTTGCACTCAACGGCTTCTTATTATACAGTATTTCAGCTTCGAAACCAGCTCCGTAAATCTTCAGTAATTCACCTGCGGTTAATGCGCGAGTTCCAATTTCGCATAAAGTATAAGCAGTTGCACCTGTAGTTGTTACAACTTGTCCATCTTCTACATTTACTAAAGCCAATGCATTCAAAGCTTTGCTCGGAGCCCACTTATCATTAGTCTTTTCAATCTTTATGCCAACGAATTTTTCACCAATCTTCAGATACTTACCTGCATTGTTCACCAATTTGGCATATCCCGTAGTAGCACCTGTTTCTAATTTTTCAAAAGACCAGAAGAATGAAGCGTCTGTTTTATCATCATAAGTATCAATAGCAAAACCATTAGCAGCATCTGCTTTTAAAGCCTTGCGGTTTGTACTATTAGCACTCAGGATAAAAGGTGTATCGAATTTGAATGCATCTGCTTGTGCAGCAGCATCACAAACGACACCTGAAGTAGACACTGTTGCACTAACAACCGGCATAGTATTACCAACAGGTACAGTAGCACCACCCAATAAAACCAAAGCATCGTCACAAGCAATAACTGTTTTTGAATCAGCAACATCCGTTGTAGCTTTTGCAGCTTCAAGTATATTCAAAACTTCAGCATAAGTGGCACCATTTACAACAACCTGAGCATCTGCTATAGAGGAAGCTACTACATCAACAACAGCATCTGAGTTCTTCAATTTTGCATCGTAAGTAACCTGAGCAAATTTGTAAGCTGCACCAGTTGTAGCTGATTTTACCGTCGGAACTACTCCAATATAAAGGAAATCAGAAAAACATTCATTGAATGTATTATTCTTAGCCATTGCAGCAGCATCCAATCCAGATGTGATTTCAACGGTTGCATTCTCGCCGTAACCTTTCAATTCTGATTCAGCAAAAGGATCCCCTTTTTTTGTAGCAAGCTTCAAACCTTCCTGAATGATAACACCAGCTGAAGCATAATTAGGTGTACCAGTACTTGAAACAAAATTATTAGTAAAAGTATTACCTGTAACATTGTAAGAAGCAGTGGCAGCCTGAGGGAAAATAACAAGACCGTTTGAAACAGAAACATTATCACCTGTAGCTCTTGCACCTTGCACGAAAGTATTTCCGACAACTGTCAACTTAGCTGCAAAAGCTGTAACCGCATTCTTTGTCCAATAACCATTTGCATCTTCATTTGCCGGGTTATTGATCAATGTCATATTCTTTACTGTTACATTTTCTGCTCCAATAACCAAACGACCTGCCAATGTTACATCTGCATTTGATGTCAAAACAACATCTTTGGTATTAATCACCATATATGCTCCAGAACGGCCATCTGTCCCTAAGGAAACATTTTCCGTAAGATTAACAACAAGGTCTTTTTCACCTTCAGGCAAAGTCAAAATCTTCTTATCATTAAGAAGTTTTGCAAAATCTGCCGCGTTGTAATCCTTCGCATTTACATTACAAAACAGCGCGCCGGAAAGAAGTAGGCCCGCTGTTGCCAACGTAGAAAACTTTTTGTTCATAATTCTAAATTTAATATTAATACTAGTGTTCGTAAAAGTTCGATCTAAGAACGTTTCTAAATGTTAATGACTAGCTAAAACGTTCCTTTTTTCTCGTCATCAATTTGATGGATAAAAGAGTTTGTAATGAAAAGCCACAATTTCGTACTAAACTTGCTATTCAATTGATAAGAAAGAACATACGATTTCATTTTTTTCTTTGGAAAGGATTGCTAATCCAAAAGGAATTTGTACTTTTGTTGACGAGAAAAAAGGAACGATTAAATTAGTCATTGTTTTTGGCCTCATTTTTAGACTATCTACCTACATAACAGCACATTAAAAGAAGAAACTCCTTTTTGTTAATAATTATTTCATCGGCATTCTGTTTGAATACTATATAATGTACCCGTACATAATTAATATAGGAACCGTTTTACACTCTGCAACCACTTTCTACAAAGAATTCACACATCTGGCGTCACCTGTCACACCTTCATATACGCTTAGATATCAACCGTTTGCAGTGACACCACCTGATAAAAGTTTCCATACTTGGTATGTTTGCGTTCCACGCCCATAGCAACCAGTAATTTGCCAAAATGGGCTGCCGATACGCTTCGCATAGCTGCCGGATTACATTTTTTCAATCGTTTAAAGATTTCGGCAGACGAAAGAGACAATGCTTCCTCACCATATTCGGCCGGACGAAAGCAAGAGTAGAACACTTCCTCCTCGACCGGACTCTTATAGAAAGCAGCATTCGAAGCCATTATCTTTGCTTCTTCTTCTCCCGTAAACCAATAACGTTCGCCGGCAAGTAATTCCGCTTTCAATTGGGCATACAGCTGGGCATGATCCACAGGCGAACAGTCGATCTTCTCCTCTATCTCAACACAAAGAAAACGACGGCTTCCGGTCGGATCAGTCAGCAACTCCTTCTGATTGGAAGTAGCTATAAATGAAGCGATACGGGGAAGTGAACTATAATTCTTCTGATGTGCCTTGCGAATATTCAAGCCGGCCATCTGCATCAGGTTTTTCAATAAAGCCATTTTGCGGGGTGAGAATTTATCAAACTCATCCAGGTTGATCAAACCAAATTCCGACAATTTCCGTTCGGCTCCTGCCTGGCTGGCAAGATCAAAACTATCTGTATAATAACGCTGTAACTCACCAGGCAATATCATTTTACAAAATGTAGACTTTTGTTTTCCCTGTTTACGGCTTACCAAAACCGGTGCGACGCTATTGGCATGCAATACATCCATTCCTAACCATTGTGCCGTCATACCCAGCAACCAGCGATGAAAACCTTCCACCCACAAGGGTGCTTCCGACACCCGACGAGCCAGTCCGTCTACCCGATCTGTGCCGTCCCAATGAGGTAACTCGTTCATAAACAAATGGAAGGGATGATATTCTTCGATACTATCTGAATAAATATATCGTGAAATATCACGATCCCAACAATCAAGTCCACTCTTTCTGGCCGCTATGCAGAAGCTGTTCAAGTCGCGCTGGCCCACCGCCACAAACTGACAACCGGACACATGCCGCATCCGGTACTCGGTTTCGCCGGTCAGGTTATTAAAACGGAAATCATACTGCTCCCCCAGAAAATCTTCCATCTTCATAAGCGCGTCCGTCACTTTTCCCGCAGGTGATTTTTCAACTTGCCTTCCGGTAGCTGCCGGATGTTTCACTTCACGACTGTCATCCGCACTACCCAGCCACTTTTGAACCAGGCAAAAAACTGTTTCAATAAGATTTTTCATACTTTCCATACCTTCATTTTTTATGTATTTTTCATCGAAGGTATAATGTGAACAGGGGGTTTTGCAAATTTACAGACAAGTATTTTCCGGGAAACTCATCTAACTCGCGGCCTTGAATATACTGTTGCACAGCTCATATCTTATTAGTACATTTGTAGGGAGATTTGTATCGTTCAACAACACTGAAGCGATCGCTTAACAGGTGTGGAACGATCGCCTTACACGTGTCGGACAATCGCCCCACAAATGTAAAACGAACAAAAAGTAGGCACTTAAATACTAATTACTCAAGAGAAACGAACGAATATGTCAGCAGAATACGACTTCTACAAAAACCCAATACCTCCCGGTAGCAAGAGAAAACCGCGTCTACACGCACGCATAGTAACAAACGGAACAATAGGAACGGAAGAACTGGCGGAAGAAATACACGGCCGGAGCACGTTGACAACCGCCGATATCCACGCTACACTTATCTCGCTCAGCAAGGTGATAACCGAACATTTGCGACGTGGCGAACGCGTTCATATTAAAGGGCTGGGGTATCTGCAAATGACTTTGCAATGTCCTCCGGTGAAATATCCCAAAGAAATACGTGCCGAGTCGATACATTTCAAATCAGTAGCCTTCCGCCCTGAGATAGCCCTGAAGGATTCATTGAAAACAACCAGTTTCGTACGCGCCACGCGAAAAAATCATTCTGCCGGCTATTCAGACATAGAGATAGACGGTCTGCTGACCGGATATTTTCTAGATCATCCCTCCATCAGCCGGGAGAAATTTCAGGATCTGTGCTGCTTCACCAAAGGGACGGCCAATCGCAGACTGGCAAAACTGGTACAGGAAGGGAAACTCAGGAAGGAAGGATTATACCGCTTTCCGGTTTACGCACCGGTTCCCGGAAATTACAGAAAATAACAAAGGTGAAACGCGAGGCTTCACCTTAACAAACTGTTCACCTGACCATTACGATCAATGTGACAGGTGAAGGGTATGCGTTGAAACAACTACGGCATTGGTAAAAAACCCTCCGCTCTCACTGTCCAGCTTCCATCTTGCGGGAATCCGGGAGCTTCGCCCGATGATCCGTCCCAACCGGCAGCCATCATGGCGACAGCAGTCAATAAGGCACCGTTGGACGGGAAGTAAGGAAACGGACCGCCTGTAGCCAATCCATGTTCATCGAACTGGAAACCACCGGCTGGATGAAGCAGGAAGTCCACCGCCTGTCCGGGTTGCCCACAGCGCGCGGCTGCCATAGCCAGCATCGGAAAGTCCCATCCCCAGGTCCGGTCAAAATTCCAGGTAGCAGTGATCTTTGCCAATGTACGTGCCAACGTATCCGGATCAACCCCGTCCCCCGGCAGCATACCGTAAGTACCGATTAAAGCCGGATGCTCGAAGACAAAGTCCGTCCACATGTCCGGGATACCCTCATACGTAACATATACATCTTCTTCAACAGGCAACGGAGAGAGTCGGGCTAATACCTTTTCCCACTTTTCGTCTACCGGAAGCGACATGCGTTCACGCCATTCACAAGCCATCCGCAGGCCATAACGCCAATACCCTAACTCGAAGGCCGGATTCAACGTTATTTCGGGTCGTGTATTCTCGGAAACAATAAAAACAGGAGGCCCTAATACATACCGATCCTGTGCCTCGTCATAATGTGCATAATCGGCCATAAAGTCGGCGGTAGCCGAAACGACAGGTTCCCATTTCTCCAACGTCTCGCGGGTAGGATGCAGCCGGTAATCGAGGTCGGCAAAATAGATCGGGTGCGGTTGCTGCCAGATCAGGGTAGCATGGATGATATGCGGCCACTCACGATCGAAATCAGCCGTACATTTAGGCCAGCGGGCTCCTTTATACCCTTGCTGCTGTGCACGCATCTGTGAAGTAGGGAGAAAATCCCGGTAAACGGTCAGGCTCTCTTCAAGCAGAGGCCAACGGTTCCATAAAGCATAATGTACGCCATGCCACCAGATCATTTCGAAATGGAAACGGCCGTACCAGCCATTATTCACCAATCCGCTTTCCTGTGGAGGAAGCGATCCGGCCTCGTTCACCTTCATAAGGTATTGCGAAAGGACGATTCGGCGTTCCAGTTCTTTCCAGCGCGGGTCTTTGCTACCGGACAGGTCGATTGCCGCCCCCGATTGCCAGAAAGCTCTCCATTCCCTGGAACTGTCATTAAATATGCGGGAAGCGGTCGGGATATCCGCCATCTCTTCCTGTGAGAAAAGACAAGAGAAAGACAACTCCTCCGTATCTTCCGGGATCAGTTCAAAACGGTGGGATGCCTCTGCTCCGTCCTGCACGAAACCAGCGCGGGTATTCCACCGCAACGAAGTATAATAATGTGTTTCATCCATTTTACGGGCTATGAGAACAGATCCTTTCTTTTCGTCCCGGATGACCGAACGGTGCGCCCCGGGTTTATCATAAGTACCGACATACTCTTTCATCTCCCCGCTCTCCGCATAAGGGAAATCGAGAAAAACACTTACCTGTCCTTTCTTGAGCAACGGACTTTCTACTGTGACGCCTACCGCATCCAAAGCCGGATGACAAGCCGTTTTAACAGAAACGGGAACACCGTCCAATTTAAAACGGCTGTGTATGATACCGGTCCACATATCCACCTCCTGGTAAGTATCCGAAAGATCTTCGGCAGTCGCCTCCCTCCCATCCGAACGAAGCAGTTTAAAGCCGATACGTCCCAGGTTGAAGCGATGGGGATTAGCGGCCAGCCAGGCTGATAATTCGGGTTGTTCCGGATTAGGTATATCGTAAGGGAGCATCTTGCCATAGGTCTCTATCAAAGGCTTTCTGAAATCCTCCACCCGCAGCCCTTCCGGCAGGGGAAAGCTATGCCAGCTCCACTGGGCCATCGTATTGAAAGGGACAAAGGTTTGCAATCCGGTAATATCAACCCCGAAAGCGAATTCGCCATTCCCTACCTGGGCAGGACTCCGGGGATCAGTCTTCGTGGTTACGATACGATGCCTGTCTACCAATGCTTGCCTGTCGATACGGGACTGATTACAGGCTACAAACGAGAACACGCTCACCAGAAACAGGAGGATAAGTCGGATCGGTCTTTTCATTTTCTCATGATTTAAATGTAACAGTCTCAAATATACAACTTTTCCATCCTATACACCTTGCTTTCTCTTTCCTCGTTAACAATATTTATCAATAAAAAGAATCACCATCTACTTAAATTAAGTAGATTTGCGAAAAGATAGTAGATTAAAATTCAAATAATTAAAGAGACATGGAGAGACTGACTGCACAAGAAGAAAACATTATGCTCTATATTTGGAGACTAGGTCCCTGCTTTATCCGGGATATACTGAACGAGATGCCTGAGCCCCGTCCGCCTTATACGAGCGTGGCCTCTGTGATCCGTAACCTGGAAAAGAAGAAATATGTCACACCGAAGAAGTTCGGAACCATCACAAGGTTCTCTCCCAAGGTGAAAGAGGCTGACTACAAGCGTACTTTCATGTCGAACGTCGTAGAGAATTACTTCACCGGCTCTTACAAAGAGATGGTATCCTTTTTTGTCCGCAACCGTAAACTGACGAAAAGCGACTTGCAGGACCTTATGAACCAGATAGAAAACGAAGAATAAATAAAAACGAATCCTATGGAAACATCGATACTGGCCTATTTCCTGAAGGTGAACCTGGCGTTGGCAATCCTTTATATCTGCTACCGCTTGTTATTCCGGGATGATACCTTTTTCCGCTTGCGGAGAGGTGTATTGCTTTCTGTCTACCTGATTGCATTCCTCTATCCATTATTGGATATCAGTATCTGGTTATCCTCCCGTGAAAGCATGACAGAAATAGTGAACTACTATTCTACGATCCTTCCACAGAAAACGGCGGCCATTACGAATGATACGTCTCTCCTTGCAAAATCGAACCGGCAGATGATGATAGAAAGCGCTTTGTTACTGGTCTATCTGACAGGAGTATGCCTATTGTTCTTCCGTTGTATCGTGGAATTGGTCATGGTGGTCAGACGCCGGTTCAGAAGTCCTGAACGAGAGATCAGCGGGACAACTATTCACATATTACCCGCAGGGGAAGAACCTTATTCCTTCTTCGGCTGGATATTCGTTTCACCGGATTCACACACTCCGCAAGCGCTGGAAGAGATACTGGTGCATGAGAATACCCATGTCCGCCAGTTTCATTCGGCCGATGTAGTTCTCGCAGAGCTCGTATGTATCCTATATTGGATCAACCCCTTTGCCTGGTTATTGAAAAAAGAGATCAGTAGCAACCATGAATACCTGGCAGACGAACAGGTGATGCTTGCCGGATATAATAAGAAAGAATATCAGTACCATCTGATCGGACTGGAACATCCCGATATGGCTATAGCAAAACTATATAACAATTTCAGTGTCTTACCATTAAAAAAGAGAATTACTATGTTAAACAAAAAAAGAACCGGCAGGGTTGGGAAAGTAAAGTACCTGACACTGCTACCGCTGGCAGCCGGCTTATTGCTGCTCAACAACATCGACGCAATGGCACGGATCATGAACCGGCAGGCGACTGTTCCCGCCCCCGCACAACAGACAGAGGTTGTATCTGCACCGGAAACAACTCCCGCAGAAGTAGCAGTACCGCTGCCACCGCAGGACGACAAAGTATATGAGGTGGTAGATGTGATGCCGGAATTTCCCGGAGGGCAAAACGAACTGCTAAAATATCTGGCAAGGAATATCAAATATCCGGAAGAATCAGTAAAGAATAAAGAAGAAGGTAGAGTTTCACTCACTTTCATTGTCAACAAAGACGGCAGTATCTCGGACGTCAAGGTAGTAAGAAACGCAACTCCGGCATTGGATGCAGAGGCGATACGGATAGTCAAAAGCATGCCTAACTGGACTCCTGGAAAAGAAAAAGGCAAAGATGTTCGGGTAGCTTATACTGTCCCAGTAACCTTCAGGCTTCAATAAATAGCCGATTAAACATATTATTCCCTTTTTGAGACAGACACAAAAAAGGCATGAAACTTTCCCTAATGCTGGCAGGCGATCAGAAAAGTAACATGCCCATAGCCCTTCTCAAAAAGGGATATTTTTTAATATTCCGTCTACTTAAACCGCTTCTCCAACTCCTCGTCGGTCAACATCGAAACGATCGTTTTCCCGTCGGGTGTCAGGTTTGAATCCGGACAGGAGAAAAGAGTGGCGATCAAATGATCCATCTCATCGGCAGACATCACTTTCCCCGGACGAATGGCAGCAGCTTTTGCTAGTGCCAACGCGATCGACTCACAAATCTCCTCGTGTACTTCACAGCCCGTTTCTATGGCACGGCTGACAATATCTTTTATCAAAACGACCTGATCCACATTTTCCAGACCGGCCGGTAAACCATTGATTGCATAGCTGTTATTCCCCAGGTTGGAGAGATCGAAACCGATAAAACGCATATCTTCCAGCAACACAGGCAAAACGGCAGCCTCGGCCGCGGTAAACTCGATAATTTCCGGGAAAAGCACCTGCTGGGAGGCTCCTTTCTGCTGACGGATATTATTCAGATACTGGTCGAACAGGATGCGGACATGTGCCCGGTATTGATCGATCAATGCCAATCCCGACTTGAGCGAAGTAATGATATAACGTCCTTTGTACTGATAACAAGGGGTAGTTGTGTCAGCAAACAAAGCCTCGTCACCGGCAACCACCTTAACGGGGTCCGGTGTCTCCACCTCCTCCGTATCCAATACTTCACCCATCATTTCCAGGTCCTTGCGTACGGCATCCCGGTCACTTTCAAACCCCTGATAGAGTTGAGACCAGTCGAACTCCTGCTTTTTTGAAGAAGGGGACGAGGATGACGAGGGCGAATACGAAGACGACGAAGAGCTCTTGAACGGATTGTATCCGGAGTCGAGTTGCACAGTAGGAGACTTAAAAACATCCGCTTCCCTGACAGGGTTATAGACCGGTATGTCGATTGCATCCTCCACATCGAAGTCGATGGTAGGAATGGCACTCGATTTGGCCAGTGCCTCACGGGTGGCAGCCATCAGTATCTGCCAGATAGGCTGTTCGTTCTCGAATTTAATCTCAGTCTTGGTCGGATGGATATTTACATCGATCGTAGAAGGATCAAGCGTGAAATAGATAAAATAGTTGGGTTGTTCGCCGGGAGGGATCAACTGTTCATAAGCCTGCATGACCGCCTTATGAAAATATGGATGTTTCATGAAACGTCCGTTCACGAAAAAGTATTGCAGTGCCCCGCGCTTTTTGGCAGAATCGGGACGGCCTACAAAACCGGAAATAGTGACCAACGAGCTTTGTGCATCCACAGAAAGCAACTTCTGGTTCAGGTTCTTGCCGTAAACGTTTATAATACGCTGACGCAAACCGGATTCCGGCAAATTAAATATCTCGGTATCATTATGATTCAGCCCCAAAGCCACCTGAGGGTTCACCAATGCGATCCGTTCGAACTCATTGATTATATTACGAAACTCCGTCTCGTTCGATTTCAGGAATTTACGCCGGGCAGGTACATTAAAGAACAGATTCTTTATAGAGAAAATACTACCTTCCGTACAGGCGTCCGGTTCGATATCCTGTAAGGTGGAACCTGCCATCGAAAGCTTCGTACCGAGTTCGGCACCTTGCAGCCGGGTACGCAATTCCACATGGGCTACTGCTGCGATCGAAGCGAGGGCCTCTCCACGGAACCCCATTGTATGGAGCGAAAAGAGGTCGTCGGCAGAAGAGATCTTAGAGGTGGCATGCCGTTCGAATGCCATACGGGCATCGGTTTCAGACATACCTTTCCCGTCATCGACCACCTGGATCAATGTACGCCCTGCATCCTTGATGTTCACCTGGATGTGACCGGCTCCTGCATCTATCGCATTTTCAACCAGTTCCTTTACAACGGAAGCAGGCCGTTGAATAACTTCACCGGCCGCTATCTGATTGGCTATACTATCAGGTAATAAATGAATTATATCGCTCATGACCAGAACAAATACCAGAATAATGCACCCAGAACCGCAATTGCAACAATGAGCTTAACGCTCTTATATGTACGGCTACGTGCATTGTCCCCTCTGTCAAGGCTTTTCTTCAGGTGCGAAGTACCTTCAACAAAGGTTCCTTTTATCTGAGGTTTATATTCTTCCAGTGACTCCTCCACTCCCATCTCGCGTTTTATCTTACGCACACGTTCCTCCATAGCCTCTCTGTGGGGATCCCAGTAAATCGGCTTATGGTCGTATTGACGGGGCTTACGCATATTATAAAATGAGAAAAGTGCCATAACTTAACAAATTTAATAGTGAATTCTATTCCTCATGTTTGAATTTATTGTCACCTCTAACCGGTGCGTCTTCCACCTTCTTCTTCACCACAGTGTATATATCATCTTTGTTTTTCGGACGCAGGTAGTCATACCAATAAAAATCCTTCAGTGTTTTCTGTTCCGGCTTCAGGTCGGGTATCGGTGTCAGGTTACCCAGTGGGGTCGGCCATATCTTAAGCTTTTCGAGCTTATTCTCTTTTACCCAGATCGTAAGGAAACCACTCTTGGTTTCATTCAAACCGATCTTGGCTCCATCGCTTTCCAACGGGTAATAGATCGACTCCGCATTTCCCTCCACATCAATCTGCCGGACAGCCTGACCTTCAAAGTAAGCTTTGAGGTCGTTCCCTTTCAGTTGATTATAATAAGTCGAATCGAGATGCTGCACCGCAAACGCAAACTGTATGACATGTGCATATTCGATCGTACTGTCATTCATAAAAATCTCTATCGTATCTCCGTACAACTGATACTGTTCGTTCCACAAAACCGGATTATCATACATATATAATACGGAATCACGGGTATTGAACTGCATCGAATCGCAAACGCCCTGCATATCGGTACGATAGAAACGTACCCCATGAAAAGCCTTTATCTCACGGGCCGTCGAATCGAGTGTCGACATTTCAAGAGTATCGGCATGCAGATATAAGGTATCTCCCTGCGAATATTCCAGGAAACGGGCACTGTCGGTAGCAAAAGCGTACTCCGTCCGTTCATTATAATAACCGTACTGGCCTTCCAATGTAACCTTTTGTGCCGTATCTACCAGGCACATATTTCCAAATGCTTCCCCAAAACCGGCATCCTGATTATACGAGATAGAATCGCCGATCAATACCCTGTCTCCCGAATAGACCTCGGAACGGTCAAGCAGTAAGGATGTATTTGTTTCCGTATTGTACCATCCACGGGAAGAATGAATCGTTCCACTGTCTGATACAATAATAGAAGGCCCTAATATCGTCGCTATTTTCGACTCTGTATCGTAATGAAGCGTATCCGAATACAATGTAAAATTAGGATTCTCCAAACGTACGCTATCGTTAAATATCGCCAGCTTCGTACCCGGAGAGTATTGTCCATAGAATGATGAAAGTTGATTCAGCGAGTCGACGATCAGACCACCATCAAAATAATATCCGATATCCGGAATACGCTCATAGTTCAGGCTATCGGTAAAAAGCGTTACCTGCCCGTTCTCCATACGGACGTTTTCACGCAGGTAAGCGATCTGGGTATCTCCGTCATAAAACAGATAGTTACCATACACAAACAGGGTGTCGCCCTGTTCCATCCTCACATTGCTGAAAGCTTCCAGTGAGTTGGTTGTCTCAAAAAAGTAAGCACTGTCACAATACATATATGAACTATCGTGACGGAAGCACACATCTCCTTGCAGAAACTGTGCATCCGCTTTCATCACTTCCTTATCATAAGACACCGTATCGGCATGCAACAGATAGACCAGCGTTTTTTTGGTGGTGGCAGTATCGACAGGCTGTGTTTCTCCTTGTCTGACGGGAATAGAATCCTGCGTTTGTGCAAAGACACAAACCGTCAGTAAACAGAATAGACCTGTAAGAAAAAACTTATTTACAATTTTCATTCTTTCACCCAACCCGGAAACTTGAAGTCACAGTTACGCCATCCTTCCGAAATACGTACATAAGTCGTTTTTTGTTTCTTCAGGATCCAGTCATTCAATAATTCTTCTCTTTTTTGCTGTTCCACCAGGTTCTTCATTGCCTGGAAGTCGTCTGAAAGATTTGCTTTATGTTGTTCAGTACGTGACTTCAACTTGACAATAGCTACTACCTCTTTCTGTTTGTCGGATATCATGGTAAACGGTTTGGAGATATCTCCTACCTGCATGTTATAAACGACTTTACCCACTTCCTGCGGAAGTTCCTGCATTTCGAACTTAGGCGTACCGAAGTTATTTCCTTCATGGTTCTGATTCACCATCAACCCTTTGTTGTTACGGGTATCCTTATCGTACGAAACGAATGTGGCAGCTTCTTCAAACGAGAACTTGTCTGCCTTCAAGTCGGTATATAAGGAGTCCATGCGGACAGTTGCCTCTGTCAATTCCTTTTCCGATACTTTCGGCTTCAACAGGATATGGCGGCAATTGATACGGTTACCGCGTTTCTCGATCAGCTGAATGATATGGTAACCATACTCGGTCTGAACGATCTGTGATACACGCTTCGGATCAGACAGGTTGAAAGCGACATTGGCAAACTCCGGTAGCAAGTCAGTCTTGCTCATAAAACCCAGTTCACCACCTCTGGCAGCCGAACCCGGATCTTCCGAATACAAGCGGGCCAATGTAGAAAATTCCATCTTACCACTGTTGATCTGCTCAGTGAAATCACGCAGGCGGGCTTTGATAGCATCAGTCACTTCGAACGGTATCTTCGGTTCGAAAGTAATGATCTGCACTTCCACTGTTGTCGGGATAGTCGGCAGACTGTCTTTCGACAACTGGTTATAGAACTTACGGATCTCGGACGGAGTCAGCTTGATCTCACCGATCAGTTTCCGCTTCATCTCCTCGGTAACCTGTTGTTCACGGATCATATCCTTACGTTCATCCTTGATCTGTGAGATTTTCTTTCCGAAATATTCTTCTACTTTTTCTCTCGATCCGATCTGGTTGATCGCCCAGTTGACCCACTGGTCTGCAGCCTGGATAATCTGTCCTTCACCAACTTCGATACTGTCGATCTTCGCCTGGTTCAGATACAGCTTCTGTATTGCCATCTGCTCCGGAATCACACAATAGGGATCACCGTCCAGACGCTGACCTTCGTTTTGCATATACAAACGCTGCGTCTCTATGTCTGAACGTAAAATAGCATCATCCCCTACCACCCACACAATTTCATCAATCACATTATCCTGTGCCATTGCCACACAAGATAAGCAGGCAAGAAAGAATACAGTTAAAATCTTTTTCATCATATCTACCTTTATAAGTTACAAATTACGGTTCTGTATAAAATTTCACATCACCTCCTCTGACTGCATCATTATATAATTCTTCTTCAAACGTCTTCAAAAAATCCACTTTCCGCTGGTTGATAAGCATTTCCGTGATCTGCGGACTTGCATAATCGTATGGAGCGACACTTCCTACAGAAAGATACTCCTTGATATTCAGCAGATAGCAATAACTACTATCAGCTACTTCCACAAACTTGTTCGCTTTCAGATAAGCGTTCGGATCAGACACATGGACGGGGAGATTGTCCATCACCTCGTCAAAGTCCACCCATTTGTCGTAAAAGTAGTCATAAATAGTGGCATTTTGCACACTATACTTCTCAATTTTTTCCAAAGAGGTCTCAGAAGTCGATTTATACCACCCTTTTACATCAGAAAGACCGGGAGCATCCACCGGTATCTTCAGGAAAAGACCTTTGATCAGGGCCTTATCAAGTGTAAACTTTTTCTGATTCTCTTCATAATAGTTCAGCTTATCGCTCTCGCGGATATTAGCCGACAACTTTTCTTTTATCAATCGTTCCTGATAACGGTAACGGATCAGCGAATGGCGGTATTCTTCCACGAGCTTGTCAACCTCTTCCTTCTCGTTTCCGAGGTTCCGCTGAGCGACTTCATAAACCAGAGCATCCTTCACCCATTTCTTTACAAAGCTTTCGGCTAACAACAAACTATCCGCAGAGGATATCCCCCGCGGAATCAGACTAACCACTTCCGAACGTTTCAACGTCCGGTCCTTCACTCTTACCAGTACATCCGCATCGTTGGTTTGCTGGGTCCGTTTACAAGAACACAGCAAAGATACGAATGCTATAAAAATGAAGCAATACTTCATAACCTTCTCTTTCTTATTTCTTTAGTTTTTTCAACAATTTCCAATTAATAGTAACAGGATACTCTTTATTCAGCTGCTTCACCCATTCCTCTTCCAGCGTGGCTTGCTCTGCAGCCGGTTTACTCCAGATCTTCTCATTACTAATATTGAATAACAAAATGCCATCACGATATTCCTGCATCAAATGCGTGAACTCGGGATGCTTTGTCACCAGGTTTTTACGCTCTGCAGTCGTAACGATATCACGGATGAATAGATCATACACTTCCTGCATGAAGTCTCCTGCATATGTTTTTGTGGAGAACGGGCAACGCTGTATATAGTAGGCGAACTCGCTCTGCGGGAAATCGGTATCTGCCAGGTGGAACAAGGTCTTGTTCATATCCTTTGCTTTTTCATAAAACTCCTTGTCTGTCGGGAAGTTATCATTGCAAAGAGCAACCAGTTCCGCATAGGCTTCCGGATAGAATTTATATCCGTATTCTTTCTTCAAACGTTCGTCGAATGCTTTATAATATTCAAAATTACGTTCCCCCTGTGCCATTATTTTCGACCAGGATTTTTTCTTTTCTTCAAAAGAAGGAATGCCATTCTTTCCGATTAGTTTGATAATATGATAACCGAAACGTGTTTTTACCGGCTGTGACAACTCGCCCGGAGTAGTCAGGGCAAATGCCGCCTTCTCGAACGGTTCAACCATTTCGCCTACACCGAACCAGGGTAACTCTCCCCCTTTTCTTGCAGACGCACCGTCGGAAGAATATTCTTGCGCCAACTCACCGAAGTCGGCTCCGTTTTGTGCTTTTTTATAAACTTCGTCCGCCAACGCGAGTGTTTCACTTTCGCTACGCGTTACCGAATCCTTTTGGAACGGGATCAGGACATGAGCGACATGGCGCATACCCGGATTAGGTTTCCGGCTAAGCAGTTTTATGATATGAAATCCGAGGGTAGTACGTACAGGCATCGATAACTCACCCGGCTGCATGGAATAGACTGCGTTTTCAAACGCTTTTATCGTCTGCATCGGCAACAGGCAACGGGTATATTCATAACCGGTATTTTCAGGATCTTCCTCTTTCAGCTCACGACCGACAGCTGCGATATCTTCTCCTCCCTTAATACGCCGGTATGCTTTCAGGGCTTTCTCATATACAGCCACTGTATCTTTCGAAACGGTGTGTTCAGGCAAACGGAACAGGATATGACTTAATTCCATCACTTCCCCCAGTCGTTCGTATTCTACACGAACTGCCGCTTCTTCACCATCCTTATCAGATAAATAACTTGAAGTCAATTGTGCGCGGTATCCCTCCAACTCATCTGTGAATTCTTTTGTCTTATCCATCCTGGCGGTCTCTGCATCGGTAACCTTCAGTTTGAAGTTCTTATACAGTTCCACATAATTTTCCAGCGACTTACGATCTGCCAAATTTACTTCACCGTTCTTCTTAGCCATAAAAACAAATTCCGCAAGAGGGACCTGCTTACCGGCCACAGTCATCACTACAGAGTCAGGCAAATTACGCGCTTCTCCTGTTAAACAAGCGAATACCAAAGATAATACAAGTAACTTTTTCATCAAAAATCTGTTTATCATACTACGTAGACATTACAAAAATAACACTAATCTAACGGACAACATCCTTAAAAAGTATGCTATCGAATTAAATTAGTGTTTTTTATATAACGGGGATTATCCGCATTTATTATTCGCCGCGGCTATAATTGGGTGCTTCCTGTGTAATGGCCACATCATGCGGGTGGCTCTCCTGCACACCGGCATTCGTGATACGGGTAAATTTAGCTTTATGCAACTCATCAATATTATGAGCTCCGCAATATCCCATACCGGCACGCAGACCACCTACCATCTGATAGATCACTTCAAATAAAGATCCTTTATAAGGAACACGGGCTGCAATTCCTTCCGGAACCAACTTCTTCACATCATCTTCCACATCCTGGAAATAACGGTCTTTCGAACCTTTCTGCATAGCTTCCAGCGATCCCATGCCACGATACGATTTAAACTTACGTCCGTTAAAGATAATTGTTTCACCCGGCGACTCTTCCACACCGGCTAACAGGGAACCCATCATAACAGATGATCCACCGGCAGCAATTGCCTTTACAATATCTCCCGAATAGCGAAGTCCGCCATCGGCAATTAAAGGAATGCCTGTTCCATCCAATGCTTTCGCCACGTCATAGATAGCCGACAACTGGGGCACACCCACTCCGGCAATCACACGGGTTGTACAAATCGAGCCCGGTCCGATACCCACTTTAACGGCATCGGCACCGGCATCTGCCAGATATCTGGCTGCATCTCCGGTAGCAATGTTACCTACCACACAATCGATACCCGGATATTGGGCTTTGATCTGTTTCAGGACATCCACCACTCCTTTGGAATGACCGTGAGCCGTATCGATAACCAATGCATCGGCACCGGCTTCAACCAGGGCAGCTACACGTTCGAATGTATTAAACGTCACACCCACTCCGGCTGCTACGCGCAAACGCCCTTTGGCATCCTTGCAAGCAGAAGGTTTATCTTTCGCTTTTGTTATATCTTTATAGGTAACAAGCCCTATCAGTTTATTGTGACTGTCCACAACCGGCAGTTTTTCGATCTTATGCCTCTGAAGGATCTGGGCGGCAGCTTCCAGGTCGGTAGACTGATCAGTCACCACCAGGTTCTCTTTCGTCATCACCTCATCGATCGAACGGTTCATATCTCTTTCGAAACGCAGGTCACGGTTGGTAACGATACCTACCAGATAACCGCCTTCATCTACCACAGGTATACCGCCGATCTTGTATTCCGCCATCATAGCCAACGCATCGGCCACACGCTTTCCTTTCGTGATCGTCACAGGATCATAAATCATTCCGTTCTCTGCACGCTTAACGCTTTGAACTTGCTTGGCCTGTTCTGCGATCGTCATGTTTTTATGAATAACGCCGATACCGCCTTCGCGGGCAATAGCAATAGCCATCTTTGCCTCGGTAACCGTGTCCATGGCCGCCGATACCATCGGAATATTCAATGTAATGTTTCGTGAAAACTTTGTCGAGAGGTCGACATTTCGGGGAAGAACTTCTGAGTAAGCAGGGATCAACAATACATCATCGAATGTTAATCCGTCCATAACTAACCTGTCTGCAATAAATGACATAAAACGTATGCTTTAAAAATTATTGCGCGCAAATATACGATTTTTCCGGAAACTATGCAACGATAAAAACAAAAATGGCCCTCTCCCCTAAAGTAAACAGGGAGAAAGCCATTTTTATTCCTGACGAAGACGGCTAATAAATCAATTGGCCATTTCCGACAAAAATTTAATGCGGACCAGACGGATCTCTTCTTCGGTATAGTCGTTACCCAGTTCTTCGATCGCATCTTCCAGGTCATCAGTTTCAGAATCTTTGAAGTATTCATAGATATCTTCAATGTGATCTTCATCCATGACATCATTCACAAAGTAATCGATATTAATACGGGTCCCGGAATAGACGATCGCTTCGATCTCGTCGAGCAGTTCGTTAAATTCAAGCCCATTGGTCAATGCGATCTCATCCAGAGCCACCTTGCGGTCGATACGCTGAATGATAGACACTTTCAGTTTCGACTTATTGGCAACCGTACGTACACGCAGGTCTTCCGGTCGCTCGATTTCATTTTCTTCTACGTGTTTTTTGATCAGCGTAATAAATTCCTGACCATAGCGTTTTGCTTTTCCGGCACCTACACCCGGAATGTTCTGCAATTCATCCAATGTTACCGGATAAGTGGTAGCCATAGCTTCCAGCGACGGGTCCTGGAATATGACGAAAGGAGGTACTTCCAAACGTTTGGACAGCTTCTTCCGTAAATCCTTCATCATAGAGTACAGAATCGGATCGACCGCACAAGTTGCTCCACCACGTACAGGAACTTCTTCCTCTTCTTCTTCAAACTCGTTATCTTTCGTTATCTTGAACGATACAGGTTTCTTCATGAAATCTTTTCCTTTCGGAGAGATTTTCAACAAACCATAGTTTTCGATATCCTTTGTCAGATAACCGGCGATCAACGCCTGGCGAATAACAGCGTTCCATGTCTTCTCATCTTCATCCGTACCGGAGCTGAAGACTTCCAGTTCATTGTGTTTGTAAGATTGAATTTCGGAGGTCTCGTTTCCGACCAACATATTGACAATATAGTCTGCCTTAAATTTTTCTTTTAAAGTACTTATCACTTCAAGTACTGCACTCAACAATTCTTTCGCTTCCACTTGCTTTTGGGGGTTCAAACAATTATCACAATTTCCACAATTTTCTTCCAGGTACTCTTCACCGAAGTAATGCAACAGAACCTTGCGGCGGCATACGGATGTCTCTGCATAAGCAGCCGTTTCAAGCAACAACTGTTTACCGATCTCCTGCTCCGCAACAGGTTTGCCCTGCATAAATTTCTCCAGCTTCTGCAAGTCTTTGTATGCATAAAATGCAATACACTGCCCTTCACCGCCATCACGGCCGGCACGTCCTGTTTCCTGGTAATAACCTTCGAGGCTCTTGGGGATGTCATAATGAATCACATAACGCACATCCGGCTTGTCAATACCCATACCGAATGCGATAGTAGCTACAATAACGTCTGCTTTCTCCATCAGAAACGCATCCTGATTTCCCGACCGTTGCCCTGAATCCATTCCGGCATGATAGGGAAGCGCCTTGATTCCGTTTGCTTTCAGAATATCAGCAAACTCTTCCACCTTCTTGCGGCTCAAACAATAGACAATACCCGATTTACCTTCGTTGGCTTTAATATACTTAATAATCTCGCGGTCAATATTCGGACCTTTCGGACGAATCTCGTAATATAAATTAGAACGGTTAAAAGAGGATTTGAAAACTGAAGCATCTATCATACCCAGGTTCTTCTGGATATCATGTTGTACTTTCGGAGTAGCAGTTGCCGTAAGCGCTATCAACGGACGTTTTCCTATCTCATTAATAATAGGACGTATCCGACGATATTCGGGACGGAAATCATGTCCCCATTCAGAGATACAATGTGCTTCGTCTACTGCATAGAATGAAATATTCACATTGCGCAGGAAATCTACATTTTCTTCCTTTGTCAACGACTCGGGAGCAACGTACAATAATTTCGTGCGGCCTGCCATTATATCCGCCTTCACCTGGTCGATAGCCGACTTATTCAGTGAAGAGTTAATAAAATGAGCTACTCCATCTTCCTCACTGAAATTACGCATGGCATCCACCTGGTTTTTCATCAGGGCAATCAAAGGAGATATAACGATTGCCGTACCTTCCATTATAACAGAAGGCAACTGGTAACAGAGGGACTTACCTCCACCGGTCGGCATCAATACAAAAGTATCGTTTCCGGCCAGCACATTTTCAATAATAGCTTTCTGATTCCCCTTGAAGGTATCAAAACCAAAATGAGTCTTTAAATGCTCAGTTAAACTATCCTTCTTCGCCATACTTATTTATATTTTACAAACCGCCGGCATTTACGCTATCTGCAAACGGTTTACATCTGATTTTTCAAACTTCTCCTTCGCATACTCCAATGTAACATGAAGTTTCTTTTTCTTTTCTGAAGGCATGCTGAACATAGCATCCATCATAATAGCTTCAACGATTGAACGCAAGCCACGTGCACCCAGCTTAAATTCCAAAGCCTTATCTACAATATACTCGTAGACATCCTCATCGAACGACAGCTTGATGGAATCCATCTCAAACAATTTTATATATTGTTTGATAATAGAATTCTTCGGTTCTGTTAGAATACTGCGAAGCGTACTCCGGTCGAGCGGGTTCAGATAAGTCAGAATAGGCAGACGGCCAATAATCTCAGGTATCAGTCCGAACGACTTCAGATCGGTCGGCGTAATATACTTCAGGAAATTATTCCGGTCCACCTGAGCTGTATCTTTGCTGGCCGAATAGCCGACAACACGCGTATTCAGACGCTGTGCGATCTTCTTTTCGATGCCGTCGAATGCGCCACCACAGACAAAGAGGATATTTTTTGTATCCACCGCTATCATTTTCTGTTCAGGATGCTTTCTTCCACCCTGGGGGGGTACGTTGACGATCGACCCCTCCAGTAATTTCAATAACCCCTGCTGTACTCCTTCTCCACTTACATCACGGGTTATAGACGGATTATCACTTTTACGTGCAATCTTATCTATCTCATCAATAAAAACGATACCCCTTTGGGCTGCGTCTACATCATAATCAGCTGCCTGTAACAGGCGGGTCAGGATACTTTCGATATCTTCTCCCACATAACCGGCTTCAGTAAGCACCGTCGCATCCACGATTGCAAACGGAACATGCAACAATTTTGCAATTGTCCGCGCCAGCAAGGTTTTGCCTGTGCCGGTGGCTCCGACCATAATTATATTAGACTTCTCGATCTCCACATCATCCGAGGTAACTTTCTGAAGCAACCGTTTGTAATGGTTATAAACCGAAACGGAAAGATAACGCTTTGCGTCATCCTGACCAATTACATATTGATCCAGAAATGTTTTTATATCCTCAGGTTTCGGTAGTTCTGTCTGCTCAAGTCCTAAAGCACTTTTCTTTGAAGGTTGTTGCTCTTTTACAATTTCGTACGCTTGCTGTGCACATTCATCACAGATAGCACCGGATATCCCATTTATCAGCATGTTGACGTCCCGACTGCTCCGTCCGCAAAACGTACAAAAGTCGCCTGTTTTGGCCATAGAATATTTGTTTTTTTGGATTGTCAAAAAAGACAAGGCATAAAAGCCTTGTCTATGTTGTTGTTATTTCTTCTTTTCACGGACCAGGATTTCATCTACCATACCATAGGCTTTCGCTTCTTCGGCAGTCATCCAGTAGTCGCGATCGCTATCACGTTCTACTTCTTCGTAAGGTTTACCTGAATGGTCAGAAATAATAGTGTACAGCTCCTTCTTCACTTTCAGGATTTCACGAGCTGTGATCTCGATATCCGAAGCCTGTCCCTGTACACCGCCCAGAGGTTGGTGAATCATCACACGTGAATGCGGAAGGGCCATACGTTTGCCTTTCGTACCGGCAACAAGCAATACTGCTGCAAAAGAAGCAGCCATACCTGTACAGATTGTAGACACATCGCATCCGATAAACTGCATGGTATCGTAAATACCATAGCCCGCATAAACGGAGCCGCCCGGTGAATTAATATAGATAGATATATCTTTGCCGGGATCGCTTGAATCCAGATATAATAATTGCGCCTGGATCACGTTAGCCGAATAGTCATCGACCTGTGTTCCCAGGAAGATGATGCGGTCCATCATCAAGCGGGAAAATACGTCCATCTGCGCAACATTCAGCTGACGTTCTTCGATAATTGTCGGAGAAATGTAACTGCTGGTGATATTCATATAACTATCCAGCGCATTACTGTTCATCCGCAAATGTTTCGTTGCATACTTTCTAAAATCGTCCATAATCTACTTTTTTTATATTACCGGAAGTCATAAAAAAAGGGATTCCCCTCTGACTTATCGGAATAACAAAGTTATAAATAAATTTCTGAAAGAAACAACTTATTTGCTATCCGGTAAGAGTTTTTTTAGAGAGAAAACCCTTTTTCTTGTTAAAACCATAGTGTTTACTATGGTTTCTGAAGGATAATATTATTCAAAGAGCTTGTTGAATTCGTCAACTGAAACTTCTTTTACATCCAGTTCCACCTGTCCTTTCAACCATGCAGCCAGTTTTTCTTCTACCGCGCGGTCGATAATATTCTGCAAAGTCTGCTTATTTTTCAACATATCTTTGGCATAGTTAGCCAATACCTCTTCAGGGACAGAAAGCATACCATACTGTGCAAACTGAGCTTGCGCTACACGTTTCGCGAAGTTTTCGATATCTGCATCTTCCACTTTCAGATTGTTGGTCTTCACCAGATTTTCTTTGATCAACTGATATTTCAGGTCTTCGATAATCTTTGGGAAATCTTCTTCTACCTTTTCAGCTGTAGTATTTTCGTTTGTAGCTACCAACCAGCGTTTCAGCATATCGTCGGCAAACTTCAGTTCACCGGCTTTCTGAACCAGAACTTCGCGTGCATCCAGCAAGAATTTATAGTCACTCTGAGGAGTGAACTGGTCTGTCAATGCTTCTTTGATCTTGTTCTTGAATTCTTCTTCGCTGTTCACAACGCCTTCACCAAATACTTTATCGAACAATTCCTGGTTCAGTTCAGCATTTTTGTGACGGGTAATTTCTGTAATTTCAAAGCTGAAATCGCCAGTGATACCGGCAACAGCTTCTTTGTCGACTTTCAGGAATGAAGAGATTTCTGCTTCAGCACCTTCATAAGCCTTATTCGGGTTGAATACGATTACAGAGTTAACTTTAGCACCTACAAATTTAGCTTTTTCAGCTTCATCCTTCATGTATGCCGGCATCAGTACAGCGTCTTCAACAACGATACCGCCTTCTTTCGGAGAACCGTTTTCAAGTTCAGCAACAGTACCCTTAACCATATCTTTCTCTTCTACTTCGTCTACTTTGTCATAAGTACCGAAGTTAGATGTATAAGCATCAATCTGCTGGCTCATCATTTCTTCATCGATATCGACCTGATAGTAGGGAAGTTTGTCATTTTTGCTCAGTTCAATATTGATCTCAGGAGCTATAGCTATATCGAAACAGAATTCGAAATCTTCCTGTGTATCAAAATTAATGGGCTGTTGTTCTGATTCGTTTGGCATCGGTTCACCCAATATGTTCAATTTGCTTTCGCGGATATAGTTGTACAACTTATCAGAAACCAACTTGTTTACTTCTTCAACCAGTACATGTTTTCCATACATCTTCTTTACCATACCCATCGGCACCATTCCCTTACGGAAACCCGGTACATTTGCTTTCTGACGGAAGTTGCGCAGGCTCTTTTCAACCTGTTCAGCGTAGTCAGCCTTCACTATTTCTAATTTCACAATACCGCTTACGGCATCAATGTTCTTAAGCGAAACGTTCATTCTGAATGATTTATTTAATTAATAGTCGTATCGAATTTTAGGCTGCAAAATTAGAGTTATTCTTTTAATCTCGCAAATTGTTTACCTAAATTGTTATAAGCAAGCCTAATTTAGACACATATTATTTTTTTTATCGCAAAATGTTGTTTATCTAAAATTATTGTATTCCTTTGTAAAGTGAAAGGATCGAAAACTCCGGTTTACTACTTTCATAAGTAACAATTTTATTTTTTAATTATTTCTATTTTTATGAACATTTACATTGGTAACCTGAACTATCGTGTTCGGGAAGAAGATTTGAAACAAGTAATGGAAGAATACGGAGTTGTAGATTCTGTAAAGATCATCATCGACCGTGAAACCGGAAAATCTAAAGGTTTTGCATTCGTAGAAATGCCGGACGATGCCGCTGCGAAGAAGGCTATCGCCGAATTGAACGAAGCAGAATATGAAGGCCGCCAGATGGTAGTAAAAGAAGCCAGACCAAGAATGTAATCTGCAACTTCCTGGAAGAAATAAAAACTTCTGCTATCTTTGGCAGAAGTTTTTTTATATACTGTATCTATGGAATTAAAAGGTATATATGCCGGAAAGCCGGCGACGTTTCAATTATTACTCCTGTTACTCTGTCTTTTACTCGGAGGTATCTTTTCATCTTTGATCGGAACGGGAGGTCTTTATCTGTTGTACGGCGCGTACAGCAATCCCATGCAACACCCGGAAACCATGCGGCTGATGCAATTGATCTCTGCCATTGGAACATTTTTATTTCCTTCACTTGCGGTAGCCTGGCTATGTAGTTTGGCTCCGAAGGAATATCTGTGGATAAAAAAAAGTCCGTCTAACAAAATTCTGCTCCTGGTATTTGCCAGCATGTTCCTGATATCGCCGGCCATCACCCTGACGGCTCTTTTGAATAAACAGATGGTTCTCCCCTCTTTTATGGCTCCGGTCGAAAACTGGATGAAAGCGCAGGAAGCACTTGCCGAACAACTGACCAATACACTTTTAGCTGGCGACGGCCTGATGAATATTTTAGCCAACCTGTTGGTTATCGCCGCCGTGGCCGGTATTACGGAAGAATTCCTTTTCCGTGGTGCTCTGCAACGGATTATTGGAAAATGGACCTCAAACCACCACATTGTTATATGGACTGCCGCAATTATATTCAGTGCTTTCCATATGCAGTTCTATGGTTTCCTGCCCCGCATGTTGCTGGGTGCTTATTTTGGATACCTGTTATATTGGAGTAGAAATATATGGATTCCGGTTTTCGCTCATTTTGTCAATAACGCTTTCGCCGTCATCAGCATGTCGGATGCGCGCCTGAAAGAGAACGAATTTATCACGGGCGAGATTTCAGATACAAACCTGTTGCCGTACTCAGCACTGGCAGTCGTAACCTTATTGTTATTCTACCTTTGTATCCAACAGATCAGAAGAATGCTCTAAAGATCCTTCTTTCTTAATACGAAGTCCTTACCCAGATACTTTTCACGTACGATCTCATTTTCAGCCAACTGTTCCGCTGTACCCTGGAAAAGCACCTTTCCTTCGAACAAGAGATAAGCACGGTCGCAGATACTGAGGGTTTCGTATACGTTATGGTCGGTAATGAGGATACCGATATTCTTATGTTTCAGCTTGGCAACAATCGTCTGGATGTCCTGTACGGCAATCGGGTCTACACCGGCAAACGGTTCATCGAGCATGATAAACTTTGGGTCGATAGCCAGACAGCGGGCAATCTCAGCACGACGACGCTCACCTCCGGACAACTGGTCCCCTAGGTTCTTCCTTACCTTATGTAAGCCGAATTCAGCGATCAGGCTCTCCAGCTTCTCCTTCTGGTATTCGGGAGTAGTATCCGTCATTTCCAATACGGAACGGATGTTATCCTCCACAGTCATCTTACGGAAGATAGAAGCTTCCTGAGCCAGATAACCGATACCGTTACGGGCACGCTTATAAACGGGGAACTTGGTTATTTCCATATCATTCAGGAATATCTTCCCCTCATTAGGAGTTACCAGCCCTACAGTCATATAGAATGTAGTCGTTTTCCCCGCTCCATTGGGACCGAGCAATCCTACAATCTCACCTTGTTTCACATTTATGGAAACATGGTTCACCACCGTACGTGTTCTATATTTCTTCACCAGGTCCTCCGTGCGGAGCACCATCTGTTGTTCGTCTGCCATATCCTACTAATTTACGGGTACAAAGAAACGCAATTAATTAGTTTTCCACAATACTATTATTATTTCTTACAATTCCATCACCAACAAGACCGGGTTTTCATCCTCTTTTATATCCTATTAACCCAAAAACATTCTCTTCAGCACGCACATGATCAAAAACAAAGCATAGAGCATAGGATTAAAGACACTCCAACTACCCATTCCGTCTACAGAATACAAATTATATAAAGCCGTTAAAGAACCGGACGATATAAGTGTTGCTTTACGTTTGATAATACCTTCATATTTAGCCCATTGCCCGCTGGAATAACCAGCACCTCCCTCAGGTACATAAATAGTTTCCAAAGAGAAACACGCCCCAAACACATTCTCTTCAAAACCATCCGGAGCTTTCGATGGCAAAAAAGTAACATCAGTCAGTCTGGAACAACTATGGAATGCTTCTTTCCCTATCGTCCTTACAGATGACGGTATGATAACAGATACCAGGGATGTTTTAGAAAAAGCGGCACACTCAATGTTTGTAACAGAAGCTGGAATAGTTACCGATTTAAGAGCTGAATGAGAAAAGGAACCGGCTCCGATCGTTTTCACTGAAAAAGGAATCTCTACCGACTTCAAGGCTGTCCCGTAAAATCCGGCAGCCCCAATCTTCTCTAATTCCGATTTTCCGACAAACGTAACAGAAGATAATTTTTTGCAATCCGTAAAGGCAGCACCTTCAATATTCGTCACCGAAGAAGGAACCTCTACCCACTCCAAAGAAGTCTTTGCGAAAGCTCCTGCCCCAATCGTAGTCACTGAAGGCGGTATAGAAAAAGAGGTCAGAGCCGTCTCGGAAAAAGCCTGTTCCCCGATCGTCTTCAGGTTCAAACCTCCAAAAGTGACCAACGATAGTCTTTTACAGAGCCTGAAAGCCCCTTCATCGATAGCCGTCACAGAAGAAGGAATATTTACAGAAGTAATGGATGTTCTGGAGAAGGCACCTGCACCGATCTTTTCCAACCTGATATTTTCGTGAAAAGCAACAGAAGTTAGCCTTCTGCATCCCCAAAAGGCAGCTTTCCCTATTGCCGTCACCGACATCGGGACAATAACCTCTTCGAGATCCGTTTCGTAAAAAGCCCATTCTCCAATCGTCTTCAACCGCGACTTAGATGCAAATTTCACCGACAACAAATTCGAGCACTCTCTAAAAGCAGCTTTTCCAATCCTTTCCACGGAAGCCGGAACACTGATCGAAGTCAGGTCAGTCTGATAGAAAGCATATCCTCCGATAAACTTCAAATTGGAATCCTCTGCAAATGTGATGGATGACAAATCCGTACATTCAAAAAAGGCCCCTGTCCCAATCGAAGTCACAGACGATGGAATTGTAACGGATTTCACATGCCTCATATCTTTAAACACTTGATTCGGAACAATAGGAACTCCCTCATCTATCACTATCTTAGTGACAGAACTCCTATCATGAATACAGACTTTCTTCCAGTCGTCAAAACCTCCATACATCAAAATGGTCAGCGTACCATCTTTCAATTCATAGCCAAAATCTTCAGCCGATAATTTCCCGACGGAAAATAATAGCAGACTCAATACCAACAGACCTTTGTTTATTTTCATAATACTCATTTTACAGGTTAACATTCTGCTAATTACCAAAAGTACAGATTATTCCTTAATTTCAACGACAATCATTACAGGGAAATGGTCCGACGGAGTACGGGCCTTATATTTGCTTAATGACACTTCTTTGGGGAAGTTCCCGTTCTGCTCCTTTTGGGCACTCTCTGCGACTTCCGAACGATAGGTATCAGTTAATATCCCGTACTTTTTCACATCAAATTCTTTCGTCAGGAAAATATGATCGATACGGCTTTCTGTCTTCCGGTCCGTATGGAAACCGTTAAAAGTACCATTAGGGGCGTAACGGAAATCTGCTATTTCATAAGCATCGCGCATAACACCGGAATCATCCAGTAATTTATAAGATTCACTGTTCTGGTCTACATTAAAATCACCGGTCAGGACAGCCGGTAACTTTTTAGGAAATTCTTTGATCTTCTTCAATATCAATTTGGCACTCTCCGCACGGGCCTGTACTCCCACATGATCCATATGTAAATTAAAGAACAAGAAAGTAAAACCAGTCTGTTTATCCCGAAACTCACCCCAGGTACAGATACGGGGAAGAACGGCATCCCATCCTTTATTTGGACGGTCCGTTATCTCGGACAACCAGAAATCCCCATGTTCCAGCACTTCGAACTTATCCGTACAATAAAAGATCGCAGAGTGTTCACCTGCCTGTTTTCCGTCATCACGTCCGATACCGATATATTCATACCCCGGCATAGCCTTTTTCAACTCCTGCAACTGGGGGTATAATCCTTCCTGTGTACCGAATATTTCAAAACCGTGGAATTGCACCAACTGAGCTATATACGGATAACGTTGTCCCCAACCATCCCCATTCGTAGAATCGCCATTGTTGGCATACCTCAGATTATAAGAACCAACCACTATTGTTTCCGCCTGTAGAGTAAACAAGACACAAAAAATAAAAACAAAAGAATAAATGATCTTTTTCATGGGTTATATAATTAACGAATGCAAGGTAAAGTTTTATTTTCAAAAGTTCAAATGAAAAAGTGATTTAATCATTTCTTATGCTTTATCAACATGATAACCGGATTATCCTCCGATTACTTAATCCTCCATTTTTTCCATAACCTGTAAACAAAAGGAAGCAAAAACAAAACCAATATCCACTTAACTTCAGACTTCGGTTCATATTTTACAATCGTATCTTCAACCGACATCTCCATATTCATTACACTCCTCGTATCCGCAGTTATCCCTGCAGAAAGCACTTCTGCAGAATCCCTTACGCCCCATTCTTCCGTAGCATACACAACACGTTCCACATGTTGTTTCCCCGAACTATCCGGTGAAGAAAAAGAAATCTCTTTCAACCGGGAACTACCTCGTAACTGTGTTCCCCGGTTATAATGCAAACAGGATGTATCCAACCGGATATACGCCATTGAGTCCTTATACGCAGAAAACAACTCTCTACTTCCGGATTTACGTGTAACACAGCCGGATAATCCTGCCATTGCCAAAAACAAATAAAGGACAACTCTCATTTGATAATTACCTGACGACGATTCTTACCTGTTAACTTCAAAGACAGATGAATAAACCCACGACGACGATAATAAATCGCCTGATCGAAATTCAACCGGCTTTCTTGTAAAGCTTCCAGCAAACGGCAACTTCCGAATGTATAAATATCAGCCGCTTCCCCTACCATATGCTGCGAATTAGCAACACCACCCACCAAACGATTCAACTCTTCACTACGATATCCACTGGAAATATGCATTCCTGTAGGACAGTTCGCATATTCCCGAAGCGGTTCCAATAATTTTCTAACCAGATTTCTAATAGCTTTCTGCGCTACAGGAGGTGGTGTATTATCCAGTCCCTGTTCTATAGCCACTGCACTATAAGAAAATTCTCCCATGTAAAAATGATCACTGATCCAATCCGGATGGTTTCTTCTCCATTTCCTTTGTTCGAACGTCAAACATTCCTCTACTGCATACTCACAACTTTTCATTTTCATTCTTTTTTATTTTATATGAATAATCTACTCCAAATAAAGCTCCGGCGAACGTACTTATCTCACCAAAAGCAACCAACACACTGTTATGAATTTCCCCTGCCGGAGCAATCCAGAAACCGGAAAAGACCAGAGTAAGACCGGCTGCACAAAGCAGCACGGCCATTACCAGTTGGATATTCATCCTTTTCATCGTTCGATAGTGTTACTCGATTACGGGACGATCATCCTCTCCACCACCGGGATTTTCAGTCTTTTCTTTCTCCGGAACGATTTGAGAATACTCCATCGTCTTCTTCGTTTCCCGCAAATCAAACCCGGGATTGAAAACAATTCTCGGAGCACGGATCATTGAAGCATTGAACTTCTTCGCATCTTCCACCCCTTCACTTCCTACGGTGATATGAAAGTTACCAAACTCACCCAGTTGAACGATACGCCCATCCTGCAGTTCCAGATCCAGAATATAATTCAGGTTATCCAGTACAGCTTTCACATCAGCACTCGAAACCGTGCTTCGTGCAGCAATCAACTTACACAAACGACGTAAATCCGTATACCCTGTACTCTTCGAAACCGCATAATACAATTTCTTCGATTCTTTGTTTCCCGGTTCCGACGGACGCAAAACCAATTTATACCCTTGTGCCATAATTAAAAATGTTTTAAATGAATAATTAAGTACACCGCAAAGGTATGACAGCTGAAAAAGGGCAAAAAGCACTAAAAGATCCCTCTGAAAAAAGGTAAATCAACCGGCAGATAGCCTACAAGCAATAAAAAAAGCAGAGAAAAAGGTTCTTACTGCTTTTCCAAAGAAATCACACAAACGAACAACTAAGGCTTTTCAGACAGAAAACTAAAAAATCATCCGACAACAATTTATATTCTTTAAAAGTTACAATGAAAGCATTAACAATGCTACAAAGCTTTTATCTAAATAGTATTTTGTTCCTCAGGAAGAAATACTATTTTAGCATTTACTAAGCAGCTGCTCAGTGAACAGCCGCTCAGTAAATTCCATAATACATAATATTACTCGATAGCAATCTTTTCAAATAGTTCATAAAAGTCATCCGTATCTGCTTTTGCATATCGGATTTTATCCGATAGATACTTCACTTTCAGATCAACATTAAATCCGAGCTTAACAGCGAATGCCAAATTCGTATAAGATGTTTTACGCTTTTTATCCGGTCGTTCCAAAAGATTCAAGATACGGATAAACAATGCTTCATCCTTCACGTCGTAAAGAAACTCTCCTAAAACAGTGTCATTACGCACGAAATCGATAAAGCGCTGACGTTCACTTTTAATCAGGCTAACAAAAAAATCACGATACCCCGGACTCAGATTTCTCCAATCCGAAAAAGCCAAAGCAAAGGAATCTTTATAAAAGACATCTTTTTCCTCCGGCAACAAATTATCCACATGTTTTTGATAAGTACAAACGGCTGGTTGGGCACCCAGCAATGCCATTAATAAATTTCTCATAATGTTCTGAGAAGGCTGATTACTCCTTCCAGCCCAAAGCCACTAAACAAGATAGCAAGGTCTATTAATAGAATTAGAACCCTTCTTTCAGAATCTTCTTCAGTGGTTGAAAGAAGCGTTCTATCAAACGTAAATCATCGGTTACAATTTCAGCAGTGGCTTTCATCTCATGAGAGACAGGCAAATTCTTTCCATAATTGGTGGTCAGTCCGTCCGGGAAGGCAATCTCCACCATATAATTGTCTTCCGTCGGCACCATCGAGATTGCCGAAACAATCCCGTTCACGATCCCGAATTCCTGATCCGGAAAATTGGCAAAACGTACAATCACCCGCTGACTAAGCTCCACTTTTCCTGACCGCTGCACAGGCAGAGAAGCTCGCCCAATTAACCGTTCATTCTCTTCAGGCACAACAGAAAAAACATCTTCCCCGGAAGTAATGAACTGGTTCTCATTCCAATATTTTGTAAAAGTGACCCGTCCCTCTATAGGCGAACGCAAACAATAGTTCAACTCCCAACTTCCAATCACATTCAGCAATTCCTCCATAGCCGTCCGGTAATTATGCAGAAGCAAACTTTCTTTCTCCGCCTGTTGCAATTGCAGATCCAACAAACTCTCCTCCAATTGCCCGATCTGAATCTTCATATTTTCCAGCGCAGCATTCGCCCCCTCCAGGGAATACCGATTCTGCAACAATGCATTCTTTGCCGTTTCATATTCAAAAGGAGAAATCACTTGCCGGAAAAAAAGCGAAGAATCCCGCTCATACTGTTTACAAGCTATTCCGTATTGCTCCTTTACGACCTGCCGTTGCCGCTGTTGATTCCTGTAATAAACACTGTACTTATCGATCTGATCCCGGACAGCAGCTATCTTTTTCGGATAATAATCCAATTCTCTATAATTCTTACACTCATGCAAACTAGTCAACAACCCAACATAAACCGACTGCATCTCTCCCAACACAAACTCTGCCTTTCCTGATAAAAGTTCGGAAAGCCTATCCGGTTCCGCCTGATGTTCAAGTAATATATCCTTCAGGCGATACGCATCTTCCGTCGAAGCAGGATTCTGTACAATAGCCAGTAGTGCACCGGGTTTTACCTTTTCACCATCCGTCACATACAATTTACTGATCTTACCCGAAGTCCGTGCTACGATCTGTGCCACCGGATGCCGGCTTGTCAATGTCATTTCCGTTGTAATCACATCCGGATATTTAAAGAAATAGCTACCCACCAAAAGAGCCAATACCACGATAAACAATAACGTGATTCCCCAGCGTACAATCCAGGCCGGGATCTGTCCCATCACCTCCTGCACTTCCTCACTGCGTAATTCTATTTCTTTCCCTTCTTTCATCAGGCTCCCAACTCCAACTGATTCTTCACTAGTTTATAATATATCCCTCGCTTCGCTGTCAATTCTTCATGCGTCCCTTCCTCCACTACCTGTCCTTTATCTAATACCACTATATTATCCGCATCTTTCACCGTACTCAATCGATGAGCCACGACAATCACCGTACGTCCCTGATAGAACTGATGCAAATGCTCCATGATCTCCTTCTCATTATTCGCATCCAATGCATTCGTCGCTTCATCCAGAAAAATAAATTCAGGATTCTTATATACAGCCCTGGCAATCAGTATCCGTTGTCGTTGTCCCTGGCTTACTCCGTTTCCTTCCATGCCGATCTTAGTATTGTAACCCAGTGGCAACGAATCGATAAAATCTCTTATATTAGCCACCGTCACCGCATGTAATAACCGTTCTTTATCGATCACCTCCGCACCCACAGCTATATTCTTCGCTATTGAATCTGAAAAGATAAACCCATCCTGCATCACACAGCCTGTACGTGCCCGCCATACATGTGGATTAATATTTTTAAGTAACTGATCCCCGACTTTGATACTCCCCTTATTCGGATCATAAAACCCAAGCAGTAGCTTTATGAGAGTAGTCTTTCCGCTACCACTTGCCCCTACGATAGCCGTCACTTTATGATGGGGAATAGTCAAATTTATCTTATCCAGCACATAATCACGATCCGCCCCATCATAACTAAAGCTCAAATCCTCTATCTGCAACATCCTGTTATCCGGCAACGTAGTAGCTTTCAACGCCAACGTCTGTTCCTCGTCTTCCCGTTGATGAATTTCACCTAAACGTTCCAGGCTAATCTTGGCATCCTGAAAAGAGCGGGCAAAACCAATGAACTGCTCGATAGGAGCAGTCAGTTGCCCTACAATATATGTAAGCGAGACCATCATACCTAATGTCATATCACCGGAAACTACAGCTCGGGCGGCGAGAAAGGAGATAAGGATATTGGTAGTTTGGTTAAAAAACACCGACCCGAGCTGTTGATATTGTTCCAATGCAAGCCCTTTTATACTAATCTTAAAAAGCTTCACTTGTATACGCTCCCACTGCCAACGTTTTTCCGTTTCACAGTTATTCAATTTTATTTCCTGCATGCCGGTGATCAACTGAAACAGATTACTTTGTTCACCGGCCGCCTGTGCAAACCGTGTGATATCCAGTTCACGCCGATATTTCATAAAAGCTAAAATCCAAGCGACATACAAGCCATTACCCAACAGAAATAAACCTAATATAGTCAGGTCATAGTAAGCCAATACAAAGCCAAAAACAATAAAATTGACAAAAGAAAATAATGTGCTGATCGATGATCCTGTCATAAACGACTCGATTCGGTTGTGATCGCCGATACGCTGCATGATATCCCCGACCATCTTCGTATCGAAAAAATGAAGTGGCAAACGCATTAACTTTGCCAGAAAATCGGATATCAAAGCAATGTTGATACGCGTATTTACATGTAGTAAAATCCAACTTCGGATAAAATCGACAGACAACTTAGCTATAAAAATAACTAACTGCGCAATCAGGATAAGAGTTATGAAGTTAAGGTTACTGTCCCTGATACCGGTATCTACCAGACTTTGAGTAAGGAATGGCATGATCAGTTGTAAAAGGCTGGCCGTAAGCATTCCCAATACTAACTGAAAGATTTCACGTTTATAGGGAGTTAAATAACGAAAAAAGAAAGAAAATGTTCTGGCCTGTTGTTCTCCAACTTCTTCTTTTTCATAAAAATCAGATCCCGGTTCCAGTAATAATGCTGTTCCTGTATCTTTACCCTCCACTAATGTACTACACCAACAACGTGCCAGTTCAGTTTCATTATAAGCTACTTTTTTACTAGCAGGATCCGCTATATAATATTTCCCATTCCTAATCTTATAACAAACAACAAAATGCCGCTGATTCCAGTGCAAAATACAAGGCAGCGGAACTTCGGTGCGGAGTTGCTCCTGGGTAATTCGTACTCCCATTGTTCGAAAACCAATTAACTCAGCAGCATCGCTAATTCCCAACATAGAAACTCCTTCGCGTGTAATAAAAGCACGTTCACGCAGGTATTGCACAGAATAACTATGTCCATAGTATTTAGCAATCATGCGAAGACAAGTAGGACCACAATCAGCAGAATCAAGCTGGTGATAATGAGGGAATATTTTTATCATATTTCTTAGTCGATATCTGAGTGCATAGTCAGAATACAATTAATAAACGACTTATCGATGGAACAAATCATAGATACACTTCTTTACTAAGAATAGATACACCATAAAATTACATATCTCCTATCGTAAAATTACCATATAGACAAGTCTCTCCATAAATAACCTCTACAACATAATCTTCAGGTTCCTGATTAATCGGTATTTGAACTAATCGAGGAGAAGAATAGATATATGTAAACACCTCTTTACCTGTTGCTTCTTTAATTTTAACAACAACATTCTCTGGAGAGTTAAAGAACTCTATCTGAATAGTATTTCCATCCAGCACTGCTTTTATTGGTAAAATACTACGAAGAGCTTCTTGATCAGAATTTCTGGCATGTAAATGAATATCTCTAGAATTTGTAGTTTTTGAAAAACCACTGAATGCGACAAGCATACAGAAGAATAAAATAATTGTTTTTCCCATAACGATGATTTATTATTTGTACAGCAAAGTAATACAAAATATTGTATAAAAAAATGGATACACCAACCAGTATATACATTTAATAATCAGGCATATACAAACAATAAAATACAAATGATTCAAAAAAAATGGATTTTAAACCAAGCTAGTTAGTAACTCTTCGAAAGAAAGCCTATTGTCTAAAGAAAGATTCTTTTTTAAAATTCCTTTTCGATATTTAGAAACAGTATTAGGTTCCACACCTAACACTGCCGAAATTTTTTCTGCCTTTATTCCTAAGATAAATAAGCAACAATACTTCTGTTCATTTTCCGTCATTTTAGGACATTTTTTATTTAACTTCACAAGATAATCAGGATATACATTATTGAACTTAGTCTCAAAAACCTCCCATTCCCTATCAGAATATTTCGTCACTATATCTGTTTTATCATATAGTTTTTTCATTTGTGGACAACCATCTTCAAAATACTTACGCACGAACTCATTCGATTTTTGCTTCATTCTTTTTATAGAAGACACCTTCTCTTTAATCTCCCCCTGCAAAATAGCAATTTCGCTATTCAGTTTCTCATTCTTCAGAGAATATGATTTTTCTATCAATTGCTTATCAACTTTCAAAGTTTGAATTATCTTCATATTCTCCTGCAACTCATCTCTTTTTTGTCGAAGTTCTTCTTCTTTCTGTAATAAAGATGTTTGGCTTCTACTAATTTCCAATTGACTGTTAATTAAATGTTGTTCATTTGATTTCAATGCTTGCTCTTTCTTTTGCAGTCCCAATTGTTTCCTACGAAGTTGAGACTGATACAGATAAATAACAATAGATAATAAAATCAGCAAAGCAATAACAAGAAGTGAGAATGAGAATTCACTGTCCTTTTTCTTTAGTAGCAATTGGTTCTTTTCATTGACCGCTTTCTCATAATTATAACGTGCTCCTATATCTGCTATTTTCTCCGATTGATAAACCTGCTCTATTGAATCTCGTAAGACAAGATATAGTTCATTGGAATCAAATGCCGTTTTATAATCCCTATTTTGATATGATAATAATGAGTATTCTCTATATGATTGACACCTTGTGTATAAATCTGAACTACCCATAGATTTACTTAAATAGAATAATGCAGAATCTGTTTGTCCTATTTTTTTATACAAATAGCCTAGTGAATAAAACAGAGAATACAATTGATCGTTATTTTGTGCAATCTTCATAGACGAATAAATATAATCTTTCGCCATAGGATATAAAGACATACTTTCATAAACATTTCCTAAACATTTAAAAACAAGCCGTTTTAAACCGGTCCATTCATTCTTTTCTGCCATATCCAATGACAGATTCAAATAATGGAGGGAACTATCCAATTGTCCTAAATATTCATAGGCAATCCCAATATCCCTCGATGTGTAAGCAACTCCCATCAAATAGTCGTCTTGTATATAGCTAGAATGAGCTTTTTGATAATAGATCAAAGATTTATCATACAAAGAATTTTTACGATACAAATCACCCAACTGGTTACAAATACGGGCTTGCAAGTTATAGTTTGTACTTTTCTGCACAAAATCCTCTGCCTTTAAAAAACTTACTATTGCCTGGTCAAAAAGCGAAAGATCCATCAGAACTCGTCCCTGACAATAATAAACTTGTGCCTTCCTAAAATCATTATGTGTTTTGTCAAAATAAGATACTGCTATACTTATCAAAGAGTCAGATGTATGTTGAATATATTCCTTATCCCGCGCCTGAGTAATCAATAAGCACCAAAGAGCATATTGGTTACGCGATAACTTCTCCGGTTGTGATATGCCTTCTAATAAAAATAAGGCACTATCGGATCGGGTATTCATGCATTTTTCTGCTTGTTCCAGTACCGATGAAATACTTGTAGATCCGGTACAAGAAGTTATTGTAATAAAAAATAACACAGCTAGTAATAAATATTGTTTTTTCATGGTCCAATTATCTTAATCTAAATGCAAAATAAGGCTTAATTTTCAAACTATCAAAAATAAACAGCTAAATATGGAGAAATAGCATTTAATACATGGAAATAATTTACAAATAGCTTATATTTGTATATGGCTACATCTTTTGATTACTTAATTATTGGAGCGGGACTTTTCGGTGCTACATTCGCTCAAAAAATGAATGAACATGGCAAAAGTTGCCTTGTGATCGATAAACGACCACATGCCGGTGGAAATACGTATTGCAGGGATGAAGAAGGAATTCGTGTACATGAATATGGTGCACACATCTTCCATACAGACAAAGACCACGTTTGGCAATACGTAAACCGCTTTGTGCGTTTCAATCATTTTATAAATTCACCCTTAGCTAATTATAAAGGGGAATTATACAATCTCCCTTTTAATATGAATACTTTTAATAAGTTATGGGGAGTAAAGACACCTGCTGAAGCAAAAGCGCAATTAGCAGAACAACGTAAATCTTATCTGCATATAACAGATCCCCAAAATTTGGAAGAGCAAGCATTAAAACTTTACGGTGAAGATATTTATAGGATTTTCATCAAAGAATATACAGAGAAACAATGGGGATGCTCGGCTACTGAACTGCCAGCTTTCATTATACGACGATTACCTTTTCGTTTTACTTACGACAATAATTATTTTAATGATCCTTACCAAGGTATTCCCATCGGTGGATATAACCTGCTAACTAATGCCTTACTGGATGGCCTTGAAGTAAGACTTAATACGAACTACTTCGAAAACAGGGAATATTTCAATTCTATTGCGAACAAAATCATATTCACCGGTTGTATTGATGAATTCTTCGACTTTGAATTTGGGAAACTGGATTATCGCAGTTTACGATTTGAACATGAGCGATTAGATATTGACGATTTTCAGGGCAATGCAGTCGTAAATTACAATGAAGCATCTGTACCTTTCACCCGGATCATTGAACATAAACATTTCGAGTTTGGAAAACAGCCACATACAGTGATCACACGAGAATATCCCCAAACCTTTGAAAAAGGGAAGGAGCCTTATTATCCAAAAAATAACGAAGAAAACATGATGAAATTAAAAATGTATAAAGAGAAGTCAACTATTTGTCCAAATATATTATTTGGAGGTAGATTAGCTCAGTATACCTATTTTGATATGGATGATACTATCGAGGCGGCGCTAATACTTACAGAAAAAGAATCAAATCGATGGTAATATCAGATTAATACATTCTATCGAAACAAATAAACTTTAAATTTCATATTATGATCAACTATTCTGAACGTGCTTTAATTGTATTGACTTCATACGAGTTTGAATCTTTACAACTAACTTTGAATGCTTTAAATCATACATTAGATCTTGAAGAACGTATCGTTATCATCCTTAATGGAATTCCAAATTATGCCGGAGCAATAGTAGAAAGAATCAGTAGAGAATGGGCAGCTCAAGATCATTCTCACCGGTTTGTTGTTCGCCCTTTATCTTCGGGAGGTAAGGCTTATTGGGCTATTAAAGAAATTCTTGAAAAATTTGAACCACTTAAATACACAAAGTATATCTGCAAAATAGATGATGACATCATTCCTTTAAGAAAAAAATGGATGGATCATCTGGCTGATACTTATTCTACACTGGATAACTCAGACAAGAAGATTGGTTTCGTAACCGGATTGATCAATAACAACAATTGGGGTTTTGCAGAACTGATCGATATATTTGACAAACGAACAGAATATGAGCAAATAAGTAATTACAATAATATTGCCGGACAACGTCTTATAAAAGAAAAAGAAGTAGCCAACGGAGCTTTTGGATCTGTTTGGAAAAATCCATATTTGGCTTGGTGGATTCACCAATGGACAAGTCTTTGCCCAGACGAATTCATTAATAGAACCGCAAATTTAGGATTAAAAGAAATTCTTCCGGAGATTCATTATTCAATCGGTTGTATATATTTTGAAAAATCGTTCTGGTTACAACCGGAAATCCCAGATAACAAAGAAACGGCGTTTGACGAACTTATGCTTCATCAGTTATGTATTCAAGCAAATTTGCAAAAATGGGCAGTGATGAATGAACCTATAATCCACATACATTATTATACACAACGATTTCCCAATAAAGACATAATACCATTAATAGCCAATAGCTTATTCAATTTTTTTCGAGATACAGCTTTTAATAATATTCGGAGGATACAATTAGAGGACAGATTCATTATACTTGAAGAAAAAATGTATGAAATATAGAATGTTTTCAATATTAGAATCCATTTATTACTCAGAATCCAAACTCGACTTACTTCTTATCTAATATACATTATAGTTTTCACTCATGGAATTCTGATAATATTTCATTTTTCGTCATACTTCTTATCCTACTGTATTCATACATTGTTTTATATTCATGATATTCGGAACGGATCATTCCATTATGATCTCTTGGATGAGTAAGATGAAATAAAGCCCCTTCACTCCTATATAATCTATAATCAAGAATTAACCAACGATAAAAACGTTCCATATCTTCAGGTCCCCACCCATAAAAAGCTTCATTCTCCATTCCTGATTGTCTGTATTTTTTAGTAGATATAAGAAATGCCCCACCCACAGATTTACCTTCATCTGTGGATGTATATATTAAATTCATTTTTTGGGTATTCCTTTTCAAGAATTCTATATCTTTATTAATGATATAATGGTTTCTCATTATTTCAGAGATATCCAAAAAACGACCATCATATGGATAAGCAAATTCACAATTACCACACCTAAGCTGCTCTACAGCATCCATAATTTGAATATTTTCAAGTACTATATCAGCATCCCATATACCTATATAGTCTGTATCCACAAATCTAGAAATTGAATTTAGATGTTTTGTACGATGAAATATAGGATCTTTGTCTTCGACGAAATTATAGTTGATAGAGTTATTAAGTAACTGTTTCAATATACCACTGTTATAATATGAAGCCTCAAGTACTATAATATTAGTTTTGAAACTAGACTCAATACATTCTATTGTAAGTAACAAATTTTCTAACCTGACTATTGAATCAATCCTAACAGGAATTATAAATGTAGTATCATTCAAATTATACATCATAAGAAAGACCTTTTTATATGTAACATAGTTAAATAAACACCAAGATAACCATCTAATAGTTTACAGTGTTTATCAAAATAAAAATCATTATTCAACATTCTATTCCATACATCTGAATGACTTACTCTTGTATATATCAATTGTGGATTAAAATTAAAACTATAATTGGGGTATTCTTTTTTAAGACTATACAACATCATATAGACAGAAGATATACCATCTAAGATGTACACATTCTGATTATTAAATTCTTCATACAATATATAATTAATATCGATATTACTTTTTAAAAGCTTAATATGAGACTCAAATTCTTTAACAAACTTTATCAAACATGGCTTTATACTGATCAAACCATACAATAAAAAAAGTCTATTTGCATGTAAAACAGGATAACTTGATAAAATCACATTAATGTTTCTATCCAAAATTTTATCGATTCTATAGTTATATATATTAAGTTTGTAAATTTTGCTAATAACACGCAAAAATAATGGCAAATTATAATTCAACAATGAATAATTAATATTTTCCTTAAAAAATTCATCTTGCAAATTTTCATTTAACATCTCTAATGTGCGAATTGTTAACTCTTGGAAGAAATACTTGTTTTCTAAAGACTTACACTCTCTATACCTTATATATAAATAATAAAGTAAGAGAATGAGATCCGCCTTTGGAATTGGTTTTACACCATTCTTATATTCTAGAAATACCAACTTTTTAAAAATAGCATTATCAACTTCTTCTAGTATTTCATTGATATCACCCTCAACATATTTTTCTCTTACTAAATGACTCATACCAAGAGCAACACCAGCTAAACCAGTTTCAACTGTGATATCATTTATGTCACTTATTTGCTCTATTACCCTATTCAAAAAATCATCAGCCACAAATTTATATTTTGGATTTACTTCCCAGCGTGACAAATAATAAAAATAAAGACTCCAACCTAAATTATCTGTAATTGTATTAAATGAATCAACATTCAATTTAGATAATATTAGTTTTCTATTTAACGTATAAATCATTTTCATAATAAATAATTGTTTCAAATTCATAAATGACATAAATTTGGTTTGCCAATATGGACTTCATAATCAGAAGGAGAAGGACACAACCATTGATAAAGGCAATTATTACACGGGTATTGATTTCTTATATTATACCATGAAATACCGTTCTGTATTTCACGTTTAACAATTTCATAGACACAGTCGTCCAATATATTTCCTAATTTAGGATGATTAACATTTGCATAAATATCACCATTAGGCATTATAGTAATTTTCCCAAAATCAAAGACATTTATTGATTGATGAATAAACAATTCCTTAAGTGTAAGTGATGATGATAGAATATCGTCCTTTGTTAGATAAATTTCATCCTCGAAGAATGATATATTTGATCCATTATAAATAGGCACAATTTTATAATTACTAATCGCAAATGATTTTATAATCTGTTCAGTTTGATAATATTCATCTTCAGATGTCAGTCTGAAGACAAATTCATACAAAAACTCTTCACTTAACAGTAGTTTTATTGATTTGTTAAATGATTCATGATCAATTGGAAAATCTACGCATATTTTATAATTAAATTTATCTCCAAATTCTAAAATAAGCTCTTCTATTCCGAAATATGAACAATGAAGATATTTAGGAGAAGGAGATTTAACTAAAAGAGAAACCAGGTCACTATAGCAAGGAACATTCTTGATATCACCGAATATATTATATACAATCCTTTCAGGCAATGATATTAAGAAAAAAATAAGATCAGATATGTTAGTCGTATGATCTATATTAATATTGACTTCTAACAAATTTCTCATTATACTTTTATAAGAATTGTCAGTCACAGTTCTCAACTTGTCATAAATATCTGAGTAGTTACAATAAGGGAGCGTTTGAACAGGTTTAGAATTTGAAAAAGACACATCAATTATATCTCCCATAAATTTATCACGAATCGTCTCTACAAAATCCAAAATATCTTTATTTTCATAATCTTCACCCTTCAATAGTAGAACACCACAATTCTTTTCAAGAAGAAGATCTTTCAACATATTAACAACTCTAATATTATCAGACTCCACTACTTGACCATCTAAAGTATTATAAAGCAACGCTAAGTCACTTTTTAAACTTATAAAAACATAAGGCTCTATCACAAGCCAATAATTAATAGCATCATTTATAGCATTCATTCAATTTACATATTACTTAGTACATAAAAATAATCTTCAGGATACCTTTCAAAGAAAGAATATATTCGAGACAATTTTTCTTCAAATTTTTTTTGACTGTAAAAATGCTTACAAGCAAATATTTCAGAATCAAGCCTATCCAGATTTACAATTCTAAACATGCATAAACCACAATATTTGTAGGCATAACAATGCATACATACATTTTTCAAATAATTATAATACATATTATATCTATTTGCTATTTCATTTACATCTATTACGACATCTTGATCAACTACCCCTAAATAATATTTATGGTTAATCCTTTCACATGGCAATAATCTATTTTGAACCGTTAAAAAAACCTTCAGAGAAAATGGCAAACAAGTATCTGCTGGAAAATACTTATCATCCGAATCATATAAGGTTGGAATATTTGAAAGACTGCTATTTATCGAATATTGTTTAAAAAAAGTTTTAAATTCCTCAAATAATAGCGAAGCATAATGTGCATTTGGTATTCTATTTGATTCATCAAGTAAAAATTCAGCTTCGCTATTTAGTACATTATGAAACATTTTTCTAAATACATTCTGCTTCTCAGGTTTTATACCATACAATAACAACTCCGATATTTCTGGTATTTTATTATATCTTTTATAAATAAACTCGTATACATCTTTTACAGAATTTCTATCATGCAAAACCGCATTAAAACTTATGTTATTTTCAAAATATATCGGATAAATTCTTTGAATCATATCTACATTCCCAACAACGACACTAAATGTATCTTTCTCACTTTTGTTAAAAATACGATAACTATTATTTATTTCATTACCGTCTAAACTTATCAATACTTCAAAATTATGATCAACCAAAAAATCAATATATCTATGTATTAAAGTTGCGTTTGTAGTCATGGAATATGATATATTAATAAGTTGATCTGAATTCAATTTATTCAAATAATCAATGATTTTCTTTATAAAACTAACATTCAATAATGGCTCACCTCCGTAAAATCCAATCATTAACTCGCTTCGATTATTCTTTACTTTAAGTTCATATATATACTTTATTAGTTTTTTTGCTTTATGAATATTCAAATTTTTATGGCTTCTTTTGTCAAATACTTCATAGAAATCACCATATCCGCAGTATGTACAGTTTAAATTACATGAATCAGTAACTTCAAAAACAAGTTGAGTTGTTTCAATCAAACTTTCCCTAACCATAGATTCTGTAACCACCTCAAATTCAGGAGTATTTTTATCAACAAAAAATCCATATTTCTTCAAATATTCATACTTTTTTAAATAATATGGATCTACATTTTCTAAATTCTCGTGAGCTTTTCTTAATTCTGGATGTATAAGCATTGACAATCTACTTTGAATGTCAAACATATACAAATTATTGCTATCTGTGGCGTGAATTATTGTTTGAATCATATTACGAATATTAAAAGCATCATCAGCCAAATTAATTTTAGCTGATGACACTTATTTTAGATGGTGTTTTAAATAATTACAATGAAAATACTTAAAGTATTATCATTATGAAAACTACTATGACTTCCAATATTTTCTACTGTTACTAGTACCATAACAACTACATCCAGGAGCATCACCTCCTTTTAAGACATTCATAGCGCGTTGATCCAACTCAGTTCGACTCAACTGATTTAGCTTCAGTTTTGTCAATTTTTTGATTTCTCTTTTTTGATCCATTCTATTATACTTTTAATTAAATAATTACAAATGTAAGTATTACTTCAAATTCAAAAAATAGACCAATTAGGTCTATTTCTGGATTCTATCACTAGCTTAGGACTAACAATTAATCATCTTCATTTAGTCATTCATTCTTTATAACTTCGGCAGGATTACTACTAGCTGCTTTTAAAACTTGTCCAAGTATCGTGATTATAACAACAATAAAAGCACCAATAAGAGTGCTTAGTAATAACCAACCTTGAATATTAATTCGATAAGCATATCCTTGAAGCCAATAATCCATTGCTAAATAAGCAAATGGCAAAGCTATTGCACCAGCAATAAATACAACATAAATGTATTCCTTAAGGAAAATACATATTATATCGAAAACAGTCGAACCAACAACTTTACGTATAGCTATCTCTTTACGACGACGATATGTAGCTGTGGACACAACTGCATAGATACCAAACATTGAAATCAATATACTAACTATAGCCAAAACAGAAAAAAGTATTAAACCAACTTTCTCAGAAAAACTAAGACGGTCATAAAGTTCATTTACAGATGTTATTTGTGCATCCGTTAAACATCCATTAATACTAGGAAGAAGAGTCATAATTAGCTGAATTGACTCATACTCTTGACTAGGTTTTACACGAATATACAAATTATTATTGGGATAAAAAGAAGGTATGAACAAAGTTGGGTAGATATGATTACGAAGTGAAAGAGTATGGAAATCATTAACAACGCCCATCACTTCATAATCAACTAAAGAATCATCATCGGGAGATGGCATACGTATAATTGAACCAACAGGATTTGTAAGTTTCATTACCCTTACAGCTTCTTCGTTCAATATCATTTTTTTCATTTGCCCCTTATTCCACCATTTCCCATCAACTATTTTTAATCCGAACGTTTCAGCAAAACGATAGTCTGTTAAGATTAGATCAAAAGTAGGCTTCTCGTTAAAAGACTTTCCTGGCCATTCTACTTTAGTTATTATAGCATTTGGTTCAATACTATGTTTAGGTTGAAAATTAGTATCTGTAATAGATTCTACCAGTGAAATATTTGATAATTCTTGAATTAATGTACTCTGAATTTTACCAGAAAAATCAGTAAACCCTGTCAATTGAATTAAACCATGACAGTCAAATCCCAAATCTTTATGACTGACATAACGCATTTGCAACATAACAACTAATGCTGCTATAATAAATACAATACTAACAATAAGTTGCAAGATTAAAGCCACACGTTTTAGAATGGGATTTTCATATATATATATATCCGACTTAGGACGCATAGCTATACAACTTAGCTTCCAAAAGAGAATAAAAGCAATTATTAGAATAAATACAACAATCACAAATCCACAAATAACAAAAATTGAAAATAACTTTGACATATTTATATCAATATCTAGTAATATAGATAATTCAAAACTAAATACAATAACTAAAAAAAAGGCTGATAATAATGAAAGGGAAACAATAAAAAGCAATTCAAATATCATTTGCCCAATTATCTGGATTCGCAATGCACCATTTACTATCCTCAAGTGGAATTCATGGATACGTTGACGGAAAAGATCAATATTCAAGTTTAGGAAATTAAATAACGCACTAGATAATAATAATATTCCAAACGAAAGAAATAGTTCGATAAAATTCAGTGTAAATGGAACATCTTTATGTAGATTGTGGCGAATATCTTTAATAGGCATCATCCTAAGTTCAATATCATGATTCATTCCTAATCTTGACGCAAAATTACAGAGATTTTCCGCTACTTCGTCTACATTAGCTCTAGGATCTAATTTCACATAAAGATCAACAAAATAAGTAACCCATTGTTGCTCTTCAGGCCATTGAGAAAGAGATTTTAACATATCGTGATAAATGATAGCATCAAAAGATATATTAGAGTTAGGGAAAGGATCTTTTACTACAGCAGTAACCATATATGGAGGAAGAGCTGAGTTCATTGTTGTTTGAACTTTTTGACCTATAGCCTTTTCAACATCTCCGAATAAACGTTTTGCCACAGACTCAGTCAAAACCATATCGTTGATGGTTTGTAATGGATCTTTTGAATAACTACAAATTATACTCTGCGGGAAAATATTAAAAAAAGTACTATCAGCATAAAGCATTTCAAGCCGAATATATGGTATTATATCCGTTTGACAATTCTCTTGACCTGTTAGAAATGTTGTAGAAGATTCTATTGATGGAAAATATTCATGCAATTTATCTTCCACAATTCGAGATGAACCATTATTCATCTTCCCTGATTGCTTTTCAATAGTATATATACGGTAAATATATTTTGAATCAGGATAAAAATGATCGTATGAAGTTTCATAATTTATCCAATAAAGCGTAGGGACAATACAGGCTAACGCAAATGCCAATCCGAGAATACCTGTAAACGACTGCATTTTATATTTTAATATATTGCGATAGGCTATTTTGAGATAATACTTAAACATAACAATTATACAATTAAAATATTATAGAAAACATTACTAACCAAGCACTCTTATAATGCATATTATAATAAATGAATATCATAACAAAGAAGATTTATTAGCAACATCGATTGCTTCAGAAACAGAATGAACATTCAATTTAACAAATATCTGCTTTATTTGATTTCTAACCGTATTATAACCTTTGCACAATAAATTCGCTATTTCTTTTGCATTCAAACCACGTTGTGCCAACATTAAAATATTTTTCTCACGTTCTGTTAATTGAACCTTTCTTTTCTTCGTCCAACGCTTAGTCACAAAATTATATTCGTCATAACTTTTTCCATCAATATTAAACATACACAAGTTCCCAGCACTTTTACTGGTAGAACTTTCAACAGAACAAATTAAATATTGAGGAACTCCATCTTTAGAAAGATATTTCATCCTTTGATGAACCATCATTGGTATTTTTTTTGTACAATTAAAAGAATAATCGTGTTGTATTCGAAAAGTACAAGAAAAAAAGTCACATTCTTCTGTATTTTTAGATAAATCTTTTATATACAGCAAAATCAATTTATGCATCTCAATATATAAAGATAAATCTTCTGGAAAAATAATTTTAGAGTAAAAATCATATTCCTGCAAATAATTATCTTCATGTGAATTTTTAGGTAATATTTGATCATTTAGCTTTAGATAACAAAATGTTGATTGTGTTATATCATACACATATAGACTTTCTCTAATAACCGGGGAAAACAAATTAAGATAATTTACAAAAATAGACATTTGATCATCAAATATACTCGAATCATATTGTTCCATTCCACTCATTAAGTTTATTATATCATCCATAAACTATAGTGATTTAAGTGAATTCATTCTCTTTACCACTCCTATCCCAATACCAGACAAAGCGCCAAGAGATAAGAACATGTCGTTTTTACACCATATAAGGTCGTATTCTTTATCATTAATGACTTCACAATATGGTAAGTTATAATCCTCATCAAAATATAACAATTCAAAAATTGTATAATGAAATACTTCCAGACTTGATTTAAAACAAATCAAGTCATCTATTTCTATATTTGATAAGAAAATAGAGCTATCCCTTCTTATTTTTGATAGAAATTTCAAATCCCCAGCATTATACTTATGATTCGCTATTGATTTAACATATCTATCATTCAATATTTTTGTAAAGTAAGTGATATCTATATCTGTATCAATACTAGAATGAACATTTGATACAAAAGCATAACAAGAATTTAAAAAATTCATTGGACACAGTTTATTAGCTAACAACAAACTTTGATAGAAATATATTATATGTTTTAGATTTGTACAATTCCTAATTAATGCATTTTCACGTAACAATATATATGAATCAAGAAAAAAAACAAAATCACTTCTCATAGTAATTTTACTATACAAATCAGTATCTATCTTTGATATAGAATTTATTATTTCTTGTACTCTTATATCAAAATCTTCTAATACCTCATCAGAACAGCCTTCTACATATTCGTTATTTAACAAATATTGAATTCCCCACCCTACAGAAATTATAGAATCCATATTATTTGAAGATAATGATTCTAGTATTTCATCCAATAAGATATCAGCTATATATGTATAAACATTATTATGAGAGTACCTACCATATTCATAAAAGAATATAACTATCCCCATTTTCCCATTGATCACACTAGAAGATTTTACAAATTGCATGTTTGCAATAATAAAATTAGATATCTTTAAAAGCAAAACGTCCATATTATCTCACATTATTTATTGTTTTATAAAAAAAATCAATCAAATTCGAAGTATTAAAATCAAAGGTAAATAAGTTTCTAAATTTTAATACATTCATATTCAAGCTGCTCATCAATTCATTATTATGCAAATACTCTCCAACTTTAGCTATATCGCTATAACAAATTCCAATATTATATTTTCTTACTAATTCTTGTATTGCCACAATATGTTTAGAATTATCTTTCTGAATCATTGGTAATCCTGCTGCCATCAACGAATAGATACGTGCAGGAATATTCAAATCATACCATGTTGCTCTCGCAAGATTCCCTCTATTATTACTATCAAAACAATGCAACCACCCTGCATTATATTGAGAAAATTCATCAACCCATCTATTATTTGAAACATGATTATGTATATGAAAATGATTCGGTGCTCTATTCAAATAAGCGTCATATTTACTATTAATCATGTCATGTGAATTTTCCAAATACAAATGAACATGTATGTTTTGATCAGCCAATAACATCATATCATCTACAGATATCCCAATTAGTCTTCCAGCCACCAATGTATGTATTTCATTATCATTATCAGACATTTTTCGAGAATAATTATCATTAAAATAATCAGCAATTGGCATATCCAGATCAAGAACAATATAATTCTTTATTGATTTACAGTAAAGTTCGTACCATGAATGAATTTGTTCATTTATAAATATAGATCCATCGGAATATTTATACAAATCAATCAATTTATTCCACATATTCAATTCCATCGAAAGAAATGGGCTTTCTTTAAAATGCCAAACAAAAGGAACACCTAAATTCGCAAAAAGTACATCATGTGCTAGATTTATGATATCCCAATTACCTAAGGCATAAATAATATCAGGTTTTATCTTAGATACATTTACCTTCCACTCATTATTATAAGGTATATCAATAACATGTCCAAAAGGTAGATGACCAACATTTGAAAATGGATAACGAGGCTCATCAAGCCATAAACCAAACAACTTATGACCAGCCCTTTCTAATACACAAATACGTTCTGGATTATACCCTAATTCTCCAACCAGAAGTATTTTTAAACCCTGGTTACTCTTAGGATATTCAACTCTAAAATTTTTGTATGTCTTTACCTCATCTACAAATTTATATTTGGAAACCCGCATACGAATAGGTGTCTGTACTTTATAGTAACTCCTATATCGATTTAATGAACCGCCATATCTTTCACCGACAATTTTGTGTCGTTGCATTGGATGTTGTGTCCAATAGCATGTTATTTGGTGTGTTGGTATAAAAAGTCCTTTTTCTAGCAGATTATGCCAATACATTAAAAATAAATCATCCGTTACATACTCTTCTCTGGTCAGCCATCTGTCCTCATTTTTCTTATGCGCAGTTTGTACTAATTGTAAAGGATAGTCGGGCCTCACAAAATTAGAACAAATGTCATTTGCTCTGTTTAGCGAATCATACTGATCATATTGAATACCGCTAAAGACCAGAACAGCATCCGGTATCTCTGCAAACTTTGCAGCAAATGTTGACAAGTGTTCTTTGAAATAATAATCATCTGCAGGAAGATAGGCGATATAATCGTATTGAGAAATATCCAATCCGATGTTTATTGCTACTCCTAAGCCTTCATTCTGTGGCGATTTATGATAAGTGATTCTCTTATCCGCCAGTAAATCTTCTATATTTTCGAATGTATCATCCGTACTCCCGTCATCAATGATTATCAATTCCCACTGTTCATAAGATTGATCTATCAGACTCTTAATAGCTCTTCGTATAAACGAAGAATTATTATAGGTAGGCATAATTACGCTAAACGCCACATTGCTATTAGTCATAAGGCTCTATTGTGCTTAATGATATTAGTTATTTGTCTAAATCAAAGTAAAAGATTGTTTACTAATTAAATATGGATCAAGGCAGATTTATAATACACTAATTACAAGCAACATAAGCCGCAATTTATTAATAACAGAACTAAAAAAATGGATTCTAAGAGTCTTCTTTTATTATCTATTAAGCAAATATTTTCATCAGGTATGTTTTTATTAAATGTACAGAGCAACATAAATTTATCGGTTGTAAAAAGAGGGAATCCTTAAAACAAGACTTTTTGCTTTCATAGTTACTCTTTTAATTTCATGATCATGATAATCGGATTATCTTCCGGATCTACCTTTGAGGTTAATTTCTTAAATGCCAGAACTGCGGATTTAGGGCCTCTAATTTTTCGGTCCTGTGACTTTTTCTGTTCGAAAAAAGACAAAAATTCGTCTGCATGATAAGCAGTCCGGACAAATCGATTTTTTTGCCCCATTTTTATTCCTGTCATTATAAAATCAATGCCGCCGTCATAATCGTTCGGATAGCCGTTAGTTTCAAATTTATATAACTTACCCTTCTTTTTATCATAGCAGCAACTTTGAATATTCCATTTATAAAAATATTGGATTAACAACCGATCCGACATCTCGATAATATCCAATATAAAAACTTTATTGTGAATACGATCTTTAAAATGGTCTTTATCAGCCTGCATTTCCGGAGTCACTTTATATTTTCCTAAATTCAATACATATTTAGGTTTAAACTGATTCAATCCGTTTATCACATAAATTGTATCATTCAAGGATTCCCGGACATGAGGCATATTTTGATAAATATAAATAGATGTTATTTCTTTACATACGTAAGAGATACGCCAGTTTGGATCTTTTTTTGCAGGTATGGGAACAGATGCTATGGCTTCCTTAACCAAATTTCCTTTTTGATTGTAAATTGTATAAACGTTATAGGTTGTATCACAAAAAACATAACTCTCTGCCATACGTAAAAACTGCTCCTGAAAATAAGAAATAGTATGTCTGTCATCAATAGGAAAAGGGGTAGACCACAAATATTTCCCTTTTTTATCGAAATATAAAGCCTTTTCCATACTGCCTATCACAATATAATCAGAAGCAATAAATACATTCTGAATACTCAAAAATTCTTCAGGTCCACCGCCCTTACTCCCGATAGTACAAATGAAATGACCTTTTCGATCAAACAAATAGGCCGATTTACAGCCATTGTCTTTCACAATAATATGAGTTTCATCAAAATCGAAAACCATTCCTTGCCCGATCAGACACTCATCTTTTGTTTCTAAAGGAATATATTCAACCGATTCCACAAAATCACTTAAGCCCAAGTCACAAGTTTCCATATTTTCCGGATCAAATAGAATCTCGACCGGAGTTGTTTTGGAAAAGCAACCAAGATAGCTACAACAAAATATCAGTAATATAATTTTTTTTATTTTCATTTTGCGCATCTGATAAAAGACTGGCTTTATTTTTCATTTCCTCCACGAAATCGCCCGTAATTTACAATATAATTATTAGAAATATGCTATCCGTCGGTACAATTCCTTCCTTTCTGCTGTATATTTGTATTCAATCAAATATACATTTGATATATATCAAACGAATAGAACACATATATGCTTCTTTCATTTGGTAATTGTTCTCCTTTCATTTGGTATTCATAGAACGATTCATTGTTCGGGATGAAAATTGGTTTTGGCTGGTATTAATTTAAAACACGATAATAATGAGCTTAAAATTCGGATGGTACAAAACTCCGGTTCCGGGAGACAGGGAGGATAAACAAGTTCCCCATGCGCGAATCATTTCACAAGGGACACTCGACACAAAGTATATGTGTAAAATGATCTCGATGTCGAGTACCATTTCTTCGGCCGATGTAAAAGGAGTATTGGAAGCGCTAAATTTCTGGATGGGATTCTGCCTGTCGGAAGGGAACAGTATCGAACTGGATGGACTGGGTTACTTTACCCCTACACTGAAAAGTAAAATAACCACCGATGAAAACGGTAAAAACAAGGTACAGGCAGAAATAGATTCCGTCAGTTTCCGTTGTGCAACCTCCCTGAAAGAACAGGTACGGGAAGCCGGACTCGAACTGGTGAAAAAAGTGAATACAGAAAAACTCACGCAAGAACAACGCCTGAAGAATATCATGACTGAAGTGGAAGAAAACAAATGCATTAATCGTAGTACCTGCATGAAGCTGAACCGTTGTAGTCAGTTCATAGCGCTAAACGACTTGAAACAACTGATAAACAGCAACAAACTGATACAGATCGGCGGAGGCAAACAGACAATGTATATACGCTCAGTGTAAATCTGAAATTTCGCGGCGGCGAAAATAACCGCCGCGAAATTTCAGATTCAAGGCAAAATAGCTTTATTCCCATACATTTGATTTATCCACATAGAAAATAGTTTATCAGTCACGGAAAACACTTTGTTTATCTCCGTTATTATATCTTTTTCGAGTAGTTTCTTTGTAGCAGACTGTACCGAACTCGCAGAAGTCAGGCTATGTTGTTTAATAAACTGTGCAGATGTGATACGCTCCGCCTCGCCGTCTTTAGCAATAGCATAGAGTAACTCTTTCTGCTTCTCTGGAATATTTGACAGTATTTCGCGGAAAATCGTATCGTTGGCCGCGATCATGTTGCTAATGGCGGTTCGTATCGTTTCCAGCGTACATGTTTCCCCCTCCGGGGTATCGGCGAAGGCTTCGTTAAAAGTTTTCTGAATATAGAAAGTATGACCTTTGAACAGGCTATAAACCCGTTCTACATCCACGGCATCGATTTTGCGGTTCCATTTCACGAAATGTTCGATGATGAAAGGGATATATACATCCGGAGCTATTGCATTTAACTCAAGTATATCCGCACTATGATAAAAAGGACGGGCAGCAGACAGAAACATCTCCTGCATCATATGCCGTTCGTTACCCGCAAAAATAAAATGACTGTTCCGGATTTTCTGAATGTGAGTGCGCAACAATGCTTCGATGTTCTTTTCAGGATATTTGGCGATCTGTTGAAACTCGTCAATTGCCACGATACAGGGTTTATCCGCCGCTTCCAAATAACGAAATATCTCGTCCAGTGTATATTCGGGACGATCTATATCCCCCAATTCTATATTAAAAGTAGGCGTACCGGAAAGAGGGTCGAAACCAAATTTGCCGCTGATAGATTTCAAGGTCTGAATAAAAAGGTTCGTCATTTTTCGGCTACGTGGCAATAATGTTTCGTAAATCTCACGCCCCAACAAATAGGTAAATTCGCGTAACCCCGACGTATGGAGGATATCGATGAAAAAAGTGTAATATTCCTCCCTGATCTCCGGCTTCTCATAACAGAACTGAATAAGTCCCGTTTTACCCATACGGCGGGGAGAGATTATAACCATATTGTTTCCATTTGTGATAGACTTTACAAGACGTCTCGATTCCTGTACACGATCACAAAAATATTCCGGCTCGATTTTACCGGTTACAATAAAAGGATTTATCACTTTTGCCATATACATATTCTTTTCTGCAAATATAATTATTTCATTTGAATTATTCAAATCGAATAATTCGGATTTAATCGTATTCGTCCCTATCCTTTTCAATTTTGCAAAAATGTTTTGTTACATTTGTATTATTACAAATCCGACAATACAAATATGATCTTACTCTCAAACATAGACTTTACCCTGCCACTGGCAGATCCGGTATTAAAATTCCTGCTGATCCTGCTTATTATACTGGCAGCTCCGCTTCTTTTAAATAAACTTCGGGTGCCTCATCTGCTTGGCTTGATCATTGCAGGAGCCATTATCGGTCCGAATGGGTTTAATCTCGTTTTACGCGATAGCAGCATTATTTTATCAGGAACAGCCGGATTACTTTATATCATGTTTCTGGCAGGGCTGGAAATCGACATGGGAGATTTCAAGAAGAATAGCGGAAAAAGCCTCGTTTTCGGGATGTACACGTTCCTTATTCCTATGATATTGGGAACAGTAGTAGGGTTATGGGTACTTAAATTCAGTATGGAGACATCTGTTTTGCTTGCCAGTATGTTCGCTTCACATACCCTGATCGCCTATCCGATCATCAGTAAACTGGGGATCAGCAAAAATAATGCGGTAAGCATCACTGTCGGTGGAACGATGATTACCGATACACTGGCACTGTTAGTATTGACAATTATCGTCGGCATGGCTACGGGAAATGCGGATGATGCGTTCTGGATACGCCTCGGTATATCAGTCGTTGTTTTCGCGTTGTTCGTATTGCTTGTATTTCCTTTTATCGGACGTTGGTTCTTTAAACGGGTACACGATAATATCTCACAATATATATTCGTCCTCTTGATGGTGTTCTTCGGTGCTTTTCTCGCACAATTGGCAGGAATGGAAGCAATTATCGGCTCTTTCCTGGCCGGATTGGCGCTGAACAGGCTGATCCCTCAAAGTTCGCCTTTGATGAACCGGGTGGAGTTTGTCGGTAACGCCATTTTTATTCCTTTCTTCCTGTTGAGCGTCGGCATGCTTATCGATTACAGAGCCTTCTTTACCAGCTTCGAAACGATAAAGGTCGGTATTGTCATGATCGTTGTCGCTACCGCTGCAAAATATGCCGCTGCATGGCTGACGCAAAAAACATTCCGGCTATCGGTCGACCAGCGAAGAGTCATCTTCGGATTAAGCAATGCACAGGCAGCCGCGACCCTGGCGGCAGTTATGGTCGGTTATAATGTCATACTGGGAACAACACCGGAAGGCGAACCGATCCGCCTCCTGAATGAAAGTGTCCTGAACGGAACGATCCTGATGATCCTGGTGACCTGTGCCATCGCCTCCTTCTCCGCTCAAAAGGGAGCACACAATATAGCCATGAAAGAGTCTGAAGAGGCACACGACGATAATGATACGAAAGACGAACATATCCTGATCCCCGTCAGCAATGAAGAGACGGTTGAAGAATTGGTCCATCTTAGCCTGGCGGTTAAATCGAAAACAAATACCAGCGGGTTATACGCACTCAAGGTAATAGACAACCATAATTCGGACGAAAAGGCGCTGAAATCATCCAAACGGGTGTTACAAACAGCCGTCGACACAGCCGCTGCCACAGACGTACGCCTGAAAGGGTTGCTTCGCTACGACCTGAGTATCTCCAACGCTATCACCAGCGTTGTCAAGGAACGGGAAATAACCGACCTTGTCCTGGGGTTACACAAAGAAAAAGACATCCCGGCAGCTTTTCTCGGAAATATCGTTGAAAACGTATTACAACATAGCAGTGTAACGACCTTCATATATAAACCTGTACAACCGCTTTCAACCATCAAACGCCATTTGATCATCATTCCTGACCAGGCGGAAAAGGAAATCGGCTTCATTCAGATCATGGACAGGATATGGAATGTGTTGCAGAATACCGGAGCAAAAGTGGTATTTTACGGTTCGGACGATACACTAAAAGCCATAAAAAAAGTGTTTGCCAAAAGGGCCGGAGAAATCTCTTATACAACTTTCAGCGATTGGGATGATTTTCTGATTGTCTTCCGGGACGTGAAAGCGGACGACAGCATGTGGATCATTTTCAGCCGGAAAGAAGGTCTGTCGTATAATTCGGTCATGCCCCGTATTCCGGGATATCTGAATAAATATTTCCAATCCAACAGCTTCATTCTCTCTTATCCGATACAGGCTAGCATGGATGAAGGTACGAGATATCTGACTTGAGGAAATTAAAAATTGAGAATTGAAAATTGAAAATTACGAGTGGATGGTCGACAGTTTAGTAAGCTATAAAATCATAAAGCGTGAACAGTTGTTGACATATTTCAGTTATATTTGCAGACTGGAACAGATAAGTACTTCAAAAAATGATGAATAAAGCATTACATAGAATGGGAGAATATGTCATGTTGATGGGGAAATCCATATCAATACCTGACAGATGGAGCATGTTCTTCAAACAATTGATAAAAGAGATCTACAAACTGGGAGTAGACTCCCTTTGGATCGTAATTATCATTTCAGTCTTTATCGGTACGGTAATTGCAATTCAGATATCACTGAATATCAGTTCTCCGCTGATTCCTAAATTTACGATCGGATATACGACCCGTGAGATTATCCTGCTTGAGTTTTCATCTTCTATAATGTGTTTGATCCTGGCCGGTAAGGTGGGAAGTAATATTGCTTCCGAGATCGGTACCATGCGCGTAACAGAACAAATCGATGCGATGGAAATCATGGGGGTAAATTCGGCTAATTTCCTGATCATGCCGAAAATTGCCGGGCTGATGATCTTTATTCCGGTATTGGTTGTATTCAGTATGTTCACCGGTATGCTGGGAGGTATTGCTGCCAGCCATTCAACGGGAACAGGGATGACTCCCGCCTCTTTCGAATACGGGTTACAGTTCTATTTCAACGAGTTCTATATTTGGTATTCTATTATAAAATCAGTGGTTTATGCCTTTATTATTTCATCGATAGCCGCTTATTTCGGCTATTATGTAAAAGGAGGTGCGCTTGAAGTCGGTAAGGCCAGCACGAATGCTGTCGTAATGAGCAGCATCATGATCTTGCTGGCAGACGTAATAATGACCCATTTAATGCTTACGTAAAAATGATAGAAGTAAGAAATATAACGAAATCATTTGAAGGTCGTACCGTACTGAATAATATCAGTGCCGTCTTCGAAACAGGCAAAACCAATCTTATTATTGGGCGAAGCGGTTCCGGTAAAACGGTTTTGATCAAGAATATTATCGGGCTGATGAAACCGGATTCAGGAGAGATCCTGTATGACGGTCGCGACTTGACTTCAATGGGAAAATTAGAGCTTAATATGCTCCGCCGGGAAATGGGTATGTTGTTTCAGGGTTCAGCTCTGTTCGACAGCATGACGGTTCTTGAAAATGTAATGTTCCCCCTTAATATGTTTTCTAAAGACTCTTTTAAAGAAAGGGAAAAGAGAGCGATGTTCTGCCTGGAGCGTGTAAACCTTTCAGAAGCCGAGCATTTGTATCCGTCCGAGATCAGTGGTGGTATGATGAAACGTGCAGCTATCGCCCGTGCCATTGCTTTAAATCCGAAATATCTCTTTTGCGATGAGCCGAACTCAGGCCTCGACCCAAAGACTTCTTTGTTGATAGACGACCTGATCCACGATATTACGACTGAATATAAGATGACGACCGTCATAAACACCCATGATATGAACTCGGTAATGAATATCGGTGAAAATATCATCTTCATCAAAGAAGGGGTAAAAGAATGGCAGGGAACGAAAGACCAGGTTATCACTTCCAACAATAAAGCACTGAATGACTTTATCTTTGCATCCGACCTCTTCCGAAAAGTCAAGGAGGTGGAGATGCATCAGGAGGAAGGATGAAGCAGGTGACAAGTAACAGTTGACAGTTTTAAGAAACAAGAAAAGGCCCTGCTATTGGATCAAAAATCAATAGCAGGGCCTTTTATCTGTCAACTGTCAACTATTTAGTAGCCGAACAGTTCTTCTTTACTCAGTTTCGTGATCGGGCCATATCCGGAGAGCGATTTCAGATCCAGGTCTTTTTCATCGCCAAGCACACAATAGGTATATTTACGGCCTTTCACCCATTTTTCCTGGAATGCTTTAATTTCATCCAATGTCATGGAAGGTGCTTTTTCATACAGTTCCTTGCGACTATCCACATTCAAGCCCAGATCCTGTGCACTCATATAAGACCATAAGACATCCGATTTTGTGATACGTTCGGTGCGCAAACGGGTAATCAATGCATCTTTTGCCAGTTCGAACGCTTTTTCCGATTCCGGCATATTATTGATAATATCGTCGAATGCCTTCATTGCATCGATCATCTTATCATTTTGAGTTGCGATAAACGTACGATATACGTACGGATATTTCAATTTGTAAGGCGTGATCAGGAACGCACCGGCCGAATAGGCCAAACCGCGTGATTCGCGCATTTCCTGGAATACAATAGCATTCATTCCTCCACCAAAATATTCATTATACATATTCAATGTTGGCTGGATAGCGGAATCAAACTTTTCTCCCCTGTTGGAAACAGCAGAGAAATAGATCTGTTTGGCATCGTACTGCGCCAGTAAAACCTTATTTTCGGTCGTTTCCTGTTGCTTGAAGTCAGCTGCAGCCGGAAGCGGGTTCAACGTGGCAGGTACGTTATGGTATTGCTCGATAATATCCAATAAGGCTTGTGCTTTTTCCGGTCCATAATACAGGATAGAATGTTCGTACGAATTTATCTTATGAATACGGTCTACCAGTTCCTGCGGATTCATCTGCTGCAACTCGGCAGTATTCAATACATGAGTTGCCGGAGAATTCGGACCCCAGATCGCATACTGGATCAACTTATTGAAATTCTCCCCCTGGTTCAGCTTGGCATCCGCTCTCTTCTTTAATATATCATCCGCCAGATTGGCATAAGTATCTTTATTGACCTGTGCATCAGCCAACAGTTCTTCAAACAGAGCCATTGCCTGCGGCATCTTTTCACGCAGTCCCTGCAGCATCACATAGGTACGGTCGGAACCCGGGAAAACACTGAAGTAACAAGCCAGGCGATAGAATTCTTCATTGATCTCTTTCAGGCTTTTGGTAGATGTACCCAGGTACTTCATATATTCAAAAGCAGTACCCATCGCTTTGTCATTATTATTACCCATATCGAATACATACATCAACGAGAATATATCGTTCGTCGCATTTTGTTTGTAAAGGACAGGGATATCAGACTTAGCCGTCAACTTCTGCAAATCCTTGTCGTAATCGAGGAAGACCGGTTCGATCGGCGTCACCTTTGCTGCCTGTATTTCTTTCAGGAAGGCACTCGTGCTATCACGGTTCATTACGATCGGAGTGATCTTCGGTTTATCGATTTTCTTTTCATTCGGGTCCTTACCTTCCCTTTTATAAACAACGGCATAGTTATCGCCGAAATATTTATTGGCAAATTCTACGATCTGAGGTTTAGTGATCTTACTCATCCTATCCAATTGAGCGACCTTGTCTTTCCAATCTACGCCATTAATAAAGGAAGAGACAAACATATCGGCACGGCTGTAATTATTATCCAAGCGATACATCTGCATCAATTTATAATTGTTGATAGCAGCCTCTAAAAGTCCCTCGTCGAACTCTCCTTTTTTCAATTTATCTATCTCTGCCAGGAAGAGATCCTTCACTTCGTCAAGCGTTTGTCCCTGTTTCGGGCGACCGCCTATAACAAATGCATTATAATCTGCCATATCATAAGTTCCGGCATAACAGCTAAGAACTTTCTGTTGCTGTACCAGGTCGATATCCAACAGGCCGGCTTTTCCATTATTAATGATTTCACCCGTCAGGTTCAGTAAGTCCTGTTCAGGGGAAGCAGCACCGGGGAAACGCCATCCTAATGTCAGATTTTCAGCATCCACTCCCAATACTTCCTTTACAACCGGAGCTTTGATAGGAGATTCGTGTGTCACCGGTAATGCCGGCAAATTAGGATTCGGCTGCAAATGGCTGAAGTATTTATTGATTATGGCAATAGTCCGGTCGGGATCAAAATCACCGGACATACAGATAGCCATATTATTCGGCACATACCAGGTATTGTGGTAATTTTTGATATTGGTGATCGACGGATTCTTCAGGTTCTCCTGCGTGCCTAAAACAGTCTGTGTTCCGTAAGGATGATCCGGGAAAAGAGCATTTAAAACGGCTTCATAGACTTTACGTCCGTCACTGGTCAGAGACATGTTCTTTTCTTCGTAGACAGTCTCCAACTCGGTATGGAAACCACGAATCACATTATTTTCAAAACGGTCTGCCTGGATTTTTGCCCAGTTATCGATCTGGTTGGAAGGAATATCTTCGGTATAAACAGTCATATCGAAGCCCGTATAGGCATTTGTACCGTTCGCTCCGATAGCAGACATCAGCTTATCGTATTCGTTCGGAATAGCATATTTCGACGCTTCATAAGAAATGCTGTCTATCTGATGATAAATAGCTTTCCGTTCCACTTCATCGGTCGTCTTCCGGTATACTTCAAACAGTTGTTCGATTTCATCGAGCATCGGCTTTTCCTGTTCGTAGTTCTGAGTCCCGAACTTCTGCGTACCTTTGAACATCAGATGCTCAAAGTAATGTGCCAACCCGGTCGTTTCAGCCGGGTCATTCTTCCCGCCAACCCTGACAGCGATATAAGTCTGGATACGCGGTGTCTCTTTGTTTACGGTCAAATACACTTTCAAGCCGTTATCCAGCGTATAGATACGTGCTTTCATGGGGTCATTCGGGACTGACTCGTACTTAAACGGGGAAGTCTCTTTACAGGCTGCGGTCAGTAAAATAATTACGGCCAGCGAAAGAAGCTGAATAATTCTACGCATACGATTTAGATTTAGAGATTACTTAGGAGCCAAATATATGAAAATATAATTCAATTAACCTCCATAAACCATTTAATTATTGGTTATTACATGAAAAAAGGCGATTATTGCATATTGTTGCAATAATCGCCTTCCTATACTTTATTCCGGAGATCAGATTCCGAATGCTTCTTTCACTTTATCCACATAATCCAGTTTTTCCCATGTAAACAACTCTACTTCGCAGACAGTCGGCTTCGGGTTGTAACGGGAGGTGAATGTTTTTGTCACTGTTTCCGGTTTACGTCCCATATGACCGTAAGAGGCTGTTTCCAGATAGATCGGGTTACGTAGTTTCAGGCGTTCTTCGATTGCTTTCGGACGCATATCGAAAATGTCCCAGATCTTTTCTGCAATCTCACCGTCGGTAAACTTGACATTGGAGCGACCGAAGGTATTTACAAAAATGTTCATCGGCTTGGCTACACCAATTGCATAAGAAACCTGTACCAGCATTTCGTCGGCGACACCGGCTGCAACCAGGTTCTTAGCGATATGACGAGCAGCATAAGCGGCCGAGCGGTCTACCTTTGAGGGGTCTTTACCGGAGAATGCACCACCACCGTGAGCACCCTTGCCACCATACGTATCCACAATGATCTTACGGCCGGTCAGGCCTGTATCACCGTGAGGACCACCAATCACGAACTTGCCGGTCGGATTCACATGATAAATGATATCATCGTTGAACAAAGCCTGTACGTGGGCCGGATATTGCGCCTTTACACGAGGTACCAGGATATTCTTTACATCTGCTGCAATCTTCTTCTGCATGGCGATATCGGCTTCTTCCTGGCTGATGCCTTTCGGACCGATGAATTCGTCATGTTGGGTAGATACAACGATCGTATCGATGCGTAACGGCTTACCGTTGTCATCGTATTCAATAGTTACCTGGCTCTTTGCATCCGGACGGAGGTAAGGCATCAGGTCATTTTCATTCTTACGTATCTCTGCCAGTTCCCACAACAAGCTGTGTGAAAGATCCAGCGCCAGAGGCATGTAATTCTCAGTTTCATTTGTAGCATAGCCAAACATCATACCCTGGTCGCCTGCTCCCTGGTTATAAGGATCTTCGCGTTCAACACCACGGTTAATATCTCCACTCTGTTCGTGGATAGATGAGAACACACCGCATGATTTTGCTTCGAACTGGTATTCACTCTTGGTGTAACCAATCTTTTCGATCACGTTGCGTGCCACATCCTGCACATCTACATAAGCACTTGATTTAACTTCTCCAGCCAAGACAACCTGTCCGGTTGTAACAAGGGTTTCGCAAGCAACTTTCGAGTTCTTGTCGTAAGCAAGAAACTCATCCAGCAAAGCATCCGATATCTGATCGGCTACTTTATCGGGGTGCCCTTCGGACACCGATTCGGAGGTGAATAAATAACTCATTACTTTTAAATTAGTTGACAGATGACAAGTGACAGTTATAAAAACCATAGACTGAACCTGACACTGACAATTGATTATTAATAATGAATTGATAACGGAAGGATCATATATGCCGAACGGCTAAGAAAAGTATCTTGTTTTTAGCATTTTTTCCTGTGGTTGCAAGCAATACAAATCTATCCACATCAATTCGGTTGCAAAGATACAAATAATTGAGAATTCAAAATTGAAAATTGAAAATTATTTTTTCTTCTTTGTGTTACGAAGTGCTTTTTTATACTTGTATTCAGCTTTCATCTTAGCCGAACCCGATTTATGAGTACCTTTCAGAAAATCAGAATATTTGATTTTCCTTTCTCCGGTATTTTCTTCAGTGGCCTTTTTCTTGAAGACCATACCGCCACCTGTCAGGATTTTTTCTTTATCGTTCATTGTTTTATTTTTATTCGTTCATTTGAAAAACAGAAAGAAAACACAAAATGTTGCACTTACATAAGAGAGATTACCGGCTTCTTAAAAACCGGATGGATCACGTTAGGGGCAATCTCCGCCAACGGCTCCATTACAAACTGACGCTCATGCATCAGAGGATGCGGCAAGGTCAGCTCCGGAGTCTGCAGAATAAGATCGTCATACAGCAATATATCGATATCGATAATACGGTCGTGATATGCTCCGTTACTCTTCTGCGTTCGTCCCATTTCCAGTTCGATCTGCTGCGTTGCTTTCAGCAGTTCCAACGGCGACAATGAAGTTTCCAGCTGTAAGGCTGCATTCAGGAATGTATTGTCGGACTGAAAGCCCCAGGGCTCCGTTTCGTAAAAACCTGAAAGGGCGAGAACGTCTCCCACCCTTTCAGCTAACAGCGCGGCGGCCGTTATCATATTCCGTCTTTTATTTCCTATATTCGTACCTAAAGCAAGGTATGCAATAGCCATAGTCAACGATTATAAGATCAGCATGGCATCACCGTAAGCACCGAAACGATACTTTTCTTTCAATGCCACTTCATAGGCATCCATAATCAAATCGTAACCTCCGAATGAAGCAGTCATCATCAGGAGAGTAGACAACGGCATGTGGAAATTTGTGATCATGCTGGTTGCCACACTGAAATCATACGGAGGGAAAATGAACTTATTGGTCCATCCTTCGAATTCTTTCAGGTGTCCGTCCGTGCTAACTGCTGTTTCAACAGCACGCATCACGGAGGTTCCTACGGCACAAATCTGGCGTCCGTCGTCTTTACCTTTGTTCACGATATCGACAACATCCCCGTTTACGATCATTTGTTCGGAGTCCATCTTATGCTTTGTCAGGTCTTCCACGTCGATCTCACGGAAATTACCCAGTCCGGAATGAACAGTCAGGAAAGCAAAACGACAATCTTTAATTTCCAGACGTTTCATCAGTTCACGGCTGAAATGAAGACCGGCAGCAGGAGCAACAACAGCTCCTTCTTCCGTAGCGAAAATGTTCTGGTAACGATCTTCATCCTCCGGTTCGACCGAACGGTCGATATATTTTGGCAGCGGGGTTTCGCCCAATGCATATAATGCTTTTTTAAATTCGTCATGGTTACCGTCATACAGGAAACGCAGTGTACGGCCACGTGAAGTTGTGTTGTCAATGACTTCAGCCACCATCGAATCGTCTTCTCCGAAATACAGTTTGTTACCGATACGTATCTTACGTGCCGGATCTACCAATACATCCCAAAGACGCAGATCTTCGTTCAGTTCACGCAGCAAAAATACTTCAATACGTGCACCGGTTTTTTCTTTATTCCCGTACAAACGGGCTGGGAAAACCTTCGTGTTATTGAAGATGAATACATCTTTCTCTCCAAAATAGTCCAACAGATCTTTAAATACCTTATGCTCTATTTCGCCGGTGTTACGATTAACAACCATCATACGGGACTCATCCCTGTTCTTTGCAGGATGAAGAGCGATCAAATCCTCCGGTAAATTAAATTTGAATTTAGACAGCTTCATAATGTTACTTTATTTATTTTCTTTTTATTCTTATCATTTGTCAGAGGATACAAATCCAACTTCACCAGCCGGACAATCTCCTACCGCCTCATCCAGAAAGGCATCTATCTCTTCCGGATTCATGCATTTATCCAATGTTATATCTCCGATCCGGGTACGTTCCAACCCGATCAGATGAGCACCCGAATGTAAAGCCGTACCGATATCACGGGCCAAAGCACGGATATAAGTACCTTTGCTACACACCACACGGATCTTAATGACCGGCAGGTTACATTCCAGTAACTCCATTTCGTCGATCACCAATGTCTTCGACTTCAACTCCACTTCTTCACCTTTGCGTGCCAGTTCATAAGCACGCTTCCCATCCACTTTACAAGCAGAAAAAACCGGGGGGATCTGTTGGATGGTACCTACAAACGAATTCAGTACCTCTTCTACCATCTCCCGGGTTATATGTTCTGTCGGATATACAGCATCTATCTCTTTTTCCAGGTCGAAAGAAGGCGTTGTCTCACCCAGTTTCAGCGTTGCAACGTATTCTTTGGTCTGATACTGGAATTCATCGATCCTTTTGGTCGCTTTCCCGGTACAAACGATCATTACCCCGGTAGCCAACGGATCAAGCGTTCCGGCATGTCCGACCTTTATCTTTTTTACTTTCAGCTTCCGCGACAACTTATACCGGAACTTGTTCACCAGATCGAACGACGTCCATGTCAACGGTTTGTTAAAATATAAAACCTCTCCTGCTATAAAATCCATTCTATATTATTTCATCAATGTACATGCAATAGTGATCAAACCGGCTATTGCACAATAAATAGCAAAGTAGATCAACTTTCCTTTTTTCACAATATTGATCATCCACTTACAAGCCAGACAACCGGATAGGAAAGCTGCTACAAAACCAACGACCAGTGAAAGTGTCGGAATATCTCCGGCCACATCTTCACCCTTAACCATCTTCAATACATCCAATAAAGCTTCACCCAAAATCGGAGGGATCACCATCAAGAAAGAAAACTGAGCCAGTTTCGCCTTATTATTACCCAACAATAAACCCGTAGCAATCGTTGTACCCGAACGTGATAGTCCCGGCAAGACTGCACAAGCCTGTGATAGACCGATAATAAAAGCGTCTTTCATCGAAATATTTTCTTTCTGCCGCGGCTTTGCATAATAAGAAAATGCCAGCAAAGCAGCCGTTACCAGCAACATACAACCGACGATAAGCAAACCCGAGCCAAAGATAGCTTCGACTTTATCTTTGAAAAAGACTCCCACGATACCGACCGGTATCATCGAAATCAGGATATTGATCGCATAACGTGTTTCGCTATTCATCTCAAACTTGAATAACCCGCGAAATATCCATTCGATCTCTTTCCAGAGTATTACTAATGTACTAAGTACCGTAGCCACATGGACTACGATCGTAAATGTCAGATTCTCTTCTCCTTCAATTCCAAACAGGGCCGATCCGATTGCCAGATGACCGCTACTGCTTACAGGAAGATACTCCGTCAGTCCCTGTACGATTCCCAGCACTAAGGCCTCTAACCAACTCATTCGGTTACTTCTTTACCTTTACTGTTCTTCAGGATTCCTACAATCATCAGACCGAAACCGATCACAGTTACCACCGGCGCAACAACAATACGTCGTGTACTGAATATTTCCGGATTAAAACTGGTTGCATCACCTGATCCACCACCACTCATCAACATGAAACCAATAATGATTACTGCTACAGCAACTGCAATCAGAATAAAATTTTCTTTACCGAATGCAAAATCTCTTTTAGCCATCTCTCTTTGTTTATTTTAAATGTAATACAACTTATCAACACCCATACGGAGATACTTGTTTACAGCAAAAATGGTAGCCGTAATAGACAACAGTATTCCCAGCAGGAATACTGCGGCATAAACCACCAGTAAAGCCTTCATATCCAATAATTGAATAAAGCCGTCCAACTCGTGTTGTAAGTAATATAACGAACCAGTCAGCATCAATATTGCAAGGATAGAGGCAAAAATACCACTTACCACATTATAACGGACAAAAGGCCGGCGTATAAAACCGGAAGTCGCCCCTACCAATTTCATTGTATGGATCAAAAAACGTTTGGAATAGATCAATAACCGGATCGTATTACTGATCAGTACAAATGATATGGCCATCAGCATTACGGCCAGTGTGAGCAGGATAATGCTCAGACGTTTCATATTATCGTTTACCATCTGCATCATGTCTTTACGGTAAAGCAGGTCGGATACAGAAGTATATGTTTTTATTTTCTTTTCTATGTGCTGCAGGCTGTCCGGATTGGCATATTCGGAATGCAGTTTTACCTCGATCGAAGCCTGAAGGGGATTAAAGCCAAGAAATGTTTCCGGGTTTTCGCCTAACTCTTCTTCGAGTTCTTTCGCGGCTTGTTCTTTAGAAATGTATTCGGTAGACTTGATAAAAGGAAGTGCGTCCAGGCTTTTCTGCATCTTCTTGATGTCTGCCTCTTTCTGATTATCTTTCAAAACAATGGAAAATGAAATATTTTCCTTCACATAAACCGATAACTGATTTCCCAGTAGCCCCATCAACAAAATCAATCCTAGCAGAAATAGCACCAGCGCTATACTGATAATGGAAGTGAGACGAGAATTAAAAAAAGAAACCGAGCTAACCTTATTATTTTCAGCCATCAGACGTACCCTTATTATTATTCAACAAATTAAGGAGATACGCACAGAGCGCATACCTCCCAATTTTTCTGCAAAAGAACGAATAAATTGCGAGACAACCGGCAGATTATAATTATTTAACCATTTCTAAACCTGCTGGTTCGCACTCATCATTCTACCGGTTCACCGAATAATGTTGCCGAAGAGGCTCTGTTGATCCTTACCTTCACAAATTGTCCGACTTTATAGTTTTTCTTATCGAAAATAACCACTTTGTTCTGACTGGTACGCCCGAACAACTGTTCGCGTGAACGTTTGGAGAAACCTTCGATCAGGACCTCAAACTCTTTTCCTATATCACGCAGGTTACTTTCTTCCGACAGCTGATTCTGTAAATCGATCATCCCCTGCAGGCGACGTACTTTTTCTTCTTCCGATACCGTATCAGGAAGATGTTTGGCCGCATAGGTTCCGGGACGTTCGGAATATTTGAACAGGAAAGCAGCGTCATATCTGACTTCGCGCATCAAGGAGAGTGTTTCTTCATAATCTTCTTCCGTTTCCGAATGAAAACCACAGAACAGATCGGTTGCAATCGAAGCTTCCGGAACGATACGGCGAATAGCGGCGATACGATCGAGATACCATTCACGGGTATATTTACGGTTCATCACCTTCAGAATCTTCGAGCTACCCGACTGGGCTGGCAGATGTATGTACTTACATATATTATTATGGGCGGCTATCACACGGAGTGTATCGTCGCTCATATCTTTTGGATGAGAGGTCACAAAGCGGATGCGCATATTCGGAGCCTCCTCCGCCACACGTTCCAATAGCATGGGGAAAGTAACCGTTTCACCGTCTTTTTCGAAAGCATACGAATTCACATTCTGTCCGAGCAAGGTCGCCTCTTTAAAACCTTTGTCACGCATATCCCTTATTTCACTCAGGATACTTTCCACATCGCGGCTACGCTCGCGTCCACGGGTATAAGGTACGATACAATACGTACAAAAGTTATTACACCCACGCATGATCGACACAAAACCGGAGATATGCACACCGCCCAACTTCAGGGGCATCACATCTTTATAGGTTTCCTGGGTGGAAAGTTCGACATTGATCGCCTTTTCCCCATGTTCGACAGCACCTACCAGGTTAGGCAGATCCATATAAGAGTCCGGACCTACTACCAGATCGGCATGATGCACATTGATCAGTTCCTCTTTCACCCGTTCGGCCATACATCCCAGCACGCCCACGATCAGTGATTTCTTTTTCCGCTTCAGAGACTGAAAATACTGAAGCCGCCCGTAAATTTTCTGTTCCGCATTATCGCGTACCGAACAGGTATTTACAAAAACCGCATCCGCTTCTTCAATCTTGTCGGTCATAGTGTATCCGTCCATTTTCATGATGGAAGCTACCACCTCACTGTCTGCTACATTCATCTGGCACCCGTAGGTCTCGATGAATAACTTTTTCTCCTCATTTCCGGCTGCAGATTTTAAGTCTGCGCCATTTTCCTGATTCGTCATTTTGTTACCGTTAATAAAATTTAAATACATGTATTCTATAAAAATAAACCGCCAAAGGCTTGCACAGTTCGATTCTGACAGCTATATTTGCATACGAAAAACGTAAATTTTTTCATAGTTAAGGTTTTGGTTAAATCGAATAAGGGTGGCTGTGAAGTTACCCTTATTTACTTTTATACCTTTTATAAATCTCTTCATTCTTTCATCATTCAATAAATCTTCGTACATTTGGAGTGCAAAAATAATCAAAGTTATGGATAACCTGGGCGATTGGATATATATTGTTTTCCTGATAGTTGCAGCAGTGAGCGGTTTATTCAGTTCAAAGAACAAGAAAAAACGTCCGACTCAAGTGTTGGGACAACCCGAATACGACACAACACAAGAGGAACATACTCCCTCTGGCAAAGGCTTTTGGGAAATCCTGGAAGAGGCAACGAATGATCGTCCCAAACAACAAACCATAGCAACCGCTATTCCTGAGAAGAAAAAAAATAAAAAAGAGACAAGGAAGTCGAATCCTTTCCTGTCAGCCGAACAGGAAATCCACCAATCCAAAGTCAGTTCATCCCCTATCATGAATTTTCCGACCGAAGAAGAACATTCTCTTTTAGAGGATATTGAGTTCAATAATATCGAAGAGTTAAGAAAAGCTGTTATTTACTCAGAAATACTTAACCGCAAGTATTGACCTATTTTCTTTTTTAATACCTTTGCAGCCGTTTAGCTGACCAATAAGTATTTATCTAATATAAAACAGTATAATATCATGGCTTTAAAATTCATTACAGCTGAAGAAGCTGCTTCGTTCGTTCATCATAACGACAACGTCGGATTCAGTGGTTTTACACCGGCCGGATGCCCGAAAATCGTTCCGGGTGCCATTGCAAAAAAAGCGATGGAAGAACATGCAAAAGGAAATCCTTTCCAGATCGGTATGTTTACCGGAGCTTCTACCGGTGATAAACTGGATGGCGAATTAGCTCGCGCCAATGCTATTAAATTCCGTACTCCGTACCAATCAAACAAAGACTTACGCGCATTACTGAATGCTCACGGAGCACAGTATTTCGACATGCACCTGTCTGAACTGGCACAGGACTTACGTTATGGTTTCCTTGGAAAGATCGATGTAGCAATCGTTGAGGCTGCCGATGTAACCGAAGACGGCGAGATCATCCCGACCAGCGGCGTAGGTATCGTACCTACAGTTTGTCGTATGGCTGACCGTATCATCATCGAGTTGAATAGTAGACACCCGAAAGAAATCCGCGGCATGCACGACATCTACGAACCGGCAGATCCTCCTTACCGTCGTGAAATTCCAGTATATACTCCGTCCGACCGTATCGGTACTCCTTATATTAAAGTAGATCCGGCAAAGATCGTTGGTATCGTAAAAACAGAAGAACCGAACGAAGGTGGTAAATTCTCACCGCTGGATGACGTTACAATGGCTATCGGTAAAAATGTTGCCGACTTCCTTGTAAGCGAAATTAAAGCCGGCCGTCTGCCGAAAGAATTCGTTCCCCTGCAAAGTGGCGTAGGAAATGTTGCCAATGCCGTTTTAGGTTGCATGGGTGCTAACAAGGATATTCCTGCATTCAATGTATATACAGAAGTTATCCAGGATGCAGTTATCAGCCTGATGAAAGAAGGCCGCGTGAAATTTGCCAGCGGTTGTTCTTTGTCTGTAAGTAATGAAGTAATCCGTGAAATTTACGGTAACCTCGATTTCTTCAAAGACAAGATCCTTCTTCGTCCGCAAGAAATCTCCAACAATCCGGAAGTGGCTCGTCGTCTTGGATTGATTGCAATCAATACGGCTCTGGAAGCCGATATCTTCGGTAATATCAACTCTACTCATGTATCAGGAACAAGAATGATGAATGGTATCGGTGGATCTGGAGACTTTACCCGTTCAGCGATGTTGTCTATCTTCACCACTCCTTCTACAGCCAAAGACGGTAAGATCAGCGCTTTCGTTCCGATGGTATCTCACCTGGATCACAGCGAACACTCAGTAAAGATTATCATCTCTGAATATGGCGTAGCCGACCTGCGCGGAAAATCACCGATCGAACGCGCTAACTGCATTATCGACAATTGTGTTCACCCGGATTACCAGCCGTTGTTGAGAGAATATCTGGCAATGGGTGTGAAAGGCCATACTCCGCAGAACCTGAAATGTTGCTTCGCTTTCCACGAAGAACTGGCAGCCAGCGGCGACATGCATAATGTAGACTGGAGCAAATACAACAAGTAATTGCGACCTTTATAATATAAGAAATCCCGAAGTGAAAACATTTCGGGATTTTTTTGCCCCATTCTCGACTGCAATCCGCCTAAATCTCGTTTTAAACGAGATTATGCTTCGTTTAAAGCGAATTTTCTTCTCACATGTAGGCCCTAAATTCGGAGGGGCGGATACCGATCAGCGTAAACAATTGTTTGATTTTCTTAAAAACCATCTCCTTTGAACAATGTAACCACTTGTTACGAGAGTTAAAACTCACCTTTTTCGATTCAGAAACGTATTTTTTCAGGGAAGAAGAGTTCTGACGTAAATTCAATCGGTAAATTACATTTCTTATATTGTTTTACAATTTCTTTTTTCATACATTTGCGATGTGCCTAAAAAGACAAAGCGTTGTCAGCACAACTTATTAATTAATGTAGAAGCGTAAAAAAGATATTATTCTCCAAATGAAATCTCGACAATTTCAGTCCAAAAGGATAATAGGCAACAAAAACGCTCACGCACCTTTGCTTGTTATGTACACATGCGCTCGTATGTGTGTATCGAGGATAAAGGGCGTGGGGTGTTGTTTATATCATTTTGGACGGGCAGTCGAGAGCCTCATTTGATGATATATCAACAGTTCCCCCACGCTTTCTTTATTTTATAAACATCCATTCCGGGAATTAATGGATACCTTAAACTAAACTTCGTATGCAAACAAGCTTATGCAAAGAGGTGCTTCTTTATATCAGAGGCAGTACCGAATGACAAAATCGGATGTGATGCGATAACATTATCGCGCACTCATCACCGTATTACAATTTCACATAGAAGCGTTTAGATATATTAATCCTCAAATGAAATCTCGACAATTTCAGTCCAAAGGGATAATAGACAACTAAAAACGCTCATGCATCTTTGCTTGCTGTACACAACATACGTCTGTATGTGTGTATCCAAGGATAAAGAAAGCGTGGGTTGTTGTTTATATCACCTGGAGGAACAGTCGAAAGACTCAAACAATGATATATCCAACAAATCCCACGCCTTCTTTATTTTATAACTATCCATTCCGGGAATTAATGGATACCTTAAATCATACTCCGCATGAAGACAAACTTATGCAAAGAGATGTTACAAACAAAAAGACGGAAGTCTTATTGCCTTAATCTGATCATACTATTTTTCTGTATGGGAATCAGCATCGGCTATGCAGCCGATAACGACAGACCCTGGATGGTCCAGGGACAAGTTCTTGAACAGACAGAGCCACCCTTCCCGTTGGCCGGTGTTAATATATTTGTAAAAGGAACAAATATAGGAACAGTGAGCGACCAGAACGGATATTTCTCCATTAATGCCAAACGAGGAGATATACTTGTTTTCAAATTCCTGGGTTTTAAAGATTATGAACATGTTGTTTCCCGCGCAATCAGTAACCTGACGGTATCTTTGAGTTCCGATTCGGAAGAACTGGATGAAGTAATCGTAACCGGTATTTCGGAAGAAAGAAGAATAAATTCTGTTTCCTCCGTTTCAACACTGGATGTCACCAAAAATATGGTAACCAAACCGATTACTTCTTTATCACAATCTTTACAGGGAGGTATTACCGGTCTGAGTGTGTCGCAAGGTTCCGGTTTGCCGGGTGCCGATGCGGCTACAATTAAAATCCGTGGTATCTCTTCCCTTATGACTAACAACGACCCGCTGGTGTTAGTCGATGGTATCCCTATGGACATGAATCAGTTAGACCCGAATACAATTGAGAGTGTAACTGTATTGAAAGATGCTGCCGCTGCCGCTATTTATGGTGCCCGTGCCGCTAACGGTGTAATCGTTGTAAAAACGAAACGCGGCATGCCGGGAAAAGTGAGCGTTTCTTATAACGGATATCTGGGCGTTCAGCAGGCAACTTACCTGCCGGAGTTCGTTGATGCAGCCACGTATATGGAGATGGTAAATGTGGCAAATACGAATATAGGAGGCGATCCGACTTATTCGCCGGAGACAATTAATGCAACTCGCAGTCACACGGATCCGATAAAATATCCGGATACGGACTGGATGGATTACTTGTTTAAGGATGGTTTGATTCATAGTCATTCTGTTGGTATATCCGGTGGTAGCAACCTGGCGCGTTTTGCTTTGACGGTAAACTATCTTCAAAATGAAGGTCTGATAAAAAAGGCCAAGTCGGATCGGCTGAATATCAGGGCGAATACCTCAGTCAATCTATTGGATAACCTGTCTGTCAATATGGACTTCAATTCTTATCGCACGAATCGGTATGAACCGATGTACAGGGACGAATCTTATACAGGCGACATTATCGGATATACGTACCGGACGTCTCCGACTATTATTCCGGTATATCCGAAGAAAGAAGGCAGCCATATCACCTATTATGGGAACCGTCCTGAACAACGAAACCCGGCTGCCATGCTTGAACGCGGTGGGCAGTTTAAAGCACTGGAAGATAACATCAGTATTAATATCGCTCCCCGTTGGGAAGTACTCCCCAAATTGATTTTACGTGGACAATACTCCTATCGTATCAGTAGCACGGCAAACAGTCGTCAAAGACGTTCTTACAATTTCTTCGATTATGAAACAGATGCTTTCCTGCAAACCTGGGGAGCTATCAATTCGGCAGGAAAAGACAGAAGTAGCTATTACTATATTGGTGGAACCGCCGAGTATACATTCGAAAAAAACAAACATCGTTTGTTCGTAATAGGAGGATACAATCAGGAACTGACTAATAGCGGAGACTGGGACCAATGGGCGATGGTTTCTATGTTTGCCAAAGCCAATTATACATTCAATGATCGTTATTTACTGGAGGCAACTGTTCGTCGCGACGGATCTTCCCGTTTTGGCAAAGGTCATAAATTCGGTGTATTCCCTTCCATCGGTGTCGGTTGGAATGTACACGAAGAACCATTCATGAAAAATCTGAAGTTCGTAAACAATCTGAAAATAAGAGGTTCTTACGGTTCATTGGGTAATGAGAACATTGATAAATTGTATAAATATCAGAACTTGATCAATGCAGGTAATGGCAATGAAGAAGTATATGGCAACCCCAATTTAACCTGGGAAACCGTTCAGATGCTAAATGTCGGAGCTGATATCCGCTTATTTAAGGATCTGGATATTACGATTGATTATTATAATAAGCTGACTAAAGACCTGATTCTCGAGCCGCCTATTTCTTTTATCGGAGGAACAGGGAAAACCTATTTGAATTCCGGAGAACTGAGAAACAAAGGTTGGGAAATAGACCTTAATTACAGTAAAAGATTGACGAAGGATTTTAGCTTCAACATCCACGGAGGTTTAAGTCATAATGAAAATAAAATCAAAAGTCTGTTTGGCGGTCCGTATGATAATGGAGGAAGCATAAACAAAGAAGGATATGCATTAAGCAGTTTTTATGTTTATCCGACTGCCGGTTTACTGCAAGAGAGTGATTTTAACAAAGACGCAACAGGCAACTGGGTACCGAAAGAAGGTGTTGTTATTTATGACGGACAGCAACCGGGTGATATTCATTATATTGATAACAATAAAGACGGTAAAATATCAACAGAAGACCGTGTCATCAGGGGAGATGCGCAACCTAAGTTAAACTACTTTGCCAATATCTCGCTGGATTGGAAAAATTGGAATCTGGAAGTCCTGTTTCAAGGCGTGACCGGTGTCGACGCTTATTATTCCGCACCTTATTCATTCGGTCTGGATACATCCGGCGATGGGTTGACTCCGCTATCTGTGCAAACAGATTACTGGACGCCGGACAATCCTAACGCGCGTTATCCGCGTCTTGCTCCTAATGCCACTTACGGCAACAACGGCCACCAATCGGATTTCTGGTTTTTCGATGCCAGTTACTGCCGTGTGAAATATATGCAGTTGGGATATACTTTCGATCAGATCGGATTAAAGAAAATCGGTATCTCAAGTATCCGTTTGTATATAAATGCCCAGAATCCTTTCACATTTGCCAAAGACGATCTGGTGGATCCGGAAAGTAGAGGACAGATGAGTTCATATCCTTTGGTGAAGACATATTCTTTCGGCGTTAATTTGAATTTCTAAAACAGATAGCATTATGGAATTAAATAATATATTTTCAAGAAAAGTATTGACATTGCTTACAGCCTCTCTGATACTCTGCGGCTGTGAAGATTTTTTAACACGAGATCATCCGACTGCTGTGACAGATGATGATTTTTGGGGTACAACAAACGAATGTAGTGCCGCATTAGGCGAATGTAAATATTGGCCGCAGGGTACATATCATTACACTGCCCCTTATTTATCTTATGTACATTTGGAGGGTGCCACCGACAATTTATACTGGTCGGGCAATTTCAAAGGTGAGATCGTCAATATGGGAAATGGTTCGGTAACCACCACAACCGGAGGTTACATGAACGATATATGGACACAGTATTATATACGAATCCGCCGTTGTAACCGTTTTCTGGAGCATGTAGACAATGCCTATTTTGTAGAAGAGACAGAAAGAGAAAGAATGCGTGCGGAAGCACGTACGTGGCGTGCGTGGTATCACATGCAATTATTACTTTTTTACGGACAGCATGATGGAATTCCAATTCAGGACCGAACGCTTAATGGTGAAGAAATTTATCAACCCCGGAAAACGGTACAGGAATGTTTGGATTTTATCAATCAGGAGTTGGATGCCGTAATCGCCATTAAAGACGACAAAGTATTTCCTTTTATCTGGGATAGAGATCGCCGTGACCGTATGTGTGCTGCATACGCATTGACTTTAAAGATGGATCTGAATTTGCAGTTCAAGCAATACGATATTGCCAAAATAGCAGCCAAGGCTATTATCGATAGCGGTAACTTTGAATTATACTACAGTACGGCAACCGATGGCGATCCAGGTAAAAACTATCGTGATATGTTCCGTTATACAGGACAGGATAATAAAGAACGTATTATGTACAGGGGTAGCGGTTGTTCGGAAGCCTGGTTCCGCAATGCACCCCAAACTCTAAGCGGTCAGGGAGCTGCCAGCGTATTGAGATCGTTCGTAGACGCATTTGAAACAGCCGACGGAGTTGCTTTAAGCGATCTGCCGGCAGATGAACGGACTAAATTCGAGCGTGAGCCGTTGTATAAAGATCGCGACCCTCGTTTGTATGCGACAGTTGTTTTACCTGATGACGAAACTTCTTTTGCGAACTATGCATATAAACCTTTTGAAGAAGGAGGAGCTGATCAAGTGGGAAAAGTAGGTGCTTCACGAACCGGATATTGGTTGAAAAAGTTTCTGGATGAACAAGACAGACCAAATCCCGGTGGTGGTAGTTTGTATTTTCCTTTGTACCGTTATGCGGAAGTATTATTGGATTATGTGGAATGTCTGGTAGAAACCGGCGACTGGCAGAATCCGAATGTTGAGAAATACATCAATATGATCCGTAACCGTGCAGGAATGCCCAATATGAATAAATCGGTATACAACACGCAGGAAAAAGTACGTGAATTGTATCGACGTGAACGCCGTGTCGAACTTTCTTTTGAAGGAAAGCGTTTCTGGGATATCCGCCGTTGGGAAATCGGAAGTAAAACAATGACAGGTATGGCCCAGGGGGCATGGAATCCGAATAGCCAATCTTTCGTGATCGTAGAAGAGAGAAGTTGTACGTTCCCGAAATATGACTCATGGCCAATACCGCAAACAGAGGCTACTGCCAATCCGAATATCGAACAACCGACTGGTTGGTAATAACAATACAAGAAGAAGGTGCTTCGAGGTGCCTTCTTCTTTCTTCTTCTAAAAATTACGCTTCAGCCACAAAGAAAAAAAACGATCATAGACCATATAAAAGGGCCCTTCCTTCGTTACAAAATCTTTCTCCAGCAATCCTTTTAATGCCGATTGAACGGAACTACTCGACGGCAGGCTATATTTATGGATAAATTTCCCGGATATTAAAGCCGTAGCTTTTCCTTCCTTGCAAATGGCAATCATCAATTCTTTTTGTTTTTCCGGTAATTGATAAAGCAACTCGGAATAAGTAAAGGAATAAGATCAGTGTCATACAATTTCCTTTTTACGCAAAGACAATTATTATCTTATAATAATCATCATAACATAATCGGATTCCGATTTTAGTTCCATCCGGTAGAAAATGAAATTCCTTCCGAAAGAAATCTGAATTTCTCCCGGAAGGAATCTTTTTTATCTATAAAGACAACTGTCTTTACTATAACTAATTATCAGGGTTGTTTTCCGATATAAGCCAGGATACCGCCGTCAACATACAACACATGTCCGTTTACGAAGTCGGATGCATCAGAAGCGAGGAATACGGCCGGTCCCATCAAATCTTCCGGAGTACCCCAACGGGCAGCCGGTGTCTTTGCGATAATGAAAGAATCGAACGGATGACGTGAGCCGTCCGGTTGAGTTTCACGAAGCGGAGCTGTCTGCGGAGTAGCAATATACCCCGGACCGATACCGTTACACTGGATGTTATATTGACCGTATTCGGAAGCGATATTACGAGTCAGCATCTTCAAACCGCCCTTAGCAGCCGCATAAGCAGAAACGGTTTCACGTCCCAGTTCGCTCATCATAGAACAGATATTGATGATCTTTCCGTGACCTTTTTTGATCATGGAAGGGATAACTGCTTTTGAAACGATGAACGGAGCGTTCAGGTCGACATCGATCACCTGACGGAATTCGGCAGCCGACATTTCATGCATCGGAATACGTTTGATAATACCGGCATTATTTACCAGGATATCGATCACACCTACTTCTTTCTCGATCTGGGCAACCATAATATTTACCTGCTCTTCATTGGTTACATCACAAACATATCCTTTTGCCTCAATGCCTTCCGCTTTGTAAGCAGCCAAACCTTTATCTACCAATTCCTGTTTGATATCGTTGAAAACGATCTTTGCACCAGCTTGGGCAAAGGCTGTAGCCAATGCAAAACCAATTCCGTAAGAAGCACCTGTTACAAGTGCCACTTTTCCTTCTAATGAGAAATTTACCATTTTAGTACTCGATTTATTTTAAGTCTGTAATTTTAGAAAAATCCTGATCGCCATAATCGAGGTTCTCACCACCCATACCCCAGATAAAGGTATAATTGTGAGTAGCAGCCGCACTGTGGATAGACCATTCAGGAGACAAAACAGCCTGGTCGCCTTTCATCCAGATATGACGGGTTTCATCTACCTCCCCCATAAAGTGGCAGATAGCCTGATCCTCAGGGATATCGAAATAGAAATAAGCTTCCATACGACGGCTGTGAACGTGTGCCGGCATCGTGTTCCATACGCTACCCGGTTTCAGTTCGGTCATCCCCATCTGCAACTGGCAGGTGGGCAATACCTGATTCACGATCATCTTGTTGATATTACGGTCGTTCGACATTTCCAGCGAACCCATAGCGGCAACAACAGCATCCGCCTTCGTCACTTTCTTATCAGGATAGTTACGATGAGCCGTGGTAGAATTGAAGTAGAACTTAGCCGGATTCTTCGGGTCCTTGCTTTCGAAAGTTACTTCACGGTCACCCGAACCCAGATAAAGTGCTTCTTTAAAATCCAGTTCGAATGTAGCATCTCCGGCTTTCACAATACCGGGACCGCCTACACTGAAAATACCCATTTCACGGCGCGTTAGAAAATAAGGAGCTTTCAACGGATCGATCGCTTCCAATTTCAATACTTCGCCGACAGGCATTGCACCACCTACGATCATTCGGTCGTACATGGAATAAACCATATTCACTTCATTCGGTACGAAAACCGTCTCGATCAGGAAATCCCGACGAATACGCTTGGTATCGTACAGCTTTGCATCTTCCGGATGCGCAGCATAACGCAATTCATAATTTGTTTTCATCTTCTTATTTTATCTTTAATTTTCAATTCTCCATTTTCAATTACTTAAGCGCATGATCGGCTTTCACATCGCTTTCACCGTTCCAGGCACGAAGATTCGTCCATTCGGTGTAAGGAGCCGACCAGAACTCGTCGGTTGCCGGTAACCCCAGCGGCAACAAACCTACTGCACAAAGATATACACTCCCCGTATTTATATAAGACTCTGACATATCGATTTGTTCACCGGTGAAGCCTACACGTAACCAACCGTTCGCGTCGAAGTTTTTCGGTGACTTCATCACATTACGGATCACGGCAGTCAGGCCGCAACGTACCTGTGCCGGTTTTACCCGTTCAGGCAGTATATGCATCAGGCTGGCTTGTGCCAGTGCGTGGAATGCTCCGAAGCGATATACGATAGAACGACCTACCACAGGGAAAGTACCTTCCGGCGAGATAAATCGTTCCAGTTGTTCCGCATACCGGGTATGACGAGGCAACTGTGTCTCTGCAAAATCAGCTCCATCGATAGCATGCTTCTTCATAACCAACAATACATCCGTCAGCATCGGATGGATAACGAAGCTGTTATAATAGTCCATGTGGAAATCAGGGCCATCGCCATACAAAGCATCCCCTTTATACCACTGATCACGGAATTTGTAAACGCCATAGGTTAGACGCTCCATATCACATTCACCGGTAAATTCAAGCAAAGCGGCTTCTACCGTAGATGCGAATAGCAACCAGTTGTTTTCCCAGGGTTTAATATTGCGGCTACGTTTCAATTCGGTAATCATCCATTCTTTCGCCTGCGGGTCGAGGTTTCCCCACAACTGTTTCGGAGCACGCAGCAATCCCTGTGCCAGGAAAGCAGCATCCACCAGGGGTTGATAAGGTTTACCAAAAACCAGATAGTCGGGCGAGTCGGGATTTACAGCATTCTTCAAACCTTTTACGGTCAGGCGGATATATTTATCGCGCAATTGTCCTTCCGGTGTATTGTCAGGTCCCAGTTCCAACCAGGGAGCAATACCGCAGATCAGGCGACCGACAGCTTCCAGATGAGAGAAATCGCTTCTGTCTTTCGACAGAGATTCGTAAGGCATATTCTTCTTCAGTGTATTGTTACTCAGGTTTGTCAACACCGGGTCGGCAATACGGGTTAAGGTTTCCACCCAAAAGGCACGATCCAGCGTACCGTCCTGCTGCGCTTTTCCCGCCAGGGAGAAACACAGGCTACATACTAAAATGACTGTTGTTTTTAATAGATTAGTCATGGTATTTATTTTTCAGTCAGTTTTTTTAAACGCATCAATGCCTCTACATAATAATAATCGGCATAGCTCAAAGGAACATCCACTTCACTGTTTCCGGGGAAATGGCCGGTTGAATGCATCAAGGCAAAATTGCAGTTTGTACCTTTAGCTGCCAAATATTCAGGACTGGTCAACGAGCGCACCTGTTGTTCTGCAAAATCCAGATAATTCTTTGCCTCTTCACTCTTATCCAGCTGGCTCAGTTCGATCAGGGCAGAAGCCATGATAGCGGCAGCCGAAGCATCTCTCGGAACGTCAGGAATACCCGGAGCGTCGAAGTCCCAATACGGCACCTTATCTGCCGGCATATTCGGATGGTTCATGATAAATGCAGCAACATGTTTAGCCTGGTTCAAGTATTCCGGTTTACCGGTTTCGCGGGCCATCATGGTAAATCCATATAATGCCCAAGCCTGGCCACGGGCCCATGCCGATTCGTCGGCTGCTCCCTGATGGGTTTGTTTCTTATGAGGAACCCCCGTTATCGTATCGTAAGATACGACATGATAACAGCTATAATCGTCACGAAAATGATTGTTCATTGTTTTATCTGCATGGGAGATAGCCATCTTGCGGAAACGGTCATCACCGGATGCTTTCGACGCCCAGCTGAAAAATTCGAGGTTCATCATATTATCGATAATAACCGGGAACTGCCAGATGTTCTTATTAAAGTCCCAGGAACGGATCGCGCCCACCCGGTCATCAAAACGGGTAGCCAGCGAATTTGCCCCCGTCAGCATCACGTCCTTATATTCCGGTTTGCCGGTCAGGCGATAACCATTACCATAACTGCAATACAACATAAAGCCGACATCATGACTATAAGTAATATTCTTCACTTCTTCCACGCGATCGGTATACATTTCTGCATATTTCTTCAATTCGGGAGTCGGGTTGTTTTCATAAAGATACCATAATTCTCCAGGGAAGAAACCGCTACACCACCAGGAATAATCGCTGGTTTCGAGTGTACCTTCTTTATTAACCGCTTTAGGTAGACGACCTTCCTGATTTTCCAGATCTTTAGCCATTAGAAGGGCTTGTTCTGTAGAGGCTTTCAGACCCCGGTCGATAACATCAGCGATAGGTTCTTGTTTTGGCTGTGAATCACAGGCCGAGAGTAAAATTGTGGCCGCGAACACGCCATAAGAGAGTAATTTATTCATGATAAAAATAGGTTATTAAGTTTTTAAGTTTGTGGCAAATATACTGGTTTATATTCTAAAAAACGACATCGCTTTATGAAAAACACTAAAAACACAGAATATTAGCGGCTTTCTTTTACTCGTAACACGTTTGAAATATCAATGTAATATTTACTTCAAACGGCCTTAATCCCATCTTAATACATGTTACCTTACTTTGCACTCAGAACAAACAGGTAAATGACGTGAGAAAGTTTTTTGAAAAAATTGTAGAAGGAGGACTCCTGATCAGTGGAAGTATAACCAGTTTCACGATCCTATTGATTGTCTTTTTTCTTTTTAAAGAAGCATCCGGTCTTTTCAGCAGTCCGGTAGTTGAAGAAGGATATGTACTTGCTGTGAATAAGGGGAATGACGTAAGTCATCTTTCACCGGAAACGATCATGGATATTTTCGATGCCAAGATAACCAACTGGAAAGAGGTGAACGGCAAAGATGAAGAAATCCTTGTTTTCCGTTTTTCCGATCTGACACAGTATTACAGTGAGGAAGAACTGGGTGACGAATTCCAGTATGTCCCCGAAAAGATCAGTGAACTGGTCGGTAAAGAACCGGGAATAATTGCTTTCTTCCCTCAACAATATCTGGCTAAGTCTTTTGACGGGACAGTCCTCCCGGAAGAAAAGATCTCACTCTCCGATTTCTTTGCCGGAACAAAATGGTACCCGACCTCAGCACCAGCTCCAATCTTCGGATTGATTCCTTTATTATTGGGAACCTTGTTGGTCAGCATCGGAGCAATCGTTCTTTCTTTACCTTTCGGTATAGCAGTTGCTATCTACCTGGCAGAAATAGCCAACAAACGCACCCGGGAAATACTCAAACCGGTTATCGAACTTCTGGCAGGTATCCCTTCCGTTGTATACGGCTTTTTCGGATTAGCGGTAATTGTCCCGTTGATACAAAAAGGACTGGACCTTCCGGTCGGAGAAACAGCTTTTGCCGGTAGTGTCGTTCTGGCTATCATGGCATTACCGACCATTATCACTGTTGCCGAAGATGCCATGCGCACCACACCACGAGCAATGAAAGAGGCTAGCCTCGCATTAGGAGCCACCCAATGGCAGACAATTTATAAGGTAATCATTCCCTACTCCATTTCGGGTATCACCTCAGCGGTTGTTCTCGGTATCGGCCGGGCTATCGGCGAAACGATGGCCGTACTGATGGTAACAGGGAATGCCGCAGTCATACCGACCTCGTTCTTTGAACCGGTACGAACCATCCCTGCCACGATCGCTGCCGAACTGGGAGAAGCTCCGGCCGGAGGCGCTCATTATCAGGCTTTGTTCCTGCTGGGAGCCGTTCTGTTCATTATCACATTGATATTAAGTATCACGGTAGAATATATTTCATCCAAAAGAAAAATCTAAATAAGTTATGGCACCTATTCTTAAACCAGGTAATATCGATATAAAAAAACGGACTTCACAGAAACTGGCGTTCGGTATATTTACGCTCCTTAGCTATCTGGTCGTCGTTATTCTTTTCCTCATCCTCGGATTTATCATTATAAAGGGAGGTAAAGTAATCAGTTGGGATTTTCTCACGAAAGCTCCCGCAGAAGGAATGACTGCCGGAGGGATCTATCCCGCTATCATCGGTACGCTTTACCTGGTACTGGGTAGCAGCCTGATCAGCTTTCCGATCGGGATCATGAGCGGTATTTATATGAATGAATATGCGACAAACGGGAAACTGACGCGTTTCATACGTATCATGACAAACAATCTGAGCGGTGTCCCTTCAGTGGTGTTCGGTTTGTTCGGTATGTCTCTGTTCGTTGTCACGCTCGGATGGGGAGACTCGATCATTGCCGGTTCATTCACACTGGCACTAATGTCGTTGCCGCTGATTATCCGTACCACGGAGGAAGCTTTGAAAAGTATTGACGACTCCTTCCGTCACGGGAGTCTGGCACTAGGGGCTACCAAATTACAGACTATCTGGCGCGTGGTACTCCCGATGGCTTTTCCGAATATCATTACCGGGCTGATCCTGTCGGTGGGACGTGTATCGGGAGAGACAGCTCCTATCCTGTTCACCGTAGCTGCCTACTTCCTGCCTCAGCTGCCGGAAAGTATCTTCGACCAGTGTATGGCATTGCCTTACCATCTGTATGTAATCTCAACCAGTGGTACGGACATCGAAGCATCCCGTGGAATGGCCTACGGAACAGCATTGGTCCTGATCGCAATCGTGTTAGTTGTCAACTTACTTGCCAATGCACTGAGAAAGTATTTCGCAAAGAAAGTAAAGATGAACTAACCGGTATATTACAACTACAACAATAAAAAAACAACAAAAGAATATGATAAAGATTGATGCCCGTAACGTGGATTTCTATTATGGCGACTTCCATGCCTTAAAGAATATCTCGATGCAAATTGAAGCAAACACCTCCGTTGCCTTTATCGGGCCGTCGGGCTGCGGTAAGTCCACCTTCCTGCGATTGTTCAACCGTATGAACGACCTGATCCCCGATACCCGTATGACCGGCAATATCCAGATCGACAACCGCAACATTTATGATAAGGGAGAGAAAGTGGACCAGCTCCGTAAGAACGTAGGTATGGTATTCCAGAAACCGAACCCTTTCCCTAAAACGATCTTCGAAAACGTTGCTTACGGACTACGTGTAAACGGAATAAACGACAACGAATATATCGAAGAGACAGTTGTCAAGACTCTTAAACAGGTAGTTCTCTGGGATGAGGTAAAAGACAAACTGAAAGAGTCGGCCTTCGCATTATCCGGCGGTCAGCAGCAACGCCTGTGTATTGCCCGTGCATTGGCGATCTCCCCCTCAATTCTTTTGATGGATGAACCGACTTCGGCCCTCGATCCGATTTCCACCAGCAAGATCGAAGATCTGATACACGAGCTCAAAAGCGAATATACGATCGTGATCGTTACTCATAATATGCAGCAAGCAGCTCGTGTGAGCGACAAAACGGGGTATTTTTATCTGGGCGAACTGATCGAGTTCGATAATACACGGAAGATATTCACCAATCCGGAGAAGGAGTCGACTCAGAACTATATTACGGGAAGGTTCGGGTAATTGAAAATTGAGAATTGAAAATTAAAAGATTATAGATATATATGAAAGTGATAGATCAGGAGATTGCCTCCTTAAAAAACAGTATCAGCGAAATGTGGGCTCTTGTCCATCAACAGTTATATAATGCCGGCGAAGCGATGCTTACCGGAGATAAAGAACTGGCTTATAAAGTAATCAGCCGGGAACGTCGTGTGAACGCTTTCGAGTTGAAGATAGACAGCGATTGCGAAGATATCATCGCCCTTTACGCTCCTGTCGCCGTCGACCTGCGTTTCGTTCTTGCCATGTACAAAATCAATACGAACCTGGAACGTCTGGGTGACTTTGCCGAAAGCATCGCCCGTTTTGCCGGTAACCTGCCGGAAGGTGCCCCCGTCGATCCGCAACTGATCAAAGAGACACGGGTGGAAGAAATGCTGAAAGAACTGCTCAGTATGCTCAGTCTCAGCCAGGAAGCCTTCGAAAAAGAAAGTTCGGAAATAGCCTCCCGCATTTTCCTCAAAGACAACCTGATCGACGAGATCAACCATAACTCGACCAAGATCATTGCCGACTATATCGAGAAACATCCGGGAAGCGCCCTGGTCGGACTTTATATGGCAGGTGTGATCCGTAAGATGGAACGCTTCGGCGACCATTGTACGAATATCGCTGAAGAGCTGATCTTCTATCTGGATGCTAAAGTAATGAAGCATATCGGAAAAACAGAAAATTAAAATAGGCATAAATAAGATTTGTATGTTTCCGACAATCGGAAAGCTAAAAAAAGACGCATTAGCACTTTCCCGATAGCCGGAAAGCTCAAAAAAGACGCATTAGCATTTTTCCGATAGTCGGAAATCTTTAAAAAGATGCATTACCGTTTTTCCGACTATCGGAAAGCTCAAATAAGACGCATTAGCACTTTCCCGATAACCGGAAAGCTTAAAAAAGACGCATTAGCGTTTTTCCGACAATCGGAAAGCCTCTGTGAGATGTTGGGGAGATTTTCCGACAGCCGGAAAGCATTGTCGAGCAGACAACCGACATGATCCGGAGTCAATTATTCATTTTCTTTATATCTTTGTTCCCAAATCAACAAACATAAAAGATTCATGAAACGACTAACAGTACTCTATCTGTCAGCCCTTCTGGCGGGAACAGCCTTTACTGCAACTTCTCAAACATTGATTCCCAACAAAACGGAAGTTTTTAAACTTTCTCTCGAGACGCATGGATCTTATAACGAGGCACTTTCCGGAGAGGCCGAACGCGACCGCTTTTCACTCAACAACTTCAAGGTGGAAGCCACAGGTACCGTCACACCCTGGCTTTCCTATGCCTACCGGCAAGTACTCTGCTACCAGAACGAATGGGTACGGGCCAATGGCTTCGGCTCCTATATCGAGAATGCCTGGGTAAACTTCCGGTTATCGGATAAGTTCTCTGTGACAGCCGGTAAACAGGATGCAGCCTGGGGAGGCTTCGAATACGACGAGTATGCTTATAAGATATACGATTACAGCGATATGAACGAATGGATGGATTGCTATTTCACCGGTATCGGCATCAGCTATGAGCCGGCAGAGACACAGGAGCTTTGCCTGCAGGTGACCAACGGCAACGATAACCGCAGGAAATCCCCTTCCTTCTATAATATCGGATGGAACAGCAGTTATCTGGATGAGTTGTTGTCTCTGCGTTACTCCGTCACTGCCGGGCAGCAGGCCAAAGGGGAATGGATGTGGATGATGTGGGCCGGACAGCAGGTGGAATCCGGCAAATTCCTCGGTTATTTCGATGTGATGTATACAAGGGGGAAAATAGACCCGCCAGGTTTGTTGGCGGAGCAGTTTGAACCGGAAGAGGAAGAATCGGGAAGTTCGATTGCAAATACCAGCTATCTCTCTCTGGTAGCTCGCCTGAACTATCAGATTCATCCGAAATGGAATCTATTTATAAAAGGAATGTATGAAACAGCCTCTGTCTACAAAACGAACAATCTGTATGAATCCGGTAAATACCGTACTGCCTGGGGATATCAGGGAGGAGTAGAATTTTATCCGATGGGCGACGACAACCTGCACCTCTTCCTCACCGGCACCGGACGGGCCTACAGCCTGACAGAAAGAGCAAAGGCGCTCGATGCCTTCTCAGAGAACACCGGACGCCTTTCCGTTGGGTTTGTTTATAAGATACCTCTGTTCTAAAATTGTAGCAACAACGAATCCCCTTCCTTCATATCGACTGTCAGCATGCCGTCGATAACAGGTAGGGAAACTGCTTTCTGATTCATCTTGATACTCATATTTTCCGAATAAGCCGGCAACTTGATACTGAATGTGCCGGGAACGACCGCTTTCAATCCGGCTTCCGTCAACTGCCCTTCTGCCCATTTGGCGGAGACTTCACCTCCACCCTGTACTTTCAGGCCTTTAAAACTACCGGTCTGCCAGGCTGAAGGTAAAGCCGGGAGCAATTCGATACGTCCGGTCTGGCTCTGTACCAGCATCTCGGCGATACCTGCACAACCACCGTAATTACCATCGATCTGGAACGGGGGATGTGCACAGAACAAGTTCGGATAAGATCCACCGCCATTGACCATATTGGTCGTCTTTTCCACACAAGGACGAAGCAGGTCTACCAGCAACTTATAGGCATGGTCGCCATCGTGAAGACGAGCCCAGAAATTGATCTTCCAGGCCATCGACCAGCCTGTGCTCTTATCGCCACGCACTTCAAGGGTCTTACGGGCAGCTTCCGCCAGTTCCGGTGTATGTTCCAGGGAAATCTCATTTCCCGGATAAAGGCCATATAAGTGGGATACGTGACGATGGGTAGGTTCTGCCTCCTCATAGGGTTCGAGCCATTCCAGGATACGTCCGTCTTTTCCGATCGTTGTCGGCATCAGGCGCGAACGTTTGTCGGCCAATTCCTTACAAAATGCAGAATCGACACCCAGTATGGTAGCCGCTTCTATCGTGTTGGTAAACAGTTCGCGTACGATCTGATTATCCATAGTCGAACCGGCACAGATATTTACGACACTGCCGTTCGGCATGCGATAACCGTTTTCCGGGGAAGTGGTCGGGGCAGTGACCAGATAATTGTTCCGCGGATCACGCACCAGCATATCGGTAAAGAAAAGGGCCGCCCCTTTCATCACCGGATAGACGTCTTTCAGATATTCTTTGTCTTTGGTGTATTGATAATGAGTGAACAGATGTTCACAGAGCCAGGCTGCAGAAGTATTGGTTGCGCCCCACGAGGGATGTTCGCCCGGTGCGGTAAATTCCCATACATTACCCAGTATATGCGTCACCCAACCACGGGCATTGTAAAATACTTTGGCTGTGCGTTCGCCGCTTTCCACCTGTTGTTTTGTCCATTCGATCATCGGCATATGCAGTTCCGACAAATTGGTCACTTCTGCCGGCCAGTGATTCATCTGGAAATTGATGTTCAGATGATAGTCGCCGTTCCAAGGCGTATTGATCGTGTTACACCATACCCCTTGCAGGTTGGGAGGCAACGAACCCGGACGAGTCGACGAAATCAATAGATAACGGCCGAACTGGAAATAAAGGGCTCCCAGGGACGGATCGTTATGGTCTTCCTGAAATGCCTGCAAACGCTTATCGATCGGCAGATTATCCTTTTCGGTACGTCCCAGATCCAGGTCCACCCGGTCGAATAAAGCACGGTAAGCATTGATATGTTCTTTTCTTAATGTCGAATAATCTTTTCTTTCAGATTCTGCCAATAGGGAGAATAGCTGATCTGCAAAACCTTCATTCTTATAACTTGTAGCCATGCTGACCAACAAGATGGCTTCGGAAGCATTCTGAACACTCAGCGAACTGTCTCCCGCTGTAAGGGAACCGCCTTTAGGCAGAACAACCCGTACACGTGCTTCATATTTGATCCCTTTCATTTCGAGCGTATCCACACCGTCGAACAACTGTCCTCTCATCAACAGGTCTTTACCGTCGGTCGATACGGAATAATATTCCGGACGGTTCATTCCTATCCGAAAGTTCAATGCTTTATCAGCGTCTGCCTGTAAATGAATGATACCCAGGTCGCCGGAGAAAGAGGTAAAAACTTCACGGCTATAATTCACTTTCCCTTTGCGAAAAGATGTCGAAGCAATGGCATTGTTCAGATCGAGCTCACGACGGTAGGCGGCGATAGAGTCAGCCTCGTTATTATACGTATAATCAAGTATCAGGTTTCCCAATAATTGGTAACTGCCATAAGGGACTTTCGCTCCCTGGCCCTGTCCGCTACCGGCTCCACCACAAACAAATGTGCGGTACATCAGTTCCTGTGCTTCATCGTTACGGCCTTCGAAAAGCAGACGGCGAATAGCAGCCAGCGACATGACAGCCTGCGGGTTATCCGTATCCTGTTTACTTCCCGACCACATGGAGATTTCGTTCAATAGGATGTTTTCCTTACTGACGCCGCCATCGGGCATCATTCCCAACCGTCCATTACCCAAAGGCAATGTTTCTTCCCAGATACGGGCTGGTTCATCAAAATGATAAGCGAGTTTATTACCGGTTTTTACGTCCGGCATATCGCAGGCTGCCAGCAAAAGTAACAAGGCAGCGATTAATCGAATTGAATTCATAGTATTATAAATAAAATATGTCTTTTAAACCGGATCAGAAACTTTGCATATCACATAGTCTCTTATAATAACCGTTCAATGCTAACAACTCTTCATGGCGGCCGCGCTCCACGATTTCTCCTTCATGCATCACGCAAATCTCATCGGCATTGCGGATGGTAGAGAGACGGTGGGCAATCACTACGGTTGTCCTGTTACGCATCAGGTTCTCGAGAGCATCCTGCACCAGGCGTTCCGACTCGGTATCCAGGGCCGACGTCGCTTCATCCAGGATCAGGATCGGCGGATTCTTCAGGATCGCACGGGCTATACTGATACGTTGGCGCTGACCGCCGGATAGCTTTCCGCCACGGTCACCGATGTTCGTATTATAGCCATCTTCGCTTGCCATGATAAACTCATGGGCATTCGCGATACGGGCAGCTTCCTGTACTTGTTCCAACGTAGCACCTTCCACACCGAAAGAGATATTATTGAAGAAGGTATCGTTAAAGAGAATCGCTTCCTGGTTTACATTCCCCATCAGGCTACAGAGGTCGTAGAGGGAGGTATCACGAACGTCAGTTTCATCAATAGTAATACTTCCTTTCTCCACATCATAAAAACGGGGCAATAAATCCACGAGTGTACTCTTTCCTGAGCCGGATTGCCCGACCAAAGCAACTGTTTTTCCTTTGGGAATTTCCAGTGTTACATTTTTCAATACCCACTCATTCTGATATTTAAACCAAACATTATTATATCTGATCGATTCATTCAAGTGGATCGGTTGCGGGGTTACCGGATTCTGAATCGTACTTACCGTTTGCAGAATCTTATCCACACGTTCCATAGAGGCTAATCCTTTAGGGATATTATAACTAGCTTTCGAAAATTCCTTCAACGGATTGATCACATTATATAATATAACCAGATAAAAGATGAAAGAAGGAGCATCGATCGTCGAATTATTGTTCAATATCAGCGTTCCCCCAAACCAAAGGACGATAACGATCAATACGGTTCCCAGAAATTCACTCATCGGATGGGCCAGCTGTTGGCGGGTGTTAACACGGCTGATCGTGTTACGGTAAGCATTATCGGCATTGATAAAACGCTGATCCATCTTATTCTCAGCATTGAATGCTTTGATAATACGCAAACCACCTAACGTCTCCTCTACCTGCGACATAAGGTCGCTCCACTGATTCTGAGCCTCCATTGACTTCCGCTTCAATTTCTTTCCGACCGTTCCCATTACCCATCCCATCAACGGAAGGACAATGATGGTAAAAAGAGTTAACTGCCAGCTCACGGCGATCAATGTTCCGAAATAAACAAGAATAAGGATAGGGTTCTTAAACAGCATATCCAACGAACTCATAATAGAATTCTCTATTTCCTGTACGTCACCACTGATACGGGCCAGTATATCCCCTTTCCGCTCTTCGGAGAAAAAACCTAAAGGCAGATACAATATCTTTTTATACAATTGATTCCTTATATCGCGCACTACTCCCGTTCGGATAGGAATCATTACGGCTGACGACAGGAAATAAGTACCGGTTTTCAACAGCGTCATCGAAGCCAAGAATATTCCGAGGAGAAGTAAAGCCAGACTCGGACCATAGAAACCGATCATTTCCGAAATATAATAGTAACAATTATTGTACAGAATTTCTTTAAAGCTCACACCTGCCGTATCCCAGGGGATAAACTCAAAGGCTTTGTTATTCAGTTTGAAAAGTATCTGCAGGATAGGTACTAATGTCAGAAAAGAAAAAACATTTAATATGGCTGACAATATATTCAATAAGACAGCCCATACCAGATGCTTCTTATAAGGAGGCACAAAACGCCGTAATACGCGTATAAAATCTTTCATGTTTATTTAGTCGATTGGATTTGGTGCGCAAGTTACTCATAAAAAACAGGTGGTGCAACGTTTCTGGTTATCTTTGCATCTATTAGATATATGATTATACAATAAAAAAGCAATACAGATATGAACGGAACAAATCACTTTTTCCTGACCTTTACAAATAGAATATTGGCAGGATTACTCACGCTTCTGGGGTTTTCGGTCACCTCATGCGGGGGTGAAGATGAATACGGATGCCCTTATGCCGAATATGAAATAAAAGGGAAAGTGGTAAACGACAAAGGAGCCGCCATCCCTAACATACAAGTGGTTATCCCTGCACCGTTTGAAGCCAACGAATACATGTGGGGAGATACGGTAACCACAAACAAATCCGGAGAGTTCGATATTAAACCTGCGGTTACTTCTTTCGGGGAAGACATCACATTCAAAATTAAAACAAAAGATATCGACGGGGAAGCCAACGGTGGTTTATTCGAAGACAAAGAAACGGAAATAGCCTTCAAAAAGGAAGATTTGAAAGGTGCAAATGGTAACTGGTATTATGGTAAGGCCACCAAAGAGGTCACCATCACAATGAAACAGGCCGTAAAAGAATAAAACAGAAACAAATAAACAAATTAAGTATAGGTACAGACAATGCTGCAATAATTTATAGCCGATAAAGGACAACCTATGCAGTATTTTCTCTACTTTTGTATTTAGTCTTAGTTACAATCATAATGGACAAACAGATTAACACTGAAAAATAATGGATAAACGCCCCGGATTTCGTAAACGCATAGCTCTGGAACTCTTTCGAAGTATACGTAAAAACAGGGCCAAACTACACGAACTACGCACACTCTTTTGGGAATGTACGCTTCGTTGCAATGCTTCCTGCCGTCATTGCGGCAGCGATTGCCACGTATCGGCCGACATGAAAGATATGCCGATGGAAGATTTTCTGAAAGTAATAGACGATATTACCCCTCATGTCGACCCCAACAAAGTATTGGTTATATTCACCGGTGGGGAAGCCCTCGTTCGCAAAGATATTGAAACCTGCGGACTGGAATTATACAACCGAGGCTATCCCTGGGGGATTGTCTCGAACGGCCTGTTGCTTACCCGCGAACGGCTGGACTCCCTATTAGCTTCCGGGCTGCACTCGGCAACGATCAGCCTCGACGGCTTCGAGGAAGCACACAACTGGTTGCGACGTCATCCGAAGAGCTTCGAGAATGCCGTCAATGCCATCTGTATGTTGGCCGAAGAAAAAGAGATCGTCTGGGATATCGTCACCTGCGTGAACCAGCAAAACTTCAAGGACCTGAAACTATTCAAAGAGTTCCTGGTCGAGATGGGCGTAAAAAGGTGGCGTCTGTTCACCATCTTTCCCGTCGGACGCGCCGCTGAAGTGCCGGAACTGCAACTCAGCAACGAGCAGTTCACCTGGATGCTCAACTTCATCCGTTATTGCCGCAAGGAAGGACAAATCCACGTCAGCTATGGCTGCGAAGGATTCCTGGGTAATTACGAGGCAGAAGTACGCGACTCGATCTTCCAGTGCAACGCCGGGATCAATACGGCCTCTGTACTGGCAGACGGCAGCATTTCAGGCTGTCCGAGCATCCGCGCCAATTTCCACCAGGGAAATATCTATAAAGATAAATTCATCGACGTATGGAACAATGAGTTCAAGCCCTACCGCAACCGCGAATGGACACGCAAAGGGCAATGTGCCGACTGTAAAATGTTCAGGTATTGCGAAGGGAACGGCATGCACCTGTATGACGACGAAGGCAATTTATTATTCTGCCATTACAACAGGATCGTATAATTTTTTTATCTTTATCCCCGATAAAACTTTTTAAAACATAGTTATACATGAAAAACTCTCTTATTCTCTGCGCCTTGCTTACGCTCGGCCCGGTTTGTTACGCACAGCAATCTGACAAAATCACAGATTACACCGAACTGACCGACACCAAGCCACACGACAGTGAGGCTGTATGGAATAAAATTACAACTCCTACGCAATTAAGCTGGGCAAGTACAGATGTTCGTTACCCGAAACTGAGTATCCCGACCGTTACAAAAAACTCCCGCTGGCAGACAAAAGCCTGGAAAGGCGAACGCGTCAATGCCCAGGCTGTGTTGTGGACAACCAACGATCTGTCGGATGCGACCATCACGGTCAGCGACCTGAAAAACGGTTCATCCGTTATCCCGGCATCTGCCATTACGACGAACTTCGTGCGCTACGTCATGACCGATGAATTGAACAAAGATCGTAAAGGCGGTTGCGGACATCGCCCCGACAAAGCGGAATGGGACTCTTCCGTCGTTGCCGATGTGTTGGATATTGTAAAGATACGCGACATTGCCGCCCGTACCACCCAGCCGATCTGGATGAACGTATGGGTTCCGTCGGATGCCCGTGCCGGAAAATATAAAGGAACTCTGACCGTTGAAGGTAAGAACTTCCTGCCAATGAATTTGCAAGTGGAGATAGATGTATTGAACCGTACCCTACCGGAACCGAAAGACTGGAAATTCCATCTGGACTTGTGGCAGAACCCGTACTCTGTTGCCCGTTTCTACAACGTTCCTCTCTGGAGCAAAGAGCATTTCGACCTGATGCGTCCGGTTATGAAGATGCTGGCGAATGCCGGACAGCGTGCCATCACCACCAGTATCATGCACAAACCGTGGGCCGGACAGACGGAAGATCATTTCGACAGCATGGTATTCCGCATGAAGAAGCTCGACGGCAGCTGGGAATTCGATTATACGATATTCGACAAATGGGTGGAATTTATGATGAACGAAGTGGGTATCAACGACCTGATCAGCTGCTACACCATGATCCCGTGGGCACTTAGTTTCGACTATTTCGATCAGGCAACCAACCGCGTCCAGTTCATCGAAGCAAAACCTGGTGATGCCGAATATGCTGATTACTGGGGTTCTTTCCTGAAAGATTTCTCGCGCCACCTGCGTGCTAAAGGCTGGTTCGAAAAGACAGCTATCTCGATGGACGAACGTCCGTTGGATGCCATGCAAGAGGCCATCAAGGTGATCAAGCAAGCCGACCCTGAATTTAAGATCACGCTGGCCGGCAATTATCATAAAGAGATACAGGGCGACCTGTATTACCTGAGTATTCCGTACGGCAATAAGTTTCCGGAAGACGTGAAAGCCGAACGCGACCGCAAAGGCCAGATCAGCACGGTTTACACCTGTTGCTCGGAAGCCTTCCCGAATACATTTACCTTCTCCGATCCGGCCGAAGCACCGTGGACAATCCTGCATGCAGTTGCCGGTGGTTATGACGGTTACCTGCGTTGGGCAGTCAACAGCTGGACAGCCGATCCGTTGCGCGACTCCCGTTTCCGCTCTTGGGCAGCCGGCGATACTTACAGTATCTACCCGGGTCCCCGCAGCAGTATCCGTTTCGAACGTCTCGTTGAAGGTCTTCAGGATGCAGAAAAAATCCGTATCCTCCGCGAAGAACTGAAAGGCGGCAAACTGGATAAGCTGAACAAAACGGTTGCCATGTTTACACCGGAAGGTCTGGCTGAAACACAGAAATCGGCAGCCGAGATGGTGAATGAGTTAGGTAAAGTGTTGAATTCGTTCTGATAAATTGCTTTTCATAAAATAATCGAAAGCCGGTGTGTCAATCAGAATGACACACCGGCTTTTTGTATATAAATAACCCGTGGCGGAATTGATATGACACACTTTTTGCCAAATTTGAATGTAGTGTCGTTGGTAGGGGCGGTTCGCGAACCGCCCCTACAGGCGCCGTCACAATGGAACAGGCAGGTTCGACCGTAGGGGCGGGGTCTGCCCGCCCTTCTTCACCGGTTGTTATATTATTGTCGCAAAGAAGGTATCTGAAAAGGATGCCTTCTTTTAATTTGTTTCAAATAGCGCCCCAAATCCGGTAGCCTACAACGTGCCGCTTCAGCAGCCTCCAGCTTCTCAAGATTGTCGATAGCCAAGGTTTGTTCTATAATCTGTTCAAAATACCCCCAGATATTTTCCAGTACATCTTCCGTCATTTCTTCCCTGACAGAGGTTCGCAACAGATACCTTCGCAAGATTGCTTTCGTCTTTTCCGGATTACGGCAATGCTTCATATACAGAGCCTGTTTCAATTCTAATGTAAGTTTCGGATTTTCCGTACTGCTCAGGTCTCTCCATAAAGCTTCTTCTTCATAGACCATCGCTTTATAACGGCTCAGGTTCTCCTGATCGAGGAAAGTGATATAGGTGATCAGTTTTTTGTTGAACCGAACCAGCGACAATCCCTGTTGCGAGATCATGAAACCTTTCTCTTCCATTTCCTTCTCGGTCCATTTTTCGGGCATGTAATAAGTCAGCGTATTGTCCTGGTTATGCAGCATATAATATAAAGCCGGATGCGTGCCTCGCAGATTTATCCCATTGCTTTCGAGATACCGTTCCTTGTAGCGCATCAAAAAATGGGTTGAAAGCTTTTGCAGTACAAAATTCTCAAGATTATTGATGAAAAGATAGTCCACCTCCTCACCCCGGTACAAAGGTATATATATGAAACAACCTGCCATAAATTCTCCTTGAGGAGTATAACCGAGATTCACAAAAATGACATGCCAGGTATTTTTTGATTTGGTCGATACCTTTTTTTCTTCGAACAGCGAATGGAGGACTCCTCGTTTTCCTCCTGTGAACCTCATACGGTAAATAAATTGCTCGAAAGCGATCTTCACTTTTATCCGCATCTCCAGAAAGTCTTTATAAGCGGCTGCCTGCAACTCTTCTTCGGTCATGTGTGGTGTAAACATATCAGTAAAGTTTAATATTATTCCCTACTCTGTTTTTAGCTTTTCGGTTCTGCTAGTGTTATTTTATTACCGGATAAATTCATTATGTGTCCACAAAGATCGTGTTTTATTCCGTATATTTGCAATAGAATGTCCTAAAATAGAGCAATATGGAAACAACAACATCATTCAAGACATTCGAAGTGACCATTCCGGAAAAATATGCCGATACGTTGAAGAAATTCATCAAAGCCTTGGAAGGTAAGGTGAAAACGCAGAAGAAAACTGGGCTGGACGAGGCTTTGGAAGACGTGAAAAATACCGGGACACATGCCGATCTGTTCTAAATATAAAAAAAGTCGCTTTCCTATTCAGAAAGCAACTTTTTAGTATCTGATAATTATTTCTCGCGAATGAAAATATTAATCGGTGTCCCCGTGAAATCCCAGTTATCGCGGATCTTATTCTCCAGAAAGCGTTTGTAAGGTTCCTTAATCCATTGCGGCAGGTTGGCAAAAAACACGAATGACGGAACCTGTCCGGCCGGAAGCTGGGTGATGTATTTGATCTTGATATACTTTCCTTTCCATGCCGGGGGCGGATAATTCTCGATGATCGGCAACATGATCTCGTTCAGCTTGGCTGTCGGGATACGTTTCTTGCGGTTTTCGTACACATCACGGGCGGTTTCGAGCACTTTCAGGATACGTTGCTTGGTCAGCGCCGAGATAAACAGGATGGGGAAATCGGTAAACGGCGCCAGACGTTCACGGATCGCATTCGTATAGCTTTCGATCACCTTCTGGCTTTTATCTTCCACCAGATCCCATTTGTTTACACATACAACCAACCCTTTTTTATTCTTCTGAACCAGGGAGAAGATGTTCAGGTCCTGGCTTTCGATACCACGCGTCGCATCCACCATCAATACACAGACATCTGCGTTTTCAATGGCACGGATCGAACGGATCACCGAATAGTATTCCAGGTCTTCATTCACCTTTCCTTTCTTACGAATACCGGCTGTATCTACCAGATAGAAATTTTGGCCGAATTTATTGTATTTGGTATAGATCGAGTCGCGGGTCGTTCCGGCAATATCGGTTACGATATGACGGTCTTCACCGATAAACGCATTGATCAAAGATGATTTACCTGCATTCGGACGACCGATAACAGCAATACGGGGCAACTCTTCTTCTAATTCTTCATTCTTGTCTTCCGGAAGGATCTCCACGATCTTGTCCAGCAAGTCGCCGGTGTTAGACCCGTTGATAGCCGATACACAGAAAGGATCGCCCAGACCGAATGAATAGAACTCGGCTGAAGCAGCATGCATTTCAAAGTTATCCGCTTTGTTGGCTACTATAATAACCGGTTTTTTATTGCGGCGCAGTATTTTAGCGACCTCTTCATCCAGGTCTGTAATACCGTTCAGTACATCTACCACGAACAATATCACGTCCGCTTCATCCAAAGCGACCTGTACTTGTTTATTTATCTCTTCTTCAAAAACATCATCCGAATTAATTACCCATCCGCCGGTGTCAATCAGCGAAAACTCTTTACCAATCCAGTCCACTTTGCCGTACTGACGGTCGCGGGTTGTACCTGCTTCCTCATTTACAATGGCCTGACGCGATTGTGTCAGACGATTGAACAGGGTGGACTTTCCTACGTTGGGCCTACCAACTATTGCTACAATATTTCCCATAAATCTCTTTTCTGTATGCTGTTATTAATCCAGCTGATAACCGAAACTCTTCAAGATGTTATCCCTGTTGCGCCAGTCTTTCTCGACCTTGACAAACATTTCCAGGAATACCTTCTTACCGAAAAATTTCTCGATATCCTTGCGGGCCATGGCACCTACTTTTTTCAGTGCCTGCCCCTGATGTCCGATGATGATCCCCTTCTGGGAATCGCGTTCTACCATGATCAGGGCCTTGATGTGTATCAGTTCTTCCTCTTCCTTAAACAGCTCGACTACGACTTCCACCGCATACGGTATTTCTTTCTGGTAATACAACAGGATCTTCTCACGAATGATCTCTGTAACAAAGAAACGGGCCGGCTTGTCGGTAAGCGCGTCTTTTTCAAAATAAGGAGGGGATTCGGGCATCAACGCCTCTACCCTTTGCTTTACATAATCAATATTAAAGTTCGAAAGCGCTGAGATCGGAATGATCTCTGCTTTCGGAAGCACTTCTTTCCAGTGGGCTACGATCTTTTCAAGCTCAGCCTGGTTGCTGGTATCGATCTTATTGATAAGCAACAGGACCGGATACTCTACCGACTGCACCCGCTTGAGGAAGTCTTCGTTTTTATCGATTGTCTCAACGACATCGGTCACATAGAGTAACACGTCGGCATCACCTAACGCCGACTCTGAAAAATTCAGCATAGATTCCTGCAACTTATAATTCGGATGCAGGACTCCCGGCGTGTCTGAATACACGATCTGCATATCGTCGGTATTCACAATCCCCATGATACGGTGACGGGTAGTCTGTGCCTTTGCCGTGATGATGGAGATACGTTCTCCCACCAGACGGTTCATCAGCGTAGACTTTCCTACGTTCGGATTACCGACAATATTAACAAAACCGGACTTATGCTTGTTTTCCATCATAACCCCATTTAAGATAAATTGCACCCCAGGTAAAGCCTGCTCCAAACGCTGCCAGGATCAGGTTGTCTCCTTTCTTCAACTTGTCTTCCCACTCCCAAAGACAGATAGGAATTGTTCCGGCGCTTGTATTTCCGTATTTCTGGATATTGATCATAACTTTCTCCATATCCACACCCAGACGTTTGGCTGTCGCATCGATAATGCGTAGATTAGCCTGGTGAGGCACGATCCAGGTAATATCGTCGTGAGTCAATTTATTTTTTTCTGCTATCTCTGCTGCCACATCGGCCATATACGAAACAGCATATTTGAATACATATTTACCATCCTGCAGGACGAAATGTTCACGGTTATCCACCGTTTCGTGGCTGGAAGGATAGGCCGAACCACCGGACTTCATAATCAGGTGAGAATATCCAACTCCATCCGTGCGTAAAATCGTATCCATAACGCCGACTTCTTCCGTAGTCGGTTCCAACAAGACTGCACCACAGGCATCACCGAACAGAGGACAGGTCGAACGGTCCTGATAATCGGTAATCGAGGTCATTTTATCACCTGAAACTACGATCACTTTCTTGTAACGTCCCGAACGAATATAGTTCGCACCGGTCTCCAATCCATACAAAAATCCGGCACAAGCGCCCTGCAAATCGAAAGTCATTGCATTCTTGCATCCGGTATGATAAGCGATGATTGAAGAAGTTGTTGGGAAATGATGGTCGGCTGTAGTTGTTGCAGTCAGGATCACTTCGATCTCTTCAGGATTTACTTGTGTCTTTTCGAGCAGTTGCTTCACAGCACGAATGCCCATATAAGAAGTTCCTACCCCTTCACCTTTCAATATTCTGCGTTCTTTGATGCCAACACGCGTCATGATCCATTCATCCGTTGTATCGACCAATTTAGAGATATCTTCATTTGTCAACACATCTTCGGGAACGTATCCGCCTACACCTGTTATAACCGCATTTAATTTATCCATAACTTAAAAAATAATAGAGACTATACCCCAATTAAAAAATTAGCCCTAAAAATATTTTTAGGGCTATTTCTTTCGTTTATCAAAATCAATATGATAGTGACAAACTTACACAGCTGCTTCTTTTACGATAGCTAACTTACCTCTGTAGTAGCCACATTCGCCACATACAGTGTGATAAATATGCCATGCGCCGCAGTTCGGGCAAATAGCCATTGTTGGAGTGACAGCCTTGTCATGAGTTCTTCTCTTGGCTGTTCTTGTCTTACCTTGTCTTCTTTTAGGATGTGCCATGTTTTAATTTATTTAATTGTTATCATTCTCTATTAAACCTTTCAGGGCATCCCAGCGAGGATCAGAATTATCGCTTACGTCATTATCCATGGAAACATCGTCCATTTCCTCTTCTTCGTAATCATCATCTCCATCATCTGTACTTCTGGATGTGTGCTTCTTGAGCTTCGACGACATAGCTTTATTGCATTTTCCCGGAGCATGAACATGCTTCATCGGTACCGCCAATGCAATAAACTCATAAAGAAACCATGCCAGATTGATGGCACCTTCCTCTTCTGGTATTACTACTACCTCGTCGCTTTCTTCGGCATATTCTTTGCCGAACTTCACAACCAAGCGATTATGGGTATCAACCGGAATCTCCATATCGTCCAGACATCTGTCGCACGGAACGATTGCTACACCTTCAATCTGAAAGTTCATTTCAAAAGCCACTGACGTACGTTTCACCGTCAGGTGAACCTTGACTTTGCCCTTCTGGACTTCGTCTCCGTCAATGTCCACAAAAAACTTGTTCTCCAGTAAATACTCGAATTCGTGTACTCCTGGAGCGAGATTTTTCAAATCTACGTTATATAATTTAAATTTCCCCAAAGCCTTTTAGTGTAAAAACCTTGCAAAGGTACGAAAAAACTAAACACAAATGCAACACCTTTACAGTTATTTTTTATTATTGAATTATTTAGCCTCTATATTTACGAAGCTCTATACGAAATGTCGTGCCTTTACCGACCTCCGAACTCTTCACGAATATCTTACCGCCATGATAGGATTCAATGATACGCTTGACCAGCGACAAACCTAGTCCCCATCCGCGTTTCTTTGTCGTATACCCAGGATTAAACACCGTCTTATATTTCGATTTAGGAATACCTTTTCCCGAATCGGTAATGTCGATCCGAACAGTCTTTTCGCGCTCTTCTACCTGGTATGTTATTTCCCCTTGGCCTTCCATTGCATCTACCGCATTCTTGGTTAGATTCTCAATTACCCAGGCAAACAAAGAGTCATTCATCAAAACCAATACCGGATTTTCCGGAAGATGCGTATATATCTTTACTTTCGAGGATATACGCGTTTCCATATAATTTAAGGCTGTTTGAATCGAATTACAGATATTTACCGGAGCTGGATCAGGATTTGATCCGATCTTTGAAAAACGCTCCGCTATCATCTCTAAACGCTTTACATCCTTTTCCATCTCACGCAACAGAGAAGGATCGATTTCCTTCGTTCGAAGATATTCTACCCAGGCGATCAAAGAAGAAATAGGCGTACCCAACTGATGGGCTGTTTCCTTCGATAATCCGACCCAAACTTTATTTTGTTCGGCTTTCTTCGTGCTTGCCAATGCCAGAAAAGCAATCAAAATAAAAATAAAGACAACAGCCAATTGTGCATAAGGATAAATAAGAAGTCTTTTTAAGATGATCGAGTCGTCGTAATAAAGATATTGGAAAGTCCCGTCCTGCATATCAATCAAGATCGGCGGATTCTTACTTTTCAATTCCCGGACTTTTACTTTCAGGAACCCGTCGAGATCCTTTTCCGGAAGTTCGATATTCTTCTGATCCATGACACTATCCTTCTCGTTGCACCATAATACAGGAATAGTAGTATTACTCTGTATAATCTTCAGGATAAGTGCCATATTGGAACCATTTGTTTCAGAAGCGATCATACGTTGCGCCTCTGCCCAAATTTCAACTTTCTGCCGCTCTTCCTGTGCCAGACTTTTTACGATCTGGTCAGATACAAACACCGAAACAATTGCGATCAATGTAGCTATTAATATAAAAAGATACTTCAACCGTTGCCGGGAATCATATATACTGCTCATAATTATACATTCATTCTCAATGTATATTAAAACGGGAAAGAGATTAGATTATTATAAGAAAGAAGTTAATTCGTAAGAAGAAATAGATCCAGTCTTCCCCTCTGAGAGGCTCAATAGAGTACAAAACCAGAAAAGGAGTCAGTTCTTACGAACTAACTCCTTTCTACCATTCAGTCTTTCGACCTGACAAAAACGGCGGTTATCTACTCTCCCACTTTTACGCAGTACCATCGACGTGGTTGGG
>NZ_JADNBB010000015.1 GCF_015550595.1 Parabacteroides goldsteinii
TGGATACCTCACGCCAAACGAAAAATTTAAACAAATTATTAATCAGAATTCTGTTGCATTTGCAAGTTGAATTCAGCAGACATTGGATTCGGATAGTAACTCGGATTATTATCCATACCAGACATTGTATGGCCTGGGATATAAAAATGGTAATGAAGCAGGAGCTTATTTTACTGTTATTGCTAATCCTGATTTAAAATGGGAAACTCAGGTATCTACCGATGTCGCTCTTGAATTTGGGCTTTTCAACCGTTTGAGTGGTAGCATTGAGTATTTCAGAAAAGATTCTAAAGATTTATTGTTTGATGTTTCTCAACCTACCTCTGTGGGAGTACCCTCCATTATCCGGAATATAGGAAAAGTTACAAATTCCGGTGTTGAGATTGAATTGAATTATGATGTATTCAAAAATAAAGATTGGAACGTAGCGATAGGCGCTAATGCTACCTTTATTAAGAATAAGATAACAAATCTTCCTGCAACAATGAAAGAAAACGGATATGTCACCGGTTCTAAAAAATGGATGGAAGGGAAATCGATGTATGAGTTCTGGTTATATCAATGGTATGGTGTTGATCCTGAAAGTGGAAATGGTTTATATTTCCTTGACACAGATGCTTATAATGAAGCAGACGGGACGCTGACCGACGCGGCAAAGAAAACAATTGTAGAAAAGGACGGTAAGCTGTTGACTAATTCTTACAGTTATGCAAAATACGATTTTAGTGGTAGTGCTATCCCGAAAGTATATGGTGGGTTTAATCTGAAAGTGGGCTATAAGAATATCGATTTATCTGCCACTTTCTCTTATCAATTGGGAGGTAAGGTTTTGGATTCCAATTATAGAACAATGATGAGTATGACCGAGTTCGGTTATGCTGTAAGTCCTGATTTATTGAATGCATGGCAAAATCCGGGCGACGTTACAGACGTTCCTCGCCTGGATAATAATACGAATCATACCACCAGTGTAGGGCAATCTTATTCGACTCGTTGGCTGACAAGCTCTAATGCATTAAACCTGCGTTCTGTTACAGTCGGTTATGAGATCCCTAAATCATTACTGAACAGAATCATGTTGAAGAATGCCCGTTTGAATCTGACTGCTGAAAACTTGTTTATGCTGAAAGCTCGCCAGGGGTTGAATCCTATGGCAAATTACTCCGGTGTAACTTATAATGAGTATATGCCTTCTCGTAATTTTACAATTGGTCTTAATGTGTCTTTCTAATTTTTAAATGTAAGAAATCATGAAATATATTAAACATATAACGCTGGGATTGGCTGTAATTGGAGCAATGACAATCTCCGGTTGTACAAGCGATTATCTGGATACTGTTCCGACATCCTCTATTTCAGAAGAGACAATCAATTCATCGCTGGAAAATCTTTACCTGGCACTGAATGGCATTCATAAAGAAATGGTTTCTCAGGAATCAGGTTATCAAAGTATGGGAGGAGAACCCGGGTTTATGATGAGTCGGGATGCAGAGGCTGATGATATGACCTGGCAGACCAATACCTGGATGAAAGCAGCTAATTTGGGATGGGCGTGTAATATGGATGGTAAGAATGGTTATAATACCAAGCACTGGCAGATCTATTACCAATGGATTCTGAATGCCAATAAGATATTGAAAGGATTGGAAACCGTTGAAAATACAAATCAGGATCTGTTTAATCAGGTCAAAGGAGAAACTCTTTGTATTCGTGCCTGGGCTCATTTCAACCTGGTTCAACTTTATGCGAAGCGTTATGCGTCAGGAACTACAAACTCGCAGGATGGCATTCCTTACAGGGTATTACCGGAAGCGACGGAACAGGCTCGTAATTCAGTGGAAGAAGTATACAGCAAAATTAATGCAGATCTCGATGAAGCCTGTATTTTGCTAGGTGGTATCAAGGTGAATGATGTGAACCATTATAGCGATATGGTTGCCTGGGGATTGAAGAGCCGCGTCGCTTTGGCCATGCAAGATTATGCCAACGCAGCTATTTATGCTGAAAAATCGATTGCATTGGCAGAAGCTGCCGGATGTAGTCTGATGAGGGGAGCCCAGTTGAATAACGGATTTGCCAATATTACGACAGAAACGAAAGAAGCTATGTATGCTGCAATGACACCGGATGACAAGACGGTCTATTTCTATTCATTCTACGCATATATGTCATGGAACTTTAACTCGAGCGCGATTCGGCAGGGAGTAAAATGTATAAATGCTGAGACTTACCAAACCATGTCGGAAACCGATTTGCGCCGGGCATGGTGGGATCCTACGGGTGAAGCAAGTGTACCCGGAAGTTCTTATGCAAAGAATACATACCAGAATCGCAAATTTACAGCCCGTTCAACTGCTGATGCCGTGGGAGATATTGCTTTCATGCGTCTGGCTGAAATATATCTGATACAAGCTGAGGCGCTGGCACGTATTGGAAAGTATGACGAAGCACAAGCCGTATTCGCCAAGTTCCAGGTAACGCGTGACCCTGAATATAAAGCAAGTAACACCGGAGAGGCTCTGGTGGAAGAGATCATGAATAGCCGCCGTGTTGAATTATGGGGGGAAGGTTTCCGTTTCTATGACTTGAAACGTTTGCATTTACCTATTAAGCGAGGATCGAATTTCAATATTGCATTTTGTAGTTTCCTTGAAAAAGATGCCGATGCCGATGGCTGGGTATGGGAGATTCCTAAAGCAGAAACAGACTATAATTCACTTTGCAGCAAGAACTATTAAAAGTGTATTTTTCTGAAATAATTCTTTTATGAAAAGCGGTGGATAAACTTTTATATGGAAGTTTAGTTCCACCGCTTTTACTTTACAATATTAATTTATAATTTCACATTATGAAACATCTTCTTATTACTCCATCATTGAATTAGCTCAAGTTGAATTGAAGTTGGCTGGAGTACGTTTTAATTATATTATAATGTAGATAAACCTGAAATTGATTAAAATCCGAAATACTCTTTAGCATTCCTGTAGCTGATATCTTCTACCATCTTACCGATGAAAGGCAGTTCGGAAACAGGCAGTTCGCCGTTTTCCACTTCCTTGCCTAACATATTACAAAGGATACGGCGGAAGTATTCATGACGCGGATATGACAGGAAGCTGCGTGAGTCGGTCAGCATTCCGACGAAACGGCTCAATAGGCCCAGGTCGGAAAGTGTGTTCATCTGGTCTTCCATACCATGGATCTGATCCAGGAACCACCAACCGGCACCGTATTGCATTTTGCCCGGCTGTGAACCGTCGTTGAAGCTATATGCCGTTGTCATCATCACGGCACTGTCTTTCGGATTCAGGTTGTAGAAAATCGTTTTTGTCAACATACCTTCTTCTTCCAGGCGGCTGAGGAAACGAATCATCGGTTCGGCCACTTCCAGGTCGCCGATAGCGTCATAACCGGTATCCGGTCCTAGCTTCTTAAACATGCGGGAATTGTTGTTGCGTGTCGGACCGATATGGAACTGCTGTGCCCAGTTGCTGCGTGCATCCATCACGGCCAGTTCGTAAAGCATGGCAGAACGGAATTTGTTGATCTCTTCACCGGTCAGAGTCTTATTCATACGGGCTTTCATAAAGATCGCCTCTATTTCTGTATTTGTATAAGGCGTTGCATAGAAGGTGCTTAGCCCATGGTCTGATACGCGACAGCCCAATGACTCGAAAAAGTCGTGACGTTTCTGCAAAGCGCCCAGCAAATCTTTGAAAGACAGGATCGACATATTCGAAGTTGCTTCCAGTTTAGTCAGGTATTCGTTGTAAAGAACAACGTTTTCGATTGCCATCGCTTTGTCCGGACGCCAAGTGGGAAGCACTTTAGTCTTCAACGGGGTGTTGAGGATCGCTTTATGATATTCCAGCGAGTCCGACGGATCGTCGGTTGTACAAACTACCTCCACATTCATACGCTCCATGATTGCCTGGGCACGGAATTCGGGTGTTTGCAGCTTCGCTGTACATTCGTCGTATATTTCGCGTGCGGTTGAAGGGTTCAACACCTTGTCTACACCGAATATACGGCTCAGTTCCAGGTGAGTCCAGTGATAAAGCGGGTTACGCATAGCGTGCTGCAAGGTGTCGGCCCACTTCTCAAACTTCTCGAACGAAGGTTTGTTGCCGGTGATATATTCTTCAGGAACACCGTTGGCACGCATCGCACGCCATTTGTAATGGTCGCCACCCAGCCAGATCTCAGTCAGATCGGCAAACTGATAATTGTCGGCAATCTGTTGCGGGATCAGGTGGCAATGGTAGTCGATGATCGGCATTTTCGCTGCATGTTCGTGGTACAGCTTCCGGGCTGTTTCCGTCTGAAGCAGGAAATCGGAATCAAGAAATGCTTTCATAACTTAACGGTATTTTTTGATGATCTCTAAAGCCTTGACACAAAGGTCTGTTATCGCTTTCCAGTCTTTCGCGGCAATAGCTTCTTTCGGGAAGAGATTAGACCCCATGCCTACACAAGTAACACCGGCTTTGAACCAGGCAGACAGGTTTTCTTCCGTCGGCTCTACGGCTCCGGTAGCCATGATTAATGACCAGGGCATCGGTGCTTTCATATTCTTAACAAAAGAAGGACCGCCAACGTTTCCGGCAGGGAATACCTTACATAAATCGCATCCCACTTCCTGTGCAAAACCAACCTCGGAAACAGAACCGCATCCCGGAGTATAAGGAACCAAGCGGCGGTTACATACCTTTGCAATTTCAGGATTGAACAACGGGCCTACCACGAAGTTCGCTCCCAGTTGCAGGAACAAAGCGGCTGTAGCCGGATCGACAATGGAGCCGATACCCAGGATCATATCCGGACATTCTTTGGCTGCATATTTTACCAACTCGGCAAAAACTTCGTGAGCGAAATCCCCGCGGTTGGTAAATTCAAATGCACGTACACCACCCTCATAACAGGCTTTCAGTACCTGTTTGGCTGTTTCTATATCTTTATTATAATAGACAGGTACCATTCCGGTGCTGATCATCGCATCTAATACCTGCATTTTACTAAATCTAGCCATCAATTATTCATTATTAATTATTCATTATCTTGAAACTCGTCCTGAACCGTCGCCTTCCATCAATTTTTCCACTTCGTCGACAGTTACCTGGTTGAAGTCACCATATATCGTATGTTTCAGGCAGGAAGCGGCAACAGCAAAGTCGAGCGCTTTCTGATCGTCGGTCGTATAAGTAAGCAGGCCATAAATCAAACCACCCATAAATGAGTCGCCACCGCCTACACGGTCAACGATATGTGTGATATCGTAACGGCGCGATTGATATAGTTTTCCGTCTGCATAGAGAACACCGCCCCATGTGTTGTGGTTGGCATTGATCGAACCACGCAGGGTGATAATCACTTTCTTTGCACGCGGGAACTTAGCCATCAGCTGTGTACAAACCGATTCGAATTCGGCAGCGTTCACCTCACCGGCTGTTTGTGCTACGTCAAATCCTTCGGGTTTGATGCCGAATACCTTTTCTGCGTCCTCTTCATTTCCCAGGATAACGTCGCATCCGGCAACCAAGGCCGGCATTATTTCGGAAGCTGTCTTTCCGTACTTCCACAGATTCTTGCGATAGTTAATATCACAGGATACGGGAATACCCAGTTTGTTGGCTGTCTGGATCGCTTCCAGGCAAGCATCGGCAGCACCTTGCGAGATCGCCGGCGTGATACCTGTCCAGTGGAACCAGGAAGCATCTTTCAATACCTCTTCCCAGTTGATCATTCCCGGCTGGATTTCAGCAATAGAAGAATGTGCACGATCGTAAACAACCTTGCTAGCACGGGCTACGGCTCCTGTTTCCAGGAAATAGATACCCAAGCGGTCGCCTCCATAAACAATATGTGAAGTACCTACACCATATTTACGTAAATCCATTACACAGGCACGTGCAATGTCGTTTTTCGGTAAACGGGTAACAAACTCTGCTGCAATCCCGTAATTTGCCAACGATACGGCAACATTGGCTTCGCCACCGCCAAAGGTGGCATTCAATTGATTACTCTGACTAAAACGGAGATAATCTGGTGTGGCCAGTCTGAGCATTATCTCTCCAAAGGTTATTACTTTTTTATCCATGGCATAAACTTTTATTATCCAGTGCAAAAGTAGTAGATTATATTTAATTTCCTACTATGTGTGTGCGAAAACATTTATACAAAATGGAATTAAAACAGCTATGTCTTGTTTATAATAGTCAATCTTTATCTATCTCCGAAGCAAGCAGCGATACCTGTAAACATTTGTTTCCTGCACGAAGGATTGTTTTCTTCGGGTGTTCGATCCATATCGAGAGAGGATGGATGATGAAATCTTTGTCAATCGGCTCATGTGTTTTCTCTGTTTCGTGAAAGTAGGAGCGGTAATCTTTTCCGGGCTCGGCAATTTCGTCTATCCGCAGCGAAGCAATTTCATCGGGAGATAAACAAACTTTCTGTTCCCATCTTTTGCCGACAAAAGTCTCTTGTTCCAATCCCTTGTCATCCGTGTAAGTGACAACTATTTTGCGTGGAAGCAATGTATGTACGGCTACATGATAAGTCACGCAAAACGGCTCTTTTTCTTTCTTTTCGTGACTTTTCCAAAGAACCAGCAGGGATAAGGCTAACGCCATTAATAGTAGTGTGTATATTTTATTCATAACAACTCTTTGTGCAAAGTTCGGCATATAATTTTGAAGGATTGTAGCGAATTCAGTTGTAAAATACAACTAACCTGGTTGTATTTTACAACTAGGTATAGGAAGAAAAAGTACTGCTACTTTTGTTATATCCACATGTCTTTATCGAAATACAAAGATTTGTTCATATATTTGTTTCACTCTTAAAATAAGATATATAATATGGAAACTGAAAACGTAGAAAATAAAAGAGTTCATCAGGGAGCTAATGTCAGTAAGATACGTAGGATTGTAGGTATGAAACAGAATGCATTGGCAAAGGAATTAGGTGTTAGCCAACAATTTCTTTCCCGTTTGGAACGACAACGTGAAATAGGAAAAGACTATTTGGATAAAATTGCAGCTATTTTGAAGGTTACACCTGAAATTATTGAAAATATGGAAGAAACACCGATTTCTGTTGTTATTGAGAATAACAATTTTGAAGATGGAAGTAATAATACGGGAATAGGCTATATCAATGATCTGGATAATGAAGTGAATGATAACAGGATAATTCACCCCGTTGAAAAGATAATCGAACTCACCAAAGAAAATGCATCCTTGTATGAACGTATGTTGGCTAATGAAAAAGAGAAAGTAGCTTTATTGGAGAAGTTATTGAATGAAAAGAAGTAAAGGTTTGTGTTTTTCAGTGATTGGGAACAAAAAAGTAAAGGAGCAGAGGTCTCCGAGTCCCTGCTTTGGGAATATGATCTTTCTCGTTTCGATTGGTATGATATGCGTACGGTGGTTGTGCAGCTTTCTTCCTTTAGTCGTTTGTTGTTGATAATTATCGACAAGCAATTGCTTAGTGTGATTTTTCTCATTCCTTCAGTATGAAATTCCTTCTTCCTGCAGATTCTTTTCTGGTTTAAAACGGACTTTACCCCCGTTTAAAATGAAATATCGCTCGTTTTAAACCAGATTTACCCTGTTATTTGGAATTGATCCAAGTCAGTTTATGCCAGAGACCTTCCAGCGGGCCTTGTTTATGTCCTTTCAGCCACCATTTACAGAAACTTACCTGCAACAGGAATAATACGAAGCCGATCAGCAGGCTGACTGTGTATCCGCAATAGGGAGCCAGATATAATCCGAACGGAAAATAGATAATAGCCCCCATAATGGATTGAGAGATATAGTTTGTCAAGCTCATTTTACCGTAAAAGCGTAATCCTGCTGTGAGTTTCTTGAATGATTCTTTCTGATAGAGCAGTACAAAAGAGGCAACCAATACGGCTGTGAAAGCAAATTTCTGCCACATATCCAGGATGACACCTACCGTTTGTTTTATCATAACGGCATCGCTGTTGTCGTAAAGTATTACTTTCAGCTGGTAAAGCGGGCAGAACAGGATGGCGGAAATGATGAGCGCTTTTACCCAGAAACGGGTGTTGTTGTCGGAAGTAACGAATAGTTGGTTTCTACCGATCAGTAATCCCAACATAAACAGTCCGGCTGTTTGCAGGAAACGTCCGGCTCCGATTGCCCAGAACAAACTTGCTTTCTGTCCCAGCGTCACATTACCCCAGATGAAATTCCAGAAATTACCTTCTTTGGTATATTCGGCCACTTCATTATACATGGCACCTACGCCCAGGTTGGGTAAGGTATATTCAGGATTGAAGAGGCAGGCGATGTAATGAAACCATTCTACGGGCTGTAGTAGAAGGATGATCGCAGCGGTCAGTACAGCTTTGTCGTTCCATTTACGGACGAGGAAAAGGAATAATCCGACAAAGCAGAAAAGCAATAAGACGTCACCTGCCGGGAAAAAGGCGGCATTTAGCGTGGCGAAACCTGCCAGCAGAAGCAGACGCCAGAGGAAACGATATCCGAAGTCTTTTCCTTTTCTTAGTTGATTGGTATATTGAATGTAAAATGTGAAACCGAATAAGAGCGAAAAGATTGCATAAGCTTTCCCTGCAAAGAGAGAGAAAGTAACACTGAATACACCTTCGTCGAGGATATTAAGCCATTCCGGTTGGTTGGCAGGGTCGGGATATACCGGAAAGATGAAGTGTTCCAGGTTATGAACAAGAATAATAGCCAGTACGGCAAAGCCGCGCAGGGCGTCTACCACTTCGATGCGTGGAATTTTTGTAAGGGTTGTTTGTTGCATAGTCTCTATCTTTATAAATTATGGTATTAGAATTGAATTACAAATGTATTGAATTTTTGGAGATGAATTGTTAGGTGCGTGATCGTTTTTGGAAATTTTCTTTAATACTTATTAACTCCTTATCTATTGTATGTATACGATATTTTCGTAGATTTGCGATATAATCGTAAATAAATAAGAATCATGGAAAAATTGACAATGCAGGAAGAAGAAGTAATGCGCTGGATATGGCAGATTGGTCCTTGTTTCGTTAAAGATATACTGGCGAAGTATCCGGACCCGAAGCCCCCTTACACCACGCTTGCTTCTATCGTGAAAAATCTGGAACGTAAAAAGTATGTGAAGAACAAACGCTATGGTAATACGTACGAATATACTCCGCTGATACTGGAGAGCGAATATAAACGTACCTTTATGAGCGGTGTTGTTCGTAACTACTTTGAAGACTCGTATAAAGAGATGGTTTCCTTCTTCGCCAAAGAGCAGAAGATCTCTACGGATGATCTGAAAGATATCATCGATCTGATAGAAAAAGGAAAAGAATAAACCTTTTAACACCTTATTACCATGACACCGGAATTTGCCTACTTTCTGAAGGTGAATGTAGCCTTTGTACTCTTTTATGCCTTCTATCGTTTGCTCTTTTATAAGGACACGTTCTTTAAGTTGCGCCGTATCTCCCTTCTTGCTTTCTTTGGCTTGGCGCTGTTTTACCCCTTACTTAATATACAGGAATGGGTGAAAGAACAGGAGCCGATGACGGAAGTGATACAGATGTATTCGGCCATCCTGCCGGAAATCACTGTAACACCCGAGGTGGTGGTGAAGACCGACTGGAAGGGCATCCTGCTTTCGGCAAGTTCCTATTTTTACTGGGGTGTCATGGCTCTTCTTTTAGTCCGTTTTCTGGTTCAGTTCGGCAGTATCCTGCTACTGGCCTATAACAGCCAACGGACAGTTATACATGGCGTGCCGGTCTACCGGCTCAGTAAACCCGCCGGACCCTTTTCGTTCTTCCAAATGATATTTATACATCCGGAAAGCCATTCGGATAAAGAGATAGATGAGATACTTACACACGAATGTACACACGTATTCCAATGGCATTCGGTAGATGTGATGATTTGCGAGCTGATTACCGTTATATGTTGGGTGAACCCCTTTGCGTGGCTTCTGAAACGTGAAGTACGCCATAATCTGGAATACCTGGCGGACAATACCGTTATCCAATCCGGATACGACAGCAAGAGCTATCAGTATCACCTGTTAGGCCTTGCCCATCATTATCAGGCTGCAGCAACATTATATAATAGTTTTAACGTATTACATCTAAAAAACAGAATCAGTATGATGAATAAAAAGAGAACCCACGGGATCGGAAGAACAAAATACCTGATATTCATTCCTCTTGCGGCATTCCTGATGCTGCTTAGCAACATCGAGGCGGTTGCCCGTATCACAGGGAAAATTGCATCCGATGCCGTTGCCGAAGTGAAGGAAGCTACCGAGTTCAATATCGCTTCGGGAGACGTCGTAAAGGTGAAAGGTCAGGTGATAGACGATTTTAACGGACCGGTTATCGGTGCGAACGTGATAGTAAAAGGAACCAACATCGGGACAATAACGGACTTGGATGGAAAATTTGTTCTGGAGACGACGAAAAATGCAGTTCTTGTATTCTCATTTCCGGGGACGAAGTCAAAGGAAGTGGCAGTGAAAGATGTATTGGGAGATTTGAAGGTACAGTTGTATTCGGACGGAACAGCTTTCAGACCGCAGTCGCAACCTCAGTCAACTACTCCGCAGAGATCGTCGAATACACCACAAATAGTGTCGGATCAGGTGTTTACCGTAGTGGAAGTGATGCCTGAATATCCGGGTGGACAAGGGGAATTGTTGAAATATCTGGCAAAGAGTGTTAAATATCCGGTGATTGCCCAGGAAAATGGTATCCAGGGGCGTGTAACGGCTTCATTTATTGTGGAAAAGGATGGCTCCATCCGTGATATCGAGGTGATCCGGGGTGTCGATCCGTCACTTGATAAAGAAGCAGTCAGGGTACTTTCGGGAATGCCGAACTGGACCCCCGGAAAACAAAGAGGACAAGACGTGGCTGTTAAATATACAGTACCCGTTACCTTCCGCCTGCAAAGAGCGGATGGTACTAGTCCTGTTCCGAATGATGATAATGATAACGAAGGCATCATGGTAGTGGGATATGGTAGCAGTAATTCAGACAATCAGTCAAACTCCTCCAATCAGGTCTTTACAATGGTAGAAAAGATGCCGGGCTTTCCTGGCGGACAGAGTGCTCTTATCAGTTTCCTGTCGAAAACGATACAATATCCGAAAGAAGCTCAGGAAAAAGGAATTCAGGGAGTGGTGGTCTGTTCGTTTATAGTAGAAAAGGATGGTTCGCTTAGTGATGTTACGGTTATTCGGGGACTTGATCCTGCATTAGATAAGGAAGCCTTACGTGTCATCGGTGAAATGCCGAAGTGGACACCGGGTACTCAGCGTGGACAAGCAGTGAGAGTAAAATACACTGTTCCTCTTACTTTCAGATTACAGTAATTACAAAACATAGTAAAGCTGATGATGCATAAATATACTGTTTTGCTTCTTCTCGGTGTCCTGTCCCTTATGGGGCAGGCACAGAGTTTATCGCTTCAGGAACTGGTAAACAAAAAGCAGTTTGCGAAGGTGATAGCCCGGGCCGATAGTCTTACAGCGGCAGATTCTGCCGACTATGTTACTATGTCGGCTATCGGCCAGGCTTATGAAGGCATGCTCCGGTATAAGGAGGCATACCAATGTTTCCGGCATTGTCTGTCGATGGATACGACCAATGTGGATGCATTGAATGCAGTTGCCCGTGCAGCCATTAATTTTGGAAAAATAACAGAGGCGAAGCGTTGTTTCCAGAAAGTACTGGAATCGGATACGCTGAACTTTTATGCCAATAATCAGTTAGCCCGTCTTTATTATCAGTTAGGCGATTACGGGCAGTCGATGGAATATTACCATACGCTTGCTTCTTTCGAAAGTGATAATCCTTCCATTCTTGCCGGCCTTGCCGATTGCCATATAAAAAAAGGAACCGGTCCGAATACTTTGATCGCTCTTTCCTTGTATGGACGTGCTTTGGAAATAAATCCAGAGAATATCCGTGTGGCTTCTTCCCTGATAAATACCTTGCTTCGGATGGGAGATGGAAAGGGGGCTTTACAGATATGCGATACGGCTTTGTTCTATAATCCGGATAATCGTCAGATACGACAGAGTCAGGGGATGGCTTTGTATATGACGAAGAATTATCTTAAAGCGGATACGGTCTATACCGGTTTACTGGCCGAAGGCGATTCTTCTTTCCTTAACCTCAAATATGCAGGAGCCGCCCGCTATATGTCGGGCCATGCGCTGGATGCTGTCGAGCCCTTAGGGTTTGCTTATGACATTGATTCTACTGATGTGGAAACTGTTCTTCTTTACGGTGCTTCATTAGGTAAGACATACGATCGGCAACGGGCTTATCAGCTATTCGATCAAGCGGAAGAATGTATGAAGCCGAAGTCCTTCTTTGTCAATTTATTGACAACTTTCAGAGGGAGTACGTTAGAACGCGACGGTCGTTTCAAAGAAGCGGAAAAGTTGTATTATGAGGCCTGGAAGAAAGATCCGACACAACTTAATTTCCTGTATGAGATCAGTAAGAATTATTGGGGAATAGAAGCTGGCCTGTTTGAGGATGAGGTGAAATTGCAGAAGACACTTTTTAGTAAGTATATCTACCTGACCGAATATATGAATCGGAATGAATCGGCCAAAGGACTTCATAGTTATCGTTTTTTCCTGGAAGACTTGTATCAGGAGGCTTTTTTCCGTAGTGTCAGCGAGTTGACGATGTTAGCTCCCGACGGAAAAAAGAGCAAACTCTCATTGATCGACTTACGTTCTCTGATTAACAGTTTGCCCGAACCTCCTGAAATAGAAAAGCAACATCACGAACAGATGCGTGCAGCTATGAAGAGACAGAGACAGAAAGAGATGGCTTCGAAGGATTCTGCCAGCAATGTTAATGCAGAGAGGAAAATTGACCGGTAAATTCTCGAACAAGGGAAAAAGTCTGAATAACCTAAATAAGAATAAATATGGGAAAACGGATTGGAATGGCGGGTATATGGCTACTCACCCTTATTCTTTGCATACCTTGCGAAGGGCAGAAGAAAAAGATGGATGCCGGTACGACAGAGTACCTGAAAAAGGTGTGGGAGAAGTTGGATAAAATTAATTCGGCTACCTATTATGAAGATGTTAAAGCATGGGAACCGGGTGATACCATTCCGGTAGTGGCAGAGCGTCTATTCTGTAAAGAATATACTAATCCGAAAGATACTACTATCGGAAGTAGTTTCGTGATACTGAAAGGAACGGACAATACCCGTTTCGAATTTGGCTATAATGGTGAAGTGAATGTAACCACCTATCATGACAAGAAAGGGATCATGATTGATGATTTTACGCATAGGGATTTGCCATTCAGACTCGTATCACCTCCATTTTTTAATTATACCAAAAGTATTGTCAACTATATCCTGGAGACGACCGATAGTATCTCGACCGATTTGAAAGAGTTCGGCGATTATCGCTATTTGAAACTGGTTATCCATGAGGACAGGCAGGTTGAGTTTTTCGGAAAGGCTTATTATATTCCCAAGCCTCCATTCGATTTTGGAGATCCTACTTCTGTCTATGAACTATGGATCGGTAAATCAGATGACTTACCTTATAAATATCGGCGGGAAATGTCGCATAGCATTTCTTCTTCAGACTGTGTGGATGCGGAACTAAACAAGATCTCAATTTCTGATTTCGACCTGTTCGGCTATTTCCCGAAAGGCTATGAGATCAGGCGATATGGGGAAGTGAGGGATACGACGCGAAAGTCGGATCTCGTTGGTAAGAAAGCGCCGGATTGGGTATTGAAAGATGCTGATGAGAAGACTGTTTCGTTGTCTGATTTTGATAAGAGCAAAGTACTGGTTGTTCAGTTGACGGGAATCGGTTGTGGTCCGTGTATGGCATCCATTTCTTTTCTGAATAAGTTGAAAAAAGATTATAATACAGAAGATGTCGAAGTGGTTGCCATAGAAACATGGGTGCGGAAAGGACATGCCCTTCAGAATTATGTCGGCAAGCATAAAATAGGGTATACTTTTTTAGCTGCCGACGATGATGTTGTCGCAGCTTTTCAAACCGGAGGGGCAGTCCCTTTCTTTTTCATCCTCGATGGTCAGCGGATAATCAGAAAAGTCATACAGGGGTATAGTGCGGATACAACGGATGAGGAGATTACTGGCATTATCAATGAATTAGTATCGAAATAAACAGGATAATTAATCAGATACGGTTATGAATAAGATCTATATATCTTTTATATTTTCTGCTAGTTTGCTCCTGACAGCTTGTGGAGGAAAGAAATCCGGTGAACAAGCTCTTTCGGAAACAGTATTTGATCCGGAATATCCGGTAACGATCGCTTTTGCGAAAGGTATTGATACGGAAAAGGAAGTTCTGTTAAGCGAGATAGCCAAAGAGGTAAAGATCGTGCCGTTGGAAACGAAGCCGGAATGCCTAGTGGCTAAGGTGAGTAAAGGAATGATACAAATGGTGGATCATAACTTGTTTATTCCTTGTAGCGAAGGATTATTGCAGTTTACGGATGACGGGAAATTTGTCCGTTCAGTGGCCAAACGGGGACAAGGACCGGGTGAATACGCCATTATACGATTTATTGCAGTAAACGACAAACTGAAACAGGTCTATCTGATGGATAACGGAAAGGTCCTTATCTATTCTGTCGATGGAAAGTATGTGGGGGAAAACAGAATACCTTTCTGCTGGCAATTCACCTTATTGGGCGATAGCACCTATGTCGGTTATATCTATAATAATACGGGACAAAAGAAAGATCGGCTTCTCCTGGTTAATCAAGAAGGGGAGACGTTTAAGTCTTATCCGCAGTACGACCAGTTCACGATAGCCAACGGTCTGAATTACTATCTGTGGGGAAGCTACGACCGTTATGTATATTCTTTTAAAGAGGAAGCCTGTTGTAAAGAATACTATAATGATACTGTCTTTACTGTTACACCGCAGGAACTTCAACCCCGGTATATCCTGGATATGGGAAAGTATAAGATACCGAAAGAAAAGCGTTTCGAAGTGCTGGAAGGAAACTGGACTGTCTATTCCGAACCGGCACAAGCTTATTTGCGACCGGGCTTCCTTGAAACTACCAGTTGGGTATTCCTCCCTTATACTTCCTGGGACGTAACCAATAAAGGTGAACTTCCCCGGTTGGCCATGTATGACAAAAAGAAGGGTGACTGTTACAAGGTAAAGGATAACCGGATTAAAAACAATATGGAGGGTGGTTTGCCCTTCTATCCGGAAGCCCGTATCGCAGATGATATATTGCTTTATTATCTGGAAGCATCCGAAGTGTTGGAATTGGCAGAAGAAGATCCTTCTGTTATGGAATATGAGCAATTAAAGAATCTGAAAGAGGATGATAACCCTGTTTTGATGATCGTTTATTTAAAATGAACAGGAATCGTTTAGTAACCACTTAAATATATACGGAATGGATCGATTTGAAATTTTATCAATAGTAATTATTACCTCTTTCCTGTTTTCCTGCGGAGGAAAGAAGGCGGAGAAACCTGCAGAAGAAGTAGAGGTATTGCCGGCAGTTCCAGTATATCCGATGACTGTTCCGTTTGAAACCGGTATAGAGACAGAGCGCGAAGTATTACTGAGTGAAATTGCTGATTCTGTAAAATATATACCGTTAGAGACGAATGATAAATGTCTGATCAGGGCTTTAAAAGACGCGAACATCTTGAAGACAGATAAGTATTTCTTTCTGCCGTGGGTCGAAGCTTTATTTCAGTATACCACGGATGGTAAATTTGTCCGTAAGATCGGGCGCAAAGGAAGTGGTCCTGGTGAGTTTGTCTGGATCTCTCAAATAGATGTCGACGAAGAAAAAGGACTGGTTTTTATGATGACAACCTCTCAACGGATTAATGTTTATGATATGGAGTCGGGAAAGTTCCTTCGGTCAATGAAAAGTCCGGATATTGAATCGGGTGATTTCTCCATGCTGAATGATACGACATCGGTTACATTTGTACGTAACACAAACGGGAAAAGAAAGACTCGTATTTATATTTCTGATATCAAAGGGGATACGTTGAAAACTTTCCCGCGATCAGATTTGTTTGAACTCAATAGCCAGTATTCATGGATGATGAGCAGTTCCACAGACCGCTATATGTTCCGATATGAAAATATGGTTTGCTGTAAGGATTATTACAATGATACTTTATTTATTGTCACAAAGGATTTACTTGAACCGCGTTATATATTTCAAATGGGAAAATATTCTTTACCTATTGAATGTCGTTTTGAATATCTGGACGGAGATAATAAACGATACCAGTCGCTTGCTGCTCCTTATATTAGGTATCAGGCAATAGAAACCGATCCTTATTTGTTTATGCCTTATTCAAACTGGGCGGGTGAGAATGCACGCAAACAGCAAATGGCCATGTTTGATAAGAAAACCGGAGATTGTTATAAACTAATCGGTGGTGTTATTAAAAATGATTTGAGCGGAGGATTACCTCTTCGTCCTGTAGCATCATTAGATAGTAAAACTTTATTGTATGTTTGGGAAGTACAGGATATATTCAAAGAAGCCGAAAAGAATCCTGAAATTCTCAATCAGGAACAACTAAAAGGAATAGGAGAGGATGATAACCCGGTCCTGATGATTGTTTATTTAAAATGAGATGGTAAAATATTTTCAATTGATCGTATTATTCTTGTTAATGATTGGTTGCGACAACAAACAATCGTTTCCAGTTCGTCTTCAATATGAAGAGACTGAATCTCCGGCAAGTATTCAAAAAATAAAGTTATCCGGCGAATTACAAGGACAAACTTATAGGATACGGATGGCTCATTACAAAGAAGGAACTGTATCTTATAAAATATTGAATGCCCCCTCTTATGTAATAAAGGATACAGTTTTGTTGATTCATATTGAAGCTGAACCGCTCCATGCACATGAGGTATGTTTTATTGTTGAAGGAGAAAAGCAGGTTAAGGAAAAAGTAGAAGTGGATGATGTTTTACATAGTATTTTATTAGAAATATATCCGACAGACTTTTATCATTCAGATGATACAATCCCTCTAATTGGCTATACAAGTGGTGCTTTACGGGAGGTGATGGTTGATGGGGAGTTAAGATTGGCAGGTAGTTATTGTGACGTCCGTAATGCAAAGTTACCACCTAAGGAATGGCATAACGCGTTCGATATGAAAGAATACATATGGTTTGATCTGATTATTAAGTGAGGTGATGAGGATTGGACCAGCCTTAATATAGATCAAAAAAGAAGAGCGAATAGATTCTAATCGCTCTTCTTTTTAAGTATTATCTGTATAATTCTATACAGATGGATTTTTTATTCACTCAGAACAGTAAGTTCTGCCCCTGTTGCGAAATCCTGTCCGTTCTGTGAACTCAAGGCTGTGAAGCGGATATAACGTCCTTTTACCGGTTTGTCGAAAAGGACTTTCTTTTCATCCTTGTTGTTGGCGAACCAGCCTTTACAAACGGGTTCTCCCCAATTCTTACCATCTGGACTGACCTGAATGGAATATTCCTTGATGTTACCATTGCTGCCATCCTGACGCGGCAGGTAGATAAAGCCTTTGAGTGCTTTTTCTTCACCCGCATCCAAATCTACCCAATGCGGATATTTGGCAACGGTAACAGAATACATACTGTGCCAGATCGTGTTCGGATCACCGTCTACCAGGTTCTTGGCATCACCTCCGTCCACTTCTTCGCTACTGGCATAGATGACCTCCGTTTGTATACTTTCCATTTTATTGAAAGTTTTAGTCGATTTGATCTCCGGGTTATTCTTGAACCAGGCAGTGATCGTTCCACCTTCACGCATCGGGATGGCTTCCGTATATTCTTTCGCTTTCTTGTCTTTACCGATCGTGTAGCAGATAACGGCCTCTTTGTCGATAGACGACAGTTTTACCAAACCTGTACGGCTACGGGTAATAGAGAAAGGAATATCACCTGCGGCTGAAACCTGTGCCACAGCCGAAAGATCTTGCGCTGCCGGGCGGATAATGAAGCCTATGTTATTTTGTCCGGCAAACACACGGTCCTGTACCAATGGGCCACCCTGTCCGCAACTGTTACCTCCCAGACCTGTAACGGCCAGGTCGAGATGCAGATAAGTATCGCCGGCTTTCGGTAGTTGGTAAGGATGTCCGGACAGTGTCAGATCGAGTGCAGAGTATTGTAATGCCGAAGTAGAGAGTCGGTCTGTTGCCACAAAGACAGCTCCTTTACCTGTCTTGTCGGTCAGGGCGCACCAGCGTACGTCTTCGTGGTTGCCCATGTCCTGTGGTTTCGGGAAATTCACAAACTGGTCGGCAACAGTCGATTTATACATTTCGATGAACTGCCCCACTTTACGGTCTGCATAGTTTTCAACAGGGCCACGTCCGTAATAAGTATAGTTTTCATAACGTTGAGGAACTCTCATCATATAACCCAGACGAGGCAGAACCAGACTCGGATTGTTGGATGTGATACTTGCCTGCAGTTCAATGGAGCCGTCGCGATAGATGGTCCATACCTGGTCGGTAGTAAACTTGAAGTCGTCTTCTCCGAAAACTTTGTCGGTCAGTTCTTCCACACTATTCTTGCCACTGGAAGTTCCTCCCAGTATCTTGGCGGCATTAGGAGCTTGCGATTCTACGGTGTAGAACAGTACGATAGCACCGTCTTTTCTATTAAGAACTTTAGAGGCTGTAGCTCTATGTTTCAGGTTGTGCAGTCCGTTTTCGAACCAACTTCCGTAGAACCAGTTGTCGTTGTTGGTAAAGGCACGAAAAGCATCCAATTTGGGTCCATTACCATCGGCGATGATTGTTTCGTTGTTGTAATTCAAACTGTAGATAGTACCGATCTCGTTGTCGAATTTAATTTCGAAGTTATCTCCCTTGATGGTGGAGAAACGTGGATCAGCCTGTTTGTCGATAGTCAGTTTGCCGGTGGCGGCATTCGCTACTTCATTAATAGCGGGTTTGTCTGTTGCCGCTTTTACAGGAAGTTGTTCTTCCGCCATTACATAGCCTTTATCAGCCCACGGTTTATTTTCGTTCAATAGGAACTGTACCTTGACGAAGTATTCATTTTCGGCTTTCAATTTGCTGTAAGTATAAGGAACGGCCACCTGCACACGCTTACGGGGAGCCACTGTGCCCGGATTCAATGATCCGCTTTCTACCTCTTTCCCGTTTTCGTACAGCGACCATTTTACGGCATAGTCAGACAGATCGTTGAAGTAATATTTGTTGAAAATTTCGAAAAGGCCTTTGGAGGCATCGACTTCTGTTACACCGATGTGCTGGTACACCTTCTTTACTTCATAATATTGCGGTTTCGGTTCCAGGTCGCCGAATACGATACCGTTCATAACAAACTGTCCGTCGTTAGGCGTATCACCGAAGTCGCCTCCATAAGCCAGATAACGTTTTCCATCCGGTGTGTAATTATAGAGTGATTGGTCTACCCAGTCCCAGATGGCACCGCCACAGAAGAAGTTGGTCGACTCCATTGCGTCCCAGTAATCGATCAGGTTACCGCAGGCATTACCCATGGAGTGGGCATATTCCGAGATATGGAACGGATACTTGATATCATAATCGCCTTTTACGGCACCACGTACCCAGGAGATAGACGGATACTGGTTAGACCCCATATCTACAATCTTATTGTTTCGTTCGTATTGAACGGGACGTGACAAGTCTGCTTTCTTCAGTGCATTGTAGGCTTCAACGAAGTTCTGTCCCGGACCGGCTTCGTTTCCTAACGACCAGATAACGATAGACGGGTTATTGATGTTCGCATGTACCATTTCCATCACACGTGCCACATGGGCGTCTCTCCATTCTTTCGGATGGGATAAAGAGGCTACACCGTAATAATATTCGTGCGATTCGATATTTGCTTCATCTTCCAGGTAAAGACCGAATTTATTGCATAAATAGTACCAGTACGGATCGTCCGGGTAGTGGGAGTTACGAACGTGGTTGATGTTCGCACGTTTCATCAACATCACTTCATCTTCCATCATCTTACGTGTGATAGCGTGGCCTACGCCCGGATTACTTTCGTGACGGTTGACACCTTTTAGCTTGACGGTCTTGCCGTTTACGTAGTAGTAGCGACCGGCCAGACCGAATTCATCTTCCGAAGCGGGGGTGTCTTTGATCTCTACTTTCCGGAAACCGACAGTGGTGGAGATCGTTTCTACCGTACGGCCTTTTTTATCTTTCAACTCTCCTACCAGGGTGTAACGATAGGGTTGTTCGGCAGACCATTTATTCGGATTTTGTACAGTCAACACAGTTTCGGTTCCTATTTCCTGTCCGGCTGCAACAAGGGCAATGGGGGCAGAGGCCGTGGCATTGTCTACTTTCGTGTTGTCGTCTGAGTAGAGCTTGTTGGCATACAGCGAATAAACGATCGAATAGTTTTTAGCAGCCTTTTTACCCAGGTTACGGATGTCAGCCCGGATATTCAGTGAACCGTTTGTGTAGGTGGCATCCAGGTCGGGAGTCGCTACCAGATCGCGAACGTGTAACTGCGGAACGGCTGTCAACGATACGCTGCGGTAGATACCCGGCAGGCGGAACATATCCTGTGCCTCGAGGAAAGAACCGTCGGAGCTACGATAAACTTCGGCTGCAACGATGTTCGTCCCTTTCACCAGGTAGGGTGTGATATTGAAACTGGCTGTGTTACGTGAATTCTTCGAGAAACCGACGTATTGGCCGTTTATCCAGAGATAGAAGAAAGAGTCGACTCCGTCGAAATTGATAAATACTTCCTTCCCTTCCCAGTCCGTAGGGATAGTGAACTCACGGCGGTAGGAACCTACTTCATTACGGTCTTTGAAGGTGGTCCAGTTTTCCGGCGGAGTGCGCATTACCCCGCCTCGCCAGTCGTCGACAGCCACTTTATGCTGGAAAATAACGGGCTGGTTCACGTAAATAGGAGTTCCGTACTTTTGCGACCCGTCTTTTTGGAGACCGACGATATTCCAGCTGGATGGAACCGGGATATTGTCCCATCCCGATACATCGAAGTTCGTTTGGAAGAAGTCTTTCGGACGTTCTTCCGGCGTACGTACCCAGTTGAATTTCCAATCTCCGTTCAGAGATTGCCAGTAAGCGCTGTTTTCCGGCAATACTTTCCGGGCACTTTCCGGATCTTTAAAAGAGAAAAACCAGGCATGAGGTTGTTCTTTGTTTAGCGCTATGTTTTCGGGTGATTCCCATTCGTCCCCTTTAGGCGCTTGTTCTGAGGCATACTGATAGCCTTTCAATGGATCTACTGTTGCAAAGCTTTGAAAAGTAAAGCTGCATAGTAATAGACATAATGCTAGTTTTTGCATATTGAGTTTTTCTTCTTAAGGTGAGAAATTTGGTCAAATTTAATACAATTTTTGATGTAAACCGATTACATTTGCCGTAAATTAATATTGTGCAGATGAAAAAGTTACTTTGCTTTTTGCTGATGTTACTGGTCGCTTTGCCTTCTCTGACGGCCCAACGAAAGAAAGTCGGGGTCGTGTTGGGTGGCGGAGGAGCAAAAGGAGTAGCTCATATTGGCGTGTTGAGAGTGCTGGAGGAAGCAGGTATCCCGATCGATTATGTGGCGGGAACCAGTATGGGTGCTATTGTAGGCGGATTATATGCGATCGGTTATACTCCGGCTGAGATCGATAGCATGGTGATACATCAGGATTGGACAATGCTTCTGAGTGACCGGGTGACACGTACCAGCCTGTCGTTTCCGGAAAAAGAAAATTCCGAGCGATATATTCTCTCTTTGCCTTTCGGGAAGGAGAAGAAGGACCGTGTGATCAGCGGTATGATCAAAGGCCAGAATTTGCAGAATCTTTTCTCAAACCTCACGATCGGCTACCATGATTCCATTGAATTCAATAATCTCAATATACCGTTTGCCTGCGTAGCGGTAGATGTCGTGGATGGAAAAGATTATGTTTTCCATAAGGGAAGCCTTCCTCTTGCTATGCGTGCGAGTATGGCTATTCCGGCTGTGTTTGCCCCGGTAAGACTGGACAGTATGGTATTGGTTGACGGGGGATTGAATGATAATTTCCCTGTCGATGTCGCATTGAATATGGGGGCTGATATTATTATCGGCGTTGATCTCGGGACCAGCGACCTGAAAGTGTTGGAGGGATTGAATACCCCCGGCGATGTAATCGGCCAGATCATAGCCCTGCATGGTTATGAAAAGTATGCGAAAAATAAAGAAAGGGCCGATTTGTTATTCCGGCCGAATATGACACCTTATAATGCAGCCAGTTTCAGTACGACGGCACTCGATACGCTGATTCGCCGTGGCGAGCAGGAAGCCCGTGGCCGCTGGGATGAGATTATGGCATTGAAAAAGAAGATCGGTATCCCGGAAGATTATCGCCCGGAGGAACATACATTACCCCGTAAGTCATATCCGGTTTTACCTACCGACAGTTTTTATATCCGGCATATCTCTTTTGCCGGTACCGACCCGCGCGATGAGAAGTGGTTGATGCAGATCAGCGGCCTGCGTGAAAATAGTCATATCACCTTGAAAGAGTTGCATAAAGCTATGTCGATCCTGGTCGGTTCAAATGCCTATTCGAATGTAAATTATAAATTGACAGGCGAACAACAACAGGATCTGGTACTGACGGCACAGAAGAAGTCGATCAGTTCGATCAATCTGGGTGTCCGCTTCGATTCGGAAGAGGTGATCGGTGTTTTGCTGAATGCTACCTTAGATTATAGGGCACGCAATCATTCCCGGCTGGCTTTTACCGGACGTGTCGGCGGAAAGATCTCCTATGGACGGCTGGATTATGCGATCGAGCGGAATCCGTTGCGTAATCTGAATCTGGCATATCAGTTTACTTATAATGATCTGGATATTTATCGGAAAGGAGATAAAACCTTTAATACCAGTTATACACATCATCTGGCGGAGTTCGGGTACTCTGATATGAACTGGCTGAACTTCAAGTTCAAGGTGGGCTTACGTTATGAGTATTTCAACTATACTTCCTTTTTGTATACAGGGGATAATAACAACGAGTATGAGGTTAAACCGGAAGGTTTCATCAGTTATTTTGCTCTGGCACATCTGGAGACATTCGATCGCCGTTATTTCCCGACTAAAGGTGTTTCCCTGAAAGCCGATTATTCTTTTTATACGGATAACTTTGTCAGTTATAACGGTCATGCGCCTTTCTCGGCTGTCGGGCTTAATTTCACATCCGTTATTCCCATCACTTCCCATCTGAGTGTGTTGCCGTCTCTTTATGGGCGTGTACTGATAGGAGGCAATCTGGCCTATCCTTTCCTGAATGCAGTGGGTGGAGAGGTTGAAGGAAAATATGTTCCCCACCAATTGCCGTTTGCCGGTATCAACCGGGTGGAGATATTCGACAATGCCATTGCGGTGGCCCGCCTTCATTTTCGGCAACGCATAGCCGGACGAAACTATATTTCGCTGATCGGTAACTATGCCATTCATCATGATGACTTCCTTCACCTGTTAAAAGGGAAAAGCGTTTGGGGCGGTAGCATCGGGTATGCCTATAATAGTATCGCCGGACCGTTGAGTGCCAATTTCAGTATGTCTAATCAGAATACCAGTCTTCAGTTTTATTTGAATCTGGGATTCTCGTTCTGATTTTTATTATACATTTGTTAATCAGTTAATCATTCAAATATATAGGAATACATGAAACTAACACGATTTACCGGGATGGCTGTCGGCTTGTCCCTGCTGATGGGCGGTGTACAGGCCCAGATCAGTTTGCCGTCTGTTTTTACAGATCATATGGTGTTGCAACAAAAAAGCGATGTGCCCGTATGGGGCTGGGGAGTAGCAAGCGGTACGATCAAAGTGGTCGGAAGCTGGGCGCCGAAAGATACGGCGACAACAGTCGTTCGTTCCGATGGTACCTGGGAAACGACACTGAAAACAGCCGGAGCCGGAGGCCCGTATACGGTATCTGTCTTAGGCAATGGAAGTTGTGAACTGAAAGATGTCATGCTGGGTGAAGTCTGGCTTTGTAGCGGGCAATCGAATATGGAATGGACGCCCATGAGCAATATAGATAACCGTGATGAAGAGATCGCTGCCGCTAATTATCCGAATATTCGTTTTTTTCATATCCCTAAACGCGGAGCAAAAACTCTTCAGAACGATTGTGAAGCATCCTGGGCGGCCTGTACTCCTGATGTAATGAAAACTACCAGTGCTGTGGCTTATTTCTTTGGTCGTGATCTGCAAAAAGATCTGAACGTACCTGTCGGCCTGATCGTTTCTGCGTGGGGTGGTACTCCTGCAGAAGTTTGGACTCCGGAGGAACTGGTGATGAATAATCCTCAGATACGTGATGTGATGCCGGATAAAACATATCCCTGGTGGCCGGTGGAGCCGGGTGTTTTATATAATCAGATGATCAATCCGGTTGTACCTTATGCCTTGGCCGGTGCAATCTGGTATCAGGGAGAGTCAAATCGCGATCATGCTTCGTCTTACGGTATTTTGTTGAAGACAATGATTGAAAGCTGGCGGAAGAGTTTTAAGAAGGATTTCCCGTTTTATCTGGTGCAGATCGCACCTCATACATATAATTCAAACGATAACGGGGCTGCTTTGGTTCGCGAACATCAGGAATGGGTGTCACGCACGGTTCCGGGAACAGGGATGGTGGCAATCTCCGATTGTGTTGCAGATGTAACGAATATTCATCCGACAGATAAGCAAAACGTTGGTCTGCGTCTGGCAAATATGGCTTTGGGAAAGACTTACGGACAACTCGCTTCCGGCTACGAAAGCCCGGTATTCAGTAAAATGACGGTCGACAAGAACAAGGCGGTTATTTCATTCCTTCATGCTGATGCCGGACTAATGTGTAAAGGAAAACAGCTGACCGGGTTTATGATTGCAGGAGAAGACGGTGTTTTCGAACCGGGAAAAGCTCAGATCAAGGATAACACCGTTATCATAACTTCCCCTCGTGTGAAAAAGCCGGTTGCAGTCCATTATTGTTTTGATGATGCAACTATTGGAAACTTGTTCGGTAAGGAAGGTTTACCGGTTGCTCCGTTCCGTACGGACAGAAACTGGGATAATGAATGATATTATTCTGTATCTTTGCCTGTAAAACAAACAGATATTTATGAATGCAGAAATAATACAATTCCTGAAGGAATTAAGTCAGAACAATAACCGGGAGTGGTTTCAGGCAAATAAAGACCGCTACGATGTATTGCATAAAGGGTTTCTCGATGAGGTACAGCAACTGATCAACCGGATCGCCCTGTTCGATCCGCAGGTGGCCGGGCTGGAAGCGAAAGACTGCCAGTTCCGTATCTACCGGGATTTGCGTTTTTCTCCGGATAAGACCCCTTATAAAATTCATTTCGCCGCTTATATGGCGCAAGGCGGACGTGCCAGTGAACGGGGTGGATATTATATTCATCTGGAGCCGGGTAATTGTATGCTGTCCGGTGGTGTATGGTGTCCTCCTCCTAAACTGTTGAAGATGCTTCGTCAGGATATTTACGATCATATCGACGAGTTTGTAGGTATCATTGAAAATCCGTCTTTTAAAGAGGCTTTTCCGGTAATGGAGGGCGAAGTGTTGAAACGTATGCCGGCCGGCTATCCGACGGATTTCAAATATAGTGAGATCATGCGGCACAAGGATTACTGTTTTGCTACCGTTAAACCGGACGAGTTTTTTATGACGGACGATTGGATGGACCAGGCGATCAAGCATTTCGAACAGTTACTCCCGTTTAATAACTTCCTGAATTATACGGTTGACGAATTTTTAGGGCGGGTATAAAATAAAGAGTCTGAAGCCGTAATGTGTTACATAAGGCTTCAGACTCTTTTCACATTATTGCCTTAAATCATACTCCTTTGTACTTTTTGTTTTTATCAATCAGTTCATTTATTCTGGCAACAGAAGCGGCCGACCGAAGACCGTCTTCCGGAGTGTTCATGCAGTAATCGACCAAAACTTCTATCGTCGATACTGCTACATGCATCCGTGTATCGCAGGATGCATAGTAGATAAATACTTTTCCGTCTTCGTCTGCAATCCATCCATTGGTAAATAAGACGTTCGAGACATCCCCGATGCGTTCTTCCCCGACAGGTGCGAGGAAGTAGCCGCCGGGCTGTGCGATCACTTTGGTGGGGTCCTCCAGGGACGTCATGTACAGATAAAGTACATAACGTAGTCCTGCAGCGCATGCCCTGACCCCGTGGGCGAGATGTAACCAGCCCTGTGGAGTCTTGATGGGATGCGGACCTTCCCCGTTCTTGACCTCCTTGATTGTATGATAGTAGCGTTTGTCTATAATTTGTTCAGAGAGAACTTCTGCGTGTGTAATATCATCGATGAGCGTCCAGCCGATACCGCCTCCGCTACCGGCATCGATAAAGCCATCCTGCGGGCGGGTATATAATGCATACTTCCCGTCGACAAATTCCGGATGAAGGACTACATTACGCTGCTGGCTTTTTGATTTCAGGTCCGGTAGCCTTTCCCAGTCGATCAAATCTTTGGTACGGACAATTCCGGCTTTGGCAACAGCTGAAGACAAATCTCCCGGAGCGGCAGCCGGATCATGGCGTTCGCTGCAAAAGATACCGTATATCCAACCGTCCTCGTGGGCGGTCAGGCGCATGTCATACACGTTTGTCTCCTCCGGATCGATATCCGGCAGGTTGACCGGTCGTTCCCAGAACCGGAAGTTATCCACCCCGTTCGGACTTTCGGCAATGGCAAAGAACGATTTACGGTCCCAACCCTCCACACGGACCATCAGTAGATACTTATCCTTCCACTTTATCGCTCCGGAGTTCATACAGGCATTCACCCCGATACGCTCCAGACAATACGGATTAGTAGCCGGGTTGAGGTCGTAACGCCATTCCAGGGGTATGTGTTCGCGGGTGATTACCGGATAGGTATAACGGGTGACAATACCGTTATCATTCTCTTCTTTTATATTTTTTCGTAATATGAGAACTTTATGCAAGTATTGTAATTTTTCTAGTTTTTCTTTGAAAATTTTCATTTTTCTAGTTTTTCAGCTTCGTATATATTAATGTTATAAGTTCTCCGGATAAAGTGAAATTCGTTTGGCACGGTGAAATGCCAAATAGTTAGGTACTGAAAAATGTATTTCAGAAATAACCTCTTTGGTTTTATAGTCAACTTCAATGACTCTGCCTCCAAGCCCATTAACAGTCGGAGTCCCAACTCCCGGACAGAATAACACATGGTCCGTTTCCGGTAAATATTGTGTAGAAGATACTCCCATGGCAAAACAAGATTTTCCTCTTTCTTTCCCATATTCCCATACTTGTTGTATTGTTTTTTGCTCTTCATTAATCTTGTATTCAACGGAACGGGTATACGCTTTTTCCCTGTCTTTATCGTAGGTCTGATAGTTACGGTAGAAACCATTGTCAAGGAGCAATATATTTCCGTTGGGCATGAATACGGGACAATGTTGTCCCCAGCACCATTCGAAATCATCATGATTTTTTTCTCCGTTAAGGATTTCTATATCTGTTATCTTCTCGCCCTTTGCATCTAAAGGCATCAGAAGGGTGAGCGAATTTTTCCACTCTTTATGAGGCGTTAGGATCCATTTAAGCTGATTGTTACGGGTCAATTTGGCGACTCCCTGATAGCGACAGGACACGATGATGCAATCATCGTCTTCCGAATAAATGACTGCATTACCATGAGCCCAGTTACCAAAAACCGCGATCGTGTCACCTGCCGGGACAAAAGTTTTACGAGTTTCATCCAGCGATTTTTTTAGATCCCATTCATTGACAATGGCACCGGTTTCATTGTCTACTTCCACCACATAGTCGTAAGTCGTTACTTTCCCGTCTTGTCCAATGCTTCCATCTTTACTGGCTGTTGCAATCAGATGGCCGTTAGGTATTTCAATGACATCATGATGGAATGAATATCCTTTGTCTTGTATGTTCCATGTATTTAGTATATTGCCGACCATGTCAAACTCCAGGATTCTTCCTGTCTTTACATCTCCGCAATAGAAATTTCCTTTCTTGTTTCGTTTTAAGCCGGTATGGGCTGTTATTCTCATCTCCGGATGATCTTTCAGGCGTAACAGCCACCGGATATCGCCATAGTTATCTATGATGAATGGGCGATGTGTATCGTATTCGTTATCTCCCAAGAAATTGATTAACGTCACTCCGGGCTCCATTTTTTCCCGTTGAGCGACAATCGTTGTTATTTGGGGATATTGGGTGTTAAGTAGCAAGTCGGGGACTGTTATTTTGATTGAGTCGGTCAGTCGTACTTTCCCCTGCTTGTTTGTTTGGGAGATATAGACCGTATTGGTGTGATTCTCATAGAGACCGTGTACGTTTACCCGGTATGCAGAGCTGTACTTCTTGAATGTATGTGACAAATCGGTACCTTCGTGTTTCCCCTTGACACAGACGGTCAGGTAACCGCTTGCCGGTAAAAGTAAATTGAGTTCTGCACTTAAAGGGGCATAGCCGGTAGGATCGAGTTTGATGTTTTTGTCGCTAAGATGGAAAGAGGTTCCTAAGGTCGGAATCTCTAATATCGTGTTGTCTGCGAAAAGCAGTGTTGTTTTCCAGTTGTCAATGTCGGGTGTCAATCGGATGATTTCATGCGAGGGGATAACCAACGTGTCTGTTTCAAAATAGAAAAGGTGTTTATCCTCATTTTGTTCGGTTTTTATTAACAGGCTACCTTCTTCCATTAATGAACGGATAGTTGTTATTTCTTCACCTGTTTCTGTTTCAGGAGAATCAATCTCTTCGTTACATCCGGTACATACTCCCAGTAAAAGAGCAAGCAAGGCAGTTCTTGTGTTATGAATATATTTTCTCATGCGATTACTTTCTATTTACAGACAAAGGGAGGGGAAGGACACGTACTGTGTTTGTCAGGGTGTCACTTCCCCCTATAGCTGTTCTATTCAATTATTTCGGTTTATCTCCACATCGGATGCTGTTCGATAGCCGCATTGGTATTCAATTCATTTTGCGGAATAGGCAGATAAAAATGTTTTGGCTGGAAGTTCTCAGCACCTTGTTTTTTGTTTTTGACGAAAATCTGCTTCATCTCTTCGTAAGAATACCAGCGTTTCAAGTCAAAGAAACGGTGACCTTCAAAGAAGAATTCAAGTTCGTTTTGATGAACCATTTCTTCCCACAATTCATCGGCTCCGTTCCAAGTCTTTTTAGCAAGTCCGGCACGGTCGCGGATACGTGTCAGGTCAGCAGCCGCTTCAGCCAGTTTATTGGTTTTGATACAGGCTTCGGCATGTAGCAGCAATACTTCGGCAAAACGCATCACACGCAGGTTGTTATTCTGGTTTGCCTGGTTGTACATACTGTTTGATTCTGCTTCATTTTTGTAGAAATTGGTGAATTTCTTGATCAAGAAACGTCCGGGTTTGTCACTGATGGTCGGGTAATCCGGTTCACCTCTTAAACGTTTGGTCGCACAAGCCTCCCAGATCTCATCGAATGACATATCTCCGAACCATGCACCATCTTCTACAGTCGTTTCATAATCAGAATGTTTCCAGAAGAAACTGGTGTACATACGTTTATCAAAGCGTGTATCGGAACCGGCCGGGCGTTCTTCAACGATGAAGTCATCTACGATAGAAGCTGTCGGCATCCATTTGAACCAACCGCCTGTACCTTGCGGCCCTACGAAGTTAGGAATTACCCAACCCTGTGTATCGTTCGGCCCTTCAGAGCCCCAACTACCTGAACCGTATTTCCCTTCATATACGAGTTCAAATATTGATTCTTTGTTTAACTCTGTATATTCGGTGAAGTTGTCTTCGAAATTTTCAGTCAGGTCGTATGTGTAAGGGCTTTGCATGATTGTTTTCAATTCCGCTTCTCCCTCTTCGTATCTTTTCAGATAGTTGTATGTTTTGCCCAAGTAAGCGATAGCAGTTCCTTTGGTTACACGACCGGCTTCTTCAGAAGGACGGGTGATCGGCAAATATTCCTTGGCTGTTTTGAAGTCAGCTTCAACTTGTTTCCATATATCAGCTTCCGGAGAACTCGGCTTCATGGTTTCCTCCAAACTTTCAGCAGCAGAAACCAGACGCAGAGGAACATCGCCAAAGTTGGTAACTAACAGGAAGTAAGCGTAACCTCTTAAGAAACTAGCTTCTCCAATCAGTTCGTTCATTTTAGTCTGGTCCATATCCGCTTTATGAATATTGTTTAGAAGGACATTGGCACGATTGATGGTGTTATAGATTCTGCCAAAATCACTTTCTGCCGTATTCGGGGTGTTGGTGAAAGTGGCGGGTTGCCAGTTGTGCGCTTCTTCTCCCAAGATGAACCAAGTATCATCTGCACGGTTTATGGTATGCCAACCGGTATAACCTCCGAAATAGCCATACATCTGGCTACGGATAGGAGAATAGATGGTTGCCATAGCAGCTTGTGCATTGGCTTCAGAAGACCAATAGGTATCTTCTACATATTCATTCGGGTTTGTAAAACTTAAAAAATCAGACTCGTTGCATCCTGTCATGGCAAGGACAGCAGCCGGAACGAGAACCAGCTTTTTTAATATATTCGTTTTCATATTATGAGCATTTTGTTAAATTAGAAATTAAGTTGAACGCCAAATGTAATTGTTCTTGCCAACGGGAAACGACCGTGGTCACAACCTCTTGTCATGGTACCGTCACCACCACCGTTCTGATCGTCGTTCTGTCCTAAGTCAGGTGTATAGCCGGTGTATTTAGTGGCAGTAAATAGATTGTCCATTGCTGTATATATACGCAAATTGTTCATTCTTAACGGTGTCAACAGATTTTGTGGCAATGTGTAACCGAATTCCAATGTCTTCAAACGGAAGAAAGAACCGTTTTCTAACCAGCGGTCGCTACAACGACGGCGGTTTTCATTTTTGTCTTCTTGTGTGAAGCGGGGCATATCGGTATTTCTGTTCTGTTCGGTCCATGCATTTAATGTGCTTGTACCGAAGTTGGTGAATTCGTTCATGGATTCCATGCGGCAACGTGTGTAGTTGTATATTTTGTTACCAATCATGCCGTCAAAGAACAATCCTAAATCAAATCCTTTGTATTGAACGTTGCCACGGATGCCGAAGGTTACATCGGGAAACGGACTTCCTGCATATTGACGGTCATCGTCGCTAATCTGGCCATCACCGTTGTAGTCGATGAAGCGAATATCTCCCGGCTGTGCGTCCGGTTGGATCAATTTACCATCGGCAGTGGTATGTGCTTTTATTTCTTGTTCATTTTGGAAGATACCGTCTGTCTTTACAACATAGAATGCACCAATCGGATCACCGACTTTGGCCCAAGTTATAGTACCTTCACCTTGTGGATTGTAACCAGCAAACTCTTGTTTGTCGCTACCTACGGTAATTTCTTTGATCTTGTTGCTGACCGTAGAGAGGTTTACTCCGACGTTGTAATAAACTTCTCCTACCGTATTGCGGTGGTTAACAACCAATTCAAAACCTTTATTCTGGATAGTACCGGCATTCATTGTCGGACTACCGCCCATACCGACAGATGGGGGCATAGAGATACTTAATAATACGTCTTTGGTTTCCTGGATAAAGTAATCCGCATTGAAAGATAGTTTCCCGTTGAAGAAGCTTGCATCCAAACCGATGTTGGTAGTCCGAGTCTCTTCCCAAGTCAAATCTTTAGGTGATACCCAGTTAACACCGGTACTACTACCCATCCACCACTGACCGCCTTGTACGTAGTTGATACCGCTGGTGGCTGTACTTTGAGTGGTATAGTTTCCGATTTCCTGGTTACCCAATACACCGTAGCTGAGGCGTAGTTTCAATTCGTCAACAGTTTTTTTCGCATTTTCAAAGAACTGTTCGTTCATGATATTCCAACCGGCGGATACAGATGGGAATACACCATATCTGTGACCATCGGCAAAGCGGGAAGAACCATCACGGCGGATAGAGGCAGAAATCATATAGCGCGAATCGTAGCTATACATGGCACGGGCAAACAGAGAAACTAATGAGTGTTCCTGTAAAGATCCGGAAGTGGTTTGTTCCGTAGTGGCACCAGCTCCGATTGCATCTGTTCCTGCCGGAATATCTTTACGGGCTGCACCAAACGAACGGTCTTTATTTTCTTGTGCGGAATAACCGAACAAGCCGGATACGGTGTGTTTTCCGAATGTGTTGTCGTAGTGCAACGTGTTTTCAACCAACCATTGGTCACCGAAAGAAGCACCTTCACTCAGGCTTGACTGTATGGCTCCGGAACCGAAATTGTATTCAGGATTGTAGTTGTAGCTACGGCCGTTGTTTTTGTTGTAACCAAAGTTCAGTTTGTATTTTAATCCTTTTAGACCCAGGTCGATTTCTGCGTAAGCGTTCAATAACAACTCCATGTTGTGTTTTTGTCTGTCGAACAATTCGGAATAACCGACAGGGTTGTCCATGTTTTTCATCCAAGGTTCGATACCGGCATAACCACCTAACTGATTCGGGTCTTTCACCTTCATCAACGGGTTCTGACGCAAGGGGTCTGTAATGACTAAGTCATTGATCTGTTTGTCGGCTGTTTTCACTAACAATGTATTTCCAACACGGAAATGATCGTTAAAGAAAGAGAATGTGTTTTTGGCTCGAACATTAAATGCACTGTATCCTGAATTCAATAAGATACCTTGTTGGTTGATATAACCGGCAGACACATTATAGGTAGCCGTTTTTGTACCTCCGCTGATATTTAAATTGGCTTTTGTGACAGGAGCTGTACGATATACTTCATCCTGCCAGTTTGTTCCGGCTCCTTGGAAGTTTGCTGCGCTTTCAGGAAGGTAACCGCTTTGTTTCATCACTGAGATCCATTGTTGAGCGTCTAGCACATCCAGTTTCTTGGTGATGTTCTGGAAACCGGAATAAACATTTACGTCGATAGTCGTAGGAGTTTCTTTTTTACCGCCTTTAGTCGTAATCAGCACAACGCCATTAGCTGCACGTGAACCGTAGATAGCCGCAGCCGAAGCATCTTTCAATACTTCAAGTGATGCTATATCTGCCGGGTCTACCATGTTGATATCTCCATAAACGCCATCGATTACATACAACGGTGTATTTGAACCTAAAGAACTTAATCCACGAATGTTGATACTCATGCCTGAACCGGGTTGGCCTCCAACGTTGGAAACACTTACACCGGCAATACGACCTTGCAATGCCCCGGCTGCACTTTTGGCGATATTGGCTTGTAGGTCTTTAGAAGAAACAGAGGCAACGGCACCGGTCAAATCTCTTTTCTTCACCGTACCATAACCGATTACGACAACCTCATCCAATTGTTCACCGTCAGCCATTGTGATATTGATTACATTTTTATCTCCAACAGTGATAAAAGATTGTTGCATACCTACGTAAGAAAATTCCAGGACCTGTCCTGGGTTGACATTGATGGTGTAATTCCCATCAATGTCAGTTGTTGTACCTATTGTGGTTCCTTTTACAACAACTGTTGCTCCGATGACTGGATTGTTCTCCGAGTCTTTTACCGTACCTTTCACGGTCATAGCCTGCTGCGCCCAACTGGAAACAGCAAAGGCTCCTAGTAATAGAGAAAAAGCTAGTTTTCTGTTCATAATTAAATATTTAAATGATAAAATAATTCTATTAGGTTAATAAAGGGTTTACTATCCTTAAATTTTGAAGGATAGTAAACAGATTGTTATATGATTTAGGTTGTTATTTTTTGATGATCTTGGCAGTCTCTACACCATTTTATAACTAACCGCTTTTGCTCTTGTTCCTACTAATAAAGCAACAACCAGTAAAATTGTTTGTGTAAAAAAAACTTTTCATGATCTTATAAATTTAAAGTTATTCAACATTTCCTGTAAAGGTTACAACGCTCTTTGCCGGAAGAGTTATCATGTACGTATTACCTACCGGTTGGATAGTCTCCAAGGTTTCCCATTTGTGGGTGGCATCGGTCAGGTAACCGGCAAGCGGGCTAGCTGTTTGGTTGTTGTCTAATGCCAGGTCGATAGTTGTTTCTGTGTCGTTGGTATTGATGGCTACAATTGTAAAGTTATTGCCTTTTTTATAACCGGATACCATATAGCCTTGGTCGGAGTTGTATTCGGCTGAGATGCGGGTACTGCCTACAGGAATATAGCGTGTAAAGTTTCCGAATGTCTCATAACGTTTTCCGGTTTCGTAATCGGTACGATTTTCTTTGTTAATATAAATCAACCCTTCATTAGTACCACTGTCAGGCAAGGCTCCTGCCCACCAGATAATTGAACTTACATTGGCTTCACAAAGGTAACGGTGGAATTTGACTGCCCAGTTTAGGCCGTCATCTATGGAAGTTGTGTATGAGTTGTTCGGGTCGCTGATTTCTGTCAACCATACCGGAATGTTTTTTGATTCTGCCTTCGTAAACGGTTCGATACCCGGATCTTTTTTTGTTACCGGGTCCACATAACCGTGTCCGGCTGCGATGATCGGGTAATTGGTAATGCGGGTATTGACATTTAAAATATCGCGTACATAGTTTTTACTACCCATGATAAAACCTAAAATACCTGTCCATTGTGCATTTTCACCGAAAATAATCTTAACATCCGGGTGATTGGCGGCAAATGTCGGCCCCATGTTGTTAACAATGAATCGTCCCAAGGTAGTTGTTCCCGGTAACCAGAGGCAAGAACTCCAGGAAGCTGCATATTCCGGTTCATTGGCTGGTGATATGGCATAAGGCTTTAGACCTACTGAACTGTAAGCATCACAGAAAGCTGACAGATAATCGGCAAATTTTTGATAGTAAGCAGATTTTAAATTCCCTTTCGAATCACTGTCGTTACTTTTCATATAGGCAGGCGGACTCCAGACAGAATAAACGAATTTATCTACGTCATATAACGCTTTGACACGTTGGTTGATCCATAACTGGCCTTTGCGTTGAGCTATTTCTTCTGCAGCTTCATTCCCATCGGCACTGTAGTCGATATCAAAAAACGGATCGTCGAGCGGCATATCGATTTCTTCATCCAAATGGAAAGAAGTATCTCCTTCGTTTTTCCAATAATGGGAATAGATTTCACCTCTTAATATATTCAAGTGTAATCCATCTTTTCCGAACATCAGGTCTAAGACTGTATCACGTTTGCGGTGTGCATACAGATAATCTGCCCATCCGGCTTGTGCCACACCGAAACCATCAATGTTTTGTTCTTCTGTATTCCAATGGAGTATTACGTCAGTATTTGCAACGGCTTTTGTTGCAAGAGAACCACCAGCTTTCTGGTCTACCATTTCACTGTCTGTACAAGCTCCTAAAAGGAACAAACAAGCGAACAATCCTAAGGTTAATTTTCGAGGTGTTTTCATATTAATTGGCATTAATGTTTGACTTCATTGCAAATGTAGAGAATGAAGTAAATGGAGAAGTGTCGGATTCAGTCAATCTTATTGCTCGTTTCTGTCAATTTTATAAAATTGTAACTATGATAAGCGTTTGTATATTACAATAATTAACTATATAGCTTTTCCTTGTAGCATGTGGTTAACTTATTTTAGTGAAAATCTTTGCTTTATATAGTCTTGGATGTTAATCTCTTGTGTTTTGTTTAATTGTCTGGTTTTTAGTTTGTTAGTTGACCTTCCAGTGTGCTGGAAGGTCAAAATCGATTGCTCTATTCGGTCAAAATGTAATAGTGTTTAAACGATAACCCGCAGGCGTTGATAATTTTCGCGATATTCCTGCGGTGTGACGTTCTTGTATTTCTTGAATACTTTATAGAAATAGGATTGACTGACGAAACCGCAACGGGAAGCGATATCCATGATGCTTTCTTTCTCGTTATTATTCAGTTCGCGAACGACGGAGTTGATCCGGTATTCCTGCAGAAAGTCAGTAAAACTATGTCCTGTGTTCTTTTTGAGGAAACGGGAAAGCGTAGACAAGCTCATTCCCATATATTGAGCCAGTTCATCGATGGTTATCTGATTGCAGAGGTTTTTAGTGATATAGTCGAGTATCTTTTTCATTTGATAGTCGCTTTCCGTATATTGGGAAGAGACATTCTTTGATAAGACACGGACATCTTCGGATAAGGACAGTTCATGCAACAGGATAAAGAATTTCATGACGGAATAGAACCCTTTCTCGGTCGAAATCATTCGCATAATAGGAAGTACGCGGTTGATATCTGCCAGGCCGAATACCAGTCCATGCTCTGCTTTTACCATCATTTTCATGACCGAGTCGAACTGGTTTTTCTGAAAAGCCGGGTTGGAGAATAAGGAAGGAGGAAACTGGATGGTGATTTCATGAATGTCGTTCGAACGGCAACTCCCATTCAGCCAGGCGTGTTTTAACTCGGTGTTGGTAATCAATACAAGGTCTTTCTCTCCGATGACTTCATCCGAGTCGCCAACGATCCGTTGCGCACCGGCTGCATGTTCCACAAAGTTCAACTCCCAAACGTTATGGACATGGATTGGAAAAGTGAAAGAAGATTTTGTGCGTTCAAACAAAATAAAACTGTCTTTATTAGATAAAGGTGACTTTTCTCTGAAAACTTCTGTTATCATAGATATTGTATTAAAACTAGTGTGTTGCAGGCAAAGATAGTAGATTGAATTAAATCTGTGGGATGAATTCGGAATAAATTTATTTTTCCGGTTCATAATTGTCAACAAGCTTGCTCATAATTGTTGGCAAGCCTGTCGGCAATTATCGACAGCAAACTTCTGAAAATATGTTCAGGATAATGCTGCAATACCTGTTCCGATAAGATTGGCATTGTTCATCTGATTGATGTGAACTTTTACATCACCCAGTCCGAATTCATTCAGAAGTTCCTGTAATTTTTCCATTACCAGGATATTATAATCTTTGTCTTTCCGGTTCTTACTCCAGAAGAGGCTGCCTTCGGCGACCAGACAGATCTTTTTGGTCTCTTTATTATAAGATGTAAGCAATTTGATCAATCCGGCGAGGGATGCGGCTACCAGTTGTGCCGACCGGTTATAGATCCAATGGGCCACCTCTACGTATTTTTCTTTGTGGATATCCGGATAGTTCATAATCGTTGTCAGTTTCTGTGCATCGAATTTCTCTTCGAATTCTTCCAACGGGAAGGCTGCTTTAAGTATTTCTCCCAGATACATGCCCGAGACTGCTTTTTCAAAACGCTGACTTCCCCGGCTGTCGGAACAGGCATCGACCATATCGTCTACAGTCGTCAGGAAAGGCGGATTAAAATTGCCCGATTCCAGATTAACAGGGATAAGCCCTTTGACCGGACAGGAAGGAGGTAATTTGGTTATTTTTTCTGCCGGGATAAAAGTAGCCATATTAGTTCCCGTTCCGACAATCAGTCCGATATAAGCATCGTAACTACTGTCGGTAAGACCGGCAAACAGACTGGCTACTGTGTCATTAAGCACCTTTATGCCGGTGAACTTGACGTTGTTCATTTCATTCAAGTAGTTGAGTAAAGGCTTCCCTACAGGTTGTCCGATCATATCCTTTATATTAACCCCTTTGGTCCAATGTAGTAACCGGGCATCACCGTCGGGAAGCGATTCGGCAGCATAGGAGAAGCAATAACCGATCGGCATTTCTTCATCCCGTTTGATTTCTCCGATCGGGTCGGCCAGTTCTTTAAATAATTCATCACGGGTGAAACCGGGAGTTTTCATAACGGATAAATCTTTTTTCCACCCGTTTTCCGGATGAATGGTTGTTTTATCGTTTGCAAAATTGACGGTTGCCACCCTATAATTGGTTCCCCCCAGGTCGAGGACCAATGCTTTTCCGTTTATGCCTTTACTCCTGGGAGTAATAAATGTTGGGAGACATTGTATTTCTGCATTGTCTTCTGCCAGACCTTCTTCCACTTTCTTTTGCAATGAAAGGGCTATTTCTTTCAATTGCTCTTGTTCTAGTTTAAAAATGTTCTTCTCCATGATATACTGATTTAATTCGGATACTAATATCCTTTCTTTATTTATAAATAACAAACGGAGGGCATTATTTAGTTCTAAAAAATGTAGATGATGTACAAAAAACTCTTTGTGTCAATTCGTAAGTTGTGTAACGGATTTTATGTGTTTTTTAAGAAAACCGGTACACTAAAAGACTTTGTTTTGAAGTAATAAGTTGGATTTGTTGTAAATTGTAAGTTGTGCTTGTGGGAGGCAATGTCTTGCGATGGTTTAAAATGGTTAAATATGTTATTTTGGCTATCAAAATGTCAGAAAATATTTGGTTGATACCGGAAAACTGTGTTCATTTGCACGCAATTTGAAAGTAAATCTTATAGGTAATATATTTATGAAAGCTTCAGTTTTAAGAAAAGAAATTTTGGCACTGGTTGTTTTGTTCGTTTGTAGTCTGGCAATGAGTGCTGCATCTCCAAGAAACTATCTTTATGATACAAAAGAGGAGAATGGTAAGATCGTATCGAAAGTTATCTTCTTACATGAGGAAGGGCTTTTGAACAAACAGGTGAAATATGAATTCACCTACAATGATAACGGTAAGGTCGCTGAAAAGAAAGCGTATCGCTGGAATCAGTCAAAAGAAACTTGGGATCCTTATTATCTGATTTCTTATCAGTATAACGAGGAAAAAGGTGAAATCAATTCCGTATACGGAATGTGGAACAAAAAGAAAAAAGATTTTAGTTTGAATACACAAGAAATGGTTGTACCTGCAGCCAGTTATGAGGATATATTCTCATAATACCTATTTTAAAACATTTCATAGACACACACACGAAAGTGGCGCGAATAACAAAAGACGTGAGTCCCTGTTATTAGCGCCACTTTTATTTTGTAAAAGATTATCGGGTTATCCGATAATCTTTTCTAATTCTTCCAGATTCTTGGCTACATCTTCGTCTGTTACTTCATAATTGGTCAGGTCGCCTGCCAGATACTGGTCGTAGGCTGCCATATCGATCAGACCGTGACCGGACAAGTTGAACAGGATCGTACGTGCCTTTCCCTCTTTCTTCGCTTCTTCTGCTTCGCGGATGGCAACAGCAATAGCATGAGAAGATTCAGGAGCCGGGATGATTCCTTCTGCCTGGGCAAACATTGTTGCTGCTTTGAATGTATCCAACTGTTTTACGTCCGCAGCATTCATCAGTCCGTCTTTCATCAACTGGCTCACGATCGAACCTGCACCATGATAACGCAGACCGCCTGCATGGATATTGGCAGGAGCAAAGTTATGTCCTAATGTGAACATCGGGATCAGCGGAGTATATCCTGCCTCGTCTCCGAAGTCGTACTGGAACTGTCCGCGTGTCAGTTTCGGGCAGGATGCCGGTTCTGCAGCAATCACACGAATATCTTTACCTTCTGTCAGTTTATGACGCAGGAACGGGAAAGTGATACCTGAGAAGTTTGAACCGCCACCGAAGCAACCGATTACAACATCCGGATATTCGCCTGCCATTTCCATCTGCTTTTCAGCTTCCAGACCAATCACAGTCTGGTGCAACATTACGTGGTTCAAAACGCTACCCAATGTATATTTACAGTTAGGCACCTGCATAGCCAACTCTACGGCTTCCGAAATAGCAGTTCCCAGACTACCCTGATAGTTAGGATGATCGGTCAGGATCTTACGTCCGGCTTTCGTGCTCATACTCGGTGAAGCGATCACCTGTGCACCGAAAGTCTGCATGATCGAACGGCGGTAAGGTTTCTGGTGATAGCTGACCTTTACCATATAAACAGCCAGTTCCAGGCCGAAAGCCTTGGCTGCATAGGAAAGGGCGGCACCCCATTGTCCGGCACCTGTTTCAGTGGTGATATTGGTAACGCCTTCCTGTTTACAATAGTAAGCCTGTGCGATAGCAGAGTTCAGTTTGTGTGAACCGATCGGGCTGACACTTTCGTTCTTAAAGTAAATATGTGCAGGAGTATCCAGCATCTTCTCCAGTCCGTAAGCACGAACCAGCGGAGTGGGACGCCATACCTTATATAATTCGCGAACCTCTTCCGGTATTTCAATCCAGGCATCGGTCGTATTCATTTCCTGATGGGAAGCAGCTTTGGAAAACAAGGGATAGAGATCCTCTTCTTTCATCGGTTGCTTTGTCTGCGGATTCAGAATAGGAAGTGGTTTGTTCTTCATATCAGCCACAATATTATACCAGGCTGTGGGTATGTCTTTCTCCTCCAATAAAAACTTTTTAGTACTCATAATTCTTTATGTAGTTTACATTATTAATCAATTTGGCCTTTAAGGCTTACAACTTGGAAGCAAAGTAACAAATAATATTTCGTTCTTCAAATTGAATAAACAAAAATATATACCTTTGTGCCTTCAAATTAGACAAATAGATAACAAACGACAACAATGAAAAAGCTGGCTCTGCTACTGGTAAGTGTACTGACTTTGTTTTCCGCAACTGCCCAGAAGAAAAACTTCACTTACAAGTTTTATGGATTTGTGCGTGGTGACTTATTTTACAACACGCGTGCGAATATGGCTCCGGTAGACGGAAACTTCTACCTTTTCCCGCTGGATAAGAATCCGGACGCGGATGGAGAAGATCTGAATGGAACGCCCAATGGCAGTTTCTATACGTTTACATCGCGCTTGGGTATTAGTGTGACCGGCCCGAATGTCGGTACTGCCCGAACTTCCGCTTGCCTGGAAACCGACTTCGGCGGCTTTTCCGGAAGTACGACCATGTTGCGTATCCGTCAGGCCTGGGTGGCTCTGGACTGGGAAAAGAGTAATGTCTTGATCGGGCAAACCTGGCATCCGCTGTTCGGCTCTGTTTTTCCGGATATACTGAACCTGTCTACGGGGGCGCCTTTTCAGCCGTTCAACCGCAGTCCGCAAATCCGCTATCAGTATAAAGCCGGACAGGTAAAGCTTACTGCTTCTGCTCTTTGGCAGTTGCAGTATTTGTCGAGTGGTCCGAAGGGAATGAGTGAAGATTATATAAAGAATAGTTGTGTCCCGGAGTTTTATGTCGGAGCCGATTATGCATCCGATAATGGGTGGCTGGCCGGTGCCGGTGTCCATCTGATTTCACTGAAGCCTCGTACCTCTTCTGAGGTAGATAAGAAAGTTTATAAGGTAAATGAACGGATGACGACATATTCGTATGAAGCTCACTTGAAATATACCGGGCGTAATTATACCTTTGCAGCCAAAAGCCTAATGGCTTCGTGTCTGGATCAGACGGCGCTGATCGGTGGTTATGGTATCAGTTCGGTCGATCCCCGGACGGGGGAACAGGAGTATACTCCGTTCCGGCATTCGACAACCTGGGCTAATTTTACATATGGAACGAAATGGAAGTCGGGTATCTTTATGGGATATACCAAAAATCTGGGAACGGATGATGCGTTGGTATCGAATACAGTTTATGGTATGGGATTGAATATCGACCAGCTTTTTACAGTGAATTTGAATTTATCATATAACCTCCCTCATTGGCAGATCGGACTTGAGTACTCGCCGGCAACGGCTTGGTACGGCACGATCGACCAAAAGAACGGGAAAGTGGGAGACACCCACGCCGTAACCAACCATCGGATACTGGGATTGGTTATGTATTATTTCTAAATTAAACGCTTTTAAATGAGAACGAGACTGAGCATGCTTTTAATAGCCGGATTGTTAGTTGTAGCTTCCGGTTATGCACAGAAGAAGAACTTTTCGTATAAGTTTTACGGACAGGTACGTGGTGATTTGTTTTATAACTCCCGGGCAAACTCCGAGATCGTGGACGGTTTGTTCCATCTTTATCCGTTGGACAAGAAACCGGATGCCGATGGTAACGACCTGAATGCAACAGCAAACGGTAGTTTTTACCTGCTTTATTCCCGTCTGGGAATCGATGTGGGCGGTCCGAATGTCGGTAAAGCAAAGACAACAGCCAAGCTGGAAGTCGATTTCCGTGGTTCGGGGAGTAACTTTGCTATGATACGTATACGGCATGCTTATGTGAATCTCGACTGGGGAAAGTCGGCGGTACTGATTGGCCAGACCTGGCATCCGTTGTTCGGAGACATCTTTCCGCAGATGCTGAATCTTTCTACGGGAGCTCCTTTTCAGGCCTTTAGCCGTAACCCGATGCTTCGTTACCGTTATACGGACAATGGATGGAGCCTGACCGGAGCGGCTATCTGGCAGTTGCAGTATCTTTCAACCGGACCAAATGGTAAAAGCGAAGAATATATAAAGAATAGCTGTGTACCTGAATTTTACGGTGGTATCGATTATAAACGGAAGAACTGGACGGCAGGTGTTGGTGTGGATGTTCTTTCACTGGTGCCACGCGTGAAATCTGTTGTAGGCGATAATACTTATAAGGTCAACGAACGTATTACCTCTTTGTCTCTCGAAGCGCATGCCCGCTATACCGACGAAAATTGGAAGATCTCCGCTAAGACAATTATGGGAGAGAATCTGGCACACCTGTGTATGCTGGGAGGTTATGGCGTGAGCAACATCGATCCGCGTACAGGTAAACAGGAGTATACGGCTTACCGTCATTCGATGACCTGGTTAAATGTGGTTTATGGAAAGAAATGGCAACCGGGTTTGTTTGTCGGTTATTTGAAAAACCTGGGGGCAGGTAAGGATATTGTTGGTGATACCTATGGTGTCGGTCTGGATGTAGATCAGGTTTTTACAACCAATTTGCAGTTGTCTTATGTATTGCCCCACTGGAAACTAGGATTTGAATACAGCCCTTCTCTTGCCTGGTATGGCGAAGAAAAACTGCCGGACGGACGTATCCGTGATACGCATTCAGTAACGAATCACCGTATATTAGGTGTATTAATCTATTCATTCTAATGAAAACACTGATAATTGGAGCTAACGGTTTTACCGGGAGACGGATATTGCAAAACCTGTCTTTACAAGGTAAATATGAATTGGTCGGTTGTTCCCTGCACGAAGATATAGCCCCGGCAAACAGTCACCGGTTCGTTCAGGCAGATATCAACGATCATGCTGCTATCGCACAACTGATGGGCGAGATCCGTCCGGAGGTAGTGATAAACGGTTCTGCTCTTTCCGTGCCCGATTATTGCGAGCTGCATCATGAAGAAGCGTATGCGGCGAATGTGTCTGCTGTCGAGAATATAGCCCGTTGCTGCGAGAGCCTGGGAAGCCGTTTTATCCATCTGTCGACCGACTTTGTATTTGATGGAGATAAAGGATCGCTGTATACCGAAGAGGATACTCCTGCCCCGGTGAATTACTATGGTATCTCTAAATATCAGGGTGAACAAGCCGTAGCGGCCAATTGCAGCAGTTATGCCAATGTCCGCGTGGTTGTCGTTTACGGTAAAGCTTTTCCCGGGCAGCACGGTAACATTCTGCAATTGGTAAAGAACCGTCTGCAGGCAGGACAGGAGATACGGGTCGTTTCCGATCAGTTCCGTACGCCGACCTGGGTAAATGATATTGCCGACGGAGTCGAAAAACTGATGCACGTTTCTCAAAGCGGCACGTATCATATTTGTGGAGGCGAATGTCTTTCCATCGCGGAAATAGCGTATCGTGTAGCCGATTATTTCGGGTTGGACCGTTCATTGATCCTTCCTGTGACTACGGAAGAAATGAATGAGGCTACACCGCGCCCCCGATTCAGTGGACTGAGTATCGGGAAAGCCAGACGCGAGTTAGGATATACCCCTCATTCCCTGGAGGAAGGAATGGAGGAAATGAGATAGTTTATCATATATAATAAGTAATATGAATACAGAAAATAAAAACTCTCTGGAACTTAAGTACGGCTGCAACCCCAATCAGAAGCCGTCGCGCATTTTTATGCAGCAAGGGGAATTGCCTATCGAGGTATTGAACGGACGCCCCGGATATATCAATTTCATGGATGCTTTCAATAGCTGGCAATTGGTGAAAGAGCTGAAAGAGGCTACCGGTCTTCCCGCTGCCGCATCTTTCAAGCATGTAAGTCCGGCCGGTGCCGCAGTAGGTATCGAAATGAGCGACACCTTGAAAAAGATCTATTTTGTAGATGATCTGCCGCTAACTCCCCTTGCCACTGCTTATGCACGTGCCCGTGGTGCCGACCGTATGTCTTCTTACGGTGACTTTATCGCTTTGAGCGATACCTGTGACGAAGCAACGGCCCGCCTTATCAACCGCGAAGTATCCGATGGTGTCATTGCTCCCGATTATACGCCGGAAGCATTGGAGATACTGAAGAACAAACGAAAAGGAACCTATAATGTGATTAAGATCGATCCGGCTTACAAACCGGCTCCGATCGAACATAAGGATGTATTCGGTATCACTTTCGAACAGGGACGTAACGAGATCAAACTGGATGAAAGCCTGTTGACCAATATCCCGACAAAGAGCCAGCACTTCACCGCAGAGGCCAAACGCGACCTGATCATCGCCCTTATTACATTGAAATATACACAGAGTAACTCTGTTTGTTATACAAAAGACGGACAGGCTATCGGCATCGGTGCCGGTCAGCAAAGCCGTATCCATTGTACCCGTTTGGCTGGTAACAAAGCGGATATCTGGTTTCTCCGTCAGCATCCGAAAGTAATGAATCTGCCCTGGATCGAAAAAATACGCCGTGCCGATCGTGATAATACGATAGATGTATATATCAGCGATGACCATGAAGATGTATTGGCCGAAGGTGTATGGCAGCAATTCTTCACTGAAAAACCGGAAGTCCTGACCCGCGAAGAGAAGCGTGCCTGGCTGGATACCATGAATGGTGTGGCTTTGGGCTCGGATGCATTCTTCCCGTTCGGCGACAATATCGAACGTGCACATAAGAGTGGTGTGGAATACATCGCACAGGCAGGCGGCTCAGTCCGTGACGATCATGTGATCGATACTTGCGACAAATATGGTATAACAATGGCGTTTACAGGCGTACGGTTGTTCCACCATTGATTTGGTTATATATTGCTAATCAGTTTGTGAGGGCGTACAAATATTTATCGTCCTCGCAACTGTTTATTCAAGCTGCCACCTCCCGTTTACGTGTCGTATCTTCTTTCAGGCTATTAGAAATATTCGGTAAAAGAACGGACTACTTCCGACCGGTTCTTGAAATACCATGCCGGGTCAACCTTTCCCATACAGCTGTATCTTTTATACAAGACAAATATAGTGCAATTTTATCGATTATAGAAGATAGAAAAGCCTCTGTTTTATCGATTATACAAGATACGGAGTTTATATTAAATAAAAAAGGGACCGTCTCTAACAGACCGTCCCTTTCCATATATAGAAAGATTGTAAAGTTATTATCCTATATTCTTCACCTTGATCAGGTATTCAGCGATCTGAACAGCGTTTAGGGCGGCACCTTTCTTGATCTGGTCGCTGACAGTCCAGAATGTCAGGCCGTTCGGGTTGCTGATATCCTTGCGGATACGACCCACGTAAACAGGTTCTTTATCGGCAACGAACAGAGGCATCGGATAGTCTTTCTTTGCCGGTTCGTCCTGCAGAATGATACCTTCGCCTTCAGCAAAAGCTTTGCGGGCTTCTTCTACACTGATCGGACGTTCTGTTTCGATCCAGGTTGCTTCGCTATGAGCACGCATAACCGGGACACGAACGCAAGTTGCGCTCACTTCGATATCGGAGTGCATGATCTTACGTGTCTCGTTATACATCTTCATTTCTTCTTTTGTATAGCCGTTTTCAGTGAACACATCTACGTGAGGGATCACGTTGTATGCCAGTTGATAAGCGAATTTTTCTACTGTCGGTTCTTCGCCCTTCAGAAGCTGTTCGTACTGTTTGATCAGTTCGGCCATAGCTGTTGCACCTGCACCGCTGGCAGCCTGGTAAGTAGATACATGTACGCGCTTAATGTGCGATACTTTTTCGATTGCCTTCAATGCAACGACCATCTGGATGGTAGTACAGTTCGGATTGGCAATGATACCGCGAGGACGATTCAGTGCATCTTCCGGGTTCACTTCAGGAACTACCAAAGGTACATCGTTGTCCATGCGGAATGCGCTGGAGTTGTCGATCATTACAGTGCCATGTTTTGTAATGGTTTCTGCAAATTCGATAGATGTACCGCCACCGGCCGAAACAAAAGCAACATCGATTCCCTTAAAGTCGTCGTTATGCTTAAGCTCCTTAACGGTGTACTGTTTACCACGGAAGTCATAAACACGTCCGGCACTACGCGATGAGCCAAAAAGCACAAGCTCATCCATCGGGAAGTTTCTTTCGTCGAGTACGCGCAGGAATTCTTGCCCTACAGCTCCACTCACACCAACAATTGCTACTTTCATTTTGAGCACTAATTAAATTGTTTTGTAAAAAATAATGTTATAACTTTACCGCATCCAAAATCGAACGCGCGTAATAGTTGTAAACTATTAGGGTGCAAAGATAGATATTTTTAAAACAAAACTATATAACTATGAAACAATTTATTCTTATTATCCTTGTATTACTTCCTGTTTGTGTATTTGCACAGTTCACAGAAACTTTTGATGGGCCGGAAGTAAACTCTGCTAATCCTTGGAAAGGGGATTTAGATAAGTTTGTAATAAGTAATGGCCAATTAGTGTTTGATGGCTCTGGATTAGCAGATACATGCTCTCTTTATCTGCCGATCAACTATGCTCCTACAATGGAATGGGAAATGGATGTCTCTTTTGCATTTAAACCTTCGAATGTCAATAAAGCCTGTATCTACTTGTATAGAACAGGTAGGCCAAGTGATATCATTTTTTATATCCAAGTTGGAAGTAATAAAGATAATGTCTCTTTGTATATATATCCTCCAAAAGGTAAACCGAAAGCTTTAATTATCGGCAAACGTCAGTTGGAAGGGAGAGTGGCTCATATTAAGCTTGTATTAGAAGATCATAAGTATTGGACTCTTTATACCCGTTTGGGGAATGAAAAAGGTTATCAAAAGGAAGGAACTTCTATTGCTCAGGAAATACAAGATATTTTGGATGCGGGTAGTTTGAATATATCGTGTATCTGTAAATCTACGTCAGATAAGTATAAAGATCGATTTTATTATATAGATAATATTATAGTCCGGCATGAACTTTCAGAAACTCCACAAACACCAGATGAAGAGCCGGATGACCCCGATATCTCATCAGTAGATATGGCTTTTCCTGATGTAGAAGTTGTAAGTTTATCGAAATTACAGTTTACCTTCGAGTCTCCTGTTGATATAACTAATGCAAATTCATTTATATCAGGGATAGGACAAGCCGATTACCTAAAATATGGTGATACAAAGGCAATCGTGAATGCTGGTTTCCCGAATGATATGATTCTTGGAGAATCTTATACTATTTCATTTACTGGACTTACTGATTTGTCTGGTAAAACATTGAACTTAGCATCTGAAAAGTTTAAATTGGAAGATGAGAATGATGAACCAGAAGTCTCCTCTGGTACAATTGTTATTAATGAGATTATGGCTAAACCTGACGATGGCCCCTTCTTCGAATATGTAGAACTATATAATCAGACAGATCGTATATTTTCATTAAATGGATTAGAACTTTGGAATGGGAATAAACATAAGATATTGCCTGATGTTGTATTGCCACCTCATGAATATGCATTACTATATAATGATACTATAGATTATAGTGGTGAAGGCGTCGCTATACCAATTGAAAAGTTTTATGCTTTGAATGATGGTGGAAAGACGCTTGTTCTAAAAAGTTCAGATGGAACTATTATCGATGAATATGAATATCCTAAAGCCACTCTTGCTAAATCCTGGGAACGCTCCGATTCCGGTGATTGGCATCTTTCTTCCGATCCCCGCGGAGGAACACCTGGCTCTGTTAATTCTTCAGGAGTGGAAGAGCCGGATAAACCCAATAAGCCGGAAGAACCGGTCGAGCCTGATAAGCCCAATAATCCCGATGAACCTTCAATAATCGTAGAACCAGGCGAATTCATCTTTAACGAACTTCTTCCCAATCCTTTTGCCGGTGGTGCTGAATACATCGAACTATATAACCGTTCGGATTGTTCGTTGCCGGTTTCCGGATTATCTGTTGCAGTCCGTAAGACCGATGGAACATTAAATACCCGTTACCCGCTATCTTCCGTTACCTCTATGATTGAGCCGGACGGTTATGTGCTGTTAACAAAGAATCTGTCGGGTGTTACCGATTTTTACACAATCCTGTCTTCCTCTTCCTTGTTTGAAATACCCAAACTCCCTATACTGGCAAATACATCTTCTACACTTGTTTTGTTCCGTACTGAAGATGAAACGGTAATCGATGAAGTCTCCTATTCCTCCAAATGGCATGTCCCTTCTGTCAAAGACCAGAAAGGCGTAGCCCTTGAACGGATTGACTCCGAAGCTGAAACACAATCGGCTGCCAACTGGACTTCCGCGTCAGCCACGGCTGGTTACGGAACTCCCGGATACCGTAATTCCCAATCCGATGCATCGTCTCCCAATGAACCGGATAAGCCGACCGGTATCGAAGCCCCGGAGTGGGTTCCCGGTTTGGAGCATTATAAAATTACTTATTATCTGGATCAACCGGGATACAGTTGCCGCGCCTTTGTCTTCAACATCGCCGGCCAGCATGTTGCCGAAATAGCCAACCATGAATTATTGGGCCTTTCCGGGGAGCTGACCTGGGACGGTTCGTCGTCTGTAGGAAGAAAGTTGCCAACAGGTGTTTATATCTTTTATGCCGAACTGTATCATGTTAATGGCCAGGTGAAGACTTATAAGAAAGTGTTTCTGGTAAAATGACGATAATATAAATAACCGATTAATAATTTTATTGCTCTGTACTTGTAGAATATACTTTAGTGTATTATCTTTGGAGTGTTTCTGATGTACAGGGCATTAACCATAAAACTTAATGCTTATGAACAAGAACGAATTAGAAGAGGGAAAGGCTTCGTTAAAAAGAACCTTTCTATATTATAGTAGAATCGTTCAGGAAGAAATGGATTATCTGGTGATACAAATAAATGTTGTCTTGGATTGGTATATTGGCTTAACTAAAAATAAGGAGGAATGATTATGGATGAAAGAGTCTTTTTCTCAACAGAGGAAATGTATGAGGAGTATCTTCGTTTTTCAAAAATGAATGAGGTAGAACGTGAAACGTTTTCTGAAGAAAATATTCTTAAGATAAAGAACATGTCTTCGGAGGAGTTGAAAGAATATGATAAAAACCTGATTAAAGGGGTGACACAAGCAGTTGAACTTGCCCGGAAAGAGGATCCGGAACTTGCATTATACATGAAAATGAGAGAGGCGTCACGATATATGTCTTTGGCTCCGGTTGCAACCGATTACTTTGGAAAAACAAAGCAGTGGCTTTATCAGCGTTTGAAAAATTATAATGTAAATAATAAGCCGGCAACCTTTACCTTTGCTGAAAAAGAACAATTCCGGCAAGCCCTTTTGGATATCAGTCGAAAGATACAGGAAGCTGCATTGAGTCTTTAAAAAAGAAAGGCGGTTTATTGATAAACCGCCTTATACCATTGTGTATTATTTCTGTACCAGTCGTTCAACTGAGTCAAATTTTCTTGTAATGGATAGATAGATAATCCGGAGAACGTGTTGACTTTCGTCTCTCCACCTTTTGAGCAATAAATATAATCGGTACTGTACCTGCTTGTTACTGCTTTGTCCATACAATCCGTGAAACGGGTAAACTGTTCGTCTGTAGCCAGATGTTTTATAAGGTCGCTCAAATCATACAGTCTTGTCGGTGCGCTGGGTAAGTAGGATAATGTCTGTATATCCGAATAAGGTAATGAATAAGTACCTTCTTCTCCTCCCTTAGCGGTAATAATCTCCTTAGTGATGGCGGCAAGATCATTCAATTCGCTTGTTTTCGTTACGGCAATACAGCCAAAAGGACTTCCATTATTCTTGTAGTGTTCGTAAAAACCTTTTGCCACTCCGTCGAGGTTCGCTTTTGTCTCAAATAAATAAGGAAGTACTTCCTTGTAAGGGAATCCTGCAGCAAGAACTTCTGCAGGTGATGCCACGATATAATCTGCTTTATCTTTCAACTCGTACACACATTCGACACCTCCCATACTGCAAACATCGAAAAGCAGGAAGTCAAAATGATATTCATCGGGTATACCTTCAGCCAACTCATGTATTTCCATGTTTTTACCAGCCTCTTCACCGAACGATTTAAGCATCTTATTATAACCGGAAGGTAACCAGGAAGTACCATGGCTGGAAAAGATCATGCCGTAGCTGTCTGCCGGAAAATCAGTTGCAACCCTGTTGATTACGCTTTTCATCACTTCCGGATCGATTGCACTTTGGTTAGTATAATCTTCAATATGATGCTTGGTTACGATACCATTCGTACCTTCTTTGATCTGATAAAGCTCCGCACTTTTATCACTCTTTGAATAATAAACGATCAGATTTCCTCCATTCAGATTCTTTGGGGTAGCGACAGAAATCATATCTTCAATATTCTTGCTGATATTCGATCCTAAATTGCTGGCAACAACATACATCAACACAGTCCGTTTTGGCCCTTCTTCCTTAAACTCCTCCTTCGTACAACTCCCGAATGCAAGGGCGATAAGTAGGATATATATAAAATACTTAATCTTCATCATATACTAGTAATACTATTTCTTACAAAGGTACGGATAATTTTTATCCACGCGATGAAATTAATATCATTTCTATCTATCGGGACATTCTTTTTATTTATATTTGTAGGCTTAAATTAATTGAGAATCAATGATTAAATAAAACTAGTATGAACAAACTCTTGTTGATATTCCTGACATCTTTATGTGTCGGGATGGGGGTAAAGGCACAGGTCGTGGCTGTAAAGTCGAACGTGTTGTATGATGCAACAGCTACGGTGAATCTGGGTGTTGAGGTGGCTTTCAACAAACACTGGTCGTTGGATATCTCCGGAAATTATAACGGATGGGATATTGTCAGCGATAAATCGTGGAAACATTGGATGATACAGCCCGAAGGACGTTACTGGCTGCATGAAAAGTTTAACGGACATTTCTTTGGCGTGCATGGTATCTACATGGATTATGATATTTCCAATTCCAACTTCCTGTCGGTGATGAAAAAAGACTATATTTACGACGGTAACGGATATGGAGGCGGTGTTTCCTACGGTTATCAGTTGTATCTTTCTCCGCACTGGAATATTGAGTTTTCGGCAGGTGTCGGCTTTATACATTTCGAGTACGATAAATCGGTTTACCCGACTACCGAAGACGGTTCTTCTGCAAAGTACCGCAATAACTATTTCGGGCCGACGAAACTGGGCGTAAGTATTACTTATATCATAAAATAAGCGAACAATGAAAACTTCATTCTACATATTCTTTTTCTTTTTGATCATGCAGGTGTTGCCGTCGCAGGCACAGACATCTGTTTATAAAGGAATGGTCAATATTAAGCAAAATAAGATTGAGCTTGAAAAGGGTGTCTTATCGTTGGATATGGATGTCAGCCTGTGCGGACTGTCTGTGGGGCGTCTTCAGAGCCTGGAGCTGACTCCGGTGTTACGTAACGGAAGTAATTCTGTGCGCCTGCAACCTATCCGTGTCAACGGAGCGAACAAACAAAAGATGTATAAGCGGGCACTGGCCTTTCAGGGGAAAGCGGCTGCCGATGGGAATGCTTACGTAGTTTTGGAAAGCGACCCGGCTCTATTGCAGGAAATTTCTTATAAGAAAGAAGTTCCTTTCCTTCCGTGGATGCAACATGCCGAACTGATCCTTGTTGGCGAACTGAATAACTATGATGATATCCCGGTTCAGGTTTATACGGATGTCCTGTCGGATGATCTGAATATCCGCTAACTTCATTAATCATATAATAGCAGCGAAAACTCTTTCCGCAAAGAGTTTTCGCTGTTTTGCATTCATTCCATTCAGCAGAGTGTTTCGATTTCTTCTACCGATATCCCTATGCATTTAGCTATGTCGGCAGTTGCCATTCCCATGCGTTTCATATTGGCTGCGGCCTGATGCAAAGCTTCTGCTTTCCCTTCTGCAAGCCCTTCGAGCCGACCTTCCCATTTGGCAGTGTCGAGAACGTCGTTCTGGATCATGATCGCATTCAGATGCTCGTCGTATGCATGGCGCTCACTCGACGACATGGAGTAGTATTTTAGTTTCTCGCGGGCTTCGCGAAGACCGGGAGTAGTTGTATCGGGACGGATCGTGCCGTCTTTCAGGTATGTGATCCATTCGTCGAGCGGTGTTGTAGCCACTTTGTCGAATTCGTTTACGCGGATCAATATATATTCCGGAAAGATTTCTGCCGGCAGGCGAGTGATGACAGCGTCACGATCGCGCGCGTTGATACGCAGACAGTCGCCGGTATGCACACCGGTGAAGTGGTTCTGACCATGATAGATATAATCCGTTCCCACGCCGAGGTCGAAATAAAGGATACTGATGGAGTAGACTTTTTTCACATTCTGATAGCCATCCCCTAATGATATGTGTTCGGTGATGGCTTTGGCTACACCGTAGAGGATACGTTCGAGATAATGCACTTCGCGAGTGTTCTGGATTTCGACAATGATAATCTCACCTTTACTGTTCTTGGCCTTGATGTCGACACGATTGAACTTGTCGTCAGCCCTCTCCTGGTTTCCTTCGCTTTCAAGGATTTCGAGGATATGGACTTCTTCACGTAGCATGACAGTCAGAAAGCCGTTGAGCACACCAAAATTGGCCTTCTGACGTAGCAAACGCTTGATGGCCCAGTCAAATCGGATATACCGGTCCTGTAACTTTTGTCTTTCATTCCCTGCCATGGCTTTCGGATCTAAATCTTTCATAATTAAGTGTTTTGTGTTAATATCTCTACAAATATACGTAATATTCATGTGCAACAAGGAATAATAAGGGATAATCTTAGTGAAATTTGCCAATGTGCCAATGGAGATCACCTTTTGTCAGATGTGAATGTAAGTGTCGTTGGTAGGGGTGGGGGTTAATTATTAATTGAGACTTGAAGGCTGGTACTAAATGTTTTCCAAATGAACTATCATACTATCATGATTTCATCATACCATTTGAATATCAATAAACGCGTTAATGATGGTCGCCTGTTTTAACTATCATTCAACTATCATAAACTATCATAAAACGACCTGTTTGAGGTAATGCATCGCAAAAAAGAGGATTAAAAACGATCAGATGCCTATTGTTTTCCGATAATATCCTACATATTTAGCTCAAATATGGCTGTTATTTTCACGAAAGCTACTTATTCTTCTCCTTGAGATCCCCTTTTCAGGCCCTTTTACACCCGGGGGTGAACGATGCTAAGACCCGGATCCCAATACTCTTTACACCCGGGTCTCGGAAAAGAAAAGTTCCTACTTCGCTGAAAATAAGTCATATACCCAGCCTGTTTTGCTAGGCTGTTTTATGATAGTATGATGGTTGAAAATGGAACTGTCACACGAACTGTCATAGTCTGTAAGCATTATATTTCAATACGCAAGAAGTCAAAAATGATAGTATGACAGTTCTGTTGGACAATATCCGTTTATGTATAGGTTCATTATTCCTAAATGTGAGCTATCATTGAAGCGATTGGACAGACAGGGGCATTTCTCTATATTATTGACTCAGTTATTGCTAGAAGTAAACCGTCTCGTTGCTGGTTCCGCCATCTGCCCAGGGGGTAATGCTGCCCGATAAGCTTATGTCTGATGCCTGGATAGTGAAGGTGTAAATTTGTCTCTTTCCTTTTTCAAAGCCTTTTTTCGATTCGATACGATAGTCTTTGTCGCTCATTCGGACGATGAATACAGGTTTATCTACCGGATAAAGAAGAAAATCGGTAACGACCGTTGTTTCTGTTGGGGTAATAGCCTCGTTTTTACCGTCTGTGATTGTAAAGGGAGAGGTAGAAGCGTTTGCGCTTAGTACTCCGGTCTGCACATTCAACAGGATTGTCGACGGATAGTTTTCCATCGAGACGCTTTGCAAAATCATATCTTCTTTGATGTCGTCCGCTTTCTTGAATTTAAGTGTGATGGCGGAAAGGATATGGTTGAAAGAGAGATTGACTTTCTCGTCGGCTGTCGTTTTATCTTTGTCTAAGACGGGGGTAGCCCACATGATGTCGTTTTGTTTCGTCAGGTCAAAGGAGATACTTAACGGAGTGGCTGTGGCCGCTTCGTTATAAGGGTAATAAGCGTAAAAGTTTAGTAAGGTGTCGGGGTTGACAGAGTAATGGGCTTCAGTTGTACTGGTGAAGTCGTTGCTGCCGGATGATTTAGTGTATGGGGTGTTGTTTAGATCTTTGCGGATAACTTGTTCGGTTGCGTTGTTTTTGTTGTGTCCCCAACTGAAAATACCAATAGAGGCGGTTGATGGAAAGGTTTCGCCCTCGGTGATGGCTTTGGAAACAATGTTGGTTATTTTTCCACCGAATAGTATGACCGCACCTTTTCCAGTCTCGTTTTGAGGTATATCGCTATCGCTATTACAACCGAATATGAGAACGAAGAGGGTGATTATAAAATATCTTTTGTTTATCATATTAAATATTTTCTTTCACGACTGGGGTCGATTGGGGGTTATTCAGTGAGTTGATCGAAATAGTTAACGTATAGACGGAGCTTTCATTCCATGAGGTTGTCAATGTCTGTTGATCGAAAGTGACTGGATAGTAGCTATTCCCGATCTGCAAGGAAAAGCTGTATTCGCTTTTGGGGAATAATAGCAATTCTCCAGGTATTACTGTTTCGTCGTTAGTTAGTAATTGACCAAAGGTAAAACCTGTGGATAGTATAAATGTGCCTGTTGTGCCTGAGGCGATGTCTACGTTCCCATTTGTAATATCCATCGTTCCTGTGTTTGGGCCGGAAGCAATGATATTTACTGCTGAACTGGGTTCTAGTGAGTCATTGATATTACTTTTCAGTTTGAATTTGATTTGTGCCAGTTTATGGTCGAAGGTCAAATTGACTGATATAGGATGGCTTTTGTTTCCTGCCTGAGCGGAAGCATACATTAAATCGTCTTGTCCTGAGATAGAAAAGGCGATTTCGTTGGCTGTTGTTGGTTGATTCGTGTCTTGTATATAGGATGGATAGTAGCTATATAGAGTAACATCGCTGCCGTCTACCGGATAAACAACCGGCGAGTCGAATGCTAATTGCGAATTTAAGTTGTTCGAATAAGGTGAGATGCCATCTGAATATAGATTGTCAGTCCTATATATTTTTATATGTGAAATATTGTCGGTGGTAAAAGCATTAACTGCAGCTTTTGTTTCTACATCAATCTGCTTAGGGGTGTTGATAAGAATAGGGACGGGCTTCTCTATTATCTTAGCAGCTTCCTCGGCTATTTCGCTACTACATCCACAAAGGAAGAGTAGGAGGCTAAATATGTATGAGGGGTGAGCTTTCATGATGAATTAATTTAGATGACTAAATAAACAATTAGTAACTTTTCAATCAAAAAGAAGAAAAGTTACTAATTGTTTTGTTCTTTATTCAACTGTACCTGTACCACCTGTAACGGGCTCCCATTGTCCAACTGATGCTGTTACGTCAACGTTTGAAGCTTTAAATGTTAATTTAATCTCATATGCTTTACTGGCTTCAGTACTCACAACAGAAGGGTCAATAGTAATACCATCTGTATTCTTTTCTGTTTTTATTAATAATTGGTATTTTGTGTCGCTAGGTAGTACCATTACATTTCCTGCAGGTTTAGCTTCTTCTGCAGTAGGACTTGCTGCAGAGTTAGGTAGAGTTAATGCTGTTGTGAAATCGTAATCAACAGGAACATTTGCTATAGTTTTGCTGCTCGTTTCTGTTAGTACCCCTTGGGTTAAATCTAACTCAACAGTAGTACTCGCATCTACCACCTCTATACTTGTGATATCTCCCCACGCATCTATAGCATCTTTATCAGCGGCAATAACCTTAATCTGCAGTTGAGTTAAAAGATGTTTGAAGTTCAATTCTTTACCAGTAGACGATTTATTTGTTCTGCTACCAGATATTTCATTGGATACCATGATGTCATTATCTCCTTGGATAGTATATGCCACTTTACCATTGGAGGCTGTAGCTCTAGGGCTATAACCAATCATATAAATAGTTTTGCCATCAGCAGGGTAATATTGGATGGGATTAAAAGATACTTTACCATCCGTGTCTACGGATATATTTCCTGCTCCTGATTCAGTCCAAAGTGATGTGGTATATGTTTTTGTAGTTTCACTAGCTATCACTTGAGCTTCAAATGCATCACCTGGGTTTACAACAGCTTTTGAACTAATTTCCAATACTCCTGCATTTAACTCAATTGGAACCTTTACATCAACTTCATCTATTGGGTCACCTTCGCTTGTACAAGCGGTCATTGCTGCAAGAGTTGCAGCAATTGAAATCATACTTAATACTAATGTTTTCATAACTATAAAAATTTAAATTGTTTGAATTTTATTCGTTGCTTGTTATTTTTATCATTCGATGACCATATTGTCTCCGGCAGAGACTTCCCACTTGTTGATCTTTACAGTGAAGGAAGCGGTCTTTTCTACCGTTACGGATACGTCTACATTTACGTTGTTGCCTTCCGTTGTGCCTATCGACTCTCCCAAATCGAGGGTGGAGGAAGAGGTACTGCCGTCGGTGAGGGTGAAATCCAACTTGACCTCGTTTGTGGGGGTGGTGGGAGGGGTTTCTCCATGCTTGGGGGCGGTTCCTAGTATCATGATGTTTGCTTTTACTCCTTCCTTTGAGGGAGTGGTTTCAAAGTTAACCGTGGTTGTTTTATCCGGTACGATCTCTAACTTGCTTAAGTTGAAAGCCGACGGTACGCCCGATAACGCTCCTTTGCAGTCTTTTATATGTTCCATACCGTCGACTTTTATGTCGAGCGTTACTTCGCGGATCAATGGAGTCGGACTAAACTCTCGTTTGTTCTGTGTGCCTTCGCCGGCCTCCACTTTCAGATCATTGATGGCTATCCCGTATAAAGGAGTACGTCCCGATGATGTTACGCTTCCCGATGCTTTTGTCTCCGGGATGTATGCTTCTGCCGTTTCGAATGACTCCATATTGCGGAACTGAATGTTATCTGCATCGCAGTTGAAAATCAGTAAACGGTATTTATCCGGTGGCAGGGTGAAATGCAAACCGTCGGCATCGCCTTCGATCTGTGTCATGGCACCCTTTTCCTGGGGATAAAAGCAATAACGTAATTTCTGGGGATTTTTGTAGCCGCTCATGGCCTGTTCCCATTTCAACGAATATGAAATGAAACCGTAGGAGGATTGTTCCGACTTGTCTTCAGGACTGCATTTTATGAAGCATGTAATGATCAATATTATGCAGACTGCTATGCCACACGTACAACCTATTTCTCCTTTTATCATTTTTGTAACATTCGTTGATTATCAACTATTGTTGTTGATGACGCAAATATATCGGGAAAAAACAGGCGAAATATTGCTTTTTCTATTCAATAAGTTGTAAAAAGTGCAAGATCCGTTGATTTTTACTGGTTTTCATCTTTCGGGGTACGCATTGAACGGGGTGACTGGCCAAAATTAGTCCGGCAGAAGTGGGAAAAGTTGGACAGCGACTCGAAACCATATTTATAACTGATCTCGGAAATAGACATTTCGGTGGTGGTCAGGTCGTTCTGGATGTCTTCACATTTCTTTTTCAGCATCCACTGGTAGGCCGGTTCACCGAACGTTTCTTTAAACAGACGGCGGAAGGTGGGCGTGCTGTATCCTCCCAACTGGACGAAGGCTTCCACGTCCTTTGCCTTCATATAATTTTGCATAACGAAGTAACGGAAGCTTTTGCTGTAACGGTAGATCGGCGAGTAGAACGCTGCAAGATCTTTTAATGTATAGTAGCAGTTAAGCAGGTAGACCAACTCTGTCCGTTTGGCCTGCAGGAAGCCGGCGCACAACAGGTCGTCGTTCAGATACATTCTTACTCCTTCCACGAAATAGCGCAACGGCGGACACATTTCCATCACGATGGCCTCGCGACGGGAAGTCTCGGCTATGCTTGCTCCTTTGTTGAAACGCTCGTTGCAGACGTTGATCGGGCGTTCGAACAGATACAGGATACATTCTACAGCTTCGAGGACTTTGAACTCCACCTTCGAGCCGATCGGTTGCAGGATGAACTGGCCGTCACTAATGATAGTGTGGGGATGTTCTTCACTGTTTACTTCGACGGTTCCTTTCAGCAGAAAATAGAGTGTATTCTGCATGCATTTTTCCTGGGGGATTATTATCCCCTTCGGATAAGAACGATATTTAAAGATCTGCTTCCTGTATTCGGGACAGGAGGCACAATCCGTGAATTTGGTATACCTCAGATCTTGTGAGAACATATTACCCTAAAGTCTTATAACTTAACCTTTTTACTCTTTCCTGAACTTTCGTTGTGAAAACGATCGACAGCGGTCACAATATAGTGATATTTTTGCTTCCCATTGTTATAAGGCATTAAATAACTTGCCTCGCGGGTTATTTTTACGATTTTGGCCGGATTGCTCAGGTCGACCGGTTCTTTATTCTCGAAACGGTAAACTACAAAATAAGAAGCAAGTTCCGGATTTGTAGGGCTTTGTTCAGCTTGCCAGTGCAGTTTATACCCCTCGGCTGTCCATTCCGCTTTCAGCTTTTTTACTTCCTGCGGGGCGCGGTTATGCATATGGCTATAAGCCGGGATCAGGGCCGGGTAACGGTGATAGTTTCTTTTCAGGCTGTCGGCTACGCCTTTGTTGTTCCATAGGATCTCGTTGGCAGGCCAGAAACAGTTGCCTTTTACTTTCGATAGCGAACGTTCGTAAAGCATTTTGCGGGTCAGCTGGTCGGCTTTCATGGTACGGGCTACGTCCTGACCTATATAAAGATGTGTACCTTCGGGTGTCGCATTCTTGTTCCACCATTGGATCAGGGTGATATAGTCGGCTGCCGGGTGGCCGATTTCCCAGTATATCTGTGGCATGTTGTAGTCGATCCAGCCTTCTTTTACCCAGTGGAGTACATCGGCGTAGAGATCGTCGTAGTTTTGCAGGCCGTTGGTGTTACTGCCTGAGCCGTCGGGTGTACTTTTCTTATTCCGGTAGATACCGAAGGGGCTGATGCCGAAACGCACCCAGGGTTTGGTAAGCAGGATGGTCCGTTTCAGTTCGCGGATCAGCGTGTTTACGTTCTCACGGCGCCAGTCGCCCCGTTGGGCGGAGGTGTATCCTTTGTTCAGGCCATATTTCCGGAAACTGTCGTCGTCGGGGAAAGGCATTCCTGCTGCGGGATAAGGATAGAAGTAGTCGTCCATATGGATGGCGTCTACGTCGTAACGGCTTACGATATCGCGTACCACTTTACAGATGAACTGGCGGCTGTCGGGCAGTCCCGGGTCGAACAGGATCTGTTTATTATAGGTTACGAACCACTCCGGGTGTTTGTGATAGATATGCGAATCGGCGAATCGGGTATTTCCGGCCGTGCTTGCCCGGTAAGGGTTCAGCCAGGCATGAAATTCCATGTTCCGTTTATGGCACTCTTCTATAAGGAAGGCCATCACATCGAAGTTACCGGCCGGTGCTACACCCTGTTCACCTGTATAGAAACGGCTCCAGGGTTCGATATCCGATTTATAAAAAGCGTCGGCTTCAGGGCGTACCTGGAAAATGATGGCATTGATGCCACAAGCCTGCAGATAGTTGAGTTTGCGGACGAAGTCTTTGCGGAGTTGGGCGGGAGTCATATCCTTGTATTCCCCCTGAAATGCGGTTTGTATCCAGGCTCCCCTGAATTCCCGTTTATCTTTTCCTTCTGTTTTTTGAGTTGATATCTGTCTGGTTGTCGAACAAGACGTTACGGCACACAGGAGTATGGCCAGCAACAGTCGGATATATTGGATCTTCATGAATTTTCGTTGGTTTGGGATTATTGTAACACATTATCAAATCTTGTGGCAAAGATACATTTCTTTTTGCTATTTTTGTATCCTTTATTAGGGAAAGATTTATGTCTGAAAATAATTCTATATTTATCAAGGGGGCTCGTGTCAATAACCTGAAGAACATTGATGTAGAGATCCCACGCGACAAATTGGTCGTCATCACCGGATTATCCGGTAGTGGAAAGTCTTCACTCGCTTTTGATACCTTATACGCCGAAGGTCAGCGCCGGTATGTGGAAAGCCTTTCGGCTTATGCCCGCCAGTTCCTGGGACGTATGAGCAAGCCGGAGTGTGACTATATTAAAGGCATTCCGCCCGCTATCGCGATCGAGCAGAAGGTGAATACCCGTAACCCCCGTTCGACGGTGGGTACATCCACGGAAATTTATGAATACCTACGACTGCTTTATGCCCGTATCGGAAAGACGATCTCGCCTGTTTCCGGGTTGGAGGTGAAGAAGCATCAGGTAAAAGATATCGTCAAAGAGGTATTGTCTTACCCGGACGGAACCCGTTTTGCCGTATTCGCCCCGGTGGTGTTGCCCGAGGGACGAAATATGAAGGAACAACTGGAGATCCTGCAGAAAGAAGGATATACCCGTTTGTCGATCAACGACACGGCTTACCGTATGGCGGAAGTGATGGCAGACGAGTCGTTATTGGCTTCTCCTTCTATCGAACTGTTGGTAGACCGTCTGACCGTTTCGGACGATAAGACGTTGAAAAGCCGTTTGGCCGACTCGGCGGAGACTGCTTTCTTCGAGGGGCACGATACCTGTATCATCCGTATCTATGCGGCTGAAGGCACGGTCGTGAAGGAATACTCCAAGAAGTTCGAAGCGGATGGTATTACCTTTATCGAACCGACGGATATGATGTTCAGCTTCAATAATCCGTTAGGGGCTTGTCCGGTCTGCGAAGGATTCGGTAAGGTGCTCGGGATAGATGAGAATCTGGTGGTACCTGATAAGAGCCTGTCGGTCTATCAGGGTGCGGTAGTCTGTTGGAAAGGTGAAGTGATGGGAGAATGGTTGAAGGAGTTCATCGCCAAGAGCGAAAAATACAACTTCCCGATCCACCGTCCGTATTACGACTTGACACAAAAGGAGAAAGACCTCTTGTGGCATGGTGCCAGGGGACTGCACGGCATCGACGACTTCTTTAAATTCGTAGAAGAGAACCTATATAAGATACAGTACCGGGTGATGCAGGCCCGTTACCGGGGTAAAACGACCTGTCCGTCCTGCAAGGGTGCCCGTCTGAAACCGGAAGCCTTGTATGTAAAGGTTGGCGGGAAGAATATTGCCGAACTGGTGACTTTGCCTATCACGGATGCCAAAGCATTCTTCGATAACCTGCAACTGGATGAAACGGATGCTGCCGTAGCAAAGCGTCTGTTGACGGAGATCATGAACCGCCTGCAGTTCCTGTTGGATGTAGGGTTGGGGTATTTGTCGCTCGACCGTCTGTCGGCTTCTCTTTCCGGTGGTGAAAGCCAGCGTATCAATCTGGCCACTTCGTTGGGTAGCAGCCTGGTCGGTTCTTTATATATATTGGATGAACCGAGTATCGGTCTGCATTCGCGGGATACCGATCTGCTCGTAAAGGTACTGCGGCAGTTACAGTCGCTGGGAAATACGGTCGTTGTGGTTGAACATGATGAAGATATTATCCGGGCAGCCGATTATATTATCGACATTGGCCCGAAAGCCGGACGTCTGGGTGGTGAAGTGGTTTATCAGGGGGATGTAAACAACCTGCAGACCAGCAGTAACAGTTATACTGTCCGTTACCTGACCGGTGAGGATAAGATCGAGGTTCCTTCTTTCCGTCGTTTGTGGAATAATTATATAGAGGTAAAAGGGGCCCGTAAGAATAACCTGAAAGGGATCGATGTGAAGTTTCCATTGAATGTGATGACGGTGGTAACGGGTGTCAGCGGTTCCGGTAAGAGTTCGCTTGTCCGTGATATCTTTTTTGAAGGGGTGAAACATTACCTGGATGAAGCCGCCCGCCTGATGGTGGATTGCTCCGGATTGAGCGGAGATATGAATCTGATTCAGGGTATCGAGTTTGTCGACCAGAATTCGATCGGTAAGAGCTCCCGCTCTAATCCCGTGACCTATATCGGGGCTTATGACGAGATCCGTAAGTTGTTCGGCGAACAACCTTTAGCCAAGCAAATGGGTTATACATCTGCATACTTCTCTTTTAATAAAGAAGGAGGACGCTGTGAGGAGTGCAAGGGTGACGGCCGGATCACTGTCGAGATGCAGTTTATGGCGGATATCACGCTCGAGTGCGAAACTTGTCACGGCAAACGCTTCAAACAGGATGTGCTCGATGTGGAATATCATGGGGCAAACATTTATGATATGTTGGAAATGACGGTGAACCAGGCGATCGAATTCTTCGAACAGTATCCCGGCTCACAGGAAAAGAAGATTGTCAAGAAACTGAAACCGTTGCAGGATGTCGGTCTGGGTTATATCAAACTGGGACAAACGTCTTCTACGTTATCCGGCGGTGAGAACCAGCGTGTGAAACTGGCTTATTACCTGGGACAGGAAAAGCAGCAACCGACCTTGTTCGTGTTCGACGAACCGACCACCGGACTGCACTTTCACGATATAAAAACATTATTGAAAGCATTTAATGCCTTGATCGATAAAGGACATACGGTTGTGATCATCGAACATAACATGGACGTGATCAAATGTGCCGACTATCTGGTAGACTTAGGTCCGGAAGGTGGTAATGCCGGCGGTTATCTGGTTTGTGCCGGAACACCGGAGGAAGTGGCTATGTGTCCGGAATCGTATACAGGAAAGTATTTAAAAGAAAAATTATAGAGCTATGAACAACTTCAAGTTTCAGAATCCTACCCGACTGATCTTCGGTAAAGGGATGATTGCGGAATTGAATAAAGCTATTCCCGCCGATAAGCGCATCATGATCACTTTCGGAGGTGGCAGCGTAAAGAAAAACGGCGTATACGACCAGGTAATAAAGGCTTTGGCTGGACGGGAGTATGTAGAGTTCTGGGGAATCGAACCGAACCCTTCGATCGAGACTTTGCGTAAGGCAATCGCTTTAGGTAAGGAAGAGAACGTGGATTTTCTATTGGCTGTGGGCGGTGGATCGGTACTTGATGGGACTAAGCTGATCTCTGCCGGTTTATTGTATGACGGTGATGCCTGGGATCTGGTAAAGAGAGGTGCTGCCAAAGAGACTGTTCCGATGGGAGCTGTGCTTACTTTGCCTGCTACCGGCTCGGAAATGAATAACGGTGCAGTGATCTCCCGTCATGAAACAAAAGAGAAATATCCGTTTTATAGTAATTTCCCGGTTTTCTCGATCCTCGATCCGGAAACGACTTTTACGTTACCGGCTCATCAGATCGCTTGTGGTCTGGCCGATACGTTTGTGCATGTAATGGAACAGTATATGACTACCACCGGACAGTCGCGCCTGATGGATCGCTGGGCTGAAAGTATCCTGAGCACTGTTATTGAGATAGCTCCTAAGATCAAGGCGAATCAGCAGGATTATAATGTAATGGCTGACTTTATGCTTTCTGCCACAATGGCATTGAACGGCTTTATCGCTATGGGGGTTACCCAAGACTGGGCTACTCACATGATCGGTCATGAACTGACTGCTTTACATGGTCTGACACATGGTGCTACTTTGGCTATTGTTTTCCCCGGTACTTTGCGTACCCTTCGCCCGCAGAAACAGGATAAGATCCTTCAATATGGCGAACGCGTCTGGGGTATTACCGAAGGTTCGGTTGACGAACGTGTCGATCAGGCTATCCGGAAGACAGAAGAGTTTTTCCGCAGCCTGGGTCTGTCCACCCGTCTGGGTGAAGAAAATATCGGTGAAGAAACAATTGCCGAAATCGAACGCCGCTTCAATGCAGCCAATGTCGCTTATGGTGATGCCGGAAATGTAACCGGAGCAGTTGCCAGACAAATCCTTGAAAACTGTAAATAAACCATCTTTATACAGAATCCTCTGCTGTTGAATGTTAATTAATATTCCGGCAGAGGATTTTTTGTGCTCATTTGAATATATTTATTACCTTTGATACTATCAAATGATACTACCGGCATGAAACCTCCTTATAATATAACCCCTTACATATTCTTATTAAAGAGAATCAAGAAGAATATTATCGAATGTTGGCTGTGGCTGATAGCCAGGGAGCATCCACTGTTTTTATAGAGTTTATGCTCCGGATTTTAGAAGAATCGCTGGAAGAGTTGCTACAATCGCAAAATATAACTATTTCAGGTAGTGACAGGATTGCTTTATTTAAGGACTATATCGCAGATCGATCTTTTACCCGTAAAGATTATCTGAGATATTTTAAAGAACTGTCAACGGCTACAGCCAGCCGTGATCTGAAAGATGCTGTCGATAATCATTTGTTGCGGAAAGAAGGAGAGAAAAGTCTGACACGTTATACATATATATAAGATATAGATAATAAAAAAGGAGAATGCCTCATATCGGGGACATTCTCCTTTATATATTGGATAGAATTAGTCTTATTTCTTCTTCATATCAAATGATAAGTCCATCGGAGTAAAAGGAAATGCGTTTTCACCAACTTTTACGCTGGCAGCTTTTAATGCGAATTTCAAGTTCTTGTCGTTAATTGCATAAGAAGCTTTGTTTGGTACTTCAATGTTTACTACCACTTCCATATTCAATGCTTTGATGGATATCTTCAATGGATCCGGATTTAATGTCATGACAACAGAATCTTTTGCCGCATTCATTGTTGCCGTGTAGTTTGTTTTGTATTGCAGACTATCACCAATCTGTTCAATGATAGGTTTTGAAGCTTCTTCACCCAGGATTGCTACTACTAATGCCTGATAAGGGAATTTTTCGAATTGAATTGAGTCATTTGCGACTTTAAGTTCCAACTCTGTTGCTGTGGGATCAGCTGCTGTTGCTTTGGCTTCTTTAGCATAAGTCATCTTTCCGGTAAATTCACCATTTACATCTTCCACTGTTCCTACTGTCGGGGTCTCATCGTCATCATCACTACAAGAAGCAAAAGTTAAACCAAATACAGCTAGCATCATCACAAGTGACCATTTCAACGTCTTTTTCATCGTTCTTATTTTTTTAGTGTTAATAAATTATGTACGACTAATAAGATGGAAGGAGTTGACAAAAGGCTGCATTGAAATCAAATAATAATCGAAAAAAGAAATAAGATTTTTATTTGAAGCGTTTTAAACCATCTTTTTTAAGCGTCCATTCGAGGGTCTGTATTTCCCGGCAAAGTATCTTCTTGTTATATTTGATGAAACTGGTTATAAATCAATGATAAACATATCTTCTTTTTCTTTTTTCTGAGTATATTTGCAACCTATAAAGAAATTAATAAGTTTATGGCATTGTTTGGCCGGGAGACGAGTATAAGGTATATATTCTTTTTGGGGGGCTTGTTTTTGTTTTCTACTGTATTGTGGGGAAAGGAGGCTGTTTCTTTCTGTTGTTTGTCGGAGGACACTTCAGAATCCGGCCTTTGGTGTGAACGCTCGTTAGAGATCATTCTGATACTCTCGTTACTCGTATTTATGTTTATCCTGTTTTTTACTATCTTTTATTATCGGCGTAAAAAAGAAAAAAGCTATAAGGCGGCGAACCGGAAAATGATGCAGTTGCTGGAAGCAATGCCCAATATGGCATTGGTATACGATCGGGAATTAAGAATTCTGGATGTTATAAATCCGCAGGAGGGAATATTGCTTGGCATTAAGAAGGAAAAACTGGTCGGTATAACAATGAATGATTTGGCAGTCAGGTATCCGGTGCATGCCGATGCTTCCCGGACAATAGAACATTATATCAGTGAAACCCGGAATATAGGAAAGACTTTTTCATTTACTTATGAAGTATCCGATGGCGAAACTACTTATTATATGAACGCCCGCTCAGCCCCGTTTGCCGAGGGAGGGGTTATCTGTTTTGTACATGATGTTACTCCTCAGGTTACTGCCGAGAAAGAAATATCCAATTGGAAAACTTTCCTGCAGTCGATCGTGGATAATTTGCCTGTCGGACTTTTTGTAAAGGATGTATCCGATGACTACCGTTATTTGTTCTATAATAGCAAAGTGAACGAGTTTTATCAGGGAGACCGGAGGTTCATGCTGGGAAAAAATGACTTTGAAGTGGATGATCCGAATGCAGAAAAATACAGGAAAGAGGATGAGTTGGTGTTGAATAGTGACCACCCGATCTCTTTCGACCGTGTTTTTATGAATGAGCTTCCCGGTAACGGTTTCCGTTGGGGCGTAACGACCAAGTCGAAACTCACGGATAGTAACGGGCGGTGTTATATCGTTGCTATCCTTGTCGATACCACGGAGGTTCGAAAGAAAGAGCATGAGATGGAGCAGAATAAACTTAAACTGGAATTTACGATCGATGCCGCACAGATCATCCCTTGGGAATTCAGCGTGGTTGAACGTACCTTCTATACACAAGGCTATCTGACAAATGAAGGTAGAAGAGTGATCTCGGAAGTAAATTATTTGTCGTATGTGCATCCGGAAGATGTGGAACTGGTAAAGGATGGACTGGCCGATCTGATTAATGGCAGCGATAAGGTCATGGATATCCAGGCACGTATCGCTTTCCCCGAGCAAGAGGAACGGTGGTTTGAGTTGCAAGCAGTCTCGTATGAGCATGACGATCAGGGGCGTGTGTCGCGTATCCTGGGAATCCGTCGCGATATAACCGACTTGAAAATGACAAATGAACTGATCCGCCTGCGTGATAAAGCCGAAGAATCCAACCGTTTGAAAAGTGCTTTCCTAGCCAATATGAGCCATGAAATCCGTACACCGCTTAATGCAATTGTCGGCTTCTCTAATCTGATTACCATGGCAGAAGATCCGGATGAGGTAGAGGAATACTGCCGGATCATTGAAACGAACAATGAATTGTTGCTGCAACTGGTCAATGACATTCTTGACTTGTCGAAGATCGAAGCCGGGCAACTCGACTTTAATTATTCGGAGGTGGATCTCCCTGTAATTATTCGTGACCTGGAGCAGGTTTACAAGAGCCGGACCAAAGAGGGGGTACAACTGATCTGCGAGATACCGGATGTATCTTATATAATACAATCGGAAAGAAACCGCCTGACCCAGGTGCTTTCCAACTTTATGAGTAACGCCTGTAAGTTTACGTTTACGGGTTCGATCCGGATAGGGTATGAACATATTGACGGTGGTTTGCGCTTTTTCGTTACGGACACCGGTAAAGGAATTGCGGCAAAGAACTTGGCAAACGTTTTTGACCGGTTTGCCAAATTCGATTCTTTCATCCAGGGCACAGGACTGGGACTATCTATTTGCCAGTCTATTGTACAGTCTTTGGGAGGAGAGATCGGGGTGGTATCTGAAGAAAGAGAAGGTTCGACCTTCTGGTTCACGTTGCCTGAAGATTCTGTATCCGCCTTAACATCTTCCCCGGTTTCGTAAGGGAAAGATTATAAGGCGGATATTCTTGTGATCAGATCAGTTGACCTACTTCCTGTAAACGTTTTCTTAATTGTTTGATATCCACATTATGGACATCCGGAGATTTGGATGGATAGATCTGGCCGGCAGCAATACCGACGGCTTCCCCGGTCACTAAGGATGGCGGCATAACGCGTAAACTGCCATGTGCATATGAGTCCGTCGAAATACAACGTCCGGCAACCATTACATTTTTTAGATCCATAGGGGTAAGGCAACCGAACGGTATTCCGTGGGATTCTCCTTTTTTGTAACGGGGATAAACCGTTGCATCCTGTTTATGAACATCGATATAATAACAGTTACGTCCGATACCATCGTTAAATTCCCGGCGTTCCAGCCAATCTTCCAATGTAAATGTATAGTCACATTTTATCCGGCGGCTTTCCCGTATCCCCATCAAATTGGCTGTACCTGCCAGAAACGATGACGCAAACGATTTAGGTTCGAATTCTACCAGCCCTTCATGTAACTGCCGTGCCAGTTTACGCCCTTTCATCATGGCTTCTGTCAATGATGCCGGATCGGTACTGTCGACAGTTACGTGTCCGGCGTTGAATCCCAGGAATCCGGGACCGATCAGTTTGTCATTCATGTGTTTATCCTTTACCAACGGATACTTCGGGTTACCGTAGATCGAATGGATCGGACTGTTTGGCCGGTTGGTATGGACATTCCCTATTATAGAAAATGCATATGGATCGACATTCGATACGGTGAAGCATAAAGTACCTTCCTGCACGGAACCGCTGTCGTCTCCCATAACGAAACCGGCTCCGGCCCAGGCGGCCAGGTCTCCGTCACCCGTGCAATCGATAAATACCTTTGCTTTATAAGTAGACAGTCCGGCTTTGTTGGCAACAACTATTGCGTCGACCACTCCTTTCCGTTTCATTTCGACGGCTGCCATTGTTGAGAAAAACAGGACTGATACACCGGCGGAGGTCACCAAATCATCGTATACAACCTTTAAGTATTCACCGTTTATCGGAACCCAATTATCGTAATGGATATGGGGCACTCCTTTTTTCGATTCGGTGAAGACTTTCTCCGCAATACCTTTATAGATGATTTTTTCACCGTCTGTAAAAGGGCACCAGGCATTTAGCAAGCCGGAGGTCCCCATTCCTCCCAAAGCACCTGTTCCTTCTATTAATAATGTTTTGGCACCTTCGCGTGCCGCGGCCGTAGCCGCAGCACATCCCGAAGGTCCTCCTCCGACAACTATCACATCCCAATCATCGTAAACCGGTATCTTCGATTTATCCGGTGAATAACTGCCGGTAGGATTTTCCGCAGCAAACGGTGTTACGCTTGCTACGGATGCCAGGCCTAAAGAACTAATGTTTCTGATAAATTTTCTTCTTTTCATATTACCATCCGGGATTTTGTTCCAGTAATTTATTCGCATCCAATTCGGTGACAGGTATAGGCAACAAATAATGTTTTTCTTCTATCACTGCTCCGATAGCCGGATTTTGTTTCATCATCGCTTCTTTCAGTTTATGTGTGCGCAAGAGGTCGAAGCGGCGATGTCCTTCGAAGGCAAACTCTCTGCGACGCTCCAGAAGGATGGTGTCCAGAAAGTCCTCCTTATTTAATCCTGTCTTGATATCGATAGGCGAAGTTTCATTCATGTTAAACCCGAAAGCCCGGCGGCGTACTACGTTCAGGCAATTATATGCCTCTGCATCAGATGGATTGATGGCGTTTAAAGCTTCTGCACGCATCAAGTAGACATCCGAGTAACGCAATAGCGGATAATTATTTTCTCCTCCCTGTGATCTTACGGCTAGTGGAGATGGATCCTGGAATTTGTTCACATAACAGGGAAATTCATAATTAGAAGACATATTCGGATATTCTTCTTTGGTGTAAAGGCGAACATTTATATCCCGCCGTAGATCTCCTTCTTCATAACAGTTATAGTGATCGGATGTCACAGGGTTATCGCCGTATCCTACCCAGCCGTTTATATTGACAAAGGGAGGACGGTAAAAACCGTTGTAATTACTCCCTATCACTCCCGGAGTGTTCCGTTTATACTGAATTTCGAAAATAGACTCTTGTCCGTTTTCTTTTTCAACATCAAAGTTATCAGCGTAGTTTTCCCAGAGTTTATATCCCATTTGCATTATATCCTCTGTCTCTTTCACTACATTCTGATAATCCTCACGGGTTAAATATACTTTTGCCAGTAAGGCGGCTGCGGAACCTTTTGTGGCACGTCCTAAATAACCGCTGGGCAGTTGACCGACAGAAGGTAAAACAGATTTGGCTTCCTGTAAGTCTTTTATGATCTGCTCATAACATTGGTCGGTTGTATTTCTTGCCACTTCCAATCCGTCCAGTTTTGTCGTTTGTTGTAGTACCAGAGGTACTCCTCCATATACGCGGACTAAGTTGAAGTAAGCTAAAGCCCGCAGGAATTTAGCTTCTCCGACAAGCCTGCTTCTCACTTCTTCTTTGATCAGGTCGCTCCCCATATTCGAAATGTTCTCTATTGCGAAATTGGAGCGGTTGACTGCTATATAATGTTTGATCCAGACAGAATAAACCAAATTCGTATTCCCGTCAAACTCAAACTTATCCAATGCATTTTTATCCAGATTGGTGGTGGTACGGCCGCCGCCCCATTCACTATCGTCCGTACCCTGGCTTTGCAGCACTTCCCAGAACTGATTGTAAATGTCGTTATCCGTAAAAACAGAATAAGCTCCGTATACGGCTGCAGTCGCGTCTTCTTCCGATTTAAAGAAGTTTTCGGGGCTGAGATTGGATTCCGGGATCAGATTCATATCTGTACAAGAACTCATCATGATTGAGCTCACGATTATAAATGCTATCTTTTTCATAACTTAGACTCAATTAGAATTTTATATTCAAACCAAACAACACTGACTTTGCAAATGGATATGAGAAGGCATCATACCCGGCTCCCAGGTTATCCTGACCGTATTTACTTACTTCCGGGTTATCACCGGAATAGCTTGTGATCGTAAAGAAGTTTTGTAAAGAAGCATAAACACGCAAACCGGTTATATACTTCGTGAAGCCCAGGAACTCAGTCGGCACGGTATACCCTAATGTGATATTCTGGAAACGCCAGTAAGAACCGTTTTCTACATATTGGTCGGATACGCGCAAGACGGCTTTCGAACGGAGAGGTCTTGGAAAAGCTGCATTCTGATTTGTAGGAGTCCATCTATCCATCGTCGTAGCAAACATGTTGGTCGCTCCCTGCATGTTCTCCATCATGACTCTTGTTCCATTATATACATCATTTCCAATAGTGAAAATCGTATTTACATTTAAGTCGAAGTTCTTATAGGAGAATGTATTATTGAAACCTCCGAATACCTTTGGCTGGGCACAACCGATAATGGTGCGGTCGAGGTCGTTGATTATGCCGTCCGGAACGCCATCCGGTCCGCTGATATCCTTAAAACGGATGTCTCCAGGTTTGGCTGTTGGCTGGGCAGATCCTTTGATATCATTCGATTCACTGAACAGTCCGTCATATACATATCCATAGAATGTTCCCAGAGGCTGTCCTACCTGTACGATACGTCCCAGGTGTGTCCCTGTATCATCCTGTCCGGGCTGGTCCGGATAGATGAAAGAGACATCTCCCAGATCCAACACTTTGTTTTTGTTGTAAGTAAGATTTAAACTGGTATTCCAGGTAAAGGCTCCTTCTACCGGAGTTGCATTGACGGATAGTTCAAAACCTTTGTTTTCCACCTCTCCGATATTTTTCAAGCCGGAAGAGAAACCGGAAGATCCGGGGATTTTGACTTTCAATAGCAAGTCGTGTGTCTTTTTGTAATAGCCGTCGATCGTAACAGTCAGGCGGTTATTGAAAAAGCCGAGATCGATACCTGCATCGAACTGCGAAGTGGTTTCCCATTTAAGGTTCGTGTTGGCTACTTGTGACGGATAGTAACCCGTTACTTTTTGACTATCGCTTACATAACCGGTTGACCCCAATAATGCATATGAAGGATAAGTTCCGATTCCGTCCTGATTTCCCGTTATACCAAAACTTATTCTCGGCTTTAAATTACTGAACACATTCAGATTCTTAATGAACGGCTCTTCCGAAGCTCTCCATGCAAAGGCGGCAGACGGGAAATACCCCCAGCGGTTATCTTTACCGAAACGGGAAGAACCGTCGGCACGAATGGAGGCCGTGAACAAATACTTATTATTCAATGTATAATTAACGCGTGCCAGATAGGAGTTCAAAGCCCATTTTGTAACACTCGAACCGGGTGCGGAATAAGTTGTGCCGGATCCTAAATTATTCATTTGTAAGTTATCGTTCAGAAAGCCATAAGCACCGGCATTAAAACCGTCGTAGCTGGAAGATTGCTGGGTATAGCCGACTAATCCGGTGAATGAATGCATTCCCCATGTATTATTGTAAGTCAGTATGTTCTCGTTGATCCAGGTGTACGTATTGTTGGAAGTTTTCTTTGCTTCTCCTCCTTTCTGGCTACCGGAATAAACTGAGCGGGGATTATAGTATTTGTTTGTTGTATAATCGATGTCGATACCAATCGAGGATTTAAACTTCAAACCTTTAATAATATTCCATTCGACAAATGCATTATTCAGTGTGCGGAAATTAGCATTCCAATCCACTTTTTCATTGATTATGGCAACCGGATTGTCGAACGTGATAATACCGTTGTTATCACTAAAGGTATAGCTGCCGTCTGCCTGGTTTACAGGTAAATTCGGAGGTGTTGTCAGGCGTGTTTCCAAAACCGAGTTACCAACACGATTGTTGTCTACTTTCGTCATTGTCAGACTCAATCCTAAATTGATAGTCGAAGATATTTTGTGATCGATATTTGCCCTGAAAGCATATTTCTTCATCTCAGTAGACTTGATGACACCTTCCTGGTCAAAATAATTGAAAGATGTCAGGAAAGTTGTCTTTTCATTTCCTCCGGAGATACTCAACTGGTAATTCTGTGTCAGTGCATTATCGTTGGACGTCAGTTTCTGCCAATCGGTTGTTGCCGGATTCAGGCTTTCATCATAAATCGCGTCACCTCCTGAATTGACCAAAGCTTCATTGGCCAGTTGTTCAAATGAACGGGAGTCCAGCAGGTCGTATTTTTTATAAATATTCTGAATGCCCCAGTAAGCGTCGAAGGCAACGGATGTTTTGCCGCTCTTACCTTTCTTTGTCGTTACGATAATTACACCATTGGCACCGCGTGAACCATAGATTGCTGTGGAAGAGGCATCCTTTAAAACTTCAATCGATTCAATATCAGATGTCGGAATAGAGTTTAAAGGGCTTAATGCCGTTTGGCTCGAACTGGCACTTGGATAAACCGGCATACCGTCGATGATATATAAAGGCTCGTTTCCTCCGGAGATAGAGTTGCCGCCACGGATACGTACTGTGGAACTGGCGCCCGGCATCCCGGAATTTTGTACCATATACAGGCCTGATGTACGTCCTTGTAACATCTGATCTACCGATTTGATACTGATCCCTTGCATCTTATCCACCTGGATAGAGCCGACGGCTCCTGTCAGGTCGCTTTTCTTCACGGAACCATAGCCGATAACAACTACTTCATCCAGGCTCTGGGTATCCTCCGATAGAATTATTTTCAGGAAAGACTGGCTGCCTACCGGTACTTCTTTCGTCAAATAACCGATATAAGAAACGAACAACGTACCGGAAGGACGGTCCAGGTTTAAAGTGAATTTACCCTCGGTATCGGTCACTGTCCCTACTGATCTTGAACTTTTCTCGACAACATTGGCTCCTATAACAGGTTCACCGTTACTATCCGTGACGACTCCGCTGATTGTTTTACTTTGTTGTGCTGACGAAGGTATAGCAGTTGTTGTTCCACCGACAGACAATATGATATACGATCCGTCGATGGAGTATTTCACATCTGTCTTTTCAAACAGATTAGCCAATACATCATCCAGAGATGCTTTTTTCAGGTTGACAGACACTTTTCTGTTTACATTTACATGCTTGTTATAAATGAACAGATAATCGGTTTGTTTTTCAATCTCGTTCAATACGTTTTCCAATTCGGTATTACTTCTTTTGATAGTAACGTTTACATTCTGTGAACTGGAATTTTCTGCGTACAGGCAGAACATGAACACGAATAATAACAAAGTGGTTATTTTCATGACTCTAAAAAATTGTTTACATCGGGGTCTTTTTGCAGAATAAGACACCGACAAAGATTTTTTATTCATATCTTTGGAAATCAAGTTTATTAATACAGTTAGATAATTGTGTTAATTCTATGCCGGTAAGTGTCCCCACACTTGTCGGCATTTTAATTAAAGGTTAACTTTCAATTTTACATAGGCTCTCTTTTTTAGGGTTAAACATCATTTTATATAAATAGCCGAGTCGTCTTTGCTTCGTATAAATGTATATTGGGCATCTTTTTGTAAGATGCTCAATGCTTTATCTATACCATCGGATATACGGAATTTGCCGCTGCAAACATAATCGGCCAGATTGGTATTCTCTATAATAATATGTATACCATAACATTTCTCAAAACGGGTCATTAATTCCTTGAAATGCATATTTCTAAAGCATATAAGTCCTTCTTTCCAACGGAAAAGATCGAAATCGGCAATAGGTTCCGATGATAAATGACCGTTTACCAGAGTCGCTTGCTGATTGGGTGTTAATATCAGGTTGTCGGATGGTTTCTCTCTCTCGACGATCTTGACGGAACCTTCGAGTAAAGAAGTACAAAAGTCTTTCGAGTCGTTATATGCTTCTACATTGAATTTTGTACCTAATACTTCTATGTTACATTTATTTGTTTGCACAAGGAATGGTTTATCCGCGTTATGGGTAACTTCAAAATAAGCTTCTCCGTTCAGTGTGATCTCTCTTTTATCTCCGGTGAATGCTGCGGGATATTTCATTTCCGAGCAGGCGTTCAGCCAGACATTTGTCCCGTCGGGTAAGGTCAGGTTTACGCGTTGACCGGCAGGAACGGTGATTGTATTCATTGCCTGACGGATCTTTTTTATCTCTGATTTATAAGCATAAGTACCACAGGTAATCGCTATCGCTAATACGGCAGCTAGTTTTACCATTTCCAATATTGCTGTCAGATAGAAAGGACGGGATTTCTTTTCTTTCGTAGTCTTTCCGGTATCTCCCGACAGAACCATTGCGTCGAAAAACTCACGCTCCCTGAATAGTTCCTGTTCGTTTTCCTCCGAAGTTTCCAGCCATATACGGATCGCTTCTTTTTCTTCCCGGGAAGCTTTTCCGTCAAAAAACTTATATAGTATTTCTTTTTCCATTTTTTCCGTTTCTGCTTATATAGCAAATAAGGAAAAAACATCCCTAACGGAAAATGGCACTTTTTTCAAAAAAGTTTTTCTCAGGAAAGAGGCTTAGTTTAAAAATCTTGGCAAGAAAGCCAGTAGAGGGAAATAATCCTTCAATGTTATGCGTAGAATTTTTAAAGCTTTAGTGATATGGAATTCGACACTTTTCGTCGAGATACCCAATGCTTCCGCTATTTCTTTGTGGCTTTGGCTATTATAGCGACTGCGGATAAAGATGTCGCGGGTCTGTTCTGGCAGTGTTTTTAAGGCTTTTTCTACCAAAGACTGTAATTCATCGGAAAACAGCTTTTCCGGATTGCAGGCTTCAAGGGTTGCAATCCGCAGATTTAATTCCCAAACATCGCAGTTCTTTAAATATTCGACAATTTCTTCACGTGTGCGCAGACGTTGAAGGTAATTCAAACATTTATGTTTGATGATAGTAAGGATATAAGCCGGCACATTGGAGTCAGTCGCAATCTTTTTCCTGTTTTCCCAATAATACATCAGGCTTTCGATTGCAATATCTTCTGCAATCATATTATCGCCTACGTATGTATTGGCAAAATGGACAAAACGACTTTTATAATCAGTAAATAGCTGATTGAAAGAATGTATCTCGGATTCGCCTTTCATAAATGTATGATCAAATTGGTGATAAAGATATGCATAAATCTGGTTTTTCCTATTTCACACCTTGATTTTCTTCCAATAAAATAATATTTTAATCAACCGGGCTTGAGAGGGGATTGATAACTGGTTTATTGTTTTTTATCGGAAAGATTACCGGGATAAAGAAAATATACCTATTTTTATTTGTTCAAAACATTTGACAAAATGAATCTTAATAACCTCGCTACTTATCCGAAGGAACATATACGTTATGCTGTTCTTTCCTTTTTTCTTGCCCAGGGGCTTTGTTTCTCCAGTTGGGCGAGTCGTATTCCCGATATTAAAGAACTATTCACAGTCAATGATGCGCTCTATTGGGGAATGGTGTTGTTTATGATCCCGGTTGGAAAATTCATAGCCATTCCATTGGCGGGTTACCTGGTGTCGAAACTGGGAAGCCGTATCATGGTGCAGGTGAGTATTATGGGATATGCCGTTTCCCTGTTTGCTATCGGGGCTGCCGTGAATATCTATATGTTGGGAGCATGTCTGTTCTCTTTTGGCGTATTTTGGAATTTATGCGATATCTCGTTGAATACGCAGGGGATCGGGATCGAACGTCTTTATGGGCGGACGATCATGGCTTCTTTTCACGGAGGATGGAGTCTGGCAGCCTGTCTGGGAGCCCTGATAGGTTTTATTATGATCGTTTCCGGTATTACTCCTTTCTGGCATTTTACGATGATTGCCGTGATAATTCTTTTTATAACGATGTTTAGCAGGGGGTACCTGCAGGAAGATACGGAGCAGGTGAAGGCCGGAGGAGAAGTTGTAAAAGAAGATAAGTCAGAGAAATGGCAATATATAAAACGCCCGGAGATGCTGCTTATCAAACTCGGTTTGGTAGGTTTATTTGCCTTGATCGTGGAAAGTGCAATGTTTGACTGGAGTGGTGTGTACTTTGAGTCGGTATTACAGGTACCGAAATCGTTGCAGATCGGATTCCTGGTATTTATGGTGATGATGACCGTAGGACGTTTCCTGGCTAATTATGCGTACCGGATATTAGGTAAACAGCGGGTATTGCAGTTGTCCGGTGCTTTTATTTTTCTTGGGTTCTTTATATCGGCCCTACTGGGAAGTTCTTTTGATTCGATGGTATTGAAGGTGATCGTAAACTCTTTCGGTTTCATGTTGGTAGGATTGGGTATTTCCAGTATGGTGCCTACAATTTATAGCTTGGTCGGTGCAAAGTCCAAAACACCGGTCGGTATTGCTCTGACTATTCTGTCGAGTATCAGCTTTATAGGTTCACTGATCGCTCCGCTTTTGATTGGCGCTATTTCGCAGGCATTCAATATGGAATATGCCTATATGGTGGTAGGTCTTTTAGGTCTATGTATCTTGTTGATGACTACGTTCAGTAAAGCTTTTAAATGATTCGGTATTTGTCAAATTTGAATGTAGTGTCGTTGGTAGGGGCGGTTCGCGAACCGCCCTTACAGGCGCCGTCATAATGGAACAGGCAGGTTCGACCGTAGGGGCGGGGTCTGCTCGCCCTTCTTCACCGGTTGTTATATTATTGTCGCAAAGGGCGGGCAAACCCCGCCCCTACAAAACCTGTCATTTGGTTTCACATTTTTCTAAATTTAAATTTCCGGCAAACGTTGTTCTGCCGTCTCCATGCAACGGATGACATCTTCCTTGGTTCCATTGAAAGGACCTGATGCTTCGATCTTAATGGTCGACATGGCAGCTGCGAAGCACCCTGCTTCTTCTATCCCGGCACCTTTGGCACGCTGATACAGGTAGCCGGTCATGTAAGTGTCGCCACAGCCGGTGGCATCGACAATTTCTTTCGGCTTATAAGCCGGTATCTTATGGAATGCCTGTCCGTCATAAATGACAGATCCCAGACTGCCTAAAGTGATCAATACCTCTTTTACTCCCCAGGTATATAACTGTTTAGCAGCACTGGCAACATCTGCGTATCCGGTCAGTGCTACCATCTCAAGTTCATTGGCTTTCAGGAAATGGATATATTTCAGTGCTTCCTCTTTCCCGACCCAGTCGGTGGCGTATACATTTTTATCCCTTACTTCCCGTAGATAACCTTGCGAGTCGGCCGAGACAAATCCTTTGTTGGCCATGTATTTTACTATATCCAATGAAAAGTCGTCTGCCAACAAGCTGCCCAGGTGGAATATTTTTGCTTCCACATCTTTCAGGTAATCGATGGTGAAGGGATCGGCTTTAGCCAATACCCGTTGTGTACGGTTATCCTGATTCTCTCCATAGATGTTTTCAAAATAAACGGAATGTTTACTGGGCATTACCGCGACGTCGATTCCTTCAGACCGCAGTCTGTCGACCTCCTTCATTTCAGATTCTGCAAGCGCGGTTATCAATGTGTAATCTATATCGTTGAAATGTTTGATTGCATGCGAGAAGTAAAATGCGGTTCCTCCCGCCATGTGTACAGTATTTTTAGGGGTCACTATCTTGTCTAACGTGATGTGCCCTATACAGCAAAGATCATGCATATTATTGATTATTTGTAAATACGTACAAAAGTAGTCAAAATTGCAACGGATAGGAACCGTATCTTTATTTTTATTATTTTTGTCTATTGACGATCATTAAAATTGTTGTTATGAGTAAAAACCTGATTCATGAAAAATTCGTTGGCGCAATCAGAGAGAAGATACCGCACAAAGCAACCTTAACCAACACATTGGTTGAATTACTGAGCCTGGAGAGAGAGGCTGTTTATCGTCGTATGAGGGGCGATGTAGCTTTCTCCTTCTCGGAGATTGCGGCGATCTCCAATAAACTAGGACTCTCGTTGGATAATCTGGTCGGAACAAACTCGGCTAAAAGTCGTCCTTACCAGTTGAGTCTGGTGGAGTATGTCGATCCGATCGAAGACGATTACAAGATGTGGGGACTGTACAACGAACGACTGAAGGAAGCACGGGAAGATCCGGCCTCCTGTAATGTGGAATGTATAAACGTTCTGCCAACTATTTTTTTGCTCGATTATACACATATCACCCGTTTTTATTTGTTTAAATGGTATAACCAGTATGGCCATTCGGATAGGAGTGTCCATTTCCGGGATATTGAATCAGCAGAGAAATTGTTGGAAGTCCAGCGGGTAACAGCCATCGAATCCAAACATATAAAGAATACTACTTATATATGGGACCCTTTGATCTTCCAGTATATAGTAAATGATCTCCAGTATTACAGCAGTATCCGTCTGATCGATATGGAGGATGTCCATTCGATAAAACAAGAATTACTGCATTTTCTTAATAAGTTGGAGATTCTTGCTTCGAGGGGAACGTATAGTGATACCGGTAATCCGATACAACTCTATATATCCAATATTAATTTTAATGCCAGTTACAGTTATCTGGAAACCAAGAGCCTGCGTATCAGTATGATCCGTGCTTTTATCCTGAATTCGGTTATTTCACTGGACGAGAAGGCGTACGGGATATTTTATAACTGGATGCAGGCGCTATTGAAATCGTCGACGATGATCTCTGTCAGTGGGGAGAAACAGCGTATCTTATTTTTTGAAAAGCAAAGGGCGATTATTGATTGCCTGTAATCCAAATAAATCCGTATCTTAGTTGCGATCTTTAAATATAACGTTATGGAATTTCTACTAGTCGTACTGATCGTTGTCGTGTGGGTCAGCCTATATTCTCATATAAGCAAGATGAATGCTCATGCAGATGCTCTCCGGAAAGATATTTACAGTCTGAAGAAGTTTGTGGAATCTCAGTTGGAAGAGATAAAACGGCAATCGGGAACAAGTACGACTATCATAACGGAGGATATTCCGAAAGAGGTAGTAATAGAAGAACCGGTGCAAAATATTGCAGAAGAACCTGTTACGGTTTCTGTGGAAAAGCCGGACGAGGTAGAAATCCAACCCCTGATCCAGCCGTTCGGCCTCGTCAAAGAGAAAAAGAAAGTCGATTACGAGAAATACATCGGAGAGAATTTATTCGGAAAGATAGGTATCCTTGTCCTTGTGGTCGGTATGGGATTGTTTGTTAAATATGCGATCGATAAGGATTGGATAAATGAAGTATTCCGTACAATCCTGGGCTTTGTGGTCGGCGGTGGCTTGTTGGTGGTGTCGCAAAGGCTGAAGAACACCTACCGCACATTCAGTTCCCTGCTGGCGGGTGGCGCTTTTGCTATTTTTTATGTAACGGTGGCGATGGCTTATCATTATTATGGTTTGTTCAGCCAGACTGTTGCGTTTGTTATATTGGTGGTACTGACGGTGTTGATGTCCCTGCTTTCGGTAATTTACAACCGGCGCGAATTGGCTATTATAGGTTTGGTGGGTGGCTTTATCGCTCCTTTCCTGGTCAGTAACGGGATGGGAAACTACCTGGTTCTGTTTATTTATCTGACAATTTTGAATCTGGGTATGTTCGGTTTGTCGCTGTATAAGAAATGGGGTGAGTTACCTGTTATCGGCTTTGTGGCTACTTATGTGATCATGCTGGGATATTCACTGGTGGCTGACCTGGATATTGCCGGAAGCGGACAATTGATCCATCTGTTGCTTTTCTCCACCTTGTTTTATCTGATATTCCTGCTGCCTGTCGTTTCTGTGTTGCGTACGGATAATAAGAAAGCGAATCAGCCGTTGATGATGATTGTAGTATTGAATAATTTCATCTATCTTTATTTTGCTTTATGGTATCTCCATGAGTTACAGTTGCCTTATAATATCAAAGGTGCATTCACCCTGTTTATTGCTTTGGTTAATGCATGTCTTGCTTTTGCCATACGTCGGAGAAAGTCGGATACGGGTTATCTGTTTACCGCATTGACAGGTATGTTTCTGACCTTTATTTCGATAAGCACACCTATTCAGTTGGAAGGTAGTTTCATTACGCTGCTTTGGGCTACCGAAATGGTTGCTGTCCTGTGGTTTTTCACAAAGTTCCGGCAGACTGTTTATGAGTATTTTGCTTTAGCTCTTCTTTTCCTGACAATCATTTCTTTCCTGATCGATGTGGAGAATGCCTTATCGGAAGGTCTTGTTCAGCCTTTGTTGCTGAACGGTACATTTGCTACCGGGATCTTTACCGGGTTGGCCTTTGGCTTGTTTGCCTGGTTGATGGAACGGGAGAAAGAACTGTTTGCCGGGGCGACAAGCCTGAAATATATTCCTTTTAGTGTGATTTCGTTACTGGTAGCCTGTAGTGTGGTATATCTTTCGTTTATTGTAGATTTCTACCGTAATATAGCGTACTGGCCGTTGAGTTGTTGTTCTTGTCTGGCCTTTACAGGCTTTACCCTATTATTACTGTTGATTGGGTTGAGGAAGCGTTTTCCGATGGAGCGATTCTCTGTCGTTTACGCGGTGGCAGCGGGGCTTTCCGGCTGTCTGTTTATCCAGCTTTCGCGGGTTGCCAACGAGTATGGTGATTCTTCCCTATTTATTTTGCAGTGGACATCCCTCGTTATTGTAGTGATCCATCTGTTTCTTCTTGGAAAATGGTATTACCGTTCTTTCGATTTCCGTCAGAAAAGGGCGAACCCGATGACTTCGTTTATTGCAATTGCTTCAACTATACTATGGGCAGTTGCTGTGCATAATATATTGTATCTTTCCGGTTTACAGAATGAATCGAGTGCAGCCCTTTCCATTACCCTGAGTATTGCGGGCTTTATTCAAATGTCGTTTGGTATGCGTTTGCATCTGAAGATTCTGCGTATGATTAGCCTGGCTGTTTTTGGCGTTGTTCTTCTGAAGCTGGTCATTGTCGATTTGTGGTTGCTGCCTACGGTCGGAAAGATCATTGTCTTTATCATGCTGGGGGTTATCCTGCTTGTCCTGTCCTTCCTGTATCAGAAGCTGAAGAAGGTGTTGTTTATGGATAATGATGACAATCTATCGGCAAATGGGTAAGTGCCAATTACCTTTGTATTGTTGTTGTTCTCCTTCCTTCTCATCTCCTTTATGTGCTTCCTGTTCTTGCTGACTCCTCACTTAATCTTTGTTTGACAGGGGTGGGACAGCTGTTCGACCCGAATGGGACAGCTGTCTGACACTCGTCGAACAGCTGTTTGACCTGTGTCGAACAAAGATTAGTTCGGCATGTATTCCCCTTTACCCCACAGGTGATTGTCGGCAGATGCCGGATCGTTTAAATTGCCTCCGTAGTAGTAGCCGACAGATGGCTGGAAAGAGAGAAAAGAACCTGCTTTTCAGGTGAATTTTGGGGGAAGTTTGAAAATCGGTGAATCGGGTGTTCGTAAGGTGCTGGAAATGAGATATCAAAAAAATACATATATAAGATGTACGCGGGTACATTATATATAAGGAAAAGTGATTTAAATTACTTTTATGGTGAGTATTACGAACAAATCGGAATGACTAGAAATAACGTTCCTTTTTTCTAGTCTACAAATTTAGATATAAGTTTTGTTTCTGCAATCATTTTGTAAAAATATTTTCCCTCTCTATATGCTTTCTTATCAACCGAATAGCAAAGTTTGTACGAAATAGGGCGTTCTGGCCACGAACCCGGAAAGAATGACTAGAAAAAAGGAACGTTTTAGCTAGTCATTACAGCTATAGAACGTGTACAAAGAAGTTTTCATTAACATTAGTATTAATATTAAATTTAGAATTATGAACAAAAAGTTTTCTACGCTTGTTGCCAGCGTCCTGCTGGCGGGTGCCGTTGGAACTGTGGGTGCTGTTGTTCCTTACAACAGTTATGTGAAGAGTGTCGGTGTCGGTACTCAGGCAGAAACAGTTGTTAATGGTGTGTCCTATCAATTGACTTCAGGCGCTAATGTTCTGGTTATGCAGGAACAGAGCAATGGTACTATGGCATTAAAGATGGTTGCTGCTGATGAAGCAGACTTGATGTCTTCTTTATGGACGATTGTATCTGAAGATGATGGTGAAGGTGGTGTTTCTTATACATTCATCAACAAAGCAACAGGTCTTCCTCTTGCATTCGATACAAAAGATGCAAAATTAGGTGGTACAAATGCTACAAATGCAATGGGTAATATTTCTTTGTGGAAATGGAGAACTGGTACTTCTGTCAAAGGTGCTAAAGATTTAGTGTCTTATTTCCATAAGGACTCTGCTTTGGTTTTGGAAAATAACGGTGGAGCGATTTCTGCAAAGAAAGTGTATGCAAAGACAATAACTCCTTCAAGTTCTTTTACTGTTGATGCATATCAGGCAGAGGAAGTCGTATTAGGGGTAGATGCATTGAACTCTATGTTGGGTATCCAGCCGACAGATGGCAAGATGAAATTAGGTTTCACTCGTGATCAGTTGAATGGTGTTGAGAACATTTGGTTGAAAGAGTACACAGCAGTAACGGCTCTTGGTGAAAGTGTTGTAGCTAAAGCTGCGCAAGCTGCTGCTCAAGCTGCAAAGAATGTAAATACTCCTTCTGGAGTTGCAGATGCCATTATTGCAACAATTACTCCTAGCTATACAGCTGCTCAAAAAGAGATTGTATATACAATCGCAACAGAGGCTGCTAAAGGAAGTACAGTTGCTGAAGCAAAAACCAAAGCTACTACTGCTGTTGGTAAATATACTTCAGCTCAAACTGCAGCGACTCATGAATATGATTATGCAGTGCTGCAACAGACTGCTATTAACGCTTTAACTGCTGCAACTTATGCTGAATTTGTTGATGCTGTGGATGGAGCTTCTGTTACAACAGCTTCTTTGAAAAATGATGCAAAAGGCTTAGTTGCAGAAGCCGGTTATAGCTTGACTGCTGCAAAAACGGCTATCCAAGGAATGGAAGATGAATATGTTGCAAAAAAAACTAGTGCAGATCAAAAGAAGGCTATCAGAGATTTGATTGATGCTGAGATTGATAAGGCTGCTAGTGCTAACTATGGTGATTTTATCGTAGCTCTCAAGGCAATTAATTTGCCCGCGGTGGATCAAACTATATTTAATGATTTAAAAGCTAAAATTGTCTCTGTCGAGGAAGCTGCTTGTAACGGTGGAGGTGGTACGTTTGATCTTACTACTGCTAAAACTGCAGCAAAAACTACATTAGCAGATTATGATGCTGCAGCAGCAGCGGCTGCTTCTAATCTGACAGATGTTCAGGCAATTAATACTAAAGTTAAAGCATTGACTGGCGTTAATTCAAAAGCTGATTACGATGCTGCTGTAGAAGCAGTTACCGTAGGTGCTTCATCTGCTACAACCGACGAAATGAAGGCAGTTCAAAAGGCTATGAAAGCATTGGTTGCTGGTCCTGGTTTTGTAAAACCAACGCCTGAAGCAGTTTTAGCTGTAGTTCGTTCTTTTGAAGATGCTAAGTTGGCTGCAACAGGAGCAAATACAATTGCAACAACTGTAGGTTCTGCAGTTTCTAGCTATAATGGTGATAAAGCACAGGTTCTTGCCGCTATTGATGCAACAAAACAATCTTATTATTCTACAGAAGAAAATGATGCTGTAACAGCTATTCATGATGCTGCTAATGCAAAAACAGCTGTGGCTGAAGTTATTGATGCTGCTGTAGAAAAAGCTGCTGAATATGTTGGTGCTTCTGCTGATTATGTATCTTTGGCTTCAAATATCAATAAAACAGATGCAAGCAAGACTACATATCTGCGTGTAGATACTACTTATTTGACAACTGTATCTTCTGATAAGTATCAGTTGGCATTTGCTGTCGGTACATTTAATTCTGCATTGAAAAACTCTAAAAAACAGTTGGTTGATGCACGTTTACAAGAAGACTTCAATGGTCGTTATAGCTTCAAGTTCACTTATTATCCTACTCAGGATTCTTTGATGATTGAACCGGCTTCTTACATTTATCCATTTACTGACAAAGCATATGCTGATATAACTAATACAGAAGTTGCAACAGCTAAAGCTAAACCGGAATATGCTGGTCAGCAGGTTAAATTGGCTATTTTGGCTAAGGATCACCGTGAAGTGACAGTAGGTGTAGCTGATAAAACGAACACATCTACATCTGCTACAACTATCAACACTCGTATCTACTTGGGTGGAAATTCAAACTACGAACGTACAACTTTGGCTTCCGGTGTTTATTTCTTCAATCTGGTAACAGATCTGAAATCAAGAATAGATGACAATGGTAAATATCGTGTAGCTACTTATTGTGGTGATAACTGGAAAGCTTATGAAAACGAAGAAACAACTCAGCGTTTTGGTAAAGCTCAGGACTTCAATCACATGCCACGTACTCAGTGGGTTGTTGAACAGAACGAAGGCGTAGCTGGAATTCAGACTGTAACTATCACAAACCGTGAATTTGGTGTTCGTTATAATAATGTCCAATTGTACAAAGCTGGTGACAATGTATTTGCTCAGGTAGGTGCATTTGCTAATACTTCTGTAATTGATACATTGGCTTATACTAAGGTTGCTGACAAATATACATCAGACAAATACCTTGGTTACAAGAAGTTTGAAAAAGCATTAGACTACGAAAAATTCTACAACTTGGATTATCTGTCAGGTATGGAATTGGGTAACTATGTAAGCTTCAAGGGTGACTCTTCTGTTTATGTAGACCTGAAGGGTGGTAAGACATTCATCGAATTTGTTCCTGCTTCTGAAGATACTGAATTCGGTTATGCAAGCACAAAAGCAGGTGCTGTACAGCTTTATAAAGCAGCTTATGCACTGCGTGTTCATAACGAAACATTGTTGACTACTGGTAGTTATTATGTAACAGTTGGTAAAGATGGTAAATCTTATGTAATCACTCACGAAACTAGCGGTATTACTCCTTCTTACTTTGTTCTGAAAGAAAATAACGAATTGGTTTCTGAAGAAGGTGACACTACTTGTTACTATGCATTGCAGCAAGTTTCACGTTATGTAGACGATAAGAAATTCTATGTAAATAGCGACTGGAATCGTGTAGGTGTACGTGACGCTTCAATGGCATTTACTGTAGAAGAATCTTGTTATTTCACTCCTGAAAAACGTATCGCTACTTTCGCTGTAGTTGAAGATAACACTCCGTTGTATCGTCGTCTGGGCGTATCAAAGGCTGATGATGGCTTCCTGGATATGACAGTTCAGAACGGTAAGATCTATACAGTAAACAGTGCTGCTAAAGAATATCTGTATGAAGATGCAACAAGCAAATATTCAGCAGGTAAGAATATTAACTTCCTGGGTCTTGAAGGTAAGGGTGTAGATGCTAAATCAGCGATGTTCGTTGATACAGCTTATGTACGTGGAAACACTAACATGCCTCAGTATATGCTAGTAATGAATCCGCAGATTGTTAAGGCTGATACAGTTTGGTGTAACGCTACATCAACTCACAAACATGCTACATTGGCAGACTCTCTGGCTTGTCCTCACACAACTATTACTCCGGCTAGCATCACAGGTCGTTACCTGATCAATGCAGAAGACTCTGTTGCTGCTGGTGATAATAATTATGTATGGAATACTAAGTACACTCGTTTGGCATTTGTAGATGCTAAACATATCGGTGATACATTGGTGATCTTCCGTAATGGTAAAGCTAGCACTGCTGCAAAAGACTCTATCTTCTTAGGTAATAATGACCATAACAAGGTAACAACAGCAAGACCTAACGGTATTAAGAATCCGGTATTCGCATTCCGTTTGGTTAATGCAGATGCTTGTGACTTCTTGATCGAATCAGCAGGTGATCATAAGATCCCGTCAGATGGAACAGGTAAATGGGTTGCTATTAAGAATGGTGTTCCTGTTGTAGCTGCAATGGAAACTTATACAGATGCTATCCGTGACGCTGAAATCTTCAACATCGAACCGACTGAAGAATTCGCAACATCTAATGAAGGTGTCTCAACATCTGAAGTTTCAGTAATTGCTGGTAACGGAATCGTAACTATCAAGGGTGCTGCCGGTAAGACTGTTGCTATCAGCAACGTTCTTGGTCAGACAATCGCTAACACAGTTCTTTCTTCTGACAACGCAGAAATCGCTGCTCCTGCTGGTGTAGTTGTAGTTGCTGTGGAAGGTGAAGCTGCTGTTAAAGCAATCGTAAAATAAGAAATTTTTTTAATCAAAAATAATCTGTCACGCGGTCATCGGCCAATTACCCCGCGAGGGCGAACAAGTGACAGTTTAATACTAAAGTAATAAAATAAAGTTCTTCTGCCAGTACTCCTGCGAAGGAGGAACACAGACACAAAAAAGGCCCCGGAAGTTTCAAATTTCCGGGGCTTTCTTGTGAAATATATAATTTTATGTAACTTTAAGCACCCAAAAATAGTAAAGTGTTAGATATCCGGCGATTATAAAAAGAGTGTGAGCAATGACGAGAAAATAAATTTAACTGATGAACAGGTTTTTCGAAATCTGTTTGACCGCTACTATGTACCTTTGTGTGTCTTTGCGGAACGCTATGTGGAAGACGAGGAATTAGCGTCGGATATTGTGCAGGAATGCTTTGTCAGGCTTTGGCAGAAGCAAAATGACTTTCAGTTTATTTATCAGGTCCGGTCGTTTATGTACACCTGTGCCCGCAATTCCTGTTTGAATGAACTGGAGCATCGCCAGGTGGTGTCAGGATATAAAGAAACAACAGCTGCGCGTATGGAAGAATCGACTTTCCATGACTATCTGATAGAAGAAGAAATGCACCGCGTTGTAATGGAAGCAGTGGATAAACTGCCTTCACAAAGCCGTAATATTATACGGTTGGCCCTGGAAAACAACTCGAATGCAGAGATTGCTGAGAAACTGTCCGTCTCCAAAGAAACCGTACATACACTAAAGAAAGGAGCCTATAAGAAACTCCGTTCTTTCCTCAAAGAATACTACTATTACGTACTATTTCTCTAGCCCGGTTAAAAAAATATTCAATGCCATTCACCCTGTTTTTAACTTCGCCTGTTTTACTTAATAAAAGATCACAGGAATGTTGGAACAAGATTTCTATATTGCAGCATTAATAGCTAAATCAGTAACAAACTCACTGTCTGAAGAAGAAGCGCAAGAGCTGGAACGGTGGAAAAATGCCTCTGAGCATAATCTCCGTTTATTCGAGTCGATGTGCCGGAAGGAAAACTTGTATGCACATTTCCGGCGGGCAGAAAAATATGATAAGGCAGTTGGTTGGGAACAGGTACAGAAGCGTATCCGTGTGACACGCCGCAAAAAACTCTATCTGGCTATTTGTCAGTATGCTGCCATCTTCCTTCTTCCGTTGGCCGCAGGAATCCTTACCTGGCATTTTACCCGTGACGAGGGGCGGACTTTCCCGGAACCGGTTTTGGCTGAGACTATGCATATAACTCCGGGAGAGAGCAAGGCGGTATTAACTCTCGGTGATGGGACGGTGGTCGGGCTCGATGCCGAATCCCGGGACGAACTCAAGGAATCCGGTATACAGATCAATGTAAATGATGCAGAACTGGCCTATAATAAGAAAGAGACTGATGTCGTAGCCAAAGAAGAAGTAGTCTATAATAAAATAGATATTCCGCGTGGAGGAGAATATAAACTCCGGCTGAGCGATGGTAGCCTGGTTCATCTGAATGCAATGAGTTCATTGCGTTATCCGGTTCATTTTTCCGGTGATTCCCGCGAAGTGGAACTGACGGGCGAAGCCTTTTTCGAAGTCAGTAAAAGCAGATCTCCTTTCATCGTAAAAACAAAAGGTATAGATGTACGCGTGTTAGGTACAATGTTTAATGTGTCAGCTTATCCGGACGACCATTGTATACAAACGACACTGGTGACCGGCTCTGTTCGTATTCATACGAAGGAAGGGGGAAGTATAGATTTAAAACCGTCACAGCAGGCGGAACTCGATAATGAGTCGCACGAACTGGTAGTCCGGCAGGTAGATGTATCTCTTTACACCTCGTGGATACATGGAAAGATCTATTTCAAAGACGAACGGCTTGAAGATATTATGACTGCTTTATCACGCTGGTACGATGTGAATGTCATTTATGGTAATGAAAATGTGAAGAATCTTCGGTTTGGATGTAACCTGAACCGGTATGAAGAAATCGACCCTTTCCTGGAACTGTTGAGGGCTACAGGCAAAGTAAAGACGAAAGTGGAGAAACGAAACATCACTATCTATTGATTAAAAACAAAATAGCATAAGGTCTAATTTAAAATTTATTGTTATGAGAAAAGGCAAAGAGAACTTCCGAGAAGGCAGTGGAAAGAGAATCCTCTGCATATCCGGTTTGGTCTGTTTATTTCTGACAACCGGGCTTGCACAAGCTCCGGCCCGTTCGGCGATACCTAGTGCGACTGTGACTGTCGCTTTCAGTAATGCAACCTTACGGGATGTGATCTGGGAGTTGCAAAAACAGACCGATTTTACCTTCGTATACAGCACTCCCGATGTGCAGAATGTGAAAGTGAGCAAGGTGGATGTTGTTAATGAAGATGTATATAAGGTGCTCGATAAATGTTTGGATAAAACGAATCTGGCATATACTATTCATAATGGAGTGGTGGCTATCCGCCATACAACCGACATGGTAAGCGCTGCTGTTGTTCAGCAAAAAAAGATGGTGCAGGGAAAAGTATTCGATGAGACAGGTGAAACTGTTCCCGGAGCAAATATAATCGTGAAAGGTACTGTTTATGGTACGACAACCGATATGGACGGAAACTTTGCGTTGGAAGTGGAAGACGAAAAGAATGTAACGCTCGTTGTTTCTTTTGTCGGCTATAGTCCGAAAGAAGTACGTGTATCGGGAAATTCACCTTTGAAAATTGTATTGGAATCGGAAAACCAGCAACTGGAAGAGGTGGTTATTACCGGGTATGGAACATATAAGAAATCAGCTTATGCCGGTTCTGCTTCAACGGTAAAGACGTCGGAGGTGAAAGATGTTCCGGCCGTTTCATTCTCTCAGGTATTGCAGGGTGCAGCTCCCGGAGTACAGATTTCGTCGGCATCCGGTCAGCCGGGGGCTTCTTCCTCCATTAATATTCGTGGTATGGGATCTTTCAATGCATCCAATTCTCCTCTGTATGTGATAGATGGTGTACCGGTAAACTCCGGGAATATCAGTAGTACAGGATCAGATGCAGGTATGGATATTATGTCAACTATCAATACATCGGATATAGAGAATATTACTGTTATAAAAGATGCTGCGGCAGCTTCCTTGTATGGTTCGCGTGCAGCCAACGGTGTGATCCTGATCACAACCAAGCAGGGAAAAACAGGAAAACCTTCGGTTTCGTTGAAAGCCGACTGGGGTTTCTCTGACTTTGCCATGGATTACCGTGAAGTAATGGGTGGGGAAGAACGTCGCAATCTGATTTATGACGGGTTGGTAGCCGACGGTATGGTTCATAAAAAGATGACGGAAGCAGAAGCCCGTGAGTATGCCGACGGTGAAATCGACGATTATGCCCCGAAGCCCTGGTGCGGATATATCGACTGGGATGATGTACTGTTCCAGAAGGGTAGTCATCAGACTTATGAAGCGTCTATTACCGGAGGTTCGGATAAATTCAAATATTATAGTTCTTTGGGTTATCTGAAACAGGAAGGTGTTGCTTTGAATTCCGGTCTGGAACGTATTACCGGCCGTGTAAATATCGATTATCAGGCCACCAAGCGGTTCAGCTTGGGTGTAAAAGCTTTATTTGCGAATGTAAACCAGGATGTGAACGACGAGGGAACTTCTTATACTTCTCCATTCTATACATCCAAGAGTGCTGTTACACCTTCCGACCCTGTCTATAACGAAGACGGTAGTTGGAACCGCGAATTAATTCGCATCGCCGATCGCAATCCTTTGCTATCGGCCACTTACGACTATCGTCGTGAACATCTTACCCGTGCATTTAATACGGTATATGCGCAGTATGAATTTATAGATAATCTGAAATTCAAGACGACGTTGAGTTACGATTATACTTTGTCGAAAGGCGATCGCTGGTATGACCCGCGTACCTCAAACGGTGATGATTTGAACGGAGATATGAAGAAAGTATTCTACGAATACCGGAAGCTGGTCTGGGAAAATGCGTTGAGCTATCAGACAACTATTGCCGACAATCATCATCTGGATGTATTGGCCGGTTATGAAACGGATATGTTCGACCGCGACCATCTATCCGGCGAATCATCCAACTTTGCCCGTTATGACAGGAATGATGTGGAGAACGGTATGAAACTGGAATCCGTAGGAGGGTATAGCCGTGCATATCGTCTGGTTTCTTATCTGACACGTATAAACTACGATTATAAGAATAAATATTATTTAGGTGGTAGTTATCGTCTGGATGGCAGTTCCCGTTTGTCGAGTTCGAACCGTTGGGGTAGCTTCTGGTCTGTTTCCGGAGCATGGAGAGTTATTGACGAAGATTTCATGGTAGATTTAAAAGATCAACTGACCGATTTGAAGGTAAGAGCCTCTTATGGTGTGAATGGTACGCTTCCTTCTGACTATTACGGATATATGGGCTTGAGTTCTATCAAAGAAGGTTATCTGGAACAGCCAGGTATCCTGCAGTCGCAACTGGAAAATAAAGACCTTTCCTGGGAAACCAATCATAACTTCAACCTGGGACTCGATTTCGGTATCTTCAACCGGTTGAATGTGACACTGGAATACTATACTCGCCGCACTAAAAACTTACTGATGGATCGTCCGCTGTCTATGACAACCGGTTTCGATAAGTTTCTGATGAATATCGGTGAGGTGAAGAATCATGGTGTCGAACTGGAAATTAATTCGACGAACATTTCCAATAAGAATTTCAGTTGGAATACAACGTTTAACCTGGGGCATAACAAGAACAAGGTCGTTCGTTTGGATGGTGTGCAGACTGAAATTGTCAGCGGTTCACAGATCCGTAAAGTAGGAATGCCTTATCGTACCTTCTATTTGATTGAATTTGCAGGTATTAATCCTGAAACCGGTGTTCCTCAGTTCTATACCAATAAGCAGAACGCCGACGGCAGCTTTGATAAGACAATCACTGAAGATCCCAGTGAAGCTTACCGTATTGCTACAAAACATGCAGATCCTGTAGTGCAGGGAGGTCTTTCTAACAGCTTGCGTTATAAGGGTTTTGATCTGAACTTTATGCTCTCTTATCAGTTCGGAGGTTATTCGTATGATAACTGGGCACAGAAAACGGAACATGGTGGCGATGACCCCGAAGCCAATATCCCCATTTATTATCGTGACCGTTGGCAGAATCCGGGCGATCAGACGGATATCGAACGCTTTATCCTGAATGGCGATGTCTCTATGAAATCGTATGCAACGACTCGTCGCCTGCACAGTACGAATTTTATCCGTCTGAAAAACCTGACATTTGGCTATTCTTTACCGAAAGCATGGACAAGTGCTGCCGGTATCGACAAGGTTCGTCTGTACGTATCCGGCAATAATTTGCTGACATGGGCGAAGTATAAATATTACGATCCGGAAGCAGTTAGTGGTGGTACAGCCATTTGGGGTACTCCTCCATTACGCTCGGTTACTTTTGGATTAAATGTTAATTTCTAATCATAAAGTGTACAATATAATGAAAGCATTAAATTATATATTATCCGGTGTTTTAACCCTGTTCGCAACTTCCTGTGGCGACGGTTGGCTAGATTTAGACTCATCGACAGAGATTCCCTCGGAAGGTTCTCTCGAACGTTTGTCGGATTTTCAGTATGCGTTGAACGGCATCTACAGTGCCATGCAGAATTCGGACGGTTACTCCGGACGTATCATTTATTACGGCGATGTAACAGCCGATGATGTACAAGCTAACGGTGCAACCAAGCGTACCGGTAGTTATTATTTGCTGAAGTATACGAAAGACAATGCACCTTCCACCTTATGGCAGATTCCCTATGAGCTTACCCGTAATGCGAATATCATTCTGGAAGAGATCGTAAATATCCCGGAAACAGAAGAGAACGAGGAAGAACGCAGTGATATAATCGGACAGGCACTGACTATCAGAGCACTGGCCTTGTTTGATTTGACTCGTATTTATGGTTACCCCTATACAAAGGACAACGGTGCTTCCTGGGGGGCATGTATCGTGCAGGATGTTCGTCAGATCGATAGTAAGCCATCCCGTAACACTGTAGCCGAATGTTTTGACGCTATCATTAAAGACCTGAATGATGCCATTCCACAACTCAGTCCGGAGTTTAATTTCGGAAAGATGAATCGTTGGGGTGCAATGACTTTGTTGAGCCGTGCTTACCTGTACAAGGGGGATAATGAAAATGCATTGAAAGTGGCTGAAGAGGCTATAGCCGGTGCAGCCAAGTATAAATATCACCTGTGGAGTAACGAAGAATATCCCACAGCCTGGGGAGATGAACGTAGTGCTTCCGATCCCGGTGAAGTATTTTTCGAGATCGTTAATCTGACGGTAGATAGTCCGGGAAAAGAAAGTATGGGATATCTTTGTTGGCGCAGCGGATATTCGGATATGATCCTGACCAGCTCTTTCTTCGGATTGTTGAATGAGGACCCGGATGATGTTCGTAACAAGGTGTACGAAATCTATAAGGCAAAAGCTTATATCAATAAGTATCAGCCACAGAAAGGTGAAAACCCGGCAGATGCCAATATACCGTTGTTACGTATGTCCGAACTTTATCTGAATGCAGCTGAGGCGGCTGTTAAATTGGGCAATAATGTAAAAGCTGTTAAGTATCTTGAACCGATCGTGAACCGTGCAAATCCGGAAATGACAGTAAAAGATGAGACGCTTTCACTTGAACGTGTATTGAACGAGCGTCGTAAAGAGTTCTACGGTGAAGGCCACCGTTTGTATGATGCTTTACGTAATAACCAGACAATAGAGCGTAAAGATGTGAAGATATCTGCTATCAGCAGTACGAAACATCTCTCAATGCCGGATGAAGCAAAGAAATTTGATCGGAATTATTATAAAGTTGTGCTTCCTATTCCTAAATTTGAAATCGATACGAATCCAAATATCGCATCACAACAGAATCCTGATTATTAAATAGATATATATGAAATCTTTCCAATATAAATTTATAGTATTATTCGTTCTCCTGACAAGCTGCTTTGTGCAGCTGTCGGGTGCGGATAAGAAATATAAAGAAAAAGTAGAATCATTATCTACCGACGGGCCTTATTTATTGTATAATGCCGACGGTAGTTTCCGGTCGGTTTCTGTAGATACGGCAGGCAATCTGAATGACCAGACCTATCCGGCAGTACCGAAAGGTTTTTCGTTTGACGTTTATTCCGATAAAGGAGAAAAGCTGTTTCCGGTTACTCTACATCGCATCAAACGTCCTGAATGGAAAAACAAGCAGGCTGAGAAGATGATTGTCCTTTCCGATCCCCATGCCAACTGGGAGTGTTTCTCTTCTATTCTGAGAGAGTGGAATGTGGTGGATAAGGACTATCGTTGGTCGTTCGGCAAGAATCATCTGGTGGTGATCGGCGATATATTCGACCGTGGGAAAGATGTATTGCCTATTTACTGGTTGCTTTATAAATTGGAAAAGGAAGCGACGGAGGCTGGCGGACGCATGACTTTCCTTTTGGGAAATCATGAAGGGATGGTTTTGGCCGGTGACCTGCGTTATACAAAAAGTAAATATCTTCATTTGGCAGATACGTTGAATATCCCTTACCAGAAACTATGGAACGAACAGACAGAGTTGGGGCGTTGGCTGGCGACGCGAAACACTATGCAACTTATAGGAGATAACCTGTTTGTGCATGCCGGACTCAGTATGAAGTTTCTGGAAAAGAATAAAAGTATACCCCAAGTGAATAAGATTATGAGTGAAGGATTGTTCCTCACGAAGGAAGAACGTAAAAAGGCTTCCGATGATATTGCTTTCATGTATGCGACCTACGGGCCGATCTGGTACCGGGGAATGGTGCATAGTGCCGACAAGTATCATCCTTTATATCCGGAAGACCTGCCGAAGATTTTCAGTAAGTATCAGGCAAAACGCCTTTTCGTGGGACACACCATCTTTGATGATATCTCCACCTTCTATCGGTATCGTGTGGTCGCAGTAAATGTAGACAACAAAGAGAATATGGAAAAGAAACGTGGTCGCGGTGTATTGGTGGAGGATAACCGGATGTATGTCATTTACGACTCCGGAAAGAAAACATTGATTGAAGAGCAATGATTCATAATTTGTCAAGTTTTGAATGTTTCAATTATTGTCAAATAGGAGCAATCATTGAAGCTTCCCCTTATCAAAGAGACTTCGCCATTACAGGTTCATTTGCCGTCTGCTTTAGCTGACGGATTACAAGTTGTTTCTCCTTTTTTGGCTTTAGCCACATTTCTCTTAACAGAGAGTGTGTGTTTAAAATGGGACTAAAGTCCAATGAAATAGATCATTTACTAATCCGTCAGTTAAAACTGACGGCAAATAAACCTGTAACTAAGCCTGCCTTATTAAGGACAGTTAGCCGATGGGCACATAAGCTCATATCTTTCTAGCTATCCTTTTATAGAACTTCTATCGTTTTCTCCAACGCCATTCCGTGTGAACCTTTGATCAGGATATGATATCCTTTTAACGGGTTGGCTTTTAATGCATCGATCAATTCTTCTGTTGTTGGATAAGTGGCAAATTCTTTGCCTGCTTTCCGGAAATGTTCCCCGCAAAGGAATACCTTATCGAACTTACCAGCTTTTACTTCTGCTATCACTTCGGCATGTAATTCGTCGCTTGCCGGACCCAATTCACGCATGTCTCCCAGAATAACGGCTTTAGGGGATACGGGCATGGAAGTAAAGTTCTCGATAGCCACCTTCATACTGCTCGGGTTAGCATTGTATGCATCGATCAGTAAAGTATTATGTTCTGTTTTTTTCAATTGCGAACGGTTGTTGGTCGGTTCGTATGCCGCGATAGCCCGGCTGATACGTTCTGCCGGAATCTTGAAATAACGACCCACAGCTACGGCTGTCAATACATTGTCGAGGTTGTATCCACCTATCAGATGCGTTTCAACCGTATGTATCTTGCCCTGCTGTTTCCAGTCGAAAGTAAGGTATGGGTTACAACTGATGACGTGGCCTGAAGCAAAAGAACTATCATCGTTGCCGTAAGTGATCTGTTCGATTCCTTTGGCAATCTCTTGCAGGTCTTTATTCTCTTTTTTAATAAATATCTTGCCTTTGGTACGACGGATATAGTCGTATAACTCTCCTTTGGTCTTGACTACTCCCTCAAACGAACCGAAACCTTCCAGATGCGCACGACCTACATTTGTAATGATCCCGTAGTTGGGCAATGCTATCTCTACCAGTTCCTTGATGTCTCCCGGATGGCTGGCTCCCATTTCTATCACTGCCATTTCATGGTCGTGGGTCAGACGAAGCAGGGTGAGCGGGACGCCGATATGATTGTTGAAGTTTCCTTCGGTATAAAGCAGGTTAAATTTGGTAGATAATACAGCAGCTAATAGCTCTTTGGTAGTGGTTTTACCGTTTGTCCCGGTAATTCCGATAATAGGGATACCCAGCATTTTCCGGTGACGGTAAGCCAGTTGCTGTAGAGTAGTCAATACATTATCGACCAAAATGGTACGTTCTCCAATGACATAATCCGGGTTATCGATTACTGCGTAGGAGCAACCGGTAGCTAAAGCCTTTTCCGCATATTGGTTTCCATCGAACCTTTCGCCTTTCAGGGCGAAAAAGATGGACCCCCTGGGGCAATTGCGGCTGTCTGTTGTTATTTTCGGATTATGTATAAATAATTCATACAGTTTTGATATACTCATAGCTTTTTTTCATTTGCTTATTATTGGTGAGCAAAAGTAACAATTAAATGAAGAATGAGGAATGAAGAATGAATATTTAAATGAGAATCGTGTATCTTTGCTGGAAATATAGATCGCAATGTTAGATAAAACGCTCAATATTAAGGGTACACTCTTGTCGTTGGCGACTCCTGTCGTGATGGGTATTTTGAATGTAACCCCCGACTCTTTCTACGCCGACAGCCGTAAACAGAATGAAGCTGCTATCAATGACCGGATACAGGCAATTCTCTCGGAAGGCGGAGAGATTATCGATATCGGCGGGTATTCTTCCCGTCCTGATGCAACCGAGGTCTCCCCGGAAGAAGAAATGGAGCGCCTGGCGTTTGCATTGAAGATTTTGAATACGCATTATCCGGAAGCTGTGGTTTCGGTGGATACCTTTCGTGCTGATGTTGCCCGTAAATGTGTGGAGGAATATGGTGTTGCCATCATAAATGATATATCCGGCGGCGAACTGGATAAAAACATGTTTGCGACAGTAGCCGATCTGAATGTACCTTATATAATGATGCATATGCGAGGCACTCCCCAAACAATGCAACAATATACCGGTTATACGGATATGATGGAGGAGATCATGTTGTATTTTGCTACGAAAGTTCGTGAATTGCGTTTGCTGGGCGTGAACGATATTATTCTTGATCCCGGTTTTGGCTTCAGTAAGACCGTCGATCAGAACTACTTTCTGATGAATCATCTGCGGGAATTCGGATTGTTCGAACTTCCTCTTCTAGTGGGTATATCCCGTAAAAGTATGATCTACCGTTTCCTTGGAGGAACACCGGCCGATAGCCTGAACGGTACTACGGTATTGAACACGCTGGCACTGATGAACGGGGCTGATATTCTCCGAGTCCATGATGTAAAAGCCGCTGTCGAAGCCGTCAAACTTGTTTCAAAAACTGTCAACTGTTAATATTATGTGGATGCATTTCGGAATAAAAGACCTGATCGATGTACTGCTGGTAGCCTTTTTTCTCTACCAGACATACAAACTGATGAAAAGTTCAGGTACGCTGGCCATCTTTAGTGGGGTAGTTTCGTTTATTATAGTATGGATTCTTGTTTCGCAGGTGCTGGAAATGCGTTTGATGGGTGCCATACTGGATAAGTTTATCAGTGTCGGTTTTGTAGTGCTGGTTATTCTGTTTCAGGATGAGATCCGCCGTTTCCTGATGGCGTTGGGGTCCCACCGGGGATGGAAGTTCCTGGGAAAACTCTTTTCAAAGAGGGATACGAACAATGAACGTGAAGGGAAATTTGTCGCCCCCGTAGTATTAGCCTGTATGAATATGGCCCGTAAAAAGACCGGTGCCCTGATCGTGATCCAGCAGGATGTCGATCTCTCGATCTACGAGCATACGGGAGAGATGTTCAACGCCGATGTCAATGCCCGTCTGATCGAAAATATATTCTTTAAGAACAGTCCTTTGCATGATGGCGCTATGATCATTGCCGATGGACGGATCAAGGCCGCAGGCTGTATCCTTCCGGTTGCCCAGAATGCCAGTCTGCCGAAAGATCTGGGGTTGCGACACCGTTCCGCATTGGGTATGTCTCTTGAAACTGATGCATTGATAATTATTGTATCGGAAGAACGGGGTAAAATATCTGTGGCCCATAATGGTAAGCTGGAGATCAATATTTCGGCCGAAGATCTTCAGCAAATCCTTTCCGGAGGGAGAGAAGTAGTGAATTACTGTTAAATGTTCTGAAAGTGACAGCTCCGGTTGTAAATAGTTTGTGCTTTTTGCAAACTCTATGTTGCATTTTGTCTACTTTTGTAGCCGCAAACAGTAGCAATTACTAAATACTATAAAAAATATCTTCCGCTATGGACTTAATGCAAGAGATTATTGCACGCGCTAAAGCTGACAAGCAGCGTATTGTTCTTCCCGAAGGAACAGAAGAAAGAACATTGAAAGCCGCCGACCGTTTATTGGCCGATGGAGTTGCCGACATTATTCTGATTGGAAATCCGGCAGAGATTTCCTCTTTGGCAGCTAACTACGGTCTGAACCACATCGGACAGGCTACTATTGTTGACCCTAAAGATCATGAAAAGAAAGCAGCTTATGCAGATCTGCTTTTCCAATTACGTCAGAAAAAAGGTATGACACCTGAAAAGGCTGCTGTCCTTGTTGAAGATCCTTTGTTTCTGGCTTGCCTGATGATCAAGGCCGGTGATGCCGATGGCGAAATTGCCGGTGCGCAGAATACGACAGGTAATGTGCTTCGTCCTGCTCTGCAGATCGTTAAGACTGCTCCGGGTATGAGCTGTGTATCGGGTGCATTCCTTATGTTCACAAAGAAACCGGAATATGGAAAAGATGGTCTCCTTGTATTTGCCGACTGTGCTGTGATGCCGAATCCGACTGCTCCCGAACTGGCTAGTATTGCTGTGGCTACTGCTGCAACAGCTCGTGATATCGTTGGTGTAGAACCTCGCGTGGCTATGTTGAGTTTCTCTACGAAAGGAAGTGCTTCTCACGAAATGGTAGACAAGGTAGTTGAAGCTACCCGTCTGGCTAAAGAAATGGCTCCGGAACTGAAGATCGATGGTGAGTTACAGTCTGATGCAGCTCTGGTAGAATCGGTTGCTTCATTGAAGGCTCCGGGCAGCGAAGTGGCAGGTAAGGCTAACGTACTCGTATTCCCTACATTGGAGGTTGGTAATATCGCTTATAAACTGGTTCAGCGTCTGGGTGATGCAGAAGCCGTAGGCCCGATCCTTCAGGGTATGGCTGCTCCGGTGAACGATCTTTCCCGTGGTTGCTCAGTAGACGATATCTATAAGATGGTTGCTATTGCAAGTAATCAGTCGATCGGTTTGAAAGCTGCCAAAAAATAAAGAAAAAAGACACAACGAAAAGATATGAAGATATTAGTTTTAAATTGCGGAAGTTCGTCTGTAAAGTACAAGTTGTTCAATATGGACACACATGAAGTACTTGCACAGGGGGGGGTGGAGAAACTGGGGCTGCCGGGTTCTTTCCTGAAATTCACTCAGCCGGATGGTAAGAAGGTTATTCTGGACAAAGAATTACCGGAACACAATGCGGCTATTGAGTTTATCCTGAGCGTACTGACAGATGATAAATACGGCTGTATCAAGTCGTTTAACGAAATTGACGCTGTAGGTCATCGTGTAGTACACGGTGGTGAAGCATTCAGCGGAAGTGTGGAAATTACTCCGGAAGTGATCGGTAAAATGGTTGAGTGTATCGACTTGGCACCGCTTCATAACCCACCTAACCTGAAAGGTATCCGTGCCATGAGCGCATTGATCCCGGGCATTCGCCAGGTGGGTGTATTCGATACAGCTTTCCACCAGACAATGCCGGATTATGCTTATATGTACGGTCTGCCTTATTCCCTGTATAAGAAATATGGTATCCGTCGTTACGGTTTCCACGGAACAAGCCATCGCTACGTGTCAAAACGTGCCTGCGAAATCCTGGGTGTTCCTTACGAAGAACAGAAGATCATCACAGCTCACGTTGGTAACGGTGGTTCAATCGCTGCTGTTAAGAACGGTAAGAGCGTAGATACTTCCATGGGATTGACTCCGGTTGAAGGTCTATTGATGGGAACTCGTTGTGGTGATGTAGATGCCGGTGCACTTACATTCATTATGGATAAGGAAAAACTGGATGCTAAAGGGTTGTCCGACCTGATCAACAAGCAAAGCGGTGTACAAGGAGTTTCAGGTATCTCTTCCGACATGCGTGAAATCGAAGCTGCTGTTGCTGAAGGTGACAAGCGTGCTATCCTTGCATTGGACATTTACAACTACCGCATCAAGAAATATATCGGTGCTTATGCTGCTGCCATGGGTGGTTGCGATATCCTGGTATGGACCGGTGGTGTGGGTGAAAACCAGTGGGCTACCCGTCGTGTTGTATGTGAAAACATGGAATACATGGGCATGAAGATCGACGTTCAGAAGAACGATGGTATGCGTGGTGAAGAAATGGTGATCAGTACTCCGGACAGTAAGGTGACAATTATCGTTGTTCCTACCGACGAAGAATATATGATTGCTTCCGATACAATGGATATATTAGGTAAATAATAAATAGTACTAGTCCTCACAGCTTACAAAACACAGGATTAGTGTTTAGGCTGCTCCGACACCGGTTGGAGCAGTCTTTTTTTATGCCGTTATGTGAAGTTATTCAGTTTCGAACTGTTCAAGGAACAGGTTTTCCCCATCCCATACGATATAGGAGAACAGTTTCATCCAGTCGCCGGCTATCAGTAGGCGGGAAGTACGTGAAAGCATCAGGTCGAGCATGATGTGGCGGTGGCCGAAAATGAAGAAGTTGATATCCGGATGTGTTTTCAGATACTCTTTGGCAAAGAGAACCATATATTCATGTTCTTCACCTTGATAGTCGGGAGATTCACATGTCTTGTGCTTTTCCAGCCCTTTTTTGCGGCTGCTCAGAGACCAGCCGAGAGCAAAGCCGAATGTCCAGCGGGGGTGAATGCCGGCATACAGCCATTGACAGAATTTATTGCGGAAAAGAGCACGGATAAAACGGAATGCTTTGCTACGGAAATCTACTTCGTCACCGTGCCCCAGGAAGAAACGTTTACCTAGTAAGTCGACAGTTAATACATCCCGGTGAATGGTTGCCCCTATCTCATTAGGAAGATAATCGAACATCCAGATATCGTGGTTGCCGATAAATATATGAATCTCTATGCCGCTGTCCGACAGTTCGGCGAGTTTTCCTAAAAAACGGGTAAAACCTTTGGGTACTACATATTTATATTCATACCAGTAGTCGAATATGTCTCCCAGGAAATAGACTGCCAATGCATCCTCCTTGATGCTGTCGAGCCAGCGAACGAGTTTTTTCTCGATAGCCAGCGGGTCTTTATGAAAGCGGGCACCCAGGTGGGCGTCCGACGCAAAATATATTTTCTTCCGCGAAGGATTCATAAGAAACCAAGTTCCAGTTTAGCTTCTTCCGACATCATTTCTTTATCCCATTCCGGTTCGAACACGAGATTGACTTCCACGTTGTTTACACCGTCTACCGATTCTACTTTCATGCGTACATCTTCCAGGATAAAATCGGCTGCCGGGCAATTTGGGGCAGTCAGGGTCATATCTATACGAACGTTCTTTTCGTCGTCTACATCAACTTTATATATCAGGCCGAGATCAAATACGTTGACCGGAATCTCCGGGTCGTATACTGTCTTCAACATGGCGACAATCGCTTCTTCTGTTTGGAGGAATTCGTTGTTCATCTTCTTTTAATTTGAATGCAAATATACATTAATATCTTCTATATACTAAACCGTAGAAAAGAGAAAATGTTTTACAACCCCAGTCTCCCTTCATCCGCATAGCTGAAGTAGCTGTCGTCACCAATGATGATATGGTCTGTCAGCTTTATCTCCAATAAGTCCGACGCTTTTTCCAAACGTCTGGTCAGGATATCGTCCTGCGAACTGGGATGTGTGTTTCCGGACGGATGATTGTGACAAAGGATAATCCCCGAGGCCAGTGCATTGATCGTAGTTTTAAGTATGATGCAGAGATCGGCAGACGTTTCTCCCGTCCCGCCCTGGCTGATCCTGTGTTTTCCGATTACTTTCCCGGCACGGTTGGTCAGTGCAACCCATAATTCTTCGTATGGTAAGTCGCATAATAACGGATGGAAGAGTTTGTAGGCATCGATACTGCTCCGGATGCTGTTGCGCAGGATAGGATCGGACAGGTTACGCCGTTTCCCTATCTCAAGGGCTGCACAAATGGTAATTGCTTTGGCTTCACCGATTCCTTTGAATCCGGAGACCAGGTCATGGATCGTCTGTTTGCCTAATGCATTCAGGTTGTTGTCTACGCTGTTGAGGATACGTTGTGAAAGTTGGACGGCCGTTTCATTGTTGCTGCCTGAGCCGATGAGGATGGCCAGAAGTTCGGCATCACTGAGGGATGTAACACCTTTGAGTAGCATTTTTTCACGTGGGCGGTCTTCCTCTGCCCATTCTTTTATTTTCATAGCGATGTGTTTTGGTAAGAAAAAATAAGGGACGATACACCGTATCATCCCTTATAAACGTCAAATATTATGAACGAACACGTCCGCAATAGGAACCGTCCGCTGTGTTTACTTCGATAATTTCACCTTCATTGATGAATAACGGAACACGAACTTCTGCACCTGTTTCAACTGTAGCAGGTTTCAATGTGTTAGTAGCAGTATCGCCCTTTACACCCGGTTCTGTGTAAGTGATTTTCAATTGAACCTTAGCAGGCAGGTCAGCGAAAAGAACTGTATCTGTAGAAGCGTCAGAAACTACATCTACGATTTCTTCTTCTTTCATATAATCAACACCGTTGATCAGGTTTTTATCGATGATAACATCTTCATAAGTTTCCTGGTTCATGAAATGATAATGTTCGCCTTCTCTGTATGTATATTGATGAGGACGACGTTCTACGCGTACATCTTCCAATTTTTCATCGATATTGAAACGGCGATCAAGGATACCACCTTTTACTACATCTTTCAGTTTGGTACGCATGAAAGTGTTTCCTTTTCCCGGTTTTACGTGAAGAAATTCAACGCAGAAATACAATTTCCCGTCCAGGCGGATACACGTTCCGTTTTTAATGTCTTGTGAATTGATCATACGATATATTTTTTTATTTATAATGATTTTTTGAGTTGTTCTCTGTCTTTTTCGGGTACAAAAGTAGTGTTTTCCTCTTAAAGTACCAACATGTAGCCCCCTTTTTGTTCAGAAAAGAGTTGCAAATCAGTCTGATATGATACCGGAAGGAAGAAATACCTAAAACAGGGAAATGATAAAACTGATCATAGGAACCAGAATAGCCGTCATGATTCCCATCAGTCCGATGGCTAACCCGCTCAGTGCTCCTTCAATAGCTCCGATCTGTATAGCGACTGAAGTCCCTACGCCATGCGAAGATGCTCCCAAGGCCAGACCTTTGGCAATCCTGCTCTCTATTCCTAACACTTTCATGACAAACGGGCCTACGATACTGCCGAATATACCTACTGCAACTACGATGACAGCCGTTAGCGAAGGTATTCCTCCGGCCTTTTCGGAAATGCCCATAGCAATAGGAGTCGTTACGGATTTCGGTTGGAGGGTGGCGATCAATGCCTGGTCGGCTCCCATAAGGTCACCTATCACGATAACGCTTACAATCCCGACTATTGCCCCGACGAATACCGAGGTAAGGATAGAGATTACATTTCCTTTCAGATACTGCATCTGTTCATAGAGTACGAATCCCAGTGCAACAACCGACGGACCCAGCATGAAATGGATCAGATGACTCCCTTTTTGAAAAGACTCATACTCTATACCCATTGTCTTCAGAACGACAATAATAACGAGGATGGAGGTCAGTAACGGATGTAAAAGGCTGATGCGGGTTTTCTTATATAAGGCCAGTGCAGCCAAGTAAGTACCGATTACCAATGTGAGTGCAAATATTTCCGATTGTGCCAGATTATTCATTGCTTCCGCCCTCCTTGCCTAGTTTTTGCTGGATAAGTGCGACACTGGCAATTACTAAAATGGTGCTGACAACGGATGCGGTAAGAATGACTGCCCAATATTGCGATATAACACCCAGCGAAGTCATAAGCCCGACGCCTGCCGGAAGAAAAAACAATCCCATGTTTTCTGTCAGTATGGTCGACAGTTTCTTAACATTTGCAGGTTTTACCAGTTTAAAAACCAATGCCAGGAATAATAATATCATACCGATCACGCTTCCGGGGATGAAACCATCGATAAAGGAGCTGATGAATTCTCCGGTAAAATAGAAGAACAGAATGTAAAATGCTTGTTTTAGCATATCTCTTTGCTGTTTTAATAGACTCTGCAAAGATAACAGCTTTGTATCAAATATGTTCTACAACATAATGATTTAACATAAATACTTGTTGGAAGAGATGTTTATACTGTAATCAACCTTCTACAATACGGCTGAAATCTTCCTGATATTGGCCAGTCTTTCAAGAAAGGACTGATCGGATTTTGCTACCTGCATATTGTAGTCGGACTGCATTTTAAGTAATGATTCGGGATCGATATTTAAAGCGGCTTCAAACAAAAGGGCGTATTCTGTGGAAACGGCACGTTTGCCATTTAATATCTCATTCAACAATGTTGGTGAGATACCCATTTGCATAGCGAGTTTCCTTTGAGAAATGCCGCGATATTCGATTTCATCTTTTAGAATATCACCGGGATGTATCGGTTCAGATCATAATTTAATGAATTTTCTTCAGGGGGTCGCCCAGGTGATCGACCAGACTTCGTTTTTATGTTAACGCCGAAGATATAAACATATAAATCATCATGCCGATGATGTCGTTGGTGATTGTGATGAACGGGCCGGTTGCCAATGCCGGATCTATTTTCAGGCGGTCGAGTGTCATCGGGACCAGAGTGCCGAAAATACTGGCAAACATGACGACGGAAAACAAACTTAATGAAACCGAGGCTGTGATACCTTTGTCTCCCAGCATAAAGAAATTGTAAACAAATACGACCAGACTGATAATGCTGGCATTGATAAGTGCAACGATGCCTTCCTTTAATATCTGCGGGAGAATATTATCCTGTTTCAAAGAGTTGTTGGCCAGGCCTTGTACCACGATGGCAGACGATTGTATACCGACATTTCCTCCTGTTCCACCGATCAATGGGATAAATAATGCCATCTTCGGATTGCTTGCCAGGTTTCCTTCGAAGCCGCCAAGAATAACAGAGTTTGCCAGTCCACCAATCATACCAATCAGCAACCAGGGAAGACGGGCTGCTGTCTGGGTAAATACGTTATCCGAAGTTTCCACGTCTTGCGAGATACCGGATGCCAACTGGTAGTCACGTTCATGTTGTTCGCGTACTTCATCCATTACGTCGTCGATCGTGATGCGTCCGACAAGGCGTCCGATACTGTCTACTACCGGCAAAGCTACCAGGTCGTACTTCTCGATCGTTTCGGCTACCTCTTCGATACTGTCGCTATCACGTACCGAGATCGGTTCTTTCTTCATGACGTGCTTGATCTTGGAAACGGAAGGGTTGGTGATCAACCGTTGAAGAGGGAGAACCCCCTTCAGGCGTTCGTCGTCGTCTATTACATAAACATAATAGATCTCGTCCATGTCTTCGGCCTGCTTACGCATCTCTTCGATACACTGGGGCATACTCCAGTTCTCGTTGACCACGATCATTTCCGTACCCATCAAACCACCGGCGGTGTCTTCGTCGTATTTCAACAGGTCGACGATGTCACCCGCCTGCTCCACGTCTTCGATATGCGAAAGGATCTCTTCCTGCGTATCCTCATCCAGTTCACGCATCAGGTCTACGGCGTCGTCGGTTTCCATGTTGTCGACGAAGCGTTTGGCGATCAACTCGTTGGGAAGCTCTTTCAGTAACTTGTGACGGTCTTCTTCGTCCAACTCCATCAAAACGTCAGCCGCTTTGTCACCATCCATCAACAGATACAGATAGATTGCTTCCTGCAGGTTCAGTTCCTGGTATAACTCGGCAATATCGGCCGGATACAGGTCATGGAGCATCGCTTGTGCTTTGGCATCATCTTTTTCGGAAATGATACTTTTCAGATTTTCGATATAGTCTTTCGTCAGTTCAATCATAAGTCGCTTTTCTTAATCAGACGTTTGTCCGGTGTTAGTATATACCATACACTGTCTTCTCTGAATTCCGGCGAAGCAAAGCTTTGTTCCTTGTTATTGCCGGCGTAGCGTATGCCTGCAATGTCGAGGAATGAATGGAACAGATTGGATGTGCTTACTTTTTTTTCTTTATGATTCTCTATTGCTTCCGCTTTCTCCGGGCGAACGGTCCGGTAGGCGGTGGAAGTCCATATGAATAACGGAATATGCAACTCGTAAATAGACGGTTCCGTATTGCCGTGTACTGCCAGGTTGCGTTCGTCGTCGTAAAGGTTTTCAGCATGGTCGGACAGGTAGACAACGGCACTGACGGCCTTTTGGTCGTCCACCTTCCGGATGATCTCGTTCAATACATAGTCGGTGTAACAGATACTGTTGTCGTAGCTGTTGACCAGTACTTCCTTGTTTGAAGGGCTGACTACATCGTACCCTGTATTCTCGTGCAGTGAAGGAGTGAAACGGCAAAAAGATTCCGGATACCGGGCATTATAACGGAAATGGCTACCTAATGTATGGATGACGATCAGTTGCCTTTGCTTGTCCAGGCTCAACACTGAGTCGAGGTGGGGCAATAGTTTCCCGTCGTAATTATCGGCAGAGTCGAAATCGGTGGTGGAGAAGAACGTATAGTCCATATCGGCCGTAATACGTTTCACAAAACGGTCGCTCGATGACTGGCTGGCCAGCCATGCCGTGTTGAAACCACATTCTATAAAGGCATCGGGCAGTGCTTTTTCTTTGTAAGCTATATCCGGCTTGTCGGGTGTTGCCCGGGTCAGTATTTGCTGGATAGCTATGTTGGTCAGATTGGATGTCGTGAGCACCTTACTGTAAGACACCAGATTTTCTTGTTTATCGAGCAACGGGGTAGTAGGGCGGTTGTATCCGTTTAACGCATAGTTGCCGTAGCGGCTGGATTCTCCGATCACCAGTACGTAGATCTCTTTACCCGGTATCGTATCCTCCGGTTCGGCCTCGAAGGAGAAATCTTTCAGCTGTTCCTGCATTTCCCCGATTTCACGTTCCATGCCTATTGCTTCGGCAGTAGCAGCGATCAGGTCGCAGGGGTAAACCTTTTTATATTTCATGCTGAAGTTCGAGTTGGCGGCACGCAGGCGGTAGATCGCCCCGTCGGTATAATCCGACATCTTCCACATCATCAGCCATAAAGCGATATTGAAAAGGGCGAACAGGGTGAATACAAGAATCTTTCCCTGCCCTGAAAGTATAGGTTTGTTTTCTATCTTAGTAAATAGTATCCAATAATAGAGGATGAGGATCAAAAGGAAGAGGATGACATATCCTTTCAATGAATAGATAAGTTCAAAGGCTTCCTGATTGTTCGTATTCAGGATGGCCGACATCAATCCGATGGATATCGGCATTTTATTGAGTAAGACATGGCCGATCTCGATCGGACTGAATAACAGGAATATGCTCGATAACGCGAAATAGGTTTTTGCATTGAACAATAAGGCCGGAACGAACAATATCAGGCAGGAAAAAAACAGATAGGCAATTTGCTTCATCGTATCGCCGGCCAAGTCGCTCGATCGGAACGTCACCACAAAGTTTGGCAAAAGAAGCAGGAAAAACAACAGGAGCATCCATCCGTAATTGTTAGATGGAAATAGTACCCGGATTATTTTTCCTATTTGTTTCATGTGTGTTTATTGTGCTGTTTTTATTCTTTCTGTATTGTCCCCGTTTGTTGCAACCACTTGTTGGTGATCAATGTTAATTCAACGAATTGCTCGACTGATAATTGTTCAGGCCGTTTATCAAAAATAGGCAAGGCATAATCCGGACAATCTTTTCCCAACAACGGCTTCATCGAATTACGGAGCGTTTTTCGTCGTTGGTTGAAAGAGGTCTTGACGACTGTCTTGAATAATTTCTCATCACAACCGAGTTCTTTCCGGTCGTTTCTGACCATCCGGATCACGGCACTTTTCACTTTTGGAGGCGGGTCGAATACGGTTTCGCTCACCGTGAAAAGATATTCTACCGTGTACCAGGCTTGCAGCAATACGCTTAATATACCGTATGTCTTACTGCCGGGGCCGGCTGCGAGGCGTTCGGCAACCTCTTTTTGTATCATGCCCGAGCAACAGGGTACATGCTCTTTGAAATCGAGTACCTTGAAGAATATCTGGCTGGATATATTATATGGATAGTTACCGATGACGCAGAACTGACCGGGAAATAGCTTTGAAAGATCCAACCGTAGAAAATCTTCTGCCAGGATACGTCCTTCGAGTGCAGGGAAGTTCTGTTCGAGGTAATCAACCGATTCCATATCCAGTTCCACAACAGTCAGGTCGTGGCCTGCTTTCAGTAGATATTGCGTAAGCACACCCATTCCCGGACCGATCTCCAGAACCGGTAAATCCTTGTAGTCGCTTAACGTATCGGCTATACGCCGGGCGATATCTAAATCCTTTAGGAAATGTTGTCCTAAAGCTTTTTTCGGTTTAACTAATCTCATCCGGTTTTTGATGTAAAGTATTTGTATTAAAATATAATGCTTATCTTTGCGGGTGCACAAAAATACAACAAATAATTTAAAGTATCCTACGTAGAATGAATTTTAAAAGTATACTACAAACGTTTGTCAAGATATTTCTACCCTTAGCTTTCGGCTGTTTGCTGCTTTGGTTCTTGTATAGTAATATGGATGTTACCGAGATATGGAGAGTGATCCGTGAGGGAGTGAGATATGATATCATCCTGGTCTCTTTATTGTTCGGTCTGTTTGCCAATGTGGTTCGCGGGCTTCGTTGGGGGTTGCTTATTTCGTCGTTGGGCGAGCGTTTTAAAATGAGCAATATAATCTATGCCGTCTTAGGAAACTATGCGGTAAACATGGTGCTTCCACGTGTAGGCGAAGTGTGGCGTTGCGGTATTATTACCAAATATGATAAGATCCCCTTTACCAAGCTGTTGGGGACTCTCCTGATAGACCGTGTAAGCGATACGATCGTGGTCGGATCGATCACTTTATTGATCTTTATCTTTAATTTCGACTTCTTTGTCAGCTTCTTCGCCAGGAATCCGGTGTTGCTGGACGGCTTCCGAACGATGTTCGATTCTATATGGATTTATGTGGGGGCTGTAATTTTAGTTGGCGGAATTTGGTTTGTTTTCAAATATATGAGTAACTTTACGCTGGTTCAGAAAGCAAAGTCTTTGTTACTGAATGTGTGGGATGGAATGAAGAGTATATGGTTACTCAAGCAGAAAGGACGTTTCCTATTGCAGACCTTGTTGATTTGGGGTGGTTATTTCTGTTATTTCTATATCACATTCTATGCCTTCGACTTTACACGCGACCTGGGGATAACTGTCGGGCTGATAGCCTTTACGATGAGTAGTATCGGTGTGGCTGTTCCTGTGCAGGCCGGTATCGGAGCGTGGCATTTTATGGTAATCGCTACGCTGGTATGTTTTGGCGTCAATGAAAATGATGCAGCCGCTTTCGCCCTTGTGGTTCACACGGTTCAGACAGCTTGGACGGTGATATGCGGTCTGTTCGGTATTGTGGCGTTGCCGCTTACCAACAGGGATAACAAGGTGGAGTTGGCAGTTGACAAATAATAGTTGACAGTTAAAAAAACTCCGTGCGGTAATCCTTTAGGGAATAAGTTTGTTACTATATATTATTTATTAATCTGGTTGTCAATGTCTCTCTTGGCATTTATCTGTCAACTGTCACTTGTCAACTGTCAACTTAGAAGAAACTATGTCAGCAGAAATCAAGAATCTTTCTCCGCAGCATGTCTGGGGTTATTTCTATGACCTCACACAAATCCCTCGTCCTACAGGACATATGGAAGCAGTTACCCGTTTTGTAGAAGCTTTTGGTAAAGGATTGGGATTGGAAACCTTGCGGGATGAAGTAGGAAACGTTCTGATCCGCAAACCTGCAACCTCCGGGATGGAAGGGCATAAAACCGTTATCCTGCAATCGCACCTGGATATGGTTCCCCAGAAAAATTCTTCCGTAAAGCATGATTTCCTTACTGATCCGATCGATGCTTACATAGATGGCGACTGGGTGACAGCCCGTGAAACCACGCTAGGTGCCGATAATGGTATCGGCGCTTCCTTTGCTATGGCTGTACTTTCCGATACAACGATCAAGCATGGTCCGATCGAAGCCCTTTTCACCATAGACGAAGAGGAAGGAATGGACGGTGCTTTCGGATTGAAGCCCGGTTTCCTGAAAGGTGAAACATTGATCAACTGCGACTCGGAGGAAGAAGGTGAACTGTTCGTCGGTTGTGCCGGCGGGGCAGACCTGAACATCTCCGTGCAGTTTAAAGAAGATACGTATATTCCTGAAGGTGATGTAGCAGTTAAGCTGATCCTGACAGGCTTGAAAGGCGGTCATTCCGGTGTGGATATTCATCTGGGACGTGCCAATGCCAATAAATTGATGTTCCGTTTCCTAAAAGAGGCGGTTTGTGATTACGGTGCCCGTTTATCTTCGATCGAAGGTGGTTCGCTTCGCAATGCGATTCCGCGTGAAGCGTTTGCCGTGGTTACGATTCCCGGTGATAATGTGGAATCATTGTGGGAACTGGTGGCTGACTATCAGGATATGTTCCGTGAAGAATATAAAGGTATTGAGAATAACATCAGTTTCGTAGCCGATATGACCGATCTGCCTGCGACATTGATACCGGAAGAGATACAGGACGATCTGATTAATGCAATAGAAGGTTGTCAGAATGGCGTGATCAGTATGTTGTCTGATTTTCCGGGAACAGTAGAATCATCGTCTAATCTGGCAATAGTGAGATCGTCCAATGAACTGATCGAGATAAAGATATTGGTACGTAGTTCTTCCGAGAGCCGTAAGGCTTCCGTATGTTCCAGCCTGGAAAGTGTATTCTCTCTGGCAGGAGCGAAAGTAGAATATGGCGGTGCTTATGGCGGTTGGCAGCCGAATATCGATTCGCCGCTTTTAAAGATTGCATCACAGACTTATGAAGAGTTGTTCGGTAGAAAACCGTCGGTAAAAGTGATGCATGCCGGTTTGGAATGTGGTATCATCCAGGAGTCTTATCCTGCTATGGATATGATCTCTATCGGTCCGGATCTGGAACATCCCCATTCTCCGGACGAACGGGTAAACATTCCGTCTGTACAGAAGGTCTGGGATTTTATCGTTGCTACGCTGGAAAGAATTTAGAACCGAGAAGTATCCGACCGGATTAACTTTGTCATATGAAAGGCCGTATATCCATAAACAGTGTATACGGCCTTTTTTGTATTAAAATGAATGAGAAATCCTGTCTGAAAGAAAAAAATTGTACTTTTGTGTGCTGCATTAATAAGTAGAAAGATAATGGCCAACGATGAAATGAAACAAGCCTGGAAAATACCGGAGCCTACCCTCCGGAGACTGCCCTGGTATCTTGCCTTCCTGAAGCTCTTGAAAGGTAAGGGAGAGACGTTTGTATCATCTACCCAGATCGCAAAAGAGATTAATGTAGACCCCAGTCAGGTGGCAAAAGATCTCTCTTTTGTAAATATCTCCGGAAAGACCAGGGTTGGTTATGAGATTTGTACCCTTGTGGATGTATTGGAAGACTTTTTAGGTTTTACTGCACAGCATAAGGCTTTTTTATTTGGTGTAGGTAGTTTGGGAGCTGCCCTGCTGCAAGATTCGGGATTGAACCAGTATGGACTCGAGATTGTAGCCGGTTTCGATGTGCGTCGGGAACTGGCAGGTTCCGTGATCAATGGAATCCCGGTTTTTCACCTGGATGATTTTCCAGCCAAACAAAAAGAATACGGTGCAACGATCGGTGTGATCACGGTTCCGGTAGATAAGGCACAGGAAGTTACCGAGCAGATCATTGCCGGAGGGATCAAAGCCCTGTGGAACTTTACCCCGTTCCGTATCCGTGTGCCGGAACATATTGTCGTACAGAATACTTCCATGTATGCCCATCTGGCTGTCATGTTTAATCGTTTGAACTCAATAAATCACTGAAATGAAGATCATAGCAGTAGGAATGAATTATGCAGAACACAATAAAGAGCTGCATCATTCGTTAGAATTATCGGAACCTACTATCTTTATGAAGTCCGATTCTTCCCTGTTGAAAGACGGGAAGCCGTTCTTTATTCCCGATTTTTCGTCGGAGATACATTACGAAACCGAGATTGTTGTAAAGATAGACCGGCTGGGTAAGAATATCGCCGAACGTTTTGCACATCGTTATTATAATGAAGTTACAGTCGGTATCGATTTTACCGCCCGTGACCTGCAAAGAGAATTGCGTGCGAAAGGATTACCCTGGGAGATCAGTAAAGCATTTGATAATTCGGCTGTGATCGGGACGTTTGTACCATTGGATAAACTAGGGGATGTGAACCGTATCCCGTTTCATCTGGATATAAACGGACAGAAGGCACAGGAGGGAAATACTTCGGATATGCTTTTCCCGGTAGACAAGGTTATCGCTTATGTTAGTCGCTTTTTTACCCTCAAGATAGGAGATCTGATATTTACAGGAACTCCGGCAGGAGTGGGACCTGTGAAGATCGATGACCATTTGCAGGGATATATCGGCGAACGGAAGTTGCTTGATTTTTACGTAAAATAGTTGGCAGTTGACAAGTGACGGTCAATTATCAACTGTCAACTGAAAAAAAGATTATGTTACGAATACTATATACATTAATAATAAGTATCTGTTTTCTTTCTTCTGTCCGGGCCGATGGAAGTATTTATGCTGCCAAGTCCGTTTTGTCATCCGGTAAATGGGTGAAAGTACAGGTGGAAGAAGACGGAATCTATAAACTCTCCTATGCCGATTTACGTTCGATGGGATTTTCCGATCCGGCAAAAGTTTCCGTACATGGATATGGTGGCTGGATACTGGATGAAGATTTTTCTAATCCTTATATCGATGATGTTCCGGCGGTAGCCACCTGGCGTGGCGATGATTATCTGCTGTTTTACGGACGTGGCGTGGTGAAATGGAGTTATGATACCGTTAACCAGTGTTTTGTTCATGTCAATAATCCTTACTCTCAGTATGGGTATTATTTTCTGACGGATGCTACCGCTACAAAAGAAATGGAGTCTGTCGCTTCGGCTGCGGGTGCTTCTTTGAAGGTGACGACTTTTGATGATTACCGGTTGCATGAAAAAGATTTGGTTTCTGTTAATAACTCCGGACGTGAGTTGTTCGGAGAAGCAATGGATATGACCCTGTCGAGGGATTTTTCATTTAACAACATAACAGGAATCACCAACGACGATGGTAAAGTTACCCTCCGCTTTATCGCAAAGCCTATTAGCGGTACGGGAAATGTGACCCTGAGTGTGAATGGCAGTGAATTGATTTCAAGGACAATCAGTTACAGCTCTTCCAGCGATGAATATACCAAAGCGAACCTGGCGTATGAAGTGGCCGACTGGAAAGGTGATAAAAGTGCGAATGTCAAAGTCAATGTGAGATACGGGCAATATGGCCACAAAAACGTCTACCTCGATTATATCCGTTTGCAGATGAAACGGGAGTTGCAACCCTATGGCGCCTGTACGTTTTTCCGTAGTCTGGCTTCCGTCGGGAATCCTTCCCGTTTTGTTATTCAGAATGCCAATGCGAATACATTGGTTTTTGATGTAACGGATGCCGTGAATCCGAAGCGGATGGAGACAGAACTGAGTGGAAGCGAATTATCTTTCTCTATTCCGGGAGGAACGTTGAGGGAGTTTGCCTTGGTGCAACGGAATCAGTCACTCCCCACTCCTAAAGTTGTAGGCGATGTAACGAATCAGGACCTGCACGCTTTACCACAAACGGATATGATCATTATTGCACAGCCGGGATTAACGAGTCAGGCAGAACGTTTGGCGGAAGCTCACCGCGACCGTGACGGACTGACGGTTCAGGTAGTTACCCCGGAAGTAATCTACAACGAATTCTCCAGCGGGACACCGGATGCTACAGCCTATCGTCGTTTCATGAAGATGTTTTACGATCGGCAAACTTCCGAAAGCGATGCTCCCAAATATCTTCTTCTTTTTGGTGACGGTGCGTTCGATAACCGTTTCTTAACCTCTAGCTGGCAGAATGTAACGACAAGTAATATGCTGTTGACTTACCAGACGGATGAATCGCTGGATGATAAATCGTATGTGATAGACGATTACTTCGGTTTTCTTGACGATAGTAACAATGGAAAAGGTCTGATAGCTTCGAAGATCGATATCGGTATCGGCCGTTTTCCTGTCCGGACTGTGACCGAGGCGGCCAATATGGTCAACAAGGTGATCAATTATATGGATAATAATGAGACCGGATCATGGAAAAATAATGTCTGCTTTGTCGCTGACGACGGTAATAATGCCGATAGTTATATGATACAACATGCCGAACAGGCTGACCAACTGGGCGAGTATATAAACACCAGTCATCCGGAGTTCATGGTGAATAAGATTTATTTCGATTCTTATAAAAAGGATATTTCGGGAGGTTTGAGTACTTATCCGGCAGTGAAGACAGATATACAGAAATTGCTTAAGAGCGGTCAGTTGTTGATCAATTATACAGGGCATGGTAATACTGTTTCCTGGAGTGATGAACAAGTACTGACGGAAAGCGATATTACCAAATCGACTTATCCCCGTTTGCCGATCTGGATTACTGCGACTTGCGATTTCTGTCGTTTCGATGCTCCGGTAACTTCTGCCGGTGAGCAGGTTTTCCTGAATAAGGTGAGTGGCGGTATCGGTTTGTTCACTACTACCCGCGTGGCCTATTCCAGTCCGAACTTCTCAATTAATGATAACCTGATCCGTAATTTGTTTGAGAAAAAGAACGGACGCCGGTTGACCTTGGGAGAAGTGATGAAAGCGACCAAACGCGCATTGGGTTCCACTCGCTATAAATTGGGATTTGCTTTGATCGGTGACCCCGCTATGAAGTTGTGTTATCCGGAATACCGCATGAATGTGACGGCGATAAACGGGGAGCCTGTGACCAACGAACCTGTTACTTTTAAGGCATTGCAAAAAATAACTGTCGAAGGAGAGGTGCTGAACCCGGATGGGAATGTGGCAACCGATTTCTCCGGCCTGTTGAACCCGACCGTTCTGGATAGCCGTGTCTCTTATGAAACATTGGACAATAACAATACAGGTAAGACTTTCAAATATACGGATTACTCGAACATACTTTTCATAGGTAACGACTCCGTTCGTTTGGGAAAGTTTAGTTTCACATTTACCGTACCCAAAGATATCTCTTATTCGAATGAATTCGGCAAGATGAACCTCTATGCATCGGATGAGACGAGTCAAATAGAAGCCCAGGGGGCCTATTTGAATTATCGTGTCGGGGGAACGGACGATAATGCGGATAACGATAAGGATGGTCCGGAAGTACGCGCACTCTATCTGAACGACTCGACTTTTGTGAGTGGCGGACAGGTCAATACTACCCCGTTCTTTGTAGCCCGTCTTTGGGACAAGAGTGGTGTTAATATAACAGGTAGCAGTATCGGACATGACATGATGTTGATCATCGATGGTAATCCGGCCTTAAGTTATAATCTGAACAGTTACTATGAACTGGTAGCGGGGAGCGAAGGAGAAGGAATTGTCAAGTTCCTGATTCCGGCATTGACTCCGGGGATGCATAAGGCAGAGTTTAAGGTCTGGGATATACAGAATAACTCGACGACACAGGAATTTGAATTCGAGGTTGTGGAAGGCTTGAAACCGTATCTGCTGGAATTGTCGGCAACTCCTGTCCCGGCTCGTGAGCAAGTGACTTTCCATCTGTTCCATAACCGTCCGGAAAGTCAGTTGACCGTCGGGATTATGGTGTACGATATGGTTGGCCGCTTGCAGTGGAGACATGAAGAAACAGGTTCGTCTGAACTCTTTAAATCGTATACGGTGACCTGGGATCTGACCAATAACAGGGGAGGACGGCTTCGTCCCGGTGTTTATATATATCGTGCAGCGATCAGTTCCGGAGGGTCTAAGGAGGCGACGGAGGCAAAGAAATTAATAATCCTCGCACAATAAAGTAAAACAAAATCAGTTTATATGTTCGTAAGGCAGGTTTGTTACTTGCCGCGTATTTAACAGGAATATAGTATGATAAAGAATTCAAGAATTAGTACAACACTTATAGTAGTTTTCAGTTTACTGACCGTATTTACTACGTGGGCGGAAGATAATGGAAAAAGCAAATTCGCTCCGGTCAATACAGCAGTACCTTCTCTTTCTATTGCCCCCGATGCTCGTGCCGGTGCGATGGGGGATAATGGAGCGTCTACTACTCCGGATATAAACTCACAATACTGGAACCCTGCCAAGTATGCTTTTATGTACAGCAAGGCCGGTGTGTCTTTGTCATATACTCCCTGGTTGCGCAAATTGGTTAATGACGTGGCTTTGGCTAATCTTTCCGGTTATTATAAGATAGGTGACAATGATTTGCAGGCGATAGGTGCTTCCCTGCGTTACTTTTCGCTGGGTGATATATCTTCCAGCAGTACCGGTAATCCGGAGGATCAGGGATATTCTGTAAGTCCTTATGAAATGGCATTCGATGTCAGTTACAGCCGTAAATTGTCCGAATCTTATTCTATGGCCGTAGCTATGCGTTATATCCGTTCGGATATGGGACAGGATGCGCAAGATGAAAGTCGTGTTCCCGGTAATGCTTTCGCAGCCGATATTGCCGGTTATCTGGAAAAGTATGTGGTTCTGGGACAGGCAGAGGCTTTATGGAGCTTAGGTTTTAATGTGTCTAATATCGGTACCAAAATATCTTATAATGGTGGTACTACCAATGAATTCTTGCCTACAACTCTTCGTTTGGGAACAGGTTTGCTTTATCCGATCGACGATTTTAACCGGATTGGTTTATATCTTGATTTGAGTAAATATCTGGTACCGAGTCTGCCTTACCTGACTGAAGGGGCAACGGATGAAGAGCGTGCCGAATATGATAAAAAGAAGCTGGAATATAATGATGTATCCGGTATCTCCGGTATCTTCAAATCTTTTGGAGACTCACCTGATGGTTTCAAAGGCGAATTGCAGGAAGTGATGGTTTCGATCGGTGCTGAATACAGCTATAACGATCAGTTTTTCTTGCGTGGAGGTTATTTCTATGAGAATGCCAACAAAGGTAACCGTCAGTATTTCTCTGTCGGAGCCGGTTTCCGTATGAGCGTATTCCAGTTGGATGCCGCTTACCTGGTAAGTACAGTTCAGAGTAACCCGTTAGACCAGACGTTGCGCTTTACCTTGTCGTTCGATATGGACGGAATCAAGAACCTGTTTCGGTAATTAATAATTAATAATGAACAATTAATAATGAAGATACGGGTAGGATTCGGGTATGACGTGCATGCATTGGTGGCCGATCGTGAACTGTGGATGGGAGGCATACGTATTGAACATACATTAGGTCTGTTAGGCCATAGTGATGCCGATGTATTGATACATGCTATTTGTGATGCACTGCTGGGCGCAGCGAATATGCGTGATATCGGTTATCATTTTCCGGATACAGCCGGAGAATATAAGAATATAGACAGCAAGATCTTATTGCGCGACACCATGAAGTTGCTGCGTGATGCCGGTTACGAACTGGGTAATATCGATGCTACTATTGCGGCAGAACGTCCGAAACTGAATCCTCATATCCCTCTGATGAAGCAGACACTGGCCGAAGTAATGCAAGTGGACGAGGAGGATATTTCCATAAAAGCAACAACGACAGAAAAACTGGGCTTTACAGGCCGTCAGGAGGGTATTGCTGCCTATGCAACTGTGTTGATCAGCCGCCCTGACCGATCTCCAGTTCGATAATCCGTTTTTCTTTTTCCAGCAGCATCTCCGTTAGTTGCGATATCTGCTTTTTGAGGCGGACGATCTCTGCATTTTCTTTCGCCTCGTTATCCTTGCCGGAGCCGGGTTTGAGCATTTCACCCTCGCCCTCGATCAACCACTGCATCCGAACATTAGGGCAGGTCTTGAGGATGCGCAACACCGTTTTCAATTGCGGATCACAATCGCGGAAGCGTGCCGAGCGGAATGTGGAATAGGGCACTCCGCACCGCCGTAGAAGAACCCCTGTTTTCATCTTATAATGATCGGCTATCTGCTCGATCCGGTCGTAGAATGTATCCATCTGCTTTCTTGTTTTAAAGATATACGGAGACAAATATAGAAAAATAGTTGCTAAAGCATCGCTTCTACTGCTGTAAATTGCTCTTGTTGTTTTTAAAACAGCACTTATATCGATGAAAGTTGATGTTTTAGTTGTATAAGCATCACTTTGACTCTTTGAAATTGATTTCCGGGTTTCTGAAACAGCATTTACATCGTTTGAACTGGTAATCCGTGCTTCTAAAGCATCACTTATATCATTATAACTGGTAATTTATGTTTCACAATCGTATATTTTGCCGGATATTATTGTAATTTGCCGTTAAATTTGTAGCTTTGGAACTGATAAAAACAAAATGAATGATGAAGAATAACGACTGGAAAGAGCGTCTGGGAGTGATGTATTCTACCAACCCGGACTTTCAATACAATACAGGCGATGAATCGGAGGAAGATACCCTTCCGAAAGAAAAACAACTCCTGCGTATCTCGTTGGATAAACGTAACCGGGGAGGGAAGGCCGTTACTTTGATTACCGGCTTTCGCGGAACGACGGACGATCTCACCTCTCTGGGGAAGTTCCTGAAGGTGAAATGCGGTGTAGGCGGTTCCGCTAAGGACGGGGAGATTATCGTACAGGGCGATCTCCGTCAGAAAGTGCTCGAGCTGTTGCAAAAAGAAGGCTATGTGAAAAGTCGCGTTATATAACGTTCGATAATAGCAAGAAGTGAGCTATCCTATAAACAGAAAGGCTTGCTTGTTACAGGTTTATTTGCCGTCTGCTTCAGCTGACGGATTGGTAAAAGCTCTATATCTATGGACTTTAGTCCCATTGCTTACAGGTCTCAATCTAAGAGAAATGTGGCTAAAGCCAAGAAAAAGACAGCCTATCAAAACCGTCAGCTGAAGCAGACGGCAAATAAACCTGTAATGGCGAAGTAACATTGATGAGGGGATAGGCTCGAATTTGACAAATAACGAACATCTATCTTTTTTAATTAAGGACCTAATTGATATAGAATATTATGCTGACTGTTTACAGAGCTTCTGCCGGGGCAGGTAAAACCCACAAGCTGACGGGTGAATATCTGAATTTGTTATTCACCGGTACGGGTGCGTATCGCCGTATCCTGGCCGTGACATTTACCAATAAGGCGACCGACGAGATGAAAAGCCGTATTATAGAGGAATTATACAGCCTCTCCGCAGGCCGGAAGTCCGATTACGTCGATTCGTTGAAGTCCGCTTATTCGCTGACGGAAGAGCAGGTTCGTAAACAGGCTGGCAAGATATTAAGAGATATCCTTCACGACTACTCCTCTTTCAATATCAGTACGATCGACCGGTTCTTCCAGCAGACCATGCGGGCTTTTACCCGCGAGATCGGTTTGCAGGGCGGTTACGGTATCGAGATGGATCAGGAACTGGTACTGACCTCCGCAATCGATAATCTACTGGCCGATCTGGAGAAGCCCGAAAGTAAAGAGCTCCTGGGCTGGCTGCTCCGCTTTGCCGAAGATAAGATCGAGAACGGAGGCGAATGGAACCTGCGTAAAGATATCATGTCTTTGAGTCGTGAAGTATTTAAAGAAAGCTATAAGGCTTCCAGTGATGAAGTCGCCAAAGATATCCGGGATAAGGAAGCACTGGAGAACTACAAGAATGAGCTGTTCGGCATTATCCGTTCGGTGGAAGCCGAAGCCAAACGTTTAGGTGAAAGAGGCTTGCAGATACTGGGTAAATACGCCCTCCGTACGACTGACTTTAAAGGAGGCAGCCGTTCCCCGCTTACCTTGCTCGAACGGTTGGAACGGGGAGAGATGAAAGAACCTTCCGCTACGTTTATCAGTCTGGCCGATAACCTGGAGGGTTGTTTCACCAAGACAACTCCGCAGGGGGCCCGCCAGATCATCGGATGTGCTTTCGAAGACGGGCTGAATGACTGCATCAAGAATATTGTCGCTTTATTCTCCAACCTGACGGCCTATAATACGGCCCGCGAAATAGTCCGTTATTATTATACCCTCGGAATCCTGACCGATGTCTCCCGCCAGATCGCCTCTTACCGTGAGGAAAAGAATGTCATGCTGATCGCCGATACCACTGAACTGCTTAACAAAGTGATCGGTGGGAGTGATGCCCCGTTTATCTACGAGAAAACCGGTACGCATGTAGATCATTATATGATCGACGAGTTCCAGGATACCAGCGGCATGCAATGGAACAATTTCCGTCCGTTGATAGAAGAAAGCCTGGCACACGACCGGGCCAACCTGATCGTAGGTGACGTGAAGCAGAGTATCTACCGTTTTCGTAACTCCGACTGGAAACTGTTGGACGAACAGGTACAAACCGATTTCTCCACCGAAGAAGTAACGGAAGAAACATTGAAGGAGAACTGGCGTAGTTGCCGGAATATCGTGGAGTTCAATAACACCTTCTTTACCTCTATTCCCGCCCTGTTGCAGACTGTGTATAATGAAACGCTGTTGACCTCTTCGCTGAGTGAAGAGCAACGAGCCTCTTTCCTTACCAAGATCATGTCTGCCTATGATAAGAGTTACCAACGGGTGCCCCCTCCTTTTCAGCAGAAGGACGGACATGTCAGGATCGAATTCCTGTCGGGTGATGAAGAGAAAGAGTGGAAAGAAGAAGCACTCGACCGCTTGCCCCAGGTAGTCGAACAGTTACAGGACAACGGTTATGCACTGAAAGATATAGCAATCCTGGTGCGAACCAACATGGAGGGAGCTATGGTGGCGGATAAGTTGCTTTCCTACAAAGAAGAAAACCCTTCCGACCATTATAATTATGATATTATCTCCGATGAAGCCCTCTTTGTCAGCGGATCGCCTGCCGTAAGGTTCATGATCGCCCTGTTGCGCTATCTGAAGAACCCCGAAGACAAGATCAACGAACAAACAGCTTTGTATTCTTACCGGATATTAAAGGATGAACCGGCAGGAGCGGATCGTCCGGATGTCTGTTCCGTAGAAACGACCGGACTGGCTTTCCCGCCGGAGATCGCTTCCGAATTGCAGGCCCTTTCCCGCCAGTCGTTGTATGAAATATCGGAAGGACTCTTCCGGCTTTTCTCCGGTCACTTCCAGGATAATGAACAAGTCTTTGTACAGGCTTTTCTTGATATGGTGTCCGAATATACCCAAAAGGAAAGTGCCGACCTGAGCCGTTTCCTGAAATGGTGGGATGACGCAGGCTATCGTAAGACGATTGCCACGCCTGACGCACAAAATGCGATCCGTATCCTTACCGTCCATAAATCGAAAGGGTTGGGTTTTAAGGTCGTTATCATACCTTTCGGTGATTGGGAGATCGACCATAAACCGACGAAACCCGTTATCCTTTGGTGTAAGCCGGATATAAAGCCGTTCGATCGCTTACATTTGGTTCCGGTGCGTTACAGCCAGTCGTTGGGGAATACCATCTTTGCGGAAGACTATTTCCGTGAACGGTTGCATGCCTTTATCGATAACCTGAATACTTTGTATGTGGCCTTTACACGCTCGAAAGAAGAACTGATCGTCTTTGCCCCGCGTCCCAAGAAGATAAAAGAAGAGACCGGAGAGGTAGAGAAGATATCGTCTGTCGCCGACGCGCTTTGGGGCGCACTGCACTGGAAAGTAACGGATACCAAGCAAGGAGAGTCTTTAATGCCTTTGTCTCCCTCTTTCGATACAAAAGCCGGACTTTTTGAATTAGGAAGCTGGTGGCATCCGTCAGTTGCAAAGGCGGACGAATCATCCCCGGAAGAAGTAGAAATGATCCGTATCAACTCCATCTCTCCCGACGACCGCCTTCAACTCCGTTTGCATGGTAAAGGCTTTTTCTTTGATAATGAGAAGCGGAAACATGGTGCGTTGATGCATGAAGTGTTGAGCCAGATACGAACACGTGCAGATATAGGATCGGCCGTAGAGAGTTACCGTCTGGCCGGAGTGATCAATAAAAGTGAAGCTGAAACATTGATCCTTCGTTTAGAGGAACTGCTTAAGACAGTGGAAGTCCTTCCCTGGTATGACGGAACAGCCCGCGTACTCAACGAAGTGGATATCCTTTTCGGCAAAGGACTGTCTAAACGTCCTGACCGGGTAATGATTACGGACGATAAAGTAGTGGTGGTCGACTATAAGTTCGGGGATATCCAGGATAAGAGACACCATAACCAGGTAAAGAATTATATGAAGCTGATCCGCCAGATGGGCTACACAAAAGTGGAAGGTTTTCTCTGGTATGTCGAACAGGGTAAAATAGAGGTTGTTGATAGTTAATAGAGGTGTTTTATCCTTTTTTATTCAGTAAATAGCCGAAATACGCTTCATTTGTCAATTGTCGGCAGTCAATTGTTTTGTTATTCCACAAAAATGAATACTTTTGCAGATTGTAATAAAAACGCAGTTTTAGGAAAAGAATGAAAGTACATAAAGAAGGAACAGGTCTACTACTTACGTTATTTACGGTGTTGTTTATCGTGAATGTCGCAATATACCATACCGTCAGCAAGGAGGCGTTGTTCTATTCTGTTGCATCGGTATCGGCCATTCTCTTTCTATTGGTACTGAATTTTTTCCGTAGTCCGTTCCGTCGTTTCCCTTACGACTCCGAAGGACTGGTGATTGCCCCTGCCGATGGTACGATCGTTGCCATTGAAGAGGTGATGGAGAATGAGGTCCTTCACCGGAAGTGTTTACAGATATCTATCTTTATGTCTGTGTTCAATGTACATGCCAACTGGTTTCCGGTAAACGGGACGGTGAAACATGTTTCTCATAATAACGGACGGTTCATGGCTGCCTATCTGCCCAAGAGCAGTACCGAAAACGAGCGTTCTGCTGTTGTTATCACTACCAAGAATGGAACAGATGTGCTGGCCCGCCAGATTGCAGGCGCACTTGCGCGGCGTATCGTTACTTATGCGAAGGTAGGAGAGAAATGTCATGTTGACGAACAAATGGGTTTTATCAAATTCGGGTCGCGTGTAGATGTCTATTTACCTGTCGGAACTGAAGTTCTGATCGAGATGGATCAAAAGGTTACCGGTAATCAGACTCCGATTGCACGTTTGAGCAAATGTCCGTGCGAATAAGGCCCTGAAAATATACGAAACAATGAATATCAGAAAACATATTCCTAACTCAATTACTTGTTTGAGTCTTATTTCCGGCTGTATAGCCAGTGTAATGGCGTTGCAGGGAAATCTGTTGTGGGCAGCTATATGGATCATTATCGCTGCTGTGTTCGACTTCCTGGATGGTTTTGCCGCCCGTTTGCTGAAAGCTTATTCCCCGATGGGGAAAGAGCTCGACTCCCTTTCGGATATGGTAAGCTTTGGTGTTGCACCCGGTATGATCGTGTTCTGGATGCTGGGCCAGGCCAGTCTTCCTTTGGGAGAGATAGGACGTTACATCCCTTATCTGGCTTTTGTGATCCCGGCTTTCTCCGGTTTGCGTCTGGCCAAATTTAATATCGACGAACGGCAGACAACTTCTTTTATCGGTATGCCGGTTCCGGCACATGCGTTGTTCTGGGCCTCGGTCGGATATTCATTGTCTCCTTTGAGCCAGGCTAATCATGTCCTGTTTATTGTGATTACATTGGTGGTGGCGTTGGCTACCTCTTTATTGCTTGTGTCTGAGATACCCATGTTCTCGTTAAAGATCAAGTCGGTTGGCTGGAAAGGTAATGAAAGACGCTATATATTAGTCGTTTGCGCAGTCTTGTTCGTTGCCTTCTTCGGTATGCTTGGTATAGCCGGAACGATTCTTCTCTATATCCTCTTGTCTATTTTTAACAGAAGACACTAAACAAGAGGTTTGGTCTATGTGTTTCTCTTATAAACCAACTAAGTAACGAATATTATGTTTAAGTTTTTGTTTGTAATGTTTTTCTTCTTCATCCTGTTAGTTTTTTTGATGGGCTTCTCTATTCTGCGCACATTTAAAAATATGTTGTTCGGTAGCGGAAGCAGCAATGAAAAGAAGGGAGAACAACGTCGTCAGACAAGCAGTTACTCTGGCGGGCAACAGCAGTCGCATGCTGCTGAGGATGATTACGCTTCTGCAAACCGTAAGAAGATCTTTGCAAAAGACGAAGGCGAGTATGTCGACTTCGAAGAGGTGAAATAGTAATATGCAAACAGTATCCCGCGCTTTTGACGTGGGATTTTTGTTTTTATCTTCTCTGCCGGAAGAATTTCTGCATTTCTTCCGCACATTCCTTTTCCATCACTCCCTTTTTTACAACGGCCTTCGGATGAAATGCTTTCGGGGCATATTCCTGGTATCCTCTCTTTTCGTCGCCGGCACCGTATACGATCGTACTTAGCTGTGACCAGCCGATTGCTCCTGCACACATGATACAAGGTTCTACTGTCACATACAGACTGCATCCGGTCAGGTATTTCGCTCCCAATACACCTACGGCAGCAGTAATAGCAAGCATTTCCGCATGGGCCGTCGGATCGTTCAACCGTTCCGTCTGGTTATGGGCACGGGCAATGATCTGATTGTTACATACAACTACCGCCCCTACGGGCACTTCCCCTTCGGCCGCGGCAGCACGTGCTTCCACCAGGGCCTGTTTCATAAAATATTCGTCGTTAAATGGATTCATCGTCTCATTTCGTTTTCCTTGAAGAGCGTAGGATAGTCCTCTTCCAGCGTCTTGAGTATGTGTGAAAGGATGGTTTCACGATACCACCGGGATTTGTTTTCTATGTTATATCTGGCCAGATAGCGGTCGACAGCCTTCTGCTCTTCTTCATTAAGCATAAAAGTGACCTTATATACCCGCGGACGGTTGGGTTGTGGAGCTGAATATTTCCGTTTCTGTGCCATAATGTGCAAATGTACAAGCGAAAGCGCAAATAAAAAAGAAAAACAGTATATTTGTGCAAATTAATAAGATGGCTGAAGGAAACAATTTAGGTAGAGACGGAGAGGCTGTTGCACGCGACTTTTTGATTCGTCAGGGCTATACGGTTCTGCACTCGAACTGGCACTGGCATCATTACGAATTGGATATTGTTGCCCTGAAAGACAGCGAGATAATCGTTGTCGAGGTAAAGACCCGTTCGGAAGACTTTCTTATCTCGCCCGAAGAGGCTGTCGACAATAAGAAAATAAGGCGGATCGTAGCCGCAGCAGATGCTTATGTCCGTTATTTCAATCTCGACTATCCGGTTCGCTTCGATATTATAACCCTCATAAAGGGCCGGGAAGGCTATAAGATCGAACATCTGGATGATGCTTTCTACGCTCCTTGCAGATAATAAAACAAAGAAAAGTATGAATATAGAAGAAGCCCGCGAATATTGCCTGTCGCTGAGAAATGTTACGGAAAGTTTTCCGTTTGACGACGTCTCTCTGGTTTTTAAAGTGGAGAACAAGATGTTTGCTCTTCTGTCGTTAGATGCGGAAGAACCATATATCGCTTTGAAATGCAGCACTGATTATACGGAAGAACTGCGTGATCGTTATACCGCTGTGGAACCGGCTTATCACTTCAATAAAAAGTATTGGAACGGTGTTTATCTGGAACGCGATATGCCGGCCGAAGAGGTCTGCCATTGGATTCATCATTCCTATCGTGAAGTAATAGCCAAACTGCCAAAAAAGATAAGGGAAACATACGATGAATGAAGAAAACGAAACGCCGCGCTTTATCCGCCTGAACGAAACGACCTCTACGAATAACTATCTCCGTGGACTGGTCGGTAAAGAATCGCTACCGGAAGGAAGCGTAGTTGTTACTGAGTTTCAGACAGCCGGACGTGGACAGGTAGGCAACTCATGGGAGTCGGAAGATGGCAGGAACCTGATGTTCAGTGTGATCCTTTATCCTGACTTCCTTCCGGCCAACCGTCAGTTCCTGATTTCCCAGATAGCTGCGCTCAGCGTAAAAGAGACACTCGATCAGTATATCGACGATGTAACGGTGAAATGGCCGAACGATATCTATTGGAAAGACCGGAAGATATGCGGCATGCTGATAGAGAACGACCTGACGGGGCATTCGCTCTATTGTTCAGTGATCGGTATCGGTATCAATATAAACCAGCGGGAGTTCCTGAGCAATGCTCCCAATCCGGTTTCACTGTTCCAGATCACCGGTCGGGAATATGATCGGGAAGAACTGTTGAACAGTTTCCTGAAACGTTTTTACGACCGTTATCTCGGCTTGATCCTGGAGAAGGAGGAAGAGATACGGAATAGTTATATGGCTGCCCTTTATCGTGGAGAGGGCTTTTATCCGTACCGTGATGAGCAGGGAGTTTTCCGGGCACGTATCCGGGGCATAGAACCGACCGGTCATCTGATCCTCGAACTGAATGACGGGGAAGTAAGGCGGTATGCGTTTAAGGAAGTATCGGTAGTCGACAATAATTCAATCTAAATACTATGGCAATGAAGCGATTATTAAAAAGTGGATTTCTATTGTTTCTGTTATCTTTGTTTATATCTCCGGTATTGGAAGCCCAGACTTATGAACGCGATTGGCGCACCGATCGTCAGAAGATAAAGATTATCTCTTACAACATTATGGACGGTTTCAGTGACGGCACCGATCAGGATCGTATCGCTCGTTTCACAGCCTGGGTAAAAGAGCAATCGCCTGATGTATTGGCACTGAACGAACTTTGTGGCTTCACCGAAGCCAAGCTGAAAGAACTGGCTGCCGGATATGGTCATCCGTATGCCGCTATTGTGAAGGAGAACGGTTATCCGGTCGGTCTTACTTCCAAAACGCCTATCAAAGTAATCGACCGGAAAATAGATGGATACGGACATGGCTTGTTACATTGTAAAGTACTCGATATGGACTTTTTGGTAACGCATCTGAACCCTTCCGATCGTCTGAAACGTAAACAGGAAGCGGATAATATTGTAAACTATATAAACAGTAACCAGCTGACCGGTTGTTTGTTGATGGGTGATATGAATGCCCATTCTCCTTTCGATGCTTCCTGGACAGACGAGCATCTGGAGAATTATGCAGTTATATCGACTTTTATGGCTGCTTCATTGCATGATATTTGCTATATATTTACCCCGGATAGTCAGCGTTATTCATTTCCGACTCGTATTCTGGCCAGTTCTCCGAAAGGAGAAGCCTTGCGTCGTCAGCAGGAACGGATCGATTTTATCTTTGTTACCGATAGCCTTCGCTCTAACTGTGTAGATGCTCAAATCTATAACGGCCCCGATAACGATTACCTTTCCGATCATTACCCGGTTGGCATCAGTATGTTTATTCCGAAAGAATAACCGGAATAATCTTTTTCGTATTTATGGCGTCAATGGCTGTGAATATGGAATGTATCCGTTGAATATAAATACTTATGAAGGTGACGACGTACTGTTGGTATAGCGTCACCTTTCTTTTTTACACCCTATTTAAAATATCAGTGTTACAGTTAAGCAATTTCATCACTATCTTTAAACCTCATATTCAGCATGATTAAATATTTTTCTCCTGTACTTTAAATAAGTAATATATACTTTACGAATATGTAAGGCAAGCCTTACTTTTTTGCAAGGCTTGCCTTGCGTATCCGTATCCCTAGCCTTACGTATTTAAAATAGCTGACAAATCCCATAAATTGTCATATACTTTAGGCTTAGTGTTCCTTATGAAAATCTTTAATTATGCCGATGATCTGAAAAAGAGCTCCCAAAAGTAGTGGGTGACACTGGATTTAAAGATGGCGTCATCTGTAAAGTGTAGATATATAGTTTGTTATGAGTGTAAGGATGCCTTTGACGCCAAATTAAAAGAAAATTATATTTATAAAAGGTACGCGCGTACATTAATATATATAATAGCTATATTTATAGGGGTAATTTATTGCATTAAATGCTATGAAAAATAAGAGAAGAATATCTTATTATGACTGACTAAATAAAACGACCGTTTATTCTCGTCAACAAAAGTACTTATAACTTTTGAAATCACAATCCTTTTTCAAAGAAAAATATCTTTAGTATCTCCTTTCTTATCAATAGAATAGCAAAACAAGTACGAAATTCTATGTTTTGACTACAAACAGACGTTTCCCTCAAAAGCATGACTAGAATAAACGGTCGTTTTTTCTAGTCACTCAAATTGGACTAGAGTATGTAAATGATTGAACAAGAACTATTTCATTAACACTATTATTAATATTAAAATTTAGATTTATGAACAAAAAGTTTTCTACTTTGGTAGCTGGCGTCCTGCTGGCGACAAGTATTGGAACTGTAAATGCTGCTCCTAGCTATGCTAAGTATGTTGCTCCAGCAACACCTACTTATGCACAGGCAATTAAAGCTGGTACTTATTATCAGTTGAAGACTGCTACTACTAAAGAAGTGATAGCTATGGTTCCGGTAAACAATGGTGCTGCCTATCAACTACAGGCTGTGGCTACAGACAATGTAGTGGATGCTCGTTTTACTTTATGGACTATTGATGTACAGGGTAACGCTACAGATGGTTATCGTTATGCATTTGTTAACTTGGGAACGAGAACAGCTTTGGCTGTTGATCCGTCTACTGCTTTAAAAGCATTAAATACTTCTGCTGATGCTACAAACATTGGTGGAGATGTGGCTTTGTGGAAATGGCATGATGCTCCGGATCCTGTAAATGGTTTTAAAAATCTCACAACTAAAGAAGTTGCATTAACCTCTGTATTTGGGGCGAAGAATGACTCAGTTGTTACTTTGGTAAAAGGAAGCTCTAGTGTATATGCATTGAAATATGCATTGAATAATCCTGTGGCAAGCCTGTCAAATAGCCAATTAAAAGTTGTTCCTGTTGATCCTCAGGCAATTGTTTTAGGTGTAGATGATCTGAACTCTATGCTTTGGGCTAATACAGAAACTGGAAAATTGAAATTGACATTCGATAAAGATGTTGAAGGTGGTAATCCTGCTGCAATAAACTTGTTTACTAAACAAGAATATAAAGCTGTTGCACCGGTAGGTTTCCCTGCTAATTTCACAGCACCTGCAACTCCGGGTAAAGATGAATTAACAAATAATTCAAATTTGGCTGCAAAGTATAACGAACTAACCAATGCTGAATACGATTATCTGGAAGCAGTTGTAGTTGAAGCTTTTGGTAAATCTATCAAAGCGTTGATGCCTGAGGCTACATTTACAGCAGATCATAAAGCAGTATGGGATATTTATAGTGCTATTGCTACTGCTGCAAATACTGGAGAATATAATAAAAAAACAGATAAGGCTGATATTGAAGCAATTGTTAATGCTACAGTGGTAACAGGTGTTGAAGATGCTACTGTAACAGCAGTGAAAGCCGCATTGAATACGATGCTTTATTCTCATCCGTCAGAAGCTTATGGTGTTAGTACTAATGATTTGACATCTGCTTCTTTAGGTTTGAGTAGAGCTTTTGAAGAACTGGATAAAATTATAAAAGGTGATACTTTTGACGGTGTTTCTACCATAGTAGCTGGTTATACAACAGCAAAAACAACAGCAGAAACAGTTTTGAAAGCAAAAACTCCGGAAGCTTATGGAGCATTTAAGACTGCTGCAATGTCAGATGGTTGGGTTTCTTTGAAAGCAAATGATGAAACAGAAGATGCATCAAAAATGACTTATTTGGCTGTTGATACAAACTTCGTTACAAGCAAAGCTGGTAATAAGCATCTCGCTTTTGCTATTAAGAATTTTAAAGATCAGAGAATTCACAATGCTTTGGATCGTACTCGCCATGATTTGAATGGTCGTTTCAATTTCCAGTTTGTATGGTATCCGTCTTCTGACTCTATTGTAATTCGTACAGCAGGTTTTGCAAAAAAACAGGATGATACGAAGTTCTGGACTCAAATGACTTCAGCAACAAATCCTCAGGATCTAGGAATCTGGAAAGCTAATGCAGCAGCATTGGAAACAACTAATGGTACAGCTGTGGACATTGATGCTAGCAATCTTCCTTTTGAACAGAATTTAATTAAAATAGCTGTTCTTGCTGATAACCATCGTGAAGTAACTGTAGGAAGTTCTGAATATAAGGCAGGTTCTACTCCTATTTCTACAATTAATACAAAGATTACTATCAATGGTTCTTCTAAATATGCGAAGACAACTTTACCTTCAGGTGTTTATTTCTTCAACTTGGCTTCTAACGTGAAGAAAGTTCAGAATGGTAAATATTTGGTTGCAGACTTCTGTGGCACTAATTTGGAATATGCTTCTGAAGAACAATCTCAGCTTTATGGACAGGCTCAGGACTTCGGCCATATGCCACGTACGCAGTGGGTTGTTGAACAGAACCCTGGTTTGCCGGGTGAACAGACTGTAAACATTTACAACCGTGAATTCCCTGCAAAGAGTGTAAAAAATGTTCAGTTGTATAAAGGTGCTGACGCAAGCCAGATCTTTGCGCAGGTAGGTATGTTTGGCTATGTTTCTACAGATACTTTGGCTTGGGTTAAGGCTGAAGTTAAGAAACCGCTTGCTGGTATTCTTACTAACAAATATCTGGGTTATGCTTCTGTAACTGAAGATGCATTGTCAAAGATTGCTTTCAATATGGACTATTTCAATGGTATCCAGGTTGGTAATTTTGTAAATGTAAATACAACAGCTGTTGATACAACTGTTTATGTAGACCTGAAAGGTGAAAAAGTAACAGTTGAATTGGATACAGTTAAACCGCTTTATGATGTTAAGTATGGTTATGTAGGTTCTGTTGCACCTCAGTTGTATAAGAAAGCATATCGTATCCGTGTATATGATAGCTCTAAACTGGGTAATAATAACAAGTTTGTTGTTGAAGATCCGAATAACGAAAATACATATGCTATCTCTGCTGATAAATCAAAGGCTGCTGAATTCTATCTGAAAGAAAACAACCAGTTGATCTCAGAAGAAGGTGATACTACTTGCTATTATGCATTGATTAGTGCAAATAAGAAAGAAGATCCGACTCGTGTAGGTGTGCGCGATGCATCTATGAAGTTCTCTATCGAAGGTCAGTGCAGCGAAGAACGTGTTGCAACATTCGCTTTGAAAGAAAGTACAACTCCTCTGTATCGTCGTCTGGGTGTTTCTAATCCTGAAGATGGTCTGAAAGATATGGATGTTAACAAGTATGCTAAGATCTATAGAGTAAACAGCACAGCTAAAGAATATCTGTATGAAGATGCTTATAGCGTTTATTCTAAGGAAAAAGGAATCAACTTCCTGGGCGTAGAAGGTAAGGGTGACAACAAACTGTCTGCTCTGTATGTTGATACTGCTTATGTACGTAATGAGACTAAGATGCCTCAGTATATGTTTGCTGTAGACGTAACAGAAGTTCCTGCTGGTATGTTGTGTCCTGATAATCCAGAACATAATACAGATGAATATATCGCTAACCACGGTGATTGCGGTCACAAAGTTCCTTCTCAGGGTTATAAGATCGGTCGTTATTTAGTTAATGCACAGGATTCTGTACAGTTGGCTGCTAACGGTAAGGATTATATCTGGAATGAAAAGTATACTCGTCTGTCATTCACATGGGCAAAACATATCGGTGATACTTTGATCGTAATGCGTCATGGTAAAGATATGAACCTGGCTGAATATGCTGTTGCTTCAGACTCTATCTTCCTGGGTGACAACAAGCACAATATGACTACATGGACTTTGGATGCTGATCCTAGCAAGAACACTAAGGGTGATTCTATCAATGCTGCTCACGAATATGGTATCAAGAATGCAGTATTCGCATTGCGTCTGGTTGATGATAAACCTGCTTGTGACTTCCTGATCGAATCAGTTGGTGACAAACCTATTCCTACAGATGGTAAGGGTGGTTGGATTAAGATCCAGAATGGTGTTCCTGTAATTGCAAAAGCTGCAAACTACAACGAAGCTATCCTCGATACTGAAATCTTCAACATCGAACCGACTGAAGAAGTAGCAACATCTAACGATGCTATCACTGCCAGTGAAGTTTCTGTAGTTGCCGGTAACGGTAAAGTTACTATCAAAGGTGCTGCAGGTAAGACTGTTACAATCAGCAACATCTTAGGTCAGGCTATTGCTAACACAGTACTTTCTTCTGACAATGCAGAAATCGCTGCTCCTCAGGGCGTAGTTGTAGTTGCTGTAGAAGGCGAAGCTGCTGTTAAAGCAATCGTTAAATAAGAAATAATGAAATAATTCTAAAATTACCGCTACGCGGTTGTCAGGTATAGACGTTGCTTGCAGCGTCTATACTTCAACCAATTACCCCGTGACGGGCGAACAGGTAGCCGTATTAATACTAAAGTAATAAAATAAAGTTCATCTGTCGGTATCCCTGAGAAGAGAGAAGTCAGATAAAAAAATACCCCCCGGCGGATATTCCGACGGGGGGTATTCATTTTGTTATTTATAAGTTACTTAATCTCAATATTCCTCTGCAGTTTTGCAGCTTCGACCGGAGCTTTTTTAGGAACATCCACTGTCAACACACCGTGTTCTACTTTTGCACTGATCTGTTCTTTTTCAACATCGTCCGGCAATATCATCGTCTGCTGGAATTTAGAGTATGAAAACTCACGGCGCAGATAGCGTCCGTTATGCTTTTCATCTTTGTTTTCACTCTTCTTTTCCATGGAGATAACCAGACAATTGTCTTCGTCAATACGAACGTTGAAATCATCTTTAGTCATTCCCGGAGCAGCTAATTCTATTTTATAATCTTTTTCGCTTTCAATCACATTGATGGCAGGCGCTGTAGAATTAGCTTTTTCCATCCAGTCGTTATCGAAGAAATCATTGAAGACACTCGGTAACCAATTTTGATTTTTTCTGATCGGCATCATAATTAAATCTCCTATATTTAAGTTACACATTCAATAATTTATTGAACTCCGGGCTCTTTCCGAACCCCTCGTTCGCTTATCAATATACAAACTGTGTGCCAAATGAATTTATTATCCAGATATGTCTTTTTGTCATTAAATCAGTCTTTTGTTTGATTGTTGGCTGACAAAATGTAAGAATAACTTATGATTGGATGTTAATTTGTTCCGTTTTTCTTCACCTTATCAGTGACATGTTCAACACGGTCGGCAATATATTCGGCTTCATTGACACCTTTATCTACTACATTCTTGAATTTTTTCTTTGCCATGTCCGTCAGCTGAGTAACGTCATTGTGAATACATTTGAATTTACCGTCATCTTCCATTTTGCGAAGTACGTAACCGATGACTGCACCGGCGGCGATACCAATTAATACATTTTTCATAACTACTTAATTTTAAATTGATTCTTTTTGTTCAACGTTTCTTTTCTATGAAACAGAGTGTTCCTTTATATTGTTCAGCCCTGAAAAGTAAAAAGATATATGAAATTGTGAAAACGACATTCCCCGTCTCTTTCCGCTGAAAGAAACAGGGGAATGCTAAAGTTAGGAAGAAGGTTTGGTCAATATTCTTAGTGTTTCAAAATAAGGAATAAAGTGTGTGTTTCATTTCAGGAGCAAAAGTAAAGTGTATGCGTTGCAAACCTGTTACATTTGCTATACGGTTTTATTAAATAATACCGCAATAATTCCTTACTGATATTGTTTGCTGATTGAAATACTGTATTTTTGCAGAAGAACATTTAGAAATCAAAAAATAGCAAGATGGCACAATACAAACGAATTCTTCTGAAACTAAGCGGTGAGTCGCTGATGGGAGGGAAACAATACGGTATCGACGAAGTTCGTCTGAACGAGTATGCAACACAAATCAAGGAAATTGCCGAAATGGGTGTACAGATCGGAATTGTGATCGGTGGTGGTAATATCTTTCGTGGCCTGAGTGGCGCATCCAAAGGATTCGACCGGGTGAAGGGAGACCAGATGGGAATGCTGGCAACGGTTATCAATAGCCTTGCATTGAGTTCTGCGTTGGTTGCACAAGGCGTGAAGGCAAAGGTGCTGACTGCCATTCGTATGGAACCGATCGGTGAGTTTTATAATAAATGGCGTGCCATCGAACTATTGGAACAAGGTAATGTCGTAATCATGTCCGGCGGTACGGGTAATCCGTTCTTTACTACCGATACCGGTTCTTCCCTGCGAGGGATCGAGATCGAAGCCGATGTGATGCTGAAAGGTACCCGCGTAGATGGCATCTACACGGCCGATCCGGAGAAAGATCCTACGGCAACCAAATTTTCAGATATCACTTATGATGAAATATACACTCGTGGCCTGAAGGTTATGGATCTGACGGCAACTACCATGTGTAAAGAAAATAACCTGCCGATCATTGTCTTCGATATGGATACTAACGGTAACCTGAAAAAGGTGATGAGCGGGGAAAATATCGGAACATTGGTCCATAACTAGTTCTTTATTCTGTTTAACAGACAATTGGCCTCTTTCTTCGTTATGGAGAAAGAGGTTTTTTGTATGCGGATGTGAGGTATGGTACAATTGTTATCGAGTTTATGACATTTGTGATAGTCTTCTCAGAGGATATTATTTTATTTTTGTACTTTAGTCAATGTAAAATAAATCTGAAGATAATACATGAAAAAACAATCCTGTCTGGCATTGGTGAGACGCATAAAATACTTTTTGTTATTGTCTTTCTTTTCTTTATTGGTAGTAAGTTGTAATACCTTGGAAAAAGAAAAGAAGTATATAATCGGTGTCTCGCAATGTATGCTCGACGATGCCTGGCGGCAGGCGATGGTAAAGGAAATGCAGATTGAAGCTTCCAACTATGACAATATTGAAATAATCGTCAAGGATGCGAACAGCAATAACGATACACAGATCCGGCAGATAAAAGAATTGATAAACGACAAGGTGGATGTATTGATTATCTCCCCTTTTCAATCGAACCCGATCACGGAAGTTGCCGAAGAGGCGTACAAGGCCGGTATTCCAACTATTATCACCGACAGGAAAGTCAATACGGATTTGTATACGACATTCGTCGGTGCCGATAATTATACGATCGGATATGCTGCCGGTAGTTATGCTGCCAGGTATCTTCCTCCTTCGGCTTCTATCTTGGAAATATGGGGGTTGTCGAGTTCTTCTCCGGCACAGGAACGCCATCAGGGGTTTATAGATGCCTTGGTGAAACGGTCTGACTTAAGTTTCCGTAAAGTAGAAGGAGAATGGGTGTATGATACGGCAAAAGTACGTTTGAAACAGTTGGAATGGCCGTTCAAGGTGGATTTTGTTTATTCCCATAATGATATGATGGCTATTGCCGCCCGCGAATATTTCATAGAAAAGGCTCCGGAATGGGCGGAAAAACTACCGATTATCGGAGTGGATGCAGTGGCAGGAGCCGGACTTGAAGCTGTGGCCGACGGACGTATCAATGCCTCTTTCCTTTATCCTACCGGAGGTGAACAGGTGATACGTACTGCTATGAAAATCATTAACGGAGAGTCGGTTCAAAAGTATATCCCTTTGCAAACCGGGGAGATCGATAAGATCAGTGCACGGACTCTCTTAATACAATCCGCCCGCCTCCTGAATTACCAAAAAAGGATCGAACAACAACGTACGAACCTCGATACGTTGCTCAACCGTTTTAATTTCCTGCAGGACTCTTTTCTGATCATTTCCATCCTGATGATCGGTTTTGTACTTCTTTCTATCTATACTTTCCTGATTAATTTTAAGTTGAAGAAAACCAATCACGAACTGCGCGAGATCAACCGGAAGGAGGAAGAACAACGAGAAAAGCTTATCCAGTTGAACGCCGAGATAAAAGAAGTGACAGCACAAAAACTACAATTCTTTACGAATATTTCCCACGAGGTTCGTACTCCGCTGACTCTGATCCTCGGCCCTTTGGATAAGTTGTTGAAGTTGATGCATGATTCTCCCTACCTGCGCGACCTGCAATTGATGCAGAAGAATGCGGATCATCTGTTGCGCGTCATCAACCAGATACTTGATTTCCGGAAGGTGGAGAATAAGCAGGAGAAGCTGAAGATACGTAAGACGGACCTTATTGCTTTCATCCGTGAGATCAAATCTTATTTTGAAAGTATGGCTACTGTGCGGCATATTAATTTCACTTTTACTTCTGAGTTGAAGGAATGTATGCTGTGGTTCGATCCGGTGATGATGGAGAAGGTTCTGGTCAACCTGCTATCCAACGCATTTAAGTTTACTCCTGAAAATGGGACGGTTCATATAAGCCTGGCTGAGGTAGATAATAAAATACAGGTCTTGGTAGAAGATAGTGGTCGGGGTATTCTTCCTGAGAATATACCTTACCTTTTTACCCGTTTTTATACGGGAAATGCTTCCAACGGAACCGGAATAGGACTTCATCTGGTGAAAGAATATGTCGATATGCATCATGGAACGATCGCGGTAGAGAGCACTCCGGGAGTAAAGACGGTTTTTTCCCTGACATTGTTGAAAGGAAAAGAGCATTTTACAGATGGTTATGTTACTGAACTGCCTATTTCCCCGTTGGCTTATGATGCTTCCCAGCTGGATGACTCTACCGAAAAAGAATTGTTGTCAGTCAAATATCCATATACCATTCTGATCACGGAAGATGATGAAGAGGTGAGAACATACCTGAAAGAGGAGTTGCAGGATAATTTCGATATATTGCTTGCTGCTAACGGAAAAGAGGCATTGGTAGTTTTGGCAACCGAAGATGTATCGTTGGTATTGAGTGATGTAATGATGCCTGAAATGAACGGTTTCGATCTGTGCCGTCATATCAAGACAAATCTATCGACCAGCCATATTCCGATTGTTTTGTTGACCGCCCTTTCCGACGAACGTCAACGTAACTTCGGATTATCAGGAGGTGCGGATGAATATATCCAGAAGCCTTTCCGTATTAATTTCGTCAAACTGAAGATTATCCGTATTCTGGAAGAGCGTAAACGACTACGCGAACAGTTGCTTGAGAAACTGCAAAAAGGAAACCTGTTACTGACCGAGCCGGAAAAGGTAAAGAACATGGATGATGTGTTCCTGAATAACTTTATCAAATGTATAGAAGAAGTCTATGCAGATACTGAATATAATGTAGAGAAACTGAGTGATACGTTAGGCTTGTCCCGCGGACATCTTCACCGGAAAATAAAAGAACTGACCGGAACGACACCTGTCGAATTCCTTCGTAATTATCGCCTGAGTAAAGCGGCGGCCTTATTAAAACAAAAACAATATACAGTAAGCGAAATTGCTTATCAGACCGGTTTTTCTTCACCGGCTTACTTCTCCAAATGCTTTAAGCAGGTGTATGACATAACACCTACCGAGTATCAATAAGAGAATGGCTTCGTCGTTGATATAACAAATGTATCCTTCCTATCAAATTTGTCACTTTGCATCCGTAAATCGTTGTAAATGTGACAATTTTGATACGTTTAAATGAATATTTTATCACCTGTTGTCGGAAGAGGGAATACTTTTGCTTTCACCAAATCATTGTTAAACTAATAATTTAAGATTAATGAAAGCATTCAAACTACGTAAATGGTGCGTGTGGATAACGATGTTATTTATGGCGCATACTTTGTTAGCCCAGCAAGTTTCTATTAATGGAACTGTTATTTCGGGAACTGATAATTACCCTGTTGTAGGAGCTTCTGTTATTGAGAAAGGAACTACAAATGGTATCATTACCGATATGGACGGTAATTTCTCTCTTTCGGTAACCAAAGGGGCTACTATCCAAATCAGTTATATAGGATTTATTACACAGGAAATACCAGCAAACGAGAACAAAAAACTAAATGTTGTCCTGAAAGAAGATGTGCAGACATTGGGTGACGTGGTAGTAACAGGTTACTCTTCACAGAAGAAAGCCGACCTGACAGGTGCGGTTTCTGTTGTAAAGATGGATGATATAAAGAATATAAACACCAGTAATGCAGTTCAGTCATTACAGGGACGTGTTCCGGGACTTCATGTAACAAATACCGGTCAGCCTAATGGTGACGTAGACGTTAAGATACGTGGTGTCTCTACATTGGGTAACAGCAAGCCGCTTTATATTATCGACGGAATTCCAAGTACCCGCTCGATGAATGAAATAGCAACATCGGATATCGAATCTATCCAGGTATTGAAAGATGCTTCTGCCGCAACTATTTACGGATCACGTGCTGCTAACGGTGTAATCATCGTAACTACTAAAAAAGGAAAATCAGGTGGAACTCATGTGGAATTCAGAGCCTCTTTGACTGCTCAGCAATGGCAACGTTCGGTCGATCTGTTGAATACCGAAGAGTATGGGCTTGTGAACTTCCGCGCAAAAGTAAATGATGGTTCATCCTTAAATACAACAACCTTAAGTAACGGAGCGATTAATGAAAAAAAGAATCCATATACATATATGTATGATGTTACCTGGAACGGTGGAGTACCATCTTTGAACAGAATGATCCTTCCGGAATTTCTTGATGTTGCCGGAGAAGAGGTGATGCGTGCCGCAGATACAGATTGGGTGAAGGAAATCAGCCGTACCGGTTTTACTCAGAATTACAATGTGACTGTTACTTCCGGTAACGATAAAGGCCGTGCCCTGTTTTCTGCCGATTATTATGGGAATGACGGTACGGTGAAAGGTACATATTTTGATCGTATCACAGCACGTATTAACAGCGACTATAAATTGTTTAACGACCGGGTAGTTATAGGGGAGAATTTATCGTTGTCTAAGACTCGCAGTTCGACATTAGATGGTAAAGGGTTGCAGGAAAATGCCAAGAATATCCAGTCTATCGTACCGGTTCATTCTTTAGATGGTGGTTGGGGTGGCCCGGCCAGTAATATGAGTGACCGTCAGAACCCGGTTCGCCTGATTGAAGATAACAAGCAGAACCACGAGGATGTATTCCGCCTGTTCGGGGATGTGAACCTGAGTGTCGATATATTGAAGGGATTGACGTTCCGTTCTAAATTCGGTATCGATTATACCGGTTGGTGGAAGCGTGATATGCAAAAGACGTATCAGTCCGGTTTTATGTCAGATAAGACGGCTCGTTTGAATACCTATTCTAATTATGGTGGAAACTGGGTATTGAGTAATACTTTACAATATAAGTTTGATCTGGGAAAGAGCAATTTTGATATTCTGGTCGGTCAGGAAATGATGAAATACAGACTGGAAGATATGTCGGCCGGTCGTGACGGTTTTCTGTTGGAAAATGAAGATTATATGTATTTGTCGGTTGGTGAAGGTAACCTGCGTAACGGAGGAGGAGCGACTTCTTATGCCCTTTCTTCTTTCTTTGGAAAAGTGAATTACAGCTATGATAACAAGTATCTGGCTTCTGTTACAGTACGTCGCGACGGTTCTTCACGCTTTGGAGCTAACAACCGTTGGGGTACTTTCCCCGCATTCTCTTTGGGATGGCGTATCAGCGAAGAAGGATTCTTTGAAGGTGCTAAAAATATTGTGTCAGATTTGAAGCTTCGTTACGGTTGGGGTAAAACAGGTAATCAAGAAATTGACAACTATGCTTCTTACGGTTTGTATCAGGCTCGTTACTATACTGATCCTACCTGGGAACGTGACCAGGGTACTGCTTATGATATCACAGGGGCAGGACAAGGCCAGTTGTCTTCCGGCTTCATCCGTACACAGCGCGTTAACCCGGATCTGAAATGGGAGGCGACTACACAAAACAATGCCGGTATCGACTTCGGCCTGTTTAACCAGATGTTTACCGGATCAATCGATTATTTCTATAAGAAAACAGATGATATTCTGGTTAAACCTCCTTATATCGCAACAATCGGTTTCGGTGGCGACCGATGGGTAAATGGTGCCAGTATGGAAAATAGCGGATTTGAATTTATGCTGACTTATAATCAAAAAGTGGGTGAAGTAGATTTGAATATCACTGGTAATATTGCCAGCTATCGTAATAAGATTACAAAATTGCCGGAAGATGTAATTAATTCTTATCCGGGTAATGGTAACGACCAAACTATTCTCGGACGTCCTTGGAAATCCTTGTTCGGTTATGTAGCTGACGGTATTTTCCAGAATGAACAGGAGGTAAACGAGCATGTGGAACAACCGGGTAAAGGTGTCGGTCGTATCCGCTATAAAGATTTGAATGATGACGGTAAAATCAATGACGAAGATCGTACCTGGTTAGGCGTAGAAGATCCTAAATTCTTATATGGATTGAATATAAATGCCGGTTGGAAGAATTTCGATTTCTCGATGTTCTGGAATGGGCAGGTTGGTTCTCATGCTAATAACGGTCAGAAAACATTTACGGATTTCTTTGGACTGTTTGGAGGACAGAATTATGGAAGACGTTTGGTAGATGCATGGAGTCCGGATAATACAAACTCAACCATCCCTGCGGCTTCTGCCAACAATGTAAACGATGAAGGACGTTTTTCTACTTATTTTGTAGAAAATACCTCTTTCCTGAAATTAGCGAATATTGAAATTGGTTACCGTTTGCCGGATCGCATACTGAAAGCAGCCCACATGGAAAGCGCACGTATCTATCTTTCCGGTCAGAACCTGCTGACAATAAAGAAAGGCTGGGGTGACAATGCCTTTACTGGTGCAGATCCGGAAACTCCGAACTTCGCTTATCCTGTTCCGAGAGCTTTTACTTTTGGTATCAATGTTTCATTCTAATAAATCAGATTATACAATTATGAAAACTTTAAAATATATAGCTTTCGGAGCAGCTTTATTACTCCCGATGATGTCTTGTGATTCTTTTCTGGATGAATCTCCGCAAGGTGTAGCCGACTCCGACAATTTGAATACGGCAGATAATATAGAAAAGATGGTGATTTCGGCTTATTCCTCACTGGGAAACGACAACTATTCAGATGGCTTGAATGCTTACTGGCCTTACGGAGATTTGCGTAGCGGTGATGCTTATAAAGGTGGTGCCGGAACGGGTGATATGGGCGATTTCCACATGTTTGAAACTTTTGTCTATCTGCGCGACGATAATGGTTATCTGGATAAGAAATGGTATTCGGAATATATTGCGATTGCTCGTGCAAATGATGCTCTGGGACGTATTCATGCAATTAAAGAAGAGGTTTATCCTAAAAAGAAGATCCGTGAAGCTGAAATGCGCTTCCTGCGTGCGAACTATTATTTCGATCTGAAGATTCTGTTCAAACAGATGCCGTGGATCGATGAGAATGATAAGACAGACGATTATATCACTATCTCGAATGTGGAATATACCGATAAAGAATTATGGGATATGATTATTGCCGAGTTCCGTTTTGCAATGGAAAATCTGCCAGATAAAAATGACGATCTGGGACGTGCCGATAAAGGAATGGCACAGGCTTATTTGGCAAAAGCTCTTCTGTATGCTGCTTATGAGCAGAATGAAAAACACGAAGTAATCAATATCGATAAAACTAAATTGCAGGAAGTTGTTACTCTTTGCCAGGGATTATCCGGTAAATACTCTTTAGCTAAAGATTTTGCTGATAACTTCCTTTGCGAATCGGAAAACGGACCGGAGTCTATATTTGCTGTACAATTCTCTGTGAATGACGGTACATTGCGTGGCCGTCTGGATTGGGGAGCTATGCTGAATTATCCGATGAATCCGGAATATGGTTGCTGCGGCTTCCATTCTCCTTCACAGAATATGGTGAATGCTTTCCAGACGGATGAAAATGGTCTGCCCCTGTTCGAGACCTATAACAATAATGACCTGAAGACGGCGGAGGACCTGTTGAATCATACTATCGACCCTCGTTTGAATCATACGGTTGCAATACCGGGAGCTCCTTACAAATATAATCCGGAGTTTATCTTTGAAACGAGTTGGACACGTGATCCGAATACGTATGGCAGCTTTATGTCGATGAAGGAAACCGTATTGCCGGATTGTCCGTGTTTCGCGTTTGCTTCTCCGTTTATGTCGAGCTCAAAGAACCGTGATATAATCCGTTACGATGATGTGATGTTGTGGCAGGCTGAGGCTTTGATCGAACTGGGTCGTCAGGCAGAAGCGCTTCCTCTTATCAATGCCCTTCGTGAAAGAGCGGCTAACAGTACTGCTAAGTTGGTTGACGTACAAGGTGATCCTACCGGAAAGTTCAATATTGCTACTTATCAGCCGGGGGTGAACTGTCCGGAATGGTCTCAGGATTTCGCTCGTAAGGCTTTACGTTGGGAACGCCGTCTGGAAATGTCGCAGGAAGGTTCTACGTTCTTCGACCTGGTTCGTTGGGGAATAGCTGCAGAAACTGTCAATACCTATTTTGAAGTGGAAAGAACTCGTCGCACTTATATGGGGGAAGCCAAATTTACAAAGAACAAAGATGAATATTTCCCGATTCCGAAAAATCAGATTAATTTTAGCAAGAAGCTATACAAGCAAAATTATGGCTGGTAAAATTAGTCATTCTATGAACAGGACACGTACTTTTGTTAGTTGTGTCCTGTTTGGAACTAATAATGTAAATCGTATTATTGTTTTATTTTAAATCCTAATTTACCATGAAAGTAAAAACTAAAAATGTGTTGATTCTCGCAAGTGCTTTACTGACCTGTATTTCTACAATGGAGGCACAAGACCTGACAATGAAGATTACGAAGAGGTATCTTAATCTTCCGGTTTCGCATCAGACAGACCGGGCAGTAATGACTTTTGATGTAGGAGGCAAGCAGGAACGGGCATTTAAGATCCGCCTGGCTCCGGAGAACCCGGATTACTGGGTGTTCTGTGATATGTCGGCCTTGAAAAATAAAGAAATAAAAATATCCTACGACGGGAATAAAGCTGGAATAAACAAGATCTATCAGGCCGACGAAATTGCCGGACAGGATAGTCTGTATAAGGAGACAAACCGTCCTCAGATACATTATACCCAACGTAGAGGCTGGAATAACGACCCCAACGGATTACTATATTATGAGGGCGAATACCATCTGTTTTACCAGCACAACCCGTACGAACGTGAATGGGAAAATATGCATTGGGGACATGCTGTAAGTAAAGACCTGGTCCATTGGGAAGAACTGCCGGAGGCTTTATTCCCTGATGAACATGGTACTATGTTCTCCGGTTCGGCCGTGATCGACTATGACAATACCTCCGGCTTCGGAAAGAAAGGTACTCCGGCGATGGTAGCTATCTATACGGCCGACAATCCGGAAAAGCAGGTACAATGTATTGCTTATAGCCTCGACAAAGGACGTACCTGGACAAAATATACAGGAAACCCGGTGATCGACTCCAAAGCGAAATGGAACAGTAAAGATACCCGTGATCCGAAAGTGTTCTGGCATAAACCATCCAATAAATGGGTGATGGTGTTGAATGAACGCGACGGACATTCTATCTATAACTCGGATAACCTGAAAGACTGGACGTTCGAAAGCCATATCACCGGCTTCTGGGAATGCCCCGAATTGTTCGAACTGCCTGTCGATGGAAATAAGAATAATACCAAATGGGTGATGTACGGAGCTTCCGGCACCTATATGACCGGTGCTTTTGATGGTAAGAAGTTCACACCTGAAGCCGGTAAATATTACTATTCGACCGGTTCTATCTATGCCGCCCAAACTTTCACCAATATTCCTGAATCCGACGGACGCCGTATCCAACTGGGCTGGGGACGTATCTCTCATCCGGGAATGCCTATCAACGGCATGATGTTGCTTCCGACAGAATTGTCTTTGCGCACGACCAAAGACGGTATCCGCCTTTTCAGTAAACCGATCAAAGAGTTTGACCAGTTGCAGACCAAAGCAGGCCAGTGGAACTCACTGACAGCCGATAAGGCCAATGAGTTGCTTCAACAATATAATGACGCAGGAATATTACGTATCCGTACCACCATCAAACTGTTTCATGCCACCAGTGCAGGTCTGAATCTCTTCGGACAACCTTTATTGGATTATGATATGAACTTCAATCGTATAAATGGTGTGTTCTATTCACCTGAAGATATGACCGGCATGGAAATTACTGCCGATATCATTCTGGATAAGACTTCTGTCGAAGTCTTTATAGATAACGGTGCTTACTCCTATTCAATGGAGCGTCGTCCGGATATGAAGAATAAGGAAGGTTTCCACTTCTGGGGAAATAATATTGAAGTAAAGGATCTGGATGTTTATACACTCCGGTCTATTTGGAAGTAAATGGATATTATTAAATGTATATAAAAGGAGTATGCTGATGAAATATGTTTTATATCTTGCGATCCCACTGGTAATCATATTGTCTATGACATCGTGTAAAAATAGTAAACCGAAAACTGAAACGGAGGATACAGTATCCGCGTTTCAGGAAAAGTATCGTCCACAATTCCATTTCTCTCCTGCAGAACATTGGATGAACGACCCAAATGGTATGGTGTATTATGAAGGAGAATATCACCTGTTTTATCAGCATTATCCTGAAGCGTCCGTTTGGGGACCTATGCACTGGGGGCATGCTATCAGCAAAGACCTGGTGCATTGGGAACACATGCCTATCGCACTGGCTCCGGATAGCCTGGGATATATATTCTCAGGAAGTGCAGTGGTCGACTGGAAGAATACATCCGGTTTTGGTACAACTGAAAATCCTCCTTTAGTAGCCTTCTTTACGTATCATAACCCGGATATAGAGCAGGCAAAACAGATCGAGATCGAATCGCAAGGTGTGGCTTACAGTGTCGATAAAGGCCGTACATGGATAAAATACGATAAGAATCCGGTATTAAAGAATCCTGGAATACGTGATTTCCGTGATCCGAAAGTCTTCTGGCATGAAGCGAGCGGACAATGGATCATGTCTGTGGCATCGGGACAGACGATCAGTTTCTATGGTTCTAAGAATTGTATAGACTGGTCCTTCCTTAGCGAGTTCGGTAAGGGACAGGGTTGCCATGACGGTGTTTGGGAATGTCCCGACCTGCTTCCGCTGAAAGTAAAAGGTTCGGACGAATCCAAATGGGTTCTGTTGGTGAATATTAACCCGGGTGGTCCGGCCGGCGGTTCTGCCACTCAGTACTTTGTTGGTGATTTTGACGGCAAGACCTTTACCAGCGACCAGAAAAAGACATTCTGGATGGATCATGGCAAAGATAATTATGCAGGCGTGACCTGGTCTGACGCTCCCGGTGGTCGCCAGATATTGATCGGCTGGATGAATAACTGGGAATATGCCGGTGCAAAACCATGTGTGAAATGGAGTGGAGCTGCTACGTTCCCGCGTGAGTTGGGACTGGTGAAAGACGGATTGATCTATTTACTGACTTCCGATCCTGTAAAGGAACTGGATGCATTATACGGCGAGTCTGTTACCCTGGATAATATTAAGGTCAGCAAGTCCGAACTTCTGTCGGATAAATTTGAGTTCGGTAAGGCTCCTGTCGAGTTGAAACTAACATTCAACCAGGAGAATAATACCCAGTTGGGCTTTGCCTCCCGGTACGGAGTTCGTTTGAAAAACAACAAGGGCGAGTATATTACAATCGGTTATGAGAATGTGGACAAGTTGTTCTATGTAGACCGTACCAATGCAACCGGAGAGGTTTTCTCCGATAAGTTTGCTTCGGTTCACTCTGTCCCTTACATTGTGAATACACCGGAGATAGAATGGACATTGTTGATAGATGTGGCCTCCGTTGAGTTCTTTACGGCAGAAGGGCGCATCGTTATAACCGATGTGTTCTATCCTTCGGAACCTTTTAATACGATAGAAGTATTTACCGAGAATGGTAATGTGGATATCGTGAAAGGAAAAATAACTGAAATACGTTCAATCTGGAAATAAAAAAACATACAAATGATGAAAAAGAACAAACCAATAGTAGTGGGTATCGGCGAATTGCTGTGGGATGTCCTACCCACAGGAAAGAGAGCCGGTGGAGCTCCGATCAACTTTGTTTATCACGCTACCCAGATGGGAGCGGAAGGTTATGCGATTAGCGCCGTAGGGAATGATGTTTCCGGAACGGAGATTATCCAGGAGCTGGAAAAGAGTCATATCTCAACGAGTCTGGGAACAGTGGAACACCCCACCGGTAGCGTAATGGTGGAACTGAAAGAGGGTATTCCTACTTATACGATCATCGAGGGAGTGGCCTGGGACTTTATTCCTCTTACCCAGGAAGCCATCGACCTGGTGAAGAAAGCCGATGCCATTTGTTTCGGAACGCTTGCCCTGCGTGCAGCCGTTTCCCGCGAAACGATCCTTTCTTTATTGTCGTATGCCCGCGAAGATGCTCTTCGTTTCTTCGATATCAATATCCGCCAGTCTTATTACTCGAAAGAGCTGATCGAAACATTGCTGCATAAAGCAAATGTATTTAAGATCAATGACGACGAGTTGGAACTGATACGCACTATGTGTGACCTGGAAGGTACGGACGAAGAAGTCTGCCGGAAGCTGATCGCTAAATATAACTTGCGCTATATGATCCTGACGGCCGGAAGTTCCTTCAGTTCGATCTATACTGCAGATGAGACGTCTACCATTCCCACTCCTAAGGTGGTCGTGGCCGATACGGTTGGTGCCGGCGATTCGTTCTCCGGAGCATTTATCTATTCCATATTAACCGGTAAGTCCCTGCGTGAAGCCCATCAGGCAGCGGTAGAAACAGCAGCTTTTGTTTGTACCCGCGAAGGTGCATGGCCGGAATATCCTAATAAAGATCGATCATGAAAGAAAAAGGCTTATATATAAAACTGATCCCTATCATGTTGGCATTCTTTGCCATGGGATTTGTAGACCTCGTAGGTATCGCCTCCAACTATGTGAAGGCCGACCTGAACCTGACGGACTCGGAAGCAAATATCTTTCCTTCACTGGTGTTCTTCTGGTTCCTGATTTTCTCCGTGCCGACCGGTATGTTGATGAACCGTATCGGACGGAAGAAAACCGTGTTGCTCAGCTTGGTGGTGACTTTCTTCTCACTGCTTCTTCCTATCTTCGGTGACGGTTATACGCTGATGCTGCTTTCTTTCTCGCTGTTGGGTATCGGTAATGCATTGATGCAGACATCGCTGAATCCCCTGCTGTCGAATGTGATCAGCGGCGATAAATTGGCCAGCAGTCTCACTTTCGGACAGTTTGTAAAGGCGATCGCTTCTTTCCTGGCTCCATATATCGCTATGTGGGGAGCCACGGCGGCTATTCCTTCCTTCGGACTGGGCTGGAGGGTACTTTTCCCTATTTATATGGTGGTAGCAGTCATTGCCGTTCTTTTGCTTGGGGCTACGCAGATAGAAGAGGAGAAGCCGGAAGGCAAACCTTCTACTTTTGGCGAATGTTTTGCCCTATTGGGTAAACCTTTTATCCTGTTGTGCTTTATCGGTATCATGTGTCATGTAGGGATCGATGTGGGAACAAATACGACGGCTCCCAAGATCTTGATGGAACGTTTGGGGATGGGACTTCACGAAGCTTCGTTCGCTACCAGCCTTTACTTTATCTTGCGTACCATCGGGTGCTTTCTCGGTGCTTTTATCCTGACGCGGATGTCGGCAAAGATATTTTTCGGTATTAGCGTTCTTATGATGCTGGCGGCTATGGTCGGTCTTTCCATCTTCCAAAGTAAAGAGATTATATATATATGTATAGGATTGATCGGTTTCGGTAACTCGAATGTGTTCTCAATCATCTTCTCACAGGCTATTCAATCTATGCCGCAACGCAAGAATGAAATATCCGGGCTGATGATCATGGGGTTGTTCGGTGGAACGATTTTCCCGCTCTTTATGGGCTTCCTGTCGGATGCTATGGCTTCGCAACTGGGTGCTATCATCGTTTTGAGCATAGGTGTTTTGTATCTGGCTTTCCTCTGTCCGAAGCTGAAACATTAGGAAATTACCGAAAAGGGTTAAGCGCTTGTTCAATAGTCTATTGCAGTTCCCTCGTAGTTCCCCGCTTTGGAAACTCCAGTTCCCTGCCCGGGAAACTCCAGTTTCTTCCGCAGGAAACCGGTGTTTCCCCGGCAGGAAACCGGTGTTTCCCCGGCAAGAAACCGGTGTTTCCCCGGCAAGAAACCGGTGTTTCCCCGGCAAGAAACCGGTGTTTCCCCGGCAGCCAATAATAATAATGAATAAGGGACCGGTCATTTTCAGTTGCGTATCGTAACTCGAAGATGACCGGTTTCCTTTTTTTATCTGTGATATATGATTGAATTCTTTTGCTAAAAAAACAATTTGTTTGTCAGGTTCAAAAACTTTACTACTTTTGTTTATCGAAAAAACAGAAAACAAAATATCAATCAGTTATGGCAGAAATAAAGCAGTATGTACAGGCCGCAGAAGAGAAAATGACGTTCGCGATCGAGTATCTTGACGATCAGTTGGCTCATATCCGTGCCGGAAAGGCAAATCCGAAAATCCTTGACAATGTGAAGGTGCCTTATTACGGAAGTCTTGTTCCTCTAACTAACGTAGCTTCGGTGAATACACCGGATGCAAAGACGATTATCATTACTCCGTGGGAAAAGCCGCTTATCAAAGAGATAGAAAAGGCGATCATGAACTCGGAAGTAGGTATCACTCCGGAGAACAATGGTGAAATTATCCGTTTGGGTATTCCTCCGTTGACGGAAGAACGTCGTCGCTCTTTGGCAAAACAATCCAAGCAGGAGGCTGAAACAGCAAAGATCAGTATCCGTAACGCTCGTCGTGATGCTATCGAGGCAATCAAGAAAAGTGTGAAAGCAGATGGCATTCCCGAAGATGTGGCAAAAGACGCTGAAGCGGAAGTTCAGAAGATACATGATAAATTTATCAAAAAGGTAGATGACCTCTACGCTGCTAAAGAAAAAGAAATAATGACAGTATAACTTGTAGGGGCGAAACAATTTTCGCCCTTCTTTTTTTATATAAGACAATAAGAAGGCATGAAAGGATTGGTAATAAAGAATACAGGTAGCTGGTATACCGTGCGTACCGACGATGGTCGTGATGTGGAAAGTAAAGTTAAAGGCAATTTTCGTCTGAAAGAGATCCGCAGCACGAACCCCGTCTCGGTGGGCGACCGTGTTGATATCGATATCAATAATGAAGGCACTGCGTTTATTACTCATATAGAAGATCGGAAGAACTATATCATCCGTCGTGCTTCTAATTTGTCGAAACAGTCGCATATCATTGCGGCTAATCTCGACCAGGCCATGCTGATCGTTACTGTCAATTATCCGATTACTACCACTGTTTTTATCGATCGTTTTCTGGCTACTGCCGAAGCTTACCGTGTGCCGGTTAAAATGGTCTTCAACAAGATCGACCGTTATAAAGGAGAAGAGAAAGAATATCTCGATGCTATGATAAATCTATATACAACGATCGGTTATCCCTGTTCTACGCTCTGTGCAAAGACAGGTGAGGGGCTGGAAGAATTGAAGGCCGAGATGAAAGATAAGATTACACTTCTGTCGGGACATTCGGGAGTGGGAAAATCGACAATCATCAATAAGCTTGTTCCGGGGGTAAACTTGCGGACTGGCGATATCTCTGAGTATCATAACAAAGGGATGCATACTACAACCTTTTCTGAAATGATCCCATTACCGGAAGGCGGATACCTGATTGATACCCCGGGGATCAAAGGGTTCGGAACAATCGAGATGGAGACGGCCGAAATATCCCATTACTTCCCTGAAATATTCAAATTCTCGGCTGATTGCAAGTTCAGCGACTGTTCGCACCGGCATGAACCGGGCTGCGCAGTACTTAAAGCACTCGAAGAAAATTACATTAGCGAGTCGCGTTACAAAAGTTACCTCAGCATCCTTGAAGACAAGGAAGAAGGTAAATACCGCGAAGAATATTAATTATACGGCCGGAAGACTCATTCCGGTGATCTTACGATATAAATCGAGGGCATATACATCTGTCATCCCTGATATGTAATCGAGTACGCATTGCACCTTGCCATACGTGGTGGGAGCATTGGTGTCGTATTGTTCCGGGATACGTTGTAACAGGAGTTTACTGTAAGCATGGCTCTGGTTCATAACGGCCTCCGTCAAGCTGTCGATGAGGTGGCTGAAGATATGGTAACCGGCCAGCTCGATGTCGAGTACTTCTTTGGCACGATAGATCTTTTTGTATGCTGTCTTTGAACAGGTTTCATAAGCCTCTTTGGCTTTCGTATTGATCTGCTCGATCAGGGGTGTATTATATGTTCCGGCCAGTATTCCTTCTTCATTTTCCAGAAAGACGCGTGAACATTCGTCTACCAATAAACCGATAATACAGGAACGGAGGTAAGCGATCTGTTCGTTTGTATCGTCTACCATTTTCATGACTTTAATGATGCGGTCGAGCCGTTCCCCTTCAAAGAAGTTAAGTAAAAGGCGGATAGCCTCTTCTATTGTCAGGATGTGTAGTTTGCAGGCATCTTCTATATCCATGATTTGATAACAGATGTCGTCGGCCGCTTCCACCAGATAGACCAGGGGGTAACGGACGTATTTGTTGGCATCTTCCGGATTTTTATTTATCCCCAGTTCTACCGCTATGCGCAAATAGGCTTCTTCTTCCGACTGGAAAAATCCGAATTTACCTTTCTTCCCGGAATAAACCGATGCATACGGATATTTAATAATGGAGGCCAAGGTGCTGTAAGTAAGTGCAAAGCCTCCTTTGCGTCTGCCGATAAACTGGTGCGTAAGCAGGCGCATGGCATTGGCATTCCCTTCAAAATGCAGGAAATCTTCCCAACGGCCGCCAGTCGAACGTATTTCATCTTCCAGATAACTACCGTTCCCTTCAGAAAAGTAAGCGGAGATAGCCCGTTCACCGGAATGTCCGAATGGAGGGTTTCCCATATCATGAGCCAGGCAGGCAGCAGAAACGATAGAACCTAATTCCGGAAAATTGATACTTCCATCAGGGTATTTCTGCATTAACCCCTTCGCTACATTATTACCTAGTGAACGACCTACACAAGATACTTCCAGGCTATGCGTCAAACGGTTATGAACAAAGATACTACCTGGTAGAGGGAATACCTGTGTCTTATTCTGTAATCTGCGAAAGGGGGAGGAGAAGATTAACCGGTCGTAATCCCGTTGGAAATCCGTACGCTCATGTTTGCGTTCATGATACTCTTCCATTCCAAAACGTTTGCCTGACAGTAATTGGGTCCAGTTCATAGTTTTATGATAAATGTCTTTTTACAAAGATAGACATTTTGGGGGAGAATCGGAGAATAAAGGCTTCAAATAATAATTAATTACGTAGTTCTATCAGAACTTAAACCATATTTTATCCATTTGTTTACAAAGCTATGAATTTATCTCAGACTCACATGCTATTTTAACTAGTAAAGTCTTTAAATTCGTTTACATTAACATAAATATGATATGTTTTCCGACACACAGAAATGTTACTTAACGTAAATTTAACTTGGAACAGCATAGTTCTGATAGAACTCAGTTCTTTTACCTGCTTAGATCTAATTAAATGTTAAAGTGTTTGCTAAACTTAAGAAGAAGTATTATGAAATTTTTTATTATTAACTCATCTAAACAATCTGACTTTATGAGGAAAAGCTTTGTAATGTTGATACTATTCTGTATAGGAATATGTACAAATGTGCTATGGGCGCAAAGTAAAGTAAGCGGCGTTGTAATGGACAAAGAACTCAATGAACCTCTCGCCGGGGTGAATGTTCTGCAAAAAGGGACAACTGTGGGTACCGTAACGGATATGGATGGTAAATATTCGTTGGATGTTAGCAGTAATGCTGTTTTGGTTTTTTCTTATTTGAGTATGAAAACAATAGAAGAACCGGTCAATGGCCGTTCTACTATTAATGTAAACATGGTTTCCGACTCTGAACAGCTGGGCGAAGTCGTTGTAACTGCATTAGGTATCAAACGTGAGTCCAAGACTTTGACTTATGCTGCCCAAACAGTAGGAGGAAAGGAACTGAATGAAATCAAGAATGTAAACATGATCAACTCTTTGCAAGGTAAGAGTGCAGGTTTGCAGATCACTCCGAACTCGACTGGTGCAGGAGGTGCTTCAAAGATTTTATTCCGTGGTAATAAATCTATTAGCGGTAGCAACCAGCCGTTGGTAGTTGTGGATGGCGTGCCTTTGATGATGAATGTATCGACCTCTCAGGTAGATATGGTATATGGTAGCCAGCGCGATGGTGGTGATGCCATGTCGACGATCAACCCGGACGATATTGCTCAGATCACTTTGCTGAAAGGTGCTTCTGCTGCTGCATTGTATGGTGCTGTTGCTGCCAATGGTGCTATTATGATTACAACCAAATCTGCTCAGGCAGGTAAGGTGTCTATCAATGTATCGAGCAATACGACAGTTGAAACGGCGATGTCTCTGCCTAAGTTCCAAAACTCGTATGGTGTGAGTGATGAAGGTACTTTTAGCTGGGGTAACAAGTTGTCTTCTAAAGCTCCGAATTATGCAAAAGAATTTTACAGACCGGGTTTCACTACCAACAACTCTATCTCCCTGGCTGGTGGTAACGACAATATCTCGTCTTATTTCTCTTATGCAAACGTGGCTTCCAACGGTATTATGCCGAAGAACGATTATATGAGTCACAACCTGTTGGCTAAAGTCGGTTTTAACTTGTGGAAGAAAGTGAAAGTCGATGTAAGCGCTCGCTACAATAACCAGCATATCGAGAACCAGGCTATGGCCGGTTTCCTGGGTAACCCGATCACCGGTGCTTATCTGTTCCCGAGAGGTGAAGATTGGAATGGTTACAAGAATAACTTTGAAGTGTATGATCCGTCATTGAATACAAACGTCCAGAACTGGACAAACCTGGGACAGGAACAGTTCTCTAACCCGTATTGGATGCTGAACAGACAAACTCCTGTTTCTGATCGTAACCGTTATGAATTCGGTGGTAGCGTGAAATATGATATTATAGCTGGTCTTTCCGTTGCAGGGCGTTTACGTTATGAACGCGGTGAGGATAAGTTTATCCAGAATGAATATGCTTCCAGTACCGGTGGCCGTAACTCAATGGGGCAAATAAAAGATAACCGTGTGTTCAGTGAACAGATGTATGGTGACGTATTGGTAAGTTATAATAAAATATGGGATGAAGATTATTCATTGTCAGTAACGGCAGGTAGCAGTTTCACAAAGACTAATTCATCCAGTATTGAAATCATCGGTGATGGTTCTAAGTTCTCTGTAGTCGATGGTAAACCGACAGGTAACACTTATTATCCGAATATTTTCTCACCGGCAAACTATTATAAGACCAGAACTTCTGAAACTTTATCAGAAAAGCGTTTGAATTCTGTTTTTGCTACGGCTCAGTTTGGTTACAAGGAAGGTTTGTTCCTGGATGTAACGGCTCGTAATGACTGGTCTTCTGCTTTGGCATTTACCGATGGGGTTTCATTCTTCTATCCGTCTGTCGGTGCAAGTGCTTTGTTAGACAAGTTTGTCGATTTCGGTAAGAATGTGGATATGTTCAAACTCCGTGCTTCTTATTCAATTGTGGGTAACGACGTTCCGGTATTTATGACTAATCTACGCTATACATTGAAAGACCAGGGTTCTATCACTCCTCCGGAAAAGGCCCCGTTCAAGACTTTGAAACCTGAAAAAACAAACTCTCTGGAAGTTGGTTTCGACGGTACATTCTTCCGTAATCGTTTGAATGTGAACTTGACCTATTATAAAACGAACACAAAGAACCAGTTCTTTGCTATCGATGCTCCCTGGGAAACAGGTTTGAGACAACGTTATGTAAATGCCGGTGACGTTCAGAACGCAGGTTTTGAAGCTGTTTTAGGTTGGTATAACCAGTTTACTGACAATTTCAGCTGGACTACAAACTTCAATTTCTCTTACAATACGAATAAGATCAAGAAGCTGATCGACGAATTGCCCGACGGTTTGTCATTGGCAAACTATGGTGGTGCTAAAGTGATCCTGAAAGAAGGCGGACATTACGGTGACTTGTATGTTCGTCAGGTCAAAAGAGACGATAGCGGTAAGCCGGTTGTTGACAATGGCGCACCCCAATTAGGCGGCGACGGTATTGCCGATCTGGAATATGCAGGCGATATGAATGCGAAGGTAAACATGGGTTGGACAAATACATTCCATTATAAAGATTTCACTTTATCATTCCTGATCGATGCAAAAGTAGGCGGTAAGGTAATGTCGATGACGGAAGCTACATTAGACGGCTGGGGTGTTTCAGAACGTTCGGCTGCTGCTCGTGATGCAGGACAGGTTGTATTTGAAGGTGTAACTTTTGATCCGCAGAAGTTCTATTCTACTACCGGTGCAACAAACTTCAACTCACAGTATGCAAATGGTTTGTATATTTATGATGCAACCAATGTTCGTTTACGTGAATTGTCATTCGGTTATACATTCCGCAACTTGTTTGGTGCTGGTAAGAACCTGAATGCTTCCCTGATCGGACGCAACTTGTTCTTCTTCTATAAAGATGCTCCGATGGATCCGGAAGTTTCTGCTTCTACCAATAATGGATGGCAGGGATTCGATATGTTCTCATTGCCTACATCCCGTAGTTTTGGTCTTAATTTAAAACTTAATTTCTAAATCTTAGTTCCTATGAAGATAAATAAATTTTTGACATATACTGTCGCTTCAGCTCTTACATTGGCTGCAGGTTCTATGATGACAGGCTGTACCGATAATTTTGGAGAACTGAATACGAATAAATATGAAGTAGACCCTGACAATTTGCCGTTTGAGTCTCAGTTTGTAGAGCCGATCACTTACGTCTATGCTCCTCAGCAGAATATGTTCCAGTTCTGGACTAACCTGAGCACAGACTTGTTCAGTGGTTATTTCATGACTCCGCATAACTTTGGCGGTAACGGTAACGTCGACTATAAACTGAACCGTGGCTTTTGCGGTGGTATGTATGAAAACTTCAACCTGCATATATTCAATAATACACGTCGTTTGATCAAGACGTGCGATGAGAAAGGTCTTGTTGATTATGCAGCGATCATGCGTGTGGTTCAGGTGTATGCCTTGTCTACAATGACAGATACTTACGGACCGGTCGCTTATCAGTCTGTACTGGATGGAAACGATGTATCTTTCTATTATGACTCGCAGGAAAGCATTTATAATGCGATGTTTGCGTTACTGGATGAAGCTATAACCGGCTTTAAGAATGGAACGTCTGATGTAGCCAATATGCAGCAGTTTGATTACTGGTGTCAGGGAAATCGTGAGTTGTGGGTGAAAGTAGCCAATCAATTCAAATTACGTTTGGCAATGCGTATTGTAAAAGCTAATCCGGGCCTGGCTAAACAGAAAGCTGAAGAAGCTGTTTCCGGAGGTGTATTAACTTCTGCCGATAAGGATATCCTGATCGACCAAGGTCTGAGCAACGAATTGACCCGTATGTTCGAATGGGGTGACTGTGGCGTGAATGCAAACCTGGTGACAATCCTGGAAGGTTATAACGACCCGCGTATTGCTCTTTATATTACGAAGAATACAAATGATGTCAAAGTAGGTGACAATGTAGTTGTCGCTAAAGACTCTAAGTATCTGGGTATTCGTGGTGGCTGTAATCTGCCGAATAAACCGAACCAGTGGGGTAACTTCTCCAATATAGTGTGTACCTATTCAACTCCGATGCCGGTAATGAAGGCTGCCGAATCTTACTTCCTGCGTGCAGAAGGTGCTTTGCGTGGCTGGAATATGGGTGGTAGCGCTAAGGATTTGTATGAAGAAGGTATCCGTCTTTCTATTAAGAACGAATTGAAGTATAAAGGTGTTTATGCAGGCGTGACTTCTATTTCCGACGAAGAAATCGATGCTTATATTAACGGAACGACTCTCCCCGCTGATTTTGTAGATCCGGTGGATGCTCAAAATAGTATCAAGGCTATGAATACCGTTCCTGTGAAATGGGATGAAGGTGCTAGCAACGAACAAAAGTTACAACGCATCATTACCCAGAAATGGATTGCTAACTTCCCATTGTCAACGGAAGCATGGGCTGAATATCGTCGTACGGGTTATCCTAAGCTATTCCCGAACCGCGTAAATAGCAGCGACGGTACGATCGATACAGACGAACAGATCCGTCGCCTGATCTATTCGGAAGTGGAAATCAATACGAACAATGATGAGTTGCAGAAAGGTATCCAGGTGCTTAATCAGGAAAATTCAAGCTCGAAGTTTACCGGCGATATCGGTGGTACTCGTGTTTGGTGGGATAAAGCAAATGTAGGAAACTTCTAATTTTAAAGAAGTTCTGTAATTACGAGAATATAAGAAAGAGGTTGTGTCAAAATGCTGGCACAACCTTTTTTATGCGCAAAGCCCAGACTTTCCCAAGCCCGGGCTTTGTTAT
>NZ_JADNBB010000016.1 GCF_015550595.1 Parabacteroides goldsteinii
GCCATCCACAAAGAACGCTTTGCGTTCTCTGAAAGGCCTTCGGCGGGTGAGCGTCCGCGAAGGGGAAAGACGAAGCGTGAGGAGGCCGCGCTGTTTGAGCGAAGCGAGTTCGCAGACGACAGCGTAGTCTTTCACCATAGCAGCGAAGCCGGTGCAGCCTTGAACTTTTGGTTACTTTTCTTTCAAGAGAAAAGTAACATTCAATTCTGACAAATAGTGAAACAAATTAATTCTATAAATACATGAAGAAAACTCTATTATCAATCTTTGCCCTGTGCTGCCTGGGACTCACCCAGGCAGTTTCAGGCGCAACAGACAACAACCAACCTGAATGGCAAAGCCAGTACGCAATCGGTCAGAACAAACTGGCCCCTCATGCCTACGTCTGGCCTTTCGAGAACGAGAAAGCTCTCTCCGAACGCAATCACGAGTCGTCCCCCTGGTATCAGACCCTGAACGGGAAATGGAAATTCCACTGGACAAAGAACCCCGACAACCGTCCGAAGGATTTCTACAAACCCTCTTTCTACACCGGCGGCTGGGCCGACATCAACGTCCCCGGCAACTGGGAACGCCAGGGCTACGGCACGGCTATCTATGTGAATGAGACTTACGAATTCGACGATCCGATGTTCAACTTCAAGAAAAATCCGCCTCTCGTCCCTTATGCCGAAAACGAAGTCGGCTCTTACCGCCGCACCTTCACCATTCCGAAGACATGGGACGGCCGTCGTGTCGTTCTCTGTTGCGAAGGCGTTATCTCCTTCTACTATATATGGGTCAATGGAGAAAAGATTGGCTATAACCAAGGTTCGAAAACACCCGCCGAATGGGATATCACCGACCTGCTGCAACCGGGTGAAAACACCGTCGCACTGGAAGTATACCGCTGGAGTTCCGGCTCCTATCTGGAATGCCAGGACATGTGGCGATTGAGCGGTATCGAACGAAGCGTCTACCTCTACAGCACGCCTAAACAATATATTGCCGATTACAAAGTAATCTCCACCCTCGACAAGGACACCTATAAAAACGGTATCTTCAATCTCGATATTCAGATTGCAGGCAAAGCCGATCCCGGCTCCCGCATCACTTATCAACTGAAAGACGCCGATGGCAAAACGGTCCTGAAAGAAGAAGCCGACATCCCTGCCGGAGAAAATAACCGCATCGCTTTCAAAGAAGCGACCCTCCCCGGAGTCACCCCCTGGAGCGCGGAACACCCCAACCTCTACACCCTCGTCCTCTTGCTGAAAGATGCCGGTGGAAAAGAAACGGAACTGACCGGATGCCGGGTAGGTTTCCGTACCTCCGAGATCAAAGACGGCCGCTTCTGCGTAAACGGCGTACCGACATTGGTCAAAGGAACCAACCGCCACGAACATTCGCAGCTGGGCCGTACAGTCAGTCGCGAACTGATGCTGAAAGATATCAGCCTGATGAAACAGCATAATATCAACACCGTCCGCAACTCCCACTACCCCACCGATCCGCTGTGGTACGACCTCTGCGACGAATACGGCTTGTATATGATCGATGAAGCCAATATCGAATCGCACGGTATGGGATACGGTCCCGAGTCGCTGGCAAAAGACAGTACCTGGCTGCCGGCACACATGGATCGTACGCAACGCATGTACGAACGTTCCAAAAACCACCCCTGCATCGTGATCTGGTCGCTCGGTAACGAAGCCGGCAACGGTATCAACTTCGAACGTACATACGACTGGTTGAAATCGGTCGAAAAGACACGCCCCGTCCAGTACGAACGTGCCGAACAGAACTACAATACCGACATCTACTGCCGCATGTACCGCAGCGTAGACGTTATCAAGGAATATCTGAACCAGAAAGAACCGAAAATCTACCGTCCTTTCATCCTCTGCGAATACGTACACGCAATGGGTAACAGCGTAGGAGGCCTGAAAGAATACTGGGACGTATTCGAAAACGAACCGATGGCACAAGGCGGCTGTGTATGGGATTGGGTGGACCAGTCGTTCCGCGAAATCGACAAGGATGGCAACTGGTACTGGTCGTACGGTGGCGATTACGGCCCCAAAGGTATCCCCAGCTTCGACAACTTCTGTACGAATGGCCTGGTAAATGCCGACCGCGAACCGCATCCGCATCTGAACGAAGTGAAAAAAGTCTACCAGTATATCAAAACAAAACTGACGGACGAACGCAACCTGACCCTTTCCGTCAAAAACTGGTACGACTTCAGCAACCTGAACGAATATACCCTCCACTGGCAACTGATAACCGACAACGGCCAGATCATACGCCAGGGAACGGAAACCGTCGACTGTCTCCCGCACGAAACAGCCACGCTCACACTGGGTAAAACCTCCCTGCCGAAAAACTGCAAAGAGGTATTCCTCAACCTGAGCTGGACCCCCAAACAGGCACGTCCGTTCATCCCCTCTACCTACGAGGTAGCTTACGACCAGTTCGTCCTGACAGCCAACAAAAACTACCAGCCGGACTACACGGCATTTCAGGCTTCTGCCCTGAAACAGAACGACAACACATTCAGCAACAATCGTGTAAATATCTCCTTCTCACCGGAAACAGGTGCGATGACCTCTTACAAGCTCGACGGAAAAGAACTGTTTTCAACCCCGATGACGATCAGCCTCTACCGTCCGATCACCGACAACGACAACCGCGACCGTAACGGTGCACGTCTGTGGAAAGCTGCCGGACTGGACAAGCTCACCCAGCAGGCAACTGCTTTCCGCACAGGAAAGAACAGCGTGCAGGCTACGGTAGCACTACTGAATGACAAAGGTGAGACAGTAGCGACAGCCACGCAGCACTATAGACTTACCCCCGATGGCACAGTAAAGGTAGCAACCTCTTTCGCTCCGGATACCGCTATCGTCAAATCGCTGGCACGTATCGGACTTACGTTTGAAATGCCTGCCGAATACGCACAGGTATCCTACCTGGGACGTACCGGTGAAACCTACGTCGACCGTATCCAAAGCGGCCGTATAGCCATCGATCATACGGATGCCGAACGGATGTTCCACCAGTACGTCAAACCGCAGTCGACCGGAAACCGCACGGATATGCGTTGGGCGGAGATCAGCAACGGGGCAGGCAACGGACTGTACGTCACGGCATCACGCCCCTGGCAGTTCAGTATCGTTCCTTTTACCGACAATAACATTGACGCTTCCACCCATATCAACCAACTGAAAAGAAGCGGAACCGTGACCGTCCATCTGGATGCCGTACAGGCCGGTGTCGGTACAGCTACCTGCGGTCCGGGTGTATTGCCGCAGTATCTGGTTCCGGTAGAAGAGACAACGTTCGAGTTTGTTATTCGGCCGATGAAATAAGGGAAGAAATGAACTATTTATAGTATTTATTTAAGCGACAGATAGTAACTGATTCCCCTCTTGAGAGGGGAAAGGTTACTATTGTCACTGACTTCTTCATCTCACGACGCTGACCTCTTCATCTCGAAGAGCAAACTTCTTCATCTCACGAAACAGACTTCTTCAAGTGTCGAAAGATACTTCTTCATGTTCCGATGCAAACTTCTTCAAGTGTCGGAACTTACTTCTTTAAGTTTCGGAAATTATTTCTTCAAGTGTCGGAATTGACTTCTTATCCTTAAATATAAGGCATAAAAAATCCCCTCCGGAAACCCGGAGGGGGATCATTTGTCATTCGGAAAATAAAAATCATTCAATAACCGGACGGTCGTCTTCGCCTGAGCCACCACCAGCATTCGTTTTACCTTCAACCAGTTTGTCAATCCATACAAAGTCGACTTTCTGCATGGCAGCTTTTAATTCTTCTCCGGGCTGAAAATTAATATTTACACAATTAATATCCGTAGCCTTCAAATCTTCTTTCTTCACCTTTCCGCTACTATTAAGGGAAGGATAAAATGTACCCCAATCACCGAGTTTCACACTATGTCCGTCTGCCATCAAACGTTGGATTATTTTCCGAAGCTGACGGATAGACATCAACGCTTCCGACGGATTCAGAGTCGTCTCGTCGGCAATAAGTTCAGCCACCTTCGTTTCCGGAACCAACCCGGTAGAGTTCTGAACGGCATACCATTTCTTCGGTGCGTCTTTATCCCTGGGATTAGCACGCTGGATTGCTTTGATTAATATAGCCATGATTTATAAATTTAAAGTTATAACTTAAAATACATCGTATTTCGAAATGAGAAGCCATTCTTGCATGACATTGGGATTAACATCATAAGAATGTATGCCATCAACAGAGATCAAATCAATTTACTCCACTACCTAATTGATAAATGATAGTAATTGTTGTATTCGAGGTAATCGGAGGAAGTGTATAAGTTCCGCCAGAGGTACCAAGCACATAAGTTACACGACCATTATCGACAAGAATTTGAACAACCGTCTGACTAGAATATGAATAGGTAGAAAACGATACAACTCCATTAGCCCCTACATCTGCAATTCCATCATGATTAAAATTATGCGTACCGGTATCATCTGTATACGTGGCATCATAAAAAGGCCCTGCTACTGAGACATCTAATCCAGTTGTAGATATCTCTAAAAAATTCACTTTATAAGTCGTACTCGTCACACTGAGATTATTACCAGCAATTGCCTCTGCCTTATTCTGCGGAGCAGCAAAACACATACCGCATACAAAGAAGGAAAGCAACAACATAACAACTTTTGTCTTTTTCATAATGCTTAAATTTTAAATTATTACCAGATATATTTAGTTGAATACACAACATAAAATCAAAAGATATGAACCAAAGGCCCCCTCTTTCACAGAGGGGAACCTTCCCACACATCAATTATAGTTTTATGCTAGTAGCCTATGGCTCCCGATGAGGTTAACGGCCATCCCGGGTTTTGGTAAATCACAGAAGATCCCAAATCGTTAGGGTCGCTAGATGTATATTTGAAATGATGCAGTGCAATCGGATCAAGATAGTGTGCTTCACACCATTTATATCCGTCCCACATAAGATTGTTGCCTTGACTGATGACCCTGTAAGGACGTAAATATTCGCCGCTGTTTGCAAGGTTGGAAACATTTGCATTCGGTTGCCCTTCAGGAATAAGCAAACTTTCACCTGTGGGCTTTTTATCCTTATCCAATTTGGGATATGCGTCTTTCAAATCTGATCCCCAAAGGTTTACGCCTTCCACCTGAAAACCATTAACTTGATCCAGGGCTCTCCAACGTCTCAGGTCCATCATACGCAGACCTTCTTCTATCATTTCGCAACGGCGTTCGCGGCGGATGCAATATAGTAACGCAGATACTTGTCTTCCTGCAGAGTATACACCCCAATCAGACTCCTTATCCAGTTTTGTGGCATTCAGTGTAATACGATAATCCGGTAAATTAGCCCTGTCACGAATGGCATTCCAATAGGCTTCGGATTCAGCAGATATGCTGTTCCCTCCCTTTTCCATGCAATCAGCCTCGATATAGTTCAAATATGCTTCGGCAGCCCGGAAAATAGGTGAGCCTTCTACAGATCTTTGATCGCCGCTAGTATAGTAAGTATCAGCTGCCAGACCTTTGCGCAGGCCATAACCTGTAACAGCTCTTACTTCCGGGTTGTCAATGATGGTAGGAGCATAAGGCCACGAAAGTCCATTATATTCTCCGGCTTCATTTGTTTGTTTGTCTAGATGTTCGTAAGGACGCATCATAAAGAGATTAAGGCGCGACTCCCTGTCGGTTTCTACATCTTTAACGGATTTGTCGCCTTTATACAAGGGAGAAGCGTAAATAGGCAAGCCGTCTCTACATAAGAATGTTTCCACATATTGACGGGTGAATCCGGTGTTACCTCCGGTTAATATATAAGAAGTGGCACCATGTTTTACACCTAATGTGAAGCTATACCGTTTCCACAAAAGTATTTCGGGAGCCGAATTCATATCTTCCAAAGCAAACTGTGCGAAATAAGGATTGCTCATGCCACGGTTAGTCGTATCTGACAGATTGACACCTGTTTTATCGGTATTTTGTGCCAACAATCCCTGGTCTGCAAGCTCTTTGGATGCCGCTTTACATTCCTTCAGGAAGAAAGCGATCTCATTATCCAGGTTTGCGCCTGTGTATTCGCCACCGGGCCATCCGGGGCCACCGGGGACTAAAGCCGTACCTTTATGGTAGGTCAGCCAGCTTGCTTCAAACAAAGCGACTCTTGATTTGATCAATAAGGCTACATTACGGGTAATCCTGTTTTTCCCTCCCGACGGAGCCGTATTACTCAAAAGCATCAGGGCAGAATCCAAATCATTGATGATGAAGTGTGCGACTTCATTACGAGGACTGCGTTTACTGGCTTCTATTAATTCCCCTTCTTCATCTATTAATGTATTTTTGATAATGGGAAAATCCCCTAATTTTTGTAATTTGGAGAAATAATTCCATGCTCGCTGCAAGTATACTTCGCCAATGTAATGCCTGATGTTATTGTCGTCACCTTGTATGCTCTTGGAATTATAACGCGGCATTACAGTCTCTATGAAATAGTTGGCATTTCTTATTTTCTTGAAATTCCATGGATCATCATCTTCTTTGATGGATTCAGGAACTTTCCATTGCCCTGGCAACCATTTGTTGTCGTAACCTGATGTTGCCTGGTTATCAGTGTTATTATCATTGCCCCAGCTCCCGATAGTATATTTTTCTTCATGTGCAGGAAAGTCGTATCCCTTGATGGCATAAGATGCCAAGTCGGCTTCGGACCACAAATAATTATTGGGAGTAACTTTATCCAAGGGTTCAAGGTCTAAGAAATCATTGCATGAACTCAGACCGACCAATCCTCCTGCTAATATAAATAAGTATTTATTTAATGTTTTCATTTGCTATTCAATTAAAAATTAACACTAAGTCCTGTTGAAAATGTCTGTGACAGCGGATGTGTCTTGGCTGTAGAAGTCCCGTCATTCCAGTCTGCTCCATATCCTGTACCCAAAGTTTCGGGGTCGAAAGCATCGGGTAGTGAAGTTATGGTAAACAGGTTCTCGGCAGAGAAGAATATTCTCAGATTAGAGATTCTGGCCTTCTGCGTATAACGTGCCGGGATGGTGTACCCTATTTGCAGGTTCTTCAGGCGACAGTAAGCGGCATTCTGTAGGTAGCGAGTCTGTTTCTGTTGGTTCTGTGCATTGAACAATGGCCTCGGCAAGTAGGCATCGTGATTTTCGCCCCAGAAGTCATCAGCGTCACGGTAAAAGTCCATCTGGCTTTTGAAAAAGCCGGATTGCCACCTGTTTCCGGTAGCACCGAACATCATGTTTCCATCTATATAATAGTCTCTTTTCAATACACCTTGCAGGAATACGCGTATATCAAAGCCTTTCCATGAGGCATCCAAGTCAAGGCCAAACTTGTAACGCGGCGTGTTGTTGCCAATAATCTTCAAGTCGCCCGGATTGTCTACGGTAGTTCCTTTGTGGATTGTTCCGTCTCCGTCCAGGTCTTTGTACATGATATCACCGGCAGCCCAATTCTTGCCGACTTCACTTTGTCCGCCATTGGGCAGGGAAGCCAGGTAATCCTGCATTTCCTGATCGCTCTTGGCAATTCCAATCGTTTCGAATCCCCAGATTTCACCCATATATTCTCCGGTTCTCCATGTAGAAAGCAATCCTTTTTCATTCGGATATTTTAAGACCTTCTGCCGGTCGTCCGAAAGAAGCACATGTACTCCATATTGTACTGCGTCGATACGGTCTCTCCATGAAAGGTCGAGTTCGAAACCGGTAGATTGTAAGTCGGCATTATTTGTTTTAGGAACGTCGGCACCTAATACAGCAGGTAAAGTGGGAGCTGGCCCTACCATATTTACAGTCTTTCTGTTGAACCAGTCAAAGCTCATGTTGAAACGATTATTAAACATCCCCAGGTCGAAACCGATATTCCATGAACGCATGGTTTCCCAACCCAAAAGCGCTGAAATCAATTCGGGTGAAGCGGCTGTGTTCTCAAATTTGCTATTGCTTAACAGCCAGTGGCTTTTGCTATCATTAGCAACAAATGGCATTGTCTGGATATAGGGATAAAGCGCTTTGGTATTTTGGTTGCCAAGTTCACCCCATGAACCACGTATCTTTAATGTGTTGATCGTGTTTTCCAGCGGTTCCATAAATTCCTCACGTGCCACGTTCCAGCCGGCCGATACTGAAGGGAACCAGTTCCAACGCTTGTCGGCGGCAAAGCGGGAGGTGCCGTCATAACGCATGTTGAACTCTACCAGGTAACGTTCTTTATAATCATAGTTCAATCGTCCGAAGAAACCGGCTGTTGCCCAATGATTTTTGTCACCTGCATCCTTATCAATTTCAATTTTATCAGGTCCTGTGGCCGTATTCAAATCGGGAACTTTCTCTGTGATGAGGTCTGTACGGCTGGCACCCAGTTTACGCCATTTATTCAGTTCGGCCTGAAAACCCACCATGACCTTAAAATTATGGCCACCTTCCAGTGATTTCATAAAATCAGAATAAACGTTCGGATTAAAGAAATTTGTTCTTTCGGCATATTCTGCGACAGAATTAGTATCTTCAAAATATTCTGTTCCATCTACATAATATTTGGGAAGATGTAATACATCCTTGTGTTGGAATCCATCGACAGTCTTATAATTCAACTCTCCGAATACCTTCCATCCTTTAACGGGTTCCAGTACAACCTGGAATTGCTGGTACAACCAATCAGTCTGACTGGCATCCTTGCCCTGGTAAAGTAACTGTGACAGCAACCCAACCTGAGCATAACCGTTCGGATCATACATAGGTTCGGAGGGAAAACGCTTGGCCATGTCGTGATAATACTGGTTGTTATCCATGGTGGACGGCTTGCTGTAATCCTTACGCATATATTTGGTGCTGTAATTCACGTGCAACCATGGAAATAATTCTGCATTGATTTTGGCTGTTACTGTGTATCTTTTTAGTTTATCGGGATTAAAACTTATCAGACCCGTTTGGTCCATAAAATTACCAGAGAGGTAATACTGGAACTTTTCAGTACCTCCATTAATACTTAATGAATGTTCCTGTGAAAAAGCAGTGCCTCCGAAGAAAATATCATACCAGTCATTATTTGAGTTTCCCAGCCAGTTCCATGTCTTGCCGTCCGCATTGGCAAACGTTGTCTGCGTGCTGGGAATTTCTCCTTTTTGATAAGCGAGCATGAGTTCCAGATTCTGAGCCGGGAAAAGAGGCCCCTCTTGAGTATTGCTGGCTGCCAGGTTCATGTATTGCGCATAGGTATATGAATCCGGTAATTGCGGCATGTTAATGGCATGGCTCCAACGGAAATTATCGTTATAACTGATGTTGACTTTACCTGCCTTACCTTTCTTGGTAGTGATCAAAACGACACCGAATGGCGCACGTGAACCGTAGATGGAGGAGGCGGCAGCATCTTTCAAAACGGAAATACTTTCAATGTCATTCGGATTCAAGACATTCATATCACCTTCCATGCCGTCAATCAACACTAATGGCGAGGCATTGGAACCATTGCCGATAGTACCGGCGCCGCGGATATTAATTTTCATGTCCTGACCAATTTCACCACCATTGCCATCAGAACCATAGCTGAAGTTCATACCCGGCACTAAGCCTTGTAAGGCCTGGGATACGTTTGTAACCGGACGGGAAGTAAGCTCTTTGGCATCGACGACAGATACAGATCCTGTCAAGTTCACTTTCTTTTGTGAACCGAAACCAACGACAACGACTTCATCCAAAGCTTGTGAGTCGTCTTCTAAAACGATATCCAATGATTGCTGATTAGTAATCTTTACGTTTACATCTTTGTACCCGATAAACGAAACTTTCAGGGTAGCCCCTACCGATACTTTTAAAGAGAAATTGCCATCCACATCAGTTACTGTCCCGATACTGGTTCCAGCAACAGATACGTTGGCTCCAATCACCGTTTCACCTGTAGCATCTTTTACAACACCTTTAATGATACGTTCACTTTGTTGGCTGACCGGCATACCGGCACTTTCTTTAATAGTAGGATTTAAGGCAATCGAACCTTTTCCTGTGTCCGCTTTTGATTGGGCGGCAGAGAATAAAAAAAGAAGGGCAAAGGCCACATTCCAGTTTTTCATTCCCCGGAAATTCTCTCTCTTCATGTTTAATGTCATTTTTTCTTTAAGTTTTTTCCTGAATAATTCTTTATTAACTCTGATTAGATCTCAAGGGCGGTTATACCCTTTCATCGCTGTGTTCTCTTTTTTAAATCATAGGCAATTTTTTATTTATTTCACACAGCAAAAGAAGCTATATAGCCACTATTCAATATCCAATATCGTATAAAGAATGTTCGTTTTTAAATAAATCTCTTACCGAACAAGCCATACAGCGTACCCAGGAATATTCAATGACATTTCTATGGTTAAATCGAAGCTACGTTAACAAATAAAAAAACGCAGCCACGTTATAAAATAACATGACTGCGTTTGATGTATTTATGCCACCTTAAAGGTGATATCTCATATTTATCTCAACCGGTCGAGCGAACGAACCAGTGCTTCATCGGCACCGATATTACGGATTGCCAAGTAATCGAGGATCAGGCAGATCAAAGGGAAAGAGAGAGCGATCTTTACACTCAGTACGGCACCGCTCAACTGGTCTTTCAATATCCATGCAAAAAAGGCAAACAAACCGTAGAAACCCAGCATCAATATCCCGTTGAAGATACAGAGGCGGATCTGAAGCATTCTTTTCTTAAACAAGAAGATCGTGATCAGGGACAGGATAGAGATCACCGCTGTCAGGGCGAAAAGCCCCCACGTAGGATAGATCAGTTCCGGTTGTTCTGCGATCGTACTGATACCGGTTGCATCGAAAGAGTAAAACTGGTCACCGGCCTGAAACATGGCTAGCGGTAGAAATAACGTAGCGACCATCAAGGCCACGATAATTAGCAAGTAAACTGTTTGTATTCTCTGTAACATAATTTTTAAAGTTGACAGTTGACAATTGACAAGTAAAGACAGACAGTAATTAAGCTAATAAAAATGGACAATTGCATTTTTATTAATTACAATTGCCCATTATATTTGGAACATTTCACTGTCAACCGTTACTTGTCAACCGTCAACTCGTTAAAAGTTATTCTTTTCCTTAGCAGGGTTCTTATAATAAACCTTACCTTCTTCATACTCCTGAGCGGCAATCAATGTCGACTTCGGAAGCTTTTCATAATAACGTGAAATCTCGATCTGTTCTCTGTTTTCGAAAACTTCTTCCAGATTATCATTATAAGAAGCAAACTCCTGAAGCTTCTTTTCCAGATCCTGCTTCATTTCAACACTAATCTGGTTAGCCCGTTTACCAATGATCATAACTGTTTCATACACATTACCCGTGTCGGCCGATAACTTCATCATGTCACGGGTAACCGTATTCGAAGGGGCGTTAGACTTTCTGTAATCCATCTTTGCTTTATTGATTAAATAATATCGTTAATACACATCTGTTATTCTCTTGCTGGCATAATCGTAATACTTCTGCGCCTGTTTTACGTATTGGCCTTCCGGATATTCGTTTATGTAGGTGTAGTATTCGTCTACCACCTCACGATAACGACCCTGCAATTTTTCTTCCACACTGGCGATAGCCTGTTCATACTTCGCACGCAATACGTAGAACATAAACTCTTCCCGGTATTTCGAGTAAGGATAGTTCTTCAATGCGTTCTCAGCGGTAATCACGGCAGACAAATAGTTATTGTCGCGCATGTAAGTACCCAGGTTAAAATACAGCCTTACAGCCAACAGTTCCTTGTAAGCCAGTTTTTCCTGCAATTCGAACATGATCTTCTGGGCTTCGGCTGCACGTTCGCTCTGCGGATAATACTCCAGATAGAGCTGCAACTGGTTGATAGCTTCATACGTCTGTGTCTGGTCCAACCGCGGATCGGGTGAGTCCAGATACAAGCCATATCCTGAATAATAACGGGCTAACTCAGTGTATTCGCCCTTCGGATAGGTGGTGTAATACGTATTAAAGTATTGCGAAGCCGTCTGGTAATCTTTCTGTCCGTAATAGCTCTGGGCCAGCAGGTACAGGGATTCTTCGGCGTAAGCAGTTCCTTTAAAGATTGTAACCAGTTCATCCAACAGGGTAGCGGACTTGTTATATTGCTTTGCATTGAAATACTTCTTTGCATACGAATACTTCAGTTCATAGTCCGTACTTTTCAGTATCTTGTTATATTCCCCGCAGGAGGATAACAAGACCGTAATCATCATCAATAAAAATACAACCTTTTTCATTCACATACTTTTAGCGCGCAAAGTTACATTTTTTATTGCAAAATAACGAAGCGCATAACGTTAATATTTACAACTTATATAAATCGCTGGCTGCAATAAGCTCCAGTTTGTTGGCTTTCAGAACCTCCGCGCACTTCTCCACATTGTCGGGACGAATGATCACATTGGCCGCATCTCCTTGAGAGAAAGCATACATATATTCAACAAAAATACCGGCCGAAGTAATGATTTCCATCGCCTTAGCCAGCGCACCCGGTTGATTGGGGCAGTGCAGGCACACCACATCCGCCACACTCACCGCATATAATTTTTCGCGAAGTACTTGAATTGCTTTTTCCGTATCCGACACGATCAGACGCAAGATACCGAAATCAGAATTCTCCGCCACCGTAAAGGCCGACATGTTCACTCCCGCTTCACCCAAAATCTTTGCCACTTCCGTAAAACGGCCTTTCTTGTTCTCAAGAAAGATAGATAACTGTTTAATTAACATAGCACTTTATTTTTTTAGGTTTAAACTAACTTACGATTGTCGATCACGTGTTTAGCCTTGCCCTGACTGCGTTCGAGGCTACGCGGTTCCACAATCTTTATATCAGGCTGAATACCGATCACGCTCTGCATACGGGCGGCGATCTTCTTCTTCAGCGCAATCATCTTATTCATTTCGTCCGAATAATAATCCGGGCGTACTTCCACCTGGATCTGGAAGGTATCGGTATTGTTCACACGATCCACCACGATCAGGTAATGTGGTTCGAATTCCGGCATTTCCAGCAATACGGACTCTACCTGCGACGGGAAAACGTTTACACCACGGATGATCATCATATCGTCGCTACGTCCGAGGATACGACCCATACGTACGGCCGTACGCCCGCATTCGCACTTTTCATAGATCAGATGTGTCAGGTCGCGCGTACGGTAACGGATCATCGGCATACCTTCCTTCGTCAGTGTTGTAAATACCAGTTCACCCTGTTCGCCCGGAGCTACCGGCTGCAAAGTCACCGGATCGACGATTTCAGGGAAGAAATGGTCTTCCCAAAGGTGCGTACCGTTCTGGCACTGGCATTCGCCTCCTACACCCGGACCACAGATTTCTGTCAGGCCATATATATCGTATGCTTTGATGTTCAGCTTTTGTTCCAGTTCCTTACGCATATTTTCCGTCCAGGGCTCCGCTCCGAAAGCTCCTACCCTCAACTGGAACTCTTCCAGAGGTATACCGGAACTATGGATCGTTTCCGCCAGATACAAGGCGTAAGAAGGCGTACAAGCCAACCCTTTTGCTCCGAAGTCGTGCATCAGTTGTATCTGTTTCTGCGTGTTACCGCTACTCATCGGAATAACGGTTCCACCGATATTTTCAACTCCCCCGTGAGCCCCCAGTCCACCGGTAAACAAACCGTAGCCGTAGGAAACCTGCACAGAGTCATCCTTTGTAATGCCATAGGCCGTCAGGCAGCGTGCCACCACTTCCGACCAGATAGACAAGTCCTTACGGGTATATCCAACCACGATCGGTTTTCCTGTCGTACCTGAAGAGGCATGTAAACGAACAATTTCAGACATCGGCACAGCCATCAGTCCGAAAGGATAATTATCTCTTAAATCCTGCTTTACCGTGAACGGCAGCTTAGATATATCTTCAATCGATTGAATATCATCCGGGGTAATACCCATTTCCTGCATTTTCCTGCGATAGAAAGGGGTGTTATGGTAAACGTGTTCGACAACCCGTTTCAACCGGATACTCTGTAATTTCCGCATTTCTTCGCGGTCCATACATTCAATAGTCTCATTCCAAATCATGGTATCAGTTTGTTATCTTTTAAATGTTAGTAGTCTAAATCTGTCGCAAAGTAAGAACTTTTTTACTAACTGGCAATAAATAATAAGGGTAAATCAAAACATTGTATCTTTGCGGTACGCTAAGAAAAGATACAGCCAAATGAAACGGAATATACTTGCACTATACATTATTAAGTTGTCCAAATGGTTCACCCTGGTGATGCCGATTATCGTACTCTTCTATGAAGACCATGGGTTGGGATTACAGGATGTATTTATATTGAAAAGCGTTTATTCGATCGCAGCCGTGGCGTTAGAGATACCTTCGGGCTATCTGGCAGACGTTTGGGGACGTCGCAAATGTCTGATACTAGGATGTATTCTTTTCTTCTTCGGTTATTTGTGCTATTCCTTCACCTCCACCTTTGCCGCATTCGCCATTGCGGAAATATTGCTGGGAACGGGACAGACACTTGTCAACGGGGCAGACTCCGCCTTGCTGTACGATACGACCGTACAGTATAAGAAAGAGAATCTGTATCTGCGTTACGAGGGACGTATCACCATGATCGGAAACTTTGCGGAAGCCGTTGCCGGTATCTTCGGCGGATTGCTGGCCGCCTATTCCCTGCGCTATCCTTTTTATGCCCAGGCGGTGATCGCCTTCAGCGGTATCCCTGCCGCCTTTGCCCTGCGGGAACTCAATATCAAGAGTAAAGTACAAAGCCCGGTACAGGAGATCATGCGAATCATCAAATACTCGCTGGTCACGAACAAGAGGCTATGCTATAATATAATGTATTCGGGGATTATCGGAGCGGCAACACTGACGATGGCCTGGTTTGTGCAACCCTACCTGATGTATATGAAAACTCCAACTTCCTGGTTCGGGGTCATCTGGACGGTGCTGAACCTGACCGTCGGCATCGCCGCCCTTTACTCGGACCGGGTAGACAGTTATTTCGGGCCTAAAAAGATGGGGATACTGATCCTGACATTCGTGGCAGGCGGTTATGTGGCGCTGGCATTCAACCTAACGTATGCCGGGTTGGCTATCCTGCTCGTCTTCTATGTGATCAGAGGGTTTGCTACGCCGATATTAAAAGGGTATATCAACCAGATGACCTTCTCGGAGATGCGGGCGACTGTCCTGTCTATCCGTAACTTTATCATCCGGCTGATGTTTGCCGCCATCGCCCCGTTCATCGGATGGCTGAATGATGTTTATTCATTGCGCACTGCGTTATTGGCATCGGCAGCCATTATCCTGATTCCGGGAGCGTTGTTCCTTTGGTTGCAGCTGACGGCGAAACATCAAGAGGAGGAAATATAGTTTCATCCAGGTGAAAACATAGTTTTATAAAGACACCGGGAGCAAAAGCCCCGATGTCCGTAAAAACTCCTTTCTATTCATGCCATTTCTTTTTATTTAATCCACCAAAGAGGGTCGGATGTCCTGTCGTTCCCTCCGAACTGCGACTGAAGGGCAGCCTCCACGCCGGCGGCATTATTGTTATACTCGTCCTGCGGATACATCCAGCGGTATGGCAGACTCACTCCGGATGCCCGGCGAAATTCAGGATAACCCGTACGCAACTGGTCGTAGTAAGGCATCCACATGCTGCCTTGCAGGAAAGTAGGAATATACTTCTGAAGGATGATGCGTTCTATCTTCTGCTCTTTTGTCAGCGAAGAGGCATAAGCCACCTTGTCGCCCTGCAGATAAGCCTCAGCCGCATCTTCTCCCAGATACTGGGCTACGGAAGAGGCATATTTCTCATAGAAGCGGAAAGAGGCCTTGACCGCCGATTCGTAGAACGCCTTGTCATCTCCGGAAATCCAGCCGCGAACCACCGCTTCCGCCAGAAGCAACTGCTGCTCGGTATATCCCAACAGGATCATCGGTTCGTTGGTCGGATGCTGGTAATAACGGGTGGCGGGTTTGGAACAACCGCCCAACGTCACCTTATCATTGACCAGACTGTAAGGGATCGCCGGATCGCCACCATCATAAGAAGAGAAATCATCCACAGCCAGTCCCGCCTTTTCCGCCGCAGGGGTCTGCGTACAGAAAGCGAACAGACGGGGATCTTTCCGGGTAGCCAGGACAGCCACATAGGTAGAATCCATATAACGTCCGGAGCCGAAGTCACTGTCGTTAAAATAAGGATAACGGTCGTCCTGCTGATCAAGGAATACCAGCTGGCCGTTGTCAGCTTCACCGGTCATCAGCGGTTCACTAAGGAAGATACGGGCAAAGGTTGACTTCACATCCGTCCCTCCTACGGTCTGTTTGTTCGACAAGGACATCAGGATACGCAACCGGTAGGCATTGATCAGGCGGCGCCATTTCAGCAGATCGCCTCCATAGATAATATCGCCGCTGATAATGCTGTTATTGTCGGTCAACAACGTATTCGCTTCTTCCAGTTTGGCAAGCACGGTAGACAGTACCGTCTCCTGCGGATCGTATTTGGGCTGGTACAATTCGTTCGTTTCGCCCTGCAACGCTTCGCTGCAAGGTACATCGCCGAACTTCATCGTCAGCATATAGTAATAATGTGCTTCGAAGAAAAGAGCCAGAGCCTCATAAGCCGTCTGATCGTTCTTCTCCGCTTCCTCCTTCATCTTCGTCACATCGCGCAGGTTGCTGTAGTAGTCGAAGCCGCCGCGTGTCCATTTATACACCTGATAAGGACTTTCGCCGGAAGTCAGGATCAACTGCTTGGTGGCGTGGCAGACCTGTGCATCCGATTCTTCGAATGTTTTGAAGGATAATCCGGTGAGCAGCAGTGCCGGATCGGTGGTCGTCGGGTTGTTCGGATCGACATTCATCTCTTCCAGGTCGATACACGAGTTGCAGGTAACTGCCAGAGCAGTCCCGGCTATTATATATTTCAGATATTTCTTCATTGCTTTATCGTAGGATTATAATTTTATGGTTGCGCTGATACCGATATAACGGGCGGAAGGGTCCTGCAGGTCCGAGTCGCTGGCGCCGAAGTCAGGGTCGAGATAAGGCGTCTTCTTCCAGACTGCCAGGTTGTTGCCGAACAAGGTCACGTCTAATCCTTTGATCGTATTCGAATCGAAAAGGTTCTTCAGATCGTAAGATATGGCTACGCGGCGCAGCTTCAGATAAGAACGGTTGAAAGTGTTGGCGAACAACTCGTTCTCGCTGGTACGGACCACGGCACGATAGGGATAGTTCTGTGCCCAGGTCTGGATATTAACGGCTGTTTCATTCTTTTTATATACACGGGTATCTGTCAGGATATTTCCGTTCACATCGTAAGTAACCTCACCGCTGACGATGTTTACGCCTTCCGGCACATAGATCGCCTTGCCGCCGTTCTCGTATTCTTCCTGACGGTACATGGTCGACTTCGGATGTTTCCCGCCCCACCACATCTTCTGGGTGGTAGTCGACACCAATGTGCCTCCGATCGCTCCGTCTATATCGATATTGACGGTGAACTTTTTGATCTTAAACGCATTCTGAAGCCCGTAACGAACGTCGGGCGACTGGTTGCCGATATGGGTGGTAAACGCGCTCTTGGTCGGCATACCGTTAGCATCCAGTATCAACTGCCCGTCCGGAGTCTTTTCCCATTCGGTAGCGTACATAGCATCCGCCCGGTCGCCCACCTTCAGGTCGCCGAATTTATCCTGGCCACCGTAAATCTTGGTCAGCTTGCGGATATTACTGCTCCAGTTGGTCGACACATTCCAGGTGAAGTTCTTTTTTTGTACAGGTGTGGCATTCACGATCAGCTCGAAGCCGTTCGTCGTATATTCATTGCCGTTCACAAAGCGGTAAGGGAAACCGGATGCCTCGGAGATAGGCAGCTTGATGATGCTGTTCTGGTCGAGCATACGGTAGTAAGTCAGATCCAATCCCAGACGGTTATGGAGAAAGGAGGTAGACATGCCGACTTCAAAGGAAGAGGTCTTCTGAGGCAGGATATCCGGATTCACCAAGGCTGTCACCGTTCCTGAACCGGAAGGGTCGGTCACGACATTGGGATACGTCACCGAAGGCGTGCTACCATAGAGGATACCTTTTGCATAGGTTGCCTGCAGGGCATACGGATCGAGGTCGCTGGACACCTGTGCCCAGGCGGCATTGACCTTCAGATAATCCATCCACGAAGGCAGCTTCACATATTCGTTCACCAGCGTACTGGCGGAAACAGAGGGATAGAAATAAGAATTGTTGGCAGCGGAAAGCGTAGACGACCAGTCGTTACGTCCGGTGAATGTTAAGAAAAGGGCCTCGAACAAGTCGATATTCACAGAGCCGTAGACACTCTCGATCGCCTTCTCGTTCATCAGGTTGGTTGCACTGACCGGGTTCAGGCTGTTACCCATATTATATACTTTCGGGACGATCAGCCCGTCGGTAGCCTGCGTTTCCTTGCGTATCTGACGGTAGTACAAAGAAGTTCCGAGATTGGCTGTAAAGGCGAAATCCTTGCTGACAGCCTGTGTATACGTGGCCAAAGCGTCCGCATTGATATCCAGCTGGTCGCTGTTCCAAGTCTTGTAGTCACCGTTACGCGAATCGCCGTAGTTCATATACGACTTCGGGCTTTTCATATCTTCGAACGTACTTTCCAGACGACCGGCGGCACGTCCCTGCAGGGTCAGTCCGGGCAATACGTCCCAGTTGAGTTTCACCTGTCCGTTCACCGTATTGCGGTCGTGTTTCTGTGTCAGCTCATTGGCTGCAAAATAGGGATTGTTATACCAGGCATAGTTATAGTTCGCCTGCCGTGTTCCTTCCGAATCCGGACGATACATATGCTGTGCCAACTCCTTCCCGTTCACATCGTTACCCATCCACAGCAGGATCGTGTACATATGGTTCTTCGGTCCGTAACCGTAGCGGGGATAGTTGGGGGAATAGACCTTATTATATGACAGATTGGAGGAAAGGGTCACCGTATTGCTCAGGTTGAACATACTGTTGAAGTTCAGCCCGCCCGTATAGATCGACGTATTCGGAACCAGTCCTTGTTGCTTGGAAAAATCGCCGTTGAAGTTGTAGTTGGCTTTCTTTGTTTTATTCGCCACGGAGAAAGTCGCCTTGGTGATCACTCCCGTACGAAGGAAATCCTTCAGGTTGTCGTGTGCTTCCCAGGTGATCGGTACACGTTCGTAGCGCGTACGGTCATTGTAGATAGAACCGGCGACATCGCCCCACCAGGAAATCTCTTCACCCGTTTGCTTGTCGCGGATCGGGCTGTTCCACTGGGCGATCTTCTGCCCTTCGAAACGGGGTCCCCACGTCATATCGCCATCGGAGATACCGCCGTCGGCACCGTCCCAGAACTCATACTGTCCGTTCGACCCCGAACCGAACTCATTCTGTGTCTCAGGAAACACGGTGAAACCGGCCGTTACCATGCTGGATATGCCGGCTGTCACCACCAGCCCCTCTTCTTTCGCCAGCCTGGTCGTGATCAGGATCGCACCGTCCTTACCTCTCGAACCGTACAGGGCTGCTGCTGCCGTACCTTTCAGCACGTTAATGCTTTCGATATTCTCCGGAGAGACATCGAACAGGTCGGACTCCACCGGAATACCGTCCACTACCATCAACGGAGTCTTACCACGCAGGGAGAAGCTCGGTGCCTGGAAGATACCTGTCGGGTTATTAACGGTCAGACCGGCTACCTGGCCGGAAAGGGCGTTACCCACGTTCACCGTCCCCGGTTGTTCGAGGGCTTCCGTGCTCACTTGTTGGGTGGTATACCCCAGTTTCTTTTTCTGTTGTTTGATACCGATGGCTGTTACCACCACCTCATCTATCAGCTTGACGTCGTCGGACATCTCTACATTGATCACTTTCAGGTCGCCTATCGGGCGTTCCACCGTTTCGTATCCGACAAAAGAGAATATCAGGGTAGCGTTCTTCGGCGCTTCAATCTCGTAGTTACCGTCTATATCGGTCACTGTACCGACCGTAGAGTTCTTCACGACTACCGCAGCTCCGATCACAGGACCCAGCTTATCCGTTACCGTACCGGTCACTTTCACCGACTGGGCAAAAGCCAGGGAGGTGCAGAGCAGGAGCCCGCAAATCATTAAGTAAAATTTGTTCTTCATATCTAAATCAATTGGTGTACACAGAAAGCCTCGAGGCAGGAAACAGACCTGCCCTAAAACTTTATTTATCAACAAAACTTATCAGGGGAAAGAGGGGGTAAATTAATAGAGGTTCTTCAGTTTGACATTGTCGAAGATAGCCAGCAGGCGGGAGGAATCTTTTTTATTACCCTGGAGGGCTTCTTCAAAGGTGTTGGTATCGGAGTCGATAGCAGCCAGGGCGATCTTCAGGACATTCGCGAACTCGTCTGCCGCGTCTTCCTTCGTCAGCTTATTGCTTTTCACATCCTTATTCAACTGTTTTTCGATGGAACGGACCGCATTATAAATACTCGGCTTGCGGATCACCGTACGGCGGGCAGGATCACCCGGAACGACTTCTTCCTTCACCACATACATATCCATAAACGCATTGTACAAACATCCGACTTCTTTGCCGAACCTATGATTGTTCGCGTTAGCCAGTTCTTCAGCAGTAGGTTCCTGCACAGCAGAATAGAACTCCCATGTTTCGACAGGAGCAGCTTCCACATTTGCCTTGCTTGTCTTGTCGTTATCTCCATCGGCAACAGTCGCAGCACGCAGCAGGGAGAATGAAGTACCCAATAAAACAACTAATAACACTAAACTCTTTTTCATAACTATTTTCTTTTGCTATTAAATTATGCTGCAAATGTAGAGGTGGCGTGTTACAAAACAGATACAAAGGAATTAAGTTATATTTACCTTTTTGTTACATGAAAACAACTCAAATACATTTGAATAAAGACAGTACTGTGAATATAAAACAGTTAAATACACTATTCCGGTAACATTCAAGGAAAACCTTAATAAGCCTGCAATTGTTAATTGATTATCCCGGCTTCATTTTACAATCACCCAACAGGCAACCCCAGCAACACCAAAATAATTACCAAAATAGTATTTCCCCATCGGACAAGAAAAGGCGGAATCTGACCGATCAGGTTCCGCACTTTCTCACTACGGAGTTCAATTAGTTCCTGGTCATTGGAAGCCTGCCGCTTCATATCAAACATTATATGATAAAAAACATGCCATAGAACATACTGGGTAATTTTATTACACACTTTAATTTTTATATCTTTAGAGTAGTTTCAACTTCATTTATTAACCTAAAAAAAATCAAACGTCATGAGAAAGAAAATCACCTTTATTTTGTTGTTGTCTTTTGCATTTTTGCAAATAAACGCCCAGGATAATGCACCGTCAAGTATGTCAAGCTTTGGCTGTAGTGAAGAAGGTTTAACTATCACATCAGGAGGAGGAAGTTATGCAGTTGATATAAATGAACCAAGGGTAATAAGCATAAATGGCCCTCAAAGACCAGAAGTAGGAGAAGAGGTTTTTTATGAGGCAGTATTAGATTTTAGTGTACCAGGAGTAACATATAATTGGACTGTACCTTCTTCGGCAACAATAATTTATAATCTTGGCTCCAGGATTTTGGTAAAGTTTGCACAATATGGTGTTTTTTGGATACAATGTAGTGCTGGTACCACAACTCTAGAATATGCTAAAAAAGTAGAGGTTATGCGCCCTATACCTCCTCAATATAGTATTTCATCAGAATCAAATTCAGATATGGTTACTATTAACAAAACGGTTCAACAAGCCAGTGAACAGCCTGTTTTAATATCTGTTCATTAAAAAGATATTTATTAGACAATCTTTTTAATGAGTTTACCCCTGCTACAGATAGTAGCAGGGGTAAATTTCATTTTTAGGGCTCGTTGAATAACCTCTTTTTAATATCATATTGATTAGAATTTATAGTGTATCCCTACCTGCCAATAATTTCGGCTCACTCCGATATCTTAGTGTACAAACCAGGACGAACATCCCTGTCCACCCTGGTTTTAAAATAATGTGTCTTGTTTAGGTTCTCTCAGGCTTTGGCTTCAATGGTTTAATAAATAAACCTACTCGTTGATTTTAATAATGTATGATATTAAATAAAAAAGTGAGTTTATCAGTTGACGCCGGTGCGGGTATCCCACCACATCTGTTTACCCCAACAATAATCGGTAACACCAACTGCGGCTGCTTCCACATTTTCTCTATTATAATCATATTGATTATTGGGGTATGGCATGCGGAATGGAACATCAGTATGTTCAGTACCCCATTTCGACTTAGCACCCGGATATTGCTTAGTTACTCCATCCGAACCAACTGCCGTCTGGATATACGTTGGATAACCTGTCCTGCGATAAAAGCTCCATGCCTCGGTACATTCTTTGAATAAACCAACCCATTGTTCAAAGAAGAGACGACCTTTTGTGCCATCCCATTTACCTTTTCCTGCCAAATAGGCTTCAGTTTCTTCAGTACTTATCTCATTATCTTCCATCGAAAGACGGACAGCCTTTTCGTAAGCTTCTTGGGCAGTCATCGGAACATTCCAACCATTTAAAGCAGCTTCTGCCATCATAAAATAAGTTTCGCAGGCCTTATAGAATGGAGAAAATCCGTCAGGATCACCTGCATAAAATGTCCCGATCAAAGAATAATTGGTCATATTAGGAAGATTCTGGGAGTTATATCCATGTTCGCCACCGCGATATTCGCCATCAGCTTCACTAGGCTGTGCCATTACCTTCAAACGAGGATCATCCATTTCTTTCAAATGGTTGATGAAGATTTCCGACATACAATAGTCTGTACGTGTGCGGAAAGTTTCAAACCAACGTTCGAAGTAATCGCCACTACCCTGCCACCAGAAATAAGCATTCTGGTCGCATTCTTCAATTACCGGGTATTGAGATGGATTGTTTAGTATTTCTTCCACAATACCTTGTGAGCCGGAATAGACAGCCGAAATCCGAATGGCCAAACGCAAACGGAGAGAATTACAGAAGCGCTGCCATTTTCCAACATCGCCCTTATATAGAAAATCTCCTTCTCCCAAGTCATCTGTACCTAAACCGGTAGCCCAACTGTCGGCTATATCTTTCAGATTCGACAATATCTGCGGATAAATTTCAGACTGTTCGTCGTATGGTGTCTGCAGAACGCCACCATCTTCCGGAGCGCCTTTGAATGCTTCCGAATAAGGTATGTCACCAAAGCAGTCCGTACAAAGAGATAGTAAGTAGTTCTGCATCAAAAGTGCTACATTGTGCATATTTTTAGTATTCGTTTCATCCGTGCGTTCTACAATATCCTGCAACTGCACATGACCATAATAACACTGAAACCATTTGTTACCATAAGTATTATTGGTTGGTAAGTAACCGCTGTAATCATCGATATACATACGATTGGAAATGTATCCTGACCACAACGAAAGTCCCGGTAAATCGTCACCGAACTGGCGTGCCGTGCGAGCCAGTACCTCTCCCAACATATTGGTAGTAGGAACAGTTGTATATGCATCCGGATCGGTATTGATATCGTCGAAATCGCCTGTACAACCTGCTGTTACGACTAAGAACGTCGCTAATACTGATATTTTTAATATATTCTTCATTTTATATTACTCTCCACTATTAAAATGTTAAACCAACTTTAATACCAAAGCTTCTGGATGACGGAACAGAAGCCTGTTCGAATCCAACACCACGGCTATCACTTGAAACACCACCTGCTTCCGGATCCAGACGCATCGTATTCGACTTGTCTACCCATAGCAAAGCAACATTGTTTGCCACGAAAGAAATTGTTGCCCGACTAAAGTATCTGGTTTGGGCAAGTAAATGTTTCGGGAATTCATATGAGACATACAATTCACGCAGTTTCAGGTAAGAACCTTTGAATATGTAATCTTCAGCAACACCATATTGCTCAAACCAAGTCTGCGCGTCAGTCTCGATCGTGTTTTCCACCCAGTTACCGCCGGCATCTTGCATGACGTAGCGGTTTTGCGTCATTACATCTTTACCGGCAACTATGGCACGTTCGCGAACACCGTTCTCTACCGTATATTCAGCAACACCGGCAGTATAGCCATGATTCATAGTCTGTGACCAGATATCGCCGCCAATACGTAAATCGAACATAAAGCCAAAACCAAACTGTTTGATAGCAAAATCATTACGCCATCCCATCAGGAAATCAGGTGTCACATTACCTAGTTTTTGTGAGGATGCCTGATAAGGAGCACCGCTGCTGTTCACCTTAACCGCACCGATCTGATCAGACGTTGCCGTGCCTTTGGTTACATCTTCCTCCGTAACACGGTTATATCCCGTCCCCATCAAATCACCCCATTTTTCACCCACAGTAGCATAAGTACCAATGCCCCATGTCCAACCGATATTGTAGGTATTCAAACCTTCATAAAGGCTCTTTACTTCACTTCGGTCTTTAGAAAAATTTAATGTAGAAGTCCAATTCAACCCTTCCTTATTTTGCAGCACATCTCCTTTTAGTTGCAATTCGACGCCCTTATTATCAATACGTCCAGCATTGACCAACATAGAAGAAAATCCGACAACATTGGAAGTCGTAACTGATAAAATCTGATCTTCCGTTTTCTTCTGGTAATATGCCAAATCCAAATGCAAACGATTGTTGAGCAGTCCGATTTCCGTACCTATTTCCCAGGTTGTGACCTTCTCCGGTTTTAAATCTTCGTTTGGATACGTATAGCTCTTATGCATCAACGAAACGCCATTATGGGAAGGTGCATACGACGATTCCGGATAATAGTAATAAGAATTACGATAAGCTGATGTGGCAGAACCAACCTGGGCAATGCCGCCACGCAACTTCCAGAAAGAAAATATATCGTTCGTTAATTCGGGAAAACTTTCTGTCGGAATCCAGCTCAGGCTGACCGAGGGATAAAAGAATGCATCGTGGATAGTTGAACTCCAATCGTTACGTGCACTGGCATCTACATACAACTGGTGTTTCCATCCCAGGGATACATTTGCATATATAGAATTGGAACGAATATGACTGTGATCCATAGTTGCAATTGCGTCGCCCGACTTATTACTCAAAGTATAAACGCCTGGCACTGTCAATGCGCTGGCACCCGATTCTCCTTTTTCCCAATTTACGTCACGATAGTTAGCGCCTAACAAACCGGTGATATTAAAATCGCCGAAAGTTTTGTTGGCAGAGGCTATGAAGTCTGCATTAAACTCGGTATTCATTATTCTGGTCTGCAGGAAAGCGCCATCGGGATTGTCGAAATCGAAATAATGACGTTCAAACGACTGGGAATGATAATAATCCACACCGACACGTCCTTCAAATTTCAACCATTCAAACGGCTGGTAGTACAAAGACGATTTTCCGAAAATACGGTCACGCTGGTAGCTATTTGTGTTCTCGTTAACCGTGAAATAGGGGTTCATGTGGAAATTGGAGTTCCAGTTATAATAAGTATAATCTCCATTTACATCTTTTTGATCCCAGTTGTTTTTCAACGACTGCATATTGATCTGACGTCCGGACCAAGCAACCAGGGAATTGATCGGATTGTTATTGGCATATCCCTGTCCCAGTAAATTATCGCTCTGCGTGCGTGTATAACTGGCAGAGAGATCATAAGAAATATACTTGTTCAGTTTCATATTGGTATTTACCTGACCGGAATATTTCTTTTGGTCTGTATTGGGCACCGTTCCTATTTGGTTTCTGTAAGATAAAGATGCACGTGTAGTCATTTTCTCTGAGCGAGATTGCACCGAAACCGTATGGTTTTGAGTCGTACCCGTCTGGAAAAAGTCTTTTACATTATTCTTTCTGGAAACCCAGGGAGTCGCTTCACCATTACTGTCGAATTGTACCAAATTCAGCCCGGCATCCAAACGAGGCCCCCACGATTCGTCTGTACCGTCATTTACACCGTTACCGGCACCGTCCAGATAAGAGAAACCATATCGAGAAGCATAATCCTGATACGAAAGTCCGTTGCCGTTCAGACCGTAATGGTATTCATCGCCGTCATATCCTTGTCCATAAGAATTCTGCAACTTCGGTATGGTAGAGATACGATCGAATGTGATGCTTCCATCATAAGAGATGGTTACCCCGTCGGTTCCTTTGCCACTCTTGGTGGTGATAAGGATAACTCCGTTACCGGCACGCATACCGTAAAGAGCAGCCGATCCTCCTTTCAGAACAGAGATCGATTCGATATCTTCCGGGTTAATATCATTCAAACCCGAACCATAGTCGACTCCGTTATAGGTATTATCGCCTGAACGCTGGGTATCATTCGAAATAGGTACACCATCTACAACAATCAACGGCTGTTGATCAGCAGACAAAGAAGAGTTTCCACGGACAGATATACGAGACGAAGCTCCAACCGAACCTCCAAACTGATTAACTTGCACACCGGCTACTTTACCGGATAAAGAGCTTGTTAAACTGGGAGCAGCCGCTTTTGTCAGTTCCTCAGAGCCAACTTCCTGAATAGCATATCCCAGTGACCTTTTTTCACGGGAAATCCCCATCGCCGTAACCACCACCTCTTCCAAATGTTTCACATCCGATTGAAGGACAACCACCACATGTGGTTTTACGGCTACTTCCTGCATGCTCATGCCAACATAAGAAATCTGTAAAATTTTGTTTTTCTCAGGAACATCGAGGGAGAAATTACCATCCAGATCGGTGATAGTTCCGATACTTGTTCCTTTTACCAGAATAGTTGCACCGATAATCGGTTCACCGTCATCACCCGAGGTCACCGTTCCGGTTACCTTCACTGTCTGAGCCAGCACTATACTTATACTTGCAAAGAAGAATAGCATAGTAATTGTAAATCGCTTCTTCATAGACACACTTGTTTTAATTTAGATTAACTAGATATTTATGCTGTTTTTATTTTATCGACATAGTCTTAGAAGAACTATGACACTTTTTTGATATATAATAATATATATACCAAAACTATTGATTATCACAATCTTACCATGTGTATATATAACCCTAATTAAAAGTAGGGTATAAACTAAGTATCTTTTAATTGAAATATGATCCAGAATTTGATGCTTAGTTTATCGGTAAATTAGCTTTTCCTCTCTCAGAATAGCAGATAAAATCATTTTACCGATAGATTAATATTTTATATAACAATGCAAATATAAATGAAAATTATGAAATAAACAAGTCTTTCAGGAAATAATTTGATATTATTATCGACTGAGTAATAACATTTCACCACTTCCTATTCATTCTTATATATGCAATAAGACTTTCCCATCCGGGTGTGAATATATATTAAATGCTGATCGTTGCAAGGATCTCTTCTTTTTGAATGAACATAGTTCTTCTAAGACTTCTCCCTTTTTTTAAACGTTCAACCTCCCCTTTCGGCAGTATTTTTCGTAGTTCGTTTTTTTTTACGGATAATAAAAATAAATTATATTTGCAACGGACATTCCGTTCTTCAAAGTCTCCTCTCTGCAAATAATAAGCAACAATATATGGTATTCATTTCGACAGCATAGTAGCGTTGTGTCCCTATCACTTTAGTGACAAATCGGTGACACAATTGTCTTAAACAGGCTTATAGCATACCAGAACCGGTATTCGAACTTTTGTCGACAGAATAACATATCCATACCAAACACCTCTCCCATCAATTTTACAAAATCATAAACAACGCAAAAACAGCAAACTTTTTTTGATGAAAACAAGGTATCATTTAAAGCCTACAAACAATACCTGAAACATCAAACTGACAGAAAAAAGGTACTTAACGAGACTGCCAGCTATCTATTAAGCCTTAAATATCCAGAAAAGAGGATGTTAGCCTTTAAAAATAATTTTTTCGAGACTTTCGCCCACGAACTGGCCGACAATTCCGGGTGCAGTGAGGTTCTACCCGATCATCTGCGCATACAAACCAAGGGATGGGAACAATTCCTGATCGAAATAATGAACGCCGCACGCTTATCGGGCAACCTGGGCAAGATAACCATCAAACGACTTGCCCGCATATTGGTCTGCATCCTCGATACTAATTACGACCAGGCAGGGATGATCAACCGGCTTAAAAACAAAAATCCGCAGTATGAGGAGATTTACAAGCTGGTCGAAGATTTGGCATCGCATATCGAAAAAAATATTTAGTATTTAATCAGGGAGAGGTGTTTGTTCATTTTTTTGGTGGCGGCAGTTACCGCTTTTTGTGCATATAGACCATTTTCCAAACAATACAGCACTTATTATCAGCTCCTTGACGCCCCCAAATACGGTTATACGGATTACCCTCCCCTGTTGTATGTTTGTAAATGAAAAGCGTAAGCTCCTTTATGTCTTAATAAAGAGATAAGTCTTATTATATTAAAGAGATCGTTCGGGAAATAAACAGCATGTGGAACCTAAATAAAAGACAATCATAAAACAGGAAAACACATTTCAACACCCCCTTCCTCCCCCCGTACCGGCATCGGAAGAGATGGAACTGGCCGTCATCATGGCCGTTATCGCCCAGAGCGGAGCCATTGCCGACGTGACACAACGCCTTTTGCCGGATATGTTCACCAACCCCTCCTACCGCCTGGTGTACCGTGCCATGACGGCCCTGTACGACCACGAAGCCGATATCGACATATTGAGTATCGAAGAGGAAATGCGCCTGCTCGACCCTACACGGGCTACGGAACTGAACGGGCTGGAATTTATTGCCGACCGGATGCTGACCGTTCGCAACGCAGCACATATCCGTACCTATGCCGCCTCGGTGATCCGCTGTTGGGTGTTGCGCCGCCTTTGTGCGGACATGCAGGAGCATACGTTGAAGGCGCACGACCCGGCAGTCGATGCGGTGTCGCTCCTGGGCGGCATCCACAAAGGGGTGCAGAAGCTGGAAGACTTTTTCGCCGTAAGCAGTACCACCCACGAGGCAGGCGACGTGAGCCGGCAGGTACTGGCCGGACGTCCTTCGATGGGGAAAACGACACTACATTCATATCTGACAATAATTGAAACATTCACATCTGTCAAAAAACGAACAAAAAACAAATTCAAAACATTTTCTTACTATACAGCCATCTTATTCAATATCTTCGGAAACTGTATGGCAAAAATAATCGTACAACAAATAGCTGCCGTCGCATCCGATATAGCCTCCGCCGAATAAACGCCGATCATCCCCATGAAACGTGGTAAGATCAGGGCCAGCGGGACAAGTAGAAAGACCTTACGAAGTAATGCGATAAAGATAGAAATCTTGGCCTGCCCAAGGGCAACGAACATATTCTGACAGGCACGTTGCAAACCGAAAATGGTCATTCCCGCTAAAAAGACAGGCATCACTTCCGTTACTGTTTGTATCAGTTCCTGGTCTGACGTAAAAGCAGAAGCGATAACCGACGGGAACAAGATCATCAACAACATCAAAATTAAGTTGAACAGAAACATAAAGATCATCGCTATCTTGAAACATTCCTTTACCCGCTTCTTGTTTCCATGTCCGTAATTATAACTCACTATGGGTACAAAACCCAAGGCAAACCCGGTAAGCGGCACACTTACAAAAAGCATGGAGCTCTGCATGACAGTCAATGCACTCACATAAATATCCCCAAACGTCTTAAGTGTCCCGTTCAGAACGAAACCGACCAGGCTTTCGGTACTTGCCATAATAAAAGGGGAAACGCCGAGTGCCAGTATAGCCCCGATCACCTTTTTATCCGGTTTCATATAATTGACTTCAAGCCGCAGGGAAGCACGGGAAGAAGTCAGGAACGACAATACCCAGATAGCAGTCGCGGCCTGCGAGATAATAGTGGCCAGGGCTGCACCTTTCACCCCCATATTGAATACAAAAATGAAAAGCGGATCGAGCAGGATATTGAGTATGGCACCAATCACCACCGACCACATCGCTATGGCAGGACGTCCCTGCGTATTGATAAAAGTATTCAAACCGACCGATATCTCGACAAACAAGGTACCGATAAGATAGATCGAAAGATAGTCTGTCGCATACCCCAGCGTTTGTTCGGATGCGCCGGTAAACAACAGTATCGGCTCCATGAATATATATGACAGGCTGGATGTCAGGACGGTGAATAATAATAACAGGACAAAACCATTCCCGAGTATCCTTCCGGCCTGCTGACGATTCCCCTGCCCGAGTGCAATAGCAGCAAGCGGAGCACCTCCACCGGCCACGATAGCAGAAAAAGCGGAGATCAGGATAATAATAGAACCTGCCACACCGATACCGGCTAACGCCGGAGTTCCTATTCCGGGAATATGGCCGATATAAATGCGGTCTACTATATTATAAAGCAAATTGACCATCTGGGCAATTACCGCAGGAAGTGCCATCCGGAAAACAAGCGGCAACATCCTATCGGTACCCAGCCGCTCTTCGTATATATTATTCATGAATCAAATATACCGGACTTCCATTCCCCGAACGGCATCATTGATGTTGCCATTGTCATAAACCAGCTCTCCGTTCACGAATGTTTGGGAAACACTGTGATGGAACGTCGTTCCTTCAAAAGGCGACCAGCCGCATTTATACATTATATTTTCGGGAACAACTGTCCAGCTCTTATCCGGATCGACCAGTACAAGGTCGGCATAATAACCCGGACGAATATATCCGCGACGGTCGATATGGAATAGTTCTGCCGGCATATGCGCCATCTTCTCCACCACCTTTTCATACGTAAAGCAACCTTCAGCTACCATTTCGAGCATAGCCACCAGTGAATGTTGTACCAACGGACCACCCGAAGCAGCTTTCAGGCAACTTCCCTCCTTCTCCGACAATAAATGCGGAGCATGATCGGTTGCCACGATATCGATCGTATTATTCTTAACGGCATCACGCAAAGCGATACGGTCGGCCAGCGTCTTGATGGAAGGGTTCCATTTGATCCGGTTACCGTACTTAGCATAATCGCCATCGTGAAACCAGAGATGGTGCACACATACCTCACCTGTAATTCTCTTTTCACTCAAAGGGATTGCGTTACTCAGCAATGTCAACTCTTTGGCGGTAGACAGATGGAGAATATGTAAACGTGAATTCAGGCGCGTTGCCAATTCTACCGCTTCCGAAGAGGATGCATAACAAGCCTCTTCGCTTCTGATCTTGCTATGGTAGGATATATCGAGATCCTCGCCAAACAGTCCGGTGTAATAGGTCAGGTTGCGTTTGATCACTTCCTCTTTTTCCGCATGGATGGCAATCAGCATATCCGCTTCGCCGAAGATACGTTCGAGACTTTCTTTTTTATCTACCAGCATATTTCCCGTTGAGGAACCGAGAAAGAGCTTCAATCCCGGTACACGGCTACGATCCAGTTTACGGATCTCATCCATGTTATCGTTCGTCCCTCCGAAGAAGAAAGAATAGTTGGCAGCCGAGGTTTCCGCACCTCGTTGTAACTTCCATTCCAGATCGGCGACGGTAGTTGTCTGCGGCTTGGTGTTGGGCATATCCATAAAGGTCGTTATACCACCGGCTACGGCGGCACGGCTTTCACTGGAGATGTCTCCCTTGTGCGTCAGGCCCGGTTCGCGGAAATGCACCTGGTCGTCAATAGCGCCCGGCAACAGAAGTTTTCCTTCGGCATCGATTACCTGTACGTTTCCTGTCGTTTCAGGAACAGTTCCTTCAACAACTTCGGCTATCTTATCTCCATCAATGAGGACTGATCCCTTAAACATGCGTCCCTCGTTAATGATGCAAGCGTTTTTTATCAGAATTTTATTCATATATTTTGTGTTTATTGTCACAAATGTACATGATTCTATTCAAAAACAATACAAGCCGGAGCGGTTATTCATAAGAATAAGCCTGAATTTCTACCGGACCGAGCAAACCGGACGATTGCAGAGGTGAGTCGGATTTCCAGGGATTCACGTTTGTCCAGGTTGCACGTTCTTTTTCAGGTAATGCATCATCGCCGATCAAACGATTCATCCAGTTATTCACCACTTCCACTTCGATCAGGTTTTCTCCTTTTTGCAGAAACTCCCCGACAGGCAGGCGGTAAGGCGTTGTCCAGACACCACCGGCATATTGTCCGTTGATCTTTACTTTCGCCATCACCATCACTTTTCCCAGATCCAGGTAAAGTGCTTTCTGGGGTAATTCATCCAGTGTGATCCGGTTGGTGTAGACTGCTTTTCCTGAGAAATAACGGATAGAAGGGTCGGCATGCATTGTCCAGTCCTGTAGTTCCGGGAAAGCAACAGTTCCTTCCGGTCCTCTTTTGCCCTTTTCAAAAGCGACTTGCCAGGGAGAAGTTATTGCGGCAAGTATCTCTTTACGCGGATAATTCCGGGCAGTCGTTTCCCCGGGAGCACCTTTCTTACGGAAAACAATAAATGAACTTTCATAACCTTCCAGACGTATAGGGACAGTTGTAGCTCCACCGGAACAAGTAAACTCAGGCAGGCTACGTATCTCTGCCGTCAACGGATTCCAAAGTTCCGGTATTTTACTGGTCACACGGAAGGAAGGACTTATCTCAATCGGGTTTTCACTCTGGTTAGAAATGAAATAAATATCACCTGCCTGTGTCGCACGATGAATAAACAAAACAGGACTATCCGAAGCAACGCTTAAATCGGCTTTTATATCCAGAGCATCCAATACAGGCTGTAAAGAGGTGGACGGCATAAATAAACGTCCCTTTCCGATAGTACGCACTGGTTCCGTTTGGCTGCCCCAAAGTTCAGCAGCCAAAGATTTTACTTCCCGGTCGGCTGCCGGATAATTACTCAGGCTGGGAGAACAGGCAGGGGCAGGTCCCATGATGCAGGCTCCGGCCAACAACAACTCCTTTATCTTCCGTAGTACTTCCGGACGCATTGTTTCCAACCGAGGCAAAACAAGCAGACGATATTTCATTCCACCCGGTAAAACGATGTTGCCACCTTCCACTGTTGCACGTTCCAACAGAACTTCTCCATTGATATAGTCGAACGAATACCCTGTCGGGAGTTCCGGTGTACAAACGCCGGTCATCTTGGGAGCATCTTCTCCGATGAAATAGGCTACATCTGCTACATATTGGCCTTGTTGCAGCATGAAATTACATCTTTTCAGATATTCGATGAAAACATCCATCTGGCCGAACCAGGTATTCTTCCGGTTAAATTCGTTTCCGAACCAGGCATCCAATCCCGGTTCACGATCTTCAAACGGCTGATGAATAAACAGATGCAATAAAGTACTGTTTATTCCTTCCGTAAAGAAACGGTCCCCACGTTGCTTCATCAGGTAAGGATAACGGCTGAAGGCTGGCCCACCGCTGGTAAACGACTCGGCCCAGATCCGTTTCTTCCCATAGATATGTCCGCAGGAAGAGGCAGCCCGGTTCTCGATATCTCCCAGCGAACCTTCACTCCAGAACTCTCCGGCTATCTCGTCAGACTGTCCGCCATATTGCAGGAATTCACCCGGGAATCCCCAATGCCCGTAATTCTCCAGCCAGGTTGTCAATCCGTATTGATGGCAAACATCTCGCAAGCCACCTACATAATCGTAAGAAACCCGGTCGGCCACCAACCGCCGCAAGTCCCATAGGAAACGGTCTGATATATCGGGACTTCCAACTACGACCCCATTCAAGGCCGGAAGGTAAGGAACCGGATCATATCCGTAGCGTTCTTTGAAAACAGTAATCATATCATCTGTCCAGTTTTGTCCTCCGGTTTCATAACTATCCTGTACTACGACTTTAAAACTTTTCCGGTCGGCTTCCGGGATACGTTTCAATATCTCGCCGATAAAGGCGTCGAAATGGAAAGCCACATGTTCCCGGCTCATCTTATCGATCTCAGGCCCGGTTGCTTCGGGAGCTGCCGGGGAGTTCGTTACACCTGTCGGCAGCATAACCATCCGGCGGATCACCCAGTCTCCTTCAGGTACTTCCCAGTCCAACACCCCTTCTCGGGCGAAAGCGGTCAGGTCTTTGATCGCCTCCGGAGAAACCAGTAAAGAAGCATCGTTCACAGCCGGCTGTTTCTCCCAGAGATAATCATCCCACATAGGCAGCGGGGTTTGGAACATCTTGGCCAACGACTTTTCTGGATAACGCTCTACCATCGGAGAAGAAGAAAGTGTCACTTCCCCTACACCGTCTCCCTCGGCGGACATCTCCAGACGAAACTGCGAAGCGGTGATTTCCGGAAGAGAGATAACGACGGGAGCGTAAGGAATAAAGCCCACATTTAGAGCCGGATTACTCCGGTCGATGGCGAACTGCCGTACCAGTTTTTCCTGCCCTCCCTTTTTAACCCATAGTTTTGCGGTTGTTTTAAAAGGAGTGTTAGCCTGATAGATTAACGTACGTATAGTTTCCTCTCCATCGAAGATCAAGACGGAGGAAGTCTGCTGCCCGGACTTCTTATTTATGGTCCAACTCTTTTCCGTTACTGCCTTACCCGACGAAGGATACGCGATAACGCATACATCCTGTTCGTCTTTTCCCACAGAGGGTAAAACCAGTTGCATACGCTTAGGCCCGGTTACAATCGTATCGGCAGAGGTAAGATAACGCATGGCTTGTGAACTTTTCACCCAAGGCCCCCCGGACTGGCTCCATCCCGGACTATTAAATATCCCTATCTCGATATCCAGCTCCGTGGCCTTCTTCAATGCCGCATGCAGTATCTCCCACCACTCGGAACTTAACAATTTATTATCGCCATAATCAATGCCGTCTATACCGATGTTACCGATAAATGCACGGTTTATCCCGGCTACCTTCATCGCTTCCAGATCCCGTTCGACACCTTCTTTTGATATATTGTCTGAGATCCAGTACCAGTAAACACCGATCTGTGTGCTGTCGGGGATCGTACGGAAACCTTGTTCGATATCGGCAAAAGAAGCATAGTTCTCCGATATATCTCCTTTATTACAGGAAAGAAAACTCAGACAAGCCCCAATGGCAAGGGAGGATAGAAGTGTTATTTTCGTCATAGTCCATCAATTTACAGATAACAATAAACTCCGGAGAGCATTTATACAGACAAAAATAAACCTTATATCCTCCCTGACTGCTTATAAAAATGACAATATATCTTTCAATTCTGACATTGAGCCAAGGTCCTTGTCGCCGCATAGGTTACGGAGATACTTTGCCCCGGAGCATGACCGGATGGCACGATTATCTTCAGGTCATAATCGTTGATCTTCAAAGAGAAAGAGGATTGCGTATGGGTAGGATCGGCAGCATCGATACGAATATTACCGTCTTTCTCTTCGATCTTGTAAATACCCGGTGTTTTTATTTCCAGCGACAGATCGACAGCCAGACGGATCGTCCCTTCTTCGTAAGCGGTAATATAATAATAACCAGGTATTGCCACAGCCTGTATAGAGGCATCGTTACGAAGTATACGGATATCTTCCGTGCGGAAAGAAGCCGTTCGTTCGGCGGAAGAAGCCGGCAGGACAAGGTATTGGTAAGAGGCCGGAGCCTGCTTTTGGTGACGAATATACAGAGATATCACCTCTCCTTCCACCGTCTGCGGCGTGTATGAACCCATAAAGTCAGCCCAGCGTCCGGAACGCTTTTCTGAGATTGCCACACAGTTCTCCGGTTGCATCAGGATATAACCAATGCTATCGTGGAAGAAACGCAACGCCTTTCCGCTGGCGGTAATCGTACCGTTCACCGGGTTCCAGCGGTTGTTCTCGAAGTAAGACAAATCTCCCCGCTTCTTCCGCTGATCGATGGAAGTTGTTATATTCAGCGTACTGTCCGACTGGATACCGGCTCCCAGGCATAACATGAAATCATCGGTAATCACCCACGATTTACGGGCGTTAAGGCCGTCACGGTTCAAGATCATAGCCGTCATACCTGTGCAGCCATCGGTAACGCCTCCGACAAAAGCCGTTTCATTACGAGTATGTGCACCATAGCTACGTGGAGACGGAACCGGTGCGTCACTCTCGTAAGAAGTTATACCCGGTATTTTACGCCAATCCCAGAAAGGGAAAACATTCATATATTCATCCCCGTTACGATAGATATAAGTGGCACCGTCGCCCATATAGAAACCTTTCAGATTGTCTTCGTTGACAAGCTCCGTCCCGATCACCCGCTCAGAAGCCATCTTTATGGAAGCCATCCACTTCGGTGCACGGTGAATGGTCTGGTCCGAGTCCCAGAAATGTTTCTGTCCGGTAAAGGCTGTTCCCCGGGGTTGTTGCGGAGGGAAATTATCGTCGAGGAAAGCTTGTAGCTTCCCTGCATCGGCAGGAGAACTTCCTCTCCGGAGCGAGTTTGCAGCATTCCCCATAGCAAGAGCCTTGTGGATGGGAGCATTATGGAACAACTGGCGGTCGAGCGCATTCACATCCATATAGCCACGCCAGATGATCCAGCGGTAACCTTCCGTCAGCAGGTTATTCAGGATAGATTGCTGTTCGGCATTCAAGGCAAATGATGTCCCGGCAAACAGTCCCGAATAGAAACTCATCTCCGAAAGATAGGCTAACCCATAGTTGCCGAATTGCTGCTGCGGCCCGTGCTGGTGGAAACTCCAGTCTCCCTTGATCCCCTCCTCGCGTCCGGTGGTTATTTCGGAAACGATCGTATCGCGGGCAGCCTTCACCAATTCATAATCGTCCAGCAAAAGCCCTTTCATCAATACGTTTCCGGCCAGCCATACTTTATTTTGTCCTGTCATACCGAAGCGTGCGTTGTCCATCACCTTGACAGCCTCCTTCTGTTCGGCTGGTGTCATCTGCGTACGAAGCAGGATAAAAGCCGGACCGAAGGTCTTGGGAATACCGATCTCATTATACCACCAGTTCTTACAGACCGGCTTCGTACGAAACCAATAATCGAGTGCCTGATGGATCACTGTCGAAAAACGGGGCGACCAGGTGCAGGATGGTCCTTCGGCATGATATAATTTAGCCAGTTCCAACACACGGTCGGCATGCTTCTTTGCATCCCATCCGCTACGTTTTGTATCCGCATAATTGATATCCGGCCAGGAGCCGTCTTCATTGATCTGTTCCATATAGCCTTTTATCTCCTCCATGTTGAAGGGATACCGCTGATGCAGTTCAATAACCACCTGGTCCGACATTTCCGTCTCAGGCGGAATACCTGCCAGGATACGGTTCAACAGGTCGGAATCATCGTTGGAGTCGATTAAAGATTGGATATAGTTTTGCCGGATATGTTCCAGCTCTTCACCGGATGTCCGCGAAAACACATTCACAGACAAAAACAAAAGTGCGGATAACAATAAGGTGTTTCTAAAGAGTTTCATGAGTATCCTCCTATTTCTTCTGCGGATACTTACGAAACAGGCTCCACCACTTCAGCTTAAGCACACCGAACAACGCCTCCCCGAAGATGGAAGAGTTCATTTTCGACGTTCCCAATACACGGTTAATGAAGATAATAGGTACTTCCACCAATTTGAAACCGCACTTATAAGCGGTAAACTTCATCTCGATCTGGAAAGCATATCCTTTAAAATGAATATGATCGAGATCAATCGTTTCAAGCACTTCGCGACGGTAACATTTGAAACCGGCTGTCGTATCCTGCACCTTCATCCCGGTAACGAAACGGACATATACAGATGCATAATAAGACATCAGAACGCGACCGAGCGGCCAGTTCACCACGTTTACGCCATTGCTGTAACGCGAACCGATAGCGACATCGCCTCCCTGCTCCGTGCAGGCAGCATATAATTTAGGAAGATCATTCGGGTTATGACTAAAGTCGGCATCCATTTCGAAGATGAAATCGTACTTATGTTCGATCGCCCATTTAAAACCACAGATGTAAGCAGTACCCAATCCCAACTTACCTTGTCTTTCCACCATAAAAAGACGTTCGGGAAATTCTTTCTGCAAACGCTTCACAATATCCGCCGTACCGTCGGGAGAACCATCATCTATAATCAAAATATGAAACTCTTTTTCCAACCCAAACACCGCACGGATAATATTCTCAACATTCTCTTTCTCGTTATAAGTAGGAATAATTACAATACTGTCTGACATATACGAATTATTTATGATCAACTATGAAGCACAAAACTACAAACTATTTGTCGATTATGCCCTAATTTTATTGAAATTTACGCTTGCAGGAGATAAATCCTTCTTAAAAAGCTTTGCTCCATCTCCATCCGAAGAAAAAAGAAACAAGGAAAAGGATACCGAATATCCGGAAATGGAGCGATACAAAATAAACCGTTACTAAGCGAGATTATTCAAGCTACTGTTGAAGGGATATAAATTTAATTTGAATGTGAAAAAAGTCTACTCCATCAGTATCCTTTATTTCGACCTCGGCGTGGGAACGGATTATATCTATCATGGTCAGAACCACTTCACCGGTGTGCATACCGGCGACTGTCTGCGTATCAACGCGCGCGATCGTGACGCTGTCATCACTCGCCTGCCGGCAGAAATCTTTCCGGAATATATCTTGATCCGCGTAAACGAATTCGACAAAGTGGCTACAACACCGCTCGACGAATGGATCACATACCTGAAAGACGGTACGATCCGTCCCGATACAACTACTCCATGTCTTCGAGTGAGCGCCATGCATACGATGAACATCTGAACGCGATCATGATCCAGAATGATGTCCTCAATACCGCCAAGTGGGAAGGACGGCTCGAAGGACTTGCCGAAGGCAAAGCCAAACAGCAGGCAACATGAAGCGTATGGGGATAAGTATATCCGATATCGGTAAGTGTACAGGATTGCCGGTAGAGGAGATAGAGAAGTTATAGAAATAATTGAACCTACTTTTGGCTTGATCCAAAAGTAGTCAAAAGATCAAGGCTGCACCTGGTTCGCTACTCCGCATCCTACGTTCGCTGTCGCCTCCGAACTCGCTTCGCTCAGACAGCGGATGCTCCGGACGCTCACTCCGGCTGCTGCGTTTAACGCTCGCCAGCTGACGCCTTTCATAGGAAGCAAAGCTTCCTCTTAGGATGGCCGATACTGTCAGTTAAAGGCGAAAACACCTGTTGTATTATAAAGGTGTCGGTATCGGCAATCCCAAAAGAACGCTTTGCGTTCTCTGACAGGCCTTCGGCGGGTGAGCGTCCGCGAAGGGGAAAGACGAAGCGTGAGGAGGCTGCGCTGTTTGAGCGAAGCGAGTTCGCAGACGACAGCGTAGTCTTTCACCATAGCAGCGAAGCCGGTGCAGCCTTGAACTTTTGGTTACTTTTCTTTCAAGAGAAAAGTAACATTCAATTCTGACAATAACAGAAACATTCATCACCAATAAATTACTATCAACAACTTCATTCGATCATGACAAAACAAGAATTCATCCGTCTCTATCTCTCCGATGCTTCGGAGGCAGGCGGGAAATACCAGATCAACCCCATCGTTATCCTGGCACAGGCCGCCATCGAATCGGGCTGGGGCGAAAGCGTACTCGCCAGGGAACATAACAACCTGTTCGCTCCAACGACAGTCGGCCGGCAGGCTTGCAAACAACTTATTCATCAACCAATAATCGGCTACCTGTACAAAATATATCTCTCATAAACATCCGGCGTAGTACACCTTGTCATCTGACCAGCTTATACCCGATCCCCCGGACATTCAGTATCTTGATCCGGGGGTCTTTTTCCAGTTTATGCCGGAGCTTCGTGACGAACACATGCAAGCTACGGGCATTGTAGAAGCTGTCGTTCCCCCAGAGTTCCAATAGGATATCCTTGGTGTTGACCGGAAGATTCCCGCTCTCGCAAAGCAACCGGAGCAACTCCGACTCCTTGAAGGAAAGCTCGACCGATTCACCGCCTGCCTCCAACGTCTGCGTAGACGGATAAAACGTGTACAACCCGATTTCGTGATACGCGACGGCGACAGGCTCAGCCTTGTTCTTGACGATCAATGCCTTCACCCGGACAATCAGTTCGCGCAGGCTGAAAGGCTTCCGCAGGTAGTCGTTCGCCCCCAATTCGAACCCTTGCACGATATCGTCTACCGACGAACGGGCACTGAGGAACAGGACAGGCACCTCCTTATCCATCCGGCGGATACGGCGCACCATCTCGAAACCATCCACCTCCGGCATCATCACGTCGGCAATAATCAGTGCCGGATGCTCTTTGAAATAATGCTCTATCCCATCCAGTCCGTCGCGGGCTACCGTTACTTCGTAGCCTTCCTCTTCCAATGCGTCTTTGACGATCATGGCTAGGGAGACTTCGTCTTCTACTAATAAAATATCCATAAGCTTGGGGTTATTGCGGTAATGTGATTATAAAACAGGAACCCTGGCCGGACACGCTCTCTACGGTGACCGTCCCGCCATGCTTCTCCACCATTGTCTTCACGTAAAAGAGTCCGATGCCGTAGCCCTTCACCTGCGAATGGCGGCTGGAAGGCAACCGGTAAAACTTATCGAAGAGATGCCGGCGGTACTCTTCAGGAATACCGGGGCCGTTGTCCTGCACACGCAGCTGTACCTTTCCTCCGGCAGCCTCCGCCCGTATCGTTATCTCCGGTTCCTTGTCCGCATATTTGACGGCATTATCCACCAGGTTGCTGATGATACTGTACAAATGTACACGGTCGGCTTTCAGAGTTATTTCCTCCGGGACAGACTCCACACGGATACGGAAAGGGCGTGACGACTTGATCTTCTGCTGTTCCAGTATCTTACCGATCAGGGCATTCAACGAAATATCCTCCATCACCAGGCGGATCTCTTTCCGTTTTTCCAGGCTAAGGGTCAGGATCTGTTCGACCATTCCGCCCAGCCGTTCCAGTTCCTCGTGGCAAAGGTGGAGGTATTTATCGGCCTTCTCCTTATTTCCCAGGAGGTTATAATGGATGATCGACTCGATGGCGGCATAGGATATGGCGATGGGTGTCTTCAACTCGTGCGTCACGTTATGGGTGAAGTCGTCTTTCAGTTGCTCCACCGTCTTCTGGTGGAGCAGGAACCAGATCATGTAGGCGAACGACAGCACCAGTATCAACAGGATCAGAAACGAAGAGACCAGGATACCCGTCATTCCCGCCAGCGAAGCCAGCCGGGTCGGTTCCACATAGACATAATAGGCTTTCGGATGATAGGTGGTATACTCCCAAGTATAACGGTCGTAATGCGCCGGGTCTTCCCCAGTGGGGACGGAAGAGGCGACCACCGTACTGTCGGCAAGAGACCGTATCTCCGTGAAATGGCGGAGGTGCAGTTTTTTCTCCCGGAGACCGGCGGTCAGCAAGCTGTCGAACTTCGCCAGGTCGACGGGAAAGATCGTATCGATCACCTCGTGGAGGCTGCGTTGCATCTGCAACCCCAGCTGGCCCAGCGAACTGAAATCGTCGCCTACCCTGACCTTGCCGCTTTCGAGTACTTTCTTCATCTCGGCATTCACTTCGGGCATAAGGGGGAGTCCGGCTTCTTTCTCGACGATCCGGACGGTCGCCGGTACCGAGTCCTTACTCCGGAAACGGGTAGTCAGGGCGATACCTCCCCGGTCGTCGGCCTGCGAAAAGGTCTCCCGACGCTTGTTCGCCAACCGGCTGATGGTGTCGGCACGGCTGAACAGTTCGATATGGTCGGCATTGCGGATCGCCTCGATGATATAGTCCCTGTTCTGCTGCTGGTGGGAATGGTACAGCCGGTTGATCCAGAACAACTGGTAGGCGAATATCCCGGATAACGACACGATCACCAGTGCAATGATATATTTCATGGATGATTTCATGCAAACAAATATAGGGATTCTCCGGCTTGCCGCCTGCCGCTTTAAACCAAAATAACACAGTTTCGGACGAATGTTATTTAGTCTTACCAAATGCAGGCGTTTTTTGGAACTGTTCAGGGCCCTTTCTACCTTTCGTATAAAAATCACGAAAAGCACAAGAACATGAAAAGAATCTATTACCTGTTATTGATAGCCAACCTGCTCCCGCTGCCCGCCCGGTTATCGGCGCAAAAGCAGACTGACGGCAAAGAAACGATCCTGGTGAACGACAGCATCACGCTGGAACTGCCGGAGGTATTCGTCAAAGCCGAACGCCCGCTGGTGAAGATGAGCGAAGGAAAACTCCAGTACGACATTCCCAACCTGATGAAAAGCAAACCGGTGGACAATGCGTTCGATGTCCTGGGAGAACTGCCGGGCGTGGAAAAGAAAGGCGACAATATCTCGCTGCTCGGCACATCGGGTACAACGATCATCATCAACGGCCGGAAAAGCAGCATGACGCCGGAGCAGCTGGCCGATATGCTGAAGTCGACCTCTGCCGATAAGGTAAAAAAGGTGGAGGTGATGTACAGTACCCCGCCGCAATACGGTGTACAGGGTGCCTCCATCAACCTGGTCATCGAGAACGACAAGAGCCTGAAAGATATCCTGAAAGGGGAAGTGTCGCTGACGGGGGAACAGGGGTACTATTTCTCTCCTTCGGGAAGAATGAACCTGTCGTACACGGGAAAGAAATATACGACGGACTTCTCCTACTCGACGGGGTACCGACACAGCCGCTCGACGGAAGATATGCATGCGGAACCGACCGTCGGCGGACAGAGGTACGATATCCTGCAAAAGAACTGGTCGGAGAACAAAAGCATCGCCCACAACCTGCGGGGTGCTTTCGAATATGACTTCGACAACAAGGACAAACTCTCGGCTTCCTACACGGGACGGTATGTACAGGACGGCCCCGCTTCCCACCGGGGCGGACGGACGGAGTTCACAGGCATCGAAACGGTAAACACCGCCAGCCGGACGACCGGACCGACCTTCCTGCACAGTGCACGCATTGATTACAACGGCCATAAGAACCTGAACGCGGGTATCGATTATACCTTCTACAAAGATAAATCGTTGCAGGAGCTGGTCAACAATTTTGAAGACGACACCGACCAGGACAGGCGCAACGAAAGCCACCAGCAGACGCAACGGGCCAATATCTACCTGAACCATTTCGTTGTTACCGCGAACAAGTGGAAACTGTCCTACGGGCTGGAGGCTTCGTTGTCGGGGACGGATAACAAGGCGGAAGCGTTGCTCGACAACACGGAAGAGCGCGAAGGGACATTCGACCTGACGCAGAGGGAACATTCGGTCGGCGCTTTCGGCGGTTTCTCGCGGTCGTTCGGGAAGAAGCTGACACTGGATGCTTCGCTGACCGTCCGGTATTATAAGGCTTCGATCGACTCAGCGGGAAAGAAAAATACGTTATGGGACAGGGCGGACCTCTTCCCTGCCCTGTCGGTCGTTTACCGGATCGATCCATCCAACATGTTGCAGTTCTCCTTATCGAGCAACCGGAAGTATCCTTCTTATTGGGCGACTACACCGAATACTTATTATATGAATGTTTACAGCGTGATCAAAGGTAATCCGGAACTGAAACCGGAGCTGAATTATTCGATGCAACTGACCTATATCCTCAAAAACAAGTATGTGCTTGGGGCCTTCGCCAATTTCCAGCCGGATAAGATACAACAGATGTCGTACCAGTCGCCCGACCGCCTGCAATCGGTCTTCCATACGATCAACCTGGATACGCACAATATGTTCGGACTGATGGCGGTCGTTCCTTTCCGTGTCGGCGAGGTGCTTAGTTCGCGGCTGACATTGATGGGCTTCGGTATCCACGACAAAGGGACGCTGGTCGATGTCCGTTTCGACCGGAAGAAGCTCTTCGGGCGGGCCATGCTGACCAACACGATCTTCCTGACCCACAACAAAAAACTCTCCCTCGACCTCACCGGCGATTACTGTACGAAGGTGATACAGGGCCTTTACGATATCGACCCGCTCTACAGCCTGGATGCCGCCCTGGTATGGACGCTTCCCAAACAGAAGCTCCGCCTGACCCTCAAAGGCAACGACCTGTTGAACAGCCAAAAGCCACTCACCCACATCGACCGGCAGGGTCAGAAGAGCCGCATGGAACTGTTTCAGGACAATCGTTCGGTCTTGCTGACGATCCGTTACAGCTTCGGCGGCTACAAGGAGAAGAAGGTAAAGGCGGTGGATACGTCACGGTTCGGAACATAGAAAAAGGTTTCACCTTTTTCAGGTGACAGGTGACAAGTGACAGTTTGGCTTCGCGTTCGAATATAGGAAGAATTGAACTTATACATAAACGAATATTGTCCAATAGAACTGTCATACTATCATTTTTGACTTCTTGCGTATTGAAATCTAATGCTTACAGACTATGATAGTTCGTGTGATAGTTCCATTTTCAACCATCATACTATCATAAAACAGCTTGACAAAACAGGCTGGGTATATGACTTATTTTCAGCGAAGTAGGAACTTTTCTTTTCTGAGACCCGGGTCCCAGTACCCTTCACATCCGGATCTTAGCATCGTTCAAACCCGGGTGTAAAAGGGCCTGAAAAGGGGATCTCAAGGAGAAGAATAAGTAGTTTTCGTGAAAATAACTGCCATATTTGAGCTAAGACACTACATTCAAAACTGATAATTATTGAAACATGAAAATCTGATAAAATATGCGACAAAGAAACCTTTATTTATTCGTTATCCTTTGCTGGCTGTGCACATACGGTTCTCCGGTACAAGCGCAGGATGACCCTCTGCATGCCGTCGAGGAAGCGATAAGCAATTACAACTACCAACAGGCAATCGACCTTATCGGCCGACTGGATTCACTCTCTCCCGACCTGCAACGGAAGAAGCTGGCAGCCTACAAGGAACTGAACCGATACGGTGAAGCAGTCCGCCTGCTGGATGAAATGATCGAAGCGGATTCGCTGAACATGAATCTCTACATCGAACGGGCCAACTGTTACCTGATGCAGAACAGCGACAACAAAGCGTTGGAAGAATACGGAAAGGCGTTGAAGCTATCTCCCGAAAACACTTATATCCGGACAAAAATGGGACAGCTCTATTTCCGCAACGAACAATACACAGAAGCGAAAGCCCTTGCCGAAACGATGCTTTCCGGAGACACCACCCAGTATGCCCTGCGCCTGTTGGGCGATTGCTACGGAAAAACGGAACAACCGGATTCCGCCCTCTATCTGTACGAACTGGCACTGGAAAGGGATTCGTCGGACTATGCGGCAGTGCTCCGCCTGTCGAACCTGTATCTGGAAATGGATTCGGTAGATGCAGCGATCCGTTATACCGACAAGTACATCGGACAGGATTCCCTGAATCTGCCTGTCAAGCGAGTCAATGCTTTCGCCTATTTCCAGAAAGAACAGTTCCGGGAGGCCCTGGAAAAATACCGTAACCTCTCGCAACTGGGCGATAACACAGCTAACACAAACTATTATCTGGGTCTCTGTTACCTGAAGAACGACAGCCTGCAGAAAGCCTACGAATGTCTGGACAAGGCCAATAAGAAAGCAAAGGAAAAGAATCCGCAGATACTCACTTACCTGGGTATCGCAGCGATTGAAATGCCGGGATATGCCACCGAAGGGATCGAGGCTACGGAGAAGGCGATCCAGTTGATCCTGCCGGACAGTACGTTGATGTTCTCTCTGTATAACACACTGGCTAAAGGGTTCGTCATGCGCCGTGAGTTGAAAGAAGAGATCGTGGCATTGAAGACCTCCCTGTCTTATAGCCCGCAATCGTCCGTCACCCTCAATCATATCGCCTATGCTTACGATCTACTGAAGGACAACAAGAATGCCGTCAAATACTACAAACTCTTCCTCAACAGCATCAGCCGTCGCGAAAAGCTATCCGGCTATATGCAAAAGCTGAAAGAAGCCGCCGAGGAGAGGTTGCAGTATTACAGGGAAGAGGAATTCTTCAAAGGGACTTGAATTCGTTTATCGGGTAAGTACCTGCCCTGCCGGAACGATCGAAACAGCCTCTCCTTTCCCTAAGGTCAGCTTGAGAAATCCGTTATCCACAGGTATTGCCGATGATTTCAGAGTCGGTTCATTCATGGATATGGAATAAATGTCTACGGCATCGACAAAGGCAACCCGTTCCAGACGGCTCAGGTAATACCAAGGCAATGTCATGGTACAGAACTGAGACAGGAAGCCGGGCAGATTAGCCAGGTCTTTCTGGAAGATCTTATCGTCCGGGAACCACCACGACATCGGCTGAAGCCCCACAAAACCCTCACCTGCAGGGTGAGCCCAGAAAACACTAACTACCAGAAATTACAGTCCCGTCGGCAGGAAACTAACGTTCCCGGCGGAAGAAGCTGAAAGGACATCGGATACCGGTACAAATAAGAAGGCTTGACAAAGAACATTCCTTGCCAAGCCTTTTTCCTAAAATCAATCTTATTTACTTAAGAAATGGTCATTGATCTTCTTATCCAGATGACGGACGGCTTCGTTGACATGGCCGTTGGCTACTTCCGTAATAATGGCGCCCTCTTCTCCGGCATACTGCCAGTGATGCGTCAATACCTGTTTAAGTGGAACAAACTCACCAACCCCGGTTGGAGTGACATTCTTTACGGTGACCGTACCGTTCTCATGACATGCAGGGATTTGGATTTCCGGGTAATCCGCCAGGTTATCCTCGCCCACTCCTACAATGTAACTTTTACCGTTCCTGACCAGCCAGCCTTCCAGTTTGGCAGGATATTTATTGATCTTTTCATGCCAGTGTTCGGGAAGCATCTGACCCGGTAAAAGGAAAAGGTCCTGCAACATATATCCGTCATCCAGGCTGTTGGCATAGCCGATACAGGCCAATCCCAGTTCAGCATAACGTCCGGTGCCATAATCGCTGACCCAGATTTGTCCGCGTGTTTTGGCGGTAACAGGATAATTGTAATATTTCATCAACGTGATGACAGCGTCCTTGGCGGCTTCCTCATCGAACTGACCGTCTGCGGTGTAGAAATCTTCATTGTCAAAATTCAATGAGATTATTTCTGCAATCGCTTCCTGTCCGTCAGGGTTTCCAGCCTGTTCTTTCGATGTGGTCTGATTACATGCTATCAGGGCTGTCAGTGCCAGGGAGCATAAGAATAACTTTTTCATGATCGTATTCATTTTATTATTTACAGATAGGCTTACTTCACCGGGGATGTTTGAAAGCTGTAGGTGGAAACAACATTATCCGACGTACGGATGGTCAGCAGGAAGTCGTATGCTTTTCCTTTCTCGAACTTCGTTTTAGTGGAAAGCGTCGCATTCGTTTTGCCGTAAGGGGTTAGAGCGGCGACCTTTGCCTGTCCTATCTCCTTCCTGTTCCCGTCCTGAAGTTGTTCAAGTTTGAGGACAGCCGGTTTGGAGGCTACCTGGCCAAAGTTTTCCACGACGATCTTTATATCCTGCCCGCCTGAGATAAATTCCGGCATCCGGGCAGAAAGGATCGGGTCATTATAACTCACCCAGGGAAGGCGGGCATATCCGTACAGAAGTTTACCGGAAGTTGTTTTACCCAGTAACTTAGGGGCGAACTCTTCGGCAGTTATTCCGTGACCTTTGGCATCGAAGGTGACGATCAGGTCTTTCCCCTCTTTCTTTGTATTTTGCACTTTGCATCCTTTGCCAAAATTCACTTCCGTAGATGCACCGAAACGCAAGGAATTGAGATCGATATCCGTCTGCGGATCAAAACCTTCCTCAGCAGCGATCTTTACACGTATTGTTTTCGTCTTATCCGTGATAGGTTTGGTGTCGAGTACGGTCAGTAACAGGCCAGGATTCAGCGGGATACTGATGTTTTTGGAGCTGTGGTTATCGTTCGGCAGATCCTCAACCTTCAACGTGTCGATTACCGCAAAGTTTGCCTGGATGGCACGGCCGTATTTATCCTGGAATATTTTGATCCGTTCATATTTGAACCAGTCTTCTACCTTACCATCTTCATGGAAAGAGACTCCCGGCAGGTAAGCCTCGCCCGGATCCGTCACCCAGTTGATACCGTCTTTCGAACGTTGATAGAAGGCGATACGTCCCAGCCAGTCATTTACAATCAGGTGGTATTGTATATGGTCGCGCCAGATAACGGGGTCTTCAAACTCCCCTTTCACCGGCGGATATGCCCGTTTATCGGAGATCTGGTTGTATGGAGAAAGTCCGGTCTCGCTGATCCAGGAACCACCTCCACGGCAGACCATCAAGTAAGAGCCATCTTCACGTTGGGCAAAGGTAAGGTTCGACAGGCCTTCTATGATCGGGCGATCCCGTTTGTCGAAATCAAACTTCTTACGGGTCCACGGGCCGTTCAGATCGTCCGCCAGATAATAGCCGTCGATGACGTAGACTACCACGCGCCCGTCTTTCAACCGGAAAGCCTCCGGGTTATGTCCCGGACCGATCGTATCTTTGATGATAAACGGACCGATCGAATTGTCGCAAACCGCATGGTAAACCGTAGAGTTCGGCCAGAACATATGTCCTTTAGGAGAGTTCTCGGGCCAGCCACAGACGTATAAATGAAATTGCCCCGCATCATCTTTCAGTATATTACCCCCCCAATAGGAACGTACATCATCTTCAATCCCGTTATCTACATAGCGGGGAATCACATTTTTCGCCCCCCAGACATCGCTACTTAATTTTCCGACAGGCATCGGAAGAAAACGATCTATAAATCGTGCTCCCTCAACCAAGTGATCCCACTCTGCCGGACGTGGTCTTTCGGTGATCTGGGCTTGCGTATTTTGAATACCGAAACAAAAGGCGGCAGATACACATAATAAGAAAGAATAGAGTTTCATCGTATATAAGAATTAAGTTTTTAATGGATCAAATGTATAACTTTTGATGCTTGGATACAGCCGCTTATACGAAAAAAAACTACGCAAAGGTTTGCGTAGTTTATGCAGGGTAACAGCACAACTGTACTGGTTTCGCAGTACAGTTGTATTGTCTTTTCAGTACAATAGGAATAGTTAGTCAAAACAGTAGTCCTATGGTGGATAGCAATATTTACCGTCACTCAATCGCCGGTTTTTCTTTCAATGTTCCGCCCTCATTATATTTCTGATTATTAGGCAGCCCCTTCTTTCCTATTCCTTTTTCCATCAACTCTTTCAGATCGGGTAGATAATACCGGTACACTCCACGGGGCTGTACTCCGTACTTCTTACATAATGAAGCAGCCATTCCTACGACTTCGCCCATCATTCCGGTGGTACGCATGACACGGACAGTACCCAGGGCTACATGCGTAACACTGATATTGCGTCCGGCCATAAACAGGTTATCGACGTTTCTGGAATACAGGCAACGATAAGGTATAGGATACGGATGGATATTGATATGTTTTGCTATTGACTTAAATTCCGCTCCGGGGAAATTCTCCGTATTCTTAGGATCCGGATAATGTAAGTCAATACTCCATGTTGAAGCGGCTCCACCGTCTTCGTGTACAACATGTCGGCGGATATCGTCTTCCTTCAAAATATAATCGCCCAATAAACGACGTGACTCACGTTTACCTGAAATATAGGCTACCCAACCCAGTTTCAAGTTTCTGTACTGACTGTTCTCTTTCATCCTGTTTTTCAGAAAGCTCCAGTTTGAGTAAACAACCATCAGGCCATAATCACGGATACGTTCGAAGTCTTTGATCTGATCGAGGTTCATTCCGGTTTCCCAGGTCCATTCCCCCATTGTGACAGGTTCACAGTTCTTTTCATTGAATTCTATACCGTAACTAAAATACGGGAAGGCACTCGGTTTCTTATTATCCACGGAATACCATTGAACGGAAGCCCCCATCGTCATCTTATCCGCTTTTTCGGGAGCCGTGCTCTCTGCGAATTCGCTGCGAGCTTCACGCCCCATGTGATAATCGGCACCAGCCAGATAACCGACAGTACCGTCTCCCGTACAGTCGGAGAAGACAGGAGCTTCAAAACTCAGTTCTTTACCATTTTCTATGTGTTTGGCAACCACAGAGGTGATTTTATCACCCTCCTTTGCGACCCTTATGGCACGATAGTTGGCAAACAACGTTACGTTCTTTTCCTGAGCCAGCCAATCCATTTTCTTCCGGTCTTCATAATATTCCGCTGGCTGAGCATTTCCTCCACGGGTCGGGCCAAATTCCTTTTGCAGATTACCCAGCTCTTTATAAGGGCCAGCCTCTATTCGTCCTCCCAAATGTACACGAATCTCAGAACTATTATTGCCTCCAATCACCGGACGGTCGTTGATCAAAGCTACTTTACAGCCCAGACGGGCGGCTGATACGGCAGCACTCATGCCTGCAATACCCGCACCGACAACAACCAGATCGAATTGCCCGGCCGAAGGTGCTACAGCTGGTAAATTCAGTTTCTGTCGCCGAAAGGCTGAAAGTTTATCCATATCCGACGGTGGTATCTGATCTTTTTCCGTTGTAAAATAGATTGCATCACAACGACCGTCAAATCCGGTCAGATCTTTCAGACTGATTTCAGTCTTCAGTTCTTTTACCGATACACTTCCGGCGAGTTGCCACATCCAGGCATTCCCTTCTGCTCCAAGCGGCGATACCATTTTTTTATTATCGACATACAGATTGAACTTACCCGGACCTTCACCGTCTTTCCAGGGAGAAGTCCAATTATATGTACGAACATATACATAGTATTTTCCTTTCTCCGGAAAAACAACTTCTGTTCGCGCATCTTCCACAGGTTCGCCCATTCCATGCGCCAGCAAATAGGAAGAGCCCATCAAATCCATAAACTGCTGATCGACTACCCAACCACCTTTATGGGTGAAGCTTTCGGCTTCGACAAAAAGGTCGGCCGACTGTGCAGTCAGGAAGTTTAATAAGATCATTAAAACTGATAATTTAATCTTCATATACTCATCTGTTTAATTATAGTCCAACCAGGCTGTTGCTTTCGTATCCTTATCGGCAACAAACCGTATCCATCTTGCTTGAAATTCAGCAGGTAGCAGTTGCACAAACTGTTCTCCCGGTTTTACCGTACAAGTAGCATACTCCATCCAGTCGCCGTTGCCGGTAGGATCTACTTCTATTGCAAATGTAACAGCTTTATCGCTTTGATGTGACAAACTCAGTTTTTTCTTATCATAAAAAGCGATCAGATAAGGATCAGAAGGGATACCGGCCTTTATCACAGCGTCTTTCCAGGGTCCACCTTGTCCAACGGGTTTTCCCAATTGCCACAGATCATCAATGACACCCACCCAGACTGCCGCTTTTCCATCATCCGAAATGATGATATGAGGATTTCCTTTCCCCTCTTCTGGCCTCACACCTGTCAGGATAAGCATTCCCCGATAAGAAGCATAATCATTTATACGATATTGGTGAGACGATACAGGGCGGATTTTTGCATAGCCATCCGCATTCTCAGCCGGCAGTTCATAGAATGTTCCCATACAACTAAACAAATCACGCTCTGTCGCAACTTCACGACAAACACGTAGGTTTCCTTGATCTGTAAGCTTTTTATACGTCTCATTCCCTAAAGGTAAACGCCAACGACGACCATTGTCATCAACAATCAGAACAGAACTGTTCTCTATGATGATGGCCTGCCGGGGTATTGCAAACCTACTGCGGATAAAGTCTGCAGTTTCGTTATCTTCTTTACGAACCAACTCCAACTTGTCTCCCATTTCGTAATAACCGGTTTCCGAGATTTTACCATCGGTTACCGTTCCGGCCAGCAATCCCAATGCCCGCCTGTCGTTTCCCAAGCCATACAATAACCCTTCCTTCAGGTTTGTCTCGTTAACAGAGGCTAACCCGTCATAAATAGAAGCCGGTTGCACGGAGCGATTATCTGTATCTGTATAAGAGAAGCTGACTGTTGCTACCGTATTTTTATCCGTTCTCACACGGATCCACTCTCCTTTATCCTCTGCAGTAAAAAAGACACTGGCGGATTTACCCGGTTTAACGGTTACGGATCTGAGTGTTTTCCATTTGTTTGTACCGGTTTCATCAACTTCCAGTGTAAATGAAACTTGCTGTGTACCTTCATTTTTTATCCAACCGCAGCGTTTAGACCATCCGGCAAACAAAAATGGTTCAGACACTTCATCAGCCTTTACTTTTTCTTTTGCCCAAACAGCGCCACCAACTGTGGCCGGCCCCAGTTCATCCGGTTTTGTCAGCGAGGTAAACCATAAATTGGAATTAGATTGTCCGGGACCTTCTATATCTCCTTTGGCTTTACGCTTATTCAAAAATTCTTTCTGAGCCGAGTCGTCACAACCGAATACCAACTGATTATTCCAACGGGTAAAATCTCCAATAACTTTCAGATAGGCCGACCGCGGACGGATTCCGGCACTGCTATCTGCCGTAAACCAACCGGGAAAATGCCAGAACAAACCATGCATTGTCATAAGATAATCCGGAGCAGACTCCGTTCCTATATTGCGTATACGCGGCCATTCCGTATTCCAACCATGAGCTCCGTCGTAGCTATGACTTGCTTTGGGAAGACGGAAGAAAGACCAACCCTTTTTTGCATCACGTACGCCCAATAAAACCGATTTATGATCCCAACCGGTTGCCCACAACGGATCGGTATCCGGATTAGCATTTCCATCAATACCACCGGGGCCTGTTACTTCCACAAACTGATTCCGCCGTACTGTTTTCCATTCTTTTCCATCCCATTCAGCCAAGACACCGGCTTCTACGTCAAATTTCTTTAACGCTTCCTGAGTACCTTCGCCATTGTTGGTGAAAAGCATTACTCCCTGACCGGAATACAAGCCCTTACCATGAACTCCGGGTAATAAAGCATTGATTGGCCCGGCATCTGTATCATTCTTTTTCTGCTGTTTTTTATTGCCATCCTGATATAGTTCTTTTACGGCAAGCGAATGTACATCTACTTCATAAAACCCTTCTTCCATTGTCCCGTAATAAATCTTATTTTCCGGATCGGTCAGATGCCGCGCATTTCCCGTATGGCGTCCGGCCATGACATCATAGGGAATTACACGTACATTCCGGGCTTTATCAATGGCATACGGGCCGATGAAAAGCTGGTTACTTTCTTTATGTATCATGCGGTTAGCAGGAGTTCCCCCGATACTTTCCGGCCTTACGATCTGTTGGTAATCAGACGTTATCTCATACAATTTATCAGAAGAGCCATTCGGCAGATGAGGTCCGTACGTAATAACCCACAAGCGATCAGCCCAGGGAACAACTGCACCGGTACCACATTCTCCCTCATTATTATAATATGCCAGACGGGGATAAATACCGGAAATAGATTCAGGTATTTTCTTTATATCTTTCCGGGCCGTACATCCAACAACAGAAAGTGTAGCCAAAACCCCAAGGATTGTTTTAATATTCATTCTATGTATACAATTAAAATATAATCACTAATAGCCCTCATTTTGTCTCAGGTTCTCATTAATTAAAATCTCTTTAGTCGGAATGGGCCATAGATATTGACGATCATTCCATAAACGTTGTGACAGGACAGCAATCTGTCCGGCTTTCTCCATTTCCGAAAAATCAGGAATACCATCTTCATCTATGCCTGGTGTACCAGGCCAGAACCATCCGCCTTTGCCGGTTACATTCTCTATTAGTAAAGAGGCTGGGTATAATAATCCATAACTCTTATTTGACAAGGCTTTTGTAGCCAGCCGCCAACGCACCAGATCCATATACCGGAGTCCTTCATAGGCTAATTCCATCCGACGTTCCAGACGTACTATTTTACGAAGTTCCGATTGATCGGTCACCGTAACAGCCGGATATAAATTTGTCGCTGATTTATCAACACCATAAGCCCTTGCCCTTACCATATTAATAGCATCCAGAACGGACTGGTCGATCTGATTCAGTTCTATTTTAGCTTCTGCATACATCAGTAAAACATCTGCATAACGGATAATTATATAATCCGGGTCTACATCTTTCCCATTATCCAGCCAGGTTTCATCAACTCCTTTTTTCCATATTAAGCCATTAAAAGAAGCATACTGTGCATTGGCACGGGTATCATTATTTTTCTGCATCTTACCTGTATTGTAATTCATTACTTCCAGTGCTTCCGGATGCGGATCGTAATCAAAGCCCAAATGACGGGAGCCAAAAGCTACAATCGTAGCAGTACAACGCGGGTCACGATTCTTAAATGGGTCATGCGAATCGAACAACGGTGATTCATCGATCGGTAAACCATCCGTACAAGTATATGCGGCCAGCAGATCCCATGACGGATCTTTGGCTGACCAACCACCCGAATTACGGGAAATAACATTCAAGACTTCTTCACTACCCAGCGTGACTTTATCCGAAACAGAACGTGGTAAAACAAAGATCGATTCTTCTGAATTCCGGGTTGTCGACAAAAACAAATCAGAGAAATCCGGATGCAGCTTATATCTATCCAGCTCGATGCAAGCCTTAGCGGCCTCCATTGCTACCGTCCAATCCCCCATATAAAGGGCAAAACGGGCTTTCAATGCCAAAGCAGCACCTTTAGTTGCACGCTGAGAAGTCGATCCGGAATAAGAGACAGGCAACGTTGCCGCTGCTTTATCAAAATCGTTATACACTTCTGGAATAATCTCCGCTTTAGGAGTACGGCCTACTTTAAAAGCCTCTTCAATACTGATCACTTCCGTAACATACACCACATCTCCAAAATGAGAGATCAGGCGGGCATACATCGACGCTCTCAGAAAATAAGCTTCCGCCGTATAGAGGTCTATTTTATTTTGCGGAATATTTAATGATTGCGCCTTTTCCATATTGGCTAAAATGGTGTTAGCCCTGGCTATGGCCTTATATTGTTTTTTCCACATATCGGTAACAGAACCATCCTGCCCGTTCAATGTGCCATTTACGATAGATGAATTTGTTTCACGATAGACATAATCGTCTGTCCATTCTTCCTTGTCTTTTGGCCAGAAATCAATCCGGTATCCATCCTTAAGAGCCATTTCAATTTCAGTTTCCGAAGAATACCAATTCTCACTGGAGCCTTGAGCCAAAGGGTTTATATCCAACTCATAGCAGGAATTCAGCAAACAGCAACCACCCAATAAAAGTGTTATTATATTGTGTTTCATAATATTCAATTTTTAAAAGTTAACAGATACACCAAATAAAACAGAGGTTGTAATAGGATATTTATCATATCCCATTTCAGGATCCCAACCTGTCGGATATTTACTTAAACAGAACAGGTCGTTTGCACTTACATATACTCTTAGATTATTAATACTAATCTTCTGAACAATCCTTTCAGGTATAGTATATCCGAATGTCAGATTTTTTAAACGCAGGTAGCGACCTTCGAATAGCCAGAAATCCGACATGGCATAATTAGAAGATGCATTTGCATAAGTCAACCTGGGATATTTCGCATTCAGATTTTCTGCTTCCGAATTCAAAGGACTCCAGTAGTTCCCATCCAAAAAACCCGGAACATTACCGAAGTTTTCCCTTAACGGTTGAACCATCTGTGTGTTCATCCTGACTAACTGGCTACCCACTCCCTGGAAAGCCATAGACAAGTCAAACCCTTTGTATCCTACATTTACAGTTCCGCCGAACATATATCTTGGAAGAGAACCTCCTAACAATACACGATCGTATTCCGAAGAGATCTTTCCATCAGGAACTCCATCGGGACCAGAGATATCTTTATATTTCACATCTCCTACTTTTATATTGTTATTCAATTTGGGTAAATTATCCACTTCTTCCTGAGTTTGATACAGACCATCACTTAAATAACCGTACCATTCATTAAACTGGCTACCTTTCATTTTAACCTGATCACCTAAAAACTCTGTACCTCCTAAATCACCCATCTTCGATATAAAATCAGAAAAGTTGACAGATACACCATAACGCCAGTCGCCTACCTGATCATTCCAACCTAAATCGAATTCATATCCTTTTGTATGCATATTCCCGGTATTCTTCTGGGGATTATCAAAACCTACATAGTCAGGAATTTCGAGTGCCAACAACATATCTTTTGTTTTTTTCTTATAATAATCAGCCGTAAAGCGCAAGCGACTATTAAAGAACTGAGCGTCTAATCCGATATCAAAAGATTCCGTCTTTTCCCACGAGATATTCTCGATAGCATAAATCTGCTGAGCTGCTGAAAGCTGCGAAAGAGGTTGTCCGTTCTGATAGAACAATACATTGCTGAAGGCAATAGCAGCCTGATACGGATAATAATTCTGGTCAGTTGTATTTGGCTTGTATATACGTTCATTACCCAATGTTCCCCAGGAGGCACGAGCTTTCAGGAAAGAAAGCCAACCCAGATTAGCCTCTTTCATAAATCGCTCCTCACTTACAACCCATCCGGCAGAAAATGAAGGGAAAGATCCCCAGCGGAATTTTTTGTGAAAACGTGAAGAGCCGTCATAACGAATATTTGCCTGCAACAAATAACGATTATCATAATTATACATTACACGCCCAAACCACGAACGATAAGAGACTTCCTCCGCATTGCCTTTATTGTCACGCATAGAAAGAGGACCCAAATCCAGATACGGGTAATTATTTAATTCATACTGGTCGCGGGATGCCTCCAGATTCTCCCAAAAAGCATAATAAGCTTCATAACCGGCCATCAGGTTCAGATCATGTTTACCAAATGACTTCATATAATTTGCAATTCCCTGAATAGTTACATTATAATTATCATTCCGGTTTTCAGTCAGTTTGGTTGTGGTTTGTCCTTCCAGATATCCACCGACCGTGCTCGGATCATCCGCCAATGTATAGGGAACCGCCTTATTGAAATTCTTTATCTTGGCAAAATTATACACCGGGGCGATTACACCGGATACTTTTAACCCTTCTATCGGAGTCAGATCCAAAGAGGCTTTACCACCGATCTGGTTATTCCACTCGTCACGAGTTCCTCCTTCCATGACCCTGCCATATACATTTGATCCGGATTTACCTTCAGCAATACGTCCGTCATCCCACATAGCAGCATAAACCGGTGGAGAGATCCTCATTCTGTCAAACGGTTCGAATGTAGGCCGGTGCGCCTTTGATCTTTTGAAATTGAAATCCAGTGTAGCTCCCAGGTACTTATTAATCTTAAAGTCATTATTAACACGGACCATAAAACGTTCATAAAAACGATCGGCATATAAGCCATCTATTTTATCATACGTAAAAGAAGCTTTTGTACGTACCGCTTTAGTACCGCCGGCAATATTAATGGCATGTGTCTGACGGGGAGCCGATCCTTTCAGGATTAAATCCGTCCAATCTGTATTCGGATAATTATTGGGATCTGTTTGATTATATTTCAACCAGTTATTTACCTGGTCTTCCGAATAAGTCTGGAACCATCCTCCCGCATTATTGTCATTATAACGCAATTCATTAGTCATTTCCAAATAGCGTTGTACTCCTACATACTCAGGTTGTTTGAGCGGTATCTCCCAGCCATATTCAAAATTATATCCTAAAGATAAATCATTTTCTTTGGCTCGTTTTGTCGTAATAAGAATTACTCCGGCAGCAGCACGCGAACCATAGATCGAAGAAGAGGCTGCATCTTTCAAAACAGACATATTTTCAACATCATTCGGATTCACTTGATTAATATCTCCCGGTACGCCATCTATAATAACCAGCGGACTGGTATCTCCGATCGTTGTTACGCCACGTACTTTAATACTTCCGGCAGTAGCACCGGGAGCTCCGTTATCGCGTGTAACCAAAACTCCGGCTACAGCACCTTGTAGAGCCGTTGAGAGTTGAGTAGTTTTACGGGCAGCCAGATCCCCTCCTTTAATGGCACTAACCGCACCTGTCAAGTCTTTCTTTTTCATTGTGCCATAACCTACTACGACTACTTCATCCAACGTTTCGGAGTCTTCCCGCAAAACTATTGTAAAAGTACTGTGCTTTTCGACCTTTATTTCCTGCGGTATATAACCTATATAGGTTATCATTAGTGTAGCATCTGGTGCTACACTAAGCGTGAAATTACCTTGTACATCGGATATAGTGCCGTTGGTAGTTCCTTTTTCAACAACATTTGCGCCAATGACCGGATCTCCGCTTGTATCCATAATAATCCCACTGACTTGTTTTTGCTGATTAATATTTTGAGCCAGAAGTTTTCTATTGGACAACACAATCTGTTTATCCAGAATACGGTATTGTACATCTGTTCCGCCAAATAATGTCTCTAATGTTTCATTAATATTCTTACCTTGAATATTTACATTCACTTTCCAGTCGATATCTACTGACTTATCTGTAAAAAGAAAAGAATATTCTGTCTCTTTCTCTATCCTGTCAATAACTTGTTCCACCGTTACATTCTCCAACTTCAAATTAATAACGGTACTTTGTGAATATAGGCTTTCCGCACGCAGCTGAGCTATTATTATAAATAGTAGGAATATACCGACTCTCATAACACGCACTGATTTAAGTATACATTGGGGGATATCCCCATTGGATTGTTTTAGAATTTTCATAACTTTGTACTTGAATTTTATAATTAAACGAATTAGGACCGATTGCCGTCGGACTTAATTTTTTGATTAGGGGACAAGGATAAGTTGACGCTTATGCTTGTCCTTTCCTTTTTACGACTACCTGTTTGTTCTTTTACGACCTCCTTTCTCTAATTTATTCCACTTATTTTACTTTAACCAAATATCTATACGCTGACGCGGATAAGACGAATCCTGTAGTTGTTTTGCTTCTACAATCTTCCATTCCATAGGAGCTACTAACTTCAGATAATCAAGTATCTGGTTTATACTTTCAGTGCTAAATGAAGCTCTGCATTTATAATCAATATCAGTCTTTTTATGCATAACAATATCTACGTTATACCGTCGTGACAACTGTTTTATTACTTCATCCAGTGGAGTATTCCTAAATATCAGGTATCCATCCTTCCAGGCTATTTTCTCATCAACATTAACTGTACGAATCAATATTTTTTTATTCGATTTGTCATAATAAGCCTGTTCATTAGGTTTCAACAATACAGTTTGTTTGTTAATAGTAACATCGACCAGACCGGTTTCCAACGTTGTCTCTACCCACATCTCATCATTATAAGCATTCACGTTAAATTTGGTTCCATGTGCCATTACTTTCATTTCTTCATTTACTGATACATAAAAGGGATGCTGCTTATCTGATTGTACTTCAAAGTATCCTTCACCTGATAAATATACATTTCTTTCATCACCAACAAAGCGGGACGGATAACGGAGTGAACTACCTGCATTAAGCCAAACTTTTGATTTATCAGGCAACTCCATCTGTGTTACAATCCCCGGTGCTGAAACAACTTCCAGATAAGAAATATGCTTATCCTCCTGTAATCGACTCATATATAAATATGATAATATGCCCGTTGATAAAATAAAAGGAAGTAGCAATATGGATGCGATCCGCATTGCACTCCTAAAAATACTTTGTTTCCAGAAATACTTGGTGATTCTTTTCTGATTCTTCATAAAAGCCTGCCCGATATCATAATTATCATAATCACTAATATCATCGTTGATAGCTTTTGCCATACGGATATATTCTTTTATTTCTCTTTTATCCTGTTCCATAGTATATGATTACCTTTTATAAATAGACACACCAGCACGGGAAAGGGGACATTCTCTTCTTATTTTTTTATAAAAAAAGTGAGGTTTATATTTTCTCATTACTATCTTTGTTTGACAAAATGAACAGACTCAATGTATATTTATTGTGGAAAGACCTGATACAGATAGCATAGATTATCTTTTATGGAGTATCTCCAATAATGATGACCAAGTGGCTTACCGTTCTTTATTCGAACAGTATTACGTTGCGTTGTGCCAATTTGCCAGACGGTATATCGACGACCAGGAGACACGGGAAGATATCGTACAAGACGTATTCTTTACTATTTGGGAAAAAAGAAAAACCATCGCCCCCTGCACTTCTGCCAGGAATTTCCTGATAACATGTGTCAAGAACCTGAGCTTAAATCACCTGCGGAACCAGGGGTACAAACAGGACTACGAAACAACGCTCCAGAAGAAACTGCCTCTCTATCTGGAAGACCAGGACGATATCTATACATTACAGGAACTGCAAAACCTCTTAAACAAGACATTGGAAAAGTTACCTGCCGAATACCGGCTGGCTTTCGAAATGAACCGTTTTGAAAATAAGAGTATCGAAGAGATTGCTGAAATAATGGGAGTTTCCAGCAGAACGGTAAAGAGATATAAAAGTAGGGCCATAGAAATACTGAGAGAAGAGCTAAAAGATTATTTGCCTTTATTCTTATTATTTACCCGCTTCCTTAATTAGAAGAAATTTAAATCTCATCTAAGAGTCCTGAAAATCGGCCTTAAGCAAGATTTAAATTTCCGGTTTGTACCATGAATATTTATATCCGGTTAATACAATGATATTTCCCCCAGCCCGGCGCGTCCTTCGGAAACATTATCTATTGTCAGACGAAGATATTTTATTTCACGGTCGACAGTCATCGGTTTGAATTCCCAGCCTGTACATTCCCGTTCATACAAAAGTTCCCAGTGTTCGCCATCCTGTGACGTCTCCACTTTGTGCTTATAGGAAGAACTGTCTTTCTGGAAAAGAATACGGCTGGCTGCTACATAGCCCGGACGATCCAACGCCAGCGTGATTACCTGCGGAAGTTTATCTTCGCCTGCGATCCACCAGGTGTGGTCATCATTATCTATGATATTCGAGGACGGATACCCGTTCTGACTACTGCCTACCTGGACGGAACCGATCTTCAGACGGGGCCTTTCCAATATACGCTTCTGCCAGGAAGAGGGCTTCACGACTACATCATCTTCTTCCTGCCCTTTGAATACCGTATGTTCTCCATCCGGCAAATAAGAGTTACGGAAAGGTTCCGTCATAACCTCTGCCCTACCGGCTGATAAACCGTCTGCGGTGGCTTCCACAACGATCTTACCGGCCTTTTTCGTCGTACGTATAAAGACAAAACCGATACCGCCTTCGACTTTTTGCGGATTGATTCCGATACGGCTGATTGTATCGCCAATCAGTGAACCTTCTCCCGAGACCTGTATCCGGATCTCCTGCTGGGAGTTGTAGACTAAAGTGCCATTCTTATCGCAAACCTTAAAATAGACAGGAATCATATCCGAACCGTCTGCCACCGGGATAATACCATTCGTTTTGATATCTACTACCAGGTGATCCGCCTGCTCCGGTGTCGTCACATGATGTGTAGCCACTACTTTTCCATCCACAAGAGCTTCCGCTTTCAATGTCCCGGCTTCATATTCTCCGGCATTGAAGATGAATACGGGGCTGCCCCCTTTTTCAACGACCGGACGATACAAGGGTGTCCTTTCCTCGCGTGTCTGTTTTCCTATCAGTTGATCGTTACGGTATAATTTTACTTCATCACAATTGGAAAAGACCGTAATATCCGTTGTAGAAGAGGTGAAATCTACTGATGCATTATAGGAAGCGATAAAGACCATCGGTCCATCGTACAATCCCGGCTGAGAGACAGACTTATCACGCATACTCTGCAACATGAAATAACTGAACTTCGGATAACGGTTGATGTCGACCACACCGCTGTACATCGTTTCATCCTGGCTACCACGTGCATAATCGTTGTAACTCCATACAAAATGCCCACCCATATGCGGATTGGCATCCAGCATGCACCAGTCGAAATACCCTTTGCCATTCAACTGTTCGATACGGCTGCGACACTGACGCATCTGTTCTTCTTCGTTCTCTTTCAGACTGACACGGGGCTTCTCTCCTACACCGTCTCCCCACTCGCGGGTAAACAAGGGTTTGACCACGATGAAGTCTTCGGGATAATTGCTCATTACATCGCCATCTTTCGGGAATTTGGATACCTGTTTGTAAAAGACATCGTAATAAGGTTCCATATCGGCATGCCCGAAGTAATCACCGGCTGTATACATCTGGTCACCCGGATATTCCGCATGGGACAGTTCCTGGATTTCTTTTGCCAATGAGACCGGATAACGGGATTCATTCAGCGCCGTTTCCCAAAGTACAACAGAAGGATGATTCCGATCCCGGCGAATCATCCGACATCCTACATCATAAAGCCGTTTGATAAATGTGGAATCGGTATTATAAAACTGCCAGCCGGGAATACATTCGACAACCAACAGGCCATACTTATCGCAGGCATCGAGAAAAGCCGGATCACTCGGATAATGGGCGGCACGGACGGCATTGTAGCCACCCTGCTTCAGGTCGATCGCATCCCGTACCTGCATCGAATTGGAAGCAGCATCACCGACATTGGCAAAAGCCTGGTGACGGTTGGCTCCGCGCATATACAGTTTTTCTCCATTGATAAAGAAACCCTCCTCCGCTGTGTAACGGATCGTACGGATACCGACTTTTTCCTCTGTCTCGTCCAGTACTTTTTCACCGGATAAGATTTGTGTCTGCAAGGTATAAAGATGGGGTGCGTAAGGATGCCATAAGGCGGGATTGTCGACAATCAAATCCTGCGCTACTGTTTCGTCCGACTGTTTCTGCAAATCGACCGGAGTCTTTATTCCGGCAACCACATACCCCGTAGAATCTTTTAGCTGAGAGAATAAGGTCAACGTTTCATTCTTATCCGATCGATTACGGATATGTGTGGAGACATGGACTCTTGCCCTTTCTTTTGTCACCTCCGGAAAAGTGATGAACTGGCCGCCACCGGCTACTATCTCTTCCTGTAAAGGATCGGTTATATATATTCTATCGGTAATAACCATTCTGACATCCCGGTATATACCGCTATAATAATAGAAGTCCATCTTATCCTGCGGCTTTCCCGGAGGAGTCAGCGGATCATGTTCAGCAGAGACACGAACTGCCAGTACATTATTACCGTTCCAGTCGACATGATCCGTCAGATCAGCCACAAATCCCATATAACCGCCATGATGTTTTGTTATCTTTTTCCCGTTTAAATAGACATCGCAGTTCGTCATTACTCCTTCGAAAGAGACAACGACACGTTTATCCTTATCGTTATCAGGAAGTTTAAAATAACGGCGATACCAACCGACGCCGTCATATATCGAGTTTCCTCCGCAATGCTTTGTTTCCAGTTGCATGATATGCGGCAGGGCGACGGGTATCCAGCCGGAATCATCCAAATCCATCCTGCCACCGTCAACCACTTCACCCCGGAAGAAGGCCCAGTCAGTATTCATATCCAATACCTGACGGCCGGAAGAGGTAACGTTACAGCCATATCCCGAAAGCAGGCCGGCAAGCAGGAAAAGGGAATAGAGTATGTTTGTGTATTTCATGTCTTCAAGTCTTTTCGATACAAAATAAGGGATATATCAGAAATAATCCAATATATCCCTTCACTTAATCAATATAGTTGTCAATACCTAATTAATAGCCGGTATTCTGTTTCAGATTCGGATTCTTATCCAGGTAATCCTGTTTGATAGGCAGATAACGGTTATGAGTAGCAAACGAACGGTTCTCGATCAGGCTTGTACCGGAAACCGTTGCACGTTTATACGGATCGGATTCACCGGTATTTACGGTACCTGATACGCGGGTCAACGGACCGTTCATCAGTGTTTCGGCCAGCATCTTGCCGCTATCGTCTTTCCAACGCAGGATATCGGCACGGCGAAGGCCTTCACCAGCCAGTTCGACAGAACGTTCACGGCGGATCAATTCACGCAATTTTGCTTGCGTAGCATATTTACCACGGTCTACTGCCGGCATACCGACACGGTTACGAACCTGATCCAACATACCGTATATTTCGGCAGACGGACCATTTAATTCGTTTTCTGCTTCGGCATAACTCAGTAATACTTCGGCATACCGGAAGATAATCACGGAGGCATTCGTAGCCCACATATCGGCATATTGTGACTTGTCCAACAGATATTTGCCCCAAGTCAATCCTGTCTTGGAAGCATTATCGGCATCGTCCGGATTATTCGGATTCTTACTTCCGTCGATCGTGGCATCCAGTGTATTCAGGATACCGCCTTCCCAATCCATACCCGGGAAAAGAACGGTCATTGCCATACGCGGGTCACGATTTGCATACGGATGGGTAGCGTCGTAACCGCTTCCGGTTTCTTCCTTGGTCAAACCGTTACTCATTTCGTAGGCATCTACCAGGTTCTGGGTCGGAACCATCGACGACCAACCGCCGTCTGCATTGTTATACATCGTTCCGATCATCCAGTTATCATACAGGTTCTCGTCGCGCTGAAAAGCTGCGATGATTTCCTTCGAACCTTGTCCTGCTACGGTGAAAAGATTGTCGAAGCTAGGATCCAATTCATATTGTCCCAGATCCATAATCGCCTTTGCCGCCTCTTTGGCACGCTGATAGTCGCCATAATACAAGGCCGAACGCATTTTGAGAGCCATAGCCGTTCCTTTGGCTATATAACCTCTTGCCGCAGGTGCAGCATTCAATAAAGGAATAGCTGCATCGATTTCATCGTAAATAAAGTTCTTTACTTCTTCTTCCGTATTGCGGGCTACTTTAGCCTCCTCTGCCGTCTCATAAGACTCGATGATAGGTACACCGCCATACCACCAGTTCATATTGAAATATTGATAAGCGCGGATCGTCTTCACCTGGCCGATCATATTGTTTTTCTTAGCAGCATCAGCAAATTCCAACGGCTCAATATTGATCAGAAAGTCATTGCAGCGGCGGATCATGGAGAAATCATAATAATCTGCCACCTGATTACTGGCTGTCATACTACCGTTGCCGATATTTTTCCAGTTTTCATGGATATGGTAGTTGAAACCGAAATCGGAACCGCAATCCCAATACATGATACCAGTCTCATCGCCCCAACCGTCGTAACAGCCGATCAGGAACTTTTCAGCATCAGCTTCCGTCTGCCATGTGGTTGCGGGTGAGAGTGCATCCTTAGGTACTGTATCTAAAAAGTCTGAACAGGACGTTCCGGCCAATGTCATTCCGGCCAGCATATATATAAATAAGCGTTTCATGTTATATTCTTTTATTTTATTCATAACTAATCGTTCCTATTAGAATGTTATATTCACACCGAAAGCATGTGTCTGAGTCAGCGGGAAGCTGGAAGCACGTTCGCTGGAGATTTCCGGATCGACGCTGACAAGCATGTTATGGATCGTAAACAAGTTTTCTACGGAATAATACACGCGCAGGTTCTCGATACCGGCCGACTTCAGAATATTCTTCGGAATCGTATACCCGAACTGCAGGTTCTTCATACGCAGGTAACTAGAGTTCTGTAACCAGAAAGTCGACATTACATTTGACGATAAGCTGGGAGAGGTAGTGGAATATGCGATACGAGGCATTTTAGCATCCATATTATCAGGCGTCCAGGCATCCAGCCATACAGTAGCAGGGTGAGAGTCGTCACCATTGAAGTAACCGGTCACTTCCTGGTTAATCAAACGGTGTACACCGGCAGCACCAGAAAGCATCATGGAAAGGTCGAAACCTTTATAACCAGCATTTAAACTCAAGCCGAATGTAACGGAAGGATCTGTCGATCCACCTAAGATACGGTCGTCGGCAGTTATTTTACCATCATTATTCGTATCGTGGTAAATCAAATCACCAGCTTTAAACTTGCGGGTACCGAACGGATAGCCTTCCTGTTTTGAATACTTATCCATCCAGGCCTGAGCAGCTTCATCAGAGTTGAAGAAACCGTCGGCTTTATAGACGCGGTACGAGTTCAGACGATCACCTACACGGCGAAGTTTGTTTTCGTTATTCGGGTCTACCATATCGGTTACTCCTCCCAGGTTCAATACTTCGTTCTTGTTGTAAGCAAAGTTACCGGTCGCACCGAATGACCAGTCGCCCCATTTATTATTGTAGCTCAATACGATTTCGATACCTTTGTTGACCATTTCGCCTACGTTATCTTTATAAGCTTCCAGACCGAATTCCTGCGGAACCGGAACGTCCATAATGATACCGGTTGTCTTTCTGTCGTAATAATCGATCGTAAAATTGATCTTGTTATTGATCGTTGCATCCAAACCGAGTCCCCATGTACGAGCCTTTTCCCAGGTGATGGTAGACAATTTATAAGACTTCTGATAATAACCCGATTGCAGAGAGCCGCCCAACGGATACTTCGCATCCAGATTATAGGTATTCATCCATGGATAATAATCGGTCAAAGCATCCTGGTTACCCAGTTTCCCCCATGAGGCACGCACTTTCAGGTTGTTCAACCAGTCTTTTGTATTCTCCATAAAACCTTCTTCACTGATACGCCATGCACCGGAGAAAGAGGGGAAATAACCCCAACGATTACCGTCGGCAAAACGGGAAGAAGCATCCGCACGGATATTGGCTTCCAGGATATATTTACCCATAAAGTCGTAGTTGATACGTCCGAACCAGGAGATCATAGCCAGTTCGCGTGAGAAACCTTCATTCTTCTGAGTAGCCGCATCACCGGCATTCATGTCGTTCAGGTCGTTGGTCGGGAAGTTCTTACGTTCCATCTTATGTTCCGTATAGTCGTACTTTTCAGTGTGCCATCCGGCCATTGCTTTCAAGCCATGTTTACCGAACTGTTTATCATAATTCAATAAAGCGTCGAAAGAGGCACGATGCCAGCCTCGGAACTCTTCGTTCAGCTTGTTCGGCTCCGTCGCTTTGTTCGGGTTATACTGGATAAACTTCTGGAAAGCTTTATAATGTTGCTGGTTATTCACATACGAGCCAGTCAGCGTGGCAACCAGTCCGTCGATAATTTTATAATCGGCAGCCAGCGTTCCGGAGAAGTTCTGGTTCTTACGGTCGACCGTCTGGTCTGCATCCAGCCAGGCAATCGGGTTACCATCGGAGATTGTGCCGTATGTACCGTCATCATAGCGGTTCACGATCCACGGAGCGATACGGTTCAACTGACGGATGATCTGGTCGGAACTACCGCTCGCATAGGATGAGTTCGGGTCGGTATAGTCATTCTTGATATAAGCCAGATTGAGGCGTACATTCAGGCGCGAATTCAGCTTCATATCCATATTAGTACGTCCGTTGAACTGCTGTCTTTCGGCATGTGGCAGGATACCCGTCTGATGCAGGTAACCGACTGAGCCCATGTACTTGGCAGTTTCCGTACCGCCTGTTATGCTCACGTTATGAGAGTGCTGAACACCTGTCTGATAAGCTTCGTCATACCAGTCCGTATTCGGATAATTAGGATCTGTTCCGCTTTGGAACAAACTGATCTCCGCATCTGTGAAACGCGGGTTCAGACCTTCGTTAATCAAGGACTGATTGTAAAGACGGGCATAATCGTAAGAGCTCATGCGGTCGATCGTTTCAGTTGCTTTCTGAACACCAACATATCCATTATAAGAAATACGCGGCTTACCGGTCTTACCTCGCTTCGTCGTGATCAGGATAACCCCGTTAGAGGCTTTCGATCCGTAGATAGCAGCCGAAGCAGCATCCTTCAATACGGAAATACTCTCGATATCGTTCGGATCGACCGAGTTCATCGTACCGGTTTCAACACCGTCCACCAGGATATACGGGTCGGCGGTATTCAATGTACCGACACCACGCACGCGGATCGTTGCCTGGTCCTGTCCCGGACGTCCTTGTCCGGAGGTTACCATCACACCGGGCATTATCCCCTGAAGGGCTGACGATACGTTCTGAACGGGACGGCTTTCCAATACTTTACTGTCGACTGTTGCAACGGCACCCGACATATTTACTTTCTTCTGTACACCGTAACCTACAACGACAATTTCTTCCAGTTTCTGTGTATCTTCCACCAGATTAACCGATAATGTTGCCTGTCCGGTATAAGGAACTTCCTGAGTCAGATAGCCGATAAAAGAAAACTGGATCACATCACCGTTTTTGGCTTCCAGCATAAACTTACCGTCAATATCAGTAATGCTACCCGTCGTGGTACCTTTAATGATAACATTCGCACCGATGATGGGCTCACCACTGGCATCGGTAACGACACCGCTTACCATCTTGTTCTGCTGTGCCACACCGGCAACGCCATTCATCGTTTTCACCGAATTGTCTGCTTTTACCAGTACCTGGCGGTCTATGATCTGGTAATTATATCCGGTATTCTCGAACACTTGCTCAAGCACCTCTTCCAAAGAGGCATTCTTGGCTTTCACACTAGCTTTCCTGTTGACGTTTACATTATTGTCGTTAAAGAAAAACGAGAATTCACTATTCTTCTCGATATCCTTTAAGATTTCAATAATACTACTGTTCTTTTTGTTGATCGACACTTTGTAATTCTGCGCGTAGGTAGAGGCAGAAATACAACAGGCCACACCGAGTGAAAATAAGGTTGTGATTTTCATAATACGAATTGTTTTTCTAAATAACGGGACACAACAATCCCTGTCATTGTTTTTTTTCATAACTTTGTATTGTTTTTGATAAATACTAAATGCAAATCATTGGTTCTTACTCATAAAAGACCTGCATTTTTCGAAAACTCACGGATTGGGAGATACTTGCAGGTATCTTCCAATTTTTTTAGGTTACCCCCTTCATGTGTTCATAGGCTATAAATTTAAGTTATTAATTATTTGAGCTTTATTACAAAATTTCCATTAGTGGTCTTCTGATATCCTAGCGGAGACGATTCTCCCATTATAAATAAGATACGTTCCAATGATTCGTCCCTCACTTTAAACGTAAAACGGTATTTATCTGCTAAATCCTGCTGACACATCACCTTGCGCCCGTACCATTGTTCGAGGCGCGGGATAATCATCGATAGTTTTTCATTCTCAAAGCTGAGTATTTTCTGCTTGCGCCAGGCGGTATATTTATCGGCATCGACAGGCTGGATGTAAGTCGAGTCGATCCATCTATCATGTACGATCTTTTCATCCGGCGATAGGATAAACTCCTTCATATCTCCTGTGGTACGGTTTAGATTGATACGGACACTACCGTTCAGTAGAACCGTTTCCGATTTATTCTCTATTTCGTAATCGAAGATTTCGAAGGCAGTTCCCAGTGCCTCTATCTGCATATTAGAAGTATGTACGATGAATGGCTTGGCAGGATTTTTGCAGACATCAAAGAAAGCCTGTCCACTTAACCGTATTTCGCGGGTTTCTCCGGTAAAGTTGGCGGGATAAGTTAATCTGCTACCGGGGCCCAACTGCACAAACGTACCATCGGGCAAAGAAACCGACTGCATATTCTGAATACCGGAAGTTACGATATACATCGCAACTTCTTTCTTATTGCCGACTATATAGAAAGCCATACTTCCTACCGCCAGCAATAACAGCAAGGAAGCTGCTATACTGTAAATTTTATAATATAGATATCTTCTGTCAGAGACTCTGGAGTAGAGTCTCTGACAGATATGGTACCATATCTGTTTTCCGTCGGCCCTATCAGAGCTGACAGCATCAGGAGCATTTTCCCATTGGCTGAACATTTGCCGCTTCACGGTCTTCCGGTCGTTCAGGGCAGCCTGTTCTTCCTCAGCCAATGCATCCTGCATAAGTTTTTTCAATATATATTTTGTATCCTTCTGGTCCATCTCTATTACTCTCTTTATAATAAATACACCTGAACAGATAGCTTCCCCCTATCCGGTCGCAATTTTTTTTCAAAAGATAAAAAGGGGGGATGGTTTTGTCCTATACGAACAGAGATAGTAAAACAATATTCTTCCTGAGATATTTAAGTGCCTCGCTAATTTGATTCTCAACGGTCTTCTCCGAGATATTCAATAAAAGCGCTATTTCCTTATAAGCTTTATTCTCTTTCCTACTCAGATTAAATATTTCACGGCGACGTGGCGGCAACTCTGCAATCAACAGATCGATATATTCGCTCAGGTTCTTTGCTTCTATCTCTTCTTCTATATCATATGAACTTTCCATGGCGGAAAGGACGGTTATCTTATAGAAATCTTCATTTACACTTTTACGATGTATATTAAAGATAAGATTACGGGTGATAATGAATAATAATCCTTTGAAATTTTCATCCTCACGCAGGAAGTCACGCGATTCCCATACCTTTATAAAAACCTCCTGTACAACTTCTTCTGCGATACTCTGACTCGTCAGGTAAAGCCGGCTGAAATTGTACACCTGCTTCCAGTACTTTTTATATAAAGTCGTGAAAGCCTCCTTGCTACTCTGTTTTAGTAATAAAATAAGTTCGTTTTCTTCCATCTGTTTCATTCAGAATAGTACAAAGATAAGAGAATTATTTTATCGTTAATAAACAAAAATAAAATATACCCTATTTATGGTATGTCCGGCTACCAATTCAATGCTTATCTTTGCCCCTATAAATAAAGAACAACTAAAATTAGAAAGAATATGGCAAACGTAGCACAAAAATTAACTGACTTAGTGGGTAATACTCCCTTGTTAGAGTTCTCCAATTTCAATGCAAGCAAAGGTTTAAAAGCTAAACTGATCGGAAAGCTGGAATACTTCAACCCGGCAGGCAGTGTGAAAGACCGCATCGCCCTGGCAATGATCGAAAACGCCGAAGAAAAAGGTATCCTGAAACCGGGAGCCACCATTATCGAACCGACCAGTGGCAATACGGGTGTCGGCCTGGCCTTTGTCTCAGCAGCTAAAGGATACAAACTGATACTTACCATGCCGGAGACGATGAGCCTGGAACGCCGTAACCTGCTGAAAGCACTCGGTGCACACCTCGTCCTCACCTCCGGAGCAGAAGGCATGAAAGGTGCGATTGCCAAGGCGGAAGCCTTGCGTGACGAAACACCGGGATCTGTTATCCTTCAACAATTCGAAAATCCGGCAAACCCTGCCGTACATGTAAAGACAACTGCACAGGAGATCTGGCGGGATACGGATGGCAAAGTCGACATCTTCGTTGCCGGTGTAGGCACAGGCGGTACGGTCAGTGGTGTCGGAGAAGGGCTGAAAGCACATAACCCGAATGTCAAGATCGTTGCCGTAGAACCCAGCGACTCGCCGGTTCTTTCGGGAGGCAAACCCGGTCCACATAAGATACAGGGTATCGGTGCCGGCTTCATTCCTAAAACATATAACGGCAAGTTTGTTGATGAAATCATACAGGTAGAAAACGACGACGCCATCCGCACCAGCCGTGAACTGGCACAGACGGAAGGTTTGCTGGTCGGCATCTCTTCCGGGGCAGCAGTATATGCGGCATTGAAGTTGGCCGAACTGCCGGAGAATGCGGGCAAGACAATCGTGGCCTTATTGCCCGATACAGGGGAACGGTATCTGTCGACGGTATTGTATGCGTTTGAGGAATATCCTTTGTAAAAAGACTCCTTTTGATAAGAACTGAAATAAGATCAGCCAGGTTGTGTTTTAACGTAAATAACAATCTGGCTGATTTAATTAATGAGCGATAACGAAATTACAATTCGTTAATTTCCTTTACCGACAATCCGGTACATTGAGCAATCGTTTCAATATTAATTCCCTGTTTTTTAAAATTGGCAGCAATAAGGCGTTGTTCTTCTGCCTTACCTTCGACTATGCCTTCAGCCTTGCCTTTCTCCATACCGTCGTCAAAACTAGTATCGAGTGCTGCTGAAAGGTCACGTTCGACGGAGAGGCTCAGTTCATATTCCAGTCGTTGATCGGGAGTCATGCGCTCTACCTCCACGATACTTTTCAGTTTGCGGAATATCTGATTGTTCAGTTCTTCGGGTAATCGTTCCATGATCTCGATATTATTTAATACATATAACCACTTCTTATAAAGCGTATCACACTCATGCAAAGGTAATACAAATTTCGGCATTTCAAGATAGATTTCATTAAGCGTTTCGCTGAAAGGAATCTTCAGTTCACGATCCATGCGCACAATATCCCAACGGTATTTCTCCGGACGCGATGGATCCATGATATAGTTCAGTACGCAAACGACATACACTTTACTGATATGATAGTTCCACCGTTTACGAATCCTTTCATCCGGTTCTTTTTCCAACTTCTCTTTTACGATCATGGATTGTTGCTGGATGGCAAAGGATGCATAATACAATACTCTGTCGGAGAAGTATTTCTGGCGGCTTTTTTGCATTTCCACAATAAAAACCTCTCCGCTTTCATTCTCGCAGAAGATATCGAATACGGCACGCCGCTGGTCCTGTTTCAGACCAAGCATCTCCACATTGCGAAAAGTGATGTCTACGATTACTTCCTGTTGAATGACTTCATTAAGGAAACTAATGATAAGATCTTTACTTACTTCACTGCCGAAAATCTTTTTCCAGCCGTAATCCGAGAAAGGATTGATAAATTTGTTCATAATTAATAGGTTTGATATATCCGTTAATAAATATGAGCAAATGTAGATAATTATTTCTATAAACCGGTTATTCTATTTGAATATTTTTTATGAGGCAAAGCCTTATATTACAAAAAGAGGGTGCTTTACACCCTCTTTCTATTTACTTTACAATTATCTTTTCCGATCCTACCCCATCCAATACAAGGACATAAATGCCGGAGGCAATATTCCCGATGCGGTTTTCGCCGGGAAGAAGTTCGGTGCTGCGGATCACGCGCCCACTGATATCGATCAGCCGCAATCGCATGGCACGCGGGGCAGCGACATAAATTGCCTTATCTTCGGTACGGATATCGATGCCGCCATCGATCCATTCGTTCGCTGTCGGATGATCCTTGACGATGCCCTCGATCTCGATGGAAGTATCCTGACATACCTGTTTCAGTACATATTTCTTCCCGTCGCCCGATTCGATTGTAACGCCATTAGCTTTTACTACCGGTTGCGATTGTTCAAGATAGCCTTCATCAACTGTCAAAGAGAATGTGAAGTCAGTCCAATCTTCTACCTTGTAGCTGCCTGCCACCGGATCGGTTGCCGCACCCTCTATGGCGGGGAGCGTGACGGTGTAACGAACCGGGGCGGAATCGTCGGGATCGTCGGGATCGACAGGAGGATTTACCGGAGGCACGGATGATGCTTTGAAAGTTGCCGTCACCGTTACGTTATCGGCAGGCATCAGGAAGGTTGTTCCGGTGATGGCTCCCGTTATGCCACCGTCGGTAGTATAGGACAACGTTTCCTGTTTGTAGCCTTGCGTAGGATTGACAGTCAGGGTGACGGTTTCGCCTTCGGTGGCTTGCGTCTTGTCGGCGGTGACTGTACCGTGGTCGATCGGGGAAGCGATCGCAATGGTATATTGTTTGGGAGTGATAGAAAATGTTCCGACTTCCAAATCTGTTATATTCTTATAGTTATCACCTTCGGCTACGTCGATCTTTACGGTGTATTCGCCAACTCCGATCGGGTCGGTTTCCACACCCTCTTTATAATATTTGATGGTGATAGCACCAATACCTGTCAAACCGGATTTAGCTTCAACAGTAGCTTCCTTTTTAGAATCGTTGCAGGCGAGATCGGTCGGGGCGGCAAAGGTAAAGTCTGCAGCTGTCAGGTCGGCTCTATTGACTGTTACAGTAATAGTTCGGTTTACCTTATGAGTGACTTCATTATAACCATTAACCCTGCTCCAATCATAATTAGTATAATCCGTAACAGGGAAACAAGCTGTGTAACCGGAATTAGTTACAGTCGGCACAATCGTTCCATCCATCCATTGCCAGCCGTCGGTGATTGTTATTCCGGATAGCTTTGTTCCATATGTTACAGAGGATGGCGAAAGAACTGCCGGTGTTCCCGGATCACTGGCTATTGCCTTATTCACCGTGACGGAAAGATTCTTCGATACTGTTTTATAATTCTTCGTATCGGCAGGCGTAAATGTGGCGGCAAAAGTATTCGGAGGTGAACTAACATTTCCAACAGAAGTTCCCGAAGCATTCCATGCCCAACCACCCGGTAATACGACATCTATCAATGTCTGTCCATAAGTAGCCGTTAGCGCATTCGGTTCTGTATAATCAGCAGCCGTATTACCTTCGGCTTTTTCGATTGTCAAAGTCTTTGTTTGTTCGCCGGCAGTCAGGCTTGTTGCCGAGCCGCCATAGTTGGCGGTAAGTGTGTAGCTTCCGACATTCAATCCTTTCGTATCGAAAGTAAACGTATAATCGCCTGAGCCGGTAACTGTTTTGTGATCGGAAAAGTATATATTTGCTCCGTCCGTCAATGTCAGTTGCACGCTGTTCATGGCAGCACTGCGGAAAGTTACTTTTTCTGTAACCGTGAGTTTTACTTTCAGCTCATTGCTTTCTTTGTTATAAGTTGCAGTAATATCACCGGCTTCAAAAGCTATTGCAGAGTTGTCGGTGGGAGTAGTTGTCGAACCTGCATCAAATGTAAAGTATCCTTTATTCCTGCCATCACCACCTACACCTGCGGAAACATAAGTCGCTGTGTAAGTCGTAACACTGTTATCATTTTTGCGTACAGTAATAGTATGATCCGCACCTGTCATATAAAGATATAACTTATTATCACCTGCATAGTTTTGATTAATATAATAAGGGTTATTATCTACCGAAATATCGGTTACATTTTCTATTTCGGGGGTGATGCCGAGATAAACATTATTTGTAATCGATGCATTAATTGTCCCATCTGTATATAATGATCCTCCTTCAATAGTTAATGTTCCACTGTTCTCTTTATCATATCCTCCACCTATTGATGAACTTCCACCACTTGATCCTTTCTTTACCTTTATAGTACCTCCTTTAACAATAACAGTTCCACATCTTTCCTTTTTTGTTCCACCTATTCCTGCACAGTCTCTACCTCCTGCTACATCGATATATCCTCCTGTAATAGTCAGCGCATGTCCTTCAGAAACACGAATACCTGCACCGCCTTCTGCTCTATCGGGATCTGAGCCTCCTTTAATATTAATATTTCCATCACTAATTAAAATATTATCTCCTTCAATTGCAGAGGTTACACAACCTGTTTCTGGTAACTGAATATTTATATTCCCACCAGTGATAGTTATATCTTTTGCTGTTATATTTTTATCTTCTGTATTATTGATTGTTCCTTTGTTTATAATCACTTTATTTCCGGAAATAGGACAGTCAGTGAGAGTACCACCATTAATAACTATCTTATCATTTAATTTACAGTTTCTATAGTTCCCACTTGCTATTGTTATATCACCATTTAATTCACAATCCGAATAATCTTTTATCAATGTCACCGGATTTTTAAAGTTTAAAGTACAATTGGTAAAAGAATTGTTTGTATTATCAAACTTTATAATATTAAGTATAATGCAGTTTGTAAATATCCCACTATTAATAGTCACATCACCATTAATAACTCTATTATCATTTAATTTACAGTTTGTATAGTTCCCGCTTGCTATTGTTATATTACCATTAAATTTACAATCTGAATAATCTTTCACCAATGTCACCGGATTTTTAAAGTTTAAAGTACAATTAGTAAAAGAATTGTTTGTATTATCAAACTTTATAATATTAGAGACAGTACAGTCAGTGAAAGTACCACCATTAATAATTACATTATAAAAAGGATCTCCATTTCCAGAGCCAGCATTGGTTCCACCATTAGCAGTTATATTTCCTCCGTTAATAACGACATTTTCACCGGAATAACTACCAATACCATAACCGGAATAATTACCCCAATAATTGCTATACCCATTTCCTCCCTTAGCAATAATCGTTCCGGAATTTATAGTTATAGATCCAGCCTCCAAGCTTCTTTTTGTACCGATTCCTGCACCGGAGTTTTTTAAAGACTGTCCTCCAGTAGCTGTTAATTTCCCATCTCCCTTGATAATAACAGATGCACCTTTTGGTACTTCTAAACCAGATGACATTCCATTTGATTCCAAAACATTCGTATTTGTCAATGTTATAGTGGCACTTGCATTTTTATTTATATGAAATGCTGCATTTCCATCTCCATAGTAATCAAATGATGTAAATTGTATATCTGCATTATTTAATGTGATATCAGCTGTTACCTCTTCTGCGATCACAATCCGATCCGTCGTTGTTGTCCCCGAAAAGGTTAGTGCCGTCCCGGTCAGGACAGTATATACATTATCCTTGTAAGAATAATCCGTATTCTGTGTACCACCTGTAACCGTCAAACCTTCCGCTGCCAATGTTAGCGGAAGAAACAGGATAGATAAACATAAAAGTAGTATTGTTTTCATTTTTTATTTATTTGATTGATAATTATTCGATAACCGGACGATCATCATCGCCGCCGCCTGATGGCGGGGTGGTCGGCTGGTTGCTTGCGCCACTGTCGGTCTTTCCGCCTTTGGCGGCACCGCTGCGGAGTGAGATCGTAACACGTACCTTGTCGATCAGGGCATTCCAAAATGCAAAAAGAGTCAGGTAATCCGTATCACCGTCGCGACGGGACAGGAAGTTCAACTGGTCGACCAGCTTATCGTAAGCGATATTCAATTCCCGGCGCGTGACCGGCGTTTTGCGGGGTATATTACGGTGTCCCGTTTCCGTCAGTTTTTTAGCAAGGATATTTTTTGCTTCATTGTTGACCGTTTCCAGTTGCGTCACACGATCCTCCAACTTAAGCAATTTGATAAGATCCTTATAATCATCCGATTTAAAATAGGCAACGATACTTTCCGTCTTTCCGATAATATCTTCGAAAGACAGTTGGCTGATATATTTAAACTGATCGACTACGATCTTTAGGCTGACAGCCGCCGCTGCAATATCGTTGTTTGAATTACTCAGATCGCCCGATATCTTTTTGAAAAGTCCGTCACGTGAAGCATTCAGCCTGCGTTTCGCTTCGTTCGACTTTCTGGTATATTCGCTTTTGCTCAAACGGTTCAGGCTGTTGTCGAATTGGATGATACAGGCGTCGAAGCTGTCGAACTCAGGTTTAAAAAGCGAAATATCCCTGTCGGCTCGCTGGATTTCGTTTTTTACGGAGATACATAAAGTTAGCCATTCGTTGGCTCTTAATCGTGTCTTAGGGCATGTTTGTATGTTTGCCATAATGTAGATGATTTAATGATTAGTATTTAGTCGGATATTATTTGCTGATAATACATAATAATAATGTATATCGTCGTAGAGGTACGACGGGTGTGTATAACGTTGGATTATGTTGCCGTAGGGGTACAAAGGTATTTTACAACGGTGGATTGTGTCGTCGTAGGCCTTCGACGGTGTTTTACAACGGTGAATGGCATTGTCGTAGGGGTACGATGGTGTCTTACAACGTTGGATTACGTCGTCGTAGGGATACGAAGGTATTTTACAACAGTGGATGGCATCGTCGTAGGCCTTCGACGAAATAATATAGGAATATATTATTTTATTTAGATAGGCGATTTGCATTTTTTGCTCTTTCATGTCTGTTAATACTAGTGTTTTTTAATTAAATGACTAGCTAAAACGATCGTTTTTTTTAGTCATTATATCCGCTAATATTTTAACACAATTACACAATAATACAGGCTTTAATTTTCAATTTATATTCCGCTGATTTTAAGTAAGAAAAAGTAGATATTTATTGTTTTGCAAATAATTATTTTTAACTTTGTCAGATTATAAAAATGATGGCGAGAAAAAACGATCGTTTTTTTTAGTCATTTTTACACAACTTTAAATATCTGATAATTAGATATTTAAATACACACACCAATTCAAACAATAAATATCCTCCCCTAATATCCTTTGTTCATAAATTAATGAGAAGCATTGATATCTATCCTTTCCTAAAAAATAAATAGTCAAACATTAAACCAATATCCAAAAGAAATACATACCTTTGCGCCAACAAAGAGAACAAGTATGACAGCAAATGGCGAATTAGCCCACGAACTCAACCTTTTGGTTCTAAAAACACGAATGACTTTCCGGCAAACGATCCAACGGTTGCTCAAGCAGAATAATATCGATATGACTTTCGAAATGCTGCAAATCATGCACTGCCTGTGGAAAGAACAAGGAGTCAGCCAACAAACACTGGCTGAAAAGACGGCTAAAGACAAAGCCTGCCTGACCAACCTGATCAATAACCTGGAAAAGAAGAACTGGGTGATCCGGCAGGAAGACTCCAACGACCGGAGGAATAAACTGATCTTCCTCACTCCCGAAGGTGAAGAAATGGCCAGACGCATAAAATCGATGTTGAAAGATATGTATGACCAGATAGGCGAACGAATGAATCCCCGTCACATGGAATCGTGTATGAAGCAATTGACTAAGCTGAATGAGATATTTGATAAGATATAGTTTATTATTGTTACTGTTTATTCTGAAGCCTGTTGCGATTCGTTCCCAACAGGCTTATTCTCTTACCCTCGACGAATTATTCCGTCTGGGCACAGAGAATAGTCTGCAACTGAAAGCCACCCGCATGCAGGAGGTGATCGCTGCCGACAAGGAAAAGACGGCACAAACATCGAGGTTGCCGGATATCCATATCGGGGCTACAACGGGATATATCGGACAGCCGACCGTCTTCCGGAAAGGACTCTCGCAACCCGTACATCCGGATATGCCGGATTGGTCGCATAATTATAATGTAGAAGTTACGCAACCGATCTACCGGGGAGGAAAAATTCATTATACGATCGAACGTTCCTCATTGGAAAAGCAGATCGCCGCCCTGAATTCGACCAATAATGAAGCCGAGATAAAACTACTTCTGCTCAGCCGGTATATGGATCTTTTCAGCTTGTATAAACAAAAGGATGTATTCGCCCGGAATGTGGAAGAGTCGACCCGCCGGTTGGAAGATATCCGCCGCTTAAAGAAGGAAGGGATCGTCACCCGTAATGACGAACTGCGCAGTGAACTGCAACTGACCAACGATCAGCTGGCCTATCGGGAGGCGGACGACAACATCGCCATCGTCTCCCAGCAAATGGATGTCATCCTCGGGCTGGATGAAATGCTGCTCCTCCAACCGGATACGACCCTGCTCTATACGGCCGTCTCGCTGCAAAGTTATGAAGAGTATGTACGCCAGGCTTATGAGAACTATCCCGAGTTGCAAATCGCCCGGTACAATACCCGGCTGGCACAGAATGATATCCGGCTGGCCAGGGCCGATTATCTTCCTACGCTCTCCATCCGTGCAGCCAATACATTGGCGCGTCCGTTGAGTACTACGATGGAAGATATGTTTTCCAACAACTGGAATGTCGCGCTCAGTCTGTCTTACAACCTCTCTTCGTTGTATCAGAATAAACATAAGATGCACGAAGTAAAACAATATGTCAATATTCAGAAGAATCGGGAGGAACAGATCATGCAGGATATCCGTGTCAACGTGAAAAGTGCCTGGATCAAACATCATGAGGCACTCGACCGGGTACAGGCCCTGCTCCTGTCGGTCCGCCAGGCGGAAGAGAATTACCGGATCGTACGGAACCGGTATCTGAACCAGCTCTCTATCCTGACCGACCTCCTGGATGCAAGCAGTATCCGGCTGGAAGCCGACCTGCAACTGACAAATGCACGGACGGAGGTTATTTACAGCTACTACCAACTGATGCGTTCATGCGGTAATTTATAATCAGAATAAAAACAGATCGATATGTCTGCACTAGATAAGAAAAGGAAACAACTCATACGGTTGAAAATAAGGAACATCACCCTCAACACGGTATGCATTCTGCTGGCATTTAGCGGAATATCGTGGACAGTCAATTATTTCTGGAAGTATGTAAACTATGAGATAACCAATGATGCCGTTGTCGATCAGTATATCACCCCGATCAATATCCGTGTTCCGGGTTATATCAGTAAAGTGTGCTTCATCGAACACCAGCATGTAAAAGCCGGTGATACGCTATTGATACTCGACGACCGGGAATACCGCATCAAACTGAAAGATGCAGAGGCTGCCCTGCTCGATGCCCATGCCTCCCGCGACATATTAAGTTCCGGTATACGAACCTCGCAAGTCAATGTCAGTGTGCAGGATGCCAATATAGCCGAAACGAAAGCCCGCCTGTGGCAACTGGAACAGGATTACCGGCGATATGCTAACCTGCTGGCTGAAGAATCGGTATCGCAACAGCAATACGAACAGGTAAAAGCCAACTATGAAGCCATGCAGGCACGTTACGACGCCCTGCTGCGCCAGAAAAGTGTCGCCCAGTCGCAATACTCGGAGACGAGCAAGAAAAGCGGCAGTGTGGAAGCCATGATCCTGCGCAAAGAGGCCGACCTGGAAATGGCACAGCTCAACCTCTCCTACACGGTCGTCACCGCTCCCTTTGACGGATATATGGGCCGCCGCACACTGGAAACCGGGCAACTGGTGCAGGCGGGACAGACATTGAGTAACCTGGTGCGTGGCGACGACAAATGGATAACGGCAAATTATAAGGAAACGCAGATCAGCCATATTTATATCGGGCAGGAAGTACGTATCAAAGTCGATGCAGTTGACAATCGTATCTTCCACGGGAAAGTAACGGCAATCTCCGAAGCTACCGGATCGAAATATTCGCTGGTCCCGACAGATAATTCCGCCGGTAATTTTGTAAAGATACAGCAGCGTATTCCCGTCCGGATCGACCTGACGGATATATCTTCCGAGGATATGAACTTGCTTCGTGCCGGGATGATGGTGGAAACGGAAGCATTGAAAAGGGATTAATAAACAAAAGAATAACAGATGGCCAATCAAGCACTTCTCAGTGTTCCGATCCGTCCCTGGGTTCCCCGGTGGTTGGGTATTGTAACGGCTTTTGTCGTGATGCTTCCGATCATCCTTATCAATGGTGCCTATACCGGAACGATCACCGAGGTATCCGGTACACTGGGAGTGTTGAGTGAAGATATCAGTATGGCATACTATGCCACCTCGGCAGGGATGGCGGTAGCTTATCCGCTTATACCGAAGGTACGGCCGGTGGTGACAACCAAGACGATCCTATTGATCGACCTCTTATTGCAGGTGATACTCAGTTTTATCTGCGCACAGGTCAACCAGATGGATATTATTATTGTATGCAGTTTCTTTATCGGTTTCCTGAAGGCTTTTGCCATGTTGGAGATTATTCTGATGATCCGCCCGCTGTTTAGTCCGAAGAATGTCCGTAGTGAGTTTTATGCTTACTTCTATCCGATCGTATTCTCTGCCGGACAGGTTTCGATGGCGGTGACGGCACAACTGGCCTATTATTACCAGTGGCAGTATATGTACTATTTCGTTATTTTACTGTTGCTGGTTGCCATCTCTTTTGTCTTGATGTTTTTCCGGTATGCACGGCGTCCCATCAACTTTCCGTTCAGGGAGATCGATTGGAAAAGTATCCTGCTGATGGCTTCTATCCTGCTTTTCACCATTTACTCTGCTACTTATGGCAAAACGCTCGACTGGTTTTCATCGACAAAAATTACGATATATGCGGTGGCCATTCCGGTATTGATCTGGCTATTCCTGTTCCGGCAAAAGACAAAGAAAAATCCTTATATCCGGTTGGAAGTACTGAATAGCAGCAAGGCTTTGATCGGGTATTTCTATATGATGCTGGTCATGTTCTTTTCTTCCACCAGTTCGCTGGTCACCAGTTATATGAATAGTATTATCCGGGTAGACAGTGTTCACGCCAACTTCCTCAACCTATGGATGTTGCCGGGGTTTATATGCGGGGCGGTGATCTGTTTCTGGTGGTTCCGCTGGCAACGATGGCGTTTCAGGATACTGATATCCGGAGGTATGTTATGCTATGTGATTTATCTGAGTATTCTTTATTTCGGGATCATGCCTAACGGAACATATGAAATGCTGTATCTTCCTATGTTTCTCCGTGGAATGGGTATGATGATCCTGTTTATCGCTTTCGGTGTCTATGCGGTGGAAGATATGAATCCCAAATTGATGATATATAATGCCTTTTTCCTGATAGCCTGCCGGTCTGTACTGGCTCCGGCGTTGGCATCTTCTTTCTTTAATAATATGCTTTATCGCGTACAGTTGCAAGGGATGACTATCCTCTCGGAAAATATGAGTATGCAGAACCCGTTGGCAGCACAACAATATAACCAGTCGCTAAACAGTGCACTGGCACAGGGGCATAATATGACAGATGCAACCCAACTGGCAAATAATAGCCTTTATACGATCCTGCAATCGCAGAGCCTGCTGCTTGCGTTGAAAACGATTATCGGATATGTACTGATTTTTGCTATTGTCGTTATGGTGGTCGCCCGCTTTACTCCTTTCCACAAGACGTTGAAGGTAGAGATTGTCAAGGCCGGGGAAGATATGGTATAATTTCAGGCTGGTGGGTGGTCAAGAAAAAAGAGACTGTCTCCAAAGTCGCTTAGTAGCGTCATTATCCTGACGAGATTGACACGCTAAGCGTTATTTCTTACTTTTGAGATAGCCTCTTTCTGTTAATTCAGCTATTTTATTTCTTTCCGTTCATAGCTTCCAATAAGAACTTGCCAGGTTTGAACTTAACGGTTCTTCTGGCTTCGATCATAACAGGTTCCCCTGTTTTTGGGTTACGAGCCATGCGGCTGGTTTGTGGTCTTGGGGATAAGGTTCCAAAACCAATCAGGGTTAGTTCTTCATTCTCTGATAATACTTCTGTTACGATCTCCATGTAGGCTTCTAATACCTTGCTTGCCTTCTGTTTTTGCAACCCGCTTCTTTCAGCCAGGGCTGTAATGAGTTCTGCTCTATTCATGAGTACTTATTTAAAATTAATAATATATGAAATTAACAGCCATATTCCGGAAAATGTTCATCAGGACCTATAAACCATAGTATGACGACTAATGACGGTGTAAAGATAGTGAAATAAATTACTCTATATATAATATTCGGCAGAATCTATAATTCCGGCGCGGAGCGCATATCGGGTTGCTTCATGTATATTATTGATTTCCAGCTTACGAAAGATGTTCTTACGGTGAGTGGTAATGGTATGGATACTTGAAAAACGTTCGGCGGCAATCTCTTTGGTTGTCTTACCTAAGGCGATGGCTTTCAAAACGTCCCTCTCGGTAGAGGTTAGTACCGGATGTTCTTTAGGTTCATGCGTTACTTTCTTGTCGGAAAGTAAGTTCCTGATCCGGCTACAAATAAATTGCTGAGAATGAAAAGCAGAGAGTATGCCCGAGGATATTTCTTCCATAGGAGAATCTTTCAACAAAATGCTGAATGCTTCGCTACTGAAAATAATCCGGCGGATGAAATCTTCACTTAATTCATCACTGAATAGAATCCAGGATACTTTCCTGAATCTGGCTTGCAGGATGATCAATTCTTCTGCCCCGTTCAGGTCGAATAATGAATAATCGAGTAGAACGATTGCTTCAGGATACCGGCTCAGTAGCTGAAGCAACTCTTTCTTGTCGGCCGCTTCAGTCGCAAGACCAATCTCCGGCATCTTATCTGTCAGGTATAAGATGCCGGCTTTAGTGATATCCTGGTTATCAGCTATGACAAGGGTTCTCATTTGTCGGTAGCTAAAGCTTGTTCGATATCTTTATACAGATCGTTCACCGACTCCAGACCGACCGATAAGCGTATGGTCTGCTGGCTGATGTCCATGCTCTGACGCTGTTCTTCCGAAAAACCGCCGTAGATGGTACTTGCCGGATGGATAGCCAGTGTCTTATTATCGAACAAGTTGGTTGCGCGACGGATCAGTCGCAAACGGTTCATAAATGCAAAGCAGGCTTCGCGGGAGGCCAGGTCGAATGTCAGCATAGCTCCGGGATATTTGCCGAACTGGGCTGTGCTTAACTTATAGTATGGGTTATCTTTCAATCCTGTATAGTTGACGGAGACAATGCCATGCAATGCCTGTAAACGTTCTGCGAGCTCCAGGCAAGTTGTTCCCTGGCGGTCGAAACGAACCTGCATCGTTTCCAACCCCAGCGTCTGCATATAAGCAACCTGCGGTGTCATATAGGCTCCCAGATTACGATGGATCTCTTTCCGCATACGGGCGGTGAAGGCGCGTTCGTCAAATTGTTCGTACCAGTGTTTCAGTGTAATGAAATGGCTCCAATCGAAAGTTCCGTTATCGAGAATCAACCCTCCCACGCTGGTTGCACCGCCGGATATATATTTTGTACTGGATATAATTTCTATATCTATGCCATGATCTTTCCCACGAAAGACAGAAAAAGGAACCACAGTCGTGTCGGCAATCAGCGGCACACCGGCTTCTTTCCCGATGGAAGAAAGTAATTTCAGGTCGGCCACTTCCAGTTGTGGATTGGTAATTACTTCCAGAAAGATAGCACAGGTATTGCAGTCTATATTGGCACGTACTTCGTCCGGATTTGTCAGGTCACAAAAGCGGGCTTCCATACCGAAAGCGGCCAGTGTGTTCTTCATCAGGGAATACGTATTTCCAAACAGATGCGGTGATGTAACGATATTCGCATGCGCACGTCCGATCGTCATCAGCGTATTGCTGATAGCTGCCATCCCTGAATTGAGGGCGGTAACGCTTATTGCTCCCGTGATGGCGCGTACCCTGTCTTCAAAATATTGTACGGTAGGATTCGTGATCCTCGAGTATGCATGATCGGATGTATGTCCACAGAAAGCTGCTTCCATCGCTTCGGCCGTATCAAATTCATATGCGGCAGTGTTATATACCGGCATGGATAAAGCGTTATAAGCATCCGGCTTTTCGTAAGGCGTATGAAGCACGCGTGCTTCAAAACTGAGATCTTCCATTCTGAACTATTCTAGTATTGTTTTCTTTTTGCCGTTACAAAAGTATCATTCATTTGCTTTCATAGTATACAAAACGGAAGTTTTTTTTACCAGCCGCCGGGTCTGCCTCCTCCGCCACCCATTCCGCCTCCACCTATTCCACCGGAGACAGAACCGAGGGTTGTCACCATCGAACTTGTTGTAAAGGTAACGGCCTGGGTACCTCCGGAATAAGTGGCACCGGTGTAAAGTCCGTAGAAGTCGGTTCCACCTGTCGCTGTTCCTCCGGTTTGCAGAGTATAGCTTGCTCCGCTTGCCAGTGATGAACTACTGAACAAAAGGGTCATTTGCTGAAGTGTACGTGGTATATTGAAGGTCAGGACGTCTGTTCCGTCGGCTGCACTGATATGGAACAATGTGTTCTGTGTTCCACTGCCACCATAGACAAAAGAAGGTTGCGTACATTCCTTGGATGTCGGTGTGCTGGTTCCTCCACCTACACCGATAATGGTTCCTCCGGTAATCTTAAAGGTATTCTGGTCGCAGTCGAATCCATCTTCCGGCGAAGAGGTTCCGATGGCGATAACGGTTCCTCCAGTAATCGTCAATGTACCGTTCGAATCTATACCGTCGTTTGCAGCACTATAACAGTAGATTTCTCCGCCATTGATAATGATAGAGGTAGCAGCATTGATACAGTCGTCGTAGGCTTCGACAATGATATAACCGTCGTTAATGACCAGTTCGCGTTTGCTTTCGATACCTTCTGCTTCGCGAAGGGAGGTCTTCACCTTTATGTTACCTCCGTTGATAGTCAGGTTGCCGAGGCTCTTTATTCCTTTCGCGGAAGTACCTGTGGTGGTTATATCGATCGTTCCTCCATTGATATCCATATAAGGATTAATGGAAGAGTCGGAGCCTTCGTAAGAGGTGGTGATTCCTTCGTCACCGCTGACAATCGTAATATTACCATCCTGGATAAGGATATAACCCTCTTCACATTCTATGGCGTCTTTTGTTGCGTTGATAACCAGTGTGCCGCCATCGATTATGACAGCATCGTTTGTATGAATGCCATCGGATACCTTGCTGGTCAGCTGGAAGTTTCCTTCATAGATCCGTACATAATCGTCGCTGCAAATGGCATGTTTATTATTACCGTTGACAGTCAGGGAACCATTACCGTTGAAGATCAGTTGCCCTTCACTGAAAAAGGCGGCTTTTTGGTCTTCGCTTCCGCTCGTTTCATAAGAAGAGCCGTCGGTCAATATATTCTGAGTATTATCATTCAACTGAACGAATACACGTTTGTGTGATTGGATATTGACAGCCGGGCCGGAAGGATTCGTAATGGAGACACCGTTGAATGTCAGCTTGAATTTATAATCACTATATATCTTTACCCTGCCGTTGGCAGTTGTTCCGGAGAGGATGTATTCTATCTCTTCTGCTGTCGAAACGACTGTTACCTGTCCGTTGTCGACCTGAACAGATACACCATTATCTGCCATCGGATTGGAAACCGTCACGGTATTGTCAAAAGAAATAGTGACCGTAGTAGAAAAAGAAGAGTTATCGACCGAGTCTTTCTCATCATCGGGTACTGTCTTTGTTTCTTCACCGGAAGAGATATCATCCGTACTGCAAGACGGTAATGACAATATCGATATGATCAGGGAAAATAAAAACAAGTAGCTACTTACAATATTATACTTTATCATAATCCTTTCATTTTTATCTCCAAAAATAACCTCCCTTCCCAGCCTCACCAAAAAGTATCTGTAAACAAGAGGTTTTTATCAGTGAAAAGAGAGATACCCTGATTTATGTTACTACATCCACACAGTAGTGTCGTCATAGCGACACAGTAGATTCACTCTCCTCCTTCATGGGATAAAACTCGCATTTCACTGATTATTTTTCTTATCCAATAAAAGCATTTCTATTTTTGAAACCAAAATGTAATAAGTATATCTATTAGTCTGAAAAGCAAAATGAAAGAAAAGGTTATCAACTCCATCCTGAACGGTTTCCCTTCCATCTCGCTGGCCGAGATGGAAGGGGTCCGGCTGATGAACCGGACAGATACGAAATATACTACTACCATCGATCAGTTGGCTTTATTTCTGGAACAGTTGCAGAAAGACTATTATATACAGGAAATAAATGGCAAACGGATCAGCCCGTACCAAACGATCTATCTGGATACCCCCGGACTGGCCATGTACCTGGCTCACCAGAACGGACGCCGTACCCGTGAGAAAATACGGATGCGGTCTTACACAGACTCCAGCCTGACCTTTCTCGAAATAAAAGATAAGAACAACAAAGGTAGAACCCGGAAAGTACGGATACCTCTTCCCCGAATGAACCCTTACCAGACGGCAGATGCAGAAAAATTCCTTTGTAAACATGCTTGTTTCAAACTACAGGAACTGGTATTGCAGGTGGAAAACCAGTTCGACCGTATCACCCTTGTAAACCGGGAGAAAACAGAACGGCTTACGATCGATACCGGACTTTGTTTCCGTAACCTCGCTACCGGTATAGAACAATCGCTACCGGGATTGGTCATCATCGAACTTAAGCAGGATGGTAATATGCCCTCCCGTGCAAAGGAATATCTCTCCCGGTTGCGTATTCATCCGGTCAGTATCAGCAAATACTGTTTAGGTATATTACTGACCAACCCGGCTGTTAAGCGAAATCGCTTCAAGAAGAAACTAACTCAAATAAATAAACTAGCCAATTATTCTTATGGATACATTCTTTGATATTGCAGAAGAAGCACAGTTGATGGGAAACCCCGTCATGGATACGGATGCATTTACACAACTGATACTCCGCTTCCTCTTTAACTTTGTGGTGGTCGGCCTGATTATCCATTTCTTTTATTATCCCAAAAGCAGGCGGAGAGATTATTATTTCACTTTCTCGCTGATTAATGTCAGCGTGTTTTTCCTTATTATCCTAATGGGAAGTGTGAAGCTAAAGATTGGTTTTGCACTGGGTATATTCGCCATCTTCGGGATTATACGCTACCGCACAGAGTCGGTGCCTATCCGGGAGATGACTTACCTGTTCATTATCATTGCCCTTTCCGTCATCAATGCATTGGCTGTACAGATCAGTTTCGCAGAGCTTATTGCAACAAACTGTATCTTTCTTCTCGTCACCTGGCTACAGGAAAGCGAACGCTGGTTGAAGCACGTTTCCTGTAAACTGATCTTATACGATAAGATACAGTTGATCGTACCGGAAAAAAGGGATGAACTCCTCTCCGACCTCCGTAGTCGTACCGGATTGGATATACAAAAGATAGAGATAGGGCATATCGATTTCCTGCGTGATGCCGCTTTTATCAAAGTCTATTATGAATCCGACTCACAGGAGATCAATACAGTCGATACATTAACCCGTTTCCCGCGGGAAGGGGAATAAAACCTGTTAAAACTACTGCCTTATGAAATATCTGAAAGTAAAACTATTTGCTTTATGCCTGCTGGCAGGCTCTTCTCTCCGGGCCCAGAATGACTTCGGTTCGTCACTGAGCGTCGATGTAACGAAGAAGATTGTCCCGGGCCTGAATCTGTCACTGGAAGAAGAGTTCCGCCTGCGTGACAACCTGAGCGAAACAGACCGCTTCTCTACCACACTCGACTTAAGTTATAAGCCCTGGAAGTTTCTCAAACTGGGAGGCGCCTATAATCTGATCAATTATAATCATGAGACGAAAGGTTGGGAAGTGCGTCACCGTTATTATTTTTATGCCACCGGTTCGTATCGTTTTGACCGCTTTACCGTATCTTTACGGGAGCGATTTCAAAGTACATATCGTGTCGGGATCAAAGAGACAAGTAAGCGGGCCAATCCGAAATTATATCTCCGCAGCCGGCTCGAAGTGGAATACGATATCCGGAATTGCAAATTTGAACCTTACGCATCTGTTGAATTATATAATACGCTGAACGATCCACAAGGAAATAAAATGAATAAACTGAGATATACAGCTGGCAGCAAGTATAAACTGAATAAACGAAACTCCCTGCAACTGTATTACCGGTATATTAATTTTAAAGATGACGACGAAGGGAATGGTAAACACATGATAGGCCTGGGATATTCATATAAATTCTGACCGGAATGGAAAAACAAGAACAACGGCAAAGGCTCCTGGAGAACCTGATCTACCTGATTATCTGGGTAGTGATATGGATCTCGCCCGTACTGGAACATAAATATAACGGAGAGACGATCAACTGGAACGATATTTTTCGTGCCTGGAAGATTATCGCTCCTTTCTTCATTCTTTTTATTATCAACAACTATGCGCTTATCCCTCTCCTATTGATACGGAAAAAGTCGTGGTTGTATCTGTTATTTACTGCATTAACGGTCTGCCTGATCTTTGCCCTGAATCCGTTTATGAAGTTAAAACGACCGGATAACCCGGATAAATGGCCACCCCGTGAATTCAGGATGGAACGTCCGCCAATGAACGAAAGGATACATCAGTTTCCCGACAGAAAGGAACTACCCCGTCAACCGGAACACCCTCCTATGTGGCGTATGCCGGGCATGATATCACCGATGGTCAACCACATCCTGATCGCCATTCTGGTGTTGGGGCTGAATGTGGCAATCAAATTCCTCTTTAAATCCATACGTGACGAACACCGGATGAAGGAACTCGAAAAGCATACGCTTCAAACAGAACTGGAATATCTGAAACATCAGATCAACCCGCATTTCTTCATGAATACGTTGAATAATATTCATGCCCTGATCGACCTGGATACAGAGAAAGCCAAAGAGACCGTTCTCGAACTTTCCAAGATGATGCGCTACGTCTTGTATGACGCTGCCCTGCCAACGCTGCCGCTCGAAAAAGAGATCCGTTTTCTGAATAACTATGTCGGACTGATGAAACTACGGTATACTGATCAGGTCGATATCCGGATATCCCTGCCTGAAGAGGTTCCGAACATACAGATCCCGCCGTTGTTATTTATCTCGTTCCTTGAAAATGCATTCAAGCATGGCATCAGCTACCAACAGAAATCGTTTATCCATCTATGTATGGAGATAAAAGAGAATGAACTGGAATGCCTGGTAGTAAACAGCAGTTTCAATAATGCCGGCGAACAACATAAAGGCATCGGGCTCGAAAACGTCAAAAAACGCCTTCGCCTGCTTTATGATAATAACTATACGCTGGATATCCAAAGTGAAAAGAATGAATATCGTGTCTTACTGATAATACCCATACAATTATGATAATAAGATGTATTGCTATCGACGATGAACCGCTGGCCCTGGCACAGATAACCGGTTATATCGGGAAAGTGCCTTTCCTTCAGCTTGTAAAGGCTTGTCCAAGTGCGCTTGAAGCGTTGGATGTGATAGCCACCCACCCCGTCGACCTGATCTTTGCAGATATTAATATGCCGGACCTGAACGGGATGGACTTTGTCAAATCACTAGCCAAAAAGCCGCTTATTATTTTCACTACCGCTTATTCGGAATATGCCGTTGAAAGTTTCCGGGTAGATGCGCTCGACTATCTATTGAAACCTTTCGGATACAACGATTTTTTGAAATCAGCCAACAAAGCCCTCCGGCAAATGGAATTGCTGAACGCTCCCGTTCAATCGGCTCCGGTCGTTTCCACATCGGGCGAAGAGACTGTTTCCGTAAACAACGATTTGTATATCAAAGCGGATTACAAGATGATACGTATCGATATGAGTAAGATTTTGTATATCGAAAGCCAGAATGAATATGTGCGGATATTCTCAGAAGACCAGAAACCGGTGATGTCTCTCCTTAGTATGAAGGTACTGGAGGATAAACTACCGCCCGAGAAGTTCATGCGGGTACACCGTTCTTATATGGTCAACCTCTCCAAGATAACAGCGGTGGCACACAACCGTATTATCTTTGGAAAAGACGTATATATTCCTATCGGTAATCAGTATAAGGACAAATTCACACAGTATCTGGATACCCATTTTCTGGGAAAAGGATAAACCCGGCAAGAGATTTATTTGGTAAAATTAGTACATCAGCTTGTTAAATTGTATCTTTGAATTCATATAAACAATCATAAAACAGATTATATGAAGATCATAACATACAACGTAAACGGACTTCGAGCAGCCGTAACCAAGGGACTGCCCGAATGGTTAATGCAGGAACAACCGGATGTGCTCTGTATTCAGGAAACCAAACTTCAGCCCGATCAATTTCCTACCGAAGCATTTGAAGGATTGGGTTACACACCTTATCTGTTCAGTGCACAAAAGAAAGGGTATAGCGGTGTTGCCATCCTTACCCGTCGCGAACCCGATCATGTAGAAATCGGTATGGGTATCGAAAAGTACGACAATGAAGGTCGCTTTATACGGGCAGACTATGGCGACACCTCTGTCGTAAGTGTCTACCACCCTTCGGGTACAAGCGGTGATGAACGCCAGGCTTTCAAGATGGAGTGGCTGGAAGATTTTCAGAAGTATGTGGTCGAACTGCAAAAAACACGAAAGAAACTGATCCTTTGCGGTGACTATAATATCTGCCACGAACCGATAGACATTCACGATCCGGTGCGTAATGCAACCAATAGCGGCTTCCTTCCCGAAGAACGTGAATGGATGACCCGTTTTCTGGATGCCGGTTTTATCGACACATTCCGTTTTCTGAATCCGGATAAGCAGCAATATACCTGGTGGAGCTACCGTTTCAGTGCCCGCAAGAACAATAAAGGATGGCGCATCGACTACTGTATGGTCAGCGAGCCGGTCAAACCGCTATTGAAGAATGCCTATATCCTAAATGATGCGGTACACTCGGATCATTGTCCGGCGGTATTGGAGATTGAACTATAAAAGCTGTTCATACAGTCTGAACCATACCAGGTGCGGATAATTCAATCCCAGGTCGACAGTTCCCACATAACGATACCCGTGTTTTTCATATGCAGCAATAGCGGGTGCGTTATGTATGGAGACATCCAGACGGATTGCTTTCATACCTTCCTGTCTTCCGTATTGCTCTGCAAAACGAAGCAAAGCGGAACCAACGCCTTGCTTCATAAATAAAGGATGTACGACGAAGGTATGGATGACCAGGATATCTGCATAGTCCGCTTCTATCCCCCAGCGGATCTGAGTGTATGCTTCTTCGGGTTCATGACTTAAAATAATACTCCCCCCTATCCGTCCTTCTATCCGCAGGACGAACAGTGCTCCACATCCTATACCTTTCACCGCATCCTCCCGGACCGGATAAATACCTTTTATCCAGCCGGGATAATTGATTGTTGCTTCCAAATGGTCGTTCAACTCATTATACAACTGTTCCAGTTCGTCGATATCCGCCGCTGTTCCTTTTTCTATCTTATACATTTATTTCCGATTAGGATGGCAAATATACATATTCTTTTTCCAGCAGGCGGTATCGACTTTCTCCCTACTCCCGCCAATGTTGCGGTTTGTCCAGGGCGGCAGTACACCCGATACGGCCTTTGGGAATACTCTCCACATCGGATGTCAGGTATTGGTACATCCAATAGTCGGCATACTCACGGGGAAGCGGATAAGGCGGAAAGTAACCGGCTCCTTCCGCGTCTCCTTTAAATCCATGACGAGGGTGAATGCCTGCGTTTCTACCTGCATTACATCATTAAAATCGTCAGAAGTAGTTCTCCTGACCTGAACATCATTTTTATTCATTGATTGATTGTTTTTGATTACCCCGACAGGTAATCGTAAACGACTGTGTATATTTGCAAGTTACTCTGCCCGAAGAAAGGCAGAGTAACCTGCTTCTTTTAATACTTTTCAAGAGCGGCCGAGATCAGTTTTTCCATGATCACATACCCATCCATTGTAGGATGCACGCCATCTTTCGAATACTTTTCCGGAAGACCGTTACGCTCGTCTTTCATGGCTGAATGGTAATCCACATAAGTCAGGTTGTTCTTATCGGCATATTCTTTGATCATCTTATTCAGAGCTATGATCTTGCCGGCGGGTTCAAGTCCTTTACGCCAGCTATATTCGTAAGCAGGTAAGATGGAACAGAGAACCACATCTATATTATTGGCTTTAGCCAGTTCCGCCATCGAGATAATATTACCCAGGATATTTTCGGGTGAGATATACCCGTTATTCTGGGCGATATCATTGGTACCGGCCAGGATAACTACTGCTTTAGGTTGCAGATTTATTACATCGGCACGGAACCGGACCAACATTTGTGCAGTAGTCTGCCCTCCTATTCCCCGGCCTATGTAACGGTTGTTTTTGAAAAATAAGGAGTCGGTATTCCACCAACCGTCCGTGATAGAGTTTCCCATAAAGACGACCCGTGTAGGTGTCTGCACCGATTTATTCGCTTCTGCATAACGGCCGAACTGCGCCCAGTCGTTCTGCTGGCTAAAAAGTGAAGATGTTGCCAATGTACACATGGCTAATAAAAGCCATTTCTTCATGTTTTTCATACTATGAATTTCTTTAATTAAGTTACAATGACAACAAAAATAGTAGTTTTATCATTATCTTTGCAGAGATACTAAACTAAAAACACATTCTAAGTTCCATGAAAGACTATTTCAAACGAAATTGTTTCTTTATCCTATGCTTTCTATTGATACCGACAGGATATTCTCCCTTGGCTGCAATGGACGGAGCAGGAATGGCATTCAAGACCAGCCTGTCCGGAAAAATATACCGACGCTTTTCTTTCTTATTTGAAGAAGATATACGCCCGAAAAGTAATTTCCGGCAAGCCGAATGGTTCCTGACCACCGGAGAAGTGAACTACACGTTCAACCGTTACCTGAAAACCGGTATCGCTTATATGTTGCTCTGCCAGTATAAGGCATCCGAAGAACTGCGTAATCGCTATTACATTTATGTTTCGGGTAATTATCCTATCGGCAACTTTTCCCTGTCGCTTCGTGAACGGTTTCAAAGTACATACAAAAGGGGGACACAGCATCCCAAGAACTATCTCCGGACCATGCTTACGCTCTCTTATAAGATCCGGAAGACAGGTTTATGTCCCTTCGCCTATGCCGAAATATTCAACGACACAGGCTATCAGGGACAAATGCATACCGACCGCATCCGTTTTTCTGCCGGAAGCGATTACAAGATTGATAAACAGAACTCGCTGCAATTATATTACCGTTATCATATATTTAATGTATACGATCCGGTAAACTACAAGCATGCAATAGGCCTGACTTATGCCCATCGGTTTTAAAGGATCTCTTCCTTAGCACTTCAATTGCTCTTTCTGCAACGCGTCTTTCAACATTTGCATATCCAACCGTTTCTCTTTCGAGACCACCAGAAACAGTGCACACCGTCGTACCACATTGGCAATAGAGCCCCCGGAAAGCTCTGTCTTGGCAGCAATATCGATCAATTCCTTCGCATTCTCACCCAACCATTCTTTCGGTAGCATCTTTCGCCACAATTCCGCACGGAGTTCTTCGGTGGGCATAGGGAAATAGATGACCGACTGAAATCGGCGGGAGAATGCTTCATCGATGTTCGATCGCAGGTTGGTGGCCAACACCACTGTTCCCGGAAAATCCTCGATACGCTGGAGTAGGTAGGCTACTTCCTGATTCGCGTGGCGGTCGTTGGAAGTGTTGGTAGAGGTACGTTTGCCAAACAGGGCATCCGCCTCATCAAAAAAGAGTATCCAGTTACGATTCTCGGCCAGATCGAATACCCTGGCGAGATTCTTCTCCGTTTCACCGATATACTTGGAGACGATCATGGAAAGATCCACGCGATACACATCCATGTAATTTTTCTTACCCAGCAGGGTGGCCGCCAGTGTCTTACCCGTTCCCGGTGGACCGTAGAAGAGGGCACGGTAACCGGCTTTCAGGAAACGGGAAAGACCCCATTCTTCCATAATCGTTTTGTGCGAAACAATCCACGTGTTGATTTCTTCTATCTCTGTTGCCACCCGGTAATCCAGGACCATGTCCTCCCAGTTGAGGGCTGTTGTGATGCGCTTGGCAGGGAAACCGATATTATAATCAGGTTTATACTCCACGTCCAGCAGCACACGACTCTGGAATTCTTCAGATACGCGTAGTTGGCCGCTGAGAAATGGTTCTCCTTCGCCTGCACCTTCAAGTTGCAGGATATTTTTCCCGTAGAACCAATGGTCTCTCTGGAATAGACGGACTACTTCTTTCCGCATCTCGACATCCTCTCCGGCGAGAATGAGTGCGACTGTTTCACCTGTGGGCAGAAAACCGCCATGCGACAGCCCTTTCCAGCCACCGAACTCGGTGTACTGCCGGTCGAAGTTTTTGTTCTGCACAAAAAAGATGTCGAGTACCTGCGGACAGACGTGAGGCATAAGGGCTAGCATGATAATCACCTGCTCACCGAAAGTCATATCAGAGACTCCTGTCACCTTCTCCAGCCAGCCATTGACAGGAGGCCGTACTTCTTCCAGCCGGGTATATTCCGTATCTTGCTGGAAGTAGAGCTGAATGGCAACAGTCAGCACCTGGTTAAACCACGCTATATATTCACGCATAAGTCTCTCCGTTTATAAGCTGTTTGCCCTTGCCCCCATCACGTCGGCTTCCTGTTCCAGGGATACATTATCATTCACCGGCATGCCGCCCACTTCGGTAGTCGGTTCCACACGTCCGGCCATTTGTTGAGCCACATGCCATGCCTCATGCGGTAGATGCTGTTCCTGCCCCGGGGCAACATGGATGTCCGTTCCCTGCGTATATGCCAGAGCTTGTACAGTAGCAGGTTGTGATGAGTTATAATGCACCTTTACATCATCCAGTGAAAATCCAGACAGGTTTTCCACCCCCGCTTTCAGATTATCAGGCAGGCCGGTGTTGTTTGATTTCTTCTGTACCGCCGTATCGGCTTTCATCTGAAAGGATTCATCCTTATCCTCTTCCCGTTGGATAGTTCCGTCGAATTTACCTTGCAAGGCATCTTCTTCTTCCTCACCGACCCGTTGTAGAGCCAGGTTCACCGGACGGTTATCCACAAACTGCAAAGCTCCACTACCATCCTGCTTTTGCTGGATGGTACGGGCTGTCTTTTCTTGATATACTCTTTCTGTTTCCATATTTTATAGTGTATTATCAATAATCTGCTTAAAAGTTTCACTTTTCACGCCAGTGTACTTGTAGATTTTTCTTCAACCATGGTAAATGTATCTGCTTGAAGGGCCACGGAATAGAGTCGAGTAGAATATCGATACTCCGATCTTCTACGGTCAGCAACCATCTTTCATCCTCTTGCACCAACTGTCCGCCACGAACTATAAAATTCTGTTGAAAACCTGCCATCGACGTGTTTCTCATGTGTGTCCAGTTTGATTTTACACCTTCCAGCATACTATCGGCCATTTCCTTTTCTTTAGCGGTCAACTCCAGGCGTTTCGGCAAAGGAAGATGCATCGGTAAACCGACAAGCATACGATTAAAGACCAGTTCTGTTTCAGCATACTCCCTTTCTTGCGAACAAGTCAGATATTGCAACAAAAATACGGCATGGAGTCGGCTTAGGTCACTCTTAAAGGATTTCCTCTGTTCGTCCAAAAGATCACACAGTTGCATCAATCGCAGTAACCAGGGAGCGAACAAACACAAGCCGGCATTATTCACATGGAAGTTTTCAGAAACTCCCGTTTGCATCTCTTCCTTCGGATAATTTTCCATTATCTTCAAAACTTCTTCTACTTTTAAATCCATCTCTTTTTTATTTTTAAAAGGAAGAGACTGTACAAAAGAATGTATAGTCTCATTCCGGTTGTTATACATATATGTTTCTAGATGATTTTCTATAATATAGGCAGCCAACGCCGTACGCAAGTCTATCTCTCCGGCCTGGCTATTTTCCAATAAGCAGTCCGTTATCTGTTGCAACAGTTCTGCATTCGACAGGGAGAGACTTGCCACCAAACGCATCCAGTCATTTATATCCAGCCACTCCAGCCATTTGTCCAAAGGTATGATATTTTGGGTAATAGAAAGACGGATATAGTCTAATAGTTCTTTCGGACGGCAACAAAGATAATCGCGGAGCCATCTCTTCCTAATGATCTCCGGTTGAGTAATATCTGACAGTTCTCCTATTTCTTTATTTCTAGTAATTTCTTTATTCTCTGCAACATCTTTATTTTCTAGATTTTGTACGTTATTCCTATTTGCCTTGGCAACTATTTGGTTGGATAATCCCGTCCATTCGACATTGTTCCGATAATCCGATTTGCCAGTATAAACAAGGTAGAGGAAGGATAAAAATTTCTGTATCGCTTCCTGTTCAGTCAATGTTCTGCCGCCCAAGGTGTCTTTATCCTGCATGTAAAGCAACAAGGCTTGCGGAAGTGCACTTGAAAGAGTTATATTGCCCCTGGTAAGGAATGGGAAATCGTTTGCTTTATACCCCAACCACTCTACGGTTTGCGATAATACGGCTGCCTGATGGAAACATGTCTTTCCCATGCCTTGCAGCATAGAACGGATAGATAAATATCCGGCCACTAAAGAGACTGCCTTACTTGCTTCAGGTAACTTATGAAGCAAAGAAATCCACTTCTGTGGTTTCTCGACTACCGATTTTCGTAGCAGTTCGCGTTTGCGGTCGGTAGAAACAGATGTATCTTCCAGCCAACTGATAAAACCATCCAAGGAATTCCAATGACTTTCCAGCAACATTTGAATGGTATCAGAATCTTTTTTTGATAACTGTAACCATTCCTTGAAATCAATTTGGACAGAATGTCCTGTATAAATTCCGGTATTCAATAGAAGGTTCGATTGCTTTCCCTCTTTCTCCGATATATATAACTCGACTAACCATACTTCTATGACCTCTTCGTTATCATTACCTGTAATCTCCCAAGAAATTAAACGCAACAGCTGCCGGATACTCTCCGGTTCCGACAGGTTGGAATAACTGTTTCCTATCCAAAGCAATACCGCTTTATGCATGGCCAGGCTTAATAAAGTTTCGGGTATGCCGTTTAACAGACCGGTTCTTTTTATAAAGTTTTGCAAGTAGGCTGTTATTTCTGCTACCCTTTCTATTGCAGTGAAAGAAACAGAAGCAAGTAAGCGGTTAATAGTTGCGTCATTAGTTGCTTCGGCAATGAAAGTAACCAAATCAACTTCTTTTATAGCCTCTGTACGGAGCCATTCGATGAAAAAAGCCGGTCTCTCCTTTGCCAGTAAGGTGAGCAGCATCCGTTTATCTACATTACTTCGGTGACTATCTTTCAGGAAAACGGTCAAAGCAGCCACGTCCAATAAATGAAATAGTTGAGTTGCAGCCGGTAAGCGCAACAGCGAAAGACGCAGGAACATACGATATAGTTCCCGGTTGAGGTATCCGTCGTACACAGGTGAACCGTCTGCCTGGAGTGGTTGGAGGTCATAAATGGCATTCAATACCTCTTTGTAATAAGTCTGACCAAACACTTCAAGCAAGAAACCTACAGTCAAATCCTCTTTTGAAAGATAGAAAGAATAGTTCCGCTTCCGGATGAATGTCAATAGTCGGTGATGCAAGTGGCGGATAAATTCATTTTTACCACCAAAGATAGCAAGCCCGTCAAAAGGGTAATACCTGACAAGCCATTCGTACAGGTAGTGCCAGTATGGAGGTAAATCCACTTCAGCATGTTCCCTCGTTTCAGTTACCATGATCTGCCGAACAGACAACGTGTCGAGCAGTTCCGCCATATCGTGTAGTTGCATGTCGTCTTTTGCCTCATGGATGAAACGAATGGGGATGGCGGGGTTCGTATCCAGAAGCATTCCGAGAAAGCGACGTTTCTCATACAGGCTGACGGATGGCCTGAATAGAGAGATGGTATAAATATGAAGAAGTATGGTCTCGTCGTCCGTCTGCCACAACACGCGACGCAGGACATGTTCCTTGCTTAGGCACAGAGGTATGATTTTCTCCGTATAGACTTCCGGTTGCACGACCGCCCACTCCAGTTCTTCCGTCAGGTTAAAATCGGCATCCATCCATTCTGCCTTTTGATAGCCGTGTTCCAGATAAAACAAAAGGTTCTCCAACCGGTAAGCTTCCGTCTTCTTTTTTTGGCTTTCAGACTGTATATTCCACATAGGCAGCGACTTCAACAACTCTTCCCGAAGCCTGAAGGGAAATTCCTTATAAAAATCGTCTTCCGGGATAACACCTAAGTCCAGGTCAAGTCTTTCTATTTCATAGAGCACCTTGTCTTTGTCATAAGCAGAGAAACATTCATCCACAACCTTTTCAATACAGGCATGACAAAAGCTGTCCCAATCCACATACAAGTTGTGTGCGAAGGGTTCATCTGCAGTGACGAAATCGAACGATAAGTGATTAATCGTTATCATCAGGCTTTTGCTTTTCTTTTGTATTTTTCAATACATTATTCATACCTTCCAGTAACATTTGTGCATCATCCGTATATTGCCTTGCCAATGCTTTCCGCCACAGCCGGTAATAGTCCTCAAACTCCTGCATGGAGGAAATTCCCAGCCAATAAATATCCATTTTCAAATGGGCAGGAAGCAAAGAATGCAGTAACTCCCGGCATACCTCACGGAAACGCGCAGAGTGGAAGCGTGTAGACCATGATGGTAATACAAATGACAGGGTGAACGGATTTTGGATGTCGGAAAGCACCGGCTCTACGATGTAAAGCGTTTCACACTCACGATTCAGCTCCAACAGATAACGACAGAGAATATTAGCAAGCAGGTTCAGGTGTTCCTTTTTGCCGATACGTCCCAGATTCATGCTGAATTTTTCTTCCTGATTGTTGAACACCAGCATATACCCATGATCTGCAGCATGTACAAGGCGATAGTTGCTCAGTAGAACACCTCCCCGGAAGAGGCCGCTGCTGATGAAGTTATGATTGAATACAGGCAATTCGCGACGCATCATTTCATACTGCTCTATTTTTTCATCTTCATCGTCTGGTAATTCCACACGCCAGACAGCTTCCACACTATCATCATCCAGCATCTTTTCGGAGATAAGCTTAGCAGCAAGACGTCCCCGGAAACGTTGGCCTTTTCCTTCTGTCCTCATCAGTACCAGGTTATGAGTAGCCAGCACGTTACCTACGGAACGGCTCTCGTCCCAGTTGATACCAAGTAGCCGACAGAACCATTCCTTTACTGCCGGTATGTTCCCTCCTCCATTTTCATCGGTAATATCCCTTGCTTTAGCCCGGTTCTTTAACAGACGAGCGATGTGGCGCAGAAAATCCGTACGGCGACGCAGGATGTCTTCTTCCGTCTCTCCGTAGCAATCGGACTCTTCCATCCATACGGGCTGGCTCTCCACTCCATACAAATGGTCGAGAAAATCGAGGTATTGACTTTTAAGCACATAAAGATTCCGGGTGGATGGATAATTCATATCTATCTCCAGGATCGAGAACAGGCGGGGAAGTTCTTTTACTTGCTGTAAGCCGTTTTCTATCACCTGGTCATATAGTTTCAGGTAAGCCTCGAAAGACGTGGCCGTGACTTTATCGGTAGAGAGATGGTAACAGGCAGGAAACTCCCTGGCGATAGGATAATGAGAGAAGATATCACGGTATGTTCCTTCCGGGCTTCCCCAATCATACTCCTTCTTCCCCGTCTTTTTGGTACGGATACTTCCTTTGGTGTAGTAAAAAGTTTTCAGTTGCTCCGCGAACTTCTCCATATCGACCTCAACCAACGAACGTCCGCATCGGATGCGTATATTTCTCATTTCATCTTCCTGCCGGGGGATCTTAAGACTGTAGCCTTTCGAAAAGTCGGTCAACGGATTCAGACCTTTTTGCAGGTAACAAGTACTGAACGAACGAATACCTTTTATGGCAGTTAGTTTCTTGTAAAGTTCATACTCCGTATTCTGTTGTTCAGGGATAACAATACGCAAGGCATTTTCCGAACCTTCCAGCCATTGTTCGAGCGACAAGCCGGAAGTAGGCTGATCTTCCGGTATGGACAGGCTCACCCCACCGGAAAGATAACGCAGGATGGTCAAGTATACCCTTGCCAGTATGACGGAGGCATCATTACCCGGCTCGATCTCAAACTCGGCATGAAAGTCGAGTTCTTCGGGATGAACCACATCCACATCTTCGAGGTATTCGCACAAGTTACGGTGACTGTTATAGATAGCCTTGATCTGCTTAACAACGTCCTTGTTTTCTTCCTCGAAGGGGGAAAGGAGCACTTTGATGATGTAGCCGCCGGTATCCATATTACATTTTATCCATACGTTTTCCAGTTCGGGAATATAAGAGAAAAAAAGCTTGCGATAATCTTCAGTCGTAACAGGGGCAGTGGTATAAACCTCGTCGGGCGGAAAAAGGCCGAAACGCTTCGGATCGAATGTGTTGTCTTTCGTGGTCAGGTAATCTACCAGAGGGAAGTTGAGTTTATAGTCCAACTCCGTCAGTGCATAGTCGGCTATGTCGGCCAGCGTCACACCGGGATCGTGGACGTTGAAATCCGTCCACACCCTTCCTGAGAGGCGTTGCACTTCCGTCAACGTCTGTTTCTGCAAGCGTGAATACAGTTCTTCGTCTTCTGTTTTCTGCCTGATATAGGGTTGTTTGTCGTCCATCTCAATCATTCCCTTATTCCTTAATTGCTAATTTTCAATTTCCAATTCATCCTTTGTACATTTCCACAATCCGGCAATGTACTTCACCGCCGGGCAACCGTTTCTTGCTGCGCATTTGCAAACAAGGGGTGTCATTCTCTTCATACCAACGGAAACGGACACCTTCCGACCAACCCCACCAGTGTTTTTGGGGAGACTCTATCCGTTGCTCCAGAAAGTTCAGCCAGAGGGCGGTAAGACGTGTCAGTCGACACAATCCCGTACCCCGTTCGCGGAAAGAGGCATAGATGCGGTACACACGGCAACCGAAGCCTTCACGTGAAATTTCCAGCGGCAAGGCATGCCACTTTTTATCGGCCGGAATACTTATATAGTCTTCGGGGAGAGACGGTTTTTCACAGCCTTCTATCTTCAGGTTACCATGTACGGTGACGGTCTTGTCTTGCGTTATCTCGATCACCGTGTCATCCTTCTCGTTTTTAATGAGCAGTTCCTTTTCGGGCGTGACGGCAACAGACCATACAGGCGGTTCGATTCTCGTAACGGGTGACTTCGGATAAAGACCGATGTTCAAGGTGTCGCCCTGCTCAGGAAAGAAGGCCCAGCCGGTGGAAGTTCTTACCACCTGACCATCTTCCGCAATGTTGGATACGGCATCTATCAGGTCGGCAAACTGTTCTTCAGTCGGTACTTTACCTTTTTTGAAGTACTCCTTCAGTGCACTTCTATCTTTTAAGTTATTAGGGGTCATAGGCTATTAGCTTATTATAAAGTTACTTTCGATCTCAGCATGGCCGATACCATCGTGAGGAGAAAGCAATTCGATTGTTACTATCGGAATTAACACATCTGTCGGATCATCGCTTTGAATGATGATATCCTCGATGTCAATATTTACATAAGGCAGGCTCTTTCCGTCTACCTCCAGGGAGACCAGCTTCATAAGGTCCTCGTGATTTGCCATACGGGCATGCAATTCCTTGTAGGAGAAATGTTGTCCGGTAATTGGAATTTCACCTTTCCTGTACCAGGGCTCAATGTAGTTCTGAGCCAGAACGATGAGTTGGCGGAGTGTCTTTCCTTCGTCTTTCACTTTAGGCCAGAGTACGGCTTTGCATTTGATAAAGACCTTCTTATAGACGGGATTGACTACGTTCAGGCAGATAAATGGGGAGGCGTACTGCTTGATAAGCCTTTTTATCTCCGCCAGCTTCCATGCCGGAGAAAGATAGTAGCGGTTATCTTCGGCACTACTGAATACTACGAGCCGGATATTCTTGGGCGGGGTAGTGATGCACTGTACCTTATCCACTTCGGGAAAATGTTCCAATACAAGCTGTTCATAGTCCTGTATCGTAATGGCCCGGTGCCGGTTATGGATACGTGAAACCTGGTGCACGGCTATCCCGGCTTCCACTTCGGCCGGTCGGCCACCAAAGCCGTTCAGGGGCTGGGTGATGTTTCCTATCCGTTCGTCTGCTTCTATACGGGACTGTATCGTTCCGGCAGGTAACGGCGTTCCGTCACCATTCACGGCGGTGAGGCGGACACAGTTCGTCCAGATGTTGCGGATGGCAAGACAGGATGATACATTACCCGTCAGAGCAACACGCAGCCATATACGACCTTGCTTATCTATATGGTTATCATTTATCTTTTCCGGTAATTTGATTTCGATAAACCCGCTTTGCGTTAATCCCGAAGTTTCTTCGGCACGGACGGAATCAGAGGAAATGGGTTGCCAGCTATTGCCGTTCCGGTATTCCCATGCCAGATTTACAGTTTCAGCGGACGGCTGTTCGTCAGGCAGTTTTTTTGAAGGAGGCAAGACCATGTCGAGATACATCCGTACGGCTCGTTCTCCCTTCGCATGAAGGAAAGCAAAATACAACATATTATCCGCCGGGGCAGCAGGAAGGACCGGTGATTCTTTTTTGATTGAGAATGGCTCCAGTTCCGGCAAAGCTGTGATACGGCTCAGACGGATAGATGGGTTTTCATTTCCTTTGGTAGAAGTCGTCTCTAATGCGATGTACGAGAGTTCTGCATCAGCCAGCAGGGGGATAACCGGTTCTGAAGGCAGGGGTTTACGCTGTTTTTCTTTGCAACGACTATTATGCAGTAGCGTTTCGGTAAAAAGGGTGCGGTAGGCATCCAACCCGAAACCTATGACGGGAGCGTCGAGGGTGGCTCGAAAGAAACCGTTACGGTCACGATCGTATTCATAAAGGGGGGCTGCACTGCGCATCTGCTTTTTACTGCTTTCCACACGGAAAACTATTTCGGCAGGTTTGAATTTATTCTCTCCATCAAAAGTGAACAGGTTTTGTTCACTACCGCAGTTGTGCCATTTGCCGCCCTTTTGCCATTCGGTCTTAATTTTGAATGCATCGGCATTGCTTCCATAGTCTTTGTATATTTGGTCGAATGCTACTTTTGTTTCAGGCAATTTCTTCCAGATACCTTTCAGGCTGACTTCCTGCAAAGATTTCAATCCCATTTCTCCGTTACCAAAGAGGAACCAGGCACCTCTTCCGGCCTGCAGGCCGAAAGGTTGGAAAGGCTGGGATGTATCGACCGCACCCAATTCATTGTAGAAGGTGAAATTATGGATACCGGTTACTTTTGTCCGTATTTCTATGGCATCGAAATTCAACCGGGTAGCCCAGTCGTAGGGACAATATGTTTCGCTAGTCAGGATACGGACGACGGGATATTCGGTTGTCAGGCCATGCGTTTCTTCGTTGCAGGGAATGGGAGCAGCTGCGTCCTGCGCTATTGTAAAGTCGAAATAAAGCCGGGGAACAGAGTCAGTGGATTCGGTCGGATCTATAGGCCGTCTCAAGTTAGCAAACCAGATGCGCACCGGCTCTATCCAGCCTTCCGCACTACTGAATTGAAGGATAAAACTGGCTGCCGATAAACGATCCGGCACTATACTGTCGTCGGTCAGGCAGAAACGAATACTGATGTTTCGTTCGCCTTCGTTCAGAACCAGCATAGGAGATTCTACCTGCCAGCCGAGAGGTAACGCCTGGCTGTGTTCGTCGGCAAACAGTTTTTCAATGGTAGCGGTATCCAGAAATGACAGGGATTGACGGCGAATAGCTGTTACGTTATTTTGCTCTCCCCGTCTGAGATAAACGGCATTCACCCCGGAACACAGTATAGGGGAAATGTATTCCTTTTGGGTAGTCCGATAGAACAATTCTTCACCGGTGGCATTCTCTCCGGCAGGGAAAAAATCGCCTGCAGGCAGGGTAAAGCCCAGGGTGTTTCCTGTCGGGGTGATAACAATATAGGCATTATCCTGCACCGTCTCTTGCGGTACGGCGTGCAGGATGTCGTGGTGATAGAGTTCGGTTAATGTGTCCAGATGGCGGTTGAATGTTTGTGCAATGCCGCCATAGTTGCGTAGGTAGATAATCAATAGGGACAAGGCTGCATCCATATCGCCACTGTCTTCTATCTGCGACAGGTAGTAGTCGAAATGCTCCCGGATGTCGCGGATGGTGCGGAGTATCCTTTCAGACAATGACTTCTCCAAACGTTCTTTCAGTTGGCGGGCAGCCTTGACGGCAGAGATTTCGCTGTTTCCGATTTTCCAGTTTCTGTTGATATAATGATCGAGACGGACTATCCATTCTCCGGCCTCGCGTTGCAGGCTTTCGGTATCGGTCGACGTCGCTTGCCGGGCAATGTCGACCAATACCGTCAGAACATGGTTTACCCACAGGCTGGCGATCGCCTCTTCCCTACCCTCTTCATTGCAGTAGCGGATGTCGCTATTTGCCTTTGTCAGTCGGGTGAGCAGTTCGCACCAGTCGCTCTCCATGGCCGGGAAGTTATCGAGCCGGGCTATGGAGGTTTCGTAGGTGGTGCGGAGGAGGCCGCTGGGTTTGCCGGATATTGCCATTATCTTGTTTCCTATTATAATTCTATCTTTGGATCTACTACATTATTATTTATACTAATTATCTTATCCCCCTTTATCGGATATCCACTAGTATTATCGCCTTTTAGAGCGCCAGATAGCTCATTATTAGAAATATTAAACTTTTGTCCAAATGAATCATTCCAAATCTTGCAAAGATTTAAAAATTTAATACCAGGATTATTTATTCGATCACCTCGTTCGTCTTTGGTCCAAAATATAGTTGATGATGATACTTTATCTATATTATCTCTAACACATTGAAATCTCGCTCCTTCACCCGCTAATTTTGTATATGAATCATATTTCATTGAGTTATCTCCTCCTGTCGTAAGTCCTTTTGTATCATTTAATATAGGCTGAATACCTGGATTATCTCTGTGTATTGAACTATATTCATCACCTGAAACAGGTGTTGCTGTTGTTTCAATTTTTATATTGCCAGTGTGCGACATGGGTGTTGATTGAGAACTTTCTTTACAATTTGTTCTTGTCATTGTTACAATATATCCACTGGCAAATGGACCAAAATGATACCACATTGTTAACTCCACTGTATTTGAATCAGGTAAGGAATAATCATTCCTTATTTTGTTACTTGTTAAATATGAACAATGAATTGGAACCTGAAATGGATTGAATTTCTGCGAAGGACAATCTTTGTTATTATACATACCCGGGGTTATCTCCCAATTATCACCGACCCATCTTTTTTTCTTAGGTTGTCCCGCATCCCAAGTCTTTTTACAGCATTGATCTCCTATATCCGATGCCTTCTTTGATATTTCCTGTAAAGATGTTTCTTTATTGAGCTTTCCACCTAATACTAATGGTTTGCATAATATTCCATCATCTTTTGTCAGGCTACTACTAAGCCACACTTTAACAGAACCTGAAGTATCTTGTTCTACTCCTGTTGGTAATTTCCTTTGTGAACACAAAATAGAATTTACCATCTTTGCTTGAGAAACTGTAGAGTATCGATTATCTTTAAACATACGTCTATCTAGAATGTTATGCGAAGTCACAAGAGTGTGAGAGGGTTGTTCTTTATTTTGAGATAAAAAATACTGTCTATTCATAAATTAAATATATTATATCTGGATTTAAACTATCTGTCCATCCTCTGAATTTATTAACACCATAAAAACAACCGTCCTTCCGCTGCCAGATCGACTAGTAGCGGAAGGTACAAAACCCAATTAAACCATCCCTCACTCTATCACCGGTCTATCATCATCATCGCCACCCGGAGCCGGGTCTTGATCTTCAGTATCAGGGGAAAGTTCGATCCACTCCAGTTCGTCGCTCTCTACCAAGGCACGGCTATATGTTCCATTGGACATACGAGTACGTTCGGGGATAAACTCTACACGAACGGCTTGTACTTGCTTACTGAAATTGAAATCCTTTACATCTTTCACTCCTTTCGTGTCAAGTACGTAGCGAAAATAGCCGAGGCCTTTGATGTGGACACTCTTACCCTGCGACATGCGGGTGTGCATCACGCCAGAGATATCGCCCAGTACAGCCTGAACGTCCGAGTTGCTTACTGTGGAAATTTTCGACAGGTCTTTGGCGATTGTTTCTGTTTCTACAGGCTTACCCTGCACGATAGCACGGGGATAATACACCCCTTGCTGCTTGTTGAACGATTTCTTGTAAAATGGCATAACTTTTCTGTTTTAAGTTTGCAAATATGTTAATTTCTCAATACGCCGAATCGAGGTGTTCAATATGCCGTATTGTGCTCCTCAATACGGCATATTGAGAAAGACAGTTCAGCCTTACGGTTTTTCGCCGGATTTATACATCCTGATATAGTCCGTTTACTTGGTCATAGGGCAATATCCACCATCTATCATGGAAAGGAATTCGCGACGCTGTTCGTCGTGCGGACTTTTGTAACCAACATGCATCCAGTTCGGAACCCCGTTCTTGTTTTCTTTTTCGGAAATCAGCTGGTCGAACGGATGGTTGGAGAGAAAATCACGACAAAAATGCTTGAATTCTATCATATGACCATTCGTCGGAACCAGATCGAAGGCATAGCCGTAACAATGCGCGGATGTCTTCGAACCGTGGACGGCGGCATTAAGCGCCGGGCTGCGATAACCGGACGAGATACTAATACCTTCTTTGCCGAGCTTGACTTTACGGCAATAAACTCCCCATGCCTCACGTAGTGGGTCTAGTAATGCTTCTATGCTTTCCACGATATGTGCCTCATGTTCTGCATTCGGCGTATTGTCAATGCCTTTGTCTTTTGCTGTGGCAGAATATGTACATTCTTCAAGAGTAAAATATTTCATAATTCAAATCTATTAGTGAATAGTATAACACATCATATATTCGTTCCTTCATTCAAATAAAACGGGTACACCATATTATTCCGGCTATTGGTCCGAATAACGGTATACGTTAATTGTATCAACAGCATCCCCTCATCCGGCCGTTCTTCAAAAGAGACATCCTCGAGCGTGATACGCGGTTCGAAGAGAGTGATGGCCCGGGTGATGTCGTTGCGCATACGGATGGTGACAGCCATATTGATCGGCTCGAAGGCATAACGACGTAGCGGGCAACCGTAGTCGTAACGATTTACCCGTTCGCCCGGTGAGGTGCTGAACAGGATATGCAGGCTTTCCTCGATATCCTTCTCGTAGGCCGACATCTTCACACCATCCTTCGTCAGTTTGGGCAGGAAGCTCCAGCCTTTACCCAGAAAGGCGTTGTTGTCCAATAAAGTATCCAGCTCATCCATCTATTTATCCTCCTATCATTACCGTGGGACATCCTGTGACTATCGTGCCACCATGCGCGGTGCTGTCGCCCATCCGGGCTGCCGGTCTTCCGCCTATCAAGACCGTGGAAGAACCTTTTATGATCGTATCCGGCGGCCCCACGCAGACGCACATATCACCTACGACGGCTGCCGGCACTTTCCCTATCAGTACATTTGGCACACATGGCCCTGCTATCGGGCCGCCTACATGCGGTATCGGCGAGGGAAACGCCGGGGTTTGCATCGGGCAGGTGTGCATATCGGTTATTCTTGCTGCCGGTGGCATATTGTCCTCCTTTTCTTATCCATAAATTCTCAATTTTCCATTAATTAATCATGACCATCGCTCCCTTGACCGTAGTCTGCCCCGAAGCCGAGAGTTCCGCAGTTGCATTTCCCTTGACGGATGCGCCCACTTTCGCCTGTATCTTCACATTCATTCCTTCAAGGCTGACATCCGACTTGGCTGTACCGCTGATTTTCGAAATGGCATCCATCGTAATGGCACCTTTGGCTTTCAACACTATATCTTTGGAAGACGATAACGTAATGCCGTCCTTGTTCATACTTATCTCGTTCTTATGCTGGTCGGTCAGACGGATATGCTTTCCGTCGTCATTGATTTCTACCTTGTTGTTTCCGGGGGTGGAGACTGTTATGATCTTCTTTTCCTCGTCGAACTCAATACGCATCTTCTCGCGGGTAACGATAGCTTTTGTGTTGTTCTTTGCTTCATATTCGTAAGGCGGCTTATGTTTTTCACCGTACAGTGCGCCAAGTATGACAGGGTGACCGGGGTCTTGGTTCATAAAACCTATCATCACCTCGTCTCCCGATTCGGGAAGGAAGAAGCTGCCCATCCCGTTCGTGCCGTACATCGTGGATAGACGTGCCCACAAGAGCTGGCTTTTACCGTTCAGCCAGGGCAGTTCCACCTGTATACGGTATTCTTTCAGCGGATCGCCATCGAGTTTCTTCACTACTGCCGCATGAAGTCCTTGCAAGCCGGGCAGGAAACCGGAGGCGGAAGACGACACCACATCCGTCTCGTCGGTGATATTCAGGGGAGATACACCCGCACCTGCTTCGGTAATCCATTCGTTATCTTCTATGGTATGCGTCACTGAGCCAACAAACAGGTTACCATTAAAACGTTTACCCAGGCCTTTCAATTCGATGATGCAACCGGGAATGACATTGGCCGAGCCATAGAAACTGCACGAACCCTGATAACGTGCCAATCCGGCTTTCAAGGCCATACTGTCCGCCCATTGCTTCAGCGCCTTTTCATCAGTCGGCGCATCGGTTTGCAACAATAGGCTGTCACCTGTAGCAATGTTTTTCGGCTGTAAATCGCCCTGCTTATTAAGTGAAGGTGCAGAAGCTGAAACCTTGACGGCTTTCTGCGTCTTGGGAGACCAGGATACCGCTTCGTACTGCGTGAACTGGTCGCCTGCAGAGAGTTCGAGGTCGAAGGATATCAAGTCGGAACCATAGGTTACAGTCAATACCGGTGATGCACTTACCTCGGGTTTCTTCACCTGAATAGTGCTTCCGCTGGCGAAAACAAACAAACCGTTGGCATCCGCACGGGAAAGTGCAAAGTCCCAATCGGAACAGTAATACTGCACCAGCGTGGGATGTTGGTAAGGCGTAGCATCTACTTTGATACTGCCATAAGCAGACAATACTTCCTTGATGATGTCACTGTCCGCTTTTTTTTCGAAGATACGGTTCTTGCGTCCCTGCGTGGCAGGATAGGCATTGTCTCGGCATTCCACCACCATATATGAACGAAGATCCTTGCCGATGATGACACGCAGGCCGGTGATAATACCTTCGAACAGGGTATCTTCTTTTTCGGTATCACCTGCATTCAGCCGGATCGAGTTGCCCGGTTTCAGAAGGTCGGCATCGCTTTCGTCGAAGGTCTGCTTGTCCATATTACCTGCGTTGAACCTCAGGGTAGCTTTACCGATACGGTTCAGTTCCAGGCGTACCGTAGCCGATACCAGCGCATAATTATCTTTCAGCTTAGTCCCGTTACAGTAGACAGAACAGGATAATACACGATCTTTAGCGATTGAAGGTGAATTTGCCATAATTTTTTATTCTTTTTTTAGCATCGGCAACAGTATCTGTGTGCCGGCAGACACATTCCTGTAACCGTTGAGGTTATTAAATCGAGCGACCTGCCCCACCAGGAGAGGATCACCGTATATCTCGTCGCAAAGAGCAGCCAGGGTCTGGTCCTCTCTCAACGTAATCAGCCGCGATACGTCGGGCGAACGTTTCGAAAAACGTTTCTTCTCTTCCTTTTGGCTGCAATAGCCGGTCAGCGTCACTTTCAGGTCAGCGCGAAGCGGGATACCGTCCGGATCGAACAAGCTGTATTCCGTTTCAAGCGTCTTGAGCTGGCCGTAAAACGATATGTCGCCATACTGTACCTTGACAAACGAAGGGCGGTGACCATCTCTGTTGTAAAAGTACAGGCGTTCTTCGATCTCGTTAACCATATTGCGCACAGGCTTCTTCAAATCGTCTTCCTCCATGGCATTGGTCATGTCGAGCAGACACTCGAAGTAGAGGGTTTCCGGACGGTAACGCACATAAACGTTCGATCCGTTCAGGCTGCCCAACTGCCTGTCCTCCGCATAACGGATTCCTTTGGTGAGCTTCACCTTGTCCGGGTTGATAGGCAGTTCCAGTACCGATTTGTATTCGCTGCCGAAACTGTCGTCCGTATAGGCTGTCAGCGTCATTTTTCCCATATCTTCAGTTCTTTATTCTGTTTACCGTTCGTTCCTTTTTCGTTTCCACCGCAGACCGGCAGGCTGATCGCTCTCATAGGCGGTCAACCTGTCCAATACACGGTCTTCTATCTTTCGGACGATCTCTTGCGAAATCTCCGCCTCTGTGATGATGCGTTTCTCCACCACAGTACGGATGCGCATTTCCTTGATGACAACAGGCATTGTCTACCGGATATTTGTTATACGTTTCAAACTGTTGCAGGCCATTACAATAGATTCCGTCACCAACTTGCCTTCCATAGCGTTCATTCCGCTCATATCCCACTGTATAGGATAAGCATGCCTACCCAACCAGCCGGCAAGGGGATTTCCATCCTTATCCAGAAGTTTAATGACCATGTCATAAGCCTTAAGTTTCCTGTTTCTGTTTTCCAAGTAACCAAAACACTCATTCATCCATTCTGTAAACGGTTCTGAAAGAGGCTCCAGAGAACGCTTAAGTGTTATATTACCATGTGATGAACCTTTAGGAATCTTGACACGTACAGTACTATCGTCATGAACTTCTTCTGTTTGAAGTTGCATATTCAGCCCTTGCACTTCCATGAACGAAGCCTTGAAATGCTCGCTTTGCCATTGAAAGTCCACACGAAAATGAAACTCTACGGGCGGTATCCATTCTGTTTGGTCCTGCTTCTTCGCCATATTACTTAACAGTTACCCCTTCATTTGCCAATACCAGTGTTTCCATCGAGGGAGAATTACTATCGGACTTAAAGCCTTCAACAGTGATCTTCTTCGGCCATGCGTTTGTCACTTCCCATGTCTTAACCGGAGATCCAGACTCGTCCAACAGGCTGATAGTGACAGTTTCACGCTGGATAATGTTCTGTTTTACCTTATTGAACCAGTCCCACATGGCTTTTTCGTCCTTGAATATGCCTTTCTTCAGTGTTACGTCGCCTGACTTTCGTAGTCCGGGCATTTTCAATTTAGTGAATATCGGGCTATCACCGGCGCGATACTCTATAGCTTCATACTCTGCGTCAAGACCGGAAACCTCATTACAAGAAAGATCTCCTACGTTGGTTATTGATACTTTGAAATAAAAACCTGGCAACGGCCATGCTTGCGTACTTGCACTCTGTGCTGATCCATCATCTGCCATAATGTACTGATTTTAAATTGTTATTTTTCTTTGTTTTATTAAATTCAACTCTTTTGCATCTGTTGCTGGAAAGTGATTTCGATAAACTCTGCCGGACGACTTACGGCTACCAATACGGTGATGCGCATAATACCTTCCAATATATCCTCCGGAGTCATCGTATCACCCAGGCCCACATGTACCTCAAAAGCATCTTCGGGGCTTGCACCGGCCAGTCCTCCACGTTTCCATACGCTACGCAGGAAGTTCTCGATCATACATTTCATGTTGATCCACGTGTTGGCATCGTTCGGCTCAAAAACGTAAGCGCGAGCGGCGTTCTTCACTGATTGTTCGAGGAAAGTTATTGTGCGGCGCACATTGATGTAACGCCAGTCCTGCGAATTTCCGTCCAACGTGCGTGCACCCCATACCTTGATCCCTTCACCGGGAAAGGTACGGATAGCGTTGATAGCCTTTCCGTTCATCGGCATATTCAGATCTGCCTGCATGGCGTTGTCTATATTTTCTTTCGGCTTATTTACATAGTTGACCGATACGTTCGCAGGGGCTTTCCATACACCGCGCGTATTATCCACCATAGTATAGATACCGGCCATGGCTGCCGACGGGGGAAGAAGGTTCAGATAGTCTTTCACTTTCTTTGCCAACAGTTTATAAAGTGGCCAGTTTTGTATCAAGGCGTTATGAAGATCATTTTTGACTTGTTTGACGGCCTTGTCATCCAATACTTTATCTCCGTTCTTTTGAGTCGTTATTTGAGTAAAACATTCGTCAAAATATTTCTTCATATTTTCATTCTTATCTAATGCTTCCAAACCGGGAGCTTTCTTCCAGGTTAATATCTCTCCGTCAATATCATTATCCGATAGTACGGATGTTTCCAGCCACGGATAGTAAGCAGCTCCGTAAGCAAGGAAATTACTGCCTATTTTGGAACGAAAATCATCTATACTTTCTCCATTAGGGATATCAAAGATGGCAAAACGGTTATATTTGTTGCAATGCGCCAACATCCCTGTATATAAATTCTGGTAACCAGCTTTGTTATACACAGCTTCCGGAATTACCAACATGGTTATATCCTGCACTTTTTTCAATTCTGAAAGGATATTCTCTACAGAGCTTTGGGCAGGCGGGTCGGCTTGATAGTCACCTATGGAAACAATGTAGCATGTTCCGCCTCCGTTGGCAAAGAATAGTGTCATGTGATAGTATAAGGTGTAATGATTGCCACTAAAAGTAGCCATCAATCCTGATTCCTTGTCTTTATCATACACGTAAAGAGAGATGTCAGTATCGTCTTTATTTTCATTGGTAACAGACACACTAAACTCTGGAGTAGGCGCACCACCAAAATAATTATAGTACTCTGTCATCGATGAAATCCGTACGGGTTTATTCAATAGCGATGTATTTCCATCCTGCGCAGTCTTGGTGAGGCCGATAAAGACCGGTATGGCAGTCTCGGCTTCTACGATTGAATTACCGAAAGCGTTCTTTTCTTTGATATAAACGCCGGGGGTCTTGTATTCTCCCATAATATCTTATTTTAATGATGAATATTTTTAACTCTTCTGCATCTGCTGCTGGAAGGTGATCTCTATAAATTCCGCCGGATGCGTGACGGCAACGAGCACAGTAATACGCATGATGCCCTCCAGTATGTCTTCGCCTGTCATCGTGTCACCCAAGCCTACATGTACCTCGAAAGCATCTTCAGAGGTTGCACCGGCCAGTCCGCCACGCTTCCAAACACTGCGTAGGAAGTTCTCGATCATGCACTTCATATTCATCCATGTGCCGGCATCATTCGGCTCGAACACGTAAGCACGTGCAGCATTCTTTACTGACTCTTCGAGGAAAAGCAGGGTGCGGCGTACGTTGATGTAGCGCCAGTCCAGCGAATTGCCGTCCAGTGTACGTGCGCCCCATACCTTGACACCTTCACCGCGGAACGTACGTATCACATTGATCGCTTTTCCGTTCATCGGTGCATTCAGGCCTGCCTGCTGTTCATCGTCGATGTCTTCTGCCGGGCTGTTCACATAGTTCAACGTTACATTGGCAGGAGCTTTCCATACGCCCCGGCTACTGTCTACCATCGCGTAGATACCGGCCATAGCAGCGGATGGAGGAAGCAGGTTCAGGCTCTTCAGTAGACCTTTTATGCTCTGCTTGTAAACAGAAGAAGCATTAAACAATGCCAGATGGAAAGATTGTTTGTCTTTGATCTTTATAAATGAGGGTTTCCAAATCACTCTCAACTTTTTGGCTACAATTTCTTCTTTTTCTTCTCCTTCTGCATCCTTTACTATTTTCTTTATCTCTTCTACTTTTTCTATTTTACCAATGACCTTTTCTTTCTCTCCTTCAAGCAATTTAATATCATCGCCTTCTTTAATCCCGCCAAACTCAAAAAGATGATTCTTTACTGTGATTTCACCAGCTGGTTTCAACTCAAACTCATCACTATAATATGTATTTATGACATTGGAAAAGCCTGGGTCGATACGGGAGAACTTGTTCCAGTAAATATAACTTTCATCATCCCATGTGAACATATCCCCGTCCAAATCGCGATCCCCCAATATAGATGTATTCAGCCATGGGAAATAGGCTGCACCGTAAGACAGGAAGTTTGAACCGATATTCTCCCAGAATACGTTCACTTGAGTGTCAATGCGCATATTCTCATCAGTTTTGGGATAAATATCGAGCAGGGCAAAGCGGTTTTTCATATCATATCCGCAATGAGATAGCATTTGCCGCTGTACATCTTTGAATTCAGTATCCGACAAACAAACCGCTTCGGGTATTACTACCAGGGTAATCTCTTGTTCCTGTCTTAGTTTGCTAAAGGCTCCTTCAAAATCCTTTTTTAAAACTTCCGGCTTCTTTTTGTAGTTACCTACCGAAACAATATAACAAGTACTACCACCATTGGCAAAAAACAACAGCATATTATAATATAATGTATACGTACGATCTCCGTTAATACAAAACGCATAATTCACTTGATACGTTTTTTTCGAATTATTAGAATCATACACCAGTTCTTCTTTTTCTGTTGTTTCCAGATCAAATTGAAACAAGGGAGATGACGGTTTTAATATCGCTCCGGTAGGTTTAATATCCTGACCATCCTTCTTTGCCTCCGGATGATACTTTACTATATCCACATCGAATTCCAATTTAGGTGCTCCACCGAAATATTGTATAAACTCCGTCATCGATGATATTTTCCAGGGTACATTCGTCAGGTCGTCATTTCCGTTCAGGGCTTTCTCGGTATAACCGATAAAGGCGGGAATGGCAGTGGCAGCCTCTACCACTGAATTGCCAAAGGCGTTCTTCTCTTTGATATAAACGCCGGGGGTTTTGTATTCGCCCATAGTCTTTCGAATTTTAATTTAACAATGTATTTGTCTCTTTCTACTTTCAATAATAACATATCTGACGGATGATTCCGCTCTGTCCGCTTTGGAAACGCCCGAGGTCAGGAAGAGGAACCTGCGACAGCAAGACCCGCCTCTGCTTCCTTTCACCTTTCAGGGCTATGAGACGCAGATGGCTTCCGAGATTCTCCAACAACGGGAAACTATCTTTGGTAATAGTGTATACTGCTGTTTTTCCAAATACCTCACATTCCTTAAAATCAGAAAACTTCAACTTGCCAATGGCATCTTCCAGCAAAAGATCATCGGGGGAGATATGCTCTTTGCTACGCGACAGGAAGAAGTATTCCCACTGAACTTCCGGAGCTGAAAAATGCAATACTTCCTGTTTCGGATTATCGGCTTCTGCCGCCTCCAGCAACTCTTTCGTCAGCCGGAGACGAACAGTACAGAACGAAGCACGGAATTTTAATTTTTCATTCAAAGGACGAATGGCAGACATGACGCTCACCTTATTCTTTTTCTCCATTTCTTCCTCCTTTGCGGGAAGTTGCAACAGATAAGTACCTGCAGGATGTAAACCATCCCATTCCGTATAGAGTGTAAAAATGGGATCGGTGATGTTCAGCGAAAATTCCAACATATCTCTCTCCGTATCCACCCCTGGGTCTGTGGAGTCATAAAGTAGCGTCCATTCGTTTACAGCCGTTTGCCGGAAAAGTAAGGTCCGTTGCCTTGCCAACTGCAAACCTTGAGGAGTGATACGAAGCGACAGGGCCGGGCACGCTCTATTGTTGAAATAATCATGCTCTATAGTGATACGATATAAAGGTTTGTAGATTTCCATTTCTATATCTATTTTACATTCCTATAATTGTTTGATCGGCAACGCTTCCACTGAAAAAAATTTCTTCCGCATCTATAATGAGCCGGCGTATCCTGCACATCACCGACGGATAGTACTGACCGCCGAGTGTAGTCCACACATTGTTTAACTCTTGCGATGATAATGTGACGATTTCTATAGTATACCCCACCCCATCTACTTCAAATTTGGATACGGACTGAACAAATTTCAAGGCATCGGAAAGTACAGAAAGTGATTCTGTGTACTGTTTCTCGTCGTAAACGGCTGCCAACATAATGTTGAGGTTCAATAAAAGCGGTGGAGTCATGCGGACATACCCTTTGTCCTCTCGTTGTATAGGAGCTGAGATACCGCCGGCAGTCTCCCGTTCGACACTAATCAGCGACACGAACATTTTATTGGGTTTCATTTCGGTACTGTTTCCTATGAAGCCGACTTCCGCCATACCTTCGGGTTGGTGGTGCAGGCGACGAAGATATTCGTCCATGCAGGCTGCATAATATGTCAGAACTTTCTTTATCATAAGCATTACATGAGAGTGTTTATTATTTCATGGATCTTTACTACCTCTTTAGGAGTTAGCTTAGTTGTCTAATCGCAAATGAAACATTTAATTTATTAAAAGACAAACAAAATAGGATCGTAGAAGTGACAACTCTTGGAAAATAAGGTGACAAGAGTGATGTCACCCTCTTCATAACACGTTCTGTCATATTTTTGTCACCAAAAGAAAGCTTTCCACCGATCTTTCAAATATTCTCTTTATCTTTGCAGCCGAAATAATAAAGAGACATGATAAAGAAAGCTTAGGCTTTCCCGAGTGCTTGATAAACCTCGTAAAAAACAAGAATTATGCAGAAGACGACTGTTTCAATCCCCTTCATGCTACTGGGCATCTTGTTTAATATATGCCTGGTTGCTTCCAATCTTTTGGAGACCAAAGTTGTTCAGGTATTTGGCATCACCGCCACAGCCGGATTGATCGTGTTCCCGATTTCCTACATCATCAACGACTGTATTGCGGAAGTCTGGGGCTTTAAGAAGGCACGCCTTATTATCTGGAGTGGTTTCGCATCCAACTTCCTCGTTATTGGATTTGCACAACTGGCCGTTATGTTGCCTGCCGCCCCGTTCTGGGAAGGAGAAGAAGGCTTCAACTTCGTTTTCGGGATGGCACCGCGTATCGCTATTGCAAGCCTGATCGCTTTCCTGGTCGGTTCGTTCCTGAATGCGTATGTGATGAGTAAGATGAAAATAGCTTCAAAAGGGAAAAATTTCTCGTTACGCGCTATCGTTTCGACACTGGTCGGAGAGAGTGCCGACTCGCTGATTTTCTTCCCGATAGCTTTCCTCGGACTGATCCCCCCGGCTGAATTATTTATTATGATAGGGACACAGGCCGTACTGAAATCACTCTATGAAGTACTGATCCTGCCTGTCACTATCCGCGTAGTGAAATATATCAAGAAGGTAGACGGAACAGATGTGTATGATATAGGGACATCATACAATATCCTGAAAGTAAAGGATATATAAAACACCGGCACTATTGTGTCAGGTTACTACCTTAGTTATGGTAGCCAACCGATACAATAGTGCCGGTAACTTATCACTACTATGCCAAAATACAATTACAAACAAACAACGACATCAGACTACTCCCCCGGGAAAATCAATCGTTTCGGAACTTTCCGTCCAGTTCACCACTTCAAAACCATCTGAGGATGTTTCTTCCGAATACAGATCACCCAAGGTTATATTCAGTGTCAATCTGTTCCCGGCAGCCAGTGCATTAGCCAAGGGTTTCTGATAACGTTTTACCTGCCCGTTCTTCAATGTCAATTCTATCGTCAACGGAGGATTTGCCGCAGACGGAAAAACCATTACTGTTGAATTAGCCGACATCGACATGCTATCGGCAGACATACTCAGGGGGAACATTACCGTTTTTGTAAAATCGCTGGGGATTGCTGTATAATAATTCAGCTGTGAAGCGATAGTACCGATCAGGATACGGGCAGATGCGATACTTTCATTCATTTTATCTCCATCCTTATTCGTCAGCGTGACCTTCAGGCCAGATACCGCCCGTTTCAGGGTTGCCTGCATCTTTTCTGTTCCCACCTTTATAGGATTTACAGCATGCAGATAATCATAAACCGGACTATAGGTCGTATCGGAATAAGATGTTTTTCTTAAAGACAAAGAGAGGTCAGACAGGTTTGTACCCAAGCGCAGGCCCGGCTCGTTAATCATCGATGAAGCATCATAGGTCGAATCGGTCTGGCTGTTTTTAGGAATAGCCCAGTACAGGAAATTATAATCACCCAAAGGAAGTCTGACAGGAAGGGGGGCAGTGGCTATGGAGCCATTCTTTATCGCATACATGGCATTTATAACAGTCAAAGTCCCTTTCTTATTATAATTGCCATAATAAAGAGTCGTATCTTCCAGACAAGGATACACCATCAAGGCTCCGGTAAAAGCACTTGTCGAAGCGTCCGATGAAACATCTACCTCTGCCAGTTCAGGCGTTATCAGTTCCTCTTCTTTTCCGTTCATTCCGCAATCGCAATCATCGTCTTTCGAGCAACTGCACAGAAAAACAGCCACTAACAGTGTTGAAAAAACTAACTTATTCATACTCACCAAATTTTTGTTTAGATTTATGCTTATAGAAACAGCACAAAAATCATTTGGTTTTCTGAATCGGGTTAATTAACTTTTACTGTCCGGAAGGAATTATTTACTTAAAAAGATGCGACCAGTCTTCCCGGGGCTGGGGAGCATAAGTGCGGATACCTAACGACTCGGCTGTACGGCAATTGGCTGTAGCGTCGTCTATGAACAGGGTTTCTGCCGGATCGATACCGGCATCCTTTAATACATATTCGAAAATATCAGCATTGGGTTTGACCATATTCAGTTCGTATGAAAGATAGATCTTATTGAAAAAATCTTTGGCATGATGTCCGTTACAGGCAAAACTGTTTTTCTCAGCCCAGAGCCAATGGATCTCGTTCGTATTACTAAGTAGCATCGTATTGTATTTAGAGCGGAGTTCCATCAGTAGATCCAGCTTATAAGCAGGTACATCGTCGAGCATGGCAATCCAGGCGGCATCGATCTGTTCGTCGGTAAGATGCTGACTGGTAAGATGGCGAATACCATCCCGGAACTCGGCCGAAGAAATTGTTCCCATCTCTATCTGCATAAAGAGGTCTTTGCTGTTCAATATCCGGTCGCGGACATCAGGCACGCCAAAGTTCTCGAATGCCTCTACACAACGGTTGCGGGTCAGATTGATAATCACCCCTCCAAAGTCTATAATCAGGTTTTTTATTCCTTCCATACTCAGTAATATTACCAGCGCCGGCGACGTCTACGGTGACGCTGTTTTTGTTTATAATCACGTATCCTGCGGTAGACAACCCAGACAAACAGGAGTCCGAATACCGCAAAAATCAGTAAGACAATACCCGTATTCAGGTTATCGCCTTTCACACGGCTCCACATCTCAAGTACAAGTTCAGTTTCATCACCGAAATCGCGGATCATGGCACAACGTTCCACCACCTTACGGTCCGGATATTGTACCTGGTTGATCTGAATACTATCGTTGCCGGGACCGAAGAAATAACTCAGATCGGAGAACTCTTCGATCGTCGTATCTATTTTCGCTTCCAGTATTTCAGGAGTTGCAACGGCACTTACATACCCGTTGGCATCCATATTACGCAAGGCAATATCGGAACGGCAGAGGAAATCGAGGAAATAGCTTGCCGCTTTCACATTGCGCGCATACTTGGGGATCGCCCAACCATCGTACCAAATATTGCTACCTTCCAGCGGGACTTCATAGCCCAGCTCCACTCCTACCGCTTCGGCTTCTTCCATAGCCCATACAGCATCACCGCTCCAGGTCAGGTTAAGCCAAGCTTTGTTCTTGGTCATCATTTCCTTTCCAAAGTCAGCTTCCCACCCGGCGATATTGGGTTTCATACGTTTCAACCACTCCTCGGCGATAGCGATCGCTTCGGGTGAGTTATCGTTCATCAGTTGCTCTACCGTAATAATTCCATCAGCCAGTTCTTTGGCATGGGCATAAATGATGGCAGTACCGTAGGCATCGCGGTAACTGTCTTTCATCAGGATCTTGTTCTTATACTTCGGATTCCAGAGGCAATCCCAGGTCATCACCTCATCCTGAGTAACAAACTTTTTGTTATACAGCAAACCGGCCGTACCCCACATATAAGGAACCACATAATCGGTAGTTTCCATACCCGGCTGGCTCAGCTTATTCAACTGTTCCTGGATATAAGGAGATATGTTGTCCAGATAATCCGGTGTTTTACCAAAGCTCCGGTCGATAGGAAGCAACAACTTCTTTTTCAACATACGTTCGATGATGTATTCAGAAGGGCATATAAGGTCAAAATCTTCGTGACCACGCTCTATCTTGGTGAGCATGATCTCGTTGATATCGAACACCTGGTAGATGATCCGGATATCTTCTCCGGTCTGCTCCTTATACCACTCAGGAAATTCGACCAGTACTTCTTCGTCGATATAATCGGCCCAGTTGTATACCTTTAATATCTTACTGCGTTCCTTATCTGTCCGTGCACAAGAAGATAAGATACCCAGAAAAGCAACCAGCACACATACTATTTTAATCAGTCTTTTCATTCTTCTATTCCTCTTTGATGTTACTTACCGGCTTTATCGGCACGCTTGTTAATCACAATCAATAGCACCAGTACGGTGATGAAGATAATGGTGGAAAGCGGTCGTAACTCCGGTGTAAGACCTCCCTTCCGGGCATCCGCATAAATGAAAGTAGACAGCGTTTCGAGTCCTTCGTTACCAATGGTAAAGATCGTAACGGCAAAATCGTCGATCGAAAGCGTGAATGCCAGGATAAATCCGCTGATCATTCCCGGACGGATCTCCGGCAGGATCACCTTACGCAAGGCCTGGAACGGGGTTGCTCCCAGATCAAGGGCTGCCTCATAGACATTCTGGTTCATTTTTTTGAGACGGGGCATCACACTCAATACCACATAAGGAGTACAGAACGTGATATGTGCCAATACCACCGTAGTAAATCCCTGCGATACACCGAAGCTGACGAACAACAGGAAAAGGGAAACCCCGGTTATGATATCCGCATTCATCATCGGTATGGCATTGGTGAAGTTCATAACCTGACGCGGGCGGCTTCTCAAATTAAAGATACCTATTGCTGCAACGCTTCCCAATATAGTGGAGATAGACGCGGCCAGCATGGCTATGGCGAATGTATTCCACAAGGCACCAACCAGCGAACGTTGCACACCTCCGGTAAACAACGAACTATACAACTTTGTTGAAAATCCCGTCCAGTTACCCAATACTTTTGCCTCGGTAAAAGAGAAGATCATAATGATCAGGATCGGGGAATAAAGGAGCAAAAGAAGTAACCACAGATAGGCCTTAGCCATTATTTTCGTCATCATATCACACCTCCCCCTTCATTAGAAGCATTGTCCTCCTCGTTGGTAAACAGGATGGTAACTCCGATCAATAAGAGCATGATGAGAGAAAGGGCGGCTCCATAGTTCCACATTCCGTTGTTGATACTTTCCTGTACGGTCGAACCGAACAGTTTGATATTGTTCATTGTCAGCAACTCTGCGATAGCGAAAGTCGATACGGTCGGCATAAACACCATCACGATACCACTCATCACACCGGGCATAGACAAAGGAAAGATTGTTTTCATAAAGACCTGAAAAGGATTTGCCCCTAAATCCTGGGCGGCTTCAATCAGGCTGCGATCCATCTTCTGCAAAGTATTGTAAATCGGATAGATCATAAAAGGCAGGAAGTTATACACCATACCGAAGATCAACGCCCCTTCGCCGAGCGGAAGGTTCAGGAAGTCGAACAGGGCGACTGTTGCCAGCGTACGGATCAGGATGTTCACCCACATCGGCAGGATAAACAATACCACCATCGTACGGGAGGTATTGAAGCGTGCCTGACTAAGTATATAGGCTGCCGGATAACCCAGTATCAGGCAAACCAAAGTGGTAATAATAGCGATCCCAATAGAATAAACGAAGGTATTCAACGCTTCGGGATGCATCATGAATTTACGGAAATTAGCGAAAGTAAATGCTCCTTCGGCATTAGTAAAAGCATACAGGACGATCAGGAGCAACGGCATAACTACGAATACTGCCAGAAATAATGCGTAAGGAATTGTCCAGTTCCTGCGACGCAAAAAGAATACGGAGATTTTATTTATCACTTCCCTTCCTTTTAGTTGTGAATAATACGAATGTTCTCGGGGGCAATCCGGATACCGACGCGGTCGCCGTCATCCCAGACGTCTGTCGTATCGACAAAAATATCTTCGTCCCAGTCTGTAAACACGGTCAGATGATAATGGTTGCCTTTATAGAGGATAAATTTCACTTCACCGGTCAGTTTACCGTCTTCCTCATTATCTTCCAGTATAATATGACGGAAATCGACTTCAACCTTTACCGGCGTATCGGAATCAATACCGGTAACTTCCTTGCATTCGAAAGTACTACCTAAAAACTCCACATGGGTCGGATCGACCAGCTTTCCTTCGAAGGTATTGCATACACGTTCTTTCTTCATGACGTGGATATCGAAAGGCTTCACCAGTAGACCTACTTCCTGGCCAGCGTCGAAGCAGTGGTAATCCTGCACCATGAATTCATACCCTTCAGGAGTCTGAACCATCATTTCATAATGGACGCCTTTAAAGATAGAGGAAGTAACTGTTCCGGTCAGCATAGCCGCATCCGAAGGGTCAAAAATATAAATATCTTCAGGACGGATCACGACGTCGACCGGGGTTTGTTCACCGAAACCTTCGTCGACACATTCAAAATCGTGACCGGCAAAGGATACTTGTTTATCTTTGATCATCAATCCGTTCAGAATATTACTTTCACCGATGAAGTCGGCTACGAACGAATTGATAGGTTCGTTATAGATATCGATAGGAGTTCCGATCTGCTGGATGCGGCCCTCACTCATAACAACAATGGTATCGCTCAATGTCAAAGCCTCTTCCTGGTCGTGGGTAACATAGACGAAGGTTATACCGAGGGATTTATGCATTTCCTTCAACTCCATCTGCATGTCCTTACGCATTTTCAGGTCGAGGGCAGCCAGGGGTTCGTCAAGCAGCAATACTTCAGGCTCGTTTACAATGGCGCGGGCAATGGCAACACGTTGCTGCTGACCTCCGGAAAGAGAGTCTACATCGCGATATTCGTAATCGGTCATACCTACCATCTTAAGAGCTTGTTTTACCTTCTTTTCAATCACTGCGGCAGGCAGCTTTTTCAGTTTCAGGCCGAAAGCGATATTATTAAAAACGTTCAGGTGAGGGAACAGCGCATATTTCTGAAACACGGTATTTACCGGACGTTTATGCGGCGGTGTTTGTGTAATCTCTTTTCCTGCTATTGAGATCTCTCCCTCTGAAGCAGTCTGAAATCCGGCAATCAGACGCAATAAAGTGGTCTTACCACATCCGGAAGGTCCCAATATAGTTACAAACTCGCCCTTGCGGACAAACAAATTCACATCATTCAGCACAGCCTTGTCTCCGAAGAATTTAGACACATGCTCCACGCTTATGATGCAGTCGGACTTTTGCATAGACTTTTCCCTTATTCCTTACAAGTTAAACATATAACCGCTTCCTTACATAAAAAGCGGCACAAAGGTATACATTTTAAAGAAGATTCAAAGAGTTTGAAGCGTTAAGAGATGGATATAATAAGGAAGTCCACCTACTTTATTTACTCCTGCCGGGTAAGACCAAATTCAAAACTACACCCAATAAAGCCGACAAACCGATCCCGGCCATTGTAAATCCACCAAACTCAAATACTGCACCTCCTATCCCGAATGTCAATATCAGGGAAACAAGTATCAGGTTGCGTGTATCTCCCAGATTGATCCGGTTCTGTATCAGACTGTTTATACCGACAGCCGCAATCGTCCCAAATAAAAGTAACATGATACCCCCCAATACTGCCGGTGGGATCGACTTAAGAAATGCACTAACCTTTCCAAATACAGAAAACACAATTCCTGCCACTGCCGCAATACGGATAACGGTCGGATCTGTTATTTTCGTCAGCGAGATAGCACCGGTTACTTCCGAATAGGTAGTTACCGGTGGACCACCGATCAAACCGGCAGCAATACAGGCTAAACCGTCGCCAAGCATTGTTTTATGCAAGCCGGGATCTTTTACAAAGTCTTTACCGGTTACTTCGTTGATGGCATATACGTCACCTATATGTTCTATGATCGGAGCGATTGTTACCGGTATCATAAAAATCACTGCTTCCCACGACAACTCCGGCTTTACGAATTGTGGTAAAGCAAACCAGGGAGCAGCGATGATCGGTTCAAAGTCGACCACCTTGAAAAGGCAGGCAGCAATATATCCGACAATTATTCCACAAAAGATAGGTATCAATTTGATCATCCCCCGTCCCAACAATGACGCCAGGACAGCCGTAAACAAGGCTATCAACGCCAACGGCCAATGCTCTTTCGCCATATCGACACCGGAACCGGCCAGTGACAAACCTATCAGGATGATAACAGGTCCGATCACAACGGGAGGAAAAAGAGTCTTTATAAACCCGATTCCTCTCCATTTGACCAACAGGCTCATAAGTCCATAAACAGCACCGACAGCTACCAGGCCGGACATGGTCCCCGGCAATCCGTAAAGTTCGGTCGCTTTAATAATCGGAGCAACGAATGCAAAACTACTTCCTAAGAAGATCGGGACTTTCCCTTTAGTCACCAAATGAAAGATCAATGTACCCAGTCCGGCAGTAAAAAGGGCAGTAGAAGGATCCATGCCGACCAGTAGAGGAACCAGAACTGTTGCACCAAAGGCCACAAAGAGAAATTGAACGCCCACTACGGTTTTTTGCGCGGGGCTCAGCGGTTTCTTGCTATCCATTGCAAAATAAAAGATTATATTTGCACAAATATAAACAGAATAATTTAAACCTAAAGTAAGAATTATGTTAGAGAATAAATTCCATAAAGAAACAGCCTATTTTGCTTCCGGCTGTTTCTGGGGAACACAATATCATCTAGGAAAAGCAAAAGGCGTAGAAAGCACCCACGTGGGTTATATGGGTGGGACACTGAATAATCCTTCCTACCCGGAAGTGAAAACCGGAACTACCGGACATGTAGAAACGGTTGAAGTAATTTTCGATCCTGCACAGACCAGCTTCGAGCAACTGCTCCGCCTCTATTTCGAGACACATGATTTCACCCAGGTCGGCGGCCAGGGCCCAGACATAGGAAGCCAGTATCGTTCTGTTATCTTCTATTGCAGCGATGAACAAAAAGAGATGGCTGATAAATACATCGGGAAATTATCCGGTATGGGTTATAAGGTTGCGACAGCACTGGAACCTGCCGAGAAATTCTGGATCGGGGAAGATTATCATCAGCATTATTACGACAAGAAAGGTGAAACCCCTTATTGCCATATTTACCGGAAAGTTTTTATGGACTGATTTCAACCCTTCCGGGAGAAAATAAAATTTCCTTCGGATGAAAACAGAATTTCCTTCGGATGAAAACAGAATTACATCCGAAGGGAATCTTAAAGCATCTATCTGAAGTTTTTCTTTTCGTCAATAATATATTCGGGACGCGCCTTGATCTCGTCAAACAAGATACCTACATATTGTCCCAATACGCCTACTGTCAGCAACTGCACTCCTCCAAAGAAAATAACAGAAGTCATAATAGAGGTCCAACCGCTTTCGGCATTGCTGAAACCATATAGCTTACCTAAAGTAAACCACGCCGCCAGAACAATTCCGACTACCACTGCTATAAATCCCAGGCTGGTTGCCAGTCGAAGCGGCTTTTTAGAAAAATAGAGCATGGCAGTCGATGCAAACTTCCACATCTTGCTGAAAGGATATTTGGTTTCACCGGCTATACGAGCCTCCCGTTCGTAATAGAACGGAACTTGCTTATAACCCAGCCAACTGATCAATCCGCGGATATATTTACCTCTTTCCTGAAAACGGTCGAACTGGTCCATGATCTTACGGTCGATCATACGGAAGTCTCCTGTATCCAATGGGAAACTAACGTCGCTCATGTAATTCAGCAAACGGTAGAAAGCCTTCGAGGTTACTTTCTTGAAAAAGCTTTCGCCTTCGCGTGACTTACGGACACAATAGACTACGTTCGCATTCTCCTTTTCCTGCAACTCTAATATCCCGGCAATCAACTCTGGAGGGTCCTGCATATCGGCATCCAAAATAACTGCAAGATCTGCATCACAATGGTTTATACCTGCCGTCACTGCCGGTTGGTGACCGAAATTACGGGAAAAATGGATCACTTTGACCTGCGGATCGGAAGCTGCTATCTCATCCAGCAACTCACGGGTTCTATCCCGGCTTCCATCATTTATATATATAATCTCAGTTGCGATAGGGAGCGACTGTAAAGCGTCTCTCGTACGACGATACGATTCACCGATAACCAACTCCTCGTTGTAGCAGGGAACTATGACTGCGAGCTTCTTCATTTCCGTTAAGCCTTAAAGGTATAAAACTTGTTTATTAAAAAATTGATCGCTGTATAGAAAACCATTCCTATTAAATGGTTATAATAATGGTCGATCGTTAACTGGGAATTTAATATAAGTACCAGTCCGTATTGCAGGACATAACATACTACAAACGCAATACCAAAGCGGATTGCACCTTTGGTCCATCCGGTAGAACTTCCCTTGAAAGTCCATTGCTTGTTCCAGATAAAACTATTCAGCAACCCCGCTACATATCCCGTTAAATTAGAAAGTCCTTCCCTACATCCGAAGAGTTTCATCATCACCCAGATAACGGCCATTGTTATCAAGGTATTACTCACCCCTACCACACCATACTTAATGGCTTGTTTTACTGTTTCCATTCTTATTTATAATATCAGTAATTTCCTGATGCGTCAGTTCTTTTACGTTTGTGATCGTAAATATATCCGAAAGAAAATCACCGTACTGATTACATTCATTGATAACCCTGTCGAGAGTTAACTTGATGTCTGCACGTACCGGTATTAAAAACACCAGTTCAACATATTGTTCGCCGATTGTCAGACGTTCGATCTCACAATCTTCTTTTGGTAAGAAATAGGCAAATTCACGCTCTATCACTTTACGCTGATAATCGAGGAAGGGCATCCTGTCCTTCGAGAGTATCAAAACATAAAACCGTAGTTTCTCACCTTTTCCACCCAAGCCGGTAGAAATATATATTTGTTTCTCATCCGATAACTCCGACTCCAACGAAATACGACTTTCCATTAAAGCCATATAAGCCCAGTTGCTTACATCTTCATCCGGATGTTGCACATAATCTTCCAGCATCCGGTATGCTTTTACCTCGCGGGAAGTTGCCAACATGGATAATACGTATCTCTTATGGTCGGTTGTCGACTCAGGATCAGACAGACTTTCGCGGAAGGCTGTATAATCCATATCATCCAAATCCTGCTTCACTTTGCCTTTTCGAACCTGTTCGGAATATTTGAAATACTCCATCTGAAGTTCGACCGGTACACGCTGTTCTAATATATGGAAATGTCCGTCCATCTTACTAAAAGACTCCCGGAATTTCTTAAATACATCACCTTCTTCTTTCATAGACCTGTTTTTTTAGTTATATACTATACCCAATAAACAAGAAACTAAGACAAATGTACGGCTTTTTCCTGAAATTTTCTGTATTCCTTAATAAAAAGGGGATAAAGGGGCTGTAAAAACCTCCTTTATCCCCTCTGTATTCACGGGTAGAATAAATCAAGCCCCGCGTAAATAAGGTATCTTATTCGGCTTAAACGCGGATCTTGTGTCCACTCAAAGCATAATAGAAAATCATCAGGTAAGCCGGGAAACAGATCCAGTAAGCCTGCTGCATATTTCCAAATTCGTCAGCCAGCCAACCGAACAACAGCGGGAATACGGCTCCACCCACGATTGCCATAACCAACAAAGAAGAACCCGTCTTGGTAAATTTACCTAGGTCTTTCATTGCCATCGGCCACAAAGCCGGCCACATCAACGAGTTGGCCAAACCTAAAACAGCCACGAACCAGATCGATATATTCATCGGAGTCAGAACGATCAGTAAAGAACTGATCAGACCGATAATCGCGCATATAAACATCGCCCGTTCCTGTGAAATATATTTAGGGATAAAGAATACGCCGACCAGATAACCGATCACCATGCCAATCACCGTGTAAGAAGTATACACCTGCGGATCGGGCAAGTTTAAAGAGGTAGCATAGTCTACAATACTAGCCATCGCCAAAGTTTCTACACCCACGTAAAACAGGAGTGAAACCAAGCCAAGAAGTAAGTGCGGGAACTGCCAGATGCTTGTCTTATTAGCGGCATACGAGGAAGCTGCAGCCTCATCGTTTTCGTCTTCACCTTCGGCTTTTACTTCAGGCAGCGGAACGAAAGCGACCAGAATACCCAGCAATACAAAGATACCGGAAATGAAGTAGAACGGAAGTTTGATATCTTCCAATTTCACATCACCCAGGTTCAGGAAGATACCCAGGAAGATCGGAGCGATCGCCCAGGCTGCCTTATTGGCGATCCCCATCATACTCATACGGGTAGCCGCGCTATCCAACGGGCCTAAGATCGTGATGTAGGGATTTACTGCTGCCTGCAACATGGTATTACCGATACCACTAATGAAAGAGGCCAACAGGAACATGGCGAAGCTCTGGTTTTCTGCCGAAGGAATAAACAAATACAATCCCACAGCAAAGAACAGGAAAGAAAGGATCATCGTCTTCTTATATCCGATCGCTTTAATCACCAATCCACTTGGATATCCGAAGATAATAAAGGTAGAGAAGGTTGCAGCCAATACCAGATAAGATTCTGCTGTTGTCAGATCCAAGGCTGTACGCAGGAACGGAATGATCAATCCGTTAATACCGAGGGCGAATCCGATCATAAAGAACAGGATGCCGATTACCACCAGGGGAAATAGATACCCCTTAGAAGAAGAGTTTGTGTTTTGCATGTTATTTTAATTAACGTTCATAATATTTCGAAGACAAATGTAAGGATATTTTCCTTATCACCATACAAAAGCTGCCTGAAACAATCAGTTCCCCAAAAACTCGCTCGGGGGCATACCGTAATGCCTGGTAAAGCAGCGGGTGAAATATTTCGGATCATTGAAGCCAACCTCGTAAGCCACTTCAGAGATAGAAACCTGCACTCTCTCTTTCGACTCCATCAGCTCTTTCGCTTTCGTAAGACGGTAGGAACGAATGACTTTTACGGCAGACTGCCCGACCAGCGATTGCAGTTTTTTATGAAGCAGGCTTTTGCTTACGTGCATCTTCTCTATCAGTTCCGCCACATCGAAGGTGGCATCCTGGTAGTTTTCCTGTATCACTTCCATCAGCTTGTCGAGGAATTTACGGTCTTGCGACTCTTCCCGGATATCGAGCGTCTTTACGTCGAGGCTGCTTCCGAAAGCCTTATGCAGGCGGTTCTTGCTTTCGAGCATGTTGTTGATACGGGCGACGAGCAACTCCGCATCAAAAGGCTTGGCAATATAACCGTCCGCTCCCACTTTGTATCCTTCGATACGGACATCCGTCGAGGTCTTGGCCGTAAGCAGCAAGACCGGGATGTGGGAAGTGGTAAAGTTGTTCTTCACCTTTTTACAGAATTCAAGGCCATCCATAACAGGCATCATTATATCGGACAGGATGAAATCGGGCAGATATTTGAGCGTCTTTTTCAGGGCCGATTCGCCGTTGGAGGCTTCGATGACGGTAAACCGGTCGTCCAGGATCGACTTGATGAAAGCACGCATATCGGGATTGTCCTCGGCAACCAGGAGCAGAGGCTTGTCCCGGTCGACAGGGTCGGACTCTTCTTCGGTTTCGACGGAGCGGTCGTAGACTTCCGGGGATACGTAATATTCACTGTTGATCTCTACATCCATCTCTTCGGCCGACAGAGGCAATAAGATGCGGAAGGTCGTTCCGCCCAACGGGTTGTCTTTTATCCGGATGGAACCGTTCAGCAACTCCACGATCTGCTTACAGAGGAAGAGGCCGATACCCGTACCGCTTTGACCGTAGACCGGGTATGTGTTCCGGTTATCCGCCTGATAGAAACGTTCGAAGACCAGTTCCTTTACATCATCCGGGATGCCGGCTCCGGTATCCCCTACCGAGATATAAAGATATTTGCAGACCGGTTGCCGTTTATCGGCTGCTTTATTGTCGAGTAAAGCAGCCGATAAACGGATATATCCGTTGTCAGGAGTGAACTTGACGGCGTTCGACAGGAGATTGACCAGGATTTTTTGTATCAGGTCGGGATCGAAACTGAAACAGGGCTGCGCGATCCGGTATCCTTCGTCGATCCGTATGTTGCGTGATTGAGCGAGAGGCTTGAAAGGCAGGACGATCGACTCGATAAAGTCAGTGAAGTTGCCCGGCGTCTTGTTCACCTTCATACTTCCGGCGTCCGCTTTACGAAAATCCATCAGCTGGTTGACGAGGGAGAGCAGGTATTTCGAGTTCTTCCGTACCAGGGTCAGCTGGTCGATCACCTTCGGGTTCCGGCTCAGGGTCAAGGCCTGTTCGATGGGGCCGAGAATCAGGGTCAACGGGGTACGGAATTCGTGGGTGATGTTGGTAAAGAAGTTGATCTTGTCCTGCGTGGCCTGTTGAAGTTGGCGGTCCGACTCTTCCAGGTCTTTTGTACGGGCGAGTATCTCATCTTTCTGGGCAGCGATCTGCCGGGTTCTTTCTTCCACCTTCTGTTCGAGTTCGTCTTTCTGACGGCGAAGGTTGTTGATGCGCATTTCGTTGAAGTAGTAGACCAACAGGGTCACGATGACCAACATGGCGGCCAGAAACCACTTCTCTTTATAGAAAGGCGGGACGACCTGGATTTTCATTTCCGTTATTTTATCGGACCATTCGCCGGCAGGATTCGTACATTTCACCTGAAAGACATATTTCCCGGCGGGAAGGTTCGTATAACTGGCAAAGCGGCGGTTTGCCTCCACCTCGATCCAGTCCGTATCGAAACCTTCCAGGCGGTAAGCGTAGCGTATCTTTTCGGACGAGATATAATATAAGGAAGCGAACTCAACGGAGATGGACTTATCCTGTTCGCGCAGTCGCCAGACATCGGACAGGGCACGCGGATTGACCGGCTCGTTGTAGAGACGTCCGCCCACGATCGTGACTGCCAGACCGGAGGTGTCGGGCTGGCTGACCACCGGGTCGAATGCCACGACACCGCCTACATTACCGAACATTATCTTCCCCTCCGAGGTATGCTCCGAAGCGACCCAATAGAACTGGTTATTCGGCAGGCCGTCGGTGACGTAATAGGCCGTGGCACGCTCCTTCTCCGGGCTGAAACTCGACAGGCCGCGGTTGGTACTCAGCCAGAGCGTTCCCTGCCGGTCTTCTTCTATGCCATAAATTACGTTGTCCGACAGGCCCGTATCGGTGTCGTAATTGCGGAAGACGTAACGATTGTCTTCACGGCCGGCCAGACGGAAAAGGCCGTTGCCGTAGGTCCCGATCCAGATGCTTTGGTCGGCGGCCTCGAAGATGCAGTTCACCTTTTCGTTACAGGGAAGTTTGCGTTCGGAGGACATCACGCGGCAACGTTCCGAGACCATGCGACCCAGCTTGACGTCCGAGCGGTTGAGATCGAAACAGTGGAGGCCGCGTTCAGTCCCGATCCACAGGCGGCGGGAACTGTCGAGGCAGATGCCCGACACGGGAGTCGGCCGGCCGTCGGGTTCGAAGGAGCTTAATACGTTTATCACCTTGCGGCCGGCAATATCGTAATAGTCGAGGCCTTTCGGCGTGGCTACCCACAGGCCGTTCAGGACATCGTCGTACTCTATCCAGGAGATAAAGGCGCTGGCGAACGTGCCCTCGTCGACAAAGGAAGCGGCCGGGTCGAAACGTCCTTCGTCGGTCAGTTTCATCCGGTTGATACCTCCTCCCCAGGTGGCGATCCAGAGATATCCGTCACCCTCGGTGATGAAGCAGACGGCATCGTGCGACAGGGAGGACGCACGGCCGCGTTCGTGCCGGAAATGGGTGAAGGTCTTTTTATCCGGGTTCCGTTTATTCAATCCCCCTTCGACGGTGCCGACCCAGAGGGTATGACGGCTGTCCTCGTAGATGGCGTTGACGGGGTTGGCGGAAAGCGAGGCTGGCTGTTTGCGGTCGTGGCGGTAGAGTTCGAACATGACCTCTTTACGGATCATCTTATTCACTCCCCCTTTTTCGGTTCCGATCCAGAGGATTCCGCCGGGGTCGAGGAAAAGGGAATTGATGAAATTATTGTTCAGCCCGTTGACCCTTTCCGGGTCGCTGGCTATTTGCAGGAAGTCGTCGGTCGACTTTTGATAGATACAAAGGCCTTTGTAGGTGGCTATGATGATGTTATTGTCCTTGTCAGGAATGAGGTCCATGACATAATCCTGGATAAGCGAGCGAGGGTCGGAAGGGTCGTTGGTGTAGAAACGACTCCGGGCCGTTTTTTTATTGTAGCAAAGCAGGCCGGTTGCAGTCCCCACCCATATCGTGTCGCCGTCGGGACAGAGGGACAGAATCTCTTCGACAGGCGAAGCGGGTTGCCGAAAAGAGACAGGGGCCAGTTGGAAAGAGTTTTCCGACAGTTTCTTTACCATGCAGACCGTGCCGTTCCCGTAGCCGACCCAGACGGTGCCTTCATCATCGCGGCAGAGGGCTTTCACGTCTTCATCTTGTCCTTCTCGGATCATTTCGATGGCCTCCGGATCACCCAGTTCATTCAGCGTGACGATGGCCAGGCCTTTGTTGAAACCGACCCATATCCGGCCGTCATCATCCTTCGCAAAGGCATTGATAGCGGATGAAAACAGGGGATTGGAGGCGAAACGGGAGTAATCGTAATTGCGAACTTCGCCGGTATTGAGATCGATCACATTGACACCTTCTTCGGTACCGACCCAAAGGTTATGGCGATCGTCCTCGATAAGGGTGCGGACGAAAAGACTGTTGAGGGAATTTTTCCCCGAACGGGTATCGTAGCGGACAAATTCGTAACCGTCGAAACGGTTCAGCCCGTTCCAAGTGGCGAACCACATGAAGCCGCGGGTGTCTTTATAAATATAATCGACCGTGTTCTGGGCCAGGCCGTTGTCGGACGTCAGGTAGGAGAAATTATAGGCTTCGGGATTTAACTCGGCATGCCCCTTGACACACAGAAAAAAGAAAAGAAACAGTAGCAAATATACGTTTTTAGATGTATGAATGTGGTTCATATTCGTCAGGATTCTTTTAAATGACAAATATACACTATACATAAAAGATTACCACCTGTCGGGAATGAAAAAATGATAGTTATAAAACATGTCTTATGGATGATGGTCTAATGAATGGAAAAGACTGTATGGAGTTCGTTTAGAACTATGGTTTAAACAGTGCAAAGATAATCACTATCACTTAACAAACAAGATTTCATATACTTTTTACCATCTAATTAAATCACTTATCTTCCATCTTGGTAGCAATAAGAGATACAATCAAGTACATCTTTTGTTTTTAATTCATACCATACTCTATTAGGCAAACATTTCTACCCCTTGATTTCCCAGAAAACACCATAGTTCTAAACGAACTAAACTAAAATTAATAATCATGGCAACAACAACCCCAAAAATGCGCAGCATAGCCGGGCTATTAGTACCGAACTATCTGACGGAACGAGAAGACGACTTCACTTTCAACGTAACCTATTTAGCGAATCGCACCGTAAAAGACCTCTGTAAACTTGCTGCCCAATCAGGAAGCAAGTTCTCCGCCTCCGAACTTGAGAGTGCTTACAACGATTTACTGGATCAGGCAAAGACAGAATTATACTCAGCTTCTACTGTAGAATTTGGTTTTACGAACAACTCCCTCGGCGTAGATGGTCCCTTTATCGGCCCGAAAGCCGCATTCAATCCCGAAGAGAACAGTGTAAGCATCCGTAGCTCACAGCGTGCCGAGTTTCGCGAAGACTTAAAAAAGATCAATGTAATCGTCTCCGGCGTAGAAGAAAATTTACCGACAATCACCCGTGTGATCGACATAGTGACCGAAAAGGTAAACTCACAAATCACCCCGGGTGGCAACCTCAACGGTGAAGGCAAACGCATCAAAATAGTAGGAACCGAAGGTAAAACCGTTGGCTTCTTTTTCATTAATGCAGATAATGACACTGAAACGGCCGTATCCAAAACAGCTGTTTCTCGCAATGACCCGTCGTTCTTCTCCTTCACTATCCCCGCATTGGCAAATGGCAGCTACTATCTGGAGATAGCCTCCCAATATGGAGGCAACAGCAAAACAGTGCTCAAAGAGGTACGCCGCAATCGCTTCCCCTATAAGTTGACAGTGGACAATGAAGACGATCGTCCGGTGATAGAATAGCCTCTACATTTACGACAACCGTAAACGAGAGGTTACGGACATCGTAATAGGTAACTTACGACCATCGTAACCCCTCTGTTACGATCATCATAAAGCCGCTGTAACGATCATCGTAACAAAAACAGGAATCTTTTATTATCAATTTAATTATAACAACGTATGAAAAAGAAATACTTAAAGAGTATGACGGCACACGCAATCATGGTGATACTGTCTGCATTATGCCTGACCGGATATCAGACGGTTGGAGCACAGAACCGGAATATGGGAGGAGGAGCACCCTCTAGTAGTAGTTCCGCCACACATGTCAGCTCTCCTCAAAAACCAACTATGCCCCTTATGACAAGAGGCACAGGGAATGCCGTTTCTGTTAATGAAACAGAATATGCAACTTGGGCGGATGCAGTAACAGCGATCAACCAATCATCGGAGGCAAACTTTGATATCGTATTACTGAATCATGTAATAGATGCTAAAACAATGCCAGACAAGCCTTGCACAATTAGCGGTACTACAGCAAGCGTTAATTTTGCCTATGTCAATGATGATGGTTTTCTCACACGAATTCAGATGTTAGCACCAATTACTTTTAAGAATATTACGCTTCAGATATCGCAGATTGCAGCGAATGGATATGCACTGACATTTGATGAAGGAGTAGCGTGTGTTACTAAATATGGTGATAATAATGAATTTACCGGTATCCGAAATATCTGGGGTGGTACGGACAATTCCAACAATGTAGAGAATACAAACATCACCATCAAAAGCGGTCAGTTCGGCTGGGTAACAGGAGGAAGTGCAAGTACTGGCAACGTCACCGGCACATCAACCGTAACAGTAACCGGAGGAACAATTAATGGTTCCATCTTTGGAGGTGGTTATGAAGGAACATGCGGCAACACCATAGTAAATATGTCAGGAGGAACAACCGGATGGATTTACGGAGGAGGCGAAGCTAGCAACGTTACCAACACTGCCAAGCTGACTATTTCCGGTGAAAACACGATGATCAATCATAATCTTTTCGGAGGTTCCGACAGCGGAACTTGTGGCAGCACAGAAGTTATCCTTAACGGAGGTACATTCAAAGAAAACATATTTGCAGGAGGTTTTACAGGTATCGTAACCAGTCTTTCCTCCATTGTGGTGAATAACGCAAAAATAGATCCTGACGAACTTGAACCAGGTACCTATAGCGGTGGTAGCATCTATGGAGGTGGATTTGGCCAGGACGGAGATAATGGAGACAAAGGTAAAGTTGGTTCTACCAAAGTAGTAATAAAAAGTGTCGCTTCAGGTAGTAAAAACACAAATATCTATGGAGGAGGGCTTTACTCTAAAGTAACAGGCAACACGGATGTAACAATCGAAGGTGGAGATATACAATATGTATATGCCAGCGGTTACAATTATAATATGGCTACAGGTTTAGTCGGAGGAAACGTAAATCTACTTATTAAAGGTGGAACAATTCAAGCCGTTGGTGCTGCCAGAGGGCAAGATCAAAATGGTTCTATTGCTGTTACCGGAACAATGAACATTACGATAGAAGGTGGAGTTGTAAAAAATTTCATCAGATCCGGAAACGAAAGTTTCGGAAGCGAATATAAGGCTTGCACATTGACAGTTAAAAACCTGGGTAGCGAAAATGATCCGTATACATTGCCTGGTATATATGCAGTATCAAACCTTGTTCTCGAAAACTCAATCGTAAAATTCAATGAACCGAAGTTCGTAGAGCCGTTTGTTTATGATCTATATGGATTTACAATTATGGAGGATCATCCTATAAATATTAGTGGTAGCGGAAAACTGGTAGGAACTAATATATTCGTTCATTCTCTATCTTCTGGTGCTTTATCGCCAAACAAGCCTCTTATAGTAACTGAAACACTGCCAACAACAACAACTTTCGCAGGTTATGTGAAAATGGAAAACAACAATCCCGTCACCACTCCTATTTACAAAGCTGGTCACACTTACCGCCTGAAGAAAGATGATGAAACACTCTATACTGTAAACATTACTGCTCCTAAAACAGAAGGTGTAGGAACTGTTTCCGTAAAGTGGGATCAATATGACTCAAAGGACGTGATGCTGGAAGATGGCGACCAGGTTCCGACTAATGCATCTATTACTCCGGAAATTACACCAAACGATGAAGGTATCACTGCAACCCTTAAAAACGACGAAACAACCATTACAAGCGGATCAGCACTCACCCTCTCGGCCAACGCCTCCTTTCATGGTGAGTTTGAGATACTGCCATTAGACTTAAATGGTAAAGATGCAGATATCACCATCTCGAAAGAAGGTGATATCTGGAAATACACCAAAGAAATTCTAACAAGAGCCCCTGCCACTCCGATCTCTTTCAATGGCACGATTCAAAATACACTGGCTGATACAAAACGTGTATTAATCGATGCCACAGCACAGGGCGCATTGACGTTCGAGAGCGCAAAGATTAATTCTACAACAACGACCGCCCCAGCCCTGACAATCAACAGCGGAGCAAGAGTTTCTTTCAGTGGAAGCTTAGAGGTGAAAACCGGAGAAGCCAACCAGTATGGTATCGTGAATAACGGTAGCCTGACAATCACCGGAGCCTCTACCGAAATCACAGCAACCAACACCACCTCCGACAGCGACAAAGGTATCAAAGTGAATGCCACTGCCTCCCTGGTTTCTGAAACAGACACAAAACTGATCACCTCCGGCATGGCAAACACAGGAACCGTTGTCGTGAAAGAAGGTGCAACAGCCGAGACAAGCGCAGGAACCGCACTTCAAAAAACCTATCTTGTGACCGTATCCAACCCAGGCAACGGCAACAAGCTAGTTCTTAAAGCTGGTGCCGACATCACCGTCAGCGATCAGGATAAGGTTGCAGACAAAACGGTGCTCACAGTCAGCGGAGTTCCGGCTTCCGGCTACACACTGGAGTCGATCACTGTCAGCCCAAAAGGAGGTCAGACAGCAACGCTCAGCAACAACAGCACATATACGATGCCGGAAAGCGAAGTCACCTTTGCTGCCACATTCAAAGGGATAACACCTCCGACACCTCCTGCAACAGTCTATTACAATGTTACCCTACCGACAGTAGAAGGGGCAACGACCGATCCTGTCGCCGGAGAATATGAAGTAGAGGCATGGGGGAGTTTTCGTTTCTATCTCACACTAAGTAAAGACTATAACCTGTCTACTCCGGTTGTAACGACTGACCAGGGTGAAACTATCACGCCCCGCGATAGCGATGGTGCTTATATTATAAAGTATGTGCGTCAGTCTCTTGAGATATTTATCAACGATGTTGTGAAAAATCCCGATCCGGTAAGCAATGAAACAATTGAAACAAGCCAGTCCAAAGTATGGGCGGAGAATGGTATTTTGCATATTCAAACGACTGTTACAGGAAAAATATATGTTTATTCGGCTGAAGGAAAGCTGCAAACATTACGTAACCTCAACGCCGGTGAAAATTACAGTGTTCAACTTCCAGCTGGTATCTATTTTGTTCTGATTGGCAACGAACGATTCAAAGTAAGATTGTAAATAGGTAAAGGTTTTATTCAAATAAGTATTGCCCCCATAAGGTGTCTTTTTCTGACGAACCTTATGGGGGCAATTGCTAATCTCCCAATTGCTTAAATCGAAACCTTAAACGGTTCCGTATAAACCATCGCATCGATCCCCTCTATCTTCAACCCCATACGGGCATAGATAAATCCGCTTGAAGGCAAAGAGCCGGATGTCGAGTTGACAGACAAACTACTTAAGTCGAGACTCAGTGAAACCGGATTACCAGCCTGGGCCGGTGTAGTAACCGAGCCGGTACCCGATCCGAAATTGTAGGTGTCGTCCACAATCACATTGCGGCCGGCGTAAAGGCCAACGAACTCGATCGTCTTACCCCCGGTGATTTCATGTACGTTGCAAGTAGCCGAAACCACCTTGTTGTTGCAGGTTATAGCAGTATTCTCCAACAGATAATAAGGAGTGACCGGAATATCTACCGTCTCCCCGCTACGGCAATTCTCCACCGTGATGGTGTCGGAAGCCGTCGGGTTCGTCCACGGGCCGACATTCTCGACACGGATCAATTTATACGTTTTGCCGGTGTAAACGCTGGCACTGAACGTACCGTCCTGTGCCACCTGCACCGTCAGATAAGTGCTGGCCGACAGTTCCCAACCCGGTTCGTAGAGGCGGAAACTCACCTGGTTGTTCTTTACGTTGACAGGCTGTCCGTCGTAAACCACTCGTCCGGTCAGCGTTGTGTTCGGGGCATCGAAGTTGTCGTATTCGCAGGAGGTGAATACGGCAGCCAAGGCTGCGAATAGGAATAAAGCTATCTTTTTCATATGTATTGTCATCTTTAATTAGTTGTAGTTCGGATTTTGTACCAGTTTCAGATTCTTGTTCAAGACATCCTGTTCAAATGAAGTATAGTAGTTACCCACGCGGAAGTTACGCGGAGCCTTGAAGCGCGGGGCTATCTTACGTACGAAGATATACTTGCCGTCGTTCGCACCACCGATCACCCGGTAAGGATAAAGGGCATACAACATCGTGTTCTCGGACTGCACACCGTTCCATAAGGTATGTGCTTTACGCAGACGTTTCATATCCCACCAGCGGTGATCTTCGAGAGCCAGTTCGCAACGGCGTTCGTGCAACAGGTTGTCGATCGTCAGGTCGGCTGTCGTCCATGAGTCGGCACCAAAACCGGCACGCTGGCGTATGGCGTTCGCATATTGCAGCGCCTTGCCTGTCTGTCCCAGTTCCATCGCCGCTTCAGCCGCATTCAGATAGACCTCTCCCATCCGGAAATACGCCCACCAGATATACGAACCCTGACCACGGGCGGATGAACCGACGGTTGCATCCACATATTTACGCAGGTTGAAACCGGTATTGGTATAAGTGGCACGGTTCAGCGGGCCGTCTTTACCAATGAAAGTACCGCCGTCCGCATTCGGATGGTTATCGGCAGCTTCATAAGTGGAGTTAGGTTCCGAACCGTCGACAAACAGATACGATCCATTCTGATAAACAGCTACACCGGCCTGAACATCTAAGTGTGCCCCTTTAAATTCTTGTTCGGGAAGCAGGCAGGTTCCTTGCAAACGATAGTCGCGACCGGTAAAGATATCGGAACGGTTATCGTAAGCTATATAGTTACCGTTGGCATCCTTATCGGCCAGGCGAGCAGTGGCTCCGTCCAGTCTATAGTATGACTCCACCAACTGCAAAGTCGGGCAAAGATCCGATCCATTGTCATTGTCTTCATTCATCGACTGCGCAATATTGGCAAATGAAAAGGTATGGAACTTGCTGGCTGAATAATCCTTGCTCCAAAGCACTTCCGTGTTGCCATCCTTGATACTGACAGCCTTATAAAATTCATCCGCAGAAGGATTATCCACTCCTTGCAGACGGAACACGCCACCGGTGATGATCTCTTCCGCACAAGCTAACGCCTTTTCATAAAATCCGCTTGCATTCTGCCCACTCATACCAACCACGCCGTCCTGCAAATCCGAACGAACCGGATTACTCATGGCTGCATTATACTTAGCAATAGAACCGGCGTACAACATAGAACGACTGGCTAGAGCCAAAGCCGTGTATTTGTTGGCACGTGAAACATACTTGATACCATTGTTGGCTGCCAGAACTTCTTTAATTGCCATACATTCGTTATATACATAATCGTATACTTCCGCTTCGGTGGAACGCGGCGTTTGAAGTTCAGCAATATCCATGCCCGGCGTATACACCTGCGTAGATGTAACCAAAGGCACACCACCCATGCGGATACACATCTGGAAATAAGTATAGGCACGCAGGAAGCGGAATTCCCCGTCGTACACAGCCACATCGGCTTCCGGCAACGTAGATGTTTTCAACGATTCGATCGCCTGGTTGATCTTATAAATGTATTCGTAATTATAATAACGGAAAACATCGTAAGCATAAGCTACCATCTGGTTACGGGCCGTTTCCACGTCCTGATTCATCAATCCGCACCACATAAAATCGTCGTAGAGGGAGAAGTTAACGTCATCGTCGAGCGTACCGTTGTTAGGCACTTCGTTGTACAGATTAGCCAAAACACCCTGCACCATCGTGTTGTCGTTCCATACCTGGTCGCCGGTCAGGAAGTCGGAAGGTTCCGTATTGCCCAGCCATTCGTCGCAACTTGCCAGCGAGCACGTCAGTATAGCGGAACCGAGGATATATAATAAATTCTTTTTCATATGATTTAATTAATTAGAAGTTAAGATTAAAACCGAATGAGAACGTACGCAGGTTGGGTGTAACCAATGCACTGTTGGATTGAATCTCCGGATCGAGCTGATATTTACTCAGGTTGTCGATACTGAACAAGTTGTAAGCATTTGCATAGATACGCAGACGATCTACAAAGAACTTGCTGGAGATAGACTTCGGCAGGGTATAACCCAGTTCCAGAGTACGGAGCTTGATATAATAAGTATTATGCATCCAGAAACTGGAGTATTTGTTGAAGCTCACATTAGCTCCGGCATAGCGGGTAGCAGGGAATTTTCCGGTGATCCATTCGCTGTTAGCATCTGTCGGATCGGCACGGTGCCAGGAGTCTGTCAATAGATAAGCAGTCGAGTTGCCATCTCCCTGGAACGGGTAAGCAACTTCCCAACTCATGTGGTAGGACTGTCCTGCCGCACCGGCAAAGTCGGCTTTCAGGTCGATACCTTTCCATTCGAAAGAGGTATTGATACCGAAGTTGATGTAAGGCAGCTGACTCAGGCCGTAACCGATAGGACGTTCGTCAAGTTCGTTGATAACGCCGTCGCCGTTCTGGTCTTTAAAGATCAGGTCGCCCGGGAGCATGGTCGTATTTCCCTGGCCGTCATTATCCACCTGATAGCCCTGGATATCTTCGTAGCTTTGGAAACGGCCGGTCACTTCATATCCCCAGTTGGTATTGGCCCAACGGTTTTCCGTAGAGTTACGATATTCGTCCCAGCTCGAACCGAAACGCGGTTTGTAAGAGTCGCCCGACATTTTACGGGCCAAGGTGAAGTTACCGCCTACTGAATAAGTCAGTTCCCTGAACTTATCGCGCCAGGTGATACCCAGTTCCAATCCTTTATGGTAATCCGAATTCAGGTTTTCCTTGGCCAGCGAGAAACCGACTTCCGTTGGAATCAATACGTCGTAACGCAGGGCCGGCAGACCGGTACGTTTACGTTGGAAGACTTCGAAAGTACCGCTCAAATGGTCATCCAGGAAGCCATAATCCACACCGATATTGATAAGAGTCGATTTGATCCAGGACAGAGTAGTGATAGGGATACCACGGTATACGACACCGCTCATGGCATTACCATTCATCACGGCGTTACCCGAACCGTAAGTATATCCGTTTAAATAAGAATAAGGGGATACGATATCGTCCAGATAGCCGTCGTTATCATCATCAACGTCGAGTTTATCGTCTCCCATCTGTCCCCAGGAAGCACGGATCTTTAGGTTAGACAATTTGATCTTATCTTTTACTCCAGCCAAGAACGACTCTTCCGAAAGCCTCCAGCCGGCAGATACAGCCGGGAAGAACCCCCAGCGATTGCCTTCCTGGAACAGGTAAGAACCGTCGTAACGGCCACTGAACTCAGCGAAGTACGTGCTTGAATAGTCGTAAGCGGCACGAAACACCATACCGGCACGGCAGGCGGTGGTTATCTTTGTTTCCATCGACTGCATATCGGCGATACCGTTCGTCAGAGGGATATAGTTATTGGTCGGCAATGTGTTATATTGCAACCAGTCTCTTGTCTTTTCAAATGTTTCTATACCTAACACCCCGGATACATGATGTTTCTGGTTAAAGGTATGGTCGTAGTTCATCTGGGCCTGGAAGGTTTGTTCCACCTTTTCATCTTTCAGACGCCGACGCCAGGGGTTTTGGTTTCCCCATTGTTCGTTGTAGCTATCATTCGTTTTATCATAAGTATATACTTTATAGGTATACTCGAACTGTTCCTGGTCGTTGCGGGCAATCCAATAGTTATAGGCTACGCGGGCTTTCAGTCCTTCGATCGGGCTCTGCCATTCTGCATAGACGTTGGCGGTAGCCGATTTCCAGATATCGTCCGTATAACCGGTAATACCTCTGTCGAAGATAGCGGCTCCGGTAGCGTTGTTACGGGTCGCGTTTACGTAATCCGGATTGTCGTTGGCATAAGCATGTTGTGTCGGCCAGTTCTGGAACATGGCGTAATATGGCTGCCAGTAATCGTCCAGTCCCGGCACACCTACGTTATGGCGTTCTTCGATACGACCACTCAGGTGAGCACCGATCTTCAGCGACTTGGTGATGCTCGCTTCAATATTACTCTGAAGGTTGGTACGGGCAAAATTAAACCCGTTGATCATAGCTTTCTGGTCGAGGTGGGAAACACCGAAGTGGTAATTAATTTTTTCGGAACCACCGGTAGCACTTACGTTACCATACCACACCGGAGCGTTTTTATTGGTGATGAACTTCTGCCAGTCGAAGCTGGAATATTCACCTTGTCCCTGACGCCACAAGTTAAGTTCTTCCATGGTGCGGGCGGTCGATCCGTAGGTATTCAGGTCGGCCTGCATGCGTCCTTCGTAGAATTGGGAGGCGTTGGCCACCTCCGGATAACGCATGAAGTTCTGGATACCGTAATAGGCATTGGCTGATATCTGGTTCTTTTCACCCCGTTTTCCGGATTTGGTTGTCACCAATACAACTCCGTTGGCTGCACGCAAACCGTAGATAGCGGCGGAGGCATCCTTCAGGATCGTAATACTTTCGATATCGTTCACGTCGATATTGTTGAACTGCGCTTCTTCACATTGTATCCCGTCGATCACATACAACGGTGTACCCATGTTACGTATCTGGATAGCTGCACTCGCACCCGGGCGACCGTCGGCCTGGCGGGCGGAGATACCCGGTGTCTTACCGACCAGTGCACCGGCCGTCGTAGGAGTCGTGGTACGTGTCAGTTCTTCCGATCTAACACTGCTGATAGCCCCGGTCAACGAGCCCTTTTTCTGGGTACCGTAACCGACAACGACCACCTCTTCCAGCGCTTCGCTGTCTTCTTTCAATTGTACCCGGATATTTTTCTTTCCTGTAATGGAAACTTCCTGCGGCGCATAACCGATATAAGAAAATACAAGGACTTTACCATTCCCTACTTCCAAAGAGAATGCACCGTCCATATCCGTAATTGTACCGACATTCGGATTGTCTTTTACGACCACATTCACACCGATCAACGGCTCCCCGGTCGGATCGGTCACGGTTCCTGTTACCACATTTGTCTGCGCCATAAGCCGGAAGCTAAAGGCCAATAAAAACAAGAGGACTACCGGTAACTTGGATAGCTGTTTGCTCTTAATAAATTGATAATTCATAAAAACTTTTTGTTTTAAGGTTACTTCATACTTAACTCATTCTGATTTGATACGACTCGTTTCCCACAGACAGAGAAGCCGTGGGAATCTAATCCCGTAAACAGGATCGTTTTCATTTCATTCTCCCAGTCTTGTCCCATATGTGGAATGAGTCCTTGCATTTCTTCTTCTCCCAGGCGGATATTCAGACTGGTTTCCGGCGTGTATGTCCAGCGTCCCTCCTGCTCGCCGATAATTTTCCCATCCGGCGTAAAAGTATAATGGACAGAGACATTCACTTCATTATCGTGCAGTTCCCCTTCCCCCCACAGGATCTGCCCGGCCCAGAGCCGGCGTTCGTATTTGCTGTCGCGGATCAGAATCATTTCCCACTCGCCCACGAAATCATCCTTTATGAAATCCTGCTGCGGGATACCGGCATATCTTTCCGGCGATACAACAGGCCAGCCGTCTTTGGTCCAGAATATCTCACGAACGTGGAGATCCATCAACTGGTTAGCCGGGCTAAGGCGTCCCTGGTGCATCAGGAAATAACGGCCGTTGTCATTAATGACGCCGCAATGTGCCGTACCTGCCCATCCTGGATGGTTGTCGAAACGATACGGATGCGTCAGAACCGGGTAGTTATTGGTTTCTTCACTCATCTCTTTGCCAAACAGGTCGAAGAAAGGGCCTTCCGGCTTATCCGAACGCCCGACACGGATATTATAGGTTGTCATCAACGGGTCGTAGGAGACGAACAGGTAATACTTTTTCAATTCCGGGTTATAGATTATTTCCGGAGCTTCGATATTATCCTTTTTACCATTTGCCCGGCGGGCGATACAATGTCCCTGATCCCCGCTACGCATGGCCAGTCCGGTTTCCGGATCCAGTTGCAATTCATAAAGACCTCCGAAATAGGAGCCGTATACCATCCAGTGTTCCCCATTCTCAGTTATGATGACGCTTGGGTCGATCGCATTCATAACGGAAGTGGAGTCTGTTTTCACTACACAGCCTTTCAGTTCCCAGGGACCTTCCGGCGAAGATGCCTCTGCCATCCCCAGATAGGACACTGATTTGGCAAAAGCCGAGACACAGTAATACAGTCGAAACTTATCTTTATACTCAACCAGGTAAGGTGCCCAGATATTGGTTGCTCCTTCTCCCCCGGCATTACTTCTGACATGTTCTACCGCTTCTGCCGGAATTTCCGGGAAAGCCCAACCGACGAATTCCCAGTTCACCAGGTCTGTCGACTTACGCACCTGAATGTATCCGAGCGAAACACCTGCCTCTTTGGTCTCTTCTTTGTTCTCCCGGAAAATGGCATCAGTCGAATAGAGATAGAACGTATCCCCTATCTTTCGACCTGCCGGATCGTGTACGTTATAAGTACCCCACGAACGGTAATCCTTCATAGCGGAGACGGATGTGTAATCGTCTTTCCACGGATTAGGGTTCTTTTCCGGTGTTATCGGCTGCCTGCCGAAGCTGCATCCGGAGACAACAAGGGTTGCAGCAGCCATTAAAATGGCTGCCTTAATGATTGCCTTACACATAAATTATACGTGTTTAAATTATTTCAATTCGATAGTTACCAGCGATTTGGCAGGGATCGTCACGGTCAGTTCCCCGTTTTTGTATTTTGCCCCTTTGAAGTTTACCAAACGCACATTCTCCGGTTTATCGAATGTATTGCACGCACGTACATTCTCTCCTGTAATGATCTGTGCATTACTTACATTTGCGGCATTCGTTCCACGTACGACACAAGACAGTTCGATATCGTTTGCCGGGTCTATATTAACGAGTGAAATATGGATCGCTCCGTTTTTATACTTTGAAGCGGATGCGCTGACTGCCGGAAGGCTACGTCCAAGGCGTTCATATTCGTTGCATTTTACTTCGATAGGAAGCAAGGTGGCATCCTGATGTACTTTATACATATCGAAGACATGGTATGTCGGTGTCAAGACTATCTTTTCGCCTTCTGTCAGGATCATTGCCTGCAATACGTTTACCATCTGGGCGATATTCGCCATCTTCACCCGGTCGCAATGTTTATGGAAGATATTCAGGGAAACGCCGGCCAACAAGGCATCACGCAATGTGTTTTGCTGATAAAGGAAACCCGGGTTTGTTCCCGGTTCTACATTATACCAGGCACCCCATTCGTCGATGACTAGACCTAAGCGTTTTTCCGGATCGTACTGGTCCATAATAACGGTATGGCGTTCGATCAATTCTTCGATATGTACAGCATTTTCGATTGTACGGAAATATTCGTTATCATCAAATCCGGTGGCATTCCCTTTGTTGGTCCAACTATCGGCGAACGTATAATAATGTAATGAGATACCGTTCATCATATGACCCGGGATATTCTTCATTAAAGTACTTGTCCAGTTATAGTCGTCCACATTCGGGCCACCGGCAATCTTAAACAGATGATTGGTTCCGTAATTACGGCAATAAGTGGCATAACGACGGTAATTTTCGGCATATCCTTCGGGGGACATATTTCCACCACAGCCCCAGTTTTCGTTTCCCACACCCCAGAACTGTACCTTCCACGGTTTCTCACGTCCGTTTTGTTTACGCAGGTTCGCCATCGGACTTTCCCCGTCGAAAGTAATATATTCTACCCATTTCGACATTTCCTCTACGGAACCGCTACCCATGTTTCCACAGATATAAGGCTCTGTTCCCAGTTCCTCACAAAGATTCAGGAATTCGTGCGTTCCGAAGCTGTTATCCTCTGTAACGCCTCCCCAATGGGTATTGACCATCTTCGGACGTTGGCTACGCGGACCGATACCGTCACGCCAGTGGTATTCGTCGGCAAAGCAACCGCCCGGCCAGCGCAGATTAGGTATATTAATATGTTTAAGGGCGGCGATGATATCATTCCTCACTCCGTTCGTATTAGGAATCTTAGAGTCTTCCCCTACCCAAAGGCCATCATAGATACATCTTCCCAAATGTTCGGAAAACTGTCCGTAGATATGTCGGCTGATCGTTTCAGTTCCCAGATCGGCATTAACAACCATCTGAGCTTTCTCCTGCGCGGAGATAAATGGGATTGCCGTAAAAAGCAATAACCCGGCTAACAAACTTCGTTGTGTATTCATGTCTATTAAATTATTGGTATCGTGTTTAACGAGAGCAAATGTAGAACGAACACTTTACGAAGAGGTGGATATATTGCTTTTTGTGGTGGATAAAAGTGTATTTAACACGTTGAACATATCATTTCCCAATTATGTTCTATCTTTGTAACAAAGATATGGGAAAATACTGGCAAATTCTTAAACGATATAAAGTGGGATTGTTGATCAGCCCGCTTCTTGTACTGATCACTGTGCTGTGTGAAACAATTCAGCCGATGTTCATGGCTGAAATCATTGACAACGGGGTCATGCCGCGCGACCTGTCGGTTATTACCCGGATCGGGACCTATATGGTGTTGGTATCCGTCGGGGGATTATTAGTCAGTATTGTGAATACTTACATTTCTTCCCGCATCGGAATCGGCTTCGGTACAGATCTACGGGGAACACTCTTCAATAAAATACAGCAACTATCCTTTTTCGATATCGATAAATTCAGTTCGGCTTCGCTTGTCACAAGACTTACTAGCGATATATCCCGCATACAGCAGATCGTTCTGATGTCGATGAGACTTTTATTACGCTCTCCACTGATGCTCGTCATGGCCGTTTTCTTTGTCGTCAGCATCAATAAACAACTGGCATTGGTCCTGATAGCAGCTATCCCGATCCTCGGAGGAAGTGTCTACCTGATCCTGAGCAAAGGTTTTCCTTATTTCCTGAAAGTACAACAGAAAGTAGACCAACTGAATGGAGTGGTCAGGGAAAACCTCATCAATATCCGTGTCGTCAAATCTTTTGTCAGGGAAGATTTTGAAACGGATAAATTCGTCAAAAGCAGTGAAGAACTGCGCGATATGGTGATCCGTGCCTCCAACATCGTCGTTTCCATCTTTCCGGTCATGCAGTTAGTCATGAATTTATCCATCCTGTCCATCCTCTGGTTGGGCGGACAAAAGGTGATGGACGGCGAACTGAAGGTGGGCGAACTGATCTCATTCGTCAATTACGTCTTTCAGGTACTGATGTCTCTGATGATGCTTTCCATGATCATCATGTCGTACGCCCGTGCTTCCGCATCCTCTAAACGGATCATGGAAGTGCTCGATACGGAACCCTCCCTGACAAACACCCGGGAAGGACTTCAAAACAAACACCGGGTAGAGAAAGGAGAAGTTACATTTAATGACGTCAGTTTCCGTTACATCGGTGGAGAAAATGACATTTTACAGCATATCAGCTTCCGGGCCGAACCCGGCGAAACGATTGCGCTGGTCGGTGCTACCGGCTCTGCCAAAAGCTCCCTGGTACAACTGATACCACGGTTGTACGATGTTACTGCCGGAGAAATCCGGATCGACAACATCCCGATAAAAGACTATAACCTGGATGAGCTTCACCAGGGGATCGGCATGGTCCTTCAAAAAAACGAACTATTCACCGGAACGATCGTCGAGAACCTCAAATGGGGAAAACCCGACGCATCGATGGAAGAGATAGAAGAAGCTACCCGTGCCGCCGAAGCACACGATTTTATCCAGTCCTTCACGGACGGTTACAATACATTGCTGGGACGCGGAGGCATCAATCTTTCCGGCGGACAAAAACAGCGTATCTGCATCGCGCGTGCCTTGCTCCGTAAACCCAAGATACTGATCCTGGATGACAGTACGAGTGCTGTCGATACGGAAACAGAACTGAAAATACGGAACAACCTGAATGCGTTGTTACACGACACGACTGTATTTATCATTACCCAGCGGATCAATACGATGCAATCGGCCGACCGGGTGATCGTACTTGAAGACGGCGAGATCAACGCCATAGGAACTCCGGATGAATTGATCGAAACATCTACCGTTTATCAGGAAATCTATCATTCACAACAAGTATTATTATAGGATATGGCACACGGAGATCATTTAAAAGAGAATGCAAAGCCCCGGGAAGGAAAGAAAACTTTCTTCCGGCTGATTTCGTACCTGTCCTGCGACAAGCGTCTATTGTTCGTGATCGGCTTCCTGATCATTGTCAGTATCGTGGCTAATCTGTTGGGGTCATACATGTTGCGCCCGATTATCAATGATTATATCCTTCCCGGAGACTTTCACGGATTGATCAGGGTATTAGCTATCCTTGCCGCCATTTACCTGACAGGAGTTGCCGCTGTCTATATTCAATATATCCTGCTGAATAAAATAGGCCAGCTCACCGTTACCCGTATGCGCGCCGATCTTTTCCGGAAAATGGAACATTTGCCTGTCAAATATTTCGACACACACCAGCACGGCGACCTGATGAGTCGTTACACGAATGACATAGACAAGATCAGCGATGCACTGACCGACAGCCTGTCGGATATGTTGTCGAGTGCTCTTACCCTGATCGGTATCTTCTGTCTGATGTTATATATCAGTCCGATACTTACTCTGGTAACTCTGATCACCGTCCCGCTGATGTTCCTATTTGCCAAAGGGATCGTTCAGCGAAGCCGCAAATACTTCAAAGCCCAGCAGGAGTCTATCGGCACTCTGAACGGGTATATCGAAGAAATGATAAGCGGCCAGAAGGTGATCAAAGTATTCGGACACGAAAAGAAAGTACAGTCCGATTTCGACATGCTCAACGACGACCTGAAAGGTAAATCGGAGAAAGCTCAGTTCTATTCCGGTATGATGATGCCCGTCATGCAGAACCTGAACACATTGAATTACGTCTTTATCACGATTGTAGGTGCCCTACTCGCCATCTTTCGTGGTTTCGATGTCGGTGGTCTTGCAGCCTTTCTGCAATATTCCCGCCAGTTCGGGCGTCCGATCAATGAATTGGCCAGCCTTTACAACAGTATCCAGGCAGCCATCGCTGGAGCCGAACGTATCTTCGAAGTGATCGACGAAGCACCGGAAACACCGGACGCCCCCGAAGCCATCGCCTTGCAACAGGTACAGGGAGATGTTTCTATGAAAGACGTTTATTTCGGATACAAACCGGAGAAAACAATTCTGAAAGGTATCTCGCTCCATGCCTCTGCCGGTTGTAAAATAGCATTGGTCGGTGCCACCGGAGCTGGGAAGACAACCATATTAAACATGCTCCCCCGTTTCTTCGATATCCAGTCGGGCGAAATCGCCATAGACGGTCACCCGATACAACAAATCAAACGAAACAGCCTGCGCCAATCCATGGCGATCGTTTTGCAGGACACTCACCTGTTCACAGGAACTGTCCGCGAAAATATCCGTTTCGGACGTCTGGACGCGACCGATGAAGAAGTTGTACAAGCAGCTAAACTGACTGCCGCCCATTCTTTCATCAAACGTCTGCCCCAGGGATACGACACCTTGCTGGAAAACGACGGTGCCAACCTCAGCCAGGGACAACGTCAGTTGCTCAACATCGCCCGTGCCGCTATTGCCGACCCTCCTATCCTATTATTGGACGAAGCAACCAGCAATATCGATACCCGTAGCGAGATACTCATCCAGAAAGGTCTCGACCAACTGATGCAGGGACGCACCAGCCTGATCATCGCCCACCGCCTCTCCACCATCAGAAACGCAGACGTGATCCTGGTACTCGAACACGGACAGATCGTAGAACGGGGAAATCATGAAGAACTTCTCCGCTTAAAAGGGAAATATTACTCGCTAAATCAGGAGCAGTTCAAGTAATTTAATTGTATTTACCTATATATCATCCTTAAAAAAGTATATCTTTGCGAGAAGATTTATTTAATAGAAAGGAGTTATATATGACAGCAGTAGAATTAAGACTTACCCTCTTACAGGAAATTGCCACTATCCTCGATGATGAAGCACTCGTCAAAAAAGCTTTAACTTCTATCCGCCGTATGAAACAAGCGGCCTCCAATGTTGACCAGGAAGACCGGGAGCCAACCAAGGAAGAGATGCTGGATAGTATAAAAAATGGATTATTAGCCATTAAAGCTCGCAAGGATGGAAAAGAGACTAAGGGTATGTTCAAAGATGTAAATGAATTACTCAATGAAATATAGGATAGACACATATATAGAGTTTGACAAAGAGTTCAAACGCTTGAGTAAAAAATACCATTCACTAAAAAGCGATCTAACAGCACTAGTAAAAGAGCTTGAGCAAAATCCCACCCTCGGTGCCGACTTAGGAAACGGACTTCACAAAGTCCGTATGTCTATTGCCTCCAAAGGAAAAGGTAAAAGTCATGGAGCCAGAGTGATTACCCACACAGCAATTGTCAGTGTAGAAGACGGAGTAATCACTTTACTCTATATTTACGATAAAGCCGATCAGGATACTATATCAGATAAAGAATTAATAGATCTTATGAAGCGTTTTTTGTTATAACAAGACGAAGACTATCCATTCAACGAATAAGACAATCTCCATCAAGTTTTTATTTAGAAACAAAAAGGTTAATCAGTAAACGAGCAACCTCAAACCCTCCGATAAACATCCTCAAACAGCAACCTGCACCGTTCCCCCCAAATACCTTTATTTCCGTCTCGTATTCCGCAGGGAATAGCCATATTTATTTCAGCCCCGTGAGGTAACTTCAGTGCCTTTTTCAACCGTCGGCTGTCCAGCCCTTCTAAAGGACAAGTATCATACCCTTCGTTTGCCATCGCAATCATAAACGTCTGGGCAGCAAGTGCACACGATTTATGGGCAACCACACGCACATCATTTTCAGATACTTCGAGCATCATCGGGCGGAAGATACTGATGGTATTAGCCAGCAGTTTCCTGAACAACCCTAAAATTCCGAAGAACCGGGCATAAACAAACGGCATCAATTTCCCGTAGTATAATTCCCGGTCTTTGATACGTTTATCCTGACGTTCTTTCGGACTGTTCCGGCGAATATTCTCCCGTTCGAAATCAAGAACGAATCGAGCATGTTTCTTGTACAAGTCTCGCCGTACAACGAAAACAACGATTTGCGAAGCAGTCGAAGCCGCTTTCTGGTCAAGACAAGCTCTTGAAACTTCCGCCAACAATTCGGGCTCCGTAATATGGTAAAACTCCCACAACTGCATATTCGAACTATTGGGAGCCAATGTCGCCAGTTCCAGACAATGCTTCACCCTTTCCGGATCTATCGGTTTTTCTTTATCATATGCCCGTACCGAACGGCGGTAATTGAGGACTTCTTCTAAATTCATAATGCTGATTTATTTAATTAAAACACTTTTCTATATCACTACAAAATTAGAACATTCTCGCAATATGTTTGTTTACCAGCACGACATCTCCATCCTTTACTTTATGTTTCTTTAGCGAATAACCCTCAGGACTGAATATCGCTTTTGCCTCTATCAGCCGATTTAACTGATTTGCAGACAACCCTAAACAAATTCGAATGACAGAAGACAACTTTACCCCGAACTCAAAACGAGTTTGAATCTTGAATATTACAAACTCATCATCTGCATTCAAAATGTCATTTATCGAAATATCGTCATACAATATCTCATATTCGACACTGCTATAATCTAACTCGACACTATTTTTTCGCCCTATTTCGGAAGAAAAAGCATATTCCCATGCAAGTTCTTCATCGTTTTCCGAAAACTTACGAAACAACTCTTTCTTTATCTGTTCAGGTTTTGTTCGTGACAAAATCGTTAGGTTATATGTACTATCACATTCTACGCATCTATAAATCAGCCAGACATCAATATTCCTTTTTTGCGCATTCATTCTGAATTTGTTACTACAATAAAACCGGTCGCAATTACAATGATTACATTTTCTTTTTAAGGCAGGAGTATTTTTAGGCTTTATCTCCCATATATATTCAGTTTCCATTCTTTATACTGTGCTTGATATTCTTTGAAATATTTGATTATGATCCACAGCATTACAGTTATGGCAAACTCAGAAGTCGCCATAAACAACCACATCAAAGGCCTATACCCTTAAAGTTCAATGCTGTGAATGAAAAAAATTAAATAAGAAACCTGTTCAAGTAGGACTACTCAAACGAAAGAATTATCAGCCTGCGGTTTATGAGGCTAATATTAAACCAGTATAAATTTAAGAATTGCTCCCAAAACGTGAATATTTATAATTTCGAGACAAAGATAATAATTTATTGCTTATTTTAGTCAATAAGCAAAAGATATAACTTTACTCTAGCAGTGATAATCAACTATGTATTATTTTAAATACGACTGTTGAAAACAGTGCTAAACATCTCCATCTTCCGTCCATCCGTCAGCGGAATGCGTTATGGAATAGATTACGAAGACTGCGACATCAGAACCCTAAATTATAACATCGAGCCGATTGAGTTTACAAAGAAATAACCCTATGACGACAGAAGATAAAATAGCATGGAAAAACTATCAACATTTTTCCGATCCATATAAACGTATCCGAATTGCATACGTTGAAGCAGCAAGAAAACGATCTGAAAAATTTGAAAAGCGATTAAACAACTTTATCAATAAAACGAAAGAAAATAAAATTATAACTGGATTCGGGGGGATTGGAAAATACTATTAATCGACACTGTCCATAAAATTGTGTAAATGAAAAACTACAGGTATTGTTACTTGTAGTTTTTTTTATTTATTAAATTTG
>NZ_JADNBB010000017.1 GCF_015550595.1 Parabacteroides goldsteinii
TGGATACCTCACGCCAAACGAAAAATTTAAACAAATTATTAATCAGAATTCTGTTGCATTTGCAAGTTGAATTCAGCCAATAAAAAAATAGACGAGCTCCGAAAAGAAATAAACAATATCAATATTCAAATGATAAAATTTTCTCTATTGGGTGAAACAATACTGGAATGGAACGATAAAGATATCGAGCATTACCATGCACGGCGTATGGCAATGGACAGTATGCTCTGCCGTTTCAAGGCCACCTATCCAGCAGAGCGCATCGATAGTGTGCGCAGTCTTTTAGAGGATAAGGAACGACAGATGTTCCAGATAGTCCGGTTAATGGATGAACAACAATCTATTAACAAGAAGATAGCCAATCAAATTCCGGTTATTGTGCAGAAAAGTGTGCAGGAACAGTCCAAAAAGCCAAAACGAAAAGGTTTCTTGGGCATCTTTGGCAAAAAAGAGGGAACGAAGCCAACGACAACAACGACTACGCTCCGTTCATCCAATAGAAACATGGTCAACGAACAGAAAGCGCAGAGCCGTCGATTGTCAGAACAAGCCGATAGTCTTGCTGCCCGTAATGCAGAACTTAACAGACAACTGCAAGGATTGATTTGCCAAATCGAAAAGAAGGTACAATCTGATTTACAAAATAGAGAAAGCGAGATAACAGCGATGCGTAAAAAATCATTTATGCAGATAGGCGGCTTGATGGGATTTGTTCTTTTGCTGTTGGTCATTTCCTATATCATCATACACCGTGATGCAAAGAACATTAAACGATACAAACGCAAGACAACGGATTTGATCGAGCAATTGGAACAGTCCGTGCAACAAAATGAGGTACTCATAACCTCCCGAAAGAAAGCGGTACATACTATTACCCATGAGTTGCGTACACCACTGACGGCAATAACTGGCTATACCGAACTTTTGCGGAAAGAATGCAATAGCGGTAATAATGGGCAATATATCCGAAATATACTGCAATCCTCCGACCGTATGCGGGATATGCTCAACACTTTGCTTGACTTCTTCCGCCTGGACAACGGCAAGGAACAGCCCCGTCTGTCACCCTGCCGGATTTCTGCAATCACGCACACACTTGAAACGGAGTTCATTCCTGTTGCAGTGAACAAAGGGTTGTCCTTGTCCGTGAAGACTGGACACGATGCCATTGTATTGACCGACAAAGAGCGAATAATACAAATCGGGAATAACCTGCTGTCAAACGCAGTCAAGTTCACAGAAGAAGGCGGTGTTTCTTTGATTACTGAATATGATAATGGAGTTCTGACACTGGTCGTTGAAGATACAGGTACAGGCATGACAGAAGAGGAACAGAAACAAGCGTTCGGTGCGTTTGAACGTCTATCAAATGCCGCCGCAAAGGAGGGTTTCGGGCTTGGGCTTGCCATAATGCGTAATATTGTGTCGATGCTTGGCGGAACAATCCGTTTGGACACAATAGTGTCCTAAACGTTTTGCAGGGTAAAGAGAAAAGGGTAGGTTTGTAATTGGAAACAAAGCACAGCTAGTGAAAGCTGTCACAAACCACCCTTTTCAATGGCAAATATAACACTATTCGCACAAGTAATCCGACTCATACCTCGAGAAATCATCCAACGATTAGTCAAGAAGCATGACACAGACAAGCATGCAAAGGGCTTTAACTCGTGGAGCCATTTGGTGACTATGATCTTCAGCCAATTCTCGGGTAGCGTGTCGCTACGTCAAATCTTAGAGGGGCTACAATCTGCTACGGGCAATCTCAATCATCTAGGTCTATCACGAGCTCCCTCCAAATCCAACATCAGTTACCAAAACGCCAATAGGACTTCTCAGTTCTTCCAAGATGTCTTTTATGCCCTCTTCCAATATTTGGGACAGCACAGGGGTTGTTTTCATCGTCAGAGGAAGAGACAACATCCAATTTGAGTCAATAAGGGAGAGAGATTTGCCTAATACGACGTCTCAAGAGATACTGAAAGATGAAGAGGTGAGACTGACTGGCGTAGAGACAGCGAGCAAGTACCCTAAGAAGATTCGTAGGATAGGCATCTACCATGTTCAAGGAGGTTACACGATTGACTTGTATACCAATGACTTTAAGCACGCAGCCAGCACTATTGCAGCACTATATCGCTCACGTTGGAAGATTGAGATCTTCTTTAGAAACCTCAAGCAAAACCTGCACATCAAAAGCTTTCTAGGAACCTCTCAAAACGCTGTCGAGATTCAGATTTGGACGGCTCTGATTACGATTCTCCTACTTCAATATCTCAAGCGAATAGCAAAACGCCCCTGGTGTCTCTCCAATTTAACAGCGTCATTGAGACTCAACACTTTCATCAATATCGACCTCTTTCAGTAGATAAATGAGCCGTTTTCACTGCCTCCGGACGAGCCCGAAATAGCATAGGGGGGGATACCCCCGTTTTTACCGCAAATGTCAAGGGGCGATTGACCCGTTTGACAGCTATCTCACACCCTTCGCCCGCCAAAAACGTTTAGGACACTATTGCAATCAAACAATATTCTCAAAAGAGATAAAGTACAGGTAAACAACGCAACTGTTGTAAGAATTGCTAGAAGCGTTTTATTACCGATTACACATATAAAGCCTATACTCCTAACATTGACAACCGTCCAAAAAGGGATTGAATATTTGCAGTACGGAACGAATATCGGGTGTTATTATTTATTAGTATTTATTTTCACCTTCTCTTCTTAAGGGATTTTGTTAGCAGCGCAGCTTGCTGTTGCAGTCTGATGAGAACTTGGGAATAGGTTTCAAGTTTGCCGAGCATTCGTTGAGCAGTGGCAACAGAATGATAAGTATTGAGGGCTTTCACGGCTTCATTGTACAGCACGCCTATCTTATTCATCATGGCGACGATTTCGGAGAGTTTATCCAAGTAAGGCTTCTTTGAAGGATCTTCCGTGATGACCTTAAAGGCTTCACCCAAAAGTCTTGCTCGGACAAAGTCGCTCTTCGTCTTTGCTCCCGATTTTTGATAGAGCCTGATAAGTGTTTGCTGGTCTTCGGAATTAGGTATCCTGATGTGCCATCTGTCCCATCGTGGATAGGTGGAACATCTGCCATCGGGCTTCTTTTGTTTCGTCATTTTCATTGCATCCTAATCACGACTTTGGAGTGATTTACCCCCCTTCGGGGCAAGGGTCTTTGTGGTACAAATGGCAATTTGTGGTACAAAGACACACCTTGCCAATATCAAGAATTGATGCCACGCATCTGCTTCAGATTAGGAATTAGCTTTTGACTTTCTGAGCTAAGTTTTGAGTTAGGTTAAGACTTAACTCAATTTTGACTTAACTCAATTTTGACTTGACTCAATTTTGACTTGACTCAGTTTTGACTCAACTCAATTTTGACTTGACTCAAAATTGACTTGAGTTAAAACCCACTTCTTGACCAGACCAAATCTTGACTTACCCAACTCTTAACCGAAATCCCCTATGGCTTACTCATTTGACCGTAGGTAATTATAAGTTCAGATTAAACGCCGAAAACGCACCGATGAAGTCAACAATCCCCAAAGAGGGACAAAAGCACGCACACCGATGGAAGGATTGACACTCACCGAGAGATTGTATGCTCTTGACGTCAGCGTTCCCGAGTTCAAATGAGTGTCCGCTAAACCGTATCTCAACTCACTTCTTTTACGCCGCTGTTCAATTACTTATTTCTCTTATATATAGGATTATAGTGCCTTTCAAGCATAGCTTGTATGTCGCTCTGTTTGTAGAGTATCTTGCCACCGATTTTGTGATAAGCTATTGTTCCACTGTCTCGGTACTCTTGGAGCGTGCGACTGCTCAGACGTAACAGCTTGCAGACTTCCTCACTTGTAAGGTAAACCTCTCCGCCCAACATAGGACGTGCAGTAGCGCAATAACGCTCCAGCTTCTTCAAGACACCCTCCATAAGTTGTGCAAACATCTGCATTTGCGGGTCTTGTTGTGTGATGATTTCGTTCTCTGACATAGTTCATTAGGTGCTTGGGTTCAGTCTTTCTGAGCATTCAGTATTTCAGTGATGTCGCTCTCTTTATAGTAGCATTTATGCCCGACCATAGAGAACGGGATTTTACCCGTATCCCGATAGTGTTGCAGGGTTCGCTTGCTGATACCGAGCCTACGGCATACGGCTTCATTGTCGAGCCATTCCTCCGTTTCGGGAGAACACCCGATAAGCCGTTCAATACGGTGGATAAAGTCTGCAAAGGAGGAGCAGTGCTGCTCCCATGCCTTGCGGTCGATGATGGTAAGTTTCATTGCATTGTTGTTGATTACGTTATTCATACTAGGCAAACGAGCAGTTTTTCTGTCGATTGCCCTTATTGTCGGATGCAAAAGTAACCCCTCTAAAGCGGAAAAAGAAAGAGTAAGGAAGAATACGGAAATAGTTAGGACACAAGGGAAATGGCGAACACAAAAGTCTAGGCTATTGCGGTAATGAGATGAGGTGCTGGTTCGTTCCGTACTAGCGAAAATAAAATCAGGTCACTCTCGAGTGTTCGATTGCTTTGACATCTCTCTATCAATTAACAGAGTGAGAGCACACTCTTTGGCTTATGTGATTGATGGAGTATTTGTTTTGTCGCTTCTTGCGTCCAAAGAGCCTGAGTATGCCGTATTCGTTCGGGCTTATTCTTTTGGCGGTTAGCCTATTGCTGCAAGGTTGGAGCGAAAAATACGACCGCACTAACAATCAAATTATTGCAAGTATGATAGTAGCAAAGTACAGAGAAAAGCCCTGCGGTGGAGATTTTTCACTCCATCTGCAGGACTTGACCTTGCAAGCAATCAAGGCAACCGCCATACCTTTGCCCGACCGAATACGGCTTCAGGGCTTTGAGGAAAGTTCACCTATAAAGGTTCAGATTGCGTTTTGTCTTGCTGTGCTATTGACTCACAATAACCCTCAAAGGCAGAATGCTCTCTGTCAGTGAGTGCAGTCATATCCTCTTGTATCTTGTGGTCGGTTATCTTCCCGTAGATTTGTGTTGTGCCAATATTGCTGTGTCCGAGCATCTTGCTGAGCGTTTCCATTGAGATCCCGTTGGATAGGCAAATTGCGGTTGAAAATGTATGGCGAGCCATATGAAAGGTCAAACCTTTCTCTATTCGGCATATCTGACCAATATTCACACAAGCTAAAGACGCCTTGCGGGTGGTTAGGTTAGGGAATATCAAGTCGTCTACTTTCTTGTCTTTGATATAGAGTGAAAGGATTTGCTTGGCAATAGGCAAAAGTGGAATGATAGCTTCTACGTCCGTTTTCTGCCTTTTGATGCGGATTTCCTCCGTGCCGTCTGCATTACGGATGATATGCTTTAGCCTGAGCCGTTGCATATCCACACGAGCCAGACCAGTAAAGGCGCAGAAAAGAAAGAGTTGCCTTGCCCGTTCGAACTGCCTGTCAATGATGGGTGTTTGCAGTACACGCTGCAGTTCTTCCGTTGTAAGATACTTGCGTGTGCGGTGTGGCAGTTCTGCCTTGTAGTCCGCAAAGGGGTCGATCTGGATATACTTCTTCTGCTGACCTATGCCGATGAGCTTTCTTAGGAAGATGACCACAATCTGAATGGTGGCAAGGGAAAGGTTGCGCTCTGATTTGAGATAGAAGTCCATCCCCTCGATAAAGCCGTAGTCCAACAATGAGTAGCGAATATCCTCCAGTCCCAATCGTTCACGCAGATAAGCCTCTATGAGTTGTGTGGCATAGATGTAATTGGCAAAGGTCGGCTTGGCAATCGTTACCCCCACACAGGGACGTTTATCCTCAATGAAGAGATGTGCTTCTTCCAAAAGAAAACCTTTAGGTTTGTCTTCTTCCATAAGTTCACATTTCAGTAGCTCGGCTGTGATATAGCCACGCTGCCATACTAACTCTTGATACTTCGCTTTGGCTTGTTCCTCTTTGGCTTGGAGATAGCGGTTGATTTCCTTTATCTCTTCGCCCGTTCCCTTGCATCTTCCCTTACGACTATCCCAAAGTTCGGGAGCAATCTCCTTGCCCGTGCTGTATTGCACCTGCTTTCCGTCTATAGTGATGCGTCCCATAATCGGACATTTGCCGTTCTTCTTTTCTTTGGACCGATTGATATAGAATAGTGTTTTGAATGTACTTCGTGCCATAATATCAAAGCTTCAAGGTGAATGTATCTTGTATGCGTTGCTGCACATTTTGCATCTCTCGATGGATTCTCTCGGAGGAAACGGCAGCATATACTTGTGTTGTTCTCAAGTTGGTGTGTCCGAGCATCTGGCTCACCGTTTCAATAGGCACTCCTGCTGAGAGCGTGATGAGCGATGCAAAGGTGTGGCGAGCCATGTGAAAGGTTAGCGGGCTTTCCATACCGATATTTCTCTGTATGTAGTGCATGCCGTTGTGGATGATGTCGTTAGTCGGCACTTCAAAGACAAAACCAGCACGCTTACCTCTGTACCGCTCCATTATCGCCCAAGCAGGTGGAAGCACCTGTACACGATACGGGGTCTTGGTTTTCATTCGCTTGCCCTTGATGCAGAGTTCACCTTCTTCCAAGACAATGTTTTCCTCTCTGAGATTGCGCACGTCTGAGATTGCCAAGCCTGAAAAGCAGGAGAATACGAACAAATCACGGACAATACGGTAGTTCTCCCATTCTATCTCCAAGTCAATGATGCGTTGTAGCTGGTCTTGTGAGATGCTTCTCGGCTCACCTTTGGGACGTTCATAGCTGTAGCCCAAGAATGGGTAGAAGTCCAGCACGCCTTTCTTCACCGCCATGCGGACGATGCTCTTCAAGGTGGATAGTGCACTCGACACGCTGCTACGTTTCAGTTTTCGGTTAATGGTGAGATAGTACTCGAAACCCTCGATAAAGGCTTTGTCTAATTCTGAAAGGGGAATATCGCTTACTTTATGCTTCTTCTGCAGATACTCACGGAGCAAGGATTGCTGATAGGTACGGAGCTTGAATGTCTTCAAGGCTCTATCAATGCCTATGCGTTCCTTTGTCTGTCTGAGATATTCCTCAAAACTCTGCAAGAGCAGGGCTTGACGGTAGATTTGCCCCTGATAAGCATCCCTCACATCGGTGGCGGTAAAGGATTCTTCTCTTTCACTGAGTTCGTGAAAGCGTGCGTGGATGAGTGCGGTGCATTCACCGAGTTTCTGATTGACGGACACCGCCATAGCGCTCTTGCCAGTGAGCCGTTGCTTACGGCTATCCCATAGGGCGAGCGGAGTCTTACACTTGGTGGAGAACCCCGAATGGGTTCTACCTACGGAGATGCGCCCGATGACAGGCACAAGTCCTTTTTTGTCGGTTCGTCTTGCCTGAATGAAGAACGATACTTTCAGTTTGTTTTCTTTCATTTTTCTGTCGTTTTTCTCAATTCCCTTTGCTTGCAAAGGTACAGTGAAACAGGTGCTTCTGAGCGATGCAGAACGATGAAATACGATGAATAAAAAACTGTGGAGCAGTTGTTTAGCTTCAATTCGTAACCCCTCTTTGCTTTTTCTTCGATGGGTTACGATGTGGTAACGGAACTCCTGCCGTTTTATGCTCGTTTTCGCTTACCCTCAAAATAGCAAGAAAGTATAAACGATGCTATATCAAATAGTTACATCCTTTGCATATCCCGCTATTTCCCTTAATTCTTAACTCCCGATTATGCCCGCAAGATGTCCCTCGATATGCGACTGATTGATCCAGTTAAATATGGCGACCATGTGGACAACAAGGCTTCCCATGTGGCTAAAATGGTATCAGACTACTACACAAAATTCAAAGACCACAAAGCAACCCAGTTCGTTTTCTCCGATTTAGGCACTTACAAACCCGGAGAATGGAACCCATGCTCCGAGATAAAGCGTAAACTGGTGGATGACTATGGAATCCCGGCTCACGAAATACGCTTTATTCAGGAAGCCAAAACGGATAAGGCTCGTAAAACCATGATTAAGGATATGAACGAGGGTAAAATCCGTGTATTGTTCGGCTCTACCGAAATGTTGGGAACCGGAGTAAACGCCCAGAAACGATGCGTTGCAATCCACCATTTAGATGCGCCTTGGCGACCGTCAGACTTGGAACAGCGGGACGGTCGGGGCATTCGCAAGGGCAATGAAATTGCGAAGCTATATGCGGATAATAAAGTAGATGTACTTATCTATGCTGTGGAAAAATCGTTAGATGCGTACAAGTTCGGTTTACTTCACAACAAGCAGCTTTTCATTCGCCAGTTGAAAAATAATTCACTGGGTAGCCGTACTATCGACGAGGGAAGTATGGACGAAAAAGGCGGTATGAACTTCTCTGAATATGTGGCAATTCTTTCCGGCAATACCGAATTACTGGAGAAAGCACGATTGGAAAAGAAAATCGCTTCTTTGGAATCCGAACGACAGGCATTCATGCGTGGCAAGTCATCATCACGTTACAAATTGGAGGATATTATATCCAATGTAGAGCAAAACAACGGGTTTATTAGCCGTATATCCAAAGATATTGAAGCGTTTAACACCCGTGTTCAGCATCAGCCGGACGGTATTACCCGCCTGAATCCTGTTCAGTTAGACGGATTACAGGGCAGTAACCCAAAAGAAGTCGGGCTGAAGCTAAATGAAATAGCCGACAAAGCCCGCACACATGGAGCGCATGAGAAAATTGGTACACTTTACGGTTTTGATTTAATGGTAAAATCTGAAACCACTAATAAAGATGGCTTCGATGTTATACAAAATCGTTTCTTTATTAAGGGAGAGGGCAATATTCTCTACAATTATAATCACGGGGTAATGGCTACTGATCCGAAGACCGCAGCACAAAATTTCCTGAATGCACTCGATACCATGCCTAAACTTTTGGAGAAGTATCAAGCGGATAATGAGAAGTTGCAAAAGGATATACCTGTACTGAAAGAAGTAGTCGAAGGTACTTGGCGTAAGGAACCGGAACTGAAAACCCTGAAAGACGAGTTAATAAAGTTGGATAGGGAAATTCAGCTCTCACTTACTCCAATCAGTGAAACTGAAGGACAAGCGGAAACTGTACCTGATAAGACTGTTTCTACTACCAATCAGAACCAGTCGCAAGGCAAGACCGAAACATCGACTGTTCGGGATGCACCATTGCCAAATACTTTGCAGGGAGTTAAAGAAATAATGGGCGATAGGCTTGTTATTGCATCGGTGGGTGGTAGTCCGCCGAAAGTGGATAAAAAGGATTCTTCTAAAAATTTCAAACTGTAAAAATAAAGCCCGTGCCTGTCATCACGACGGTACGGGCTTTTGAATATAAATTCATAAAAACTATAAATATGGAAATAGTAATGCCCTCACGGGTTTTTCTTATTGTTGCCCCTTTTCTTGTTAAAGTTTTCCCTGATGAAAATATGAACATCACTTTCTTTGTAGTATGTCTTATGATAAACTGTCTGAAAAGGCAGTTCTCCGGTACTACGATAGCGTTGCAGGGTGCGTTTACTTACATTAAGCAACATGCACAAATCCTGATTATCAAGCAAAATTTCTCCATCTAACATATTCCTACGTTTACTCATTTTATCAAGTATTTTATCTATTTTGTCGAAGCGATCCATGATACGCTCCATCCATGCTTCAAAATTTTCTCTATCTATATACATAGTATTTCGTTTTTAGATGATATGCCCTATCATAAAGTAGTTTTGATTGGACGGATCTTTTATAATTATATCTTTCTCTCGCATATATTTAATATAGCTTTTGGCGGTACGTTCCTTTACATCCATTATCTGCTGTATGCGGTCGCATAGGTCTATATAGGTCAGATGCCTTTGTGAATCGAATATCTCACGGGCAACTGTCGCCAGTTCTTTCTCTTTCCTTTTTTCTTTTTCCTCTCGTGGTTTTTCTCCGATATATATGTGCATACCTAATTCTTTATCCCACGAAAACTGCATTAAAGGAACGTCGAGAGGACTGCCGTCCCTTACTTTGAGCGCCTTCACCACTGATATTGACGGATCGCTGTCAAGTTCTATACTAAGGATTGCAGCAGCTTTGCGTTGTAATTCCGAACCAAGATGCCCACGCAATTTCAAGCCATTGGGTACATAATGAAGCACACATATAATACAGGTACGGTATATTCCTGCCAACCTGTATAGTTCATCCATAATCCTGATGCTTTCAACTTCGTCATTTGCCGATGACACTAAATCTGCTATCCCGTCAATGACAACTAAGCGAATGCCCTCATATTCGTAATGGTACTTATCCATACTCTGAACAATAGCTTGTAACCGTTCTTTTCGGGACATTCCCGTAAGAGAAAAAGCCCGTAGTTCTTCCGGTTTTTCTTCCAGTTTAGCACGCTTTAAAAGATTTGATACATTTTTGAAAAGCTGTACTTCCGATTGTTCCGTATCATAGAGCAAAACCGCTTTATGGTCGGAATTATCCCGTACATCAACGCCTAACGTATCAATGGGACGATTGTCGTTTCTTATCGAACCTGCAATCAGGGCAGCAACATAGTTGCTTTTTCCTGTGCCTTCACCGCCAGTAATACAAAGTATGTTACCCTGTGTGCCCAGTGGTACGTCGCCGGCAGATATAACTTCTTCTGCTTTTGCCGGAGGATTGTTAAAATCAATTTCGCATGATTTCAGCATGGTCATTGTTTCATTATATAGGTTATCAAGAAAATCGAGAAATAATTGTCGGAACTCTTTCCGGCTATTACCCTTACTGAAATAGTCGGTAATATCTTTGTCCTTTTTTTCTCCCGAAAGTGGGAGTACAAGACGTTTAACACCATATTCGGACAATGCCTTTTCATGCTTCACCGCACTATCTGTTCCTGTTTTATCTGCATCATAGAGCAGTACAATATGTTTAAACCGGAATGTCAGTTTGTAGATGATCCCTGTCGGGATTATAGAGGTTTCACTATTAAAGCAGATAGCGTGGAATCCATGAGCGGCAAGTGTCATCACGTCTTTTTCTCCGCCGGTGATAAACAGCGTATCTCCTTTGGCGGGTAATTGCTCCAGTCCGAAACAGTAATTCTCCCCGATATTACCACCATATAAAAAACGGACTTCCGAAAACGGACGGTAAATCTTCACATACCGTTTACTCATATATCCGAAAATAGGCTCATTTTCTGATGAAGTATAGTAGAATGGTTTATTGTCTTTATTTTCGCTTCTAAATTCTTTCAGGGAAACTGTTTTGTAGTATTTCAATATTTCGGGCGTAATACCTGATTGCTTCCAAAAATCCAGTTCTTTTTGAGTGAATTTTTGTTGAATGATATTATACGGTTTGTTTTTGGGTAGTTCAGGCGTAGGCTGTTGTTTGTTCGATGTGATTGGCTGCGGAGTATGAGAGTAATCGGAATCACCCAGTCCTAATGCCATATCCCTGTTTATTGTCTTTAATATTTCGACAAAATCAGCTCCATTGCTACAATCCAAACCGTTCAATCTTCCAACGAAGAAAAAGCAATCGCCACTGTAATCGTCATTGCCGAAATCCTTAATTTTATAAACGCCATTACGACGGTCAAAATATACATTGCACGATGCTTTACGGTCTTCATACAAAGGATTAAGGAAATTACGTCCTGTTTTCCATTGGACTGGGATATAGTGTTTGAATACGTCCAAACCGTTATTCGTCCGTCTTAATAATTCGTCTTTGTTGAGCATGGAGTTTATGATTATTTATAAGGTCATTCATACATTCATCGGTGCTGCGGATTCTTTTCTCAGTAAGCATCCGTTTTATTTCAGCAATGGTATAATATGATTTGCCGGAGATAATGGAATAAGAAATCATCCGGTTACTTCGCAAACGTTGAAGTGTTCGTTCGCTGATTTTGAGAAAGGTGCAAACTTCGTAACTGTCCACCCACATTTCGTCCGGGTTGGTAGTATCATCATCCTGATGATCTATCACGAATTTCGCTATGGCATTAATTTTGGAAACTAATTCTTTGTATGCCTGTGATTCTATTGTAATGACATCCATAATTGCTACTTATTGAATTGATGCAAAGTTCGGAAGTTGCAAAAACGTAGAATGACAAGTTGCTATAACTATTTTTGAAATTTCATTCTAAATATCTAATAATCAGAATGTTTTAGTTTTGTTTTTTTAGGAATGTAAAGTGAGAATCTTTACATTGGGTATTTTTGGAAGAAAAAGACGTAAAAAAGCCCTGAAAATGATAGTTTTTCAGGGCTAAAAGAGGGAAAATCCGTTAAGATAAACTTTATATCATCTTTATATTGATTTTCTCATAACTTATTGATAATGAATTGATTTTTATAATTACTTCTGCTGTTTTTTTATTGACCACCTGACATTTTACCTGTTATCGTCATCATCCATTTTTTTGTTAAGGCTATCTCGCAATGAATCAAGATATAAAGTCCGGCTTTCTTTCCGGTTTCTGATATTCAAATAGATGCGGTAAAACTCTCCGGCATCGGTATTGAAAACATTACAGAAATAATCTATCAACTCTTTAATATCAATGTTTCCATAATTTATGCTTCCTTTTGCATATATAGCATAAATCAGTTCGACAAGTTCTGTTTTAGTTCCTGTCCAAGTATGTTTTATACGGGGAAATTTAGAGTTATCCATTTCGTTTTCAGGATGTTTTTCCAGTTTATTTAATTCAGCATTGAGATAAATACGGAGCATCTCATTGGCTAATATTTTAGAAACTTTGTAATCAAAACTGGTAGAAAAATTATTATCCCTTTCAAAGTAGAAGCAATCTACATTAAGTTCAATATTCGGCTCTACCCGAAGAAAATAATAACGGTCAAGATGAGTCTTCTCTGTCCTGTAATACTGGTAGAAATCTAAGTTTTTATCAAAATAATCTTTTATCCTGTCTAATTCCCTTATTATATAATTTTTCTGTGCCGTATCACTTCCAGTCGGTCGATTAGTTTCTATCTTATAAATCTCCGAGTAATAGATTAATTTGCTGAAAAGTTGGGGTTTGTACTCTTTAAAAAAACATATTTCTTCATCATCACTTTTGAACTTATAATCGTTCAGTTTCATCTTTAGCTGTTGCATAATTCCTTTTAGCAACAAAACTGCTTTTTTAGCTTTTCTTAAAGAGGCTTCTTCTTCCAGTTCAATAGCTTCAAGCTGATCATTCACTTTTTCGATTATAGTATTGACGTGTTTATTCATAAGGCTATATTTTAGGTACAAACCCCAACAGGGCATAATTAAAATTTCATTTTCAAAATCCTAATAGCGTTCAATATCGCCAATAACGATACCCCAACATCAGCAAATACCGCTTCCCATAAGGTTGCAACACCTCCTGCACCCAAAATCAACACAATGAGCTTTACACCAAAAGCCAGACTTATATTCTGTATAACAATTCGGCGTGTAGCTTTGCCTATTGTTATAGCCGTTGCTATCCGGCTCGGTTGGTCTGTCTGAATAATAACGTCTGCCGTTTCTATGGCAACGTCGCTACCCAGTCCACCCATTGCAATGCCTACGTCGCTCATGGCAAGAACAGGCGCATCGTTTATCCCATCGCCTACAAAAGCAATGTTATTACCCGGATCGGACTTCAACTGCTCTACATACTCAACCTTTCCTTCGGGCAGCAGATCGCCATGCGCTTGCGTAACGTTCAACTCTGTGGCAAGCTGCGAAACGATGGCCTGTTTATCTCCTGACAGCATTACAATATTCTTAATTCCTAACTCACGCAAAGCGTTCACGGCTGTAGCTGCATCCTCTTTCGGAGCATCGGCTACCAGAATATATCCGGAATAGATGCCATTGATAGCGCAAACAACAATCGTTTCGGGTATAGTCGCTATTTCCGGCGGGAACTCTACATTGTTTTTTATCAATAATTTAGGATTACCCACAAGAACTATTTTACCATTGATAGAAGCCTGTAAGCCGTGCCCTGCGATTTCATTCACAATCTCCGGCTTAATTACTTCGATATTCTGCTCTTTTGCATATTCCACAATAGCTTTCGCTATGGGATGCGTACTTTGCGTTTCAACCGAAGCCACTAAATTCACAAGGTCTGTTTCGAGCAGAAAATCTGCCGGAACAATCTTTTGTACCTTGAAAACTCCCTGTGTCAGTGTTCCGGTTTTATCCATCACCACCGTATTTACTTTGGTAATGGCTTCCAAATAGTTGCTTCCTTTAAATAGTATTCCTTTACGGCTTGCCGCCCCGATACCACCAAAGTAGCCCAACGGTATGCTGATAACCAAAGCACACGGGCAGGAAATAACGAGGAATACCAATCCACGATAAACCCAGTCGTACAACACAAAATTGAATGCCGGATTAATAGCAGAGTATGCCAGTGGTAATAACACTATAAGCGCAGCCAGTGCCACCACTATCGGAGTATAGATGCGGGCAAATTTGCGTATGAACTGTTCTGCGGGTGCCTTTTTTTCTGTGGCGTTCTGAACAAGGTCAAGAATACGAGCCAAAGCACTCATACCAAATGGTTTCGTTACTTCAATTCTTGAAACATTGTCGGTAAGTATCATACCTGCAAATACGTCCTCATTTTTCCGTATCGTTCTGGGAACACTCTCTCCAGTTAATGCCGAAGTATTAAAAGATGCCGATTCATTCAGTAAAATTCCGTCAAGAGGCACTCTTTCGCCTACCTTGACTTCCACAATATCACCTACATTTACATTCTCCGGCGACATTATTTCAGTTTTATCCATCTTAATAACTGTCGCTGTTTCTGGTCGGACATCAAGTAATGCACTAATGCTCCTTTTTGCACGGTTTACCGCTGCATCCTGAAAGAGTTCGCCTACGGCATAGAACAGCATTACTGCAACGCCTTCGGGGTATTCTCCGATAAAGAACGCCCCGATGGTAGCTATACTCATCAATGTAAACTCGCTGAATACGTCTTTCTGGCGAATGGCTTCCCATGCTTCTTTTATCACCGGTAAGCCTACCGGAATATAAGCGATGATATACCATGCGAGTTGTACCCACTTATCGGCAAAGAACGAAAGCCCGACAGCGGAAAAGATGATGCCTGCAATCAGCATCACAAAGGAGATAGCCGCCCGGATGTAACCTCTTTTCTGTGAGGTATCCATTTCCTGTTTGGTCTTGTCTATAACACAAGCCCCATCATTGCAATTTCCCATAATTATTTTAATTTATCGTTTATACTTCTTTTTATACAATTCCTCATTCAAAAACACAAATGGTAATAGTGTAAACAAAGTCCCAAAGAATAAGACTTCCTTTAACGGCCATCTATGAAAGAAACAATGATGATGGGGACATCTGGTTACATAATACCATAACAAAAAACCTAATGTAATCCCAATGGTTATACTTAACGCTACAATCCATTTTTTTGCTCTTGAACTAATCATTTTTTTCTTTGCAATGACCTTACTCTTTTTTTTCTTTTGCTGTCTTTTCATGACATCATTTTTTAGAGTTCTACGGCTGCAAGTTCGGCAAATGCCAGTTGATAATCCCTTTCGGCTGCAAGCGTCTGGTTTACGTTGTCGTAGTACAATCCCATTTCAACCATGTAATCAAGCAAGGATATTTCACCCGCATCAAGTGCTTTTTTCAACAGGATGGTATTATTTACGTTTGCCAGCGATTTACGATATTTGTCGGCAGTAGTTTTCAGTCCCATTGCTTTGGAATACTGTATTTGCAGTTGGCTGAAAAACTGTTGCTTGGTATCGGCTTCGCGGCTTTGGGCAGCAGCAACAGATGCCTTTGCCTGTTTCACCTGATTTTTATTCGACCATAGCGGTATGGATATACCAAGCGACACACCCTGATACCGTTGTCCGACTACTTTTTCACTCATGTATCCGGCGGTAAACTTAGGCAGGTTCATCGCTTTGCTTAGTGATACCTGTTTCTGGCTTACTTCGATTTCGTTACGCACGTATGCCAACACCGGGTTTTTATCTTCGGCTTGTACATACCAGTCGTTAAAGTTCAACGGAAGCTCACGGCTGCCGTAGTCTGCATCATTAAAGACTACGTCGATACCGCCGTTCAGCCTTTTCAACTGGGCAAGGAGTGCATCACGTTCTACTTCCATGCGCGATATTTCTCCTTGTATGGTAGAAAGGTTCAGGTTTACTTTGTTGTACTCCAAGATACTTACGTCGCCCCTGTCCATACGGTCTTTATAACCTTTGGCAATGGTTTCTGCATGTTCCAGACGCAAATAAAGTTCTTTAAGCAGGGAATTGTAATATATCAGTTCAATGCAGTATTGTTTTGCTTCGAGCAATATATTCATACGGTCGGCTTTGTACTGCCATTCCACAAGGTTGTTTCTACCGTTTGCTAACCGACTTTTCATTCCCGTAATGGTGGGAATGTCGAATGTCTGCGATACGCTAAAATCGGTACGATTACCTATATTTGAAGGGTTACCCCAGAGATAATTGAAGCCCACTTCCGGATCATCAAGGAAGATGCCCGTTTTGTTTTGCAGCTTATCCGCTTCAACTTGTTCGCGGAGGGCTTTCAGGGTTGTATTGTTCTCTTCTATCGAAGACAATACAGGGTTGATATTATTCTGCGCATTGAGCGTTATGCCTGCGAAGAGTACCAACATGGTTATTATGATTGTTCTCATTCTAATTCTAATTTAGTGTTGTTTACTTCAGGTTCCTCGTTGTCCAGAATTTCGGTTTCAACTACTTTCCTGTTTGTAATTAAGTACATGATAGGAATAATAAAGCCGTTGAGCAAAGTCGATGTGAGCAATCCGCCCAGGATAACCTTTGCCATCGGACTTTGTATTTCGTTACCCGGCAAATCACCACCCAATGCAAGCGGTATCAGTGCAAGACCGGAGGTTAATGCGGTCATCAAGATGGGGTTTAGACGGTCTAACGAGCCGGTCATTACCGCATCAAGTTTGCTATACCCCTCTGCCACAAGGTCGTTGTATCGTGAGATAAGCAACATACCGTTACGTGTAGCGATACCGAACAGGGAGATAAACCCGATAATAGCCGGTATGCTCAGAACGCCGTTAGTAAAGAAAATGGCAAACACTCCGCCGATAAGGGCAAGCGGCAGGTTAAGCAGGATAACAACGGACTGGTTTATGCTCTTAAACTGCGCAAACAGAAGCATGAAAATAGCAAGAATGGAGAAGATTGAGGTAATAAGCAGGGTGCGTGATGCTGCCTGTTCGCTCTCAAACTGTCCGCCGTACTCAATATGATAACCTTCGGGCAGTTCTATCTTTTCGTTTACGATGTCCTGAATGTCATTTACTACTCCGCGCAGGTCACGTCCGGCAACGTTAGCCGATATTACAATCTTACGGGCAACGTTTTCCCTATTGATGGTGTTGGGGCCTGTGGACGATGTTATTTCGGCTATATTACTCAATGGAATTTTACGTCCGTTGGCATCAACAATAAGGTTCTTTATCCTTTCGGCTGTTTCACGGCTATCGTCGTTTACTTTTAGGGTAAGGTCGAACGAGCGGTTTTCTTCGTACACCTGTGAAACGACTTCACCTGCGAGCATGACGTTTACAATCTTCGCAAAGTCGGGTAAGGTTATGCCGTATTTCGCCATTACTTCCCTTTTGGGTTCTATCTTCAACTGCGGACGTTCCACTTGTTGTTCTACGTTCAGATCGGCAATACCTTCAATGTCCTGAATGTTTGCTTTTATTTGGTTACCGATGGAGAACATTTTATTGAGGTCTGTTCCGAACAACTTGATAGCGATGTTGGCACGTGTACCGGATAACATAGCGTCGATACGGTGCGAAATGGGTGCGCCTATTTCTATATTCACTCCCGGCAACACTTTTATCTTTTCGCGTATTTCGGCAAGCACTTCATCTTTGGAACGTTTATCGAGGATGAACGGTGCTTCGATTTCCGATACGTTTACACCGAGTGCGTGTTCATCGAGTTCGGCACGTCCTGTTTTCCGTCCTACGGTTTGAACTTCGGGTATGGAAAGCAAGATATCTTCTGCTATACGCCCCATCTTGTCGGATTCTTCAAGCGATATACCGGGCATACTACTGATGCTTACGGTAAATGAACCCTCATTGAATGGCGGCAGGAAGCTACGACCTAATGAGAAGAAAATGATAACGGCAATCACTAAAACAACACCTGTTCCGCCAAGTACCCATTTCTTGTATTTGAGTGTCCATTTAAGGGCTACCTCGTAAACGATTTTCAGTTTCCTTACTATATACGGTTCACGTTCCGGTTTATCATCTTTTCGTGGTTTACCCAACAGGTAGCTACACAATACTGGAGTAAGGGTTAAGGCTACTACGGTAGAAGCTATCAATGCCATAATAAAGGCTACTCCTAACGGTGCAAGCATACGACCTTCCATTCCAGAAAGGAAGAACAAGGGAACGAAGCTGGCGATGATGATAAATGTGGAGTATAGAATTGGCATACGCACTTCTTTGGAAGCATCGAACACGACGTTGAGTACGGTTTTTTGCAGTTCCTTTGGTTTCTGCCTGTTCTCCCGCAATCGCTTGAACACATTTTCTACATCGACAATGGCATCATCCACAAGCGAGCCAATAGCAATAGCCATACCTCCGAGGCTCATGGTATTAATAGTAAGCCCCATGAATTTTAAGGAGAGTATTGCAAAGACTAATGACAACGGTATCGTTACAAGTGATATAATGGTTGTACGTGCGTTCATCAGGAAGATAACGAAAACGATAACCACGAAGATACCCCCTTCGTACAATGATTTCTGTACGTTATTGATGGAGTTGTCTATAAAACGTGCCTGACGAAAGATGTCGGTTGTTATCTTCACATCTGCCGGAAGCTGTTTCTGTAAATCGGCAAGCGAAGCGTCAAGTTTGTCTGTCAATTCGAGCGTACTTGTAGCCGGTTGCTTGGTAACAGTTATCAATACGGCAGCTTTGCCGTCGTTGGATGCCATACCCAGTTTAGGTGCTTTATCTCCTATTTTTACTTCAGCAATGTTTTCTATCAGGATAGGAACATTGTTTACTGTTTTGATAACAGCTTTTCCCAATGATGGTATTTTATTTGTTGAAAGCACGCCACGGATGATAAATTCGTTTCCGTATTCATACAATACACCACCTGCGGCGTTCTGGTTCATTTCGGTAACGACGTCGATTACTTCATTGAGTCCGATGTTGTAATGTTTCATCTTTCCGGGATCGAGCAATATCTGGTATTCCTTGATTTCACCACCGAGAACGGTTACCTGTGCCACTCCACCTGTTGATAATAAACGGGGGCGGATAGTCCAGTCAGATAATGTCCGCAAATCCTGTAATGAGGTTGAATCGGCGGTTACTCCGATAATCATAAGCTCACCCAGTATGGACGATTGCGGCCCCAACGTCGGATTACCAACGTTAGACGGCAACTGGTCATTGACAACGGCTAACTTTTCGGATACAATCTGACGGGCACGGTAGATGTCCGTTCCCCAGTTAAATTCTACCCATACGATAGAAAAGCCTGTGGTAGAGGATGAACGCACACGGCGTACATCAGTAGCACCGTTCAGGGCGGTTTCGACAGGGAAAGTAACGAGCCGTTCGACTTCTTCGGGAGCCATACCTCGTGCCTCTGTCATCACCACAACGGTGGGTGCATTGAGGTCGGGAAATACATCGACTTCCATATTGACGGCTGTATAGGTTCCTGCCAGCATAAGCAGCAGGGATGCCACTAAAACAACGACACGGTTGTTCAGCGAGAATTTTATTATCTTGTTCAACATACTGATTCGTGTTTTAATGGTTAGTGACTATGTCCTTCGGGCATTACTGAAGAAGTTGCTGCCAGTTTCACCTGATATACTCCTTTGGTAACTACTTTGGCTCCGCGTTGAAGACCTGAAAGGATCTGCACTCTTTCGCCGTTATTCTGTCCGAGGGTTACTTCCTGTTTCTTATATTCTTCGTCGCCTATTTGCAGATACACGAAGTTAAGTCCCTGTTCTTCGGTAATAGCAGAAACGGGAACGGATATTACATTATCCTGTAAGGTCGAAAGCAGATATACTTCGGTATATGCTCCGGGAATAATATCGCCCACGTTATCAAACTCGAATGTAACAGGAATATAGAAAGATTGGTCAGTGGATGCTTTACCGAAAGATAAAAGCCGGCCGTTAAGTTCCGAAAGTTTATATACCTGATTGTCATAGGCAGGCTTAAAGTTAGCACTACTGATGCTTTTAAGTATCTTGAAATTGTTCTCTGATACTTCGGCTCGTAGCTGCAAACGCCTATTCTGCGATACAGTTGCAATGGGCTGACCTACTGAAACGTATTCCCCCTGTGCAACAAGCCTGTTCTTAATATATCCGGCAATGGGAGCTGTAACGCTTACCCCGGTGGCTGTCATATTGCCTGCCTGTGCCTGATATACTGTTTTCGCTGTTTCATAACGCAAACGAGCCTGTTCAAAGTCCTTAGCGGAAATAATCTGGTCTTTTACCAATGATTCGGCACGTTGGAACTCTTTCTGTGCAGTTTCGTATTCAATCCGCGCTTTTACGGACGGATCGCCTTCCAACAGTTTCTTTGCTGAAATAGTTACAATGGATTGTCCGGCTTGTACGGCTGTACCGTCTGTTATGGACGGATTGGTGAAAGATACAATACCGTTGGAAGTAGCTGCAATAACAGCTTCATCACCCTGCGAGGCTTGTATCTGTCCACTGGTTTTAATGGAATTGTAGAAACTACCAAGAGCAACGGTTTCTGTCTTCAATCCAACAAGTTGCGCTTGCTGTTTGGTGAAAAGTATTTCATCCGAATGGCTGTCTTCCATTGCTTCTGCTCCGTGGTCATGTCCGTCGCCCTCGGAGTGCTTATGATCTTTCTCGTTAGCGTGGTCATGCCCATCGCCGTCAGTATGTTTATGTTCTTTATCGTTTGAATGGTCATGTCCATCACCTTCGGAGTGTTCATGCTCTTTCTCATTAGAATGGTCATGTCCATCACCATCAACATGCTCATGTTTATCACTTGATTTTTGATTGTTTTTTCCCTGACCGGAATTGCATCCGGTTAATAATATTGCGATAACAACGAATAATCCTATTATGTACGTTTTCATTTTATTTTTTAATTATTGGGGGAAGTAAAGCATATCCTGATATTTGCTTTGCTTCTCGTGAGAAATATTGATTTTTATGGGTTGATATGTATATACCAATACCCTATGCCTTGAACATATCCAAATGCACAAAGCAGCATGACTTACAGCCTGTAAGTCAAAACATCAGGAAATTATGGAAGGAGGGGCGCGTAAACCGTGAAATTGGTTTGCTTCTGCGGATTTATAGAATGAAATAAATTCTCCGTACTCAAAGTCGGAGGTTGATTCTCCCGAATCGTAGATTAAGAAATCCGCAGCTAAAAAGAATATCGGGAATAAATGTGTAAGATCATGGTTTTGACAAGAAGAAACCTTGCACTTAGTTTCATTTGTCGTTTTGGGTGAAGTATATTTAGATTCAGCAATACAAGATTGTTCATGGTCACTGTCATTAGGTAACTCACGATGGTCTGTATGTTCATCGTTTACCTGATTATCCTGTTCGCATATCTCCATAACAATACACACCAATCCCTCATGATGATGATGTGGTACTATTGCAAGTATCAGTAATACTAAACTTGACAATGCAACAAACGATATGGAAATAATTCGTTTCACTAAATCTTTTTTTACCTGTGCAAAGATAAAATAAAAAGTCATGCAACTAAGTTGCAATCTTATCACATTTTCCGCAATAGCCTTTAATTACGAAATTAACGCTCTCCAATTCCATATTTCCCGGTAGTTCTATTTGAGGAACAGGCACGTTTTCCAAACAAAATGCCTTTTTACAGTAGTTACAGTAAAAGTGTAAATGATAATCACCTTCACTACAACCGCAATCCTCCTGACAAACCGAATATTTAACCGAACCTGATCCGTCGTCAAATTTATGAATCAGCCCATTATCATTAAAGAGGTGAATTATACGAGAAATAGTCGATTTATCAATGCTCAATAATTTTTTCTCTAAGTCCCCTAAACTGAATGCTTCGGTGAACTTTAGCATTGTATCCCATACTAAAATCCGTGTAGATGTGGGCTTTATGCCTTTTCCTTCTAATAATTTTATGATAAAATCGTCCACGTATTTCAAAGATTATTTATGTTATTTATTCTATAACAAAAAGGATGTGTCAAATGATGCTGATTTTAAAATCACTGCACATCCTTTTTGCATATAATATCTTAATTATGATGGTTGCCCTTATTATGAGAGCCATCGGCACTTCCATTGTGATTGTGGCTCTTATCAGTACAGGTATTCACATCATGATTTTGTTCCCCATTGTGATTATGACTTGCATCAGTGCAAGTGTTCACATCATGGTTTTGTTCTCCATTGTGATTATGGCTTGTATCTGTACAAGTATTCACATCATGGTTTTGTCCGTTATTGTGATTATGGTTTGCATCAGTACAAGTATTCACATCGTGGTTTTGTGTGTTGTTATGATTGTGGCTTACATCCATGCAGGTATTGGAATCATGGTTATTTCCTCCATGTCCTGTGCCTGTGCCATTGTGATGGGTACCGTCATGTTTAATTCCTGAATGTTGGGAATTTGTACAAACCTGATGTGTTCCGTCTGCAAGTATATCGCAGTTTTCGTGATTTCCGGCAGCACACTGATTCAGCACGCTGCTTTTGTAGATATCGCCATTTGAAAAACCGAGTGTAGATGCACGAAGCTCCAAACTTTGATCTATATCTCCAAAGTTGCTATCATCATCCTGGCTACAAGAAACGAATGTGATAACCGATGCGAGAACCGCTAATGAATAAAATACTCTTTTCATATTCCTTTATTGTTAAAATGTTATATGTTAATATACCGCATAAGAGTAATTATACCCTACCAAAAAATAAAATAATTTTTAACTTGAACGGAGAAAGACACTTCTCATAATTTTACCACAAGATTATCTCCTATTTTTGTAGAGGGCTTTTTCTCAATATACTCCCGTAATGAAAAATCTTTTCTCAATGCTCTATCAGAAATAAAAAGTATTGAACCGCCATAAATATCGGACATAATATCATCCTTTTCAGCTATGATAACACTCTCTCCTAAATATACTTTCATATTCTCTGGACGGCGGATTCCATAAACAATGTATTGTTTTGAATTTTCTGATAACTCAATCCCACTCTTACACATATTTTCATAACCGACATAGCTGTTCAGAAAAGGCATTTCAAAGGATACAATAAATATCACGGTTAAAATCCCTATTGATATGCTGTTAATCGAACGAATTATATTCTTTCGGAAAATCAGAAAATATAAAGAAAGGAATCCAAATAGAGCAAGTGAAATTAATCCCCATATTATGGAAGTGTGAATTTCATTCAACCAAGAAAATGTAATATCATTTTTACTCAATAAAAACAACGGCAAAGCCATTATTGCTATGAGAGATAACGCTATCATAAAATATACAATCCATTTCTTATTCTTTAATCTCATCAATATAATAACTGACAGATAAGCCACAAAAGGAAATACAGGCAACATATAAATTTCAATCTTTGCACTTACAATAGATAAGACAAGAAATGACGTTAAAACAACAGTCAAAAACAATTTATCTATATCTGTTTTTATCAGCTTATTTTTAATCCCTAACAGGATAAGGGCAAAGAATAAAATTGACCAAGGAGCGAAGGAATACCAAAATACCTGAAAATAATAATAGAACGGCTCCTTATGATGGAATGAGCTAACAGCACGGTTGAATGTCTGATTAAAGAGTAAATCGTTCAAATAACTATTTCCCGCTTCAACCCACACTAAGCTGAACCAAACAGAACAAAGCAATAAGAGTATTCCCCAAGTTCTAAACCCTAAATATTTTCCACTATCCTTAATTTTCCCTTTTATAGTTAGAAATGTCAGTATAGAGACTACCGGAATAATTATTCCGATTGGCCCTTTACTGAATATTGCGAGGAAAATACAAAGAGGAAGCAAATACTTATCATATTTTCTCTCTCTGCCTGAATACATTCTATAAAAAACATATAATGCCAATGTTATAAACATAGACATTAACATATCCATTCTTAGAATAATGGCTCCACCCATAAATAGAGCGCTTGTGAACAATAATAGTTTTGCACTGGATTGATATTCGTTTGGAAGTTCAGCTCGTGTCCACCTGTCCATCGTAAACTGAATGACAAAAGCGGGTAGTAATGAGAATAGCGACAAGAACCATATTTGATGACTTCCGAATATCTTTTTTCCGAGCATTATAATCCAGAAATATAAAGGCGGTTTATCGGCATATATTTCACCATGATTATAAAATGAGAAAAAATTCCCTGTTTTTAAGGCATCATCAACTATATTCAAATATCTAAGTTCGTTTGCAGGCGTATAATCCCGGAGTAGGATTAATGGGAACATTAATGCAAAAACAAGAATATAGTAGATGTGGTCAATCGTAAATAATCGTTTTAATGTCATAGTTAATAATTAAGGATTAACACCTATTGATTTTCCATTGAGTTAAACCACTCAATAAATGATTTTATTCCTTCCGGTAATACTGTTTTGGGCTTATAATGAATGTATCTGGTCAATTTGCTTATATCAGCATAGGTTTCCTTTACATCACCGGATTGAAAAGGGTACATTTCCAAATGAGCGTCTTTTTGCATTTCATATTCAATCGCTTCTATAAACTGGAGTAAATTAACTGGCTTTGAATTGCCGATATTAAAAATCTGATAGAAAGCGGAATCTGAATTTTTATCCGGAGTTTTATCCAAGAGTAAGACGATGCTTTTTATAACATCATCTATATAGGTGAAATCTCTAAGCATATCCCCATTATTAAAAACCTTGATTGTTCTGCCCTCCCGAATAGATCTTGCGAAAATCATCGGAGCCATATCAGGTCTTCCCCATGCTCCATATACAGTAAAAAGTCTTATTCCTGTGGAGGGCAAATTGAACAAATGACTATAAGAATGAGCCATCAGTTCATTACTTTTTTTTGTTGCAGCATAAAAACTGGCAGGATTATCAACTGTGGCAGATTCCTTAAAAGGAATTTTATTATTCAATCCATAAACCGAAGAACTGGAAGCATATATAAGATGCTTGATATTATTATGCCTGCAACACTCTAAGATATTTACAAAGCCAAGAATGTTAGAGTTGATATAAGCATGGGGATTTTCTAAAGAATACCGAACCCCCGCTTGTGCTGCCAGATTGATAACATAATCAAATTGATACTTCTTAAAAAGAACACCTAATTGTATAAAGTCCGTAAGATCAATCTTTCCAAAATCATAATTGCAATAAAATGAACTATGGACTACTTCATTTTCTGTTATATCCTCTTTTCCTATTCCACATTCAGACAACCTGCCATATTTTAGGTTTACATCGTAATAGTCATTTATATTATCTATTCCCACAACGAAATTCTCTTTATTTTCAACCAATGCTTTTACCAAGTGAAATCCGATAAATCCTGCACTGCCTGTAACTAATATTTTCATTTAATCTCTTTTTTAGATTCATCCTCATTACAGTTTTTTATAATCAACCACACATTTCTGGAATATGTGATAAAACCAAAACTTTGACCAATAAGCAATACCGGATCTTCTCTGAATATTGCGTATGCAATAGTTATCAGAGAACCTATTATACTCAACAGCCAAAAGTTTAAGGGAAGGACAGATTCACCTCTCAATCTTGAATGCCACCATTGATAAACAAAGCGGAAAGTGAAAATTATCTGACCTGCGGAACCAAATAGAAGTAACCATAACGATATATTTGAAAATAACCTGTCAATGCTTACTTCATTGTTATATAGCACATAGCAAAGTGCGGCAGCAGGTATTAAGAGAATTACTGTTCTTATAGCTAAATGGATTTTTTTCCAGTTGTTTTTACTATTCAAATTCCATATATAGATATAATAGGAGAATAGTTGTCCGAGAATTATTACAAAATCTCCCCTTAGCCACCCATATATAGAAAATAATATAGAAGCTAATAAACTTAACTGCCAATAGATAGTCGGAGATACAACTTTTTTAGCCTTTTCCGATAAAATCCACTGAATAAGCATTCTGGCAGAAAATAACCCCTGTGCTAAAAAACCTAAAACAAAATACCAAATGTCGTTATTCACTTTTTGCTATGGCTTAATTAATACCTTCTTTTTCAATAGTATAGTTTATGTACCGTTTCTTCATCCATCGGAAAGCAAAGCAATCCATAAAAGGACTAACCAACCTGTTCCATAAATGAAATTTTGATTGACCTGCGGTACGTTCAAAATGCCTAACAGGAACCTGCTTTACCCTGCCATGTTGTAACTGAAGGAGAGCAGGTAGGAAACGGTGCATCCCCGTAAACATCGGAATGCGTTTAGCGTATTCGGTATGAATAATTTTTAGTGGACACCCCGTATCTTCTATGCCGTCATTAGTCATCATGCGGCGAAAACTATTGGCTATTTTCGACGATAGTTTTTTTCCTAAACTATCTTTGCGTCCTGTACGGATACCCATTACCATTTCATATTCATTTCTATATGGCAATAAAAGTTCAAAATCTTTAGGCGCTGTTTGTAAATCAGCATCTATATATCCGACAAATGACGACTGGGCTATATCTATCCCTGCTTTTATAGCTGCGCTTAATCCGCAATTTCGAGCAAAACTTATATAAAAAAGATGACGGTTTCGCTGACACACTTCCTGTATCAATGTTTTGCTTTGGTCTTTCGATCCATCATCAACGAATAGTATGCAGGTTTTTACTGATGAAGAACATACATATTCAGATAGTTCCTTTTCAAGTTTGTTTATATTTTCTTCTTCATTATAAACAGGAACTATTATGGTTAAATCATAATCTTTTGTAGAGTTCATATCATTTATATTTTAAAATTGCATTGAAAGCGATAAACCACCCTGCTGACCTGTGTAATAGGGGTAAAAAGCAAGATTTCGTTTGTTCTTTTTCTCCTGACCACCTTTAAATATTTTCTTTTCAACAGTAGGATAGAGCCAATAGGCAAGTTTTGTACTTAATATGCCAAGCCCGGCACCGAATGCGACGTCGCCTACCCAGTGCTTATTATTGTATATGCGGAATGCTCCGGTTCCCGCAGCGATAGTATATCCCGCTATTCCATACCAGATTGAAACATCTTTATATTCTTGCCAAAGAAATTCAGCACCCATAAAAGCGATTGCCGTATGCCCTGACGGAAAAGAATTTTTTGCGGATTTATCTGGTCTTTCAACTCGTGCCGTATATTTTAAACCATTCACTGAAGCCGCCGTGAACAGGCTTGCCATTCCTAAAATAATCGTCCTGTCTTTGAAATTGTGTTTGCCTTTTATCCCGACTAAGTTTAAAGCATATACACTCGCCGCAGGTACATATTGCGTTATATCATCAATCTGAAACTTTTCAGGTTTGTGTGTTATTACTTCATGCCCTATGGCATAGTTTAATAGGCGATTTTTGGGCGCTAATGTTGCTTCTATTGTTCCGTACAACATCAGGGATGCAGGTATTATTAATTGTTTATATGAGAATTTATAGTCATTTACCTGAATACTATCGCTTTCAGAAAGCGTGTTATTATTTGTTTGGGTATAAGCATTTGGGAGTGAAACCGAAAGTAATAACACAATGGTACACAATGCTTTTGTCAATTTTAAAAACATCTTATTTATATTATTTTTTTGGGATTGTTCGGAAAATTAGATATAGCGGTGGCTTAGTATCTACCGGAAGATAGATTACAAGCACAAAGGATAAAGACTATAATTTAGTCTTTCTGTTATGAAAAGGTGAAAGGAGGTGCCCGCAAACCATGAAATTGATTTGCTGCTGCGGATTTATAGCTTAGTATATACTCACCGTAATCAGATTCGATAAATGAACTATCTAAACTATAATTAAATAAATTTCCAACAAGGAAAAAGATAGGAAATAAAACAGTATCATTTTGATTATCTGATACTTTTAGTTTTGTTTCATCAACAGATGTAGGAATGATGAATTTTGATTTAGCAATACAGGTTTCATCGTGATTTTGCTCACTATCCGTATCGCTGTGATGTGTATGTTCATCGTTTATTGCATTATCCAACTCACACAACTCGATAACAATGCAGGCTTTCCCACCATGATGATGATGTGGAATAACTGCAAAAACCAAAAATAGTATGGTTGAGAGTACAATAGCGGATATGGAACATTTATTTTTCAAACTTAATATCTTAACTGTGGTTAGATAATTTTATTATAGGCAATGTGTTTTAAAAAAGGGATTCAATAAAGAAATTGTTTCCCCTTTATTGAATCCCATCGTACATAAAGGTTATTAATGGTGTTTACCATCATGCGAACCGTGTGAATGACCATCTTTGTCATGTGTTCCATGATCGGTTCCATTGTGATGGGTGCCGTCATGGTTTTTCCCTGAATGGTCGGAATATGCGCAGGCTTCGTGAGTGCCATCGTTATAAATATCACAATTTTCATGATTTCCCGCTGAACATTGCTCTGCTACACTTGCTTGGTAAGCTGCAACATCATCAAATCCTAAAGCCGCAGCTCTGGCTTCAATATCTTGTTTTGCTGATGTCCCAAAATCTTCATGGTCGTCATTACTGCAAGCAACGAATGTTACTGCAAATAAAACTACTGCCAACGAATAAAATAACTTTTTCATTTGATCTACTAATTTACGAATTTGTACTTTGTTTTTTTCTGAAGCGCTTTCGTAATAGTAACCGCATAAAGCAGGGTTTACCCTACCATAAATCAAAAAATAATTTCAAGAAATACCGTTGGAGTAAATGGAGTTGCTTTTGTGAAGATATTTGTTGCAGTATTTTGACCGGAAATCTGATAGTTGTATTTTATATTCTTAGTACCAAACACATTCAATAGCGATACGCCTGCTTGCAGCCTTACTTTCTTTATTTGTGCCCTGTATGTAGCACCTATATCAAAGCGGCTGTATGGCTCATCGGAATAATCCGTATGTTCGTGTTCGGAGCCATGCTGTCCTTCCTCATTGCCTTGTCCATGTCCGTGCCCTCCAGTGGAAATATAAGAAAAGCCTGTACCATAAACATAACTCAACGAAAAATAGAAAGGATCGAATGCCCCGATACCTCCGACTTTTATTTCATGCGAAAGTTCGTTTTGCGGTTTACTAAGGCGGTTGATGGAATACGAGCCATATAAAGTATGATTTCTGATTAGCTTTTTGGCAAACAAGTCTGCTCCTAAAATCGTATTATCTATTTTATAGACTGTATTATCCAAAAAATACTGACTGTTTTTTGTAGTCTTATAATATCCTTCCATACTGACCAAGAAGCCGTTTTTACTGTATGCAATACCTGCGGTAGTGTGCATTGCCTTTGTAAAGGTACTGTCTGCCATAGTCCATACGGTTTGAAATCCCGATTCATCATATTGGTATGCGGTACGGGTAAGAAACTGATTGTATAGTCCCCACGAAGCAGTTGCAGTTAGTTCTTCCGATATTTTATATGTGCCGGATAAACGGGGCTGTACATAGACTTTTTTATTCAATGGCATATCCACCCGTACACCTGCACTTAAAGTCAAATTATCCAATAATATATTATCTGTAATATAGACTGTCGGCTTATCCAGTTCTCCGCATAGCTCGTTCAGACTTACCCTGTATTGTTGCCACTCCCCGCCAACTTGTACTTTGTTACGGCTTCCGATATTAAAGTCATGGTTAAGTCTTACCGAAAACTCCTGTACCTCATTATCCAGATGACTAACATCGTCTGTTGTCGGCTTTTTATCTCCCAGTATTGTGAGATTATCCAACAAAGAGGTAAGCCGTGAGAATGTAGCCACAACTTTTGTAGTTGAGCCGTTTTCCCATACCCGTTTATAAGAAGCCGCCCCACCATATTGCCTGTTCTTTTCAGAAGCATTGACATCATACTCGTTTGGTTGATTTACCGAGTATTTAAAGCGGTCATTAGCTCCATACAGGCTGATGTAATAGGAATCATCCTTAAATGCTTTTCCTGATAGCTTTAAATTGGCATCATTGAAATGGTAATCAGGCTTTATATATATGCTTGAATAAATCGTTTGTGGATTATTTTCACTATTGGATAAATCCACATTCTCATTGTTATACAGGTTATAGAAAGTCTGCCTGTAAGCAGCAGAGATATTCAATTTCTTTGTCAAGGGTACCGAAGCAAAAAGGTTCATTGTATAATTGCTGACAGTTGCTTTTACAGACGGAGCATTAAAATTACCGTCTATACCTGTTATCTCCGTAATGGCACCGATACGTCCGCCCTGATTGGAGCCGTACCCGCCTTTCAAGATGCGTATGTCTTTTACCATATAGGGATTGACCGAACCTATATGGTCGTTATAGTTCTTTATACCGAATAGCGTATATCCGTCGTATGTTATCTTGCTTTCACCCATATTACTGCCCCACACAATCAGGTCTTCCGATGGCTCGCCCGATGCTCTTACTCCGGGCATCATCCGCATAAGGTTAAATACGGAATTATCATTGCTTCCGGGAATATATTTTGAAATTTGATGATTGATGCGGATTTCGCCGGGACTATTGCCGGATTGGATAAGCATTGTGGCGGGAGCAGGACTGACGATTACTTCATCCATAGTAAAAACAGCAGATTGTAGCCGGATTTCGTTTAGTCCGGGAGAAAGAATAGTATCTTGTGCCTGATAGCCCAAATACTGCACTTGTACACGCTGATTTCCTTTTTTCTCGGTTTTGAAAGAAAAATAACCTGCTTCATCAGTTGAAACGGTCTTTTCGGGAGTAGTGATATAAGCGTAAGGTAAACCTTCTTCGCTATCTGCATCCCTTATTGTCCCTGAAAACGTATAGTACCGCTTAACTTCAACAACAGGCGGTTGCTCTATCTTTTCAGTATAGGAAGCGATAACATAAACTCCGTTTATATTTTCGTGGCGAAACGGTTTATCTTTCAGCAAAAAATCAAGTGCGCTTTGAGGATTATTAAATTTTCGATTGACCGTTACCTTATATTGGGAAAGGGCATTATCATCAAAAGAAATTTCTACGGGTAATCCCCGCAGAACATCGTTAAGGGGCTTGTCATTAACGACCAAATGCAGCTCTTGTGAAAAAGCTGCAATTGTGCCTGTAAGGGTTATTATAAGTATAACTATAAATTTCTTCAATTACTTTATCTTAAATTCTATTCCGAACGGTTTACCTACTATTTTAAGCACATCATTCGGATCTTTAGCTTTCGTAAAATTACCTGAATATGAATAATTCAGATTTGAATTAGGCAATACTTCAATATCATACTGTCTTTCAATCTCCTGAATTACATCTTGCAAAGGTACGCTAACAAAAACAAATTTACCATGTTTCCAATTAATAGATTCTTTCGCATCTTCGACATCATTAGTGGTAAGTTTGCCATTACTTAATAATGCCTGCATATTCGGGGTAAGTATTACTGATTCCGATTTATCCGAAACATTCACCTTTCCGGTAAGACAGGTTACCTTAAAATTTTCGGCACGGGAAAACACATTAAAACTTGTTCCCAGTACACTTACAGTGTATTGCCCGGAACGTACATCAAATGTGCTTCCTTTTTCAACTTCAAAATATGCTTCGCCTTTCAGTTCTACATCACGGGAAATAAACCACCAGAGAGGTTTATAGCCGATTTTACTTTCGGCATTCAAATCTACTTTAGAGCCGTCGGGTAAAACCACCGCCAGATGTGTACCTCTTTCAGCAACTTCATTTTTTGTATAGAAAAATGCTATGGAGGGTAGAATTATAGCTATTGCAGCAATAGATGCAGCCGCATAAAACCACAATGATCTTTTTCGGGGAGCCATTTCAATAACTTTGGGAGTTTCTTCCAATCCTTCAAAGACACTATCCCAAATATCTTCTTTGCTTTTACTCCATTTAGGGGTTATTTTAATATCATCCGTTTTCATATCTTCTTTAATTATAATAGTTCTGTCCTAAGAAATTGCAAAGCAGCGCTCATCCGTTTTTCGACAGCTTTTACGCTTATATCCAAACATTGGGCTATTTCACTATACTTTAGTTCATCATTCCGGCTCATCAGGAAAACAACCCTTTGTAATTCCGGCATCTTTTCTAATGCTTTAGCATAAGTAGATGCCAATTCTTCAAAGTTTAATTCATCTTCGGGCGACAAGGGACTATCAATCTGAATACTCATACTCACCTCATAATCTAAACGGGTAGAACTTTTTCGATAATTGCTTATAACCATATCGTTTGCTATCTTATAAAGCAATGGTTTTAAATTAAGGTTATCCAGTTGTTCCCGTTTCTCCCAAATCTTCATAAAGACATCCTGTGCCATATCCGATGCTGCATCCCTATCGCCACAGCGATAGAAGATAAAACTTCGAATCGTATCAAAATACTTATCGAATAATTGTTTGAACTCTGCTTTGCTTATCATCCAGTTGGACATTTTACTATTATACCGCATGAAGATATAAATACCCTACATGAAATTATAAAGATTTTTGGTAATCAACTTTCAACACACCCGAATCATATACTTTTGTCTTTATTATTTCCCACTTAGATTCCTTGTTTTGTTCAGGAAATAAAGATATGCCTTTGCCCAAAATTATGGGGAAGTAGCAAATTTGCATTTCGTCAATCAAATCTGCGGCGAGCAACATTGAAATTAATTCTCCGCCTCCAACTAACCAAATATCTTTACCTTCCTGATTGCGAAGTTCAGAAATCGTTTCAATAATATTCTCCGTGATAAAACGTACATTCTCCTTTGTATCCCATTCATGGTGGGATACAACATAAGCCATCTGTTCCGAATATGGCCAAATTACATCCATGTTCATAATTTCACGGTAAGTACGACCGCCCATAATAACCGTATCAACCGAAGCTGATAGATTTTTGCAACCGTAATCTGTCTTTTCACGATTTGGGCATCCGGTAAGCCATTCCAATCCGCCGCCTGGCTCTGCAATCCGTTGGTCAAGTGATGCAGCGATGTAAAGGATAATTTTTTTCATGCTACTGAATTTAATTGTTTATACCATTGCTCGCTGTATCTCAAAAAAGAAGCGTGGAACTCACACTGCTCCGATACGAGGTACTGGTATACCTTTGAAAGAAACAGGCAAGCCCACGCCATACTCTCGTATAGCATGAACATTGCGCTATCTGTCCCTTTCAGTTGAAAATTACCAGTTTTCGTATCGAGACGTTCAGCGAACGTTATGTTATATATAAACGGAATTAATCCGCTAAAATTCTATTTATCTGGTGCAAAGATACCAAATTAGTTTAAGGTATTAAAGTCTTTCCAGTTGAGATTGTTGGTGCAAGGTGCAAGTATCTATATATAGATAAACTTGCACCTTGCACTACGTCTAAAAGATTATTTTTCAAAACCTTTGGTGATTTCAAAAATTGTAGTAACTTTGAACCCAAGTTTTATGCAGACAAATTGGCGTCAATAGCAGCCAGAACTGCCAAGAAAATAAGGCAGAAAAGGATATTGCTCCAATTCGTACCACATAAACAAAAAAAGATTTTTAATCACTGAATATATGCGTTTTGCGGTCGCGGGTTCGAGTCCCGTCCGGACCGCTTTCAAAGAAAGCAAAATATAGTAAAGCTCTGTAATTTATATTACAGGGCTTTTTCTTTTTCATCGATTTGGTATACCTTGAACCACTCACAAAGTAGTTTTGTTTCTCCTGTAAGCTTTTTCCCTATTTTTTCTAATAATAAAGAATAATATTCCGTATGTATTCTTAACCAGTTTTCTAAATTTCCATCACCCTCGGCAATTGCAAATTCTTCTGTTATGTTTTGAAATTCAATAATTTCAATCTTGTTGATCTGTATGAAACATACCTCTCTACCATGTGAATCCAATATAGAGGCATATTCATTCTCTTTTATTGTTTCTTTTAGGTTCATACAGTAATAGTCATATAAGGAAGATGTTGCTATCTTTTCTTTTGTTTGAACTTTCTTTGCTAATTTATCGGTAGTAGTTCCAAACTGTATTTTATGTTTTATTTCCATTTTTATTGTATTTGGCTTTTTGCCAATAAAGTAACTCTAATAAAACTTATCCTCGTTTAGCACTTTGATTATGGTTTTAGCGATACGGTCAGCTTTAGTTTGTTCTGTTTTGGCAGAATTGATCCAGTCGATAAATGCCTTTTTCTGACCATTGCTATAAGTTTCAAACTTTTCCAGTGCTCCTTCTTCATATTCCATACATAAAAGCAATTCTTCCGGAATTATCAATGGAGTTTTATCCTCGTGTAAAGTAATATGAACTGTGTCAGGAGCTTCCTTTTTGATTTTCTTCCTTATTGCCGACTTGATGGGCAAGCCGATGTTTCCGTTTCCAATAGGCATCATATTCAAATTAGAAAACTCATAATCATCAATCTTTCCTTTTACTTTCAACATCCCAAATGATGTTTTGGGCATAGGGATTTCAGGAATTTCGACAAAGGTCCAACCTCCTTTACCTCCAATTTTGAACAATATATAATCTTTGTCTACTAATGGTTTTTCTGTATTCATAATATGATATTTCTATTTTAGTTTTGAAACAAAGATACTAAGTACGGATGACAGCAGTATGTCAGCAGTACAAATTATTTTTAATTCTCTGTTTACCAGACGTAGAAGAAAGTTCCTTCTTTCGTACGACCCTCGAAAGATGTAAAGTAAAGCCCTGTAATTATCACATTGCAGGGCTTTTTCTTTACTTTGATAAAAGACTCATTATCATAAAGATACTATATGATCTCTGTATTGTCTTAATTCTGTTTCACTAAGTTGTTTGATTGCCGCATCCAAATCTTTTAATATCCGGACTTTATCGTTAGGAATCATACCTACGAATGGAATTGCAGTTGAAACCGTATTTCCCAGTAAAGTTGTCTTTATAGTAAGTGTTGAAATAAATGTTCGTAATTCTAACAAATCAATCACACAGGTTGCTTATTCACTGGGATTCCAGTATACTCAACATTTCGTTCGCTTCTTTAAGAAATATGGAAGTATGACACCCAGTGAATATAGATGCGTAAGTTCGTCTTTATAACCCGGTTGTCCGTTCCAGTTCTTCGGGGTAACGGTTGCCAGTCAGTTTTATTTTTGAACTGGCTTCATTGATGTTTTTCAATTCATCATCCGTCAAGTGAATTTCGGTTGCACCCAGGTTCTCTTTCAGGCGGTGCAGTTTGGTCGTTCCCGGTATGGGAACAATCCACGGCTTTTGTGCCAGCAGCCATGCCAATGCTATTTGTGCAGGTGTTGCTTCTTTCTCTGCGGCAATCTTTTTCAGCAAATCGACTATCGCCTGGTTAGCATCGAGTGCATCCTGTGTAAAACGTGGGAGCTTATTGCGGAAATCATCTTTGCCGAATGTAGTCTGTTTGTTAAAACTTCCGGTCAGATATCCTTTACCAAGCGGACTGAACGGAACGAGGCTTATCCCCAATTCTTCCAACGTAGGTATGATCTCTTCTTCGGGACGACGCCACCAGAGAGAATATTCACTTTGCAGTGCAGTAACCGGTTGAACGGCATGTGCCCGGCGAATGGTTTTAGCTCCGGCTTCCGACATACCGAAATATTTTACTTTCCCTTCCTGGATGAGGTCTTTTACGGTTCCGGCAACCTCTTCGATAGGAACATTCGGGTCTACACGATGTTGATAAAGCAAATCGATATAGTCCGTCTTTAATCTTTTCAGGGATTTTTCTACTACCTGACGGATATGTTCAGGGCGACTGTTAGTTCCGGCTTGTTTGCCATCGACTATATTGAAGCCGAACTTAGTGGCTATAACTACTTTATCCCGGAAAGAGGCAACTGCTTCACCTACCAGTTCTTCGTTGGTATAAGGACCGTATACTTCGGCTGTGTCGAAAAATGTTTCCCCAAGTTCGTAAGCAGAACGAATTACCTGTATCATTTCGTTACGGTCGGGAAGGGGATCGTAAGCAAAACTCATACCCATGCAACCCAGTCCGATGGCCGACACTTCCAGCCCGTTGTTTCCTAATTTTCTTGTTTTCATATAATCTTTTTTTATTAATAGTTCTTGTTACGTTTCCCTGTTACATCTAACAATGTATTACTACCGAAAGCGGGTGGCCACACATTTATGTTGCAAAGTACGGAAGAACAAATGATAGATTTTGTAGATAGATTACGGATATAGTAACCATTATTACTGGTTGTTTGGGAAACTGGTCTAGGAAAACGAGAGGCTTTTGCTTCCTATATCTATAAGTGTGCATCACGGTCTTATGGATGGATGAAATGTTGCCGAATTTATACAGAAAATAAATGAATGCCAGTCCGCATTGTGATTATAAACATGGACTGGCATTGATTGTAACATTTATCAATTCATTAATCTGTAATCACTAGGCGAACTTCCTACAACTTTTTTAAACATTCTGCTAAAATGGTGCGGATATTTAAAACCTAATTCATACGCAATCTCATTAATCGATTTATCAGGACTATACAGTTTATCCTTAGCTATCTCGATAATCTTTATTTGAATATATTCCTGTGCAGACTTTCCCGTTTCCCTTTTTATCAAATCCCCGAAGTAGTTGGCTGACAAATGGAACTCATCCGCAAAATACTGAACAGAAGGCAAGCCGATAGTCTCCGGTTTATCCGACTCAAAATAGTTACCCAATAACAGTTCAAACTGGCTTAATGTATCTTTATTTACATTCTCACGGGTAACAAACTGACGGTCATAAAACCGTAAGCAGTGATTCAAAAACACCTCGATATTTGCCGTAAGAATTGATTTACTGTGCTTGTCAATCGAATGTGTGAGTTCTTCCCTTATTTCCTGAAAAGAATTGATGATAATCTGACGTTCACGTTCCGACATATGCAAAGATTCATTCGATTCATAGGAGAAGAAAGTATATTCTTTCATTTTTTGAGCCAATAAAGTTCCCCGAATCAAATCAGGATGGAAACAAAGTCCCCAGCCTTTCATTTCGAAAACTTCGCCTGTATCGTCTTTTCCTGCAACCTGTCCCGGTGCAATAAAAACGAGTGTACCCTCCTGATAATCATAGGTGTGACGTCCGTAAATTAAATCACCGCACTTTACATCCTTCAGGAAAACAAAATAGAATCCATATCTTTTACGTACATGGTGAAATTGCTTCTTTACTTCCGAAAAGTCAATGCAACTGATTAAAGGATGCAATGTTTCAATTCCAAGAAAAGTATTATAATCATGTATTGTATCAAAATTCATTATAGTGCTCATACGTTCTTATTTTAATGTTACTACAAAAATATATTATATTATCCGAATCTGTATCATGCTGTATACCAAATCTGTAATTATGGTATAAGAACCTGTAATCGGTCTATGGACATGAGGTTGTTTTCACTCTAATTTTGTATCGTGATAGTTTAAGAACATCAATTTGAATATATATGAAAATAAAAGGAATTACATGGATGCTGGCAATAAGCGCCTTTATAGTATCAGGATGCAAGTCGCAAGATGATCGTAAAGACGATGGACTGCTTGTCATAAAAGAGCAGGGGAGTTTCGCAGTGGGTGGAAGTATCATTACCAATCCTGGAACGTTCAATCCCATAACACGTACACCGGAAGGACAGACTTTCCATGGAGATCATGCGTATATTACCTATCAAATTCCCGACAAAGCCCGTAAATTACCTCTAGTATTCTGGCATGGTATCGGACAATTTTCAAAAACATGGGAAACTACTCCTGATGGGCGGGAAGGGTTTAATAACATATTTCTCCGGAGAGGTTTCGGAGTATATCTTATAACTCAGCCACGGAGAGGTAATGCCGGACGGAGTACCGTACCTGTAACCATAAATCCGGTTCCTGATGAACAGGAATGGTTTAGTACATTTCGTCTCGGAGTATATCCCGATTTCTTCGAAGGCGTACAATTTGATAAGAGCGAAGAGACGCTCAATCAGTATTTCCGTCAGATAACCCCCAATATAGGCGAATTCGATACAGACGTAATTACTTATGCCACTTCCGAACTATTCAATAAAATAGGCGAAGGTGTTTTGGTAACGCATTCCCATTCGGGAGGTTTCGGTTGGTTGACGGCAATAAGGAATGACAAGGTAAAAGCCATTGCATCCTACGAACCCGGTAGCGGTTTTGTATTCCCTGAAGCAGAAGTACCCGAACCGATTCAAAGCTCTGCGGGAGCATTGGTTGCCAACAGTGTATCTATGCAGGAATTTATGAAACTCACCAAAATACCTATTGTGATTTATTACGGTGATTTTATCCCTGAACAACAAATCGAAAACCCCGGTATAGACGGTTGGCGTGTCCGTCTGCAAATGGCAAGATTGTGGAGAGACGTAGTTAATAAATACGGTGGAGATGTAACGGTGGTACACTTACCGGAAATAGGAATAAAAGGGAATACACATTTCCCATTTTCTGATCTCAACAATATAGAGATAGCCGATTTACTGTCGGCATGGTTGAAAGAGAAAGGACTGGATTAAGAAAAACTTTAAAACAAAGAATATGAAGAATCTATTTTTGGCAGTAATAATGATATTGGTTGTAAGCCCGTTATCGGCATGTTACGGTAATGATGATTTAGAACAGGCACAGGAAACACCCGAAGTGACAGACCGTAAAATACTGATTGCTTATTTCAGTTGGGGTGGTACGACGCAGCAGGTTGCGGAGAATATTGCAAAAGAAACAGGAGGAACACTTTTCAGAATCGAAACAGTAAATCCATATCCTACCGAATATACTCCATGTACCGAAGTGGCAAAAGTGGAACGTGACAACGGGGTACGTCCTGAACTGAAAGTTATCGTAGAAAACATGGAACAGTATGATACAATCTTTATCGGTTGCCCTGTCTGGTGGCATACAGCACCTATGGCCGTGTGGTCTTTCCTTGAAAGTGACAACTATAATTTCAGAGGTAAAACAATCATTCCGTTTTGTACTTACGCAGCTACTTACAGGGATGAAACATTGGCTAAAATAGTGGAATTAACACCTGACTCGGAGCATTTGGAGGGTTTTGGTACGACAAATAAGAATGCTGATGTAACAGGTTGGTTAAAGAAAATAGGAATAATCAATTAATAATAAAATGAAAAGGATCGGTTTATATATAGTAATAGGTATAACGTTATTGGGAATATCCGGTAACATCAATGCACAGAATAATATGTTAGATAAGAAACAAGAAAAAACAGTAACGATCTCCGCTTTTACAGCTCGTGGAGATTTAGATAAGCTCAGACCGGAATTGGCTGCCGGACTGGAAGCTGGGTTGACCGTAAACGAAATAAAAGAAGTATTGGTACATCTATACGCATACAGCGGATTCCCCCGAAGCCTTCGAGGTCTGCAAACTTTTATGTCCGTACTCGATGAACGTAAATCCGCGGGAATTACCGATAATTGGGGACGTGAAGCGTCTCCAATCACCGATACCCGTGATAAATACGAACGGGGTAAGGAGATACTGGCCGAACTATCAGGCGCAACACCGCCAGCCGGACGTGCTACAGCCGGCTATGCAGGGTTCAGCCCCGAAATAGAAACTTTCCTGAAAGAACATCTTTTCTCCGATATATTTGAGCGTGATGTACTTACTTATGCACAGCGTGAAATGGTAACCGTTTCCGTACTTATGGGAATTGGCGGAGTAGAACCTATGCTAAACTCCCACATGAACCTTTCACTGAATGTCGGTATAACTCCCGACCAGCTCCGGCAGATGATTCACATCATTGAGGTAAACGTAAGTAAGGAGAATGCCGATGCAGCCAAGCCGGTTCTTGCAGAATTACTGCGAAGCAAGGGATTAAGTGCAGACGCTAATACACCCGCCCCAATAAATGGAGTGCAGATTGAAAAGGTATCTTTCACGAACCGTTTCTCCAACAATGTGGTGGGTAACCTGCATTTTCCTCCTAATTATGATATTAACAAAAAATATCCGGCAATCGTTGTAGGACATCCTTTCGGTGGTGTAAAAGAGCAAACATCCGGTTTGCATGCACGGAAGATGGCGGAACTGGGATATATTACGCTTGCTTTTGATGCTTCGCATTATGGCGAAAGTGGCGGTTATCCGCGTTATATCGAATCGCCGGAGGCACGTGTGGAGGATTTCAGCGCAGCGGTAGACTTCCTGAGCAACCACGATAATGTGAATGCAGACGCTATCGGAGTAATCGGTATCTGTGGCGGTGGCGGCTATTCTGTTAGTGCGGCACAAATTGACCACCGCATCAAAGCCGTTGCCACCATCAGCATGTACGATATGGGACGTGCCCGCCGTCAGGGATTGGGCGATGTTATCACTTTCGACCAGCGTATGAAAACACTGGATGATATTGGTGAACAACGAACTAAAGAATTTCATGGAGAAGCAAGAAAAGATATCGCAGCCATTCCTACCGTACTTAGTCCTGATGATACAGAGAATACGCGTGAGTTTTTCGACTATTACCGTACTCCACGCGGTGGGCATGCAAATTCTACGACAAGTTATTCCTATACCAGCCTTGCACCGATGATGAACTTCTTCCCGTTCGCGCAGATCGAAACGATTTCGCCGCGCCCTCTTTTGTTTATCGTAGGTGAACGTGCCGTATCTGCCTATTTCAGTGAAGACGCTTACAGCAAAGCTTCTGAACCGAAAGAACTATTTGTTGTTCCGGGTGCATCCCACGTAGACTTGTATGACAGACCGGAATATATGGGAGTTTCACTACCTAAATTAGATTCATTTTTCAAACAATATCTGAAATAATACCCCAATTATGAAAAGAATAAATATAATTTTCATTGCCGTTACAGCAATTCTGATCACCGCCTGTAATACAAGGAGCGAACAAGCATTAAATGATTCGCAGAGTAAAAACGAACTTATCTTTGAAAAGGGAGACAAAATCGACAGTCCCAATTTCACCGGAAAGGCGTGGCTGAACAACCTGATTTTAGCCGACAGTCTTAATCAAAATGCAGTAGGCTCCGTGACCTTCGAACCCGGAGCCCGTACAAGCTGGCATTCGCATCCGGCAGGACAAATCATACTTGCTTTAGGCGGTATCGGTTACTATCAGGAAAAAGGCAAACCGATTGAAATCATCCGTAAAGGTGAAGTTGTTAAATGTCCGCACAATATACCTCACTGGCACGGAGCAAGTCCCGACAGCGAATTTATTCAGGTAGCAATAACCGGACGGGAGAATGGACCGACTGTATGGTTGAGACCGGTAAGTGATGAGGAATATAATAGTTACAATAAGTAAACGATAGTATCTATTTTATCTATTTTTGACTGGGGCAGTCTGTTTACACCAAAAGAATGCTTACATTTACACGATTGGTTTGATTAATCTTATATTGGAAACTAACACAATAAACACTTATCACTAGTATGGAAGAAAAACATCTTTTCCCGGAAATTCCCTTCAACTATGCTTTATGCCTTAAACGGGAGTGCCCCAAAGCCTCTACTTGTTTGCGACAGTTGGCAGAACAGGATATTTCGGACAGTGTCGAGCGTTGGATGATTATTAGTCCCAAATACCAGGTTACACTGGAGGGGGAGTGTCCGCATTATCGTCCTGACGTGAAAGTAATTTATGCCAAAGGCTTTAAACGTTTGTTGGATAACTTGCCTTATGCACAGATGAGAAGCGTCATCTCTCGTTTGAGAAATCTTTTCAGTGAAAGAACTTACTATCGGGTTCGTAAAGGAGAACGTCTACTTTCTCCTGCCGAACAAAAAGAGATTCAGCGCATTCTGGTACGATGTGGAATTGACGAACCACCGAAGTTTGATGCTTATGTAGAAGATTATGCATGGTAGTAACGGGGAAAGGCTTTTGCCATAGGCTTGGCAGGCCACTGCCATAGTAGTGGCAGAGCTCTGCCATGCCTTTGGCAGACTCTTGCCATCACTATGGCAAAACGTTTCCATCAGCATGACACCGCAGAATAACTCGTGTTTCCTCAACGGCTGAACCAGGCAATCTCACAATATGTTGTTTTAATTGATCTCATTCAGCCAGTCGGCAATCATTGAGTGACAGTTGGATGTTTGAGATGAACGTATCCACAGGCTTGGAGTGAGGAAGTTTCCGCCTGGAATGAGCCGTTTGGCATCGGATTCGACACCGTTGATTCCGCTGCTTGCACTCGATACGATCAGACCGATGTTTTTACCTTCCATCTGACTGCCGTATTGAAACAGGAATGTTTGCAGAGGCGCGGCCATATTGCTCCACCAGAGAGGTGCGCCTATGATGATTCTGTCATAATCGGACAGGTTATCAATCGTCGTTTCAATAGATGGATAAGAATTCGCATCGTTCGGATTATCTCGGATTGCCTGAATCAATGCACTGCCAATCGCATAATTATTAGCGGCATAGTCTATTCCTTTTTCGGTAGGTTCAACCTTTACCACATCGGCTTCTATTTGCGTTTGCAAATCGCTGATAATAGAATGTATATTATTCGTGTAGCTGTAATATACAATCAGTGTCTTGCCTGTTGGGGCGGGATTCGGATCGTCGGGTGTTTCCGGAGTTTCGGTCTGTGGGTTATCCGGCTCATTATCATCGGGAGAACATGCGCTTGATCCTGCCGCTATAAAAATGGCAAACAGTAAATACAGGTACTTTTTCATATGATTCTTATTTTTATAATTAAACATTCATTCCAAATGCTGAAAGTCTGGCAAGTCTTGCTGGACTGATTCTTTAGCGACCTACCTGACGTTGCTGCTCGGCATTGTATCGGTCCCCGACAACGGGAATAGCGGCTACTGCATCCTCCAGTTCTTTCCATTCTTCGGGTGAAGGAATAAATTCTTGCGTGCGCAGGTTCTCTTCCAGGTGCGCAAGTTTCGTTGTTCCGGGGATGGGGACGATCCACGGTGCTTTCTGGAGCAACCAGCCGAGTGCCACTTGTGCCGAAGTCATGCCTCGTGTGCGGCCGAAGGCTTGGAGCACATTCACGATACGGGTATTCGCGCGCATCGCTTCCGGTTGAAAGCGTGGCAAGGTTTGGCGGTTGTCGTTGTTCACATCGAAAACCGTGTATTCGTTGATGCAGCCGCCCAAAAATCCTCGGTTCAGCGGGCTGTACGGAACAAAACCGATCCCCAACTCCCGACAGGTATCGAGCACTCCGTTTTCCTCTACCAGCCGGTGCATCAGATGATACTCGCTTTGGATAGCCGTCAGCGGGCAAACAGCGTGAGCTTTGCGGATGGTCTCGGCGCTGACCTCGCACATGCCCCAGTGTTGTACCTTGCCCTCTTTCATCAGGTCGGCAATAGTCGATGCCACTTCTTCCGCCGGAGTATCCGGATCAGAGCGATGCTGGTAAAACATGGGAAGCGAATCGAGCCGGAGGCGACGGAGCGACTCTTCGCAATAGCGACGAATAGTCTCCGGTCGGCTGTTCTGACGCCCCGTGGCTTTCCCGTCGATAACTTCATGTCCGAATTTAGTCGTTACGTTGATCTGGTTTTTAAATTCGGACAGTGCTTCTCCGGCTAGATTTTCGTTAGTCAGCGGTCCATAGATGATAGCCGTGTCGAAGAGTGTTACACCCCGATCCACCGCTTCATGCAACAATCGGATGCACTGTTTTTTGTCTGGATGCTGGCTGCGGTTGTAGGTCATACCCATCACGCCAAAACCGAGTGCCGATACCTCGAAAGCTGCCTTCCCTGTACCCAATATGCGATGTCCCTTAATATGTGCGGCATCACTGTCGTTATTGGAAACTGCCGTCTGTTTTGTTTCCGCTGCAAAGACTTTATCCAGTCCGGTGGGCATGGTCAATGCTGCTCCTGTCAAGGTTGCCGTCTTGAGAAATCCGCGACGGCTGATATTTGTTTTATTGTTCTTTTCCATGATTTTATATATTTATGATTTAATGAATAGAAAATGCACCATCTACCAAAAGGGCATGTCCGTCTATGAAACTTGCCTGTGGTGAGCAAAGCCAAAGCACAGCATTAGCTATTTCTTCCGGTTTGCCGAGTCGTCCGGCTGGAATATCACGCACCAATTCCTTTTCCAAATCAGGATTGCGTCGTATCAGCTCTTCAGCCATAGGCGTTCGGATTACTCCCGGACAGATGGCATTGATACGAATCCCTTTTGCCGCGTAGTCGATGGCCGCCGTGCGGGTCAGACCGATTACTGCATGTTTGCAGGCGATATAGGCCGCTTGTCCGGGGAAACCCGTGACACCGCCTTGCGATGAGGTGTTGACAATCGCTCCACCGCCTTGTTTCAGCATTTGGATAATCTCGTAACGCATACAATTCCATACACCTTTCAGATCGACAGCTACCGTACGGTCGAACTCTTCGTCAGTAATCTCAGCCATCGGTCGTTGCGGAGTCTGTATGCCTGCATTGTTCAAAGCTGCATCCAATCGCCCGTAAGTCGCCACAATCCAGTCGATCATCTCTTTTACAGCTTGCGTGTCGGATACGTCGCAACGATATGCTACGGCTTTATAACCCTCTGAAATTAACTTTCCAACTTGTTCTTTCGGCTCATTGATGTCTACCAATACTACGGTTGCACCTGCTTTTGCGAATGCTTCGGCCGAGGCTAACCCGATACCTGCTGCTGCACCCGTTACCATTGCTACTTTTCCATTCATCGTTTTCATGATTTTTTGTTTTAATGTTCTGTTGGCAAAGGTAAAAAGAGAGCCTCGTAACGACTTTGCTGCGAGGCTCAAAAGGCTTTGTTATAAAGTTCACTTTGTTAAAGTGGTGTTTTACGAAATATATATATTATTTTACCATGATGGGGCAACCCCATACGTTTCCTTATATATTTTGGAGAAATGAGACAGGTTTTTGAAACCCACATCTAAACAGGCTTCCGTCACTTTTTTTCTGCCTGATTTTATCAAATCATGTGCAGCCTCCAGACGACGTCTGATAATCCATTTCTGTGGTGTCAGGTCACTGACTTTGGCGAAGTCACGTTTGAAAGTCGCCAGGCTGCGTCCTGTATAACTTGCAATTTCATCCATCGAAAGGTCGCACATATAATTCTCATTCAGATAGTCGAGAATGTCTATTTTCCACGGTTCCACAAAATCGAACAATGAGGCGTAAAGATTCCTGTCGGTGTTGAGTAGTACATATACCCCCTCGATCATTTTTAGTTTCAGTACATCTTCAGACGGTTTTTCGCCTGCATCGAAATAGGGAATGACTGATTCGAACAGTGAGCGAATGTCTGGTCTGTTGCTTGGCAATACATGCAGACTTACTTTTTCACGTTTAGAATCAGTCGGAATTTGTTGCCGGTTAAGAGTCTGATAAAATTCTCTCAGAAAAGGTCTTGAGAATTTCAACACGACAGAACGGTACGGTTTCCCATCCTCGACCTTTTTCTGCAACCACATCCGGTTATCGCGCCGCATGAAAGCACACTCCCCCGGATGCAAAACGGTTTTCTTTCCGCGCTCCTCTATTTCCAGTTCACCGGAACATAGATAAATAAGCGTATGTTCCCTGTTTTCGTGGGCACATCCCCGGTCGTCAGTGAAATAGCTTGCTATAAGCACATTCGAGCAATCGAATACATCTAATTGTTCCATATATTTATTGTTTGTTCTGTTCGAGTTTGTTATACTCTTCATCCGTCACCGGTTCGAGCCATTCATTGGAAGTATTATCTCCGGGGACTTCGAATGCTAAATGGGCGAACCAACTGTCGGCTGCAGCTCCGTGCCAATGCTTGACGTTAGCAGGGATATGAATCACCGTACCAGGCAGAATTTCCACTGCGGGCTTGCCTTCTTCCTGATACCACCCGCGTCCGGCTACGCCGATGAGCATCTGTCCACCGCCGCTCTTTGCGCGGTGTACGTGCCAGTTGTTGCGGCAACGAGGTTCAAAAGTAACATTGGCTATCGAAACTTGCTCGCGTGAAATGGGAGCAAGGTAGCTGTTACCGATGAAGTACTGTGCGTACGCAGTATTGGGTTCGCCGATGGGGAAAATCATTTCGTGCTGGAAAGCTGCCTTGGCGTCTTCGCCGGCAGAGTCTTCCGCCCATACGCCTTTGGCCAGATTGAACGCCGCCCACGCTTTGGGCCAACCGGCATAGAAACCGATGTGGGTGATGATTTCGGCAATCTCGGTGCGGGTAATACCGTTTTTCTTTGCTGACTGAAGATGGTAAACGAGCGAATTGTCGGTGATACCCTGGCTAATGAGGGAGGTGATGGTTACTAAACTGCGGTCGCGCAGACCTAGCTTGTCGGTGCGGCTCCATACTTCTCCGAAAAGGACATCGTCGTTGAGTTCTGCAAATTTGGGGGCGAACTCACCTAATTGGGTGCGTCCTGCTGTCTGTACTATTTTTTCTTGTGCCATGACATTGAGTGTTAAAATGGTGAATACTGAAATTAAAAGAATCTTGTTCATTGCTATTTCATTTATTGGATGAAGTTATTTGTTTTTATTGATGCAAAGTTACCAAGACTTGTAGAAGTTGTTGTAACGATAAGTGGGAAGTTTGTACCAATTTTACTGATTTTGATGTGCTCAATGTATTAATTTATTGGGGATTTGAAATAAAGCACTAATTTTATGCCGAGTTATTTGACGGTATAGCACCACAAAATTACAATCGCTTAAGTCAAATCGATAAAACATAAAATAATAAATCAGGAGGACATAAATGAATAGTGATTATAAAGTAGGTGATTTAATTTATGATGCAAATATTTATGATGGCATGAATACCGGCCTGACTGATTTGCAATTTTATAAACGATGGCTGCCGAAAGGTAAGGAGGCCCGAATACTCGAACTTTGTTGCGGTACAGGCAGACTTACTGTTCCAATAGCACAGGACGGGTATGATATTACCGGGATTGATTATACTTCTTCAATGCTTGATCAGGCAAAGATTAAAGCATCCGAAGCAGGATTGGAAATTCCTTTTATTGAAGCAGATATCAGGACTTTGAATTTACAGGAAAAATACGACCTTATTTTTATTCCATTTAATTCAATCCATCATTTATATAAAAATGAAGATTTATTTAAGGCATTCAGTGTCGTTAAAAATCATCTCAAAGACGGAGGTTTATTTCTGTTGGATTGCTTTAATCCGAATATTCGATATATTGTAGAAGGTGAAAAAGAACCGATGGAAATTACTGCATATACAACAGACGATGGAAGAGATGTATTGATTAAGCAGACAATGCGATATGAAAATACGACTCAGATAAATCGAATCGAATGGCATTACTTTATCAATGGCAAGTTTAATTCGATTCAAAATCTGGATATGAGAATGTTTTTCCCGCAAGAATTGGATTCATATTTGGAATGGAACGGTTTTAATATTATTCATAAGTACGGAGGATTTGACGGGGAAGCATTTAATGATGATTCGGAAAAACAGATATTCGTTTGCCGGTGTTAGTTCAGATATGTATATACAAACTGAAACGGTGTGTCACGTTATAGTCTGAAAATTTCAGAAACCTGCTTTACCTTTAAATAATAAAGCAGGTTGTTATGGTTATATATGTTACGCAAGGAACGGAGTTATTCTTTTTTTCTGAATGGTTGTATTTTCAGATAGGTAGCCGAACGCCAAAACCATTCTAAAGGACCGTATAGGAAGTATTTTAACCAATATTTACTGAATATCGCTTGAATAATATATACAGCCAAACCTAATACAAAGACCTCTGTTGTTCCCCAACTGCCAAATACGGCTCCTAAGCCCCACATAGAGAACATAGTTCCTCCCACAATACTTTGTGCTACGTAGTTTGTCAATCCCATACGACCATAAGGAATAATCGTATTCAGATATTTTCCTATCCCGTTTGTTTGACATAGGATAATGAATCCTAATGCCAAGGCCCCGGAAAACAAGACAGACTGTATATCTTTGAGTGCCATAGATACCAACATGAAAGGAGACAGTTCAACTCCAGACATGAGCATCCTGAATGTAACTTCTTGTAATGGGATCAGGCTGACAAGAAAGCAAGCAAGGGTAAATACGGCAAAAAGCAGTACGTTTCTTCTTTTATGAGTTTCCACTTCCTCAAAAAAGCGTAAACGTCCTACGATCAGTCCCAAAATGAAAAGAGCCATCGTAACATATCCGCGTCCGTTCAATCCGAATTGATAATTTAGTTTACCTACAAATCCGGTGGTTAAGTTTCTTTTTGCCGATTTAAGGAACGACGGCCTTTTCGTTATCAGGTTGGGAGCGGTCTGCCTGTTTCTGTTCGATTCGTTAGATATTGATTGTTGCGGAATATTTTCCGTTTGTTCGGTTTTTACTGTGCGCTCATAATTTGTTGCTATGATACGGGGCGTACCTATCAACAGAAGTATGGCTATGACAATCAATATCCAGTTTTTAAGAGGGAACAGCAGTACCATGATAACTCCAAAAGCAGCATATATAGGTAAAATATCGGCTGTGAAAAAACTGTTTCCAACGATACCTATCGCAAAAAGGATAACCATGCGCCAGATAAAACGTTTTCTGAAATCGATACCTTTTTTTGCTCCTCGGTCCATTTGTATGAAAAAACTTAATCCGAAAAGGAAGGCGAAAATGTTAATAAATTTGCCCATTATTACATGTTGCGAGAGCCATTGGATGGCAGTGTCCAGTATTGGGAATTGCGGCTCCGAGGCCGGTGCACCGGAAAAGACTCCAAAATGTTGCAGCATATGCATGAGTATAACACCTAGTAATGCAAATCCTCTCAATGCATCCAAAACATGGATTCGACTTTGTGGGGCTGAAATTGTTTTACTTTGTTCCATTTTCTATTTATTGTTTGATAACGATTCACCTATGTCTGTAAATCGTTTTTGCAAAGATAGAGTGTGTACAGGCTTCCCATCCTATACGAATTACGGTTTTAAGTACCAATATTACAGATTGTCTGTCCGGTTACCGTGGATCTCAATATTGGCGAGTTGCGCCTCGATCCGGTTTTACGTGAACCGGGTGGTTGGCAACCATATTTTCTACACAAAAGAAGGGCAGAGGAAATATGATGTAATCATCGCTGATTCTTAAATAATTGTTAGCTTTGTAGACAGTTAGAGAGTAATATAGATTTATTCAATATCTGATAATAATTATAAACCTAATTAGTAGAACATTGTGAACAAACTATTTTGCCAGAGTTGTGGTATGCCACTTGAAAATGACAAGGTAATTGGAACAAACGCGGATAACAGTAAAAATAACGACTATTGTATTTACTGCTATAAGGATGGAACTTTTACACAAGATGTGACAATGAATGAAATGATAGAGATCAGCTTACGACATATGAAAGAATTGTTTAAAGGCGACCCTGCTTTTGATGAAAAAGCTGCGCTCGATAACATGAACATCTTTTTCCCACAATTAAAAAGATGGAGTAAATAATACGTATGTCACGGGAGAAAATCTTAATAAGAACTTCATGGGTAAGTACGATAGGCAACGCGATACTGTCCGTTTCTAAAATCGTTGTCGGCTTGTTGTCGGGGAGCTTGGCTGTAATAGGGGATGGTATTGATTCGGCAACCGATGTGGTTATATCTGTTGTCATGATCTTTACGGCACGTTTGATGAACAAGCCGCCTTCCAAGAAGTATGTGTTTGGTTATGAGAAAGCTGAGAGCATTGCTACAAAGGTGCTTTCGTTAGTGATCTTTTATGCAGGCGCACAGATGTTGGTGTCGTCGGTTGAAAGTATCTTTTCGGACGAGACGAAAGAGATTCCATCGGCTATTGCCATCTATGTTACTATCTTTTCTATTGTCGGTAAACTTTTGTTGTCTGCTTATCAATATAAACAAGGAAAGAAAATCAACAGCTCTATGCTGACTGCGAATGCTGTCAATATGCGTAATGATGTGGTTATTTCATGCGGTGTCCTGTTGGGGTTGATATTTACATTTATATTTAAGTTGCCTATACTCGATTCGATTACAGGGTTGGTGATCAGTCTTTTTATTATCAAATCGTCTATCGGTATCTTTATGGATTCCAATGTCGAACTGATGGATGGGGTGAAAGATGTCAATGTATATAATAAGATATTTGAAGCTGTAGAGAAAGTTCCCGGTGCAGGTAATCCGCATCGTGTCCGGTCGAGAATGGTTGGTAATCTGTATCTGATCACGCTCGATATAGAAGTAGACCCGCAAATGACCTTAATGCGTGCTCATGAGATTGCCGATGAAGTGGAGAAGAGTATAGAAGACTCGATAGACAATATATATGATATTCTAGTTCATGTGGAACCTGCCGGAAAATGCCAGACGGATGAGAAATTTGGTATCGACAGAGACATGGTGAATTAGATATGGTAGAAACATGAATAAGCACCTATTATGAGATATTGTCCGAATATCCTCAGATTCCTATTTTTATCCTGAATGAAGTCAATCAGAGTCCCGATACCTGGATGAAGCAGATCTGATCGTCCCGGCAAACAGTGAGTATTTTCCGGCATGGGGAACATCCCGACTCCTTCTTTATGGATGAAACCGGGGAAATATTGAAGCGACCGATAAAAATCATACGATCTTGCGTATCGATGAAATAGCCGGTCCGAGTTCTGTCAGGTTGCGTATGCGTTCTCTGATCGAGTCTTTGGAGGTGATAATACCTGATCCGTTAACAGGAATGAAGACATTTCAGGGCTATGCCATTGCCTATAAGAAAGAGGACAGGCAAAAGACGATACTCGCTCCCTGGTTTGCTGATTTTATCTCGCCTTTCATTCCGGTTCTCGGAGAACTGGCAGGTTATAAGATTGTCAATTTACCTAAGTCCAATGCGGTCTTTGCGGAGGCCGGACTTGTCTACGGGCATAATGAAGTCTGTTATCCTTCCACATTGGTTTTGGGGGATATTATAACGGCGTTGCAATCGGGTAAATATGACCTGTACGATGTTGTGGTTGCCATTACACAAACAGGTGGTCAGTGCTGGGCTACGAATTATCTGGCACAGATCAAGTCCGGTTTGATGAACGCAGGATTTTCCAATATTCCGGTGTTGGTGTTTGCTGCCGGAGAGGTTTTCCAGAACGATCAGAAGGCTTTAAACTGCCGGCTCTTAAATTGATGGATATTGTCGTTTATATGCTTCTCTATGCGGATGCATTGCAGCAGATGTATAGTAGTACGATCGTCCGGGAAAAGAAGAAAGGGGAGATGTAGCATTTGTTTGATTTCTATATCGACAGGGGAGTGGAGGCGATCCGCAGGAACGATCATAAAGCGTTGCTTTCCTTGTTGGAACAGGCTGTGGCCGACTTTAACGGAGTTGACATCTACGACCGTGAGTTTACGAAGATCGGCCTGGTAGGAGAGATCTATGTGAAATACAATAGCTATGGACAGGCTCATATCACCGAATGGCTTCGTTCCCGGAATATGGAAGTGGTCACGCCTCCGCTCATTGATTTCGTGATGCAGTATTTCGTAAATTCCCAGGCTAACATAAAGAATGGTTTGCAGAAGTATAACCTCTTTAAGCATTGCCAATCATATTGTAGCGAAAGGTATCGAGAAACGGTTGAGGAAGTTCTGTCCGGAGATGAACCTACTGTATCTGTATGTTGATGGCGGCATGGCGGAGGTGAATTTGCAGAACAGGTTACATTTCCTGATTAATGGTTAAGGGCGATATAATTATTATTCACAAATAAAGTGCAAGTATAATCTAAATGCCAATGTTGATGGATATCACACTTGGAAACTTATAAATGATATTCAGGAGGTAGCTATGAAAGTGGCTTCGAGCATGAAATGAAAATTTCTGCAAAAAAACTGTTGTAATATTTGCATAATAAAAAACAACCCCCTATCTTTGCACCCGCATTACAGAAGTAACGCACCGGATGATTCGCTAGCTCAGCAGGTAGAGCACATCCCTTTTAAGGATGGGGTCCTGGGTTCGAACCCCAGGCGGATCACTGAAACAACAAGAAAAATCAAGCAAATCCCTGATAATCAGACATTATCAGGGATTTCTTTTTTCTGGCAGCTAGCAGAAAATAGCCGTTTCAAGCATATTATCAGTGGATAAATCGTGGGACTAAAATTTAGTTCAAAAAAGTCCCACGAATTTGCATCTTTCTCACTGATTCATAGTCTTTTGCATAGACTTACTTTGGAAGAGAATACATAGTTTTGTAACTTTAAAAACGATGTAAAAATGGCTCGAAAATCATTTTCTGTATTGTTCTTCATCAAGAAAGGCAAATTATTAAAGAACGGAGAAGCACCCGTGTGCATGAGAATCACCGTAAACGGCTGTATGGTAGATATTTCTATCAAAAGAAGTTGTCCCGTAAACCTATGGAATCAGGCAAAAGAGAATTCAAAAGGCAAAGACCGCATGTCGGTGGAACTGAACCACTACTTAGAAATCACACGTTCCCACGTACACCAAATTTATAGAGAACTGGAAACTTCCGGTAAGGTTATCACTGTTGATCTTGTTAGAAAACTGTATTATGGTGTGGACGAAGATAACAAAACGCTATTGCAGGTATTCAGAGAGCATAATGAACAAAGCCGTAAGCTGATTGGAAAAGACTTTGTAAGTAAGACCGTCCAGCGATATGAAACCACTACCCGATATTTAGAAGAATTCATTAAGAAAGAATATCAATTACCGGATATTGCCCTGAATAACTTGGAAGCCAACTTCATTTCTAAGTTCGATGCTTTTTTGAAGATTGAAAAAGGTTGTGCGCAGAACTCCGCTATCACCCGATTGAAAAATTTGAAGAAGATTATCCGCATTGCTTTGGAAAACGACTGGATAAAGAAAGATCCGTTTGCTTACTATCGCTTCAAACTGGAAGAAACAGATCCTGAATTTCTGACAATGGACGAGATTAAAATCATTCTCGCTAAAGAGTTCACAATTAAACGAGTAGAACAGGTACGTGACGTTTTTGTCTTTTGCATTTTTACTGGCTTGGCGTTCAGCGATGTGAAAGATTTATCACCCGAACACTTGGTAAAAGACAATAAAGGAGAACTTTGGATAAGGAAGAACCGCCAAAAGACCAAAATCATGTGTAACATTCCTGTGTTACCTGTGGCAGCTTCCATACTTGATAAATATAAGGATGTGGCAGAGTGTACCGGAAAACTTTTGCCTGTATTAAGCAATCAACGCATGAACAGTTATTTGAAGGAAATTGCCGATGTGTGCGGAATTCATAAAAATCTTAGTACACATACCGCCCGTCATAGCTACGCCACAAGCATTTGCCTTGCAAATGGCGTGAGTATAGAGAATGTTGCTAAGATGTTAGGTCATGCAGATACAAGCGTAACAAAACACTATGCAAGGGTATTGGATCAGAATATTTTCAAGGATATGCAAAAAGTAAATAGCTGTTTATCAGAATTAACTATATAATAAAGGTAATAGGCAATATAGAAAAAGGATTGGGAAGAATGAATTTCATTTTCTCAATCTTTTTCTTTTAAGGTAAGTTTTCCAAAACTCAATATGAAGCATTGACAAAGGTAAGTTCCGCATTTAGCCTGTTCAAGTCCGAGCCTTCGGTTTGAATAAAAATCTTCCTCTCCATTTCATTCCGAGCGTATTTTTATCCAAAGACTTGCACAGACTAAATACTTCACTGGAAAAGTCAATGATTCAAATTAAATTCCGAAAAACAATGTTTTTGGCTTGACAGGTTACTCTTTCCAACTTTCAAAGTAGTGCTTTTGGAGCAGTTTATCAATATCACTCTGACGGTAGATGATTTTACCTTTTATCTGGATAAAGGGGATTAGACCTGTATCTCTCCACTCTTGCAGGGTTCGCAAACTGACATTCAGTTTCTTGGAAACTTCATTATTAGAAAGAAAGCGTTCCCCGTTCAGGTGGGGCTTGTAATGCTTGACTATAGACTCAATGCCGTTCAGCATCGAATCAAGCGAAGAAATAAATTCTTTGACTTGTGGGGTATCTTTATTTATTAATTCCATGATTGAAAGATTGTTTTATTGAAATCTTGATTTCAAGATAGCTAGATAGCTGGCTAGTTACGCAGATAGTCACCCAAAGATGAAATGTTAAGTATATCTTTTGCCAGATCATAATCTACATAGAGCCGTTTGGATCCAGCAATAATAAAATACTAGCTACCATCTTGCTGTATCTCATAAGTAGCGGGTGAAGCCTGTTTAGTGGTTTCCGATACATATATAATAGAAAGAAGGTACTCTTTATCGCTCCGATAAATGATTATCGTAGGATTCAGATTAACGCTTTCCCATGTGCCGACAATGGAAAACAGGTTGAAGGACGGGTAATCTTCTTTAGTTCTTTTCATAAGGCATAATTTGTTTGGGTGATTGATTTTGTGTTTCACTGTCCGCAATAATTCTTTCAATATCGGAAGACTTGTAAAAAATCTTACTCCCGATTTGAGAATAAGCCAACCGCCCACTACTTCGGTAATATTGCAGCGTTCGTTTACTAAAGCCCAACAACAGGCAAACTTCCTGACTATCCAGCCAGTTTTCTACTTTCTGGGTATGAGTGTTACACAAACTTTCTATCCGTTTGGCAAACTCGGTGAACCGTTCGCAGACACACGAAAAAGTTCTTTTTTCAATGGTTACTACTTCCATACTTTCATTTTTTAATGGTTTATAAAACATGTTGATTAAACTTTCACCAGCAAATGAAAGAAGAATCAAGAGACGTTTTCAAAACTGTCTGGAAGTGGTAGAATGTGACTATATATGGCTTCTTCCAAAAATTTAAAAGCCAGATATATAATTGAAATATGCTTTGTTATTAGGAAATACTAGATTAATATCAAAAGTAGATTTTAAGTCTCCACACCTGCGCTATGCTTCGGGTTATATTCTAGTTTAAGACTTGCACAAACTGGATAATACACTGATAGAGTTAATGTTATTAATCCGTCTCAGAAAAAATATTTTATTGAATCGAGCTGTTTAATAAGCCCAACCTTTGAGCAATATTAACAGCTTCAATAGAATTGTTTGCTTTTAATTTTAATAGTATGTTTTGCCTATGAGTGTTTATTGTATTGATACTAACATTTAAAGAGTTTGCAATTTCTTTGCTTAATAAGCCTTGTTTCATTAATTGCAAGACGCTCAACTCCCTATTGGTCAATGGTTCTTCTAAGGTATCTGACAAATCAATAAATATCTGTTCTCCTGTTTCAAAATTATATAGGTGGCTTTTGGTTATTTCTGATTCATGACTTGCATCAACATCAATAACCGAAAGCATAAGCCAAATATTACCAGATTTATCCAATTCTATTGCTTGCTCCTGTTCAATAATACGGATATATTCACCACGTACATTTTTTACTCTCATCTCATGTACCATCTTGTGCTTCATTTTTTCTTCTGCGGAAAGACTACTTAATAAAGAGTAGATTTTCTTTCTAACAAGCAGGCCGTAATATATATCACCCGGATGAATAATTTTTAAGACTGGTTCATGTCCATTGATAAATAACCTTTCAGAGTCAATTCCGTATGATTGAGGGATATTATTTGATACAAAAACGAATTTTTTAGTGCAGCAATCAAAGACCAGCACAATACTATGAGTTAATTCCGACAATTTGAGCCAATCTGCTCTTTTCCGTTCTATAACAGAGTAATCCAACTCATTGATAAAAGCACTTGATGTTGGCAGAATATTTTCGACTGCTTTTTCTATTTTATCTATTGATTCATTTTTCATACCTCACATTTTCAGTCTATTAAGTCTTTCCTCATTATAAATGACTATTGTAACAGTTAAGGCTTGCCTATAACTTTGCACAAAGTTAATAAATTAATAATGAATAACATGTGTAGGGTTACATATAGTTATTCATGCCAATAATAAACAATTAAAAACTATCAATTATGATTCAGAAAGTTAAGTTAATAACACGTGAAGGTAAAAAAGTTATGGGCTACCGAGTTACTGTTACTTCGGATTTTCATTCTAACATAGAGAATATATGGGATAAAATTCAAGATATTGATACTTTGAGAGAAATTTGTAAACCTAAAGCTAGTTTTATTGCTTGTGATGATTCTCCTATACAGTGGAAAGAAGGCAAAACTTTTGTTTTCAAAATGTACTTGCATGGCTTTTTGCCAGTAGGTAGGCATACAATTAATGTTGTCAAGATGGATAAAACGTCACGAGAAATAGATACAAAAGAATATGATAATACTGTAGTCATTTGGAATCACTATATTAAGATGGAAGAAATAAGCCAACAAGTAACCCGATATACTGACACTGTGGATTTATATGCAGGTTGTTTAACGTCTATTGCTGCATGGTGGACTTTGAAATTTTATAAGCACAGACAACGCAAATGGCAAGAGATAGCTAAAAGTTTATAAATTCATATAGAGCGATAAAAAACAGAAAGCCATGTCAGATTGGGATTTAACTGAAAAACGTATATATAAATTGCTAAGACATCCATACCAATTAGATAAGTCTGTTGTTGAAGATATGGCTTCTGCTTATTTGGAATTTGTGGAGGAGCTCTTTGATTACCTGAATAGAATAGGTGACAATAAAATACGAATTAGACAGCTTAATATGAGTTATATTGACTTTGGAACACTTAAAGCGTTGGAAGAATCATGTCCCACAGAAAACAGTAAGTTGAAATTGGTTTTTCTGGATAAGTTGTTATCGTTGATAAATATGGAACAGGAACTAATTTATCGACAGATGGAGTATCCTAAATTTTTTATCAATATTGAATCTGAATGGAAATCACCATTTTATCTAAATAATGAAGTAATAAAACTCGTAGATATGATGGAGCTAGTTTGTGGTATTTTCTATATATCGAATGGTGTTATTCGCATAGATCATAAGGAAATCTTTCTTAGCGATGTAGCTCGTATCTTTGAAAAGATGTTTAATATAAATTTTGGTGATATTTATAAGAAAGAAAGTGCAGTAATCAAACGAAAGCCAATGAAAATAACTGAATTTCTCGATAGGTTGAAAGCTGTCATTATCCAGAAGAGTAAAGATGAAGGTTACTATCATTCATAAAGTATAAAGTAATTTAATCTGAAAATCAATCATATACATGCAATTTATGAGGGAGTACCACTGGTATTCCCCTAACTTATTTACACTCATTTGCCGAACTTTGCTTCATCAATCGATTGAAAACAAGAATGTTGAACTTAAAAATTAAGCAAAATGTATATAGACAACGAAAACTTCGAGAGGTGGATGGAGAAACTATCCAAGAAACTCACTGAAATCGGACAAGACTTGAAATCACTCATCAATACTGATACGGTACTAGATGATAATGAGAAAATTCTCGATAATCAAGATTTAGCTTTTCTTTTGAAAGTATCTTTCCGAACTCTTCAACGCTACAGAGTAAATAAACAACTTCCTTATTTCACTATCGGAAGGAAAACCTATTATCGGGCTGTAGATATTCGAGCTTTTGTTCGTGAACGTGCTGATTCTCAAACCTACAAACAGTTTGAAAAAGCCAATCAGTTGGCTAATCAACCTTGATAGCAAAAAGTAGCAGAGGAAAGAAGCCAGTGTTCAGGCTATTCCTCTATGTTACTACCCCAATTTAGCACAAACAGCTTCACCTATCGGTTCAGCCCGTTTCGCTAAATTGAGCAAGAGGGAACTGGACAAGTCCTGTTCTTTCCTCTTGCTCTGCGAGGCAAAGCCTTCGGCTTTAGCGTGTTACAAGAACACGCTGTAATGACACCTGTAATAAGCATTTTCTTTTCAATGCTTATTATCAGGTATTTATCTATTCATATTTCTATAAAAAAGTAATTACCATGCCAAACAGCAATCGAAAAACGATATTCACTACCATTTCCATTGACAAGGAAACGGCAGCTTTGGTAGAGAAGATATGCAAACGCTATTCACTGAAAAAGAGTGAAGTTGTAAAACTGGCGTTCGGATATATAGACAGGGCACATATCAACCCATCCGAAGCCCCTGAATCGGTAAAATCGGAACTGGCGAAAATAAATAAGAGACAGGATGATATTATCCGCTTTATCCGTCACTATGAGGAAGAACAACTGAATCCCATGATACGGGTAACAAATGCTATCGCTTTGCGTTTCGATACCATCGGAAAAACTTTGGAAACTCTTATTATCTCTCAACTAGAATCTAATCAGGAGAGACAAACAGTCGTACTTAAAAAGCTAAGTGAACAGTTCTGTAATCATGCCGATGTGATAAACAACCAGTCAAAACAGATAAACGCACTCTACCAGATACACCAACGGGATTATAAAAAGTTACTCCACCTGATACAACTCTATTCGGAACTTTCTGCTTGCGGTGTGATGGATAGCAAAAAGAAAGATAACCTGAAAGCTGAAATTATCAATCTGATAAGTACATAGGATTATGCACATAGACTTTGCCCCGTCATCGAACGGCACATATAATAATGTTGGTAGTAGCCGACAACTAGCTAATTATTTGGAACATGAGGATTTGGAACGCATGGAAAAAGGTATCTATACCGAAGGCTTTTTCAATCTAAAAGATGATAATATCTATAAGTCAAAGGTGATAAAGGATATAGATACAAATATCGGAAAACTCCTGAAAACAGATGCTAAGTTCTACGCTATCCATGTCAGTCCATCGGAAAAGGAACTTAGAGCAATGGGCAATACAGAACAGCAACAAGCCGAAGCAATGAAGCATTATATCCGTGAAGTGTTTATTCCTGAATACGCAAGTAATTTCTATAAAGAGCTATCCGCCTCGGATATAAAATTTTACGGTAAGATCCATTTCTCCCGAAATAGATCGAGCAATGAACTGAATATGCACTGTCATTTGATTATAAGCCGTAAAGATCAAGCCAATAAAAAGAAACTTTCACCGCTTACTAACCATAAGAATACTAAGAAAGGCACTGTAACGGGAGGTTTTGACCGTATAAGTCTGTTCCAACAAGTGGAACAAGGCTTTGATAAACTGTTCGGTTATCAACGACAACAAACAGAATCTTTTGACTACCATAATGCTATGAAGAACAGTTCTATATCCGAGCAGCTTAAACTACAGAAACAAAATTCTCAACACAGCAAAAGAAAAATAGAAATCATTCAAGAAAACTTGTTTTCTATCAATCTTGAAAATAAAAATACACGAAAGCAAGAAAATAAAACTTATACAAATTCGTCTTTCAATCAAAAAAATAATCAAATATCCGATGTATCAATTTGTTTTAATTCATCAAAAGCAAATTTTTCATATGGTTCCGAAGAATATATACAAAAAGTCAAAAAGAAGAAAAAACGTAAATTATAATCACTTTTTTTCTATATGATTGCATATTAGTGTTGTTAATAATAGAAATTTGAAATCTTCCATTAGCCTGTCAAGCGAGATTTCTTTCAATCTATAAACAGATAACAAATGGCATTTTTTATATTTAATATTACTGCCACAGAAACACTTTTCATAAGGTTTCAGTCGTTTATAAAAATAACATTTAAACCCTTCTATGATAATGTTGAGATCTTTGGTATTAAAAAGTTCCTGATAAAATTGAATTACGCCATCATATCCATGTTGATAATCACCATTAGCCCATTTACCATTAACCTCAAAATAAATCTGATTGGCAAAAAAAGGAATAACATATTCAAATATGAATTCTTTTATTGTTATTCCTCTTTTACATCTTATATCTTCTTCTTGAGTTATACAAACACAACAAGCTCCATTCTTATAAATATGCCTATCTATTATATGTGGAATTTTATGTCCACTCTCATATAATATTGGGAATTCATATGGATATTTTAAAGGTATTGTGATTTTTATATTAAAACTTGAATAATATCTGTCTTCATTATCATAGATATCAATTTCGCCAACTAAAGTTCTAGAAGCATACTTGAGTTTTGGAAATATCTCTAAAATGCTCTCTATGTCAACATCTAATTTATCCTTTTCTATCATTATAATAAGGTCTGTTAGTTGATGCTATTTCTTTCAGTAAATTTGGACTATTTAAACTGAGAGAAGATGGTAAATCTGTTTTAATATTAATTTTGCCTGTATATGATGTTGATACAAAATTTTGCTTTTTAAGAAACATCATCCAGTCAAATATGAATTGTCCATAATAAAATCCTTGTTCTCGATTCTCGAAAATGTACCTTTTTTCATCAACAGGTTCATATAATGATATATCTAAAGAAGTCGTATCAATTATATTCTTTCCAATTATAATCTGATTCGATTTAGCATATCCCTGCATTTTTGATGCTAAACTTGTATAAAGACTATAAGTCGCTATTTCACTTATATTATCGACTCCTGCCATAGCCCAAAGAACGTCATCCATTCCACCAAAATCGACTCCAATTCTAGTATAAATAGGATCTAATCCTTTTTGTTCAAATAAAATCTTTACCTCATTTTTTATAAAATACGTAAATAGGCTTAATGCTGTTAGTGCATGTAATGTAGCTTTTTTCTCCTCTAAACCCTTTCTTCCAAAATAAATAAAAACTCCATCTCCTTGAAGACGCTGAACAAAACCGCCAAAAAGGCAACAAACATTAATTGCAAGTAATTGTATTGCATTCGTTATAATATAAACAGTCTCATTATTGTATTTATTAAAAAGTCCTGTTGAATTTTTTATATCAATAAAAGCTGATACAATATAATGCTTTTCTGTTTCTGTAGTGCCCTTCAGATATCTAAAATCAGGATGATTCCCTATCTCAGGGTTTGAGATAATCATTGCTCCTAAATCAGAAGCAACTTTCGTTAATGTACTATTACTTAAACTCAACCCATTTTTATCCTTCAAATACGCATTCACAGAATACCTATCTATTTCAGCAGAATCATAAAATTGACGTTGGGAGAAAGATTTAGTTATGTCTCTCATGTGTACTGAATCATTATTCAACGCTCTTGCGATTACATTTTTATAATTTTCAAATATCTCCATTTTGTTTTTTATTTTGTTATTAATAAGATGAAAATCCAAATAGCCAATAGAATGAATTCAAATGCAACCAAAAAACCTGCAATTCTAAGTTTTTTATATTTAGATGTGAGTCCTTTAGCTACACTATAGACTTGGGCACACATATCATCTAGAAGTTTTTCGTCTGCTTTTTTGTTTAATAAGATTTTATACTCGGAAAGAGAGATACAACTTGCTATGTCATCAAAGAAAAATACCGATTTTTTCTTTGATGACATAGCATTTTTCATATATGGGTTAATAGAAATTAACGTTATTAGTATACTTAATATTGACACTATAGCAATACTGATTAATAAAACATTCATTATCTTACTGCACTCAAGATCTTTCAATATGGCAATTATGCCCCCTAAAACAACAGTATTTAGTGCCAAATATAGATTACTCTTATTTTGAGCACTGTCAATATAGCTATCAAGCCTTGTCAATATGAATTTCAAATTTTCAATTTTCTCATTCATTTCTTACTATTTTTCTTTTCTAACTCCCTTAAAAGGTTTATGACTTGATGTCTTCACATCCATAAACAGTCCTGTCTCTGAATCTCGTTTTGTCCAAAGCCCATTTTTCGGATTTAGAACTTGAGAACGTTTCTTGACTGCTCCTTTTCTTGCATTGTCATTTGGTGGATTTGTTGCCATAATCACTCATTTTATATTGTTTCATTTATATATGCTAAAGAAAATAAAGAAATTTCCATAGCTTACCGGAAATTTTCAGTAAATTTCGAGCATATATAAAAAAAGAAAAATAGTTGGAACGTAAAGTTGCATTACAAGACGAGGTTAATTGTGAGATAATCAATCTATTACAGATTAAAGATATCGAATATCAATTAATCAAGTATGGAATTTACAGGTTAGATAAATTCTATGCTTATAAATATAATATGGAACAAGGTCTGAACGGTATTTTACTGGAAGATCTTATAGGTGATGTTATTGAAGCCTTTCTTACAGGTAAAAGGCATTGGTACAAAGACAAGTTTTCTGATTTCAAAAAGCAGTTTATCAGTGCGTATGATAGTGTTATTTCAAATCAGATGAAACAAATATCTTTATTACCAGATAACAAATTTTTGAATGGGTTTGATATACCATCTGAAGAAAAGACTGATAATTATGACGATCTTTTAGAGTTTTGTTTGAAAATTCTAAAAGATATGGGTTCTTCTGATGAAGAATTATTAATATTTGAGCCTTACATTATTCAAAAACAGAAAAGAGCTGATATTGCAAAAGAGTTCGGAATATCAGAATGTGAACTTACTAATTATAAAAAAAGGTTAGATCGAAAATTGTCAACCTTAGGTCATAGATTAAAAATATATTTAAATGAATAAGAAAGATTTGATAAATAAAGTTGATGAATCAATCTTTGATATGATTTTGGGAAATGATGCCGATTTCATTGATTCATATCTTGAAAAGGAAGGCTATGATCTATCTAGAATAAAACATATTTCAGATAAAAGTCAAAAAAAACATGCATTTCTAGCAAAAGGAATAATTAATAAGCAAAAAGATGAAATTAGGTTAGAAAGAGCTACAGTATATTTGCAACAAATTATAGAAAGAAATATTGACAAGCCTATCAATTTTATTATGAACATGATTAAAAACAATCGTTTTTCTATACAATATAGAAATTTGGATAAATTAGATATAGATGAATTAAAACAAATTGTCAAAGACCAAAATTTGTTGGAAATAATAGAAAAAATGGAAGAAGAGGATGATCAATAGAGGTGCATTAAAAGCAATAAGTTTATTAGATGAGATTGGATTAGATGAGATAACAGATATTCCAATGGATATTTTTGTCCCAGCCCTTGGAGCTACTTTAATAAAAGAACCTTTAGGAAAGTGTGATGGAAAAATTATTCGGGGCACAAAAAAAACTCTGATAAAAGTCAATGCAAACATTCCATATGAAGAAAGAATGAGATTTGCTATAGCTCATGAAGTCGGACATTTTCTGTTACACGAAAAACTAGAAGTACACAATGAAAACCATAATACTTTAAATTGGTTCAAAGAAACTGAAAAGCAAGCTAAAATGGGTGTCCAAGAATTTGAAGCTAATGAATTTGCGTCTGAATTATTAATGCCGCGTAAATTATGTTTTGAAGAATGCCACAGTGTGGCATTTAGTCCACAGTTAATAGAAAGGCTCTCTAAAAGATTCAAAACAAGTATTACTTCTACTGTTTTTAAATACTGTAAATTAAACATTCATCCAATTTTAATTATTTCAATAAGAAATGGAAAAATTGAATACTTCTGTAAATCTGAAGATTTTAGATATAGAATTAAAGACTTGATTAAGTTATCTCCACCAGAAAATTCTGTTGCCAATGAATATATTGAAGCTAATTACGATTTCATCTATAGGGGTATAGAGAAGCAACAAGAAATTGTAAAATCAACATGGCTCAATCTTGGAAATTATGAAAAGGATTCAACATTCTTTGAATATTGCATTCCTACCAAACAATATAATACAATAATTAGCATTATTTGGGAGAAATAAATCAAGTACATATTAATCTTTTAATTTATCAAAAAAATATATGAAACAATACGATTTGAGAAACTGGACTATCTCCGAAGAAACTGAGGGCTTATTGTTTTTTGCCCAAAGAATGGACGAAATATTATTTGATTATACAGTGGATTCATATAAAGGAAGAATGCTAAATTCTTTTATGCTAATAATAGAGGCTCTAAAGACGATAGCAGATATTGAGTCTGCTAAAATAGAGAGTGCTCACCTAAAATATGTAATAGAAGAATTAAACTGGAGTTTACAGCAGGATATCGTAGTTCATCAATTGTTGGAAAACGAAAAAGAATTATTTATACCAATAAGCTTTGATGAAAATAACAAAGATTATACATTGATTAAAAACATATTAAAGCTACTTTCTAATAAAATATCACCTAAAAAGTATGAAACGGCATGTCGAATCCTTTTTAAAGAATCAGTAAAAAGCAATAAAAAAAGAGAGATAAATGAACTAATAGATGGATGGATTTGCATATTGAAAGTATGGGGATATAACACAAAATGGATACATTCTCGTGTACTTGAATACTTTTTCAATACTGACAATGCAATAAATAGTGTAGACCAACTCTCTGTTTTTTTTGATATATTCAATTTTAAGAAGCAAGATTTTGATATATATCTAATTGTTAACAAAGGATTTAAGACAATTATAGAAAAAACAAAAATAAAACATTTTAAAGTTGTTGATTTACCAGATAAAGATGATGATGCTCTAAATAAATTCAGGAAACTGATAAAGGGAAAACAAATTGTAGTAAAGTACTCATGTAAAACGCTAGATGAATACTCTGCAAGAGAAATTGCTTTAAATTCAATAGATGTACTCAGAGATCTATTTGCATTTTACTATCACAAGCAAAAGCCTTTTAGAAATGATATAACATTGGTAGTTTCAGGTGAAGTAATATATTATACTAAAGGAACTTCATCTCCATTAAATAGATCATCTTCTGATACTCCATTTATGCTTGCTGTAGAAAAATTGAATACATTGTTTGAAGGAGGTGTACCTTCCGAAGAAACAATGGCCAAAATTCATCGAGTATTCAACTTACATAGTACCTCAATTGAAAATAGGAATGTAGATAATCAGTTATTAAATCTATGGACAGCAATAGAAGTGATAGTCCCCATAAACAAAAAAACAGGAGGAAGCAAAATTCAACAAATCATTGAAATAATAAGTAAATCTCATACATTAGGATATCCTTATAGAATATTCAGAAACTCATTAAGTGATATGATTAGTATTGACAGAGAACTGGTCAAGACATATATTTATTCACTACCTAAAGAATATGGAAATTTATTGGAGAAATTTGTTGCTTTTTTAGTATTAGATACACTTCAAGAACAAAGGAATGCTTTATTTGGTGAATTAAACAAGTATCCTTTACTCCGATATAGACTATTCTGTATAAATAAAAGTTTTAGTAAACCGAAGCATATATTAAAGACACTAGAAATGCATCAGAAGAAATTATCATGGCATATAAGAAGGTTATATAGAACCAGAAATTTAATTGTTCATGATAGTGGTACTATGTATGATATTGAAACATTAGTAGAAAACTGTCATTCTTATGTGGATGAATTTTTAAAACAAATATTGAGGTTAATCCAAAAAGATAATAGTATCACAACTATTGAACAAGGTTCTAGTTATATTGATTTAACTTATATATTCAAATTAAATCTTATGAAAGAAAACAAAGTTGACTTGAATGAGAATAACTATTTATCATATCTGTTTTGGAAATGATAATTAGTCGATTTAATTATAATTATTTACTAAAATTATATCTCTACAATTTTGTTAAGACTAAAAAAATAGTTTTCTTTGTCTCAGTATTCTCCATGAGCAAACTACCGCAAAAGCACGTAGCAAATTAGTGGGATAATTCATGGGATATGTTTGAAGCAAAAAATATAAAGTTTTAAATATCAGCATGGTAACTCTGCAAGGAGAATCCCAGGCGGATCACTGAAAACAAAAGAAAAATCAAGCAAATCCCTGGTAATTAAATATTATCAGGGATTTCTTTTGTTCGCCCAGCATGTTTCTATTCTACCAGGTGCAAGTCCTCAATACACCCTGATAGTGGGAAGTGTCCGGCCCAAGACAAGGGTGTCCATCGTGAGTTGGAATCTGAAGGAAGTCGGCGGCAAACATCTGACCTGACGAACAGAAACTTGATATAAGGGCCAAGAACGTGGGTTAGTTTGCCAATCAAAATAAAAGCCTGATAGCTATTCGGAACGTTCATGGTAAATCAAGTAGGTATAAGATGGAAAGAATAGAGTCTTAACTGGGGAGGTCTTACAGACGTGCAGATGTTTTTTTCAGAAGCACGGAGTAAAGCTTGCTGTGAGAAGTCAGCAGATGCCGTAGTAGATACGGATACAAGTCAGCTCATGGAAAAAAATGTACAGCAGGAAGTCTAACCAAGTATTGAAGGGCAGAACCTTATTGTAAGTGAGTAGTGAATGAATGTTGCCTGATGAAAGAACGAATGCAGAAAATATCAACGGGTAGTGATAGCTGTCACGATGGGAATAGGACGGAGTCCGAAGGCTATGGTGGAGTGCAGACTTTCCTTGGGATAACAGAAAATAACCTCACGGAAGTACGTTTTACGGGGGACGCTCTACTGGAACAAATCCTTTCGCCACATACCTGACAAGGCTTACAAACAAGTCGTGTCCAATCATGGAAGTGGGGGAGTCGATGGAATGAAAACCGACGACCTCTTACCCTGGTTACGGCTTCATAAAGAAGAGTTGTCGTCAGCCATTAGCCAGGTAAATACCGCCCAAATCCTGTTTTCGTGTAGAAATTCCCAAGAATGACGGCAATAAACGTCAACTGGGCATTCCTACGGTAGTAGACCGTTTTGTTCAACGGTCTCTATCACAAATTCTCTCTCCCTTCTACGAGCGAGAATTTAGTGATTCCAGTTATGGATTCGGTCCTTATCGGAGCAGCCATGATGCATTAAAACAAGCTCAAACTTATATCACCTCCAGCTATAAATATGCTGTTGACTTAGATTTGGAGCGATTCTTCGACACAGTCAACCATAGTCGGCTGATAGAACTCCTATCCAGACGTATAACGGATAGTCGAGTTGTTTCGCTCATCCATAAATACCTTTTGGCCGGAATTCCAATAGGTTAAGTTTATAGATAGTCCTTCCGGAGTCCCTCAAGGTGGTCCTTTAAGTCCTTTCCGGTGAATGCCGCCTAAATGTCCATCCCAAAAGTTACACTTGATGAATGGTACAGGCACCGACTTCGGATGTGTATTTGGAAATGTTGGAAGAAAACGAAAGTAGGAAGAAAACTACTTCGTTTTCCTCCTACTTGATTTCTAATAGATGAGCAGGATTATTTTATGGTTAACTCCATTTGAATGTCACCTCTGGCATACAATGGGTGATATTCTGCAACTTCTTTGAAGCCCAGTTTACGATAAAGATTGATTGCCGGTTTTAAAAGAGTATTACTTTCTAAGAATATCTTTGTTGCGCCTAGTTCTTTTGCTTGGTTTATTACAGCTTCGCATAAAAGTCGTCCGATACCTTTTCCGTGAATATCGGGTGTTACGGCAAGTTTTGCTAATTCGTAATCATATATCGAATCATTCATTTTGCAAAGGGAACATACACCGACTGGTTCACCTTTATAGGTTGCAACAAAAACATAACCGCCCTTATCCAATATATTTTCTTGTGGATAATCAAGTATTTCCAGATCATGTGCTTCCAATTGCCAATGTGAAGTAATCCAGTTTTCATTCAAAGATTTGAATATTGGTTGATGACTTGGCTCATAGGGGATTATCTGTATATCCTTGTTTTCTCTGATTTTCTTTGCTTCTTTTACTCGTTGCAATAAACTTTTCTCGGATAACAAATCTTCCCATTCTCCAATTGCTTTCCATAAATCATTACGGGTTTCCTTAGAAATATCATCAATAGCAGTCGTTACATCTATAAGTGACTCAGCCAGGATTTCTGACATTTGTTTTCCCTTTGTGGATAAAGCGATAAGTTTTTTTCTCTTATCGGTTTTATCTGCAATCTCTTTCACGAGGCTCTTCGTTTGCATCTCCTTTACAATATTGCTTACTGAAGGGTGCGAATGTCCTATTTCTTTTGCGATAGACGTGATTGCCATCGCTTCGCCTTGTGATAAGATAAAAAATACGGGAAACCATTTGGGGTTCAGATTGATCCCGTACATTTTGTAGATGGAAGTAGCATCTACCGTTATTTTATCGGTCAGCATACGTAATCTGCTACCGATAGCCATTTTGCCCGTCTTTTCAAAGAAATTCATGTTCTTTCAAATTTAATATAAGTAGATATGTAATTGATTACGCAAATCTATGGAGTATTATTTGAAAACCCAAACTTTTTGAGGGGAATGTGTAATCGATTACATATTATTTTGATGCAAGTAGCTTTTTCAAGTTTTGTCTGATAATCAGTCGGAACAATCCATACTTATTATTCCTTCTTCCGATCGTATTTTTAACATATTCTTTTCATCTCTTGCGTATTTCGACTGATTTATCCAGGGTGTCATAAGTCAGTATGCCTTCCGTCCGATTGTCGAGCTGTGCGATTAGTTCTCCTTCCGTATTCCAGATGGAGGATTTGCCGGCACATTCGTAGCCGCCTGATTCCCCGATGTAGTTTGACATGAAAGTTGTCATTTTATATGTAGAAGCTATATTAGAGAGTTTTTCAATATCGGCGTTTACGCCGTTGACGGAGTTGAGGACGCTTGCCATGTAGATGGTTGCATTCATCTTATGCGCATAGGCGGTGTGTTCCTTATTGGATAGTTCGTAGCAGATGGCTGGGGCAATGATATTGGTTTCGTCCAGGGGTATGAGACAAGGGGTATTGCCGGGTGTGAATATATTTTTTTCCGTAGGATATAGGTATTGTTTTGAATAGGTGATCCTCTCTTTTCCCGGCTGGAAAATAATCATGCCGATAAATAAGTTATTATTGTCGTTGATGGGAAGTCCTGCACCTATGATAATATTCTTTTTGTCGCTTATTTTTTGCAAGGGATTCAACCTGTCGTCCATTGAATGGGTTGCCAACTCTTTTGCCAGCCCTGGTTCGTAGCCTGTAAGTGATAGTTCGGGAAACATGATCAGGTCTGATTGTCCGGAAGATGCAGCTTCGATAAACTGCAGGTGTTTATCCTGGTTCTTTTCGATATCACCTTTGATTGCTTCTATTTGTGCAATACTTATTTTCATATATTTTCTGCTATGAATTTGTTGAATACCTCTAATTGTTTCTCTGTATGGAAGTAATGAGCTGATCCCTCGACAATCTCCAACCGGCAGGAAAACTGCTCGGCAAATTGGTATATGATGTCGTTTTCACATAGTTCGTCTTGGCTGCCATATAAAATATAAGTAGGAATAGTCCAATGGGATACCGGATGGTTTTTTACGAAACTGTAATAATCCCAATATAGCTTTTGTCCCATGGGAGTAGATATGGTTTGTTTGCTTTCCAGTTCTTCTTCCGTAACGGAAAACCAGCCCATCATATTTTCGATAAGACGTTGCATATCGACGATCGGGGAGAGGAACCAGGCTTTTTCTACCGGTTCGTCAGGATAGGCCAGGAGGCTGAAATAGGCTCCCAGACTGTTTGCAAATAAACTGATATGTTTCCAGTTGGCTTTTGTGTATTGCATGATGTCGGCCAGGTTTTTGATACAATACTGGACTTTGCAAGGCGTGCCTTCTTTGATGCGATCTCCGTGTTCCGGAAGGTCGAAGCTCAGTACCTGATAGTTGTTTGCCAACGCATTTTTTGCAACGATTTCAATCGGTATATCGGCTTTATTTGACATATTTCCATGGATTGCAATAATGACTTTTTCGGCGTTGTTTCCCCATAGGATGGCAGGTATATTATTTATTGTAAGGACTGTCTTTTTCATGATCAATTATTTTGTCACTTTTGGACAAAAGTATGGCTTAATTTTCAATCAGGCAAAATCGCTTGGATTTATCTTTGTGTCTGTTATCGACTAAATTCTTCATTTCGTCATCTGAATAGGGAGGTTTGTCTATTAACTTTTAACAGGAATAAAAATCAACCTACTTTTATCCAGGAGAGTAATACAAATATAAGAGTCAACTTTATTCACAATCTAAAAATTGAACGAATGAATAACTTATCGAAAATGAAACTTCTCGGGCTATTGCCTGAAAAGCCGCAGAAAGCGATTAACATAGAAACGTCCAATGTCCATGAAGAGTTAATCAAACACATAGTGGCCATGAGCCATTCGGAAGATTATTCACATGTCTTCCGGACGTTGACACTTGCCCTTGCCCGGAATGAGAAGTAATTTTCAAATAGAAGACAGACCGGTAGGGCTTAACACCAATTCGTAATCCGCTACTCCCAGCCAGCGGTCGAACTTCAATCCGACTTGTTCGAACCTGGATACCTGGTTGAAGCCTAGTTTGGCATGTAAGATGTTACTTGTTTCATTTCCTTCCGTTATGCAGGCGATGAGTGCATGGAAGCCTCTGCGACGGCATTCGTCGATCAATTTTTGCAGGAGTTGACGTCCGATGCCTTTGCCTGTGTGTTTGGGAGAGAGGTAGATTGTGGTTTCCAGCGTGTATTTATAGGCCGCTTTCTCTTTCCACGGGTGAGCATAGCAATAACCTGCAATTTCGTTGTCAGCTTCATAAACAAAATAAGGAAAATTAGTTGAGATCGCTCTTACACGGGCGCACATTTCTTCCTCTTTCACAGGCTGTGTTTCGAATGTGGCTGTACTGTTTATAACATATTCGTTATAAATAGCCGTAATAGCTTTCACATCTTCTAATCTTACCTCTCTTATCATATATCATAACTCTTTAGGGCTGTAAAAGTAAAGAATTATTTTAAAAGATCATCTATGATATTATACTGTTGGTTAAAGAACAACCAATTCATCTTTTATATCCTCTTTTTCCTGCGGGGTGATGATATGATATGCATCCGGTAGAAATTATCTATTCCGTATATCCTGTTTCCCTTATCAAGGAAACTAACCGTTTCGACCTGGTATTGGCAAAGTCGGAAGGGATAGGTAGTTTTCCGTTTTTTTCTGGATGGAGAGATGAAGGATGTGGAAAAGCCTGTTCCTAATAATCCATCGGCTAAACCGGGTGTGGACAGGTTTAATAAAGCGAAGCTTGTCGATGAATTCGGCCTGCAACTCACAACAAAGAAGAGTGAGGTCGGCGCCTTTTATCTCCCTGGTTATCCCTTTACGACTGACGATGGTTTAAAGATCGAATTTGAATATATGATGTATCTCTTGACGAGCTGGTCATCGGGCTTACTGCGGCAACAGGAATAGAGACCAACTACACCAATGTTATCAAGAATCTTCGTATCACCCTGTTATACGGAACCAATACGGCATGATATAACGGATCATCGTCGGGGAGCTATTACAATACATCCTTTGGAGAGTGATTTGGGTTATATCGACAACGGTGATACGCCGATAGGAAGTAAAGACTATCTGGGGACCCCTCGAGTTTCCGCTTCTGGACGGATGAATATCTCCGTATGATGATGGGAGATTTCGTTCGTCATTGGTGACTATATCCGTAACGATAGTGGATAATTATCCTTGATATGTACCGACAATATGAAAATGAAGTTGACAGATGTCACTTGTCAACTGTCAACTTTAAAAATGTTTCATTTCTGATAACGGAAATTACTTTTATATTTTAGCAAGGGCCTGATCCAGATCGGCCAGCAGGTCATCGATATGTTCTGTTCCGATTGATAAGCGTACTGTGCCCGGATAAATTTCTTGTTCTGCCAACTCTTTTGCATTGAGTTGCGAATGTGTTGTGCTGGCTGGATGGATAACCAATGATTTCACATCAGCAACGTTTGCCAACAGTGAAAATATTTCCAAACTGTCTATAAAGCGGTGCGCTTCTTCTTGTCCCCCGTTTATCTCGATTGTGAAGATGGAACCGGCTCCTTTCGGGAAATATTGTTCATAAAGGGCATGGTCGGGATGTGTTATTAATGCCGGGTGATTAACTTTCTTCACTTTCGGATGGTTTCTTAAATACTCTACGACTTTCAGTGCATTTTCCACGTGACGCTCTACGCGTAATGAAAGAGTTTCCAAACCTTGCAGCAGTATAAAGGCATTGAATGGGCTAATGGCTGCTCCCGTATCGCGTAACAGGATTGCACGGATGCGGGTTACATAAGCTGCCGGACCGGCGGCATCAATAAAACGTACACCGTGATAACTTGGATCGGGCTCAGTCAGTTGAGGAAACTTGCCAGAAGCAACCCAGTCGAATTTACCGGAGTCGACAATGACACCACCCAATGAAGAACCGTGTCCACCTATGAACTTGGTGGCAGAGTGTACAACAATATCTGCACCGTGTTCAATGGGACGGATCAGGTAAGGTGTGCCAAAAGTATTGTCGATAATCAAAGGTATTTTGTGTCGATGGGCGATATCGGCGACAGCCTTTATATCGATAATATTTGAGTTCGGATTGCCTAGTGTCTCGATGAAAACAGCTTTTGTATTTTCCTGGATCGCTTTTTCAAAGTTCAATAAGTCGGAGGGATCGACAAATGTCGTTGTCACACCGTATGTAGGGAGTGTATGTGCCAGTAGGTTATAACTTCCTCCATAAATAGTTTTGGCAGCTACAATATGATCGCCTGCACGGGTGATATTCTCGAATGCATATGTAACGGCTGCTGCTCCTGAAGCGAGAGCCAGTCCGGCCACACCTCCTTCGAGTGCGGCTACACGTTGTTCGAAAACTCCCTGTGTAGAGTTAGTCAGGCGCCCATAAATATTGCCCGGGTCCTGTAAACCGAAGCGGGCTGCTGCGTGGGCAGAATTATGGAACACGTATGAAGTAGTCTGGTAAATGGGAACTGCACGTGCATCCGTAGTTGGATCGGCTTGTTCTTGTCCTACATGAATTTGTAATGTCTCGAAATGTAATTTCTTTGTTGCCATAATTGTATATTCTTTTTAGTTTGTTTGTTCTTGAATTATTTTCTGACAAATGTATACAGCTTGGTTATATCAAACAATATTTAGATTAAATATGGAAAATATCACTATATTTGTGGTTGTATAAAGAAAAAATGAATTGAGAAACTGTTAAAAAGGTTTCTTGTAAAGAATTTTATTCTATGGATACTTTGGATAAAACGGATTTGCAAATTCTCCGTACGCTGCAAGAGAATGCCCGGTTGACGACAAAAGAGCTGGCTGCCCGGGTAAGTCTTTCATCGACACCTGTGTTTGAACGCCTTAAACGGCTTGAAAGTAATGGATATATAAAGAAGTATATTGCCGTATTGGATGCCGAAAAGTTAAATCAGGGCTTTGTGGTTTTTTGCAGTGTAAAACTGAGCAGGCTTAACCGGGATATCGCAGCCGAGTTTACGCGGATAATACAGGATATTCCCCAGGTAACAGAGTGCTACAACATATCCGGGCGTTATGATTATCTTCTGAAGATCCATGCTCCGAGTATGAAATACTACCAGGAGTTTATTCTCAATGTGTTGGGAACGATTGACAGTCTGGGTTCTCTGGAAAGCACTTTCGTTATGGATGAAGTGAAGCATGATTATGGCATTCATGTTTAAGAAGTGGATAGGTATAAAAAAAACGAAATGGCTAACTTTCACAAGTGGGCCATTTCTTAACCAAAACCTTAACTATGAAAAAATTTACGTTTTTCAACAACAAATATACAACTATTTTTTGAATTGCTGTAATGATGCTCTGTCTTTTTGATGATTCATTTGTTTTTCCTGTTGAATAAGGTGGAAACGAATGAAATGTCGCTTATGACTTCTTCAAATGCAAAGGATGGCTGGCGTAATGGTCGATATTATTCATTATAGTTTCATAATCAGATATATAAATAGTATATTTGTCGGAATTCAAGGGTGTATTATTTCATTCTATAAAACTCTCAGAAAAAGAATAGCAGATGAAACCACTTTCAAGAATGAAGTTATTTTATTCATTTTCAATATATATCATTGCTGCATTACTTATGTGGCTTCAAACTCATTATACAATTCCTTATCTTAGTGGGAAGACGGGGCAGGAGCCGATCCTGCTCTGGTTTATTGTCGGTGCACTTGGCATATTCTTTCCTCTCATTCTTCTGGCAATAGCTATACTTAAATCAGAAATATATAAACTGACTTATCGGACATGGTATAAAAGAATGCGGTTTGTCAGAATGACTGGACCTGATTGGCTTTGGAGTATTTTGGGAATACTGGTTACTACGATAGGAATGCTTATCGTTATGGGGATAATCGCTTTATTTGTTGATAAACTAGATTATACACCTTCGTTTATGGAGTTTGAACCTTTAGGCCCCGGTCGTTATTGGTTATTGGCTGTTTGGTTTGTGTTTTGGATATTTAATATTATGGGAGAGGAGATACTCTGGCGGGGTGTTATGCAACCACGCCAGGAGTTGGTTTCCGGACAATATACATGGATCGTTCAGGGAATAGGATGGAGCCTTTTCCATCTGGCCTTCGGTTGGCAACTTTGGGTGATGTTACTGCCTTTAATGTTTATTCAACCTTACATCGTCCAGAAAACGCGAAACTCATGGACAGGTGTCATTATTCACGGAGCCATTAATGGTCCGGGGTTTATTGCGATAGCATTGGATATGATTTGATCTATTTCCATTTCTTTTCACAAGGAACTCTTTCTCCGTCTTCGGAAGAGTATTGATTCATAGAACCTTCCCGCGATTGGATAACCATATAAATCATTGTTTCATCGGATGAATTTCTCATGCCTCTTTTGGCGGGTGGAGCTACACGGATCACACTTCCCTCTGTTATGGGAAAACATTCATCATCTACCTGGAAGTCTCCTGAACCTTTAAGAATAATATAAGTTTCCTCATTTTCTTTATGGATATGAAAATAAGAAAGCTCTGTTTTAGGAAGGAGTGTGGAGAATGATATCTCCGTTCCGGTAGCTTTGGTACTATCCTTAAGGAATACTTTTCCTACAATTTCCTGTCCTGTTTTGGGATGGATCAGAGAGTGTTCCGTCAGCTTGTCCAGACTGCCGATATTCAATGCAGTGTAGACTTCATTTTCTGAAATGATTTCGATCTGTTTCATTTTGAGGAGATATTTTTAATCATTTTGACTAATAGGAGATCCGGATTGTTTTCATCGGCATATTCTTCCACCTTTTTGTATCCAATGGATTCATATAACCTGATATTTTTTGTACTTTGCGAACCGGTAAAAAGGATGAATTCCTTTGCTGTCGGGCAATGTTTCTCAGCTTCCATAAGTAATTTACGCCCGATGCCTTTGTTTTGAAATTCGAGTGAGACGATCAGTCTACCGATCCAACAGGATAGATCTTGCTCCCGTAGTTTCACCGATCCGACGATTTGATTCAGATAAGTCGCTATCAGGAATAAATGATCCTGATAGTCTTTTTGTATCTCATCGAGACTTTGAGTTAATGGAGCTATCTTATAGTCGTTATAGAACTTTGCTTCTTCAAGGAATGCAGTTTTCTGTATTTCGAGAATTATCGGCAAATCTTTATAATCGGCTTTTTGTATCGCTATATCGTATTCTTCTTTCTTCATTATTTTTCAGCATTTGCAGTATGCAATATTAGTCAAATATTGTCTATATCTCTGCTCTTTTTATCTCTTTTATTTTCTTATATACGTACATAAAAGCTGGGATTAAGAATAAGTCAGCGGCTACCCAGGCCGTCGCATCACCGAAACAGACTGCCAGGAAGCCGAATGCCGGTACTGCATAAATACTGACTAACGTGCGGGCAATCATTTCTGAAACACCCGAAAGCATAGCCAGGTTGGTGAATCCGGCTCCCTGAATTGTATAACGCAAGATACATAGTATTCCGAGGATAGGGAAGAATGAACATGATACATGCATATACTGAACTGCTTTATTGATAACTTCCGTTTCTGTGGGATCGACAAATATCTGTGCCAACTGCTCTGAAGTCAGCATCATGACAAGGAATGCGAAGGCTGCATAAACGATCATCATTAAACCGCTGGCTTTAATCCCTTGCCAGATACGCTGGGGCTTTCCGGCACCATAGTTCTGTCCGGTGTAGGTTGCCATAGCAATACCCAGGCTTTCGAAAGGACACATAAAGAATGATTTTATACGTACAGCAGAAGCAAAAGCAGCAACACTGGCTGACCCGAGTGCATTGTTGGCACTTTGCAACATAATACTACCGATAGCTGTAATAGAAAACTGAAGTCCCATCGGAACACCGATCCAGAGCAGGTTCCCTGCCAATCGTATGTTGAACTTTCGTTCTTCGCGTGTTCCCTGTAATATTTCGAAACGGCGATACATATAGATGAAACAAAGGATAGCCGAAATTCCTTGCGATAGAAGAGTGGCGATCGCCGCACCGGCAACTCCCCATTTGAATATCAGTATGCAAACCAGGTCAAGTATCACGTTTAGGATCGTGGAAAAGAGCAGGAACCAGAATGGGGTTTTGCTGTCGCCCAAAGCACGGATAATACTGGAAAGCAGATTATAGAAGAATGTGCATGGTACGCCGATAAAAGTAACGAGCAGATAAAAATAAGCATCTGTAAAGATATTTTCCGGTGTCTGCATAATCTTTAAAATATCTTTGCAGTAAATACTTGTTACGATAGCAATGATAACCGACATCACTGCTGCCAATTGTAAACTGATAGCCACATAACGCCGCATTGTATTGTAATCGCGTGCACCGAACTTTTGTGCCACCGGAATACCGAAACCGGCACAACATCCATTGCAAAACCCAATGATAAGAAAAATAACGGACGTACTTGCGCCGACTGCCGAGAAAGCACCGATCCCTAAGAACTTACCAACGATCGCTGCATCGATTAGAGAGTAGGTTTGTTGAAGCAGATTAGCTAAAAGTACCGGCATGGCAAAACTGAAAATCAGTGGAAGTGCCCGGCCGGAAGTCATTTCTTTAGATGTTCCCATAAATTTATACCTAAACAATTGTGCAAAGGTATATATTTTACATTAAAAGGATTAAAGTTACACTTATAAATCTATCATGTATTTTCAAAACATTTTGCATTCTGTCATAGTTCTTGTTATAAACAAAGCATAAAATATAAAATAAACATAGTATGGCAAAGAATGTAGCAGAACAATTAGTCGACACACTGGAAAAGGCAGGTGTTAAACGTATCTACGCCGTCACTGGTGATAGTTTGAATGAAGTAAACGAAGCAGTACGAAAGAATGGAAAAATCAAATGGATCCATGTGCGTCATGAAGAAACAGGAGCTTATGCAGCCGCAGCTGAAGCACAACTGAATGGAGAATTAGCTTGTTGTGCGGGAAGTAGTGGACCGGGGCATGTACATTTGATCAACGGGCTGTATGATGCCCAGCGCTCAGGTGCACCTGTTCTTGCTATCGCATCTACTTTGCCGACTCACGAGTTTGGAACGGAATATTTCCAGGAAACTAATACGATCAAATTGTTTGAAGATTGTAGTCATTACAATCAGGTGGCAACTACACCCGAACAATTTCCCCGAATGCTGCAAGGAGCTATACAGGCTGCACTCTCGTTCCGTGGAGTAGGAGTGATCGGTTTGCCTGGCGACCTGACTTCAAAGACGGCCAGCGAAGGAGAGTCTTCCCAGCTTCCGTTTCCCACCCGGCAGCGTGTGTGTCCTTCGACTGAAGAGATTAATGAACTGGCTGATCTGTTGAACAAGGCGGAAAAGGTTACTCTTTTTTGCGGGATAGGAGCAAAGGATGCACATAAAGAGTTGGTTGAGTTATCCCACCTTTTGAATGCGCCTGTCGCTTATTCATTTAAAAGTAAAATGGAGATACAATACGATAATCCGAATGAAGTGGGAATGACCGGCTTACTGGGTATGCCTTCGGGCTATTACAGCATGCATGAGGCCGAGGTTTTGCTTTTACTTGGAACGGACTTCCCTTATGAAGCTTTTATGCCGCAAAACAATACGATTGTACAGGTCGACATCAAAGCCAACCGTCTCGGACGTCGTGCCAAAATTAAGATGGGACTTTGCGGGGATGTGAAAGACACTTTGCTGGAACTACTTCCACTCATTCACCAAAAGAAAAACGATTCTTTCCTTCGTGAGCAGCTGGCGCATTATGAAAAGGTAAAAGACAACCTCCGGTCGTCTGCCAAAGTGAAAGGCAAAGAAGAAAAGATACAACCTGAATATGTAATTTCCGTTATTAATGAGCTCGCTGCGGATGATACCATCTTTACGGTTGATACGGGGATGACCTGTGTATGGGGAGCACGCTATTTACAGGCTACCGGGAAACGTAAGATGCTAGGCTCTTTCAATCATGGTTCGATGGCAAATGCCATGCCACAGGCTATCGGTGCGGCTCTGGCTTATCCGGAACGACAGGTCGTTGCTTTGTGCGGCGACGGTGGTCTTTCTATGTCGTTGGGCGATCTCGCAACGATCGTACAGTATAAATTACCGATCAAATTGGTTGTTTTCAATAACCGTTCACTGGGAATGGTCAAATTAGAAATGGAGGTAGCCGGATTGCCCGACTGGCAGACCACGATGCTGAACCCCGACTTTGCACGGGTGGCTCTTTCGATGGGAATGGCCGGTTATAATGTAAGTAATCCTGACGACGTATTATCGACATTGACAAAGGCTTTTGTTTCAGACGGCCCTGTTCTCGTCAATATCATGACCGATCCGAATGCTCTGGCAATGCCTCCGAAAATTGAGTTTACCCAGATGCTCGGCTTTGCGCAGACCATGTACAAGCTATTGATGCAGGGACGATCCAAAGAAATTATGGATACAATTGATACAAACCTGAAGCACTGGAAAGAGGTGTTTTGAATAAAAATAAATACCTTTGTTTTCAATATTAAAATTCTACTCTAATTATGAAAACAAAGGTATTCTTTTTATCGCTTATAGCGTTTTTTGCCCTGTCTTTGCAGGCCGCAGTCATCGATACTATAAATGTACACAGTGATGTGATGAACAAAGATGTTCAGACGGTCATTGTTTTGCCGGGAAATGGAAAGACAACAACTCCGGTCATTTATTTATTACATGGGCACGGAGGTAATGCGAAAACATGGATTTCCGTAAAGCCGAATTTGCCGGAGATTGCTGACCAATATGGTTTTATATTTGTCTGTCCGGACGGTAAAAACAGTTGGTATTGGGATAGCCCGGTCGATCCGTCTTATCGCTATGAGACGTTTGTATCGAAAGAACTTATCGATTATATAGATATTAATTATCCGACGATTAAAGATCGTACTGGACGTGCTATAACAGGATTGAGTATGGGCGGCCACGGTGCGATGTGGTTATCATTCCGTCATAAAGATGTCTTTGGTGCGGCCGGAAGTACGAGCGGTGGCGTGGATATTTGTCCTTTCCCGAATAACTGGAATATGAGCAATTGGTTAGGTAAAGAAAGCGAAAATCAGGAAATATGGGACAACCATACGGCAATCAATCAAATCGACCGTTTGAAAAATGGTGACTTGGCTATCATCATCGATTGTGGTTATAGCGATTTCTTCTTTGAAGTGAACAACGATTTCCATAAGAAACTACTGAAATATAAGATCGATCATGATTTTCTTGTACGACCCGGTGCGCATAATAGCGAATATTGGCGTAACTCAATTGATTATCAGATATTATTCTTCAAGAATTATTTCGATAAACATAAATAAAAACATTTTCTCCCTCAATGCCAGTGATCTTCTACGTTCTGATATATATATCAACTACGGAAAAATAAGGACAATAGGAATATAAATTTCCTATTGTCCCTTTTCTATTGAATAGGTATCATTAATAATCAAATTGTGACTTTTGAAAGATCAACTCAATCCTTCTATCAATCCGTTTACGATATCGATCCGTTTTGCCTGCGGATCTTTGGGAAGTCCCGGCATACGCATGATTTCACCCATAACGACAACGATCATTTCAGCACCGTTGTTAATGATAACGTCACGTACTTTCAATTCAAAATCTTTGGCGACACCGTAGGCTTTCGGGTCGGAAGAGAATGAATACTGGGTTTTTGCGATGCAGATAGGATAATGGGAGATACCCAAGCTTTCAATCTGTTTGATCTTCTTGTCGGCAAGCGTTGTATATGTTACTGAGGCTGCGCCATAAATCTCTTTAGATACCTTCTTGATTTTTTCGCGTACCGGATCTGTATTTTCGTACACCAGTTTCAGAGGTCCCGATGGTTTGTTTTCAATCGTGTCTACTACCAGTTTAGCCAGTTCCACACCACCTTCGCCGCCTTCTGCAAATACACTGTTCATGGCAAAACCAACACCCAGTTCCTTACAATGTTCGGCTACTAATGCGATTTCTTCATCCGTATCGGTTGCATAACGGTTGAAAGTTACGATCACTTCCTGGCCGAAACGTTTCATGTTGGCTACATGCTTGTCGAGGTTGGCGAAGCCGTTACGCAGACCTTCGATATTCTGCTCCTTGATCTGTGCTTCGGGAACACCGCCGTGCAGCTTCAAACTTTGGGCAGTAGCAACGATAACTGTCAGTTTAGGAGTTAAGCCCGCTTTACGACATTTGATATCGAAGAACTTTTCAGCACCCAGATCGGCACCGAAACCAGCCTCCGTAATGACATAGTCACCGTAAGTAAGAGCCATCTTTGTAGCGATTATCGAGTTACATCCATGTGCGATGTTGGCGAATGGGCCACCATGAACGAACGCAGGTGTATTTTCCGTTGTCTGTACCAGGTTAGGCAGCAATGCATCTTTCAGCAATACAGTGATCGCTCCGGCAACTCCCAGATCGTTTACTGTGAACGGTTGATCGTCGTAAGTATATCCCAACAGGATATTACCGATGCGACGTTTTAAATCTTCCAGGTCGGTAGCCAGGCAAAGGATTGCCATCATTTCGGAAGCAGGAGTGATATCGAATCCTGTTTCGGTCGGGATACCGTTGGCAGAACCACCCAATCCGGATACAATATTACGCAGGCTGCGGTCGTTCACGTCGAGTACACGTTTCCATTTGATCTCTTTCAATCCTTCACAGGTATTGCGTGTCTGATAAATATAGTTATCCAGCAACGCTGTAATCATATTGTGAGCGGAAGTAACGGCGTGGAAATCGCCGGTGAAGTGTAAGTTGATGTTTTCCATCGGCAACACCTGGGCATAGCCACCTCCGGCAGCTCCACCTTTCATACCGAAACACGGGCCCAGTGAAGGTTCGCGCAAGGCTGCAACCGCCTTTTTACCGATCTTGTTCAGACCGAGGGCAAGGCCGATAGAAACCGTTGTCTTTCCAATACCAGCTTTAGTAGGAGTGATAGCTGTAACCAGGATCAGGTTATGTTCTTTGATTTTTTCTTCATCAATGAGATGGAGAGGCACTTTGGCGATGTAACGACCATAGTTCTGAACTTCCTCGCGCGGAATGCCTAATCCTGTAGCAACTTCCTTTATTTTGCGAAGGGAGACTTCTCTTGCAATTTCTATATCCGATTTCATGTGCTTATGTAAGTTTAAGAAGGAACAAAAGTATATTATTTTTAATTAAATAACAAAATGTCAGAATGAAAGGTTTCTGGCAGGAGTGGATATATTATATTACTGTCATATTGATGAAAGATGCTAAAAGATGAGTGGTAATAAACCTTTGTTATCTTAAGGTGATATTTTTTGATGTTTTTGTCATCTTTAGTTGACAAAAACAATGCATTTAGATAGTTTTGCTCTTAAATAACTATAAAAGATGGATAATGGATTGTTGTGTGTAACGATTTGATTAAATTTGCGGTATCATAATAGCAAAATACAATAGATGGTAAGCTTAAGGTGATAAAAAGAAAGTGTATAACGATTTTAAAAACTTCGGTTTATGTAATTAAGGAGATTTGATTATGACAACAATGAGATTTAGTTTGGCGGGTGTAACTTCAAGAGAGGTAGAAACAGGATCATGGATAAGAACAATTGTAGATTGTTTGGGAATCCGTATGTTTTCAAAGATGAGTTCTTCTGTGAATACAAATAATGTAGGTTGGGATACAACCAAACAGAAGGAAATCCAGGATCTTCATCATTATGCCGTCCGTAACTTGATCCCGAAGGCTGGTGTTTACCAGATGGAATTGCTTGAATCGTTGGCACAATCTGCTTCCATATATTCACCGGAAGAGGTGGAATCTCTTTATAATGAAACGAATAAGAAGATCGAAGAGATCAGTAGTCATATTTCAGGTGTGTTGGTAAGTGCACGTGAGTTGTGTAAGTCAGGACACCAGAACTGGGAATCTGTTCAGTCACTCCGGTATCATATGAGCCGTTTGAGTAACATTATAGAATCAGTATAGTTTTTGCAATACAATATCGATAGATTTTACCTTTAATATCCCCGTCATTTTCCGGATCTATTCTGTTTTCGGCTTATGATGGGGATTATTGTATGATCATTAATGAAAAATAGGGGTACACTTTATTCGCTATAATCTTCTTATCAGAAGTATAATATTCTTTTTCTGTTCCTACATTCTCAAAGTAATGGAACTGTGTCTGCGGATGCTTCCGGATACAGTCGTGTACAGCATTCACACATTGTGACAGTTTCATAATGACGATTACATATCCGGCGTTGATCTTTTCACTCAACTCTTCGGTAGAAGGTGTGCCGGGAATGACAACGATCTGCTCTTCCTGTTTGACGATATGCAAACCAGCCAAAGCTCCGGCGGCAATGAAAGCCGGAATCCCGGCAATACGTTGTACGGCGATCCCTGTCTCTGTAAGTTTGTCGTATATGTATTGTATGGATGAATAGAAACCGGCATCCCCTTCGGCAACGATGACAATCCGTTTACCTATTGCATGGTTTGCCACAGCTTCATTGTATAAACTATCGTAGGCTTTCCAGGCCTCTGTACGATCTTTACTCATAGGAAGCATAAAGCATCGTATGGCAACTTCGTTTATCTCCAAAGCACGCACGATATCAGCCGCACGTGAAAGAGAATCTCCCTGCTTATTCCGGGTAGCCGGACAATAGATTATATCTGCCTGCTGAAGTTGTTTAAACCCTTTTACAGTGATAAGTTCCGGTTCACCGGGACCTAATGAAACGAAGCTGATAGGATGTGTCATTTGCTCTTGTTTTATTCGGAGGGCAAAAGTGCTTAAAATAACGGAAGTCTCCAAATAAACTGCTGAACAATATCAGGGGTGAAGCGACATTCCCAGATAGCCCCCTATGAAATAAGGGATTAACCAGATACACCAGACAACTATACTGAAACGGTTGAAATGAGCTTTCGCTTTGAGGGACCCTTTAAGATAGGTCCATAAAGCCCATAACGCATGGACAAACATCAGGCAGATCGCTATTATTCCGGTGATGGTGTGGAGATTATCTTGTATTCCGGTCATTTGCGCAATCTGTTCCATCAGGCCGGTACCGATAGCATCGGCGAATAGTCCGGCGATAAAGAAAGCTACATGCCAGGCTTTCAGCTTCTTTTGGATGCGTTCGCCCCATACACCGATTGTATAAAATACTAATGCCGATGATATTACGCAAATAGCTGCAATTAAGAAATGAGTGTCTACCTGATTGAGTACCATAATGCTGTCATTTTCTGTAAATAACAGTTCCGTATGCGAAAGGTTCAGTTTTTCTTATTACTTTTGCGCTCGAAATCGGTTCTGTAAAACTCCTGTTCACGGAGACAGATTAAAAGGGAACCGGGTGTAAATCCCGGACAGTCCACGCTGCTGTGAAGCTTTATAAACATCCTGATAATACCTTTTGCCACTGGTCTTTGCGATCGGGAAGGCATTCGGGATGGAAGTAAGTCAGAAGACCTGCCATTTTTTGCATAACGATTGTCCTCGTGGGTTTGGACAGTTTGTGTCGGATAAAAACAAATAGAAATATGAATAAGTATTTACTCGGTGGCTGCCTGTTAGCGTTAATGGCTGCATCGTGCGTATCGAAAGGAAATCAGCAGGAGAAAGAGAATGCATCGTCGCAACAAACGATTACGGCGGATAGGATGGTTCAGATCACACCTGAATATGCCGAAGGTTTTCAGTTGACCTATGCCGACGGTTATGTTCTGATGGATATACATGACCCGCAGAATGAAGAAAGCACGCACTTCCTGTATGCGTTGGTTCCCCGTGGGACGAAGCCGGAAGGTATTCCTGCCGATTATACAGTGATCGAAACGCCTGTGCGCAGTGCCATTTGTATGACCTCCCTGCAGCTCTCCAATTTCATAAAGTTGGGAGCGGAGGATAAGGTGGTCGGTATCACGAGTACGCGCCATCTGTTTAATAAGACTATCAATGATCAGCTGAAGGAAGGAAAGACAGCGAAGATCGGGATCGAAGGTAATTTCGATAATGAGGTGATTATGAGTATTAATCCCGACCTGATCCTGATCTCTCCCTTTAAGCGTGGCGGATACGAGACGATGAAAGATATCGGTATCCCTCTGATTCCTCATCTGGGATATAAAGAAATGACACCGCTGGGACAGGCTGAATGGATTAAGTTTGTCGGTCTGTTACTCGGGATAGAGCAGGAAGCCAATGAGAAATTCTCCATTATAGAGAACCGCTACAACGAATTGAAAGAGCTGACTGCCGAAGGTAAAGTGCAGAGACGTCCTATTGTATTCAGTGGCGAAATACATGGTGGTAACTGGTATGCAGTAGGAGGAAAGAGCTTCCTTGCACAGCTTTTCAAAGATGCCGGCGCTGATTATTTTTTGAAAGACGACGATCGCTCCGGCGGTGTGACGCTCGACTTCGAGACGGTCTATAACCAGGCCGATGAAGCCGATTACTGGCGTATCGTAAACAGCTATCCGGGAACATATACTTATAAATCACTGAAAGATCAGGATCCCCGTTATGCAGACTTCCGTGCTTTCAAGGAAAAAGGAGTGATCTATTGTAATATGCGGGAGAAACCTTTTTATGAAAGCATGCCGACCGAGCCGGAAGTTGTATTGGGCGATTTATTGCATATCTTCCACCCGAATTTATTGCCGGATCACACGCCTGTCTATTATGATTTACTTAAATAAATGGGGACGATGAAGTATTCTAACACTATCCTGATGCTTTTGATCCTTGTTTCAATCGTCGTGTTGCTGTTTCTGAATCTGGTGTTGGGCTCTGTTTCGATTCCCTTCCATTCGGTTTGGAATATCATCTGCGGCAATGGCGACGAACCGGTCACCTGGCAGAATATTATCTGGAAATCACGCTTTCCGCAAGCTTTGACGGCATTAGTTGCGGGAGCCGGGTTAGCTATCAGCGGGCTTCAGATGCAAACCGTATTCCGTAACCCTTTGGCGGGACCTTCTGTGTTGGGTATCAGTTCCGGTGCAAGTATGGGAGTTGCCTTCGTTGTCTTGCTGAGTGGAAGCCTGGGAGGCGTGGCGTTGAGTAAACTGGGCTTTATGGGGGAGATTGCTTTATCTATTGCGGCCATAGTCGGTTCCTTGTCTGTTATGGCACTGATCGTTTATGTCTCGCAGAAGGTTAAAGGGAATGTGACGCTATTGATTATCGGGGTGATGATCGGCTATGTAGCAAATGCGGTGATCGGTGTGTTGAAATTCTTTAGTGTGGAAGAAGATATCCGTGCTTATGTAATCTGGGGACTGGGAAGTTTCTCACGTGTCTCCGGTAATCAGATGATGCTTTTCGTGGCGATTATGGCTATCCTGATCCCTCTTTCGTTCCTATTGATAAAGACATTGAACCTGATGCTTCTCGGCGATGGGTATGCCCGCAACCTGGGACTGAATATTAAACGGGCACGCCTGCTCGTTATCACCTCTGCCGGTGTATTGACAGCTATCGTGACCGCTTACTGTGGTCCGATCGTTTTCCTGGGGCTTGCAGTTCCTCATCTTTGCCGGGCCATTTTCCAGACATCCGATCATCGCATACTGATGCCCGGTGTCTTATTTGTGGGGGCAGCCCTGGCATTGGCTTGTAACCTGATAGCCCGTATGCCAGGATTTGAGGGGGCTTTGCCGGTCAACTCGGTAACCGCGTTGGTCGGTGCTCCGGTCGTTGCTTCCGTATTATTCCGCCGACGTAAAAATGAACTGAACGAATGAGTATGAAAGAGGCAACTATTCAGATAAACGATCTCTCTATCGGCTATCATTCCAAGAATGATACAAAGCTGGTAGCGAGCCATATAACGACAATAATCTACAGTGGCGAATTAACCTGCCTACTGGGAGCCAACGGTGTCGGGAAGTCTACTTTATTACGTACCTTGTCCGCTTTCCAGCCTCGTATATCCGGTGAAATAGCACTACTGTCCCGCGATATACAGCACTATAGTGACAAGGAGCTTAGCACTATAGTGGGAGTGGTACTGACAGATAAGTGTGAGATCCGTAACATGACTGTCCGGGAATTGATAGGGATGGGACGCAGTCCGTACACCGGTTTTTGGGGACGATTGGGAAAAGAAGACAAGCAGATTGTAGAAGATTCTATCTCCTTGGTCCGTATCGGAAATCTAGCTTCACGCATGGTGCATACCCTTTCCGACGGCGAGCGGCAGAAAGTTATGATCGCCAAAGCGCTGGCGCAGGAAACACCTGTTATCTTTCTCGATGAACCGACGGCTTTCCTCGATTTTCCCAGTAAAGTCGAGATCATGCAATTGTTGCATAGTCTTACCCGCTCTACCAATAAAACGATTTTCCTTTCCACTCATGATCTCGAACTAGCCCTTCAGATAGCCGATAAGATCTGGCTGATGGATCGAGAGAAAGGGATCAGCACCGGTACGCCCGAAGACCTGGCATTGAGTGGTTATCTGAGCGGTTTCTTTGCCCGTAAAGGGATTGTCTTCGATATGGAAACCGGATTGTTCCGTATCGACAACCCATACGATAAGAAAATCCGTCTTGTCGGTGACGGCCGGAAATATGCAATGGTGCGTAAGGCTCTTTTGCGAAACGGTTTCTATGCCGGCTCCGAAATAGAATCGGAGAACTGGATCGATGCCGGTGATACTGCAACATCTGCCATCACCCTTTGTTTTTCGGACGGACAGCAGCGGCAGGTTGCTTCCATTGAAGAATTGTTGTTATCTCTGGATGCTGTCAACTGAAATATGTTAACAGGATAAACTTTTTTCATTTCGTTTGTTATATATAGGTAATTCAAAATATTAATCGTCATGAAAAAGTATTTCTTGTTTGTCTTTCTCGTCTCTGCATGGGCATTTACCTCCTGTGATAATGATGACGCTCCCGATATCGATGCGGATGTTCCCTTTTATCAGAATCTGGGTGTCGCTTACGATGTGACTAATAATACGACGCGTGTCGGAGCTAATTTCAATAAACTGGATAGTGCCGGCATCAATATCAAACTGAACGGTCCGGCTTCCATTACAATCAATGGTAAAACCCCGGATTTTGACAATGTGGGTACTTATTTTTATACTTATTCATTCTCCGGATTGGATGATATGACTTTTGTCTTTACGCGGGCAAAAGACAGTATCTATACAAATGTTGCTTCCATAAATGACGTGAAGCCGATCGCTATCCCCGAGTCTTTTACTTCAGCTAAAATAACAGGTACGACTACGCTTACCTGGGAGGGAGATCCGGTAGGAAAGGATGAAGTTGTCGGTGTACAGATCACTTATAATGGTGGATCTTATAATATATTAAACCGTACTGAAGGTAGTAAATCCATTGATATCAATTTCAGTAACATGGTAAATGCTTCTAAAGGAACTTTGTCTCTCAGCCGGGCCAAAATACTTCCTTTGCAGGAAGATAATGGGAATGCAGGTGGACAATTGGATGTTTCCTATATCCGGAGTAAAGAGATTGCATTGGAATAAAAACGGGGTGAAAATTCAACCTGTTTTTGAGGTGAACTCAAATAGATAGGATACGGATTATTTCCAAATAATTCCTTCTTCCGTTATCAATAAGATAGATAATTCGCCTTTAGGCAGAAGTGGCGTGCAATGTTCATGGCATCTTTTCAATAAGAGATTGAAGAATGTTTCTTGTTTTTCTGCAGGAAGCAATTGCCATAGTTCGCGGGCTAACGTGATGGTGTCGATTTTTTGGATTGTGTCTTCGGCACAGCATGCCTGATGTGCCAGATCTTTCAGGAAGTCTTTATTCATCACTACCTTTTTACTGTGCGTATCGAGGAAGCCTTCAGCCAGTTTGACTGCTTTACCGATCATGATGCCCATAACTACCTGGGGGAAGTCAAGCAATGAAGCTATCTTCAGGGTTTCACCGATAAAGTTACCGTAATGAACGAATGCCTGTGGAGGTAGTTCGGGGTAACGGGCTTTCAGATACCGTTCGCTTTTAGCACCGGAGTTTATTATGAGTGTCGTGCAACCGATGGCTTTGGCAACCTCCGTTTCTTTACGGATGGAGGCGATAAAAGCATCGGTCGAGAAAGGGCGTACGATACCCGATGTTCCGATAATGGAGATGCCGCCGACAATACCCAGTTTCGGGTTGAAAGTCCTTGTTGCCAGCTCTTCACCTCCGGGAACGGAGATAGTGACTGTCAGTGTGCAGGCTTCTGTCGTTTTTGTATTATGGGAAATAGAATGCCGGTATTCTTCTAAAACGGAAGTCAACTCTTCCGTTATCATCTTCCGTGGTGTGGCGTTGATGGCCGGACCGCCCACTTCCAGTCCTAAGCCCGGCAACGTTACCGTGCCGACTCCCGGACCTGCGACAAAACGGATAGGAGTAGAGGCGGGTTCTTTCGAGAGAGTTACTTTCGCAACGATTTTAGAGCCGTTGGTCACGTCCGGATCGTCTCCGGCATCTTTGATGACTGAGCAGATGGCACTGTCGCCTTCCCATTCGGTTTCTGCGACAGGTAATGTGATCAATTCGTCTGATGGCAAAGTGATGGAGGATTGGGTTTGTTCTTCCTTCTTGAGCAATGCAATCAGTGCCGCTTTGGCAGCTGCTGTTGCACAGGCTCCGGTCGTGTAGCCATGATGTAAAGGAAAGAATTCCGGCAATAGCCGTTCTATTTGTTTGCGCAATCCGTCTTCTCCGTAAACAAAGTGGAATGTTTCCGGTAGCGGAGGGCGTTTTATAACGAATATCGGAATGGAACGTATACGGGCTGCTTTCACTTTCTCATTGAAATACCCCGAATTTCCACTTTCTTTGGTAATGATGGCATCCGGCTGTAATTGATCCATCAACTCTCCGGCGTCATCTTCATCATGATAGAAAAATAGTCGGTCGGGTGGAAATCTCTGTCGGGTAGCTGTTGCAAGCGACTCCTCCCGTTCGAGTATACGGAACCACGTGGGATATTTCTCCCACCAGGGACGGAGAGGAGCAATGGTATTTACTCCGGTCAGTGCAAGCAGCCGGCGGATACCTTGTTCACTTAACTTATGGATGGCATCGTTGTAGTCGTCGCACCAGATCAGATCGTTGTCGCGCGGCGGATAACGCCGTTCGTAGCGGATAACCGGCAGTTGGAGAGCGGTAGAAACCTCGGCCACCGTTTGGTGCAGGGCGGAGGCAAAAGGGTGTGCAGCGTCGATCAATAGACGGATGTTATTTTCATGGCAGCATGTCTCCATCGATGCAGCATCCATTCCTCCGGTGAGGCGGATACCGTGCGCACAGTCTATTTCCTGAAGTGTCCCTTTAGTCGAATAGTAATAAGGGGCACTTCCTTCATCTGCTATGCGGACGGCAGCCCGTCCTTCTGTCGTTCCTCCCAGTATCAGTATCATTATCTACGGAACAGGTGTTTGAATTCGTCGGCATACAGTCGGGAAAGGCCTTCGCGGTTGTCGATCGCGTCACCTACGACCAATAACGTGGTCAGTGTCAGATTATTCTCCTTCACGATCTTCGCCAGGTCTTTCAATTCTCCGCGGTAGATACGCTCGTCTTTCCATGTCAGCTTGTAGCAGGCAGCTACCGGAGTAGTGGGAGCATAATGTTGGAGAAGTTCTTCCTGTACCTTGTCGGCTATGCCTGCGCTCAGATAGATGCACATCGTGCTCTGACTGGCAGCCAGTTTATGCAACTGCTCCTTCTCCGGCATTGGCGTGCGGCCTTCGCCACGGGTAAGGATGATGGTTTGTACCTTTTCCGGGATGGTGAACTGCGAGCGCAAGGCGGCAGCGGCAGCCTGAAAAGAGGATATACCCGGTGTGATGTGATAGCTCATATTATATTGATCGAAAAAATTCATCTGTTCCTGTATCGCTCCATAGATGCAGGGATCGCCGGTGTGCAGACGGACGATGAACTTACCTTTGTCGTAAAACTCTTTCATCAGGGCGAATTGCTCGTCGAGGTTCATATCGGCGGAACTACGAACGGTGGCTCCCGGTTTGGCACAGTAAGTCAGTTCTTTCGGGACGAGACTTCCGGCATACAGGATAAGGTCCGCTTTCTCAAGCATCCGGCGGCCACGGATGGAAACCAGTTCCGGATCACCCGGTCCGGCTCCGACTATCTCGATATGTCCCTGCCGGCGAACCGACTTGTCCATAGCAACAGCGAAAGTATATTCGTTGCCTTCACCCAGACTTCCTTTTTGCTTTTCCAATAAAAGCAAACCTCCTCCGGCACTGTAAATAGCGGCGGCTTCGGAAACGCTGGCCGATGCTGTCGCCTCCTTTACGCGAGCTGACGGATTGGGGACGGGGATCTTATTCAATATCTCCGCCGGATAGGTCTTGAACGGACAATCCATAATAGCGAAAGCCAATAGGGCGAGCATGGCCTCGTTCTTCTTTATATCGATGGATGAAATATCGACGATCGACTCGGGGCAGATATTATTATCGATCAGTGTCCCGATAATGTGTTGATGAAGTTCCACCGGATCACCTTTTATATCTTTCCGGCAACCGACACCGATATGTAATACTTTCGGGAAGAAGGAAACCATCATCACTTCGGCCTCATAGATAAACGGTCCGACCGTTATCACCAAGTCGAACTTATCGAGCGGTATATCAGAAAACTTATTGAATAGCTGAACATGGTCGGGACAAGTACTTTCCAGATATTCCGTTCCCGGATCGCGCACGTCGAGCAACAAGGCGGTCGGTTTTTTATTGACGAAGGCAGCGATACAGGTGTTCATGGCATTCTCACTGTCGGTCAGGTCGTCGGCCACGACCGACCAGCCGAATTTCTCTGCCAGCGTATCCAGTGCCCACAATCCGGTGTTGTCACTTTGTGTCGTAACGATGGCATTACCGCCGAGAAGTTGCGCCAGTTCCTTGCTCAGTTCGTTTGCTCCTCCGATATGTCCCGACAGGACGGGGATGATATATTTTCCTGTACTGTCGATGCAGACCACAGCCGGGTCGGTATGTTTATCCATAATATAGGGAGCGATGCATCGAACGCAGATCCCCATCGCACCGATAAAGACAATTGCATCCACTTTCAGGAAAAGATCCCCCATAATAGAGTCGATCGATTCCATCAAAACTGTTTCTTCTTCTGACTCTTTACTGTAAATAACAGCGTCAGTATACTGCTTTTTTATTTGACGTGCCAGGGGCAGACTGCTTGTAGAGACTACCACAATGGCTAAAGATCGTTTATTCATTGTTCTCCTATTTTGCTTCTTTAAATGCCTTCAGTATGACTATCGGGTTATAATCGCCGACAGTTATATGTAAAGGATCATCCAGTTTCAATCCGGCTTCAAGAACCGAGTCGATAAATAATTTTTCGCTTTCTTCGGATACGGAGTTGAATACCAGTAAACCGTCGGGTGCCAGATAGCGGGCTACCTTATTTATTATCTCTTTCAGTTTTCCTCCGTGACCGCCGATAAAGACTGCATCGGGTGCCGGCAGGTCGGATACCTCTTCTTCCATAAAGTCACCGATATGTACATCGATGCCGGGAGCACCCAGGCGGGAACTGTTATTTTCCATCAGTTGCCAACATTCCTTACGGATCTCAAATGCATGGATATGCAGATGCGGATATTGCCGTTTGGCTTCGATAGAAATAGAACCGGTACAGAAACCGATATCCCAGAAATGATTACACATAGGCAACATCAGGGCACTCATGTCGAGGATACGGATCGGTGCTTTTGTGATCATCCGTTCCCGTCCGTCGAGAAGTTCGAACATCTTGTCGGGTATTCCCAATGGCCGGTAAATGTTGTCGTTATACATCCGTTCCAGAATCACGCAGTTTGGACTGTCGATCGGATGCTCTTCAACTTCCGACAGGGCGAGTGAGCGTGAGACACGTTGTTTCTCCGGATTACCTAAATGTTCGCCTATATACATTTTATACTGTGTGAAATTGTATTTCAAAAGACGCATGGCAATGGCGGCTGGTGTATGCACATGGTCGGTCAGGATACCTATCTTACTTCTGTTCTCTATCAACGCACGATCCAGTTCATGCCAGGGCCGGCCGGTGAGCGATATCATAATCATATCTTCATAGGATAGTTGAAGATAATGGGAAAGTAGTTGTAAGGAATTAAAAGAAGGCAACATGAATACGTCGGCATCCGGTCTTCTTTTTAAAATGGTAGAACCAAATCCGTAAAAAAGAGGATCGCCGGATGCGAATACAACAATCTTTTCATAATAATCGTATTGTTGAAAAACATTGTCCAGCGGAGGAGTTATCTCGATCCATACGGCATCCTCCGGCAGTAAGGGCTTGAGTAACTCATAATGTCGCTTACCTCCTGAGAAAAAAGTATTCTCTTTGATTATATCTAATATATCCTGACTTCTTAAAATGTAGTTTATACTATCGGGTATGCCGATAACTGTGAATTGTGTTCTCATACGTCTCTTCCGGGTTTTAAATTAATAGCGTCGTTATAACAAAGTATAGAATTTACTAGTGTTGCTGCCAGGTTACTGCCGCCTTTCCGTCCCTCAACGATCAGTTTAGGGATGGAGACGAACGGTTTTACCATGTGTTTGGACTCCTGTACATGCACAAAGCCGACAGGTGCGGCAATAATGCCGGCCGGGGTCGCTTTCCCTTTTCGTATCAGGTCGCACAACTCCATTAGGGCTGTCGGTGCGTTACCGAATACATATAAAGCGTCCGGATGTTCGCTGACGGCCACACGGATACCGGCTTGTGTACGGGTGATCCCTTTTTCGGAGGCCAGGGCCATTGCCTTCTCATCAGACAGATAGCATTTCACTTCTATGCCCATACGTTGCAAGGCTCCTTTACGGATACCCGAGGCAGCCATGGTGACATCGGTGATGATGGTGCGTACCTTCCCACTATTAAGTAATTCGTAGAGAGTTGCCACAGCGTTGTCGTCTATCCGCAATACGTTTTCCATGTCGAAATCGGCAGTGGTATGGATTGCGTGCAGTAAGGCCCATTTCTTGTCTAATGGAATATCTTTGTTCTTTAATTCTTTCTCGATTGTCCGGAAACTGCGTATCATGATATCCTGTCCAATACCTGTTTCCTTTTTACCCATCTTGATCTCTCCATAATAACCGCGTGGGGTTATCATGTGATTATCGAATTGATACGTCTGGGAGTTACCGATGATGATCACGGTAAACATATCCACTTGCTCGGGATCGAATTCGGCCAGCGTGGTGATGGTGACTGTCTGTTCCTCACGTCCTGCCTGACGGACAAAACCGACAGGTGTTTGCGGGTCACGTTCCTGCAGGAAGAGTTCGATGAGACGGTAGAGCTGCCAGTAACGCCCTTCGCTTTTGGGATTGTAGATAGCCGTGATAAAGTCGGCAGAGGCAGCGGCTTTGATCCGTTTCTCTATCATTTCCCAGGGTGTCATCAGGTCGGAGAGGGAGATCACGCAGAAATCGTGTCCTACCGGAGCACCCAACAGAGAGGCTGCTTTCTGGAAAGCGCTGATTCCCGGAAGTATTTCGATTGAAATATCGCTTCCTTTTTCGCGTTTCATCTCGTAAATAAGGGGAGCCATGCCATAAATACCGGAGTCGCCGGAACTGATAACAGTTACCACATGGCCTTCGGTAGCATAATTGTAGGCTTCTTCTGCCCGGACTTTTTCGCGTTTCATCCCCGAGTCGATACAGATTGCATCGGGACGGATCGCTGATTCAACAAACTGAAAGTAATATTTATACCCGACGATGACATCCGACTGACGGATGGCAGACAGTACTGCCGGAGTAATATCAGATTCGCTACCAGGACCGATCCCGGCTACGATTATTTTCCCTGTATTCATCTTTTAGCTTTGAGTTATTGATTCTGATTTTATCAGTACCAACAAAGATAATGTATTTTATCGGTATAATAGGATTATATATAGCCTTCAATTCTGTTTTTTCATCCTGAATGGCAACTCCTGTTTTTTAAAGAATGTATTTTCCGACGGAAGAGTCTTATACCCAGCCATACTCCTGACAGGGAAACAAATGTACCTCCTAGCATCAGTCCCCACATTACAATATTCCATAAGACCGGATTGTCTACCAGTATTTTAATATTCAGACTGTGTAGAGCCGGATACATCCAATGATTCCAGCGGGCCGGCGTATTCACATAACGATATTGTCCGTTAGCAGGATTGATATAATAGCAGCTATGGTCTATATCTTCAATCGTAACTTTCCAGACAGGGAGATCAAGCGCTCTTTTACGTGAAATATAATAGGTGTCATAAGAGTCAGAAAGTATGATATCCATGACACAATCTGTTCCATGAATAGATGATAGTACCGAACGGATATCTTCCGCACTTAAATTTAAAGGAGTTATATTCTGTTTTGCATTTGCATTTATAACGATATCATCAGTATCTGTTTGTATCGTATAGAAAGGGATATCTCCGAAACTACCCCATTCCAATTGGCGGATCTGACCGGGATAGGCTTGTATAATATCTCTGTAGTCCAACGGATAATCGAGTGGGGAAGGTGCTTTTTTCCGAAGTTCCTGTATTGGGTTTATATCCAGCTTTGCCCGTAATCCCCAGTCTTGTACACGTGCTAAGGACATCATGCCACTGAATGTGAATGTCAGAACAAACAGACCGAATATTGTACCTATAATATGGTGCCATTTATACCAGAACTTCTTATAAGGAGAGACAAGTCTACGTTTACGTGCCAACCGGAAATCGCGAATTCCCAGATAAATCCCGGCGATACACATGATACAACCGATGCCTGACAACCAGACAACGACCTTTATCCATAACTCTGCATCCTGACGCAAAGAAGCAAAATAAACCCAGTGTGGTATCGCGCCTAGCCAAGCCCACAAACGACTGTCTTTATCGGTATATTGTAAAACCTCACCCGACTTAGACGAAATATACAGTTCATGCTGTTCCGGATCAGAAAAATAGAACTTATAAATCGGAAATTCTTTTTTCAAACTGCCGAAGGGAATCCATTGGTCGAGTGAATATAAGGAATCAACCTTCAGGACAGGAGCAGCGCACCAAAGGGAGGCGGTTTTCTTAATACGCTCGCAGTCGATGACCGGTAGTGTTTCTGTAGAATCGGCAGGTATGTCATAACCTCCTTTATCTGTGCGTATATGAAAAACTGTCTGTCCCAGATAGCTGTTGAGTGTGATGTTTTTTATCGTTTCTCCTTCAGGGATACGTTTTTCTATTATTTGCAGAGATGGAAGGTCGTCTACAGATAGAAGATCCATTTTAGCCCGTTTGTTTGCCCGGTCTGCTCGTGGGAATGTATGATAGATCATCACCAGGCCTGACAGGAACCAAACGAGAAACAGGATACTGAGCGTAAAGCCCAGTATCCTGTGTATTGCTAACATTAGTTTTGTAATCCGTATCATAAGTTATAGGATATTGCTACCTGGTAATTACGTGGCATGCTCGGAACGATCTGGTCTCCTAATGCCTGGTTTGTATATTCTTTACTGAATATGTTATTGATATTGACCGACAGACGTACATGATGGTTCAATAGGTAAGAGGCTCCCAGGTCTGTAATCCAGTAGCTGTCGAACCATTTGCTGTTGGCTGTATTTCGATACACTTTGTCTGTATAGCTGGTACTAAGGTTGAACCCCAGGTTTTGTAATATTCCCTTCGGTATAGTATAGCTTCCATATGCATAGAATGTATTTTTAGGAACGTTATTCTGATAGTTACCTTCCAGGCTAGTCGACTTCTCCAATTGTCCTTTGTTTGCTTCCGAATAGATGATCTCAGCCAGTTCCGGGTCTTTTATCTTTTTCATTTTCCGGATGCGGGAATCTGTGTATCCGTAACCAAGTGTGAATGCCAATGAATTAACCGGTGTGAAGGTTGCTTCCAGGTCGAAACCTTTAGAATCCATAATACCGACCTGACCGATGATCGACATTTTTGTCGCTACTCCGTTAATTTCCTGTTCCACATTTGTCGCCAGTGTCTGTGTAGCATTCGCTTTACGAATGTAGAACATGCTTGCGTTTGCTTCCAACCATTTGCTTAGAGTATATTTTACACCTGCTTCAGCCTGGTAGCCGCTTTCCGGTTTGAATATTTCTTCATTATTTTTAGGGTAGTAACGGGCACCGTCAGTGTCGATATACATTACATTTGCGCTATAAAATGTACGGATCGGTTTGAAGAATGTAGCGAATGAAGCATAGATGGAAGTATTCGGATGTGGAAGATAAACTGCACCGAGACGATAAGTGAATGAGGCATTGTGCAAACGATTATAGGCTGTACGATCGGCATCGTCGTATTCGCGTTTACCTGTCGGGGTCGGAGTATTCGCCTGAAGATAACGGAAGAAATCTCCACGTAGGGCAACCAGTGCTTTCCAATGTTCGTTAATGTCTAACATATCTTGCAGATAGATACTATTGGAATAGTTGTGTGACGGGATAGCTTTCGACATTTTGCTGGTCATATATCCCACGCTATGCGGGTCGTATACCGATACATGCGAATAAAGACCTGTCCCTTGTACATCATTGCCTAGGTTATATCCTGTATAGCTTACGCGGTTCAATAGAGAAAAGGAATAACCGCCTACGAAATTATGAGTTACTTCTCCTGTATTCAATTTACCACTTAATTCCAGGCTGTTACTAATTGTCTTCGAGATGTGTGAGAAGCGGAGTGGGAAAGACAAATATACCGTGTCTAAACAGATATACTGCTTCTTTCCGTCTTTAACGTAATAATGAGCATAAATCGGGTCTTCACTTTCCAGATAATCCAATGCTTCCGTTCCGAAGTAGTTGATATCATCGTTATAATAGGCCAGTTTATCGATCAGTTTGAAACCATTATCGAACATATGTGTATATTGTGCTGTTACGTTCCATGCATGGTTTTTCATGAAATCCGATTCATTGTTGTAACGGGCTTCACGATTCAACCCCGGCAACTGTTCCTGTGCACTCAGGTATTTTTTACCTGTTTGAGTATTGAAAATGTCGGCAGGCATCAAATCGGGTAGACCTATTTCTGTATTATAGAAGTCACGGTTGAAAGCTCCACGAACATCCAGCTCATCTTTTTCTGTCAGCTTGGCATTTAATGCCAGATAGCCGGAGAAGCGTTTGGTTTGATTATCTCGCCAACCATCCTGATCCGAAAAGTTCACATTAGCGTAATAGTTTACCGGACCAATCAGGTGACCACCCATTCCTACGGTTGCCTGCTTATTATCATAACTGCCGTAGCTTACACGTGCATTGACCGTTTGTTCGGCTTTCGGAGAAATGCGTACGACATTCAATATACCACCGACAGCTGAGTGACCATATAACACGGAGGCCGGACCTTTTAATAATTCGATCGATTCGACAGCGGAAAGATCGGGGAAAGGATAAGAGTTGTTGATGGCGGAACGTTCATCGCGAACGCCGTCAATCATCATTACCGAATGGTCGAAACCACGTACCGATAACTGTTGGAATGATCCGTAACTGGTTTGCATACGTACACCAGGCATAAAACGTACTGCTTCCTGTATATCGCGGATACCACGAAGTTCCAGGCTACTACCGGATACTCGGTTTACGGATACTGGTAAATATTTCATAGGAACATTTAGCTTTGTAACCTGCGGGATATTTCTTTTGGCTGTTTGTACAACTACTTCCTGGATGCTGAATGTAGTATCGGAAAAATTTGTGTACTCTTTCTTTTCTTGTGCCTGTATTGCGTGTATACACAGGGCTGATAACGGTAGTAATATTAATATTATCTTCATATGAATATTGAATAATAAATGTAATTGGGCGTGTAAGATCCTTTCGAAAGAAATATATGCTTCTTTCGAAAGGATGTAGGGTATAGTCTTTTAATCTTTTGCTGCAGCGTACTTTTTTTTCTTATCCATAATATTTATCATCTTGTGTTTGGCGGCAAACTTGGCATGATCGATAAATATATTCTGGATTTCCGGATTTTGTCCTAATCCCTGCATAAATACGGAAACCTGGTAACCTTTCCCTTCCAGTTCCTCTTTCATGTCGACTGCGATATCGTTGTTCGCATGGTCGCCGGCAACGAACATGAAAGGCATTAATAGTACTTTCTTTGTTTTGCCTGCTTCAAGTTTGGCAACCATATCATCGAAAGAAGGATAACCTTCAACTGTTGTCACATAATAATCGTTGTAACCCTTCGAATGCAACATATAATCCATCATCGCATACTGAGCTGTCGCAGGTGTGTATGTGCCATGTCCTACAAGGACGGTTGCACCTTCTTTCGCCCCGTTCTTTGTGATGGCTATTATTACATCCTCAAAATCGTGAGGCGTATAAAGCAACGGGTTGCCGATACGTATGTCTTTGAAATCCTTTTCCAAGGGTGCAATGTCTTTGCGAAGCGATTCCATTTCCACTCCTTCGATAATGTTGGTTGACTGGATAAGGATATGGGTATATCCGTCGGCTTTCAGTTTTTCCAGTGCTTCCATAGGATTCAGTTTTTCGATACCGCGTGCTTTCAGGCGACGTGCGACAATGCGGGAGGTGTAAGCTTCGCGTACTTCCATGCCTTTAAAGGCTTCCTTTGCTTTCAGGTTGATCGCGTCGATAGTAAGCGCACGGGTGTTGTCATACGTGGTACCGAAATGTACCATTAATAAGGCGGCTTTGTCACCCGGTTGCATGGAGGCCAGCATGTCGGATGCCTCGAAGTTCTCGCCATCGTGTGCCCAGCACATAGGTGCGAGCATACAAGCAATAAGTAATAGTAAATGTTTCATATAATGTAAATTAAAAGATAGCCTACGAATACGACAAGCCCTAATACCGGTAGCCGGTAAACATTTTTTTATGAAAAGAGATTGTCCGTATGTTCTTATCATCCTCCTGACCCCGGGAAGATACGATATAAAAAACCTTGGCAGGTTTCCTGACTTGCCCGGAAAGCGACCTTCCCGTCCTTATGCCGGACAGTGGTGTAAGAATGCTTTCCTTCGGAATGGGCTTTACAGTAGCGGGCACTGTTCCGGATTTTCACCGGATTCCCTTTTATACGATAACCGGAAGTTACCGTATCACCAAAGCGGTGACAAAGATAGAAATTTATTTAAAATAAGAGGGATTTTATACTATCTTAATTGATTCTGTCGGAACAACTGCCTTACGGCTTCTGTTTCATTACCACAAGTAAAAACCGGACATAAAATGTCTATTTAGTATTAACGCCAAACAGTTTATATATGGAGTGGTTTGCAGATTTACTCAAACACTATCCGGAACTGGCCATTTTCCTGACGCTGGCTTTCGGCTTCTGGATCGGTAAGTTCAAGATAGGAAAATTTTCGTTGGGAACCGTCACCAGTGTCTTGCTGGTCGGAGTAATAATCGGACAGTTACATATTGATATCGGAGCACCTATCAAGTCGGTATTTTTTCTTTTATTTCTTTTTGCCGTGGGCTACAGTGTAGGCCCGCAGTTCTTTCGCGGACTGAAGAAAGAGGGACTTCCTCAGGTCCTTTTTGCCGTACTGATGTGTCTGTTCTGTCTGTTTGTCCCTTTCCTATTGGCAAAGTTGATGGGATACAATGCAGGTGAAGCTGCCGGGCTATTGGCCGGTTCGCAGACGATCTCTGCTGTATTGGGCGTAGCAGAAGATACGATCAACCAGGGAGGACTGAGCGCCGCCGACAAGGCTTCGATGATAAACGTGATGCCTGTGGCTTATGCCGTTTCTTATATTTTCGGTACGGCCGGCTCTGCTTGGATCATGAGTGATGTCGCTCCCCGTTTCCTCGGAGGACTGGCTTCCGTAAAGAAAGCCTGTAAAGAATTAGAGTCGAAGATGGGAACTGACGACGAGAGCGAACAACCCGGTTTTATGCCTGCTGCCCGTCCGATTACTTTTCGTGCCTATAAGATAAATAACGATTGGTTCGGAGCCGGCAAGACGGTGCAGGAACTGGAAGATTATCTGGAAGGGCAGGGACGGCGTTTGTTCGTCGAACGTGTCCGTATCAACGGTATTGTATATGAGGTGAAGCCTGATCTGATGCTTATGAAAGGAAACGAGGTCGTATTGAGCGGTCGTCGTGAGTTTGTGATCGGGGAAGAAGACTGGATCGGAGACGAGGTGAACGATATCGAATTACTGGATTTCCCGGCAGAGACATTGCCGGTCCTGATATCACGCAAGAAATTCGTTGGGATGACCGTAGCCCGGCTCCGTAAGGAAAAGGTGATGCATGGTGTCAGTATCAAAAGTATCAAACGTGCAGGTATCAGTATACCGGTATTGGCAGCGACTAAGATCGATCCGGGTGATATGCTCGAGTTAGTCGGCACCAAGATGGAGGTGAATGAAGCGGCTGCCACATTGGGCTATGCAGATCGTCCGACGAACCAGACGGATATGGTCTTTGTCGGATTGGGTATCTTTATCGGTGGCGTGATCGGTTCGCTGGCATTGCATTTCGGAGATATTCCGGTCAGCTTGAGTACAAGCGGTGGAGCACTGATTGCCGGACTGGTGTTCGGGTGGCTTCGTTCCAAACATCCTACTTTCGGCCGTATCCCGGAACCATCGCTCTGGGTATTGAATAATGTCGGACTGAATATGTTTATCGCTGTTGTCGGCATTACGGCCGGGCCGAGTTTTGTGACCGGCTTTAAGGAAGTAGGCGTGAGCCTGTTTGTGATCGGTGCACTGGCAACGACCATCCCGCTGATAGCAGGTGTCCTGATGGGACGTTACCTCTTTAAGTTCCACCCGGCTATCACATTGGGTTGTACTTCCGGTGCACGAACGACAACCGCCGCCCTCGGTGCCGTGGAAGATGCAGTGGAGAGCCAGACACCGGCCCTAGGTTATACTGTTACATACGCTGTCGGCAATACTCTGTTGATTATCTGGGGAGTCGTGATTGTCTTATTGATGAATTGACAATTTGAAATTTATAAATCATATAATAATGTATATATGGAAGAAAGAGTAATTACCCGTGAATACGAAAAGAAGATGTCGGAGATCAGCCCCTTCGAATTGAAGAACATCCTGATCGATCTCGCTGACGAGAGTGCCTGTAAAAGCACTCATATCATGTTGAATGCCGGACGAGGTAACCCGAATTGGATCGCAACGACACCTCGTGAAGCCTTCTTTCTGCTTGGCCAGTTCGGAATGGAAGAATGCCGTCGCGGAACCAAGTTGGAAGACGGTATGGTCGGTTTGGCCGGTGTGCCGGAGAAAAAGCGCATTGCTGTCCGTTTCAAGGAATTTCTGGATAAACATGAAGAAACACCCGGTTCCCGCCTGTTAAGAGATACTTACGAATATATGGTCCGTGAAAAGGGTGTCGATGAAAACGACCTCGTACATGAATGGACCGAAGGGGTGATTGGTGATCAATACCCGGTCCCGGACCGTATCCTGAAATATACGGAAGTGTTGGTAGAAGACTATCTGAAGCTGGCACTTTGCAATAACCATCCGCCCAAAGGTAAGTTCGACCTTTTTGCAACAGAAGGCGGGACAGCCGCCATGTGTTATATCTTCGACTCCCTGCAACAGAACTTCCTGTTGAATAAAGGCGATAAGATCGTCCTGTTTGCTCCGGTCTTTACTCCCTATATCGAAATACCCGAACAGGCGCGTTACTTGTTCGATGTGATCGAGATCCACGCTTTAAAAATGACTGGCGACGGATATCATACCTGGCAATATCAGGAAAAAGACCTTGATGTACTGAAAGATCCTTCGGTCAAGGCCGCCTTTATCGTTAACCCGAGCAACCCGCCATCTTATGCATTGACAGAAGGCCTGACAGAACGTATCGTCGATATCGTCACCAATTTTAATCCGAACCTGATGATTATAACCGATGATGTGTATGCTACTTTTGTCCCGGGCTTCCGCTCTTTAATGTCGGTATTGCCGGATAACACGTTATGTGTATACTCTTTCTCCAAATATTTTGGAGCGACCGGTTGGCGCCTGGCAGTGGTGGCTTTGCACGAAGACAATATCTATGACCGGATGATTGCCGATCTGCCGGACGATAAAAAAGCGGCATTGAATAAACGTTACGACAGTATCATGATCGATCCGTCAACAATGAAATTTATCGACCGAATGGTTGCCGACAGCCGCCAGGTCGCATTGAATCATACGGCCGGTCTTTCCCTGCCACAGCAGACTCAGATGGCTTTGTTTTCCGCTTTCTCCCTGTTGGATGCGGAAAATTTCTATCAGTCGAGAATGATCGAGATCATACACGAACGCCTGCATACACTTTGGGAAAGCACAGGTTTTACCTTGTTGGACGACCCGCTTCGTGCCGGCTATTACAGTGAAATAGATATGGAAGTCTGGGCAAAGAAATTTTACGGAGACGAGTTTGTGGAATATCTGAAAGCCAATTATGAACCTGTCGATGTGGTGTTCCGCCTGGCACAGGAAACGGCTCTGGTTCTACTGAATGGCGGTGGCTTCGATGCCCCCGAATGGTCTGTTCGTGCTTCCCTGGCTAATCTGAAAACAGAAGATTATGTCAGGATCGGAGAGGGGATAGCCTCTATTCTTCATAGCTATGCCGAAAAATGGAAGGAGTCGGAAGGAAATAAAATCAATCATTAAATAAACAGCGATTATTGCTGAACAAAATGAGTTCGCCTTGCGTTCTATTAATAAATGTAGAATGTAAGGCGAACTTTCTTTATATAATAGAGACTGACTTTTATAATAGATACTCTCTATTGAACCATAGAAATTATTGAATGAAACGTATTCTGATATAATATATATTTGTTAAGAATTAAATCAGACAGGTAAAAGTTTTATGATGTCTTATATATTACATTCCATCCGATGACAAGTCGGTATATTGCGTGAAAAACATTCTGATAAACAAACAACTAATAAGATTACGATATGGTGTACGACATTGAAATGCTGAGAAGCTTCTATTCAAGTTTTCCGAAACGGGTGGATATAGCCCGTGAAAAGATTGGCCGCCCGATGACATTGGCTGAAAAAATCTTATATGCTCATTTATATGATGAAGATGCACTGCGCCTGTTCAGACGTGGCGACGATTATGTGAATTTCCGTCCCGACCGTGTGGCGATGCAGGATGCAACAGCCCAGATGGCTTTACTGCAATTTATGAATGCAGGGAAAGATAAATCGGCTGTTCCGGCAACCGTCCACTGCGATCACCTGATCCAGGCGAATATCGGAGCGAAAGCGGATATTGAAACGGCTACCAAAGGAAACAGCGAAGTATATGATTTCCTCAAATCCGTATCCGATAAGTTCGGTATCGGTTTTTGGAAACCGGGAGCCGGAATTATCCACCAGGTGGTATTGGAAAACTATGCTTTCCCCGGTGGAATGATGGTCGGTACCGACTCTCACACGCCGAATGCCGGTGGCCTCGGAATGGTGGCTATCGGAGTTGGAGGTGCCGATGCTGTCGACGTAATGACCGGAATGGAATGGGAATTGAAGATGCCGAAATTGATCGGTGTCAAATTGACCGGACGCTTGAGCGGCTGGGCTTCTCCTAAGGATGTGATCTTGAAGTTGGCCGGTATCCTGACCGTAAAAGGAGGGACAAATGCCATCATAGAATATTTCGGTGACGGTGCTTCTTCTATCTCTGCAACCGGGAAAGCTACTATTTGTAATATGGGTGCTGAAGTAGGAGCTACTACATCCCTGTTCCCGTACGACCTGAATATGGCGACTTACCTGCGTGCTACCGGACGTGATACGGTTGCCGCCTGGGCCGATGCTATTCAGGATTATCTGGAAGCAGATATGGAAGTGAGAGCGCAGCCGGACGAATATTACGACCGGGTGATCGTGATCAACCTGTCTGAACTCGAACCGCATATCAACGGTCCGTTTACTCCGGATGCTGCAACGCCTATCTCTGAATTTGCAGCTAAAGTAAAAGCTAACGGTTATCCCCGTAAGATGGAAGTGGGCCTGATCGGTTCGTGTACGAACTCGTCCTATCAGGACTTGAGCCGTGCCGTTTCTATCGCCCGTCAGGCTTTTGAAGATAAGATTCCTGTTGCCGCTCCGCTGATCATCAATCCGGGATCGGAACAGATCCGCTATACTGCCGAACGCGATGGTATTATCGGTGACTTCGAGAAAGTGGGAGCCACCATCATGGCAAACGCTTGTGGACCGTGTATCGGCCAGTGGAAACGTCATACCGACGATAATACCCGTAAGAATTCTATTGTAACCTCCTTTAACCGTAATTTCGCCAAACGTGCGGATGGCAATCCGAACACACATGCCTTTGTCGCTTCACCGGAACTGACGCTGGCACTGACTATTGCCGGTGACCTTTGTTTCAATCCGTTGACCGATACGTTGAAGACGGAAGATGGTCGTGAAGTAAAACTCAAAGAACCGCAGGGAACAGATTTTCCTCCTAAAGGATTTGATGTAAAAGATAATGGTTATCTGGCTCCGACCGGAAAGAATACGGATGTAAGGATAAATCCTGAGTCAAACCGTTTACAGGCTTTGCAGCCTTTTGCTCCGTGGGATGGCAACGATCTGTTGGACATGCCATTACTTATCAAGGCGGAAGGAAAATGTACGACAGACCATATTTCGATGGCAGGTCCTTGGCTGCGTTTTCGTGGTCATCTGGAAAATATCTCCGACAATATGCTGATGGGAGCTGTCAACGCTTTCAATGGTAAAACAAATGCCGTATTGAACCAGCTTACTGATGAATATGAAGCTGTTTCTGCCGTTGCCAAGCAATATAAAGCAAAAGGAATCTCGTCCATCGTTGTTGCCGAAGAAAACTACGGTGAAGGTTCTTCCCGCGAACATGCTGCTATGGAGCCCCGCTTCCTGAATGTAAAGGTGATCCTTGCCAAGAGTTTTGCCCGTATTCACGAGACGAACCTGAAGAAACAGGGAATGCTTGCCCTGACGTTTGCAAATAAAGATGATTATAATAAGATTCGTGAAAACGATCATATCTCCATCATCGGTCTGAAAGACTTTGCACCCGACAAGCCATTGACTGCCGTTCTTATACATGCAGACGGTTCGCAGGAATCGTTCCCGGTAAATCATACATACAACGATTTGCAGATCAAATGGTTTAAGGCTGGGGCAGCACTGAATGTAGTACATTAATAGGAAAGTTTAAAACAACTAATAAGCTAACAACATGCATAAAATAACAAAACAAAAAGACCATTTGATCGTTCCTGATAAGGTTGTTATTCCTTTTATCGAAGGAGATGGCGTAGGAGCTGAGATCACTCCGGTCAGCCAAAAGATAGTAAATGCAGCTATCGAAAAAGCCTATGACGGTAAACGGGCTATCGAATGGAAAGAAGTACTGGCCGGCGAGAAAGCTTTCAATAAGACCGGAAGTTGGCTTCCCGATGAAACGATGGATGCTTTCCGCGAATATATGGTTGGGATCAAAGGTCCGTTGACCACTCCGATCGGCGGTGGTATCCGCTCGCTGAATGTCGCTTTGCGCCAGACTTTGGATCTTTATGTCTGCCTGCGCCCTGTTCGTTGGTTCAAAGGTGTTGTTTCTCCGGTACGCGAACCGCAGAAGGTCGATATGTATATCTTCCGAGAGAATACCGAAGATATCTATGCCGGTATCGAATGGCAACAAGGAACACCCGAAGCCCATAAGTTTCTAAAGTTCCTGACGGAAGAAATGGGAGTGACTAAAGTTCGTTTCCCCGAAACCTCTTCATTCGGCGTAAAACCCGTATCTGTAGAAGGAACCGAACGCTTGGTACGTGCCGCTATCGAATTCGCCTTGACCAACAAATTGCCGAGTGTAACGCTTGTACATAAAGGCAATATTATGAAGTTCACCGAGGGTGGCTTCAAACTCTGGGGCTATGCTCTGGCAGAACGTGAGTTTGCCGACAAGACATTCACCTGGCCGCAATACGAAAAGATCAAAAAGGAGAAAGGCGAAGCCGAGGCCGTCAAAGCCATGTTCGATGCCTCTGCTGCCGGAAAAGTCATCATCAAGGATGTTATTGCCGATGCCTTTCTACAGAACACTTTATTGATCCCGGAAGAATATTCCGTCATCGCAACGCTCAATCTGAACGGTGATTATATCTCCGACCAGTTGGCTGCTATGGTAGGCGGTATCGGAATCGCTCCCGGCGCCAATATCAATTACGACAGCGGTTATGCCATTTTCGAAGCAACACACGGTACGGCTCCTAACATTGCCGGAAAGAATATTGTAAATCCGTCGTCCCTCTTGCTTTCATCCGTGATGATGCTTGAATATATGGGATGGAATGAAGCAGCCAACCTGATTACGGCTGCTATGGAAAAAGCTTTCTCGAAAGGAGATGCGACGAATGACCTGGCTCGTTTCATGCCGGCAGGAAAATCTCTTGGCACTAGGGAGTTTGGTGATTGTATCATATCTTTATTGTAACCTCATAAAATAATTAGTCATGAAGAAAGAATATCTTATCTATAAACTGTCGGATGCATCAAAGGATGCCTGTAAGATCGACAATGAACTTTTCCCGATGTATAATGTGAAACGCGGTCTGCGCAACGAAGACGGTAGCGGTGTTTTGGTTGGATTAACCAAGATCGGTAACGTAGTAGGTTACGAGCGTTTGCCGGAAAACGGTGGTTTGAAAGCTATTCCCGGTAAACTGTTTTACAGAGGGTACGATGTGGAAGATTTGGCACATGCCTTGATTAAAGAGAAACGTTTCGGTTTTGAGGAAGTGGCTTATCTGTTGCTTTCCGGTAAGTTGCCCGATAAGGAAGAACTGGCCTCTTTTAAAGGTCTGATCTGCGACAACATGCCGTTGGAGCAGAAGACCAAAATGAATATCCTCGACCTGGAAGGACAGAATATCATGAATATCCTTGCCCGTAGCGTATTGGAAATGTATACTTTCGATCCGAATCCCGACGATACCTCGCGTGACAACCTGATGCGCCAGTCCATCGAGCTGATCTCCCGTTTCCCAACCATCATCGCTTATGCATATAATATATTCCGTCATAGTACACACGGACGTTCTTTGCATATCCGTCATCCGCATGAAAACCTGTCGCTTGCAGAAAACTTCCTGCACATGCTGAAGAAAGACTTTACCGAACTCGATGCACGTACACTCGATTTATTGCTTGTCTTGCAGGCCGAACACGGTGGTGGTAACAACTCGACCTTTACTGTTCGTGTAACCAGTTCGACCGGAACGGATACTTATTCATCCATTGCAGCCGGTATAGGTTCGCTGAAAGGCCCGTTACACGGAGGTGCCAATATCCAGGTCGTAGATATGTTTAACCACCTGAAAGAAAATATCGGTGATTGGAAGAATGTGGATGAAATCGATACTTATTTCATGCGTATGCTGAATAAGGAGGCTTACAATAAAACGGGCCTGATCTATGGTATCGGTCATGCCGTCTATACAATATCCGACCCGCGTGCCATTGTCTTGAAGGAGCTGGCCCGTGATCTGGCAAAGGAAAAGGGACGTGAAGAAGAATTTGCCTTCCTCGAACTTTTGGAAGAGCGTGCTATCGAATGTTTCGCCAAACATAAAGGAACGAAGAAACGTGTCTCTTCAAACGTGGACTTCTATTCCGGCTTCGTTTATGAAATGATCGGCTTGCCGCAGGAAATTTATACGCCGCTGTTCGCCATGGCCCGTATCGTCGGTTGGACAGCCCACCGTATCGAAGAGCTTCATTTCGACGGCAAACGTATTATCCGTCCGGCTTATAAGAATGTTTTGGAAGATACGACCTATGTTCCGATTGCGGAACGTTGATATAATAAGGGTGTGGCAAAAAAACACTTTGCCACACCCTTGCTTTCTTACTTTGTGTTATAATACGACTTTGAAACTTTCCTTGCCGATACGGATCAGATAGATACCGGTCGGAAGTTGAACCAGGATTCTATCTCATACTTTCCGGCTACCGGATCGGTTACAGCACCTTCAACGGCCGGAAGCGTTACCGTATTGTAAATCGGAGTGGGGTTGGGTTCGGGATTTGGTTTAGGGTCAGGATCAGGAACCGGATCGGGTTTCACCTCTTTGGGGCTGAATGTGGCACTTACCGTCACATCATCTGTTACAGTATAGGGAGAACCGCTATCAAATTTTGATCCGTTTACCGTTAATTCTTCCAGATCGTATTTGTCATTAGCCGGAGTTGTGGTGATTGTCAGGATGGTGTTGTAGGGAACCTGATCGTTGTTATTTACTTCTGTCGCGGAACTGCTTTGGGAATCTACATAGGTTACCGATAGGGTCCCGTTGTCAGGTGTGTTGAGCGTAACTATATATATGCGGTAGAGGAAGCAGAAGTAAAAGGAGTGAAGAAAGGTTTGGAGAAAGGGAAGGCCGAAGAGCAACGCCTAATCGCTTCAAACTTAAAAAAAAACAAGGAGTGAGTGTTGAAATGATCGCTAACTGTACCGGTCTGTCGGTTGAAGAGATAGAACAATTATAATTTGTTAATAGTTAATTGAATCAGCAAAGTTAACCAATCGGGCAACTCTGCTGATTTTTTGTTTCAAATCTTGACAGATATGAATGTAGTGTCGTTGGTAGGGGCGGTTCGCGAACCGCCCTTACAGGCGCCGTCACAATGGAACAGGCAGGTTCGACCGTAGGGGCGGGTTCTGCCCGCCCTTCTTCACCGGTTGTTATATTATTGTCGCAAAGGGTGGGCAAACCCCACCCCTACGGCCGAACCTGTCATTTTGGTTCACCTTTTTCTATAACTTAACGACAAACCGTAAGCCACGCTATTGAATGTATTGCCTGTACGGATTTTATCTTTTCCGAAGATGCGGAAAAGTATTTCTCTTACCGGTATAACAAGACTGCTACCGCCTGTGATAAAGACGGAGTCGATATCCGAAGCGCTGTATTTGGAAGTTTCGAGCAGTTGGCAGATATATTGTTCGATCGCTGTCGTATGCCGTTCGATGATTGTGGCGAATTCGTCGGGAGTGAAAGGTTCGTGAATACTGATCGTTTCTTTCTCAAAATCGATCGTCGTATCTTTTCCGTCCGATAAATTGATTTTGGACTGTTCGATTCCTTTGAACAGTGAGAATACATAGTTGTTGTCAATCAAGACCCTTACGTTGTCAATCTTCGGATTGTTGCCTGAAAGATGGTAATAGTTATCCATCGAACGGCGCAGTTTACTTTCTTTCAGCATAAAAGTCCGTTCCCAGTTTTTCAGTTCGCGATAGAGGATGGAGGGTACTTCGATCTCTTTGTCGTATGACTGGTATTTCACGCCCCGTCCCAGATGAGGAGTTACTTTATACCACATGATCTCCGAGTCGAAGAGGTCACCACCGATGTAGACCCCGCCGTGGGCGATGATATCGTCTTTCCGATCTTCCTTGCGTACTTTGTCAGGTGACAGGTTCATGATTGTGAAGTCGGAAGTACCACCACCGAGGTCGGCTACCAGGACATTTTCGCTATGGTCAAGCCGTTGTTCGTAGGAGAGGGCGGCGGCAATCGGTTCGAGTTGCAGTTTGATATTCCTGAAACCGGCATTATGCGCGGCAAGCGTCAGGCGGCTAACGGCCAGGTTTTCCTGTTTCACATCTTCCGAAAAGATCGCAGGTCTTCCCAATACCACATCGGTGATTTCTGTGCCTGTAAAAGCTTCCGCTTTCTCTTTTAAATGACGAATGATGCAGGTAACGAGCTGGTCGGGTGTCATTCGCTTGCCGAATATCCAGGTAGAAAGGAACTTATCCTGACGAAGCAGTGTCTTGACCGATTTCAGCAGGCGCCCGGTCATATTCTCTTCTATATATTTGTCGTGGGCTTCCTTTCCCACATAATAGGTCATTTCGTTCGTATCCGGGAAATAAAGGATGGAACTTGCTCTATATGAGAATACTTCTTTTTGTGTCGCATTATCAGTGAGGGAGATAATGGAATTGGAGGTCCCGAAATCTAAGCCACATGTCAACTCGTTCATGTTCATCTTTGCCTTTTGTTTAATGAAAAAATGGGGCGCAAAGATATAAAATGCAAGTGTAGCCACCAAACATCCGGTAGCTTTTGTTACTATCACCGGAAATATACCAAAATACACGTTTGGTATATTATTACTATCGGTTCGTATACTAAAAAGTTCAGCTATTGCCTGTTTGCCTAGTTTTGCATCAAGTTCAAAAATAAAAAGAAGCATGATATGAAAACAGGATGGGTATGGTTGATTTTGCTGGGAGTTTTTATATTTCAGGAAACAGGCGCACAGGTTTGGCTGAAGGCCGAATATATCGGTTCTTCCGGTTTTAAGGATGTCGATAACAAAAAGGTTGGCGGAAAAGGCGATATGAAAGTGATACAGGGAGGAGTCAATATCCCCGTATCGATGAAGATGGATGAAAACAATCATCCGACGGCTTGGATGGTAGGCCTGGGCGCTTCCTATGCTTCGATGAATAACAAGGATTTGTCGGGATATATAGACTTGCCGCATATTTTCAATGCACAGCTGGCAGTTTCTTATATCCGTCCGTTAAGTAAGAAATGGTCGTTATTGGCAAGTGTGGGAGCAGGGATCTTTATGGATACCGGAAGTTTGGCTTATGTCCGTTGGAATAATGTTATGGGTGTAGGGATGGCTGCGGCAATCTGGCATCTGAGGGACAATCTCGATGTGGGTATGGGTCTTGCCTTGAACACCAGTTTCGGTTACCCAATGGCCTTTCCGGCTCTTTTCGTGGACTGGCGGATTGAAGGACGCTATATGGTCAATGTCTCGATGATGGATGGGGCGGAACTATCGGGGGGCATCCAGTTGCATAAATTGTTTCGCCTGAAACTGATCGGTTCGATGAGTGGTATGCTTGCCTTTGTCAAACATGAGGGGAAAGATCAGATATTTACACAGCAGTACATAATAACCGGATTACAGCCGGAACTGACGATCACAAAATCCCTGTCTGTTCCCATAACGATCGGCCTGTCTGCTTACCGGACCGCATTTTACGATGACCGGAGCTTGAAGGCTATGTTCCGGTCGATGGACAGAGACTATGATCCGCATTTTTCGCCTTCTTTTTATACAAGTGTGGCGATTAAGTATGGTTTCTGATTAGATCAGGTTTTGTAGTTCGTAGAAAATGTATCATCTTTACCTTGTCAAAATAAGTAAAGAAATAATGTTATGCCGGAGTCGGAAGTTACATATAATAGTTTTTTGATCAAGTTTCTGATAGCCCCGAAATATAGAATCGCCAGGCATGTGTTGCTGATACTATTCTTTACTTTTGTAGCGTTCAATATGCCTTATTTGATTTGTGCCGGTTTTTTGGACGAAGTAGATGATGTGATTTGGTGTGTCAGCCTCATTTTGTTGTTTTCCTATTTGGGAGGAATTTATCTGCATATGTATGTTTTGCTACCTGGATTGCTGCTGAAAAATCGATATGTATTGTATATCATAACTGTGTCTTTACTAATATCGGTCATGATAGTAGTCTCTTTTGGGAGCGATTACTGGCTGAATTTATATTCCGGGCAGGAACCGGGCTATTATTCTTTTTTCTATAAGAATCGAATACTGGCGGTTGAGATTGTAAGTAATTTTTTCCTTTACGGGTTATTGATTGCAGGAACTTCCATTACGATTTTGCTACGCCATTGGATAGGGCTTTATAAACGAAAGAACGAATTGGAGAAGGTAAACCTGAAAACTGAACTGGAGTTATTGAAAGACCAGATCAATCCGGAGTTCCTTTTTAATATGCTTGACGAAGCGGGCAAACGGACATTTGATAACCCGGCACAGGCCTCAATGGTCTTGATGGAGTTAAGCAGATTGCTCCGTTACCAGTTGTATGATGGGAAACGGGAGAAAGTGTTGCTGATTTCTGAGATTTCATTTATTGAACGTTTCCTGGAACTGGCAAAGACAAGGCATGCGAACCTGAGTTTTAGCGTGACGAAGGAGGGCGGTGTTAGCCGTAAGTTGGTACCTCCTTTGTTGTTTATTCCGTTTGCCATTCATTATGTGAAGTTGTCGTCATCGGGAAATTTGCAGTTAGATGTCCATTTCTGTTTTCGGGCTGGAGAAGGAGAGTTGCATTTTTCCTGCATCTGTTTTGCTCCGGGTATGCCGGGTGGACAGATGGAGAATTGTGAAGATCTGGAAGGTGTGAATCAACGCCTCGATTTGCTATTTAAAAACTCCTATAAGTTGGAGGTGGTGGACGATGGAGGAATTTGTAAAACGAATTTATGTATCAGGTTGTGATGAATACGTCCGGTTTTTTACTGCGCTTGCTGGTTGAACCTCGTTGGAGGATCTTCAGGCATTTCCTGCTGTTTTCTCTCAGCATGCTAATAATCTCTGTAAATTTTTATCTGGATTTGATAGAGCGAGAAGAGTTTGTTAAAAGTAGTATTGTACAGAGCTTGATATTGCTTGTTCCTATTTATTTGAGCATATTTATATTGACTCCGCGTTTATTATTGAAGAATAAGCCGGGAAGATATGTTGTCTCCGTATTTCTGGTCATTGCTTTAGCTCTTTTATTTTCTTATTTACTGAGGCAGGAAGATATTGTTAAGGAGTTTGAATTATACCGGTTTTGGCTGTCAGCCTTCTTTTTTGTTTCTTCTATCATCCAGTTGAGCCTGATTATTGCCGGTGCGTCTGCTGTGATTGTCTTTCAGGACTATGTAAAGTACGGGTTGCGTATCGACCGGTTAGAGAATGCGACTATGCAGTCGGAACTGGAGCAATTAAAGAACCAGATCAACCCACATTTCCTCTTCAATATGCTCAACAATGCCAATGTATTGATAAAAGAAAGTCCCGATGAAGCTGTCCTTGTCCTTTCCAAACTGAAAGACCTGTTGAAGTACCAGTTAAAAGACAGCGTCTCGGAAGAAGTACGGCTGAAAGACGATATCAGTTTCCTGAATGATTATCTGAATATGGAAAAGATAAGGCGTGATAACTTCGATTTCATCGTATCCACAGAAGGCAATATGGAAGACATAACTGTTCCTCCTCTACTGTTTATTCCTTTTGTGGAAAATGCGGTGAAGCATAACAACGATAACCGGAAGCTCTCGTACGTACATTTATATTTCAAGGTGGAAGAAGGATGCCTTACCTTTATCTGTATCAATTCGAAACCGGCCGAACAGAAGGAACGGGAAGCCGATGGAGGCATAGGCTTGGCTAATATACGTCGTCGCCTTGAACTATTATACGACACCGGTCATTCGTTACAAATAGACGAGACCGATATAACATATACGATCAATCTCCGTTTAAACTTAAAAAGAATAGTTGTATGAATTGCATAATTGTAGACGATGAACCGCTGGGGCGTAAAGCCATCCAGTTACTGGTACAGGATACACCGTTATTATCTTTATGTGGAAGTTTTGGCGATGCTGTTTCTGCCGGGAAATTTATGCAGGTCAGCCCTGTCGACCTGGTCTTTCTGGATATCAAGATGCCTGGTGTAAACGGATTGGAGTTTGCCAGGATGATCCCGGCCGAAACGCTGGTCATTTTCGTTACTGCCTATGCGGAATATGCCCTCGACAGTTACGAAGTGGATGCGATCGACTACCTGGTGAAACCGATCGAGATAGAACGTTTCAAACATGCTGTTGGAAAGGCACAGGTTTATCACACGCTTTTGAAGGCAGACAATAATAAGAATAGTGTCGAGTCTGTTGCAGCAGATCATATATTTGTCAAAGCCGAACGTCGTTATTTCAAGATACAGTTTAAGAATATCCTGTTTATCGAGGGATTGAAGGATTATGTCGTGATCCAGACACCCGACCAGCGGATCATAACGAAGATGAACCTGAAAGCCATCCATGAAATGCTTCCGAAGGATGTTTTCCTCCGTACAAATAAATCGTATATTGTTAATACAGACTATATTGACTCGTTCGATAACAACGACGTGTTTATCGGGAAATATGAGATTTCAATCGGTAATAGTTACCGTGATGCCTTTTTCGAGACGTTTTTTATGAAGAATAATCCGGCGGATTAGGACTCGTTCTCTTTAAAATCACGTATATTTGCCGCATGAAAGAATCTGTACGGATACTGCGTTTTATCATTGTAGGCACGCTGAATGCCCTCATTACCGCCCTTGTTATCTGGGTGCTGATGGAGGGGTTGGACTGCAATTATCTATGGTCGAATGTCGCAGGATATGTCGCAGCACTTATCAATAATTTCTTTTGGAGTAAATACTGGATATTCTCAGCCCGTAGTGGAAAGTTCCAGCGTGAGATTCCTCTTTTCCTGGTTGCTTTCGGCTGTGCCTACGGGCTGCAATTCCTGTCTCTCTTACTTATGGTAGAGATCTGTGATATGAACGAATATCTGGGCCAGTTCCTGGGCCTTTTCGTATATGGTGCCGTTAACTTCACTATGAATAAACGGCTTACCTTCCTCCGGAAATAGGAAAGCTTTTCTAATTACTCACTTCTCAACGTATCGGCCGGTGCAACACGTGACGACAGATAGGCCGGGTACCAGGTTCCCAGCATAATGATAAATGCCATAAACAAGTAAGTAAGCAGCAGCCCGAAGAAAATACGAAAGAAAGTAATATGCATAATATTCGTGCCGATAAATTCCATTTTAGCCAGGTTGATACAGAGGATAACGGCTGGTATGGCAACCAGGCTTAACAACAACCAGCCTTCACCGATCATCATTCGTAATATCTGGCTGCGTGTGGAACCGACGGCCAGCCGTAATCCGATCTCTGGTTTCCGGTATTCGTTGCGGAACCAGAAAGTGCCTATAATTCCCAGAAATATATTGAAGACAAGGAATATCATGAAAGCAACCCGGTAGCGGATCTCATCCATTCGTCCGTCCGAAAGATATAGCGTATAACGCAGGTCGTCGAAAGACCTTACCTTATATAATAGAAAGTTGCCTACTGACAGTTGTTCCCGTATATCCTGTTGGAAGCTTTGTATGAAATCCCGTTGATTCAACCCGGGTTTGACACGTATGCTGATTTCGAATTGGGATAGTACGCCTTCGTTCATCTGAGCCAGATCGGAGTTGGATAATAACAGATAGGCTGCATATTCCTCGGGCCTGTAGTCGTCTCGTTTCAGAGGGCCGCAAACGTCGCCGATGAGAAATTCTTCATTATTATCTTTCAGATAAAGGATTTTTCCTTTTGCTTGTTCGCCGGGAAATTCATCCTGGGCAAATTTTCGGGAAATAATGACACTGTTTTCATTCAAGGCCTTTGCCAGCTGGGACGGTTCTCCACCTGCTAACGGATGGATGCGGAATACCTCGAAATAGGAGGGAGTGACTTCCATAAAATGACAGTCGTTTGTCTGTATTGTGTCTTTCGAAAGCCTGATATCTCTGTAACTGGCACAATAGGGGGCACTCATGTTGGAGACGCATACACTCTCTACCTGGGGATGCTGGCGGATACGTTCCAGGATAGACAGGAAATCGGCGGCAGCCTGCTGTTCTCCTTCTTCATACCGGACATACAGCGGACTGCTTTCCGGAATGGTGGCAAGTTGTACCTGATAGGTATCTTTTATGTCATAAGCACTGTCTATTGAAGCGGTATATCCGAATGTGATGAAAAAGTCCATTATATACCATAACAGTATAAATACGATGAATAATTCGGCAACGATCCAGGCATTTTGCCGGCGTTGTGTCCATATAAGTTTTAAAAGGTGCTGTATCATGGTTCTGTTTATTTATCGTTTAATGCATCTACAACCGGTTTCCTGAGGGCACGCCAGGCAGGAACGAGGGCTGACAGTAAATTAAGTATCAGGCAAAAAGCAAAAGCGTATCCGAAAATAACCGGATTCAGGAACATACCAGGTGACAGGTCTATCGAGGCGGTCAGCGAACTGCCATCCCAGTTATATCTTCCCAGCAACCAGCCTTTAAGCAGGCTGACCAATCCGTAGGACAGTAGTAAGCCGGTCAGGCCTCCGAGTAGAGTAAGCAATAGGTTTTCATATAAAACTTGCATCAATAATGTCCTGTTCATCGCACCGAATGCTTTACGTATACCGAGTTCCTCCATTCTTTTCTTCATACGTGATGCCGTCATTCCTGTCAGGTTGATAGAGGGAACCAATAACAGGATCAGGATGATCAGTATTATCTGAATATACAGCTGTGTATAGTCGGGAACATTGAATGATTCGCCACTGCGAAGGTAGGCCCGGAAAATAGTATCGGGCTGGTCGTTTAATATCAGATCGTACTGGGTTGTGCTGGTATTGTATTTGCGGCAAAGGACTTCTGCCTCCGTGCGGATAGCATCAAAGTCATTCGGGCTTTTAGCCAGGATATATACCTGCATACGTCCCAGGACATAGTTACACCATGCACCTCCTTTGATCTGCGAGGGGCGGTTGGTGAAAGGCAACCACAACTCTGCATAGCAATAATTAGCGATGGAAGGGACGTCTTTGACGACTCCGGCTACTGTGTATTCTTCGAAATTCAGTAGAAATGTTTTTCCGGTTGCATCGGTCGTATTGAACAACTTTCGTGCCAGCGATTCGCATAAGACCGCTTTCCGGATGCCGGAGGTGAATTCTTCTTCTGTATAAGGGGCTCCTGACAGGAATGAGAATCGGAAAACTTTCCAGAATGCGGCATCTGTTCCCATGACAAGGCCGTTATAGACATTTTTGTTACCTTGCAACTGGATAAACTCACTTTGTTCTCCTAAAGGTATGACTGCCGTAACCGCTTCGGGGATTTGCATCGGGTAGAAACATTCTTTAATGGTCGGGTACGATAGTTGACTGCTACCTTGTCCTTTCCCTTCTTTTTTAGCGACTTTCCCGTACTGGACAATCATCATCCGGTCGCGATAGCTTTCCGGTTCTATGTTGGCTGTATGGAAATAATACAGGATAGCCAATGTCATAACCATAGAGATAGCCAGGCCGGTACCGGCTATATAGATAATACTGAAGAATTTATTTTGCTTCAGCATCTGAACTGCCTGTTTGAAATAGACCTTATACATAAAAGACTTTGTTATTATTGTTCGATGCAGATAATAACAAAGTCTGTGCCATAAAGGTAATGTGTTGTAATACAGTATTTGCAGCTTTGCTATCGCTGTTCGTTATCGGACACTGTGTTCGTTTTCGTGAGGCTTAAAATACCGTCTTCCAGAGAAAATCGCTCATCATGTTCGGAAAGAAACCGGATAGCCGTTATGATTTTATCTGCCGGGAAAGAGAACTCTTCCGGCAGCTTTTTTACTTCCTGTGGGCCATTGTCTTCCAGTGTTTTCAATAAAGCCTCCCGTATGGTGTTGAATGTATGGTTGTTCAGTCCCGAGTCGTTTTTGGCCAGGCAGACATCACAGCAACCGCAATCGGAAGTGTCCTTTTCACCGAAGTAAGTGATCAGCATCCGGCTCCGGCAGATTCGGTTTTCCTCTATGTAATCTATTACCCGATTCATCCGGTTTTCGAAACGTTCTTTACGCTCTTCATAGGCCGAGCGCGGGATGGAGAGGTATTTGATCTCCTCCCTTGTCCGGGTATAGATGATGAGCGGTGTCTTTTTATGTGGAATATAATTGACGATCCTGTATTTGGAAAGTCCGATCAATACGTCATATATCTCTTGCTGGCTCAGTCCGGTTCGGGTGGAAATCAGCCCTTCATTAATATATACATAATCGGAAAACAGTCCGGTATAAGAACGGAGGATGCATTGGATCACCTCGTCTGTCTTTCTATCCTGGTGCAGATACTTGTAAAGTTCGTCGCGCGTGGCGGTGAATACCAGGCGGGAAGCATTGTCCTGTTCTTCCGTATATTCTATATAACCGGCCAGCTCCAGTATTTTCAGCGCATGATGAGCTTGCAAATGTGAAAACTTGTAAGCTGAACAAAAATCGATCAGTGAGAAATCATGTACTGTATCGAGTCCGAATCCGACAGCAATCTGGTAATAATTGCCCAATGCATCGTATACCCGGCTGATAAACTCCCTGTCCGGATATTCGTCGGCCAGTCGTTTTTTTAGCTTTGTAGTGTCCGTATTCGAACATAAGGCAACAGCATAGGCTCGTTGTTCATCGCGCCCGGCGCGTCCGGCTTCCTGATAGTATTCTTCCAGTGATCCGGGCATATCCAGATGGACAACCAGGCGTACGTCCGGTTTGTCGATCCCCATACCGAAAGCATTGGTGGATACGATGACACGGCACTCGTTATTTTTCCAGCGGCTTTGTCGGAGATTCTTCTCATCACGGTTGAGCCCGGCATGGAAAAAGTCAGCCGATATACCGGCTTCCCGCAGTAGGGTCGCAACCTCTTTGGTCCGTTTCCTGTTGCGTACGTAGACAATGGCACTTCCCGGAACTTTTCCCAGTATGTGAGCCAGCGAGTTTATCTTATCTTCCGTGCGCCGTACGATATAGGAAAGGTTCTTCCGTACGAAACTTTTCCGGAAGACATTCTTTTCATTGAAGTGCAACCGTTCCTGTATGTCATTGACTACTTCAGGTGTTGCCGTAGCCGTAAGTGCCAATACTGGTATATCGGGTAGTTGTTCGCGGATGTCGGCTATCTTCATGTAAGAAGGACGGAAGTCGTATCCCCATTGAGAGATACAGTGACTTTCGTCGATAACCAGCAGGCAAACATTCATCGCTTGCAGTTTATTTATAAATATCTCGGTCGCTAAACGCTCAGGCGATACATACAGGAATTTATAATTACCGAAAATGCAATTTTCCAATTGGGCGATTATTTCCTGACGGGTCATACCCGAATATACGGCAGTGGCTTTGATGCCCAGGCGGCGCAGGTTATCCACCTGGTCTTTCATCAGGGCGATCAGTGGGGTTACGACAATGCATATCCCTTCCATGGCCAATGCCGGCACCTGGAAGGTAATCGATTTACCTCCACCGGTCGGCATTAGCCCCAGTGTATCTTTTCCCTCACAAACAGAGTGTATTATGTCCTCCTGGAGAGGACGAAAAGCAGGGTATCCCCAGTACTTCTCTAATATCTTATGGTAGACGTCCACCGGTTTCCTTCATATGTCATCGACCTTTATGTCTTTAACCATGAGTTGTAAGGTCGTGTTCCCGTTATACGTATTTTCTTCGATGGTATAGCAAATATTAAAAGGTTTCATCCCCTTAATATGCTTACTGTGTTCATGCATCCCGAAAGCGATACCGTGAATCGGTGTATTCGATTTGTCGTCTATCAGTTCCAGTTTGATATGTTCCAGTTCTTTACCTACCAGCTTGCTTGTGCCGTAATCTTTGACGTTCAGTGAGCAGAACACCGGTTTCTGGTTGTCGGGTCCAAAAGGGTTCATCCGTTTGAGCTCACCCATGAATTTGGTATTGATCTCTTTCAGGTCGAGTACGGCATCGATGTCGATCTGCGGTGTCATCTGTTCCGGGATGATTTCGTCTGCAGCGAGTTTTAGGAAACGATCGGTGAAAGCTTCCAGGTTTTCCTCTTTCAGGGAAAGGCCGGCAGCATAGGTATGTCCTCCGAAGTTTTCCAACAGGTCGCGACAGTTCTCTATCGCCTTGTATATATCGAAGCCGGTAACCGAGCGGGCAGAACCGGTAATCAGTTCGGACGATTTGGTCAGTACGACTGCCGGGCGGTAATACTTTTCAGTCAGGCGGGAGGCAACAATACCGATAACTCCTTTATGCCAGCCCGGATTGTAGACTACGATTGCCTTCCGGTCTTCCATATTGGCGAATTCATCGATGATGGCGTTGGCCTCGTCTGTTATTTTTTTGTCCAGTTCACGGCGTTCGTCGTTATACTGGTTGATATTTTCGCTCTTTTCGCGGGCCGATTCGACATCTTTGGCCAGTAGCAGGTCTACTGCTTCCTTTCCATTCATCATACGCCCGGATGCATTGATACGGGGACCGATCTTAAATACGATATCACTGATGGTGATATCTTTTCCGGTCAGTCCGCAGATATCTATGATCCCTTTCAACCCCAGGCTGGGATTGCTGTTTAGTTGCTTCAGTCCGTAGTAAGCCAGAATACGGTTTTCTCCTGTAATAGGCACGATATCGGAAGCGATGCTGACAGCTGTCAGTTCAAGCAATTTTTCCAATTCTGAGAAGGGGAAATTATTGCTTTTGGCAAAAGCCTGCATAAACTTAAAGCCGACCCCGCAGCCCGATAAATGTTCGTAGGGATAGATAGAATCTACCCGCTTGGCATCCAGTACAGCTACCGCGTCCGGAAGCGTATCGTCCGGCATATGGTGATCGCAAATGATAAAGTCGATGCCTTTTTCTTTGGCATACTCTATCTTTTCGATTGCTTTGATTCCGCAGTCGAGTGAGATAATTAAGGTTACGCCGTTTTCATACGCGTAATTGATCCCCTTGTAGGAAATACCGTACCCTTCGTCGTAACGATCCGGGATGTAATAATCCAGAGTCGAAGAGTAGGGTCTTAAATATTTGAACACAAGCGAAACGGCAGTCGTTCCGTCTACATCGTAATCACCGTAAACCAGAATTTTTTCTTTATTCCCAAGAGCCCTGTTCAACCGTTTTACTGCTTTTTCCATATCCGGCATCAGAAATGGATCATGTAGGTCGTTGAGATTGGGTTTAAAGAACTTTCTTGCCTCTTCTGCCGTGGTAATCCCTCTCTGAACAAGCAGGAGACAGATAATGGGACTGAAACCGATCTCAGCCGCCAGCGTATCTCTCTTACGTAATTCTTCTTCTGTCGGGGTTTGAAAATTCCATTTGTTAGTCATTATATATTATTTTTTCTTTTTTATCTTTCCACACAGCCTTGCAGCTGTTCATTGCTCTTCCTTGTTTGAGATAAAAGTTTCACTCGGATGAAACAAAAGTTTCTTAGGTATGAAACATTCGTTTCACTTAAGAGAAACTAATGTTTCCCCATAGTGAAACAAAGATCTGTGTTGCTGTCTCATTCATCTCTTCCGGAAGTTTTCTTTATTTTCCTTTCAACCCGTAAAATTAGGAATTTAAAATGGATAATAGCAATAGCTCAGGGAAAATAGTTTTTTTGTTATTATTTTTTTATAAGTACACGAATCATTTGTACATTTGTCACAATATTATAAAAAACAATGACGGAAGATATTAAAAAGGCCTGCGAAGTAATGCAGGAAGGCGGTATAATACTCTATCCCACAGATACAATTTGGGGAATAGGTTGCGATGCAACGAATGAAGAAGCTGTGCAACGTGTGTATGAGTTAAAGAGAAGAGCAGACAATAAGGCCATGCTGGTCTTGTTGGATAGTACTGCAAAACTCGAAATGTATGTATCGGATGTTCCCGATGTTGCATGGGATTTGATCGAAGTGGCAGACAAGCCGCTGACCATTATCTACTCCAATGCAAAAAATCTGGCAAAAAACCTGTTGGCTGACGATGGAAGCGTGGGTATTCGTATTTCGAATGAAGAATTTTCGCGTAAACTGTGCGAACGTTTCCGTAAACCGTTGGTGTCGACATCTGCCAATGTGAGCGGTGAACTTTCACCGGCTAATTTCTCGGAAATATCGGATGTAATCAAAAACGGAGTAGATTATATTGTTGGCTATCGTCAGGATGATATGAGCAAGGCACAACCATCAAATATTATAAAACTTGGTGCCGGAGGTCTTATTCAGGTTATCAGATAAGAATGAAGAAAAGTAGGCAGGCAGGAAAATACATATTATCAGATTTTATCTCTGCATCTGTAGCCTGGTTTTTATTTAACTGGCTGCGATATAAGGAAGTGGCTATTTATGAGGGGGCCGGTTCTTTCAGTAATTATCTGGCTTATATGCAGGTATTGAAAGGGCAGTTTCTGATCCCTTTCTTCTGGTTGACTCTGTACTATTTTTCGGGTTATTACAATAAACCGTTCGGAAAGTCGAGGTTGACCGAGTTGTTTTCAACTTTTGTCACTTCTTTGATCGGAGTTGTTCTGATTTTTTTTATCGTAGTATTGAACGATCTGCCTCGTTCGTTTCATATTTACTACGAACTCTTTTTTGTATTATTCGGTTTACAGTTCGTATTGACCTATATCCTGCGTCTGTCTATCACACTTGCGGGCCTGCGGAAAATAAAAAGCAGGGAAGGGGCAATGAATGTATTGATTATCGGAGCAGGGAAGAAGGCATGTAGTATTGCTAAAGATCTTTATCGGATGGGATATAATATTTCCGGTTTTATACCGGAAGATCCGGTAACTCCGGTAGAGGTGGATCAAAAAGAAGTGCTGGGATCTTTGGACGATTTACCGATGATTGTTGCAGAAAAGAGGATCGATGAACTGGTGCTTGCCGCAGAAACGGATGATAATAAAAAATTGTTGAATATACTCTATTCGCTTTATCTTTATAAGTTACCGATCAAAGTCCTGGCCGATAAGTTAAGTATGCTCTCACAGGTAAAGATAAAGACGATTCGTGGCATTCCTTTGGTGAATGTGACAGATAACAATTTCTCGCAGGTAGAAAAGAATATCAAGCTGTTTATGGATAAAGCCATATCTGCTTTGGTTCTTTTCCTGTTCTCACCGATGTATTTTTATATTGCATATCGGGTGAAGAAGGATTCTCCGGGACCGGTCTTTTTCCGTCAGGAACGGATCGGATATATGGGAAAACCCTTTATGATCTATAAGTTCCGGACGATGTATGTGGGGGCCGAAGATAAAGGTCCGTTGCTATCGTCCGAAAATGATGAACGTATTACTCCGTTCGGGCATATTATGCGGAAGTACCGGCTGGATGAATTTCCCCAGTTCTGGAATGTGCTGAAAGGGGATATGTCGGTAGTAGGACCGCGACCGGAGCGGAAATATTTTATTGATCAGATAGTAAAAGTTGCGCCTTACTATTATTTACTGCATAACGTACGCCCCGGTATCACTTCCCTGGGGATGGTAAAATATGGGTATGCCAGTGATGTGGATAAGATGATCGAGCGCATGAAATATGATGTTTTATATTACGAAAATATGTCGTTACTGCTGGATATAACAATATTGATCTACACAGTAAAGACAGTGTTTACAGGTAAAGGTATTTAAAATGGCAAAAGAAGGTTTATTTTACAGGTTTCTGTTGTGGCGTGATAAGCATATAAAAGAGAAACATTTTATTCTGGTGATCAGTTTTCTGGTCGGTATATGTACGGCGGCGTCTGCTATCATACTGAAACAGTTGATTCATCTGATACAGCATATCCTTACCGGGAATTTTGATGCCAGTGGGGTGAACTACCTGTATCTGCTTTACCCGGTAATTGGTATCCTGCTGGCCGGATTGTTCGTTAAGTATATTGTACGTGATGATATCAGTCATGGGGTAACCAAGATCCTTTATGCTATTTCACAGCGTAAGAGCCGGATCAAACCGCATAATACCTGGACATCCATTGTCGCCAGTTCCGTGACTATCGGATTCGGTGGATCGGTAGGAGCAGAGGCCCCGATCGTTTTGACCGGAGCGGCTATCGGTTCCAATCTGGGGCGTTTGTTCCGTATGGAGCAGAAAACCTTAATGCTGTTGGTCGGCTGTGGGGCGGCAGGTGCGATTGCCGGTATTTTTAAGGCACCTATTGCCGGACTGGTTTTTGTGATCGAAGTATTATTGCTCGACCTGACCATGACCTCTGTATTGCCTTTATTGATTTCGTCGGTGACGGCAGCAACTGTTTCCTATATTTTTACAGGAACGGAAGCTATGTTTAAATTTTCTCAGACCGAGGTTTTTGAGATAGAACGTATTCCGTACGTACTGTTGTTGGGCGTTTTTTGTGGTCTGGTATCCTTGTATTTTACCCGTGTGATGAACCGGGTGGAAGGAATGTACCGGAAACTGGGTGTTTACTGGAAGAAGTTTCTGCTGGGAGGCGTGATGCTGAGTATCCTGATCTTCCTTTTCCCTCCGTTGTATGGTGAAGGTTACGATACGATCGGTTCTTTATTGAACGGACAGTTCTCGCATATTATGGATAAGAGTTTATTCTATGACCTGAATGATAATTACTGGGGAATTATCGTATTCCTGTTCCTGATCCTGCTGACTAAAGTTTTTGCATCGAGTGCGACTAATGCCGGTGGCGGTTGTGGTGGTATTTTTGCACCTAGTTTGTATTTAGGCTGTATTTCAGGATTCCTGTTTGCTCATACCTCCAACTATTTCCCGTTTACGATGTATATTTCGGAAAAGAATTTTGCCCTGCTGGGCATGGCGGGGATCATGTCGGGAGTTATGCATGCACCGCTTACCGGGGTATTCCTGATTGCGGAACTTACCGGTGGATACGATCTTTTTCTTCCGTTAATGATCGTTTCCATCAGTTCATACCTGACAATTCTGATGTTCGAACCCCACAGTATCTACTCGATGCGTCTGGCTCAGAAAGGAGAATTGCTTACACACCATAAAGACCGTGCCGTACTGACTTTGCTGAATACCGATAGTGTGATCGAGAAAGACTTCCAGACTGTATCACCGGAAATGTCGCTGGGCGATATGGTTAAAGTAATTGCAAAGAGCGGACGAAATGCATTCCCGGTTATTGACGATAAAGGTGTTTTGTTGGGGATCGTGCAATTGGATAATATCCGCAACATTATGTTCCGTCCTGAGTTATATAACAGGTTTCATGTATCTAAGTTTATGGTCTCGGCCCCGGCCAAGATACAGATAGGAACCCCGATGGAGCAGATTATGGGTATATTTGATGATACGAAAGCCTGGAATCTTCCCGTGGTGGATGAAGAAGGCCGTTATGTCGGATTTATGTCGAAGTCGAAGATATTTAATTCATACCGCGAAGTATTGGTAGAAAACTTTTCAGGAGATTAAAAGATGGAAAAAAAAGATTTACGGATTGTATATATGGGTACTCCCGACTTTGCCGTGGAGAGCCTGCGTGCCTTGGTTGAAGGTGGTTATAATGTAGTAGGAGTGATTACGATGCCGGATAAACCGGTTGGACGTCATGGCAGTGTTTTGCAGGCCAGCCCGGTAAAAGAATATGCTTTGTCGCAGAATCTCCCGGTGTTGCAGCCGGAGAAGTTGAAGGATGAAGCGTTTATTTCAGAACTGCGTGCGCTGAATGCCGATTTGCAGATAGTGGTTGCTTTTCGTATGTTGCCGGAAGTAGTGTGGGATATGCCACGTTTCGGAACATTCAATCTGCATGCATCTTTGTTACCACAATATCGTGGGGCTGCTCCGATCAATTGGGCTGTTATTAACGGGGATACTGAAACTGGGGTTACAACTTTCTTCCTTACTCATGAAATCGATACCGGAAAAATTATCCGTCAGAAACATCTTCCGATAGCCGATACCGATAATGTGGGAATGGTACATGATGCACTAATGACAATAGGTGCAGGGTTGGTTACGGAGACGGTCGATTTATTGCTGGCCGGTAAAGTCGATGCCATTCCTCAGGAAGAGTTTATTAAAGATGTCATCGAGTTGCGTCCAGCTCCCAAGATATTTAAAGATACCTGCCGTATCGATTGGAATCAGCCGTTAAAGAAAATCTATGATTTTATCCGTGGTTTGTCTCCGTATCCTGCGGCCTGGACGGAGTTGGTTGCAGTGGATGGAAGTCGTCAGGCTTTAAAAGTCTATCAGGCCGAAAAACATCCTGCATCACATAATCAGGCTGTTGGTACTATCCTTACAGACGCAAAGAGCTATATCGATATCGTGGTTGAAGATGGTTATATCCGTCTTGTGGATCTTCAACTGGCTGGTAAGAAACGGATGGGCGTAAAAGACTTCCTGAACGGTAATAAACAAATCGGAAATTATACTGTAAAATAAGAATGGGAGAAACCAGACGTATTATCTATATCATCCTGGGTTCTTTCTTCCTGATATTGGGAGCAATCGGCCTGTTTGTACCGTTGCTCCCGACTACTCCTTTCTGGTTGTTGACCTGCTGGTTTTATCTTCGCAGTTCGGAGACGTTATATAACCGGGCGATGAGCAATCGCTATTTCGGCTCTTATATCAGAAACTATATGGTTGACAAAGCTATTCCTTTGCAATCGAAAATCATTTCTATTTCAGTCATGTGGCTTTCAGCTATTTTGACCTCTCTCTTTCTAATCGAATATCTCTGGGTGAAAGGGTTGCTGATATTGATCAGTATCGGGGTTACCTGGCATATAATCTCTTTTCCCACGAAGAAGAAATAAGTTTTCAGAACAACAATTCTTTTCTCCTTTTCCTGTATTCACCGGGGGGTATGCCATAATGGTTTTTAAAGACACGCGAAAAATAGGCATCATCGTAAAACCCTAGCCGGTAGGCAATCTCTTTTATATTATATTCATTGTTCACAAGAAGCGGGAGGGCAGCATTCATCCGTAGCAATGAAATATAATTGGCCGGAGTAGTGTTCAATGATTCCCTGAATAGCTTATGGAAATAGTTCGGTGAAATGTTACAGCAGTCTGCCAGTTGTTTCAGCCGGACAGGTTCGGTGAAATGTTCTTTTATATATAGAATAGCTGGTTCTATTATGCGGACAGAGTAGATTTCCTGTGGGGAAGTCCAAGGATAATTTTCCAATAAAGCAACAATCATGGCCTGGATACCGGCCTGCATGCGTAATGACTCCAGATAGTATTCCTTATAGGAAGTCGGTTCACCGGAGACGAGATCCTCTATATGGGCGAGTGAACAGGAAATGATATCCATTGTTCCCGTAAAATTGACAATTAACGGCATCGACAGCAGGCTATGATGTATAATTAAATCTTTGGGAATGAAATGAAGCCAGTTTGTGGAGAAAGAGTGCAGGCATTGCTGGGCTGTCAGTTTATTCCCGTTGATAAAATACAAGTTTCCGCTCTCCAACAAATATTCTTTGTTTTCATCAGACAGGAAGAGCTTCCCGTCGGTAATTTGATATATCTTGAAGCAGTTGTCTATATCCGAATGTTTTTTATTCCAGGTTTTATTACCTGTGTAAGTTCCTCCGGTAAGGATATCTATCGTATGGTTTAAATGAATCATATTGTTATTGTCTGAAATAAGATTGTACAATAATAGCCAAAAATTATACAATCCGTATGTGAAAAGGAATATTTATTTTTGCCGGTACTTAATTCTAAATGCAATATCATGAAAACAATAGTAGGAAGTCTGTGTGTTTGGTACACGATAATACTCTGTGTATTTACCGGTTGTAATCAGAAAAAGGTTATCCCTGATCCGGTCAGGGCACAAGAAGTAGCCGATCTTCGTTTCGGCATGTTTATCTGCTGGTCGTACAGTACGTTCTCCGGTAAGGAGTGGACCGGTGAACCACATGATGTCTCTTTCTTCCGTGCAACCTCCTGCAATACCGATCAATGGGCAAAGACTGCCAAAGAAGCGGGTATGAATTATATCCTGTTCCTGACCAAGCATCATGACGGTTTTTGTCTGTGGGATACACAGACGACCGATCTGAAAGTTACCAATGCACCGTTAAATACAGATGTACTGAAGAAATTACGTGCTTCGTGCGATAAATACAGTATAAAACTGGCTCTGTACTTTTCCGAAGGAGATTGGAATTGGGAAGGAGCCGAACGTGGACAAAGTCAGAAAGGCGGAAGTGATCCGGAAATGAAAAAAGCCCAGCTGAAAGAATTGCTTACCCAATACGGTCCGATAGAATTTATCTGGTTTGATCATGCCGTAGGGGACGGAGGTCTCTCACATGACGAAACAACGGCATGGGTACATCAGTTTCAGCCCAATTGTTTTGTCGGATATAATCATGGAGCACCTTCCGGTCGTCTGAGCTTACGTGAGCGGGGATGTGCCGGCCCGTTGGGTGGTGACAATCTTACCTGGGTGGCAGATGCCGGAAAGAATGAGAAAGCGTACGATGGTTATTTAGTCGCAGAGTTTACTTATCCCTTATTACCAGCTCATGAAGGTGGAGCGGATTGGTTTTATTCATTGCCACAACATGACTCGTTAGCTTACCCTGCAGAAAAAGTCTATAAGGATTATAAGGAAGCCGTTGAATACGGAAATATCTTTTCATTGAATATCGGCCCGGATTATAATGGAAATATTCGTGAGATAGACCGTAAGGTACTTCAGGAAGTAGGTCGGATGATAAAAGAAAATATATAGAAACTGGTGGTTTGTATGCAAAAATTAGATAACCTGTTGTGGGGATTTGTTTTATGTTCCCTGATGGCTTGCAGTAACGAGCAGAAAGAGGTATATGTCAATTCCTGTACTTTTCCTGAAGGGGCAAGTCTGAAGGAAAAGGTTCGTTTGTCGGCTCATGTTGTTCCGTCCGCCCGGCAATTGGAATGGCAACAGATGGAGTTTACCGGCTTTATTTGTTATGGCATAAATACTTTTACCGATATGGAATGGGGAACAGGCAAAGAAGATCCGGCAATTTTTAATCCCACTGAACTGGATGCCGGGCAGTGGGTTCGAACAGCCAAAGAAGCTGGCATGAAAATGATATTACTAACCTGTAAACATCATGACGGGTTCTGTTTGTGGCCATCGGCTTATACGGATTTTTCAGTGGCCTCCAGTCCATGGAAAGAAGGTAAGGGTGATTTGGTGCGTGATGTTTCGGATGCTTGTAAAGAGCAAGGGCTGAAGTTTGCTGTTTACCTTTCTCCCTGGGATATGAACCATTCGGATTACGGAACGGAGCAGTACAATGATTTTTTCGTTAATCAGCTGACGGAGTTGCTGACGCAGTATGGCCGTGTCGATGAAGTCTGGTTTGATGGTGCTTGTGGCGAAGGACCGAATGGGAAAAAGCAAGTCTACGATTTTAAGCGTTATTACGAAGTAATCCGGCGTTTGCAACCCCAGGCGGTTATAGCCGTTATGGGGCCGGATGTCAGATGGGTTGGAACGGAGAGTGGCTATGGACGTGATACGGAGTGGAGTACTTTGCCTGCAACAGCAGCCAACTTGTCGGATATTGCCGAGTCATCCCAGCAGGAAGCAGGAAGTGGCACATTTCTTCCGGTAGGAAATATGATGGAAAATGATCTGGGAAGCCGCAAACTGCTGGCAGATGCCAAAGGAGTGATTTGGTATCCGTCTGAAGTGGATGTTTCTATCCGTCCGGGTTGGTTCTATCATGCTTCTGAAGATACACTGGTTAAAACACCTCAGAAATTGATTGATATCTATTATAGTTCGGTCGGGAAAAATTCATTGCTACTATTGAACCTGCCTCCGGATAAACGAGGAGTGATCCACGAAAATGATGTATCCAGCCTAATGAATATGCAACGAATACTGAGAAATACTTTTGAAAAGAATCTGACGGATGGAGCAAAGATTTCTTTCGGTAAAAATGAAATAGGGGTCTCTTTTGGCGAAGAACGGGAATTCGACCGGTTGCTTTTGCGGGAAAACATAACAGAAGGACAACGAATAGAAAAGTTTGTATTAGAATGCCGGGTGGATACTGAATGGATACCGGTAGCGGAAGGAACAACAGTCGGATATAAGCGAATTTTACGATTTGATCCGGTACGTTGTTGTGAAGCACGTATTGTTATCAAAGAAACGAGGGATGTCCCCCAAATATCGGAAATAGGTTTTTATAAGGCATCAGAAGAAGAAACGGTAAAGGAATAAATTCATTCTTTTCCGATAAAAAAGAGAAACAGGTGTGTCAAATGGTTATTATGAGACTTTGGCACACCTGTTTATTTGATTTAGCAATTGAACGAATTATCTGCTGAGAGCGTCTCGCTTTCAAACTCATGTTTTATTTGATTAACCCAATGCTTGATCCGTTCATCTGTCTTTTCGGGTTGATTTTCGATATCCAGCGCTAATCCTACGAACTTACCTTTTTTTACAGCCTGGGATTGATTGAAGCGGTATCCATCTGTTGAGGTATGGCCTATCACGATGGCTCCCCGTTTGGTAAAAGCTTCTGCCAGAAAACCGATTGCATCGACGAAATTATCCGGATATTTAACCTGGTCTCCCAGGCCAAAAACTGCTACTTTTTTTCCTTTCAGGTCGGAAGAGGTTACTACCGGCATTATTTCATCCCAATACGTAGGCAATTCTCCGTCAAACCAGGTTGAAGAACCGACAATAATATGATCGTATGACTCGAAATCTTTCTCTCCTGAATTTTCAACCGGGATAATATCGATCTGAACGTCATGGAATGCCTCTTTTATCTTTTGGGCAACTGCTGCCGTTTTCGCTGTGGACGAACCATAAAATAATCCAATCTTTTTCATACATCATTCTATTAATAATCCAACAAATCTTTAGCTGCTTTATAAATTTTCTCCTCATTCGGGAGGATCGCTTTTTCCAGGATCGGGTGAAAACCGACCGGGGTAAATATTGAACCGACCCGTTGTATCGGAGCATCCAGATACTGGAACAACTCTGCACCGATCATACTGGCTATTTCTGCTCCAAAACCAGAGAATACTTTGTCTTCATGTACGATTAAAACCTTACTTGTCTTTTTTACAGAGTCAAAGATCGTCTCTTTATCCAATGGAATCAATGAGCGTATATCGATCACTTCGACATTCCGGCCATGTTCTTTCTGTAATCGTTCCGCGACATTCAAACAAAGATGGGTCGTATTGCCGTATGTAATAATACTCATATCTTCTCCCGGACGGCGGATACGAGCTTTCCCGAAAGGAACCTCGAAATCGTCAGGTACGAAAGTTGCCGCTTCAGTGGCATTGTACAGGGCTTTGGGTTCCAGGAATAATGTAAAACCCTTGGAACGCATGCTGGTACGGAGCAAACCGGCTGCATCATCGGCAAACGAAGGGTAAACGATGCGTGCTCCCGGCAGGGTTGTCAGTGCTCCTTCTATCGTTTGTGAATGATACAAGCCACCGCCGATGTAGCCACCGGAAGCGAGCCGCAGGGTTATATTCGGGGTGAATTGTCCGTAACTTCTCCAGTATTCATGTGTGCACTCTACATATTGCTCAATGGCAGGCCAGAAATAATCTGCAAATTCGGCTCCTTCAATTACGACATGTATCTTCGGATCGAACCTACACATCCCATTAGCCGAACCGACGATATAATCCTCTGCAATCGGCGCATTAAATACACGGGCGTCTCCAAATTCCTGTTGCATGCCTTTTGAGATATTGAAAACACCTCCTTTATCTTTGTTAGCAATATCTTGTCCCCAGATGAAAGTATCCGGGTTATACCGGAATTCTGCTTTTAGGGTTTTGTTGATAGCCGTAGCCAATGTTTCCTTTTCACCGGACTCATTTTGTATGCCGTCTACATATTTCTTAGGGAGGTAAGGTTCCGGCAATACGAAATCGGTAACCGTTGCAGGGTCCGGATCAGGGGCAGCCAGTGCTTTCCGGTTGGCTGCACTCAGGTCTTTCTTGGCTTTATCCTCGATCTCTTTCAGCTCTTCCTCCGTGAAACGTTTGTACCGGAGAAGCATACGCCGGAACTTCTGTAAGGGATCGGCCGCCTTTACGTAATTCAGCTCGTTTTCATCGCGGTATAAGGTATGCTTATCTGAATTGGAGTGGGAGCCGATACGCACACAATTGGCTTGTACAATTACCGGAATACGGTTGAGAGCATATTCTTTTGCCTCTGTCATGGCATTCATCGAGTCAAATACGTCTTTACCGTTACAATGAATGATCTTCAGGTTCTTGAAACCGGAGAAATTATCGGCTACCTTTCGGTTTGCCGTTTGGTCTTCTTTGGGTACGGAGATCCCGTATCCGTTATCCTGAATAACGAATATTACCGGTAAGCGTTCCGTACTGGCTCCGTTAATAGCCTCGTATACAAAACCTTCGGATGTCGCCGACTCTCCGTGGGAAGTGATAGCCACTCCTTTGTGTTTATAATAAACCATAGCCCTGCCTACACCGGCGGCATGCAGGTCGTGAGTTCCTGTGGCAGACGATATGTTCTCTATATTCCATTCCATTTTGGAGAAATGATTAGACATATGCCGTCCGGCACTTGTCAGGTCGGTTGCTTTGGATATTCCGTTCAGTATAACTTCTTCAGGGGTCATTCCTGCTGATAGTACCGTGAGCATATCCCGGTAATAGGGGAACAGGAAGTCTTCTCCTTTTTTGAATACCTGTCCGATCGCCAGCTGGATGCCATCATGACCGGCATAAGGGGCATGATACGACCAGCCCAGCGATTGTAACAGGTAAGAAGGGGCCTTTTCATCGAGAGCCCGTCCTAATGTCATCAGGTAAAACCATTTTTTCAGGGTTTCCTTATCTGTATTTTTTATATCGTACTTTTTCATTTTTGATCATATTAATTATTAAAGATCCCAGTTTTCCAGATAATCGGCAATGCGGCGCAGGAAAGCACCACCCAATGTCCCGTTGATGATCCGGTGGTCGTATGATAACGACAGGTACATTTTATGGCGGATGCCGATCATATCGCCTTCCGGTGTTTCAATCACTGCCGGTTTTTTCTCGATGTAGCCTACTCCCAGGATAGCAACCTGGGGTTGATTGATGATCGGTGTACCGAACAGGTTTTTGAATGTTCCGAAATTGGTGATCGTAAAGGTTCCTCCCTGTATATCGTCCGGAGATAGTTTATTGTTACGAGCTTTGTTTGCCAGTGAGTCGATAGCCACAGCCAAACCGTTCAGGTTCAGTTTGTCGGCATCATGTATCACCGGGACGATCAGGTTTCCGTCATTTAAAGAGACGGCAATACCTACGTTGATATGCTTCTTCAGGATCATCTGATAACCTTCTACCGACGCATTTACCTGTGGAAAATCTGCCAAGGCCTTGGCTGTAGCCTCTGTAATAGCCGGCATATATGTCAGGCTGATACCTTCGCGTTTCTGGAAAGCTTCTTTAGTGCGGGTACGCCATTTCACCAGTTTGGTAACGTCTACCTCCACCACTGTGGTAACATGCGGGGAAACCTTTTTAGATAATACCATATGATCTGCAACGATCTTGTGTACGCGATCCATTTCAACAACCTTATCTTCTGCGGTAGCCGACGATGGAGCGGCATGTGATGGAGAAGAGGTTGTTGCCTGTTGAACCTGAATAGCCGGTTCCGGCTTTTTCTCCGGCACAGCCTGCGTTGATTGAAGTTGCTGTTTTGGAGTTGTACCTTTCTTTCCGGAAAGATAATCTTTCATATCTTTTTTACTTAAACGTCCCATATAACCGGTTCCCGGAATAAGGTCCATTTCTTCTTTACTCAGATTAGCTTCTTTAGCCATCTGAAGAACGACAGGGGAATACCATCTTTCATCCTCTTTTGCCGCCTGTGCCTTAGGAATGACGGTTGAAGAAGTTGCTACGCTTGCACTTTCTGTGCTATTACTTACCACTTCTTCTTGGGGCGTTGCATTGTTGTCGGGAATATCCTCTTCGGATCCTTCCAGTTGGATAATGGCCACAGTTGTTCCCACAGCCACCGTATCGCCTTCACCAAATAATATTTTAAGTACTTTGCCGGCAACGGGAGATGGGATCTCCGCACTTACTTTTGCCGTACTTACTTCAAAAAGCACGTCATCTTCGTTTACCTGATCACTGGTTTTTACAGACCAGGAGATAATGGTCCCCTCTGTAACGCTTTCGCCCAGCTTGGGCATTTTTATTTCAAATGTAGCCATAGTTAATTAATCTTTTTGCTTTGTTCTTTCGCCGGATAAGTCCAGTTGACCTATACGTTTTATTTTCTCTATCGTTAAAATAGAACAACGGTTGGATGCGGAAAGTTCTATGTTACAAGGTTTAAGTGTTGTAAATCCAATTTCTGTCAGCATATTTGTTATTCCTTAACAACCGGATGTTTTCCAGGTCACTTGCGTTGAACTCGTAATAACGGTTATTATCTGTATGAGTGAAAAAATAGTCCATCAGTGAACGCTTCAATTCATCGATGGAAGTGGGTTTCGGAAACATACCGGATAGGTTTGTGACCGGACTTTTTACCGATTTAACAAAATAAGGACGGGAGATGGTTCCGTGAGCGGATAAAATATCTGATGGTTGAAGAACCCGGTTAAGTATATCCAGATCCGTGGAAAATAATAAGGTGGCATGATGCATCATCCTGCGTTTATGGATAGCCTGTGCACTTCCGGATATTTTTAATCCGTTGACGGTTAATCCCTGTCGTTCATCGGCTTTCGCATGAATTCCGAGAGTTCCGAGAAAACGGATTATACTTTTTGTAAACCGGATGGAGTCGATCTGGCTGCTATTTTCAATAAAGGTGAGGTTCAGGTTTCCCATATCGTGATACACAGCACCACCTCCGGAGAAACGGCGGGCTATCCGTATCTGTTTTTCCTGTATAAACTCCATATCTGCTTCTGCCCATATATTCTGATGTTTCCCGATAACGACAGCCGGTTCATTCTGCCACAACATAAAGATATCTTCCGAAAAGTTCTTTAGAAGATATTCTTCTGCTGCGAGATTGAACCAGGCGTCTGTATAGGTGTTGTAAATGCAAAGCATTACAGGTATAAACTTTCATGTATGACTTCTCCAACCGTAGGATGGGGAAAGACATTTTTTTTGAATTGCTCTGTCGTGTAACCGTTTTCTACGGCAATGCCGGCTGCAATAATGATTTCCGACGCAGGGTTTCCTAATAGATGGCAACCGATAATACGGTCGTCTGTGTCGGTGATTAGCTTGCATAGTCCGGTTCCCGTCTCATTCTCTGCCATAAAACGACCGGAATAAGTCATAGGGATCTTTACCACATTATAGGAGGTACCTTCTGCTTTCAATTCTTCTTCTGTTTTTCCTACGCCTGCGACTTCCGGGTTGGTGTAAACAACGGCTGGAATAGCTTTGTAGCTCATCCTGTCTTCACGTCCCAGCAGATGATTGATAGCAACTTCCGCTTCCCGGTAGGCCGTATGAGCCAACATGGAGAAACCGGTTACGTCACCACAGGCATACACATGAGGGTGGGAGGTTTGCATATATTCGTTCACTTTCACTCCATTGCGGAGAAGTTCCACAGAGAGTGTTTCAAGCCCCAGATTACTAACATTTGCTCTACGGCCGACGCTGACCAATATTTTGTCTGCTTCGATCTTCTCTGTTTTTCCGTTTTTTTCCACAATGACACTGTCGGGTGTTACCTCGATAACTTTTGTCTCAAGGAAAAACTCGACACCTCTCTTTGCGTACTCTGTACGGAGCATAGCCGACGCTTCTTTATCCATAGCCCCAAGTATTTCAGGCATCATTTCAATTACCTTCACTTTGACGCCCATACTGTTAAAGAATGATGCAAATTCGATGCCGATCACTCCACCTCCGATAATAGCAATCGACCGGGGAAGCTCTTTCATGTCCAGTGCTTCTTTTGAAGTCCAGTACTCTACGTCCGACAATCCTTTGATGGGAGGGATGACTGTTTCAGAACCGGTACAAAGCAGGATGTTTCTTACAGCGAATACCTCTTCACCGCATTGGATCAGGATATATTCGTCTTCTTCACCCCGGATAACCGCTTCTCCCTGCACGATTGTTACACCGTTACCATTGAGTTTGGCTTTGACTCCGAGCGTCAGTTTTTTTACAGTCTTGTTTTTTCGGGCAATGATTTTACCCAAATCGAAGCCCGGAGAAGCATCCGCCTGTATTCCATATTTGGAGGCACTCTTTATATTATCCAGTATTTTGGCTGAATATAATAATGTCTTGGTAGGAATACATCCTTCGTTCAGGCATACTCCACCGATGGCATTCTTTTCAAAGAGAATAGTTTTTAACCCATTTTCAGCGGCCCGTTCACCGGCAGTGTAGCCGGCAGGTCCTCCTCCGATAATGGCTATATCGTATTTCATAATGGATGAATTTTAAATGTTTGAAAATCTTAGATAACAATCTTTGTATATACTTTTGTCTAATATATAAACAGCCGGAATTTCTGTTTTGTTGTGGAAATAAATTTAGTATTTGAAAACAATATTAAGGTGTGATATTTTGATCTGAAGGATTTATTTATGTAGTTTTGTGGAAAATCAATGATAAAATGGCAAAACAATCACATTCATACGAATTAGGGGACAAGAAGCCTTCTCCCAAGTTAGAGGAGCCTGTTGTTGCTTATGTTTCTGTTAACTTGCGAGAGACTTATTTGGATATTGTCTCTGAAGATATGTTCAGAAATGCCATATCGAAGGCTGTTTCTGATTTTGAGAATGGGCTGACAATGCCCCATGATAAGATAGATGAATTGGTGAAAGTTCGAATGGGATGGAAATAGTTTGGTCATCTCTGGCTACAGAAGGGCTTCTTCCCATATTGGAATATGTTGAAACTGATTTTGGTAGCTTGTATCTCAAAGAGTATATACAGATTTGACAGGGTATATAGAAACTTTAACTCAATTCCCTAATTTAGGTATCCATGATGAATTATTTTCTACTGTAACCTTAGAGGTTCGTTATTTGATTTACAAGCAAAATATAATTTATTATTTGATCTATAAGGAGACAATATATATTTTGTCGATAGCGAACTCAAATCAGTCCCCGGAGCGTATACGAAAAGTGATATCAGATTATTTGCGGTCATATAAATAAAGATCGTTTTGAAGACCGGAAAAGTCTCAAAACGATCTTTATTTATGAAATATTTTATTTGAATACCAGAACCCTTTCACTCAGCGGTTTGAAATCTTTTTCACCCGGTTCTTTGGTCGGTGTTCCGAACGGCATTTGGGCGATCAGTTTCCAGTTTGGATTGATGTTCCATTCTTCCTGTGCCATTTCATCGATCAATGGATTATAATGTTGCAGGGAAGCACCCAGACCGGCATCCTCTAGCATTGTCCATATAGCGAACTGATGCATCGCTGATGTCTGCTGCGACCAAATAGGGAAGTTATCTTTGTAGCTTGGAAATGCTTTCTGTAAATTCTCCACCACTTCCATATCTTCATAAAACAGGATAGTGCCGTATCCGCAATCGAAGCTGGTATTTATCTTGGCTAGTGTTTTTTCAAACGCTTCTGCCGGTACGATAACACGCAGGGCTTCTTTTGTGATAACCCAGAACTTCTTATGATTTTCACCTAAAAGAAGAACAACCCTTGTGGATTGCGAATTGAATGCAGAAGGAACGTTCGTTACGGCAAAGTCGATAATCTCTTTAATTTCATTGTCTGATATAGGAGAACTGTTAGTGATATTATAATAGGATCTCCTGTGTTTTACTGCTTCTTTAAAATTTTTAGTCATATTCATTGTAAGTTTTTATGTATCTATTTTAATAATATAACCATTTAGGCAGCTGTTTTGTTGCTCTAATCGATTTTCGTCTAAAAAACAATTGTATTTGTAATCAAAAACAACTGTTTTTAAAATCAAATACAATTGTTTTTGCTACTGAAAACGATTATCTGCAAACACTAAAGGGAAGGTTTGTATCAGCAAAGTGAAATGTGCTCTTTGATTCCTTTTAAAAGCTGAAAAAAATGCCGAAGGCCTTATATAATCTTTATATAAAATAATCTTTCTATATTTAAAGAGAAAAATAAGGCCATCCCCGATGTCTAATATGACGGTTACTTAAACGACTGGTAATAAGTTTACTAAAGGAGTAAATCCGTAATAATGCTCTAATATGAAATATCAACTAAAAAAATAGTATCATGATCTGTTTGAAAGGCTCTGGAAATGAAGGTGTTATATTAATCTATCCGGGGAATTTTATAAAGAGGCACAGGAATAAACGCCTGTCTATACAGTGAAAGACTTGTTTGAGCCTAAAAAAACGGATGATACCGTTTTCGGAGATTTGTTGTAATATTTTTGGGCGTTTTGTATGGAATAATAAAAAATATTTTTTACCTTTGCGCCCTGTAAAGAGAGAAACTCTATTAGAATCTTCGTTCTGATCATGATGCTAGTTCGGAAAGGGAAGACAGATAGCAGGAGTTGTAATTAATTTATTGCGTTAATAAAAAAAGAAGATAGCAATGTCTAAAATTTGTCAAATTACCGGAAAGAAAGCAATGGTTGGCAACAACGTTTCTCACTCTAAGAGAAGAACGAAACGTAAGTTTGATGTTAACCTGTTTACTAAAAAGTTCTACTGGGTAGAACAGGATTGTTGGGTTAGCCTGAATATTTCAGCCGCAGGCTTGCGTACTATCAATAAGCTGGGTCTGGACGCAGCGATTAAAAAGGCAGCTGAAAAAGGTCATTTAAACGCTTAATTTGGAGGAGAATAAGAAATGGCAAAGAAAGCAAAAGGTAACAGAGTTCAGGTAATCATGGAATGTACCGAACACAAAGAAAGCGGTATGCCGGGTACATCCAGATATATCACTACCAAGAATAGAAAAAATACAACTCAGAGATTGGAATTGATGAAATACAACCCGATCCTGAAGAAGATGACTTTACACAAAGAAATTAAGTAATAGGAGATTTTAAACGATGGCAAAAAAAGCAGTTGCAACATTTAAGAAAGGTGACGGTCGTACTTACTCAAAAGTAATTAAGATGGTTAAGTCTCCGAAAACTGGTGCTTATATCTTCCAGGAAGAAATGATTCCTAACGAAGCGGTAAAAGATTATTTTGCGAAATAATTTTTATTCTATAAAATACAGAAAGAGGTTCTCCCCAAAAGAGAACCTCTTTTTTTTGTTCTTTTCTTTCAGGAGAAAAGAACGTATATAATAATGCTTCAAATCAAATATTTTTTTACTTTTGTATGGGCGTTTATGACGCATCGTGAATAAAATGTATAATAATAAGATTAATAATATAAACAATTAAGAACCATGAGATTTGATGTATCCAGCACTGCGCTGTTATCCCGTTTGCAGTCTATCAGCAAAGTTATTGCGTCTAAGAATTCTTTACCTATTCTCGACAGTTTCCTGTTCGACCTTGACGGTAATAAACTGACTATAACAGCTTCGGATGCTGAAACACGTCTGGTTACTTCTGTTGAGGTGATGAATTCAAAAGGCACCGGGCTTTTCGCTGTTTCTGCCAAGATACTGCTCGACCCTTTGAAAGAATTGCCGGAGCAACCGCTTACTTTTGATATCAACGATGAGAACCTGGAGATCTTTATCCATTTCCAGAACGGAAAGTATAATTTCATCGGGCAGAAAGGAGATACCTATCCGCAACAGAAGCCGCTGAATGATAACGCGATTGCAATTACTGTCGAATCGCAGATGTTGCTCAACGGTATCAGCCGCTCTTTATTTGCAACAGCCGACGACGAGCTTCGTCCGGTGATGAACGGTGTCTATTTCGACATCCATACGGACGACCTGACTTTTGTCGCTTCAGACGGACATAAACTGGTTCGTTTACGTAACCTGTCGGTGAAATCGCCGGAAAGAGCTTCTTTCATCCTGCCGAAGAAACCGGCCAACCTATTGAAGAATGTACTGGCTAAAGGTTCAGAAATGGTAAGTATCAAGTTTGATGACAATAATGCTTATGTGAATTGTACGAACTTTGAAATGGTTTGCCGCCTGATCGAAGGACGTTATCCGAACTATAACAGCGTAATCCCGCAGGAAAATCCGTTTAAGGTAACGATCGATCGTGTTTCATTTCTAAATGCACTGAAACGTGTATCTGTTTTCTCCAACCCGGCGAGCAGCCTGGTTAAGTTGCAGTTGAAGGAAAGTGAAATGGTTGTTTCTGCACAGGATATCGATTTCTCTACTTCTGCGGAAGAAAAGATCGTATGCCAGTTTGACGGAACAGAACTGAATATCGGTTTCAAGGCGACTTATCTGATTGAAATATTGAGTAACATTAACTCGGAAGAAGTAATTCTGGAATTGGCTGATCCATCACGTGCCGGTTTGATCGTTCCTGCAGAAAATGAAGAGAACGAAGACTTATTGATGCTTCTCATGCCGATGATGTTGAATGACTAACAAATAAAAAATGCAATTAAACTTAAAGAACCCGATAGTCTTCTTCGACCTGGAGACTACGGGTATAAATATAGTAAAAGACCGTATCGTTGAAATCTCTTTTGTGAAGGTTCACCCTAACGGCAAGGAAGAGACGAAGACGAGAAGGATCAATCCGGAAATGCCGATTCCACCGGAGTCGACAGCCATTCATGGTATTACGGATGAAGATGTAAAAGATTGTCCTACCTTTAAAGAAATAGCCAAGTCACTGGCTGCACAGATCGAGGGTTGCGACCTGGCTGGATACAACTCTAACCGTTTCGATATTCCTCTGCTGGCGGAAGAATTCCTTCGGGCAGGCGTGGATATCGATCTCAACAAACGAAAATTTGTCGATGTACAGACTATTTTCCATAAAATGGAACAACGTACATTGTCGGCTGCCTATAAGTTCTATTGTGACAAGAGTCTGGAAAATGCCCATACGGCAGAAGCAGATACAATGGCTACCTACGAGATCCTGAAAGCGCAGCTGGACCGCTATTCCGAATTACAGAACGATATTGATTTTCTTTCCAAATATTCCAGCTTTACCGATAATGTGGATTTTGCCGGACGCATGGTGTATAACGAAAAGGGAGAGGAAGTGATCAATTTCGGTAAATATAAAGGAAAGTTGGTGGAAGAAGTATTAAAGACAGACCCCGGATATTATTCATGGATTATGAACGGTGACTTCCCGCTGAACACCAAGAAGATACTCACCGAAATTAAATTGAGAGGTTTTAATTCGAAATAACAGCAATGAATAACTTTGAGTTTGCCAATCCTGTAAAGGTTGTCTTCGGGAAAGGCTCAATTGCACGTTTATCCGCTTTGATCCCTTCTGGAAGCAAGGTATTGATGGTCTACGGAGGCGGAAGTATAAAGAAGAACGGTATCTATGACCAGGTGACAGAGGCATTGAAAGGTTTTGAAGTGACTGAATTTCAGGGAGTCGAAGCCAATCCGCACTATGAAACCTGCATGAAAGCGGTAGAGATCGTCAAGGAGAAAAACAGTAACTTTCTGTTGGCTGTAGGTGGAGGGTCGGTTATCGACGCTACCAAATTTATTGCGGCCGCTTATTATTACGAAGGAGAGCCCTGGGATATTCTATCGAAAGGTGGAGTGATAAAACAGGCATTGCCATTGGGCGCTGTCTTGACTTTATCGGCTACCGGTTCGGAAATGAACGAACGTTCTGTTATCTCACGTGTCGAGACTCGCGAGAAACTGAATTTTGCCAGTCCGTTAGTCTTTCCTCAGTTTGCTATCCTGGACCCGGAAGTGACCTATTCATTACCTGCCAGGCAAGTGGCAAACGGTGTGGTGGACTCGTTTATCCATGTCGTCGAACAATATCTGACCTATCCCGTTAATGCAAAAGTACAGGATGCTTTCTCCGAAGGCCTGATGAAGGTAATCTATGAAGAAGGAATGAAAGTACTGGATCATCCGAACGATTATGATATCCGTGCCAACCTGATGTGGGCTGCTACCAATGCATTGAATGTATGGATCGGACAAGGAGTGCCTCAGGACTGGTCGTCCCACCGGATGGGATATGCCCTGACTGCCCAGTTCGGTTTGGATCATGCACAGACACTGGCTATTCTGTTGCCGGGTGTTATGACTTACATGTTCAAGGAAAAACAGGTGAAGCTGGCACGTATGGGTGAAGTCGTATTCGGTATTGCAGAAGGAACGGAAGAAGAACGTGCCCGTAAAACGATTGCTGCCTGTGAAAATTTCTTCCGTCATATGGGGTTGAAAACCCGTTTAGGTGAATGCGGCATTAAGGAAAGCGATCTGGATGCACTGGCTGCCCCGGTAGATAAGCAGGGCTGGCATCTGGGTGAACACCATAATATTGATAGTAAGGTAACGCGCGACATCCTGATGTTGCGTTTATAAGAAAAAAAGATGTTGAAAGGTAAACATATCATACTGGGAATTACAGGAAGTATAGCGGCATACAAGGCAGCTTATATTATCCGTGCCCTGGTGAAGAAAGGTGCCGAAGTACAGGTGGTGATAACCCCTGCCGGAAAAGAGTTTATTACACCGATAACGCTTTCTGCTTTAAGTAGTAAGCCGGTTATTAGTGAGTTTTTCTCTAACCGGGACGGTTCATGGAGTAGTCATGTCGACCTCGGATTATGGGCGGATGCTATGCTGATTGCTCCGGCTACGGCTTCGACGATCGGTAAGATGGCGAACGGTATTGCAGATAATATGTTGATCACGACTTATCTGTCATGTAAAGCTCCGGTGTTTGTGGCTCCCGCTATGGACCTGGATATGTTTGCCCATCCTTCTACACAGCAGAACCTGGATCGTCTCCGTTCATTCGGAAACCATATCATTGAACCGGCCGAAGGCGAGTTGGCGAGCCATCTGGTCGGTAAGGGAAGGATGGAAGAACCGGACAAAATAATCACTGTCCTGGAAGAGTTTTTTGCCTCCCGATCCATACTTGAAAAAAAAAAGATTGTAATAACAGCCGGTCCGACGTACGAAAAGATTGATCCCGTACGTTTTATAGGTAACTATTCTTCCGGAAAGATGGGATTTGCACTGGCGGAAGCCTGTGCAGCACAGGGAGCGGAAGTTACATTGATCGCTGGACCGGTTTCGTTGACAACGACGCATCCGAATATACACCGGGTCGATGTAGAGTCTGCCGAAGAGATGTACGAGGCGGCTATGGCTGCCTATCCGGAGGCGGATGCCGGGATTTTGTGTGCTGCCGTGGCGGATTACCGTCCGGAGGTACAGGCTGGCGAGAAGATCAAACGGGAAAGTAAAGGGGATATTATGCTTCACCTCGTACCCAACAAGGATATTGCTGCCTCTTTAGGAGCAATCAAACGGGAGGGGCAGGTGCTGGTCGGTTTTGCGTTGGAGACGAACAATGAAGCGACCAATGCTGAAAGTAAGCTGAAGCGGAAAAACCTCGATTTCATCGTGTTGAATTCACTTCGCGATGCCGGTGCCGGATTTCGCTGCGATACCAATAAGATCTCAATTATCGACAACAAGGGAGAAGTAGCCAGCTATCCGCTGAAAAGTAAACAGGGGGTGGCGACTGATATCGTAAACAAGTTGGCAACATTATTGAAATGAAAATGATTAAAAGACTGTTATTCCTGTTCCTGTTGGGAACCATACCTTTCACCGGTAAAGCACAAGAATTGAATGCCCAGGTCAAAATCAACAGAGAAAAGATCCAGGGTACCATGACGGTGTTTGAAACGTTGGAAAAGGCATTGACCGAGTTTATCAATAACCGGAAATGGACGGATGCAACCTTCGCTGTCAACGAACGGATTGACTGTACTTTTAATATTATCATCAATGAAAAGCCTTCCGATAATAGCTTCAAGGCTGAAATACAGGTGCAGGCACGCCGTCCGGTCTATAACTCCAGTTATACAACCACATTATTGAACTTCCGTGATACTCAGCTCGATTTCGATTATACGGAATACGAACCGTTTGAATATACGGAAAATTCATTGAGCAGTAATTTGACGGCTACACTTGTTTTCTATATTTATACCATTCTGGGACTAGATTTCGACAGTTTTGCTCCGAAAGGGGGGAATCCTTTCTTCCAGCAGGCACAACAGATCGTAACCCTGGCGCAGGCACAGATGTCGTGGAACGGCTGGAAGGCTTTCGACAGCGACCGTAACCGTCATGCTCTTGCTACTGCCCTGACAGAGAATAGTTCCGAGGCTTTTCGTAATATGTGGTACGACTATCACCGTAAAGGCCTCGATGAAATGGCTGCTAATCCTGATCGTGGCCGTACGACAATCATATCTCTGTTACCGGTTATGGAGGAGTTGAAGAAAACCCGGCCGAACTCCGTCCTGTTGCAGATGTTTGCCGATGCTAAACTGGATGAAATCGTTGCTATCTATTCTAAAGCGACTACAACGGAGAAACAGGAAGGATATAAATTGCTTTCTAATCTCTATCCGGCAATGACTACCCGTTTGGAGGCACTTAAAAAATAAAAATGAACTATGCTGAAATCTTTATTTATACAGAATTTTGTCTTAATAGATAGTCTGGATATTCAGTTCGATAACGGCTTTTCGGTGATAACCGGTGAAACGGGAGCCGGAAAGTCTATTATTTTAGGGGCATTATCATTGGTTCTCGGTCAGCGTGCAGACGGGAAGAGCATAAAGAACGGCTCCGACAAATGTGTGATCGAGGCGACTTTTGATGTTTCCAAATACCAGTTGGAAGAGTTTTTCCATACCAATGATCTGGAGTATGATCCGGAGATCTGTATCCTTCGCCGGGAATTATTCGCTTCCGGTAAATCGCGCGCTTTCGTAAATGACTCGCCTGTCTCTCTGAATGTGATGAAGGAGTTAGGCAGCCGTTTGATCGATATCCACTCGCAGCATCAGAACTTGTTGTTGGGGGATAACCGTTTTCAGTTGAAAGTGATTGATGTAATGGCAGAGAACGAGATCCTGTTGATTCTGTATCGTAAGGAGTTCCGGCGTTACCAGTCTCTGAAAAGGGAATTGAGGGAAGTGACGGAGAAAGCCGACCAGAACCGACAGGAAGAGGATTATATTCGTTTCCAGCTGGAGCAACTGACGGAAGCCCGTTTGATTGCCGGTGAACAGGAAGAACTGGAACAGGAGCTGGAAACGTTGTCGCATGCCGAAGATATCAAAGGTTCATTATATAAGATAACCGAGTTGCTGAATGGAGAGGAACAGGGGAGTGTCCGCTTGATAAAAGAGGCGCTTTCTACTGCCGACTCACTGGAACGTTATTACCCTAAAGCGAAAGAGATTGCCGAACGTTTGCGGTCGGCTTATATCGACCTGAATGATTTGGCTTCCGAAACCGATGTCCTGAAAGAAGATGTGGAATTCAGCCCCGAACGTCTGGATTGGGTGAACGAACGTTTGAATACGCTTTATACCTTGGAGCAGAAACATCGCGTTTCTACCGTCGAGGAACTGATTACCATACAGGATAAATATACAGAGCAACTACGTGATATCGACTCGTTCGACGAACAGATAGAAGCAATAAAGGGACAGTTGGATATTTCTCACCAGGAACTGCTTCAACAGGCTGCCGTACTGAGCGAACAGCGTAAGATTGCCTCCCGTGCGATTGCTTCCCAATTAGTCGAGATGGTCATTCCGTTGGGAATGCCTAATGTGCAGTTTGCCGTCGATTTCGTTTCCCGTCCCGAACCTGAAAGCGATGGAATGGACGATATCCGTTTTCTCTTCTCTGCCAATAAGAGCGGCGAACTGCAACCGGTGGCACAAACAGCATCCGGTGGTGAAATTTCCCGCCTGATGTTATGTATAAAGGCAATGATTGCCGGTTTTACAGCTCTTCCTGCAATTATTTTTGATGAAGTGGATACAGGAGTTTCCGGAGATATTGCCGATAAAATGGGGGATATTATGCAGGATCTGGGTGCAAAAATGCAGGTGATCACCATTACGCATCTACCACAGATCGCAGCAAAAGGCAAAGAGCATTTCTTTGTCTATAAGGAAGATACGACAGAACGTACAATTACGCGTATCAAGAAACTGAACAAAGAAGAGCGCATAAAGGAAGTGGCCCGTATGTTGAGCGGTGCCTCCCTGACTGGGGCTTCGATTGCCAATGCGAAAGAGTTGTTGAAAGTGAAACGATGATTTTGCCTGTTAAACCATTTCATCCGAGATTGGTCATAGTAATAATTACTAACTAAAAACTAAAAGTCATGAAACGGATTAGCTTTATATGTTTGTTGATTTTGTTGTGTAGTTTGCCGGGACGAGCTCAGTTTTGGATCAGTTTTGGTTGGAATGAACCACATTGCCAGAGTTGCCTTTGGATGGAACAGGCCATGCGTCTGAATGGACGACAAGCTGCCGATTATCACAATATCGTTCATAAATACGGCCAGAAGATAGAGAAAGAGGCTCGTAAACATTACCGTTACTGGGATCAGTCTGCCAAAAAGATATTTAACCTGCGTATGGAACGCGACCGTAAGTTGCAACGCGTTCTTTCTCCTTCACAGTTCCGCCTGTATGTTCGTTTCGTTCGCGAACGTCCGCAGCGTATCCATGATTATCAGGGATGGTATAACAACCCTCATTATCCGGAATATCGCCCGTCGAATGTTTGCTGGCGTTATGAGGATCATTACTGGCATAACCAGTGGGAATATACTAACGGACGATGGAATGGACATTTTGATGATGGTAAATGGTATCCGGGTAAATATGATCGCCCCGGTCATCCCGAACATCGTCCCGACCGTCCTAATCATAACAACGGTCAATGGCGCCCGGATAAAAATAACCGTCCCGGTCATAATCAGCATTACGACAGACCTTCCAGACCGAAGAACGACCGGTATAATAAAGATAAAAATTCCGATAACAGGAAAGATCGTGATAAAGACCGGAAAGACAAAGATCGTAAGGAAAAAGATAAGAAAGATAGCAAACGACAGGAAAGTAAGCGTTCTGAAGTTTGTCGCAGAAGCTGAAAGTCGGAATGAACTGAAACGGTTTACCGGACAGTATTCACAGGTAAATATCCGCCGGTTGCGGGCTGAGTTAGGCACTTATTTACTCCTGGGATTGGAATTGTTGATCGCCTCCGATATTCTTAAAACCGTCTTGGAGCCTAGTTTGGATGAACTGGCTATCCTTGGCGGTATTGTTGTTTTAAGGACAGTCCTGTCTGTCTTCTTAAATAAAGAGATCAAGGAATTAGATAGTGAAAAGAACGCTTCATAGTCAGTCGGATTAGGATATATCGTTAAAAATCGTACTTTTGCATTGCAGTAAAAGTAGACGAATGTTCAGAGTCAATAAGCACATATTATTATTAATAGCCGGTTGTGTATGGATCATAGCAGGAATTAATATTCTACGGATCGGAATTCTTACATGGATGCATGATGCCCATTACTCGGTGCTTAAGGTGGGAGAAGCAGTTATCGTATTTTTGTTGTTCCTTAATTTTGTGTTTCTACGTCTTTTCAGGAAGCATAGCGAACGTATTGCCCGAAAGGGAGAAAAAAATTGTCCTTTCTCTTTCTTTGATGTAAAAGGTTGGATTGTGATGATTTTTATGATCACTTTCGGTGTAGGAATCCGTCATTCCCGTATATTGCCTGACTCCTTTATTTCTGTTTTTTATACGGGCCTTTCTTCAGCCCTTATCATAACCGGAATATTATTTCTTATTCAAGGCATGAAGGAACGGCAAAACAGTAAATAATGTTTGTATATTTGCATTCGCATTCAATTGAAAGAATACAGTTAATATATATTTGATGAAAGAGAACGAAATGGTATTCGGCATACGTGCCGTGATAGAGGCTATCCAGGCCGATAAGGAAATAGATAAAATTCTTATAAAGCGCGAGTTGCAGGGAGAGTTGTCCCGTGAACTGTTTGAAGTACTGAAAGGACGTGAGATTCCTGTTCAACGTGTACCGGCAGAGCGTCTCGATCGTTTGACCCGGAAAAATCATCAGGGAGTGATTGCATTTATTCCGGCTGTCACTTATCAGCGTCTGGAAGATATCATACCTTTTGTTTATGAGCAGGGAAAAAGCCCTTTCATCGTACTTTTGGACGGAGTTACCGATGTCCGTAATTTTGGAGCGATAGCCCGTACTTGCGAATGTGCAGGAGTCGATGCTATCGTTATTCCGACAAAAGGAAGCGTCACTGTCAATGCTGATGCGATTAAGACATCTGCCGGAGCCCTGCATGTATTACCCGTTTGTAAAGAGAAGAGCATTTCGGAAGCGATCCGTTTCCTGCAGGCAAGCGGAGTGAAAGTATATGCTGCGAGCGAGAAAGCCTACGAGAACTATACGGCTATCAAATATGAGGGTCCCGTTGCTATCGTAATGGGAGCGGAAGATACAGGTGTCTCGATGGATAACCTGCGTATCTGCGACAGTATGGTGAAGATTCCTCAGTTCGGAACGATCGGTTCACTCAACGTGTCGGTGGCAAGTTCTATCCTTATTTACGAGGTAGTGCGTCAGCGTATGAATGAAGAACAAAACAACTAATAGATAAACACAATGAAAAAAGTTATTGCAACAACAAATGCACCTGCCGCAATAGGCCCTTACAGCCAGGCAGTACAAGTAGGAAATATGTTATTTGCTTCCGGACAGTTAGGTATCGATCCGGCAACAGGCAACTTCGTGGAAGGTACTGTTAAGGAGCAGACAGCACAGGCATTCAAAAACGTGAAAGCTATCCTGACAGAAGCAGGATACGATATCGACGATGTTGTTAAAACAACCGTATTCCTTGCCGATATGGGTGATTTCGTAGCAATGAATGAAGTATATGCTTCACAGTTTGAAGGAACTTTCCCGGCTCGCTCTGCCGTAGCCGTAAAAACATTACCGAAGAATGGTTTGGTAGAGATTGAAGTGATTGCTGTAAAGGCTTGATAATTGGATGGTGTGTTAAGAAAGTATTTGTTTATATTCCTTAATGTGAGCTTTTGACACACCATCCCATTTTTTACCCACCTCATTACCCTGCTTTCCTTCTATATCTGAAAATTACCGTTAGATACAATTATGTTCATCATAGTTGTGGTGAACTAATTGGTTACAAATTGAAAAAAGGTTTTGTATCGCTTGCGAAGGGTTATACTAAATATCTCAAAGGCTACTTATCGAGTAAGGTTGAGCTTACTTGAGGAGTAGCCTTTGCTTTACTTGAGGAGTAAGATGAAGCTTACTCGATAAGTGGGGTTTGAGTTCACCTAAAATCATATTTTTATGATTCGAAGAACTTTTGTTTTGTCAAACTCTTTTTGGACAAAAAAAGGTTATCGTCTTAAAGATGTGAAAATAAATGGAGTTAGTAAAGGAAAAATCACATCTTATGTTGCAAGCGTTGGCAAAAACTATCAAATAGAACCTATCTGGGAGAAGAAGCCAGAAACTTATACTGTAAAGGTTACTTATTTGGATGGTGGAAATGTAAAAGTAGATGATCAATCCATTACTTATACCGGTCAATCGGTCACAGTATCCGCAGATGCTGATGTGAAAATAACAATAATACCTTATACAGATTATCATATTCAACAAGTTAAGTTAGGAAATGAAGATGTGACTGATCGAGTAAATAATAATGTATTGACTATATTATCAATATCAGCCGATCAAGAAATAGATGTTAAGTTTGAAAAGGATGTACCAAAGACTTATACAGTGAAAATTACTTGTTCAGAAGGTGGAAGTGTAAGAGTCAATGACCAGTTTGTCACTACGGGTCAATCAGTAACAGTTGTTGCTGCTTCGAATGTGAAAATAGCTATAATGCCTCAAAATGATTATCATGTTAAGTACATAAAACAGGGGGCAACAGATGTAACCAGTCGGTTAAGTAATAATGTACTAACTATATCATCAATATCAGCCGATCAGGAAATAGACGTTAAGTTTGAAGAGGATGTACCGAAAACTTATACAGTAAAAATTACTTATTCAGAAGGAGGAAGTGCAAAGGTGAATGACCAGTCTATCATTTCAGGTCAATCAGTAACAGTTACAGCAGCTACTGATGTGAAAGTAACTATAATGTTCCAAAATGGGTATCACCTTAAAGAGGTAAAGTTAGGAACAGCAGATGTTACTAGTCAGATAAATAATAACATTCTGATAATTTCATCCGTTTCTTCCAATCAAGAGATAACTATTATTTTTGAAAAAGATGAACCTGTAAGTTATACTTTTCAGGTTTATCTTTTGGGCAATGGAGAGGTTAAAGTGAATGGGCTAACGATACAAAATGGAAACTCTGTGTCAGTGCCTGTATCGGAAATTAAATTAGAATTTTTACCAAATGACCAATATTATACGGCAAAGGTTATGCTTGGTTCACAAGACATAACCGATAAGATTGTCAATAATGTATATAAAATAGCTTCTGTTTCTTCAGATATGTCACTTTCTGTGACGTTTGAGAAGATACCAACTTATACATTAAATATTAATATGACAGGAGGAACAGGCTGTATAAAGGTAGAAGATAAAACTATAACGGAATCTGATTGTATATCGGATCTGAAAAAAGGAACTATGTTTAAACTTTATTTTCAGCCAGATAATTCATTCTGCAAATACAATTCCGGATAAAGCATTTTACAATAATCAGACATTATAGTATGTCTATTTACCGTATTCAATAGAAGTTATAGGAAAGCAATCTTTTTCAGGCTCTACTATTTCCACATTCTATTCATTTGAAGGAGAAAAAATAGAATCATTGAGAGAGATAGGAGAAGAAGCTTTTAAGGATTGTAAAAACTTAGTACATTTTCCTTTTTATGTAACTACTATTGAAAGAGCTTCTTTTGAGAATTGTTCGAGTTTGACTTATGTAACTTTACCTATTACACAGAAAATAAAAAGCAGTGCTTTTAAGAATTGTGTAAAAGCTATGATTACAGTGAGTGAATCTTTAGTAAAAGTAGGAGATTATACTTTCGAGAATATAAAAAGTGTTTATTTTGACGAAGCAAATAAATTGTCTTATGTCGGGAATTATGCATTAAGAGGTTGTCAAAATACATCTTTCAATTTTAGCAAATGTTTGAGTTTAATAGAGTTACCAAGTTTTGAGAATTGTTTGAAAATGCAATCTATAGTATTCCCTCCGAATATCAAACAAGTTCCCTCAAATTTGTTTATTGGATGTAGTTCTCTTCAAAAAGTACATATGACAGAGAGTGTTTCGGTAATAGATGAATATGCATTTAAAGATAGTCCCTCTATTGATTATGTATATTTATCGTCCGATAAAGTTCCACAAGTTTCAGAAAATAGCTTTTGTAGTTCTGTTTATCAATCAGCAAGATTGTTTGTTCCGGTAAATAGTTTACAATTTTATAAAGAAGATGCCGTTTGGGGGAAATTTGAAAATATACGTACGAGTGGGATTGCAACAAATTATAGGGTTGAAATGCTTTTGTCAGAAGGAGGAACTGTCGGAATACGACAAAATGAAGATGATTGGGAATATTATTATTATGGTTATATAGAAAGAACAGAATCTTCTCGTATAGAATTTCATATTCGACCCAAACAGGACTATATTATCGAATCTGTTGTCTTAAATGATAAAGATATAACTAATACGTTGGACGAAAACAATGAGTTTGTGATTCCTTATCTAATGGAAAATACTTATTTATCTGTTAAGTTTAAAAAAGATGATCCTACAGCAAATGAAAAGATAGAGGTTTATAAATATGTCTATCGTTCTGCTCCTGGACGTTTATGTTTATCAGGTTTTGAAATAGGAGATTCTGTGTATATTTTCGATGCCGGTGGACGATTAGTTACATCAAAAAAGATTAGTAATAACATAGAAGAAGTGGATTTATCCACAAAAGGTTTATATTTGATTCGTTCGGGAAAAGATTTGTTTAAAGTGATTTTGTAAAAAGAGAAATGATTAAAATGAAAAAAGGTGTATTTAATGTAGGTTTGGTAGAGATCGAAGTGATCGCTGTAAAGGCTTGATGATCAATCTTCAAAAAAAACAAGGGACTTTTCAAGTTAAAAGTGAGACCGTAATTTGAACTCTGTCCAAAAACAATTTACTTTGCATTATGGATAGAAACAGTCAAGAGTACCAGTTAAT